>NZ_JBVKDU010000004.1:582725-1378998 GCF_055633595.1 Amycolatopsis sp. NPDC114504 | reverse complement strand
ACAGTAATGTGTTGTCGAGTTGACTGGTACTAATAGGCCGAGGACTTGTCTACGAAGATGTTGCGCATCCACTCTACGGTTCTGAAACACCACGCCAGGTGCGTGTGTTGTTTCGGAGTGTTTCGGTGGTTTTAGCGTCAGGGAAACGCCCGGTCCCATTCCGAACCCGGAAGCTAAGCCTGATAGCGCCGATGGTACTGCAACCGAAGGGTTGTGGGAGAGTAGGACACCGCCGAACTTACCTTACGTACGGCCCGTTAGGATAGCCAGTTGGCTGCCCTAGCGGGCCGTACGCGTATGTCCAGAACAAGATTTTTTCCACGGCAGGAGGCCAGGTGTCCGAGTTCGGTCGACGAGACTCAAGCGATGATGGGTCCGGCCGGTCGGCACGCCGGGACGAAGGCTCCCGGGGCCGATCGGACGCATCCGGGGGAGACCGGCGCGGTGCGCGGCAGGACCGCGGCGGCCGCGACAACACGCACCAGGGCCGGCCGCGCCGGGACGACCACGGCGTCCGTGGCGGCGGCAAGCCCTTCCGCGGCGGCGACGGTCCCCGCGACCGCGACCAGCGCGGAGGATACGCAGGTCAGAGCCGTGACAGCGGCCGCACCGGCGACCGTGACGACCGCCGCGGCGGCTACCGCGACTCCGGTGACCGGGCCGGCCGGCCCGGCGGTGGCGGCAAGTTCTCCGGCGGCCCGGCCCGCTCGGGCGGCGGCCGCTTCGACGACCGCGGTGGCAGCCGTTCGGCCGGCCGGTCCGACGACCGCGGCGGCGACCGGAACGAGCGTTCGAGCCGCGGCTCCGACGACCGGGGCGGCCGTCCCGGCGGCAGCCGGCCCCAGGGCAAGGCGTCGTACGGCGACCGCAAGCCCCGATGGGAAGACCGCGGTGGCTCCTCGCGCCGCGACGACGACCGCGGGACCCGTTCGGGTGGTTTCCGCTCGGATGACCGCAACCGCGGCGGCAGCGACCGTCGCGACGATTCCCGCGGCAGCTACCAGCGCCGTGACGACAACCGTGGTGGCAAGCCCGGCGGTTTCCGCTCGGATGACCGCAACCGTGGTGGCAGCGATCGTCGCGACGACTCGCGGGGCAGCTACCAGCGGCGCGATGACGACCGTGGCAGCCGTCCCGGCGGCTTCCGCTCCGACGACCGCGGTGGCAAGTCCGGCGGCTTCCGTTCGGACGACCGTGGCCGCGGCAGCAGCGACAATCGTGGTGGTTTCCGCTCCGACGATCGCCCCCGGAGTGGCAGCGATTCCCGCGGCAGCTACCAGCGGCGCGACGACAACCGTGGTGGCAAGCCCAGCGGCTTCCGCTCGGACGATCGCAACCGCGGCGGCAGCGACCGTCGCGACGACTCGCGGGGCAGCTACCAGCGCCGTGACGACGACCGTGGCGCCAAGACCGGCGGGTACGGCTCGGGCGACCGCGGCCGGAGCAGCGACCGTCGTGACGACGACCGTGGTGCCCGCACCGGCGGCTTCCGCTCCGACGACCGCCGGGACGACTCCCGCGGCGACCGTACCGACCGCGGTGACCGCGCCGACCGTGGTGACCGCGGCGGCTACCAGCGCCGCGACAGCGCCCGGGACAACATCGCCCGCGACAACAGTGCCCGCGACAACAGCGCCCGGGACAAGGACAACGACCGCCGTCCCGCCGGCCCGCGCAGTGAAGACCGCGGCGGCTACCAGCGCCGGGACGACGACCGCGGTCCGCGGACCGGGGGCGGCTTCCGTGGCTCGGACAAGCGTGGCGACGACCGTCCCGGGGCCCGCCGGGAACCGCGGCCCAGGGTCGGGACCCCGCTCGACGACGCGGCCCTCGCCCGGGAGCTCCTCGAGGCGCCGGACCTGCCCGAGGACATCGAGTTCTCCGACCTCGACGAGGACGCCCGCCGTGAGCTGAGGACCCTGCCGAAGGGGCTCGCCGAGACCGTCGGGAAGCACCTCGTCGCCGCCGGTGGGCTGATGGACAGCGATCCCGAGGCCGCCCTCGCGCACGCCAAGTACGCCAAGGCCAAGGCCTCGCGCGTGCCGATCGTGCGGGAAGCGCTCGGGCTGGTCGCCTACCACGCCGGCAACTGGTCGGAAGCCCTTTCCGAACTGCGTGCCGTCCGGCGGATGACCCGCAGCGACGACCACATCGCCATCATCGCCGACGCCGAGCGCGCGCTGGGCCGGCCCGAGCGCGCCCTCGACCTCGCGAAGGAAGCCGACGTCGCGAAGCTCGACAAGGCCGTCCAGGTCGAGCTCGCCATCGTCTCGGCCGGGGCGCGGCGGGACCTCGGGCAGCTCGACGCCGCCGTCGTCTCGCTGCAGGGCGGCGACCTCAAGGCCGAGAAGCGCGACCCGTGGAGCGCGCGGCTCTTCTACGCCTACGCCGACAACCTCGCGGCCGCCGGGCGCAAGGAGGAGGCCGTCCGCTGGTTCCTCAACGCGGCCGAGGCCGACGCGGAGGACGAGACCGACGCCTCCGAGCGCGCCGCGGACCTGGCCAACGAGAACGCCGACGCCGACAAGAACGAGAACACCGAGAACACCGAGCCGAAGGACACCGAAGAATCGGATGAGTGACGCCCTGCTCGCGGCCTACGACGCGGTCCTGTTCGACCTCGACGGCACCGTCTACCACGGCGCCCGGGTGATCCCGGGCGCCCCGGAGACGGTCCGGGCCGCGCGCGAGCACGGCACACCCGTCCGGTTCGTCACCAACAACGCGTCCAAGGCCCCGGGCGAGGTCGTCGACCACCTCACCGGCCTCGGCATGCCCGCCGACGCCGGTGAGGTGCACACCAGCGCCCAAGCCGGGGTGCAGCTGCTGAAGGAACGCCTGGCAGCCGGCGCCGAGGTCCTCGTCATCGGCACCGAGTCGCTGGCCGCCGAGGTCGCCGGCGCCGGCCTGAAACCGGTGCGGGAAAACGCCAAGAGCGTCCAGGCCGTCGTCCAGGGCCACTCGCCCGACAACACCTGGGCCGCGCTGGCCGAAGCCTGCCTGGCCATCCGCGCGGGCGCGCTCTGGGTGGCCTGCAACGTCGACGCCACCCTGCCCAGCGAGCGCGGCCTGCTGCCCGGCAACGGGTCGATGGTCGCCGCGCTGCGCACCGCCACCGACGTCGAGCCGCTCGTCGCCGGGAAGCCGCAGCCGCTGCTGTTCGAGACCGCGGCGAAGTCCGCCGGTGCGGAGCATCCACTCGTCGTCGGCGACCGGCTGGACACCGACATCGCCGGCGCGGTCGCCGCGGGCATCGACTCGCTCGTCGTGCTGTCGGGCGTCGCGACGCCGAAACAGCTGATCGAGGCCATCCCGGCCGAGCGCGCCACCTACCTCGCGAAGGACCTCACCGCGCTCGAAGACAAGGCCGAGGACCTCAAGATCGGCCCGCGCCCGGGCTGGACCGTCACCGCGGAGAACGGCGTGCTCGACGCGGAAGGCGACGGCGACGACCTGGACCTGCTTCGCGCGCTCTGCCACACGGCGTGGGAGACCGGCGTCACCGAACTCGGCGAGCGCGCCCGGGCGAAGTTCGCCTGACTGATACCGTTCGTGACGTGCAGGACCACCCGTACCCCGTCCCGGGCCCGCCGCCCGGGACGTTCTCGCAGCAGACCGACCCGCGGGCCGGCATCGACGAAGCCGTCGCCGGCCTGGACGACCTCGACGCGTTGCCGCTCGCGGAGCACGTCGAGCGCTTCGACGCCGTGCACACCGAGCTGACGGTCGCCCTCTCCAGCATCGACAAGGTCTGACCACGGTGCCCAAGCGGGCGCGCCTCGACGCGGAACTGGTTCGGCGCGGCCTCGCCCGGTCGCGCGAGCAGGCCTCGGCCCTGATCACCGGCGGCAAGGTCACCGTGCGCGGCATGGTGGCGAGCAAGCCCGCCACCGGCGTCGAGACCGACGCGCCCATCGTCGTGAAGGACGAGGACGACCCCGGCTGGGCCTCCCGCGGCGCGCACAAGCTGCTCGGCGCGCTGGAAGCGTTCGACGGCCTGAGCGTCGAGGGCAAACGCTGCCTCGACGCCGGCGCGTCCACCGGCGGCTTCACCGACGTCCTCCTCCGCGAAGGCGCGGCGACCGTGATCGCCGCCGATGTGGGTCGTGGCCTCCTCGACTGGCGGATCCGCACCGACGAACGTGTAGTGGTCATGGACCGCACCAATGTTCGCAACCTCTCGCCCGACGACCTCGGCGGCCAAGTCGACCTCGTCGTCGGGGACCTCTCGTTCATCTCGCTGAAGATCGTGCTGCCCGCGCTCGCCGCCTGCGCGCGCGAAGGCGCCGACCTGGTGCCGATGGTCAAACCGCAGTTCGAGGTGGGCAAGGACCGCCTCGGCAGCGGGGGTGTCGTGCGTGACCCCGAGCTGCGCGCCGAATCCGTGCTCGGCGTCCTCGACGAGGCCGCAAAACTAGGCCTTTCGCTGCGCGGGGTGACCGCCAGCCCGCTGCCCGGGCCGTCCGGGAACGTCGAGTACTTCGTGTGGCTCAGGAAAGAACACGTGGCCGAGTCCACTGTGGACGCGGTAGACAGGTCTGAGGCCGAGCGGCTCGTCCGAACCGCCGTCGAGGAAGGGCCCGCATGACCACCGAACGTGAAGTTCTCCTCATGGTGCACCCCGATCGCGAAGCGACCGGCGAGGCCGCGCGCGAGGTCTCGGCACGCTTCGCCAAGGCCGGCATCCGGATCCGGGTGATCGAGGAAGACGTCTGCGCGCTCATCAACCCGGACCGCCACGGCGTCGGGTCGACCTGCACGGTCGTCGACCCGGACGACAACCCCGCCGAGGGTGTCGAGCTGGTGTTCGTCCTCGGCGGCGACGGCACGCTGCTGCGCGCGGCCGAGCTGGCCCGCCCGGCCGGGGTGCCGGTGCTCGGCGTGAACCTCGGTCGCGTCGGCTTCCTCGCCGAGGCCGACTCGGACGCGCTGGCCGACACCGTGCAGCGCGTCGTCGACGGCGACTACCAGGTCGAAGAGCGGATGACCATCGACGTCACGGTCACCCACGACGGTGCCGAGCTCGCCCGCACCTGGGCGCTCAACGAAGCCAGCGTCGAGAAGAGCACGCGCGAGCGGGTCCTGGACGCGCTCATCGAGGTCGACGGGCGGCCGGTGTCCGCCTTCGGCTGCGACGGTGTGCTGTGTGCCACACCGACCGGTTCGACCGCGTACGCGTTCTCGGCGGGCGGCCCGATCATCTGGCCGGACGTCCAGGCGCTGCTGGTGGTGCCGAGCAACGCGCACGCGATGTTCGCGCGGCCGCTGGTCGTCTCGCGGAACTCGGTGATCACCGTCGGGATCGACCCCGACGGCTCGTCCGCCGTCCTGACCTGCGACGGCGGCCGGTCCATCGACCTGCCGCCGGGCGCCCGCGTGCGCGTGACGTGCGGCAAGACCCCCGTCCGGCTGGTCCGGCTGTGGGACGGCCCGTTCACCGATCGGCTGGTGCAGAAGTTCTCGCTGCCGGTGAAGAGCTGGCGGGAGCGGCACGCGCGTCCCTGCGAGTAAGGACCGCTGGGCGATTCATTCGAACATATCGGCGACTCGCCGGGGTCCCGCGCGCGCAGAGTGTCGGTGGGGGCCGCTACGGTAGGCGGCGTGCTGGCCGAGATGCGCATCCAGGGCCTCGGAGTCATCGAGGACGCCCTGCTGGAACTGCACGCGGGCTTCACCGTCGTCACCGGTGAGACGGGTGCGGGAAAGACCATGGTCGTCACCGGACTGCACCTGCTGTCCGGGGGCCGAGCCGAGGTGTCCAAGGTCCGGACGGGGATGCTCAAGGCGTTCGTGGAAGGACGGTTCACCTACTCCGGCGTCGAAGGCGCCGAACGCATCGTCACCGAATCGGGTGCCGACGTCGACGAGGACGGCAGCGTCATCGCGCTGCGGGCCGTCGCGGTCGACGGGCGCTCGCGGGCGCACCTGGGCGGCCGGTCGGTGCCGGTCGGCGTGCTCGCGGAGCTGTCCGAGCAGCTGATCGCGGTGCACGGGCAGAACGACCAGCTGCGGCTGCTGCGCCCGAGCGAACAGCGGGACGTGATCGACCGGTTCGCCGGTGACGCGGTGGGGAAGCCGCTGAGCGCGTACCGCGAGGTCCGGTCCGAGTGGCTGGCGGTGATCGCCGAGCTGACCGAGCGGTCGACGCGCTCGCGGGAGATGGCCCAGCAGGCCGACCTGCTGAAGCATGGGCTCACCGAGATCGACGCCGTCGCGCCGGAGCCGGGTGAGGACGTCGAGCTCACCACCCAGATCAAGCGGCTCGCGGCGGCCGACGAGCTGCGCGCGGCCGCGACCGAGGCGCACGTCGCGCTGTCGGGCTCGCTCGACGGCGACCCGGACGTCCCGAGCGCGATGGCGCTGGTCTCCGAAGCACTCCGGCGGCTCTCGACGTCCGAAGACGGCGTGCTGCGCGAGCTGGCACCGCGGCTCGAGGAGGCGTCGGTGCTGCTGACCGACGTCGGGGCCGAGCTGGGCTCCTACGTCGAGACGCTCGACGCCGACCCGGCGCTGCTGGAGAAGGTGCTGGCGCGCCAAGGCGACCTCAAGCGGCTGACCCGCAAGTACGCGGCGGACGTCGACGGGGTGCTCTCGTGGGCCGACGACGCCCGGCGCCGCCTGGGCTCCATGGACACCTCGGAGGAGGCGCTCGCCGAGCTGGCGCTGCGACGCGACCAGCTCGCGGTGCAGCTGGCAGCGCACGCCGTCGAGGTGTCGGCGGCCCGCGAAAAGGCCGCGGCCGAGCTGGCCGGGGAGATCACGCGGGAGCTGTCCGGGCTGGCGATGGGCCAGGCCGCGATCGAGGTGACGGTCGAGCAGCGGCCGGCCGAGCACGGCGACACGCACGCGCTGACCATCGACGGCCGCGCGGTGCACGCGGGCGCGGACGGCATCGACGACGTCGAGCTGCTGCTGCGGGCCCACGACGGCGCGCCGCCGCTGCCGGTGCACAAGGCCGCGTCGGGCGGTGAGCTGTCGCGGGTGATGCTGGCGATCGAGGTGGTCCTGGCGCACGCGGACACGGTGCAGACCCTGGTGTTCGACGAGGTCGACGCGGGTGTCGGCGGCCGCGCGGCGGTCGAGATCGGCCGCCGGCTGGCGAGGCTGGCGCGGACCCACCAGGTCCTGGTGGTCACGCACCTGCCGCAGGTCGCGGCGTTCGCCGACCAGCACCTGGTGGTGGACAAGGGCCACAGCGGCGGGGTGACGCGCAGCGGGGTCAAGAACCTGAGCCAGGCCGAGCGGGTCAACGAGCTGGCGCGGATGCTCGCCGGCATGGACGACACGGAGACGGGCCGCGCGCACGCCGAGGAGCTGCTGGCCACCGCGGAGAAGGCCAAGGCCGAGCCCGAGCCGAAGCGGAAGAAGGCGGCGGCGAAGAAGAAGTAGCGCCTCAGTCCAGGTCGGCCGTGATGCCGCGGAACACTTCCGCCAGCACGCGGGCCTGGTCCCGGTCGACGTGGTCAGCGAAGTGCCGCTCCACCCCTCGGACGTGCGTGGGCCAGGCGGCTTCCAGCGCCGCGAACCCGGCCGGGGTCAGCACCACCAGCGTGGACCGGCGGTTGCCGGGGTCCGGTTCGCGGCGCGCGTACCCCGCGGACTCGAGGCCGTCCACGACCCGGGTCAGCCCGCTCGCGCTGTGCACGAGCGCGTCGGCAAGGTCCTTCATGCGCAGCCGCCGGTCCGGGGCTTCCGAGAGCTGCACCAGCGCGTCGTACGTGCGGTGCGACATCCCGTGCTCCGCCCGCAGTTCGGCGTCGAGCACGCGCAGCAGCAGCGCGGACGAACGCAGGAAACCCCGCCAGGCCGCGTCGTGCTCTCGGGACAGGCTCATCCCGGGAATACTACTCGCACGGACAGTTGTTGTGCGGACTGTTCGCATGCGAAGAAAGGACCCAGGATGCGCGCGGTGGTACTCCGGGAACCCGGTCCGGTCGAAAACCTCGAACTGAAAGAGCTCCCGCTGCCGGAGGTGAAACCCGGCTGGGTCCGGATCGCCGTGAAGGCGTTCGGGCTCAACCGGTCCGAGCTGCACACCCGGCTCGGGCTCGCCGAAGGCGTCACGTTCCCGCGGGTACCCGGGATCGAGGCCGTCGGGATCGTGGACGCGGGCGAGGGCTTCGAGCCTGGGCAGCGGGTCGCGACCATGATGGGCGGCATGGGCCGCACCTTCGACGGCGGCTACGCCGAATTCACGGTGGTGCCGAAGAGCCAGGTCATCCCCTTCGAAAGCGATCTGCCGTGGGAGGTCCTCGGCCAGGTCCCCGAGACGCTCCAGACCGCGTACGGCTCGCTCACCACCGGCCTCGACCTCCAGGCGGGGCAGACCCTGCTGATCCGCGGCGGCACGTCCGCGCTCGGGTTCGCCACCGCGGCACTGGCGAAAGACCTCGGTGCCACGGTCTTCGCGACCACCCGGCAGGCGGACCGGCTCGACATCCTGCGCGACCACGGTGTCGACCACCCGCTCCTCGACGACGGTGACGTCGCGACACAGGTCCGGGAGATCGTGCCCGAGGGTGTCGACGCGGCCCTCGAACTCGTCGGGACGCCGACCCTGCCGGACACCCTGAAGGCCACCCGCGTGCACGGCACCGTCTGCTTCACCGGCATGCTCTCCAACCGCTGGACGATCTCGGATTTCTATCCGATCGGCTACCTTCCCGCCGGGGTGCGGTTGACCGCTTATGGTGGTGAGGCGGACGACCTGCCCGCCTCCGTCCTCCAGCGCCACCTCGATCGGATCGCCGACGGCGAAGCGAGTCTCGGTCCGGCGAAGGTGTACGCGATGACGGAGATCCGGCAGGCGCACGACGACTTGGAGCACAACCGGACGGCGGGCAAGCTCGTCGTGCTGACCGGCCGAGCGGAGGGAGCCGCCCCGTGATCCTGCCGCCGCCCGCCGATGTCGAAGCCCAGCTGGCCGCCGCCCGCCGGGACAACGACCTCGACCGCTACCTCGGCCTGCTGGCCGGGGAAGAGCTCTTCGTCCCGATCCGGCGGGGGGACGCCCGCAGCATCCTCGACGAGCGGGCGGAGACCTTCCCCAACGTCTACTTCGAGACCGGCGGCGACGAGTTCCTGCAGGTCTTCACCCGCGGCGCGCTGCCCGACCTCGGCCCGGACGTCGTCGCCATGAGCGGCGCGCTGGACTGGGCGGTCGACGGCGTCGGGCGGCACGAGCGGGTCGTGTTCAACCGCGGCACCCGCGGCGAGTGGCGGCTGCCGGGCGCGACGCTGCAGCCGTGGCTCGACGCGCACAAGGACGACGTCACGCCGCTGGAGGAGCAGGTCGAGCGGCTGATCACCGCGCCGTACGGGCACCTCGAAGGACCGATCGCGCACGCGTTGGCCTGCGGTGCGCACCTGGCCGTGCTCAACGCGGCGCCGTGGAACGTGCTCGACGCGCGCCGCCACGACTACGTCGCCGAGGTGCGGGGCCTGCGGGACTGGTGGGGCGTGCCGGACCCGCCCGGCTGGCGCGCGACGATGGCCGACCTGATCGGGGACGGCTACGCGCTGACCCCCGGCAACCTCGTGCTCATGCTGCGCCTGCGGTTCGCCGCCGAGTACGGCCTGCGCAACGGGGAGTTCGACCCGCTGACGTGGGTGGAGCTGGTGGACCGGTGGTGCGCGGAGAACGACGCCGCGGACCAGGCGGAGGAGCTGCGGGACACCGTCCGCCGGGTGTCGCGCTGCGAGCAGCGCCTGCGGGCCGACGGCCTGGTCGATGCGGACGGGTTCGTCACGACGGCGCTGTCGTGGGACGTCGGCCGCGCGGTCAACATCGCCCGGTGGGGTCTCGCGGCCGGTTATTGCGACGCGCTGACAGCGGAGCTGATGGTGCTCGAGGCCGGCTCGCTCGCGCGCCGCTACCATCAGTCATGGGCCGACCTGTCGGCCGGGTATGTCATGGGCCGGCTGCTGCACGCCGAGGACGACGAGTTCGGCGAGTGGTACCCGGCGGCCGTGCGGGTCCACCACCAGCTCCTTCAGGACCCGGCCAGCCCCTGGGTGAACCTCGATTTCGGGCCGCTTTCGGAGGAGTCGGAGGCCTGACCCGTGCGGGGGACCTCACCACAACGAGTCACCCCGGCTACGGCGTGGCGTACGTCGTCCCACGAGCAAATTTGTCACCATCGGCCACATGAAGCTCACCGGCTTGCTCACGCGGAACCAAGAACCCCTGCCGGGGATCACCGGGGTCGCCCGGGTCGACCGCCGCACCCGGGAGCTCCTGCGCCGGATCAGTCCCGGCGACATCGTCGTGCTGGACCAGCTGGACCTCGACCGCGCGACGGCCGACGCCCTGGTCGAGGCCGACGTCGCCGGCGTGGTCAACGCGTCGCCGTCGATCTCCGGCCGGTTCCCGAACATGGGCCCCGAGATCCTCGTCGCCGCCGGCGTCCCGCTCCTCGACTCGGTCGGCGGCGAGCTGCTGCGCACGATCAAGGACGGCACGAAGCTGCGGCTGCACGACGGCGTCGTGTACATCGGCGAGCGCCAGGTCGCCTCCGGCATCGAGCAGACCGCCGACAGCGTCGCGGACCAGATGATCGAGGCCAAGGCCGGGATGTCGACGCAGCTGGAGGCGTTCTCCGCCAACACCATCGAGTTCCTGCGCCGCGAGCGCACGCTGATCCTCGACGGCGTCGGCGTGCCGGAGCTGAAAGTCGTGATCCGCGACCGGCACGTGCTGGTCGTCGCCGGCGGCAACGGGCACGCCGAAGACCTCAAGAAGCTCAAGAAGTACGTCGCCGAGCACCGGCCGGTGCTGATCGGCGTCGACGCGGGCGCCGACACCCTGCGCGTGCAGGGGTACACGCCGGACGTCATCGTCGGCGACCCCACCGGCATCGGCACCACCACGCTGCGCGGCGGCGCCGAGGTCGTCGTGCCCGCCGCGCCGGACGGGCACGCCCCCGGCGTCGAGCGGATCCAGGACCTCGGCATCGGCGCGGTGACGTTCCCGGCGTCGGGCAACGCCGAGGACCTCGCGCTGCTGCTGGCCGACGCGCACGGTGCGAGCCTGGTCGTCACGGTCGGCTTCCAGGCCACCCTGCGCGAGTTCCTCGACCACGGCCGGTCCGGCTCGAACCCGTCGACGTTCCTGACCCGGCTGAAGCTCGGCACGAAGCTCGTCGACGGGAAGGCGGTGGCGACGCTGCACCGCAGCCGGGTGTCGATCGGCGCGGTCGTGCTGCTCGTGCTCGCCGCGGTCGTGGTGGTCGCCGCGGCCCTGCTGGTGTCCGATGTGGGCTCGGTCTACCTGGACTGGCTCCGGCACACCTGGAATTCGCTCGCTGCCTGGGTCAAGGGATTGTTCACGTGATTTCGCTGCGCTACCACGTCGTTTCCATCGCCGCCTGCTTCCTGGCGCTGGCCGTCGGGGTCGTCCTCGGCTCGACCGCGCTGAACGGCACGCTGCTGTCCGGCCTGGCGGGGGAGAAGAAGGACCTCGGCAGCCAGGTCTCCGACCTCGAAGCGCAGCGCAACGCGCTCAACGCCCGGCTGGCCGACGCGGACGCGTTCGCCGGCTCGATGGGGCCGAAGGTCGTCGCCGGGGCACTGGACAAGCGGTCGGTGGTGCTCGTGACCACCGAGGACGCCCGCCCGGCCGACCGGGACGCGCTGAAGCAGCTGATCGGCCAGTCCGGCGCTTCGGTGACCGGTGAGGTGCAGCTGACGGCCGCGTTCGCCGACCCGGAGAAGGCCGACCAGCTCCGCGACGTCGTCACGCGCCTGCAGCCGGCCGGCTCGAAGTTCCCGACCGCGGGCGACACCGGCACGCTCGCCGGCGCGCTGCTCGGATCGGTGCTGCTGCTGGACAAGACCACCGCGAAGCCGCAGTCCTCGAGCGAGGAGCTGGCGGCCGCGATCGGCGGCCTCACCGACGGCGGGTTCGTCAAGGCGGGCCAGGCGGTCAACCCGGCGCAGCTGGCGATCGTGCTGACCGGGGCCCAGGCGACCGGTGACAGCGCGGGTGACCGCGCGGCGACGATCGCCCGGTTCGCGACGCAGCTCGACCGCACCGGCGCGGGCACGGTCCTGGCCGGCGACGCCGGTTCCGCGGAAGGCACCGGCGCGCTGGGCGTCGTCCGCGCGGACACGTCGGCGACGTCGATCCTGTCCACTGTGGACAACGTCGATTCTTCCGCGGGCCGGATCAGCACGATCATGGCCTTGAAGGAACAGCTCGACGGGGGCACCGGACGTTACGGCATCGCCGGCAACGCCCAGGCCCCCGCACCGGGAGTCAGCAACCCCGCGGGGAACTGACGGTCAGCTCGCGAGCCACAACGCCGGGACGTTGGGCGGTTCCCAGCCCACCAGTGAAGTGTGGCCCTGGCGGCACGTGTACGTGATGCCGTTGTAGGTCACCTTCGCGCCCGTCGCGTACGCCGTGTTCGGTGCCCACGCGGGGATCGAAGGCGGCGTCGTGGGGGTGGTGGTCGGCGGGGTGGTGGGCGTTGTCGGGGTCGTGGGTGTGGTCGGGGTCGTCGGAGTGGTGGTCGGCGGGGTCGTGGTCGGCGGTGCCGAGCAGTTCGGCGTCGAGGCCGCCAGACCGTTGACCACCGCGTGGAACAACGTCGAACCCGGGTCCAGGTCGTAGAGCGAGAACATCATGGCGCCGCCGAGACCCGTGCAGTGGATGTAGTCCGTGCGGGCCTTGATGGACTGCGTCGACGAGCCGCCGTAGAAGTTCTGCCCGTCGTAGAACCACGCCGACTGCGTGACCGGGTCCCAGTACGTGTCCGACGGGTTGTCGACGATGCCGGACAGTTCCTTGTACATCGCGACGCCGGGGACGTTGCCGCTCAAGGCGTGCCCGGGCGAGGGGCCCGAAGCGGACTGGTACAGCCCGTGGTTCGACCCGGCCGGCACGCCGGTCCAGCCGCGGTAGTAGAACGGGATGCCCAGCGTGAGCTTGTTCGCGGGGAAGCCGCCCGCGATGCCGTACGCGCTGTTGCCGTGCAGGTAGTCCTTGACCACCGAGTCGATCGTGTACTTCTCGGTGCCCGGGGGGATCGTGCCGGACGGGTCGTTCGGCGACGAGTACAGCGGGTCCTGGAAGTTCGTCGGCCCGGTCGCGTCCCACGCGCCGTGCATGTCGTAGGTCATCGCGTTGCCGAAGTCCAGGTACTGCCCGATCCGGTCGGTCTGGAGCTTCGCGATCTTGTCCTGGCCGCCGGGCAGCGCGGCCGACAGCGCGTAGTGCTTGCCGCCCAACGCGTCCAGCTCACCGCGGAACTCCGCCATCAGCGCGGTGTAGTTCGCGGTGTCGTTGGCGCTGTAGTGGTTGCCGACGTGGCCGGTGGGCGAAGCCGGGTACTCCCAGTCGATGTCGATGCCGTCGAAGATCCCCGCCGCGGTACCCGGGCCGCCGTAACCGCCGGATGCCGGGATGTTGCCCTTGATGAACATGTCGAGGCACGAGCTGACGAGCTTCTTGCGCGACGCGTCGGTCGCGGCGGCGTCGGAGAAGTACTTCGAGTACGTCCAGCCGCCGATCGACAGCAGCACCTTGAGGTTCGGGTGCCGCGCCTTGAGCTCCTGCAGCTGGTGGAAGTTGCCGGCGACCGGCTGGTTCCAGACGTCGGCGGTGCCGTCGACGCTGATGTCGGAGCCGAACGACTTCTGGTAGTCGGCGAACTGGTCCCCGCCGCCGTCGCCGGCGTTCGGGTCGGTTTCGCCGCCCGGGTCCGGGGTCGTCGCCTTCGTGGCTTCGAAGCAGGTGAGGTTGTTCGGGTCGATGTTCTCGAAGTCGTAGAGCAGGTAGTCGAGGTTGCCGGCGATGGCGTCGACGTTCTTGAGGTAGTAGGCGTTCTGGTAGATGGACCACTGGTCGAAGTAGGCGATCCGGACCCCGCCGGAGGTCGCGGCGGCCGCGTTCGGGGTCGCCGGGCCGGCGACGGTCAGCGCGCCGACCACGACGGCGGCCGCGGCTGCGGCGACCAGGGCGAATCTTCGCTGCATGGGCGTCTCCTCGCGCAGGCGGACGGCCCTCTCCCGGCCGCGACGGCGCGGGAGAGGGCGTACGCGATGGCTGCTTCACGAGCGGGTCCGGCCCCGGTCATGAATGTGCGCGCGGAGACACCGAGAGTCAATACTTTGGACTAGACCAATCATGGACAGCGTGCGCTATGGGACGTGGTGTCCGGATTTCCCGGCGTTCGTAGGGTTATTTGAGCGGCGGGTCGAGCGGGAAGCACGACACGCGCACCGGCCACGTGTCACCGCCGGCCGGCAGCGGCATCTTCTTCAACGCCGCCGCGGCGTCGGAGTCGTGCGCCTCTTCGGCCGCGGCGTGGAAGATGTCCGCCGCGATCGACTGGTCGAACACGCCGATCTGCTGGTGCGGCCAGCCCGCCGCGCCCTGCAGCGCACCCGGGATCAGCTGGTCGACGACCTTCCGCAGCGTCACGCCGTTCGGCGCGCGGTACTTCCAGACGTCGATGCCGAGGTTCTTCCCGACCTCCGCCATCCGGCCCCACGCGGTGAGGTTGAAGTTGACGTAGTGCCACGACATCGTCCGCGACAGCTCGAGCGGCTGGCTGCCGTCGGCGGCGAACTGCACCGGGAACCGCTTCTGCTCCGCGTCGAGCACGATCTTCCGTGCCGCGTCCCGCTGGCCCAGGTACGCCGCGATCGTCGCGTTCTGCATGTCGAGGAACGTGCCGTGGTTGTTGGTGGCGGCCAGTTCCAGCTTCGCCTGCGGGCTGGTCTGCATCCAGTTCAGGTACTGCGTCAGCCACGCCTTGATGCCCGAGCGGTCCTTGCCGGTCCAGCCCGGCGCGCCGGTGTCGAGGAGGGCGAACACGTCGAGCACCTGGCTGAACGACTGGGTCGAGTCGATGATCCCGGTGCCGCTGATCGTGGTCTTGCACGGGATGATCTGCGAGTAGGTCATGTTCGGGTTCATCTTGGTGGCCGGGTCGAGGAACCACGTCCGGATGTCCAGCGCCGCGCGTTTCGCGTACTTCGCGTCGCCGGTGTAGTACCAGGCGAGCGAGAGGTAGTACATCGCGTCCCAGGCCACCATCCGGTAGGTGTGGTCGGTGATCGCGTCGGCCTCCGGGTTGCGCTGGCCGTCCCGGTTGACGTACGGGCAGCCCTGCGGGTTCTCGGGGGTCTTCTCGCTCGCCCACCAGTAGGGCGCCTGGCTCATGTAGTCGTGCTTGTCGCCGCTCGGCGGCGCGGCCGGCTTGTCCATGACCGACCACGGCCCGGCGGTCAGCGCCGTGTTCGCCTTGGCCAGCACGGCTTTCAGCGCGTCCCGCTGGGCCTTGGACGCGTGCCCGCCGCGCAGTGCCTGCTTGGTCCCGGCCAGCTTCGCCCCGTCGGTGACGACGGTGTGCGGTGGCGACGCGGCCACCGCCGTCCCGCTGACCGGGACCAGGATCATGCTCGCGGAAACCGCGAGCGCGCCTAGGACTTTTCGCACGTCGACCGCCTTCCGGGGACGGCAAAATCCCCACGTCGTCACCGGGCGGCGGTACGGCTGCAGGGATTCTGACCGGGCGACGCGGCCGGTGTCAATCGGGCCAGGTGCGCCGCTTGTCCAACGGGCGCGCGTACGACCCCGCGCGGCTCGTCTTCAGTCCCAGCGCCACCAGCGACTCGGCGAGCCGGACCGCCGCCGCGACGCCGTCGATGACCGGGATGTCCAGCATCGTCGCGATCTTCCGGTCGAGTCCGGTCATCCCGGCGCAGCCGAGCACCAGGACCTCCGCGCCGGCGTCCCGCGCGCGACGGCCCGCGGTGAGCAACGCCGACTCCGTGCGACGCTCGTCCGTCAGCTCCAGCACGCCGAGCCCGGCGCCGGTGACCGTGACGCAGTTCTGCGCCACTCCGGCCGCGTGGAGGCTGTCCTCGATCAGCCCGCACGTCCGGTCCAATGTGGTCACCACGCCGTAGCGGCGGCCGAGCAGGCAGGCCAGGTGCGCGGCCGCTTCGGTGATGTCGACGACCGGGACGTCCAGCAGCTCGCGCGCGCCCTCCCGGCCGTGCTCGCCGAAGCCGGCGAGCACGACCGCGTCGAACGGTTCTTCGAGGCCCCGCAACAGATCCAGCACCGCCGCGGCGGACAGGAAGCTGTCCAACCAGCCTTCCGCGGATTCCGGTCCCCAGCGAGGGGTCCTCGCCAGGATCTCGGTGCCGGGACTCGCGGCCGCGCGGGCCCCGGCTTCGATCTCCTTCGTCATCGCCTCGGTGGTGTTGCAGTTGGTGACGACGATCCTCATCGGTGCTTCCTCGAAACCGCGAAGTACAGCAGCGCCGACGATCCCGTGCCGATGAACCAGGAGTACGGCGCGGCCGGGGCGAAGAACGGCACCAGCGCGATCACCGCGGCGAGGGCGGCGGTCGGGAAGAACGTCACCAGCGCACGCGGGTTCACCCGCGGGTAGATCCCGCCGTCGACGAACAGCTGCGCGACGTCGACCTTGCCGCGCCGGATCAGGTAGTAGTCGACGATCATGATCCCGAACAGCGGCCCGAGGAACGCGCCGAGCCCGCCGAGGAAGTAGTTGACCACGGTCGGCGAGGAGTACAGCTTCCACGGCAGCACGCACAGCGCGGCGACCGCGCTGATCAGCCCGCCGACGGTGAACGAGATCCGCTTCGGCCAGATGTTGGCGAGGTCGTAGGCGGGGGAGACGAAGTTCGCGACGATGTTGACGCCCATGGTGGCGACGGCGAACGTCAGCGCGCCGATGATCAGCACCGGTGTGTTGTGCACCTTGGCCAGCAGCTCGGCCGGGTCGGTGATCGCCTCGCCGAACACCTGCATGCTGCCCGCGGTGACGATCACCGACAGCAGCGCGAACGCCGTCGAGTTGATCGGCAGGCCCCAGAAGTTGCCGCGGCGCACGGTCTTCTGGTCCGGGGCGTTGCGGGAGAAGTCGCAGAAGTTCAGCATCAGCGTGCCGTAGGTGGCCAGGATCAGCCCGGCCGCGCCGAACCACTGGCGGATCTGTTCGCCGGTCGACAGCTGCTTCGGGCTGCTGGTGAACGAGATGTTCCAGTGCCCGGCGGCGAGGATCCACACCGCGAGCGCGATCATCACGACCCAGATCGCCGGGCCGCACCAGTCCTGGAACTTGCGGATCGACTCCATGCCGCGGGTGAGGATGAGCGCCTGGACCGCCCACAGCGCGATGAAGCAGATCCAGCCGAGCGCGTGCAGGCCGAGGAAACCGTGTTCGGTCAACGGTTTCAGGCCCGGGTCGATGGTGAGCACGAGCAGCGTGATGGCCACGCTCGCGAGGTAGGTCTGGATGCCGTACCAGAAGATCGCGATGATCGCGCGGATCAGCGCGGGCAGGTTGGCGCCGAACGTGCCGAAGCTGATCCGCGCCACGACCGGGAACGGGACGCCGGTGCGCTGGCCGATCCGGCCCATCAGGTTCATGCCGAAGTAGATGATCACGAAGCCGAACAGCAGGGCGGTGAAGACCTGCCAGGCGGACAGGCCGAGCACGAACAGCCCGGCCGCGAAGGTGTAGTTGCCGAGGTTGTGCACGTCCGACATCCACAACGCGAAGATGTCGTAGACCTTCCAGCGGCGGTCTTTCGCCGGGGCGAGGTCTTCGTTCCAGAGCCGGGGGTCGGGCGGCGCGGTCGTCTCTTGCTGGGACTCGGTGAGCGGGGCGGCGGTCAAGGCGGGCCTCCGATCGACGTGCAGCGACGGCGATTTGGGATACCAAAATTTGGCATCCCAAATATCACCCCCAAGTCCGCCGCCGTCAACCCTCCGGTCCGTAAACTCGTGTTACGAGCGTGTTGAAGAGAGGGGACCGGTGACGACGGCGAGCGAGCGGCAGCCCCTCGCGGCCACCCGGCAGCGGGTGCGCGACGAGCTGCGCGAACGGATCTTGACCGGCCGTCTCCGCCCCGGCGACCGGCTGGTCGAGCGCGAGCTGGCCGAGGACCTCGGCGTGTCCAGGGTGCCCGTGCGCGAGGCCATCCGCAGCCTCGAGGCCGAAGGCTTCCTCGTCGAGCAGTCGGCCCGGCGGATCGTCGTCCGGCAGCTCGCCCGCGTCGACGTCGAGGAGCTGTTCGACGTCCGTGAGGCGCTGGAAGGGCTCGCGGCCGGGCGGGCCGCCGAGCGGGCGGGCGCGCCGGAGCTGAAGCGGCTCGAGCGGATGCTCGCCGACGCCGCCCGCGCGACGGCCCGCGACGACGCGGCCCGGATCACCGTGCTCAACTCGCAGTTCCACGACGAGATCGTGGCCATCGCGGGCAACACCCTGCTCACCACGATGCTGCAGCCCCTGCAGGGCCGGCTCCGCTGGCTCACGAGCCAGAACGAGCACTGGGCCGAGCTGCTCGACGAGCACCGCCGGCTCTACGAGGCGATCGCGTCGGGGGACGCGGGCCGGGCGCACGCCGAAGCCGTCGAGCACGTGCGGGTCAACCGCGAGGTGACGCTGAAGTCCCTCTTCGGCACCGAGCCGGATCAGGCGGAGATCGCGGCCGGCTCGAGGTAGGGCGTCACGTTCCGCAGTGCCCGCTCGACGTACTCGTCCTTCTCGCCGACGGGCGCGACGTAGTGCATCGCGTGCTCGGCGGCTTCGAGGCCGTGCAGCCGGGCGAGGACCCAGGTGGCGAGGTAGGTCGAGGCCAGGCAGCCGCCCGCGGTGGCGAGCGTGCCGCGGGCGAAGAACGGCTGGTTCAGCACCTCGACGCCGGCCGCGAGGACCCACGGCTTCGTCGTCAGGTCGGTGCAGGCGGGTACGTCGGCGAGCAGCCCGAGCTTCGCCAGGACGAGCGTGCCGGAGCACTGGGCGCCCAGGAGCTGCCGGCCGGGGTCGAGGCCGCGCAGCACGCTCGTGATCGCCGGGTCCTCGACGACCTCACGGGTCTTCACGCCGCTGCCGACGATCACGGCGTCGGCCGTGCAGGCCTCCTCGAGCCCGATCGCCGCGTCGATCGTGACGCCGTTCATCGACGTCACCCGCGGCGTGGGGCTCGCGATGGACACCCGCGAACCGGGCGTCCGGTTCAGGACGCCGAGGGCGATGAGCGAGTCGAGTTCGTTGTAGCCGTCGAAGGTCAGGATCGCGGTGTGCATGACCGCACGCTAGGACGGCCGATCCAGGACAGTCCACAAATTGTCCTGCCTACAATCGCGGCGTGCGGGTGCCGAAGTACAAGGGCGTCGTGGACGCGTTCGCGGCGAGGATCCGGGGCGGGCAGTGGCCGGCCGGGACGCGGCTGCCCACCCACCGCCGGCTGGCCGCCGACGAGGGCATCGCCGTCGTGACGGCGTCCCGCGTCTACTCCGAGCTCGAAGCGATGGGGCTGGTCAGCTGCGAGCAGGGCCGGGGCACGTTCGTCCGGGACCAGGCCGCGGGCGACGGCGTCGACGAGCGGTCGGTCGCCGCGGACGCGGTCGACCTCAGCTTCAACTCGCCGTCGATCCCCGGGCAGGCCGGCCTGCTGCGCGAGGCGCTGCGGGACCTCGCCACGGCCGGCGACCTCGACGCGCTGCTGCGCTACCAGCCGCACCGCGGGCGCGCCGAGGACCGGGCCGCCGTCGCCCGCCACCTGCGCCGGCGCGGGCTGGACGCCGGCCGCGAACGCGTGCTGATCGTCGACGGCGCGCAGCATGGCCTGGCCGTGACGGCGATGGCGCTGCTGCGGGCCGGGGACGTCGTAGCGGTGGACGCGCTCACGTATCCGGGCTTCCGGGTGCTCGCGCGCACGCTCGGACTCGACCTCGCGCCGCTGCCGGTGACCGCCGACGGCCCCGACCTCGAGGCCTTCGACCGGCTCTGCCGCCGGCGCCGGGTCCGCGCGGTCTACGCGATGCCGACCCTGCACAACCCGCTGGGCTGGGTGCTCTCCGCCGGGCAGCGCGCGCGGCTCGTCGAGGTCGCCCGGCAGCACGGCGTGACGATCATCGAGGACGCGTCATACGCCTACCTCGTCGAGGACGCGCCGCCGCCGCTGGCGATGCTCGCGCCGGAAGCCACCGTCTACGTGTCAGGGCTGTCCAAGAGCGTCGCGACCGGGTTGCGGGTCGGGTTCGCCGTCGCGCCCCTCGAGTCGGTGCCGGCGCTCGAGAGCGCGATCCGGGCTACGACGTGGAACACACCCGCCCTGACGGCGGCCATCGCGCGCCGCTGGCTCGAGGACGGTACCGTCGAACGCTTGGAGGCCCGCAAGCGCGAAGACGCGCGAGGGCGCCAGGCGCTCGCTTCGGAGGTGCTGGCCGGGCTTCCGTGGATCGGGCACCCGTCGTCGTACTTCCGGTGGCTGCCGCTCGCCCGCGACTCCCGGCCGGACCGCGTCGTGGCGGCGCTCGCCCGGCGGCGGGTGGCGGTCGCCACCGCGGAGCCGTTCGCGACGACGCCGGCGGTGCCGCAGGCGCTCCGGCTGGCGCTGGGCTCGGTGGGACACGCCGAACTCCGCGAAGCGCTCGCGGCGGTCCGTGACGAGGTCGAGCGGGATGTTTTCCGCTGATCACGGCTTGATGACGAAGGTCACGCTCGGTACCGGAGAGCTTACGTATTAACATGATCCACGGGTCCCCGCTCCGTGAGCGGAAGTGGCATATCCAACAGCCCCAGGGACCTCTGCCAACAGGCGCTTCCCAGTGCCTTCATGGGAAATTCACAGAATGGGTGGCAAGTCTGACAACGTGAACCACGCCGACGACGGTGCCGGAACGGCGGCACGATGACGACTGCCCAGGCCACTCTCGAAGCGCCCTCCCGGATCGCGAGACCGGGTGGGAAAGCGCCGTACCTGCACCAGATCGACCTGTTCCGGTTGGTCACCTTCGCGTGCGTGATCCTCATCCACGTGGTCGGCGCCACGAACTTCGCGCAGGACGTCGGCGCCAACGCCGTCGAGACGCCGCTGCACTTCACGCGGGAGGCGTTCTTCGCGCTCACCGGGTTCGTGCTGGTGTTCCAGAACCGCGGCCGCGAGATCACGCCGTCCGGCTTCTGGCGCAAGCGGCTCCCGCTGGTCGCGACGCCGTACCTGGCGTGGTCGATGTTCTTCTGGGCGTTTTCGCTGGTCACCGGCACGCAGCAGCCGGACTCGCTCGAGGCGTCGATGCGCCTGCTGCTCAAGGACCTCGTCACCGGCGGCGCCTGGTACCACCTGTACTTCCTGCTCGTGACGATGCAGGTGTACCTGCTGTTCCCGTGGATCATGAAGCTGCTGCGGGCGACCGAGGGCAAGCACAAGTGGCTGCTGCTGGGCAGCGGCGCGCTGCAGGTCGGCGTGACGCTGTTCATGACCTACCAGCCGTTCGGCGTCGGCTACGAGACGATCACCCACCTGTACGCCACGCTGCTGCCGTACCAGTTCTACACACTGTTCGGCGCCGTGGTGGCCATGCACTTCGAGGCCGTGCACGCGTGGGTCGGCCGGCACCGGCTGCTGCTCGGCGGCGCCCTCGTGGCGGTGCTGGCCGGCACCGAGTGGTACTACCTCCGGACTGTCCACAGTGGAACGTTCCCGCAGGTGGCCAGCGACCCGTTCCAGCCGTACCTGATCCCGTGGTTCCTCGCGGTCATCGCGGCGATCTACGCGTTCAGCACGTGGTGGTCGGGTCGCCGTCGCGAAGGCAGTGGCGGGGCCCGGCTCGTCTCCTGGGCGGCGAACCGGTCGTTCAGCATCTTCCTGGTCCACCCGCTCGCGCTGGCGTTCCTCGGGCCGCTGATCCCGCACGTGGCCGAGCGCTTCGGGGCGCCCTGGCTGAGCGTGATCATCTACTTCGCCACGATCGCGCTGACGATCGTGATGGTCGAGGTGCTGCGGCGGCTGCCGGGCAGCCAGGCGCTCACCGGACGGCCGCGGCTGCGGCTCGCGAAGGCCGCCGCGTAGGTCACCCCGTCGGGTGGTCAACGGCACAAAAGAGAGTTCGGGCATGTCCCGGCGCGCGGATCCGCGGTCTTCGGATATGCTGGCGGCCCGTGGGACTTCAGTCACGGGCTACCAAGTACGTTTTTGTCACCGGAGGCGTCGCCTCCTCTCTGGGTAAAGGACTCACGGCTTCCAGCCTGGGACAACTCCTTACCGCGCGCGGGCTTCGCGTCACGATGCAGAAGCTCGATCCGTACCTCAACGTCGACCCCGGGACGATGAACCCGTTCCAGCACGGTGAGGTGTTCGTCACCGACGACGGTGCGGAGACCGACCTCGACATCGGGCACTACGAGCGCTTCCTCGACCGCGACCTCGACGGCAAGGCCAACGTCACGACCGGCCAGGTCTACTCCGAGGTGATCGCCAAGGAGCGCCGCGGCGAGTACCTCGGCGACACCGTCCAGGTCATTCCGCACATCACCGACGAGATCAAGTCCCGGATCACCGCGGCCGGCCAGCCGGACGAGGCCGGCCAGACGCCGGACGTCGTCATCACCGAGGTCGGCGGCACGGTCGGCGACATCGAGTCGCTGCCGTTCCTGGAGGCCTGCCGCCAGGTCCGCCACGACGTCGGCCGCGACCACTGCTTCTTCCTGCACGTCTCGCTGGTGCCGTACCTGGCGCCGTCGGGCGAGCTCAAGACGAAGCCGACCCAGCACTCGGTGGCCGCGCTGCGCAACATCGGCATCCAGCCCGACGCGCTGGTCTGCCGGGCCGACCGGGAGATCCCGGAGGACCTCAAGCGCAAGATCGGCTTGATGTGCGACGTCGACAACGAGGCCGTCATCGCCTGCCCGGACGCGCGGTCCATCTACGACATCCCGAAGGTGCTGCACCGCGAGGCGCTCGACGCCTACGTCGTCCGCCGCCTCGGGCTGCCGTTCCGCGACGTCGACTGGACGGTGTGGGGCGACCTGCTGGACCGCGTGCACAACCCGAGCGAGGTCGTGCGGATCGCGGTCGTCGGGAAGTACATCGACCTGCCCGACGCCTACCTGTCGGTCACCGAGGCCCTGCGTGCGGGCGGGTTCGCCCACCGCGCCAAGGTCGAGATCGTCTGGGTCGCCTCCGACGACGCGCAGACCGCGTCCGGCGCGGCGTCGGTGCTGTCCGATGTGGACGGTGTGCTGATCCCGGGCGGGTTCGGCATCCGCGGCATCGAGGGCAAGGTCGGCGCGATCGAGTACGCCCGCACCCGCGGTGTCCCGCTGCTCGGGCTGTGCCTCGGCCTGCAGTGCATGGTCATCGAGGGCGCCCGGCACCTGGCCGGCATCGCCGACGCCGGGTCGTCGGAGTTCGACGAGAACACCAAGCACCCGGTGATCTCGACGATGGCCGACCAGCGCGACGTCGTCGCGGGGGAGCGGGACATGGGCGGCACCATGCGCCTGGGCGCCTACCCGGCGAAGCTCAAGCCGGGTTCGCAGGTCGCGAAGGCGTACGGCACCACGGAGGTGTCCGAACGGCACCGGCACCGCTACGAGGTGAACAACGCCTACCGCAAGCAGCTCTCGGACGCGGGCCTGGTGTTCTCCGGCACGTCGCCGGACGACCGCCTGGTCGAGTTCGTGGAGCTGCCGGCCGACAAGCACCCGTTCTTCGTCGGCACGCAGGCGCACCCGGAGCTCAAGAGCCGCCCGACCCGGCCGCACCCGCTGTTCAGCGCGTTCGTCAAGGCCGTGGTGGACCGCAAGGTCGCCGAGCGGCTGCCGGTCGAGCTGCCCGAGGCCCCCGTGGCGGCCCGGTGACCGCGCCGGGCGAGCACGAGTTCAGCGTCGCGTCCAGCCGGGACGTCCACATCGGACGCGTCGTCGGCCTGCGGATCGACGACGTCGTGATGCCGGGCGGCGACACCGCGGTCCGCGAGGTCATCGAGCACCTCGGCGCGGTGGCGATCGTCGCGCTGGACGAAGACCAGCAGGTCACGCTGATCCACCAGTACCGGCACCCGATCGGGCACCGGCTGTGGGAGCTGCCGGCGGGGCTGATCGACCACCTCGGCGAGGACCCGGTCGGCACGGCCGAGCGGGAGCTCGTCGAAGAGGTCGGCCTGGCGGCGTCGGACTGGGTGACGCTGGTCGACGTCGCGGCGTCGCCCGGCTTCACCGACGAGGTCGTGCGGATCTTCCTGGCCCGCGGACTGTCCGATGTGGAGCGTGACGTGCTCGGCGAGGAGGAGGCGGACCTGGTCATCCGCAAGTTCCCGCTCGCCGAGGCGGTGCGGATGGCCCTGGCGGGCGAGCTGATCAACGGCGCCACGGTGTCCGGCGTCCTGGCCACGCACGCGGTGGTCACGGGCGCGGCGTCGGCCCGCCCGGCGGACGCCCCGTGGGAGGACCGTCCCACGGCGTTCGCCAAGCGCAAGGAAGCCTGAGGAGGTCCGCTGCGCCTCGGTTCAGGGGCGCAGCGGGCGGCCTTCGGCGTCCAGGCCGCCGTTGGCGAGCAGCAGGATGCCGTCGACCAACGGCCAGATCGCGCCGACGCCGAACGTGATCAGGCAGACGAACAGCTGCAGCAGGCCGAGCCCGACCTGGCCGGTGTAGAACCGCCCCACGCCGAACGGCAGCACGATCTGCAGCACGCCGGCCACCGTCTTCGACCGGTAGGAGTACGGCACCGGCTGCGCGTACGGCATGGGCTGCGGATACGGCATCGGCTGCGGGGTCGTCGGGGGCGCGTACAGCGGCATCGGCGCCTGCGGCGGCCCGAAGAACCCCGGGTGCGGCTGCGGCAGGTCGCGGAACAGCGGCCGCAGGTTGCCCACCGTCGCCGCCGCGTACGCGTCCGTCACGCGGGTCTCGTACTCGTCGGGCGTGATGCGGCCCATGCCGAAGTGGTCGGCGAGCAGCCTCGCCGCTTCCTCCCGCTCGGCCGTGCCGATGCGGAGCTCGTCCGACTCCATGGAATCCAAGGTAACCGCGTCCGGCTGGGAACGGGGTTTCTGCCGGGTCACGGACCCCGGGCGGCCTAAGGTGTCCCGCGTGGCCTCCAGCCCGCACAGCACGGCCGACGTGATCGCCGCGTACCTCGACCACCTGGTCGTCGAACGCGGGACCGCGCGCAACACCCTGGACAGCTACGCCCGTGACCTGCGCCGGTACGCCGCGCACCTGGACCTCGCGGGCATCGGCAAGATCGCCGACGTCGTCTCCGCGCACGTCACGTCCTTCGGCGCCGCTCTCCGGGAAGGCGACGACGAGCACCGGCCGCTCGCCGCGTCTTCGGCCGCGCGGGCGCTGGTCGCCGTGCGGGGCTTGCACAAGTTCGCCAACGCCGAGGGCCTCACCGAGCACAACCCGGCCCGCGAGGTCCGGCCGCCGACCCCGGCGAAGCGGCTGCCCAAGGCGTTGCCGGTCGACGACGTCCTGCGGCTGCTCGAGACCCCGCCGCCGGACGGCGAACGCCCGCTGCGCGACCGGGCCCTGCTGGAGGTGCTCTACTCGACCGGCGCCCGGATCTCCGAGGCGGTCGGGCTGGACGTCGACGACGTCGACGACACCGAACGCACCGTCCTGCTCGACGGCAAGGGCGGCAAGCAGCGGATCGTCCCGATCGGGCGGCCCGCGCTCGCCGCACTGCACGCCTACACCGTCCGCGCCCGGCCCGCGCTCGCCGCCCACGGCCGCGGCACCGCCGCGCTGTTCCTCAACGCCCGCGGCAGCAGGCTTTCGCGCCAGAGCGCGTGGCAGGTCCTCAAGGACACCGCCGAACGGGCGGGGATCACCGCCGTCGTCTCGCCGCACACGCTCCGCCACTCCTTCGCCACGCACCTGCTCGAAGGCGGCGCGGACGTCCGGGTGGTGCAGGAACTGCTCGGCCACGCCTCGGTGACGACGACCCAGGTGTACACGCTGGTCACGGTCAACACCCTGCGCGAGGTGTACGCGACGGCGCACCCCCGGGCACTGGGCTAGACGGCCGAACGGGGCGCCTACAGCCTTCGTACGCTGGACTGACGGTCGAGTGACATTGCCCCCTCGGGTCCGGCGCGTTGCTTTGCCGGGGCTCCGACTCCGCGCATAGGCTGCGGCGGACGCGACGAACAAGGAGCTTTCCCGCCATGTCGACACCGAACCAGCCGGCCCACCCGGCCGAGTCCGCCGGGTCGGCGGCGGCGAACCTCAACGACGTCAAGATCGCGACCCCGGCGGTCCACGACGGCGACGAACCGCAGGAGCGCAACGGCAAGAAGGTCAAGCTCGAGGGCATCGGGCCGACCGGCCGCCCGATCCGCGAGCACGCCGATCCGGCGCCACTGGACCGCCACGGCCCGGCCAAGATCATGGCCATGTGCAACCAGAAGGGCGGCGTCGGCAAGACGACGTCGACCATCAACCTGGGTGCCGCCCTCGCCGAGTACGGCCGCAAGGTGCTGCTCGTCGACTTCGACCCGCAGGGCGCGCTCGCCGTCGGTCTCGGCATCCAGCCGCACGAACTGGACCAGACGGTCTACAACGCCATCATGGAGCGGTCGGTCAGTGCCACCGACGTGCTGATGAAAACCCGCGTCGACGGCGTTGACCTGCTGCCGAGCAACATCGACCTGTCCGCGGCGGAGGTCCAGCTCGTCGCTGAGGTAGGGCGCGAGCACACGTTGTTACGGGTCCTTCGTCCGGTCATGAACGACTACGACTATGTTCTTGTCGACTGCCAGCCCTCACTCGGCTTGCTCACGGTGAACGCGCTGACCGCCGCGGACGGCGTGATCATCCCGCTCGAGTGCGAGTTCTTCAGTCTGCGAGGCGTCGCGCTCCTGATCGACACGATCGAGAAGGTGCAGGAACGCCTCAACCCCAAACTGGACATAGTCGGGATTCTCGCCACCATGTACGACCCGAGAACCCTGCACTCGAAGGAGGTCATGGCTCGCGTGGTGGAGGCATTCGGCGAGACCGTGTTCGACACGGTCATCAACCGCACGGTGCGGTTCCCCGAGACGACGGTCGCGGGTGAGCCGATCACGACCTGGGCGCCCAAGTCCGCCGGCGCGGCGGCGTACCGTCAGCTGGCCCGCGAGGTGATCGCTCGGTGAGCAGGCGCGCCTCCCTGCCCGGAGCGTCGGAACTCTTCCGCCTCACCTCCAGTCCCCAGCTCGACCGCCCGCCCCAGGCGCCGCCCGCGCCCGTCGAGCCCGTCGAGCCGAAGCCCTCGGGCAACGGCCGGTCGGAACAGCTCGCCCGCGGCGTGGCCCCGCACGGCTCCGGCCGGACCAAGCACGACGCGAAGATCACCGTGTACGTCTCCGGCGACGAGCTCGTCGCCATGGAGCAGGCCCGGCTGACGTTGCGCGCGAAGCACGACCTGGTCGTCGACCGCGGCCGGCTGGTCCGTGAGGCGGTCGCCGTGCTGCTGGCCGACTTCGACCTGAACGGCGAGGAGTCGGTGCTGGTGCAGCGGCTGCGGGTGGTCGGCTCAGACGGCGGCGAAACCGAGGGCTGATGGACGAGCCGGAACCGGCCCCGGCATCGGCTCCGGAGGAACAGGTCCCCGAAGAGCACCAGACGGTGCACGGCGGGATGATCCCCGAAGGCGTCAACACCGAAGAGCTGAGCACGTCGAAGTTCAAGGTGCGGCTGGCCAACTTCGAGGGGCCGTTCGACCTGCTGCTGCAGCTGATTTCGCAGCACCAGCTCGACGTCACCGAGGTGGCGCTGCACCGGGTCACCGACGACTTCATCGCGTACACGCGCGCGCTGGGCACCGAGTGGAACCTCGACGAGACCACGGAGTTCCTGGTCATCGCGGCGACGCTCCTGGACTTGAAGGCGGCGCGGCTGCTGCCGTCGGCCGAGGTGGAGAACGAGGACGACCTCGCCCTGCTCGAAGCCCGTGACCTGCTGTTCGCGCGGATCCTGCAGTACCGCGCGTACAAGCAGGTGGCGGCGCTGTTCGGTGAGCTGGAGCAGAACGCGCTACGGCGGTACCCGCGATCGGTGGCGCTGGAGGAGCGGTTCATCGGGCTGCTGCCCGAGGTGATGCTGGGCGTGACCCCGGCGAAGTTCGCGGACATCGCGGTGGCGGTGTTCCGGCCGAAGCCGCCGCCGACGGTGTCGATCGCCCACATCCACATGGGCCGCGTGTCGGTCCGCGAGCACGCGGCGCTGCTGCGCATCAAACTGGCCGCGGCGGGCGAGGCGACGTTCGGCGAGCTGGTCGACGACTGCGAGCACACAGTCGAGATCGTGGCGCGCTTCCTGGCCCTGCTGGAGCTCTACCGCGAGGCGACGGTCCAGTTCGAGCAGACGGAGGCACTGGCCGAGCTGCACGTCCGCTGGACGGGCGGCTCGATGGTCGAGGCCTCCGCGGCGGCCGAGCTGGACCGGTCCGCCGGAGACGAAGAGGAGTACGGGTGAGCCCCGAAGACAACGAGCGCACCGAGGCGCCGGCGGTGCCCCCGGCGAGCGAGGTCGAGGGCGCGGCGGAGCTGGCGCTGGACGAGGCGCTCTCCGGCGAGCCGGTGACGGACGATGGCGAGCCGGTGGAGCCGCTGGTTGCGGAGACGGTTGCCGAGGAGCCTCCTGCCGAGGAGCCTGCTGCCGAGGCGGCCGAAGTCGCGCCCGACGAAGCTCCGGTCGAGGAGGCCGCTGCGGCGGACGAGCCGGCCGAGGTCGCTGCCGCGGAGCCCGAGGCCGAGGTTGAAGCCGCTGAGCCCGAGCCCGCTGCTGCCAAGCTGGCTGAAGGTGCTGCCGAGCCTGAGGCTGCCGCGGAGCCCGAGCCCGTCGCCGAGCCCGCCGCCGCCGAGCTGGCTGAAGGCGCCGCCGAGCCCGAGCCCGTCGCCGAGCCGACCGAGGCCGCCGCCGAGCCCGAGGCTGATGCCGAGCCGGCCGAAGCCGCCGCCGAGGCCGATGCCGCCGCCGAGCCGGCCGACCTCGACCCCGAAGCTCCCGAGTCCGACCTCGTCGCCGCCGGTGACGTCGACGCCCTCCCTGACGTCACCTCCGACGAGACCCTCGAGGCCGCCCTCGAAGCCCTCCTCCTCGTCGTCGACTCGCCCGCCAGTGAGGAATCGCTCGCCGAAACCGTCGGCCAACCCAAGGCGCGGATCGTCGTCGCGCTGCGGACCATGGCGCAGAAGTTCACCGACCGGGCCTCCGGGATCGACCTGCGGCGCGTCGGTGATGGGTGGCGGTTCTACACTAGAGACGTCTATGCCCCGTTCGTGGAGAAGCTCCTGCTGGACGGCCAGCGGTCGAAGCTGACCCGGGCCGCGCTGGAGAGCCTCGCCGTGATCGCGTACCGGCAACCGGTGACCCGTTCCAGGGTCGCCGCGGTGCGCGGCGTGAACGTGGACGGCGTGATCCGGACGCTGCTCGCGCGCGGCCTCATCGAAGAGATGGGGACCGACCCCGAGACGACCGGCACGCTGTACGTGACGACCGAGCTGTTCCTGGAGCGACTGGGGCTGTCGTCACTGAACGACCTGCCTGCCATCGCTCCGTTGCTACCCGAAGTGGACACCATCGATGACATCCAGTGAACACCCCGACGGCATCCGGCTGCAGAAGGTGCTGTCGCAGGCCGGGGTCGCCTCCCGGCGGGCGGCGGAAGACCTGATCGCCGCCGGCCGGGTCGAGGTGGACGGCCAGGTCGTCACCGAGCTGGGCCGCCGGGTGCACCCGGACGAGGCCATCATCCACGTCGACGGCACCCGCGTGAACCTGCGCGACGACCTGATCTACCTCGCCCTGAACAAGCCCAAGGGCGTCCACTCGACGATGTCGGACGACCGCGGCCGCCCGTGCGTCGGCGAGTACCTGATGGGCCGCTACGAGGAGACCCCCGGCGTCGTGCACGTCGGCCGGCTCGACGAGAACACCGAGGGCCTGCTGCTGCTGACCAACGACGGCGACCTCGGGCACCGGCTGATGCACCCCTCCTACCAGGTGCTCAAGACCTACCTCGCCGAGGTCGACGGCCTCGTGCCGCGCGGGCTCGGCAAGGAGCTCCGCAACGGCTGGGAGCTGCCGGACGGCATCATCAAGGTCGACCAGTTCCGGGTCAAGGACATGCACTCCGGCAAGTCGCTGGTGGAGCTGGTCATCCACGAGGGCAAGAAGCACATCGTGCGCCGCCTGCTCAAGGACACCGGGCACCCGGTGCTCAAGCTGGTCCGGACCGCGATCGGCGACGTCCAGCTCGGCAACCAGCGCGTCGGCTCGATCCGGCGGCTGACCAAGGGCGAGGTCGGCTCGCTCTACCGCGCCGTCGAGCTCTGACGCGCTTTTCGGGGGTTGTCACAGTCCCGACTTTCCGCCGTGGCGCGAGTGCGCCGCCACTGCCAGCGTGGAGCCATGCGATCCGGTCTGGCACTGCTCGCGCTCATCCTCTTCACGACGTTCCTCCCCGGGGTGGCGCACGCGGCGCCCCGGGCGAGTGAACCGGTCTACGACTACACGAAGGCGATCCGCGAGACCGTCTGGGTCGACATCGGCCACGACGGCGACGGCGACGGCAAGCCCGACCGCGTCGCCGCCGACATCGTCCGCCCGAGTGAGGCGACGTCACCCGTTCCGGTGATCATGGACGCCAGCCCGTACTACTCGTGCTGCGGGCGCGGCAACGAGAGCGAGCTCAAGTCCTACGACAGCGCCGGGAAACCGGTGAAGTTCCCGCTGTTCTACGACAACTACTTCGTGCCGCGCGGGTACGCCGTGGTGCTCGTCGACCTGGCCGGGACGAACCGCTCGGCCGGCTGCGCGGACGTCGGCGGCACCTCGGACGTCGACTCGGCGCGCAAGGTCGTCGACTGGCTGAACGGGCGCGTGACGGGGTACAGCGCGAAGACCGGCGGCAGCGCGGTGACCGCGGGCTGGAGCACCGGGAACGTCGGGATGATCGGCAAGTCCTACGACGGCACGATCGCCAACGGCGTCGCCGCGACCGGTGTCGCCGGCCTGAAGACGATCGTGCCGATCTCGGCGATCAGCTCCTGGTACGACTACTACCGCTCCGACGGCGCGACCTTCGGCTTCAACCCGGCGGGGCTCGCGCAGACCGTCGAGGCCCGCAACAGCGGCCAGAACTGCTCGGCGCAGAACCAGGTCCTGACGCAGGGTGCCACGGCCAACGGCGACTACGGGCCGCTGTGGGCGGACCGCGACTACGTCACCCATGCGGGCAACGTGCGGGCGAGCGTGCTGCTCTCCCACGGCGTCAACGACTTGAACGTCAAGACGATCCACTTCGGACAGTGGTGGAGCGGGCTGAACGTCGAGAAGAAGATCTGGCTGTCGCAGACCGGGCACGTCGACCCGTTCGACTACCGGCGCGACGGCTGGGTCGACCTGCTGCACCGGTGGTTCGACCACTACCTGCTGGGCGTCGACAACGGCGTCCAGAACGGGCCGCAGGCGAGCGTCGAGCGGCAGCCGGACCAGTGGGTCGACCAGAGCGCCTACCCGGCGGCGAACGCGGTGCCGACGACGTTGCGGCCGCACCCGGGCGGCTCGCTCGGGACCGCGACGGCGCCGGGGACGGCGTCGTTCACGGACAACCCGAACCTCGGCGAGGACACCTGGGTGACGAGCCCGGGCAGCGCGGCGCTGACCTACTCGACCGGGACGCTGGCGTCGGACCTGCAGGTTTCGGGGACGACGTCGGTGACCGTGACGGCGACCCCGAGCACGGCGTCGGCCCGGCTCTCGGCGCTGCTGGTGGACCTCGGCCCGGCGACGATCCGCAACTTCGCCGGCAGCGGTGAGGGGATCAAGACGGGGACGACGGAGAACTGCTGGGGCTCGTCCACCACGGGCGACGACGCTTGCTACAAGATCGCCACGGCGGACGTGAAGAAGGTGAACTACACGATCCTGAGCCGCGGCTGGGCGGACCTGGCGAACTACGCTTCGCTTTCGCAGGAACGAGTCCTGACGCCGGGGACGGCGTACACGATGACGTTCCGGCTGGCGTCGACCGACCACATCGTGCCGAAGGGCCACGCGCTGGCGCTGATCATCGGCGGCACGGACGGCAGCTTCATCCGCGGGCCGGCCCAGCCGGGCCGGGTGACGCTGGACCTGGGGCGCACGTCGGCGTCGGTCCCGCTGGTGGGCATCCCGCCGAAGGTGACGACCCACCCGGCCGCGGGCGGCGGCGAGTTCGTGCCGTCCCGGGGCCGGGCGGACCTGCGCTAGTCGTACTCGCGGGAGAGGACGTCGACGCGGCCGGTGGCGGGGTCGGCCCGGACGGTGTCCAGGCCCATCCCGGCCAGCTCGGTGATCGTGGCCGCGTGCGTCGTCGTGTTGAGCGCGAGCATGCCCACCTGGGGGCGGTCCGCGCCCCCACCGAGCATGGCCTCCATCAGCTGCCCCGCCGACTCCGACGGCAGCTCTTCGTCGACGGCCATGTGCACCATCAGGTGCTCCACCCCGGTGTCGAGCCACCGCGCCTGCGAGACCCACACCGTGTGGACGGCCGGGAACTCCCGGATCCGCTGCACCGCGGCGTCCCGCATCGCGACTGCCGCGGGGTGCTGCGACCAGCTGAGCTTCATCGGCTGACCTTCGCCTCGCACGCCACGCTCGGCCAGCGTCCGCTTCAGCAGCGGCGCCGGCACCCGCGCCCAGCCGCCGGGGGAGAACACCACGATGTCCGCCACCCCGGTCTGCTCGGCGATGTCGAGCAGCCGCAGCACGTCGCAGTGCACGGCGCCCCCGGCCGAAGGCAGATGTTGTGCGCAAAACTCTTCGCTGACGTAGCCCGGCAGCGCGGGGCTGCCGTCCTCGGCCTTGATGAACACGACGTTGCCGTCCGCGGTGACCGGGACGTACGCGCCGTGGTCGGCCAAGGCGGCGAGCACTTCGTGCCCTTCGCGTTCGGGACGGTCGAGGACGGCGGCCAGGGCGGTGGTGACGGTCATCGCGTCAGTTCGCCTCGGCCGGTGCGGTCTTCGACGCCGTTTTCCGTTGGAGCGCACGGGCGATCGGCTCCACCACGCGGGCCGCCGTCGGGCCGAGGATCGCCATCAGCAGCACGTACGCCGTCGCCAGCGCGGCCAGTTCGCCGTCGACCGCGCCGGCCGTCACCGCCAGGCCCGCGATGACGATCGAGAACTCGCCCCGGGCCACCAGCGCCGCTCCGGCGCGGGCGCGGCCCATCTTCCCGATGCCCTGCCGGCGCGCCGCCCACCAGCCGGTGCCGACCTTCGTCAGCGTCGTCACCACCGCCAGCACGACCGCCCAGCCGAGCACCGGCGGGATCGACGCCGGGTTCGTGTTGAGCCCGAACACCACGAAGAACACCGCCGCGAACAGGTCTCGCAGGGGCTCGAGCAGGTGCGTCGCGTTCTCCGCCGTCGAGCCCGAGATCGCGATGCCGAGCAGGAACGCGCCGACCGCGGCCGACACCTGCATCGCGGACGCGATCCCCGCCACCAGCAGCGCCGCGCCGAGGACCTTGAGCAGGAACACCTCGCGGTCCGGGCTGTCGACCGCGGCCGAGACGTACCGGCCGAACTTCAGCGCGATCACCAGCACCACGGTGATCACCATGAGCGAGATCCCGACGGCCTCCAGGCCGCCGAGGAAGCTGACGCCGCCCAGCACCGCCGTGAGGATCGGCAGGTAAAGCGCCATCACGAGGTCCTCGAACACGAGGATCGACAGCACCACCGGCGTCTCGCGGTTGCCGAGCCGGCCGAGGTCGCCGAGGACCTTCGCGACGATCCCGGACGACGAGATGTACGTGACGCCCGCCATCACCATCGCGCCGACCGGGCCCCAGCCCAGCAGTAGCGCGACCGCCGCGCCGGGGGCGGCGTTGAGGACGATGTCGAGCAGGCCCGCCGTCCACGAGCGGCGCAGCCCGGTGAACAGCTCGGCCGCGGAGTATTCGAGGCCCAGCAGCAGGAGCAGCAGCACGACGCCGATCTCGCTGGCCAGGTGTGTGAAGCCGCCGATGTCGGTCAGCGGGATCAGCCCGCCGGAGCCGAAGCAGAGGCCGCCGAGCAGGTAGAGCGGGATGGGGGAGAGGCCGATCTTGCCGGCCAGGCGCCCGAGCGCGCCCAGCACGAAGAAGACCGCCCCCAGTTCGATCAGGGACAGCGCGGTGTGGTCCATCGAGCGCTCAGCCGTACTTCAGGATCTTGGCGGCGGCTTCGAGGCCCTCGCTCGTGCCGACCGCGACCAGCAGGTCGCCGCCGGTGAGGGTGAAGTCGGGCGTGGGCGAGGGGTGCACCTGGCCCGCCCGCGCCACCGCGACCACCGAGACGCCCGTGCGCGTGCGCATGGCCGTGTCGCCGAGCGTCCGGCCGTCGAACGGGCCGGACGGCTTGATCGGCAGCTGCCGGGTGCTGATCCCCGGGAGGTCCCGGTGCTCCTCGGTGAGCTGGGCGACCAGCTGCGGCGCGCCGAGCAGGTTGGCCAGCGTGCCCGCCTCGTCCGCGGTCAGCGGGATCGAGGCGGCGCAGGCGTCGGCGTCGTCCGCCTTGGACACGATGAGCTCGGTGTGGCCGTCCCGCTGGGTCACGACGCCGATGCGGCGGCCCGTACGGGTGCTGAAGTCCTTGCGGACCCCGATGCCGGGCAGGGGAGTTACTTCGACGTTCACCCAACCACCGTAACCCACGTGTCCGATTCGCGACGTTCAGCCGAGCAGCAGCAGGGCCGCCGCGACGACCATGACGAGGGCGGTGACGCCGTGGACGCTGTACGCGATGACCTTCTTCCCGCGGTGGCGCAGGACGATCAGCATGTCGAAGAGGGGCCAGACGGCCGCGACGAGGATGACCCAGCCCAGCGCGTGCGGGTCGCCGTAGATCATCAGGGTCAGCGGGACCAGGCCGGCCCCGATGTCGCGGCCGCCCTTGACGTTGAGGAACGCCTCGGCGTTTTCGGGGACTTCGGTGAAGCCGAAGCCCGGTGCGATCTTCGCCGGTGCGAAGAGGTAGTTGAGCCCGACGTAGATGATCCCCAGCGAGACGATCGCGACGAGGACGTAGCCGGCGATGAGCATGGTGTTCCCTCCGGTTTCTAGCGTTGCTAGCGATACTAGCAACGCTAACCTAGCGGCGCTAGTTTGTCTAGCAGTGCTAGTATCAGTGGCATGACCCAGCGACAACGGCGTGTGCGCGACCGGACCGAGCGCGGGCAGCGGATCGTCTCCGCGGCCAGGGAGCTGGCCGAGGCGGAGGGCTGGGACGCCGTCACGACCCGGCGGCTCGCCGCGCTGATCGAGTACAGCCAGCCCGTGCTGTACAGCCATTTCCCGGGCGGCAAGGACGCGATCATGGCGGCGGCCGCGCTGGAGGGCTTCGCCGAGCTGGCCTCGGTGCTGGCCGTCGCCCGCGACGGCGGTATCGCGGGGGTCGCGCGGGCGTACGTCGAGTTCGCCGACGTCAAGCCCGCGCTCTACGACGCGATGTTCACGCTGGCCTCGGAGCTGCCGTTCGCCCAGGACGACACGCCCGCGGTGATGCAGGAGGCGTTCGCCGGGCTGTTCGCCGTGGTCGAGCCCGTGGCGGGGGACGAGGAGGCCGGGATCCTCACCGAGGTCTTCTGGGGCGCGCTGCACGGCTTGATCACCCTGGATCGCGGGCACCGCCTGTCCGCGGAAAACCGTGACGAGCGCCTCGCCTTGGTCGTCGGCCGCTTCCGCGCGCGGGCCGACTGATCTCCTCCGCACCCCGACCGGCAGAATGGACACCAAAGCCGAACGAGACGAGAACGCGAGGAGAGTGCCGGTGACGGGAGCCCTACGTGGTGTGGTCGCGCTGGACGGCCCGTCGGGGACCGGGAAGACCACCGTCGCGCGCAAGCTCGCCCAGCGCCTCGGCGCCGGCTACCTCGACACCGGTGCGATGTACCGGATGGTCACCCTCGCCGTGCTGCGGGCCGGCGTCGACCCGGCCGACGCGCCCGCCGTCGCCGCGCTGGCCGACAAGACCGACTTCGGCATCGGCACCAGCCCGGACCGGCTCGAGATCCGGCTGGCCGGCGAGGACGTCGCCGCCGACATCCGCGGTCCCGAGGTCACCAAGGCCGTCTCGCCCGTCTCGGCCGTGCCGCACGTCCGCGAGCTGCTGGTCGCCCGGCAGCGGCAGATCATCGACGGCGTGGTCGAGCACCGCGGCGGCATCGTCGTCGAAGGCCGGGACATCGGCACCGTCGTCGCGCCGGACTCGCCGCTGAAGGTCTACCTGACCGCTTCGGCCGACGTCCGCGCGTCCCGGCGCAGCACCCAGGACTCCGCGGCCGGCCGGAAGTCGTCGGTCTCCGACGCGCTGGCGAGCGTCGAGCGCCGCGACCACCTCGACTCGACCCGCGCGACCTCACCGCTGCGCGCGGCCGACGACGCCGTGCACGTCGACACCTCGGAACTGTCGATCGACCAGGTGATCGTCGCCCTCAGCGAACTGGCCAGCCACCGCGGGCTGCTGGCGGGGTGCAACGCCGAGGTCGCTCGATGAAAGCTGACGGACTGCCGGAAGGCTCCGTCGGCTGGCTCCACGAAGCCGGGCGAGTCTTCGGCCGGTACCATCTGCGTTCGGCCTTCCGCATCCGCGTGCACGGCCGCGAGCGGATGCCCGCCACCGGACCGGTGGTGGTGATCGCCAACCACAGTTCGATGATCGAGCCGCAGCTGATCTTCGGAATGCTGCCGCGGCGTTCGGCGTTCCTGGTCAAGGCCGAGCTGTTCGACCTGCTGGGCGGACTCGCCGGGAAGTTCCTGGTGGCCATCGGGCAGATCCCGGTCAAGCGCGGCGAGATCGACCGCAAGCCGCTGATGACCGCGGTCGGCGTGCTCAAGGGCGGCGGCGTCGTCGGGATCTTCCCCGAAGGCACCCGCGGTGCCGGGGACGTCGGCGCGGCCGAACGCGGCGCGGCCTGGCTGGTCCGGGCCTCCGGCGCGACCGTGCTCCCGGTCGCGACACGGGGCACGCTAAAGCCGGCGAACGGCAGGCGGCGCTGGCGGCCACGCGTGGACATCCTCGTGGGGGAGCCGTTCACGCCGAAGGTCGGACCCGGGAAGACCGGGCTCGACCAGGGCACCGAAGAGCTCCGCGGCGAGCTCGCGGCGCTCGTCAAGACTTTGGACGATTGGCGTACCGAAAACGGATTCGTTACGCCATAAGGGAAATTGGGTTCTGATGGAAGAGTACGACGGCGTCGGCGAAGTCGACGGCACCTGGTCCGACGAGACCGAGTTCGCCCGGATCGACGCGCAGATCGACGCGGCGGAAGCGGCCGAGGAGGCGGCGCTCGCGCAGCCGGTGCTCGCCGTGGTCGGCCGGCCGAACGTGGGCAAGTCCACGCTGGTCAACCGCATCATCGGCCGCCGCGAAGCCGTCGTGCAGGACGTGCCGGGCGTGACCCGCGACCGCGTCGCCTACGACGCCTACTGGGGCGGGCGCAAGTTCACCCTGGTCGACACGGGCGGCTGGGAGCCGGACGCGACCGGGCTGCAGGCCTCCGTCGCCGCGCAGGCCGAGCTGGCCATGCAGACGGCCGACGCGGTCCTGCTGGTGATCGACGCCTCGGTCGGCGCCACGGCCACCGACGAAGCCGCCTCCAAGGTGCTGCGCCGCTCGAAGAAGCCGGTGCTGCTCGTGGCGAACAAGGTCGACGACGACCGGCTGCTCGCGGACACCGCGTCGCTGTGGTCGCTCGGCCTCGGTGAGCCGCACCCGGTCAGCGCGCTGCACGGCCGCAGCTCCGGCGACCTGCTCGACGCCATCCTCAAGACCCTGCCCGAGGCGCCGCGCGAGGGCGTCGCCCCGACGTCGGGCCCGCGGCGCGTCGCGCTGGTCGGGAAGCCGAACGTCGGCAAGTCGAGCCTGCTGAACAAGCTGTCCGGCGAGCAGCGCTCGGTCGTCGACTCGGTCGCGGGCACCACCGTCGACCCGGTCGACTCGCTGGTCGAGCTGGACGGCGAGACCTGGCGGTTCGTCGACACGGCGGGCCTGCGCAAGCGCGTCAACTTCGCCGCGGGCGCCGAGTACTACGCGTCGCTGCGCACCAAGACCGCGATCGACGCGGCCGAGGTCGCGGTCGTGCTGCTGGACGCCGGCGAGCCCATCTCGGAGCAGGACCTGCGGGTGCTGACCATGGTCGTCGAGGCCGGGCGCGCCTGCGTGCTCGTGTTCAACAAGTGGGACCTGGTCGACGAGGACCGCCGGCACGCGATGGTCCGCGAGCTGGAGCGCGGCCTGGTCCGCGTGCCGTGGGCGGAGATGGTCAACGTCTCGGCGCTGACCGGCCGTTCGGTGCGCAAGATCGCCCCGGCGCTGCGGACGGCGCTCGCGTCGTGGGACAAGCGGGTACCGACCGGTCAGCTCAACGCCTGGCTGTCCGACCTGATCGCGGCCACCCCGCCGCCGGTCCGCGGCGGCAAGCAGCCGAAGGTGCTGTTCGCGACGCAGGCCGGCATCCGGCCGCCGACGCTGGTGCTGTTCACCACCGGTTTCCTCGAGGCGGGCTACCGCCGGTTCATCGAGCGCAAGTTCCGCGAGCAGTTCGGCTTCGAAGGCAGCCCCGTTCGGGTGAATGTGCGCATCCGCGAAAAGAACGCGAAACCGAAGGTCGGCGGAAAAGCGGCCAGGCCCGCCAAATCCCGGTGACTTTTTGACGTCCCAGCCTGACGCCCGGGCCGGCGTGCTCCGCCAATTGCGACGTGGATCACGCTGGTCAGGGCGGCTTTTCGTGAGGTCCGACACTCCGTCGTGACCTTGGAGATATCTTTCCTTCACCTGCGGGTATGGTGAAGGGTCGTTGCGGGCGCCTCATTCAGGAGTGCAAGCCCGGTGAGGCTCGCGGAAGGTGAGTGATGGGCTTGCGCGCCCATAGTTCGTCCCGGCACGTCTTCGACACGGTCGAGGTGCGCGTCCGATGACCGTCACGATCGAACCCGCCGAATCGGTCCCGGAGATCGACGCGGAGATCACCGCGCCGCTCCCGTGCGTCGCCGAGGTGACGCACGCGCCGTCGGCCACGCCGGTCGCCGACCGGGCCCTGTTCTGGTCCGGGCTCGGCGCCAGCGAGCGCACCCTGCTCGACATCCTGGCCGCCACGGCCGAGCGCCACCCCAACGCCGCCGCGATCGACGACGGCACCACCACCCTGACCTACCGCCGGCTCCTCGAAGAGATCGACGTCTACGGCCGCCGGCTGCGCGGCTACGGCGTCGGCCTCGGCGACCGCGTCGGCATCCGGATCTCCTCCGGCACCGCCGAGCTGTACGTCGCGATCCTCGCCACCCTGTCCGTCGGCGCCGCCTACGTGCCGGTCGACGCGGACGACCCGGACGAGCGCGCCGAGCTGGTCTTCGAAGAGGCCCAGGTGGCCGCCGTCGCCACCGACGGCAAGATCAACGTCCACTCCACGCCGGGCGGGCGGGCCGGTGTCCCCGGCCCCGCCGACGACGCGTGGATCATCTTCACCTCCGGCTCCACCGGCAAGCCCAAGGGCGTCGCCGTGAGCCACGCGAGTGCCGCCGCCTTCGTCGACGCCGAAGCCGAGCTGTTCCTCACCGACGAGCCGGTCGGCCCGGGCGACCGCGTCCTGGCCGGGCTGAGCGTCGCCTTCGACGCCTCCTGCGAAGAGATATGGCTGGCCTGGCGCCACGGCGCCTGCCTGGTGCCGGCGCCCCGCGCGCTGGTCCGCACCGGCGTCGACCTCGGCCCGTGGCTGGTCGCGCAGCGGATCACCGTCGTCTCGACCGTGCCGACGCTGGCCGCGCTGTGGCCCGCCGACGCGCTCGAAGACGTCCGCCTGCTCATCTTCGGCGGCGAAGCCTGCCCGCCGGAGCTGGCCGAGCGCGTCGCCGTCGAAGGCCGCGAAGTCTGGAACACCTACGGTCCGACCGAGGCCACCGTCGTCGCCTGCGCCGCGCAGCTGACCGGCGAGGGCCCGGTGCGGATCGGCCTGCCGCTGTCCGGCTGGCAGCTCGCCGTCGTCAACGACGAGGGGCAGCCGGTCGCCATGGGCGAGACCGGCGAGCTCGTCATCGGCGGCGCTGGCCTGGCCCGCTACCTCGACGCCGAGAAGGACGCCGAGAAGTTCGCGGCGCTGCCGTCGCTGGGCTGGCAGCGTGCCTACCGCTCGGGCGACATGGTCCGCGCCGAAGCCGAGGGCCTGCTGTTCCTCGGCCGGCTCGACGAGCAGGTCAAGCTCGGCGGCCGCCGCATCGAGCTGGGCGAGGTCGACGCCGCGCTGCAGGCCCTGCCGGGCGTGCAGGGCGCGGCCGCCGCGATCCGCCGCACCAAGGCAGGCAACCAGGTCCTGGTCGGGTACGTCGTGCCCGCCGCCGGAGTGCCCTTCGACCACGAGCAGTCCGCGACCCGGCTGCGCGAGCACCTGCCCGCCGCGCTGGTGCCGCTGTTGGCCGTCGTCGAGGACCTGCCGACCCGCACGTCCGGCAAGGTCGACCGCAACGCGCTGCCGTGGCCGCTGTCCACTGTGGACGCCACCGGGCTGTCGCCGACCGAGACGTGGCTCGCCGAAGGCTGGGCCGAGATCCTCGGCGTGTCGGTCGACGACCCGAAGGCCGACTTCTTCACCCACGGCGGCGGCAGCCTCACCGCCGCGCAGGTCGTCGCGCGCATCCGCACCCGCCACCCGCAGGTGTCGGTCGCCGACATCTACGCCCACCCCCGGCTCGGCGCGCTGGCCGCGATGCTGGACGCGCTCAGCGGCCAGGCCACCGAACGCCGCGACATCGCCCCGACCCCGCGCCGCGCCGGCGTGATCCAGACGCTGCTGACGGTCCCGCTGATGGGGCTCGTCGGGCTCCGCTGGGCGACGCTGGCCGCCGCGCTGTCGAACATCATGGCGCTGCTCGGGTTCGCCTGGGCGCCGACGCTGAACTGGGCGTGGGTCGCCCTGGCCTGGGTCGCGCTGTTCAGCCCGGCGGGCCGCATCGCGATCGCGGCCGGCGGTGCCCGCGTGCTGCTGTCCGGCGTGCGCCCCGGTACCTACCCGCGCGGTGGCAGTGTCCACTTGCGACTGTGGACGGCCGAGAAGCTCGCGGAGTTCAGCGGCGCGGACAGCGTCGCCGGCGCGTCCTGGATGACGACGTACGCCAAGGCGCTCGGCGCGCGGATCGGCAAGGACGTCGACCTGCACTCGCCGCCGCCGGTCACCGGCTTCCTGAAGCTGGGCCGCGGTGCCGCGATCGAGCCCGAGGTCGACCTGACCGGCCACTGGGTCGACGGCGACCGGGTGCACATCGGCAAGGTCCACGTCGGTGCGGAGGCCCGCGTCGGTGCGCGCAGCACGCTGTTCCCCGGCGTCCGGATCGGCAAGGGCGCGGAGATCGCGGCCGGGTCGACCGTCCGCGGCGCCGTCCCGGCCGGGCAGCGCTGGGCCGGTTCGCCGGCGGCGCGCGTGGCCAAGGACGAGCGCGACGCGCTGAAGTGGCCGTCGAGCCGGCCGCCGCGGTCGCACTTCTGGGCCACCGTCTACGGCGCGACCTCGCTGCTGCTCGGGTTCCTGCCCGGCATCGCCGCGCTGGCCGGCGTCGCCGTGCTCGGCTACGCGATCACCGGCGCGCCGACGCTGCCGGCCGCCTTCACCCGCGCGATGATCTTCGTGCCGGTCGCGACGGCCGCGTACTTCCTGGCGTACATGCTGCTCGTGCTCGTCGGCGTCCGGTCGCTGAGCATCGGCATGGTCGAGGGCTACCACCCGGTGCACGGCCGCGTCGCGTGGCAGGTCTGGGCCACCGAACGCCTGATGAGCATGGCCCGCGAAGGCCTGTTCCCGTTGTACGCCAGCCTGTTCACGCCGGTCTGGCTGCGGCTGCTCGGCGCGAAGGTGGGCCGCAACGTCGAGGCGTCGACCGTCCTGGCGCTGCCGAAGATGACCAAGGTCGACAGCGGCGCGTTCCTGGCCGACGACACCATGGTCGCCACCTACGAGCTCGGCCACGGATGGCTGCACGTCGCCCCGGCCCGGATCGGCAAGCAGGCGTTCCTCGGCAACTCGGGGATGACCGCGCCCGGCCGTTCGGTGCCGAAGCGCGGACTCGTGGGGGTGCTGTCCTCGACGCCGCTGAAGGCGAAGAAGGGCTCGTCGTACCTCGGGATGCCGCCGCTGCCGGTGCGCCGCGCGATCGGCGACGCCGACACGAGCCGCACCTACACCCCGGCGCTGCACCTCAAGGCGGCACGGGCGCTGGTCGAACTGTGCCGGATCATCCCGGTCATGTGCGGGGTCGCGCTGACCGTCTCGGTCGCCTTCGGGCTGCTGTGGGCGGCGACGGCGTTCGGCTTCGCGGTGGCCGCGCTGCTGGCCGGGCCCGCCCTGCTGGCCGCCGGCGTCGTCGCGGCGCTGACCGCGACCGTGATGAAGTGGCTGCTCGTCGGGAAGTTCCGCGAGATCGACCACCCGCTGTGGAGCTCCTTCGTCTGGCGCAACGAGCTGGCCGACACCTTCGTCGAGGCCCTCGCGGTGCCGTGGCTGATCGGCTCGATCGGCGGCACCCCGCTGCTGAGCGCGTGGCTGCGCACGATGGGCGTCAAGATCGGCCGCGGCGTGTGGCTCGAGACGTACTGGCTGCCCGAGGCCGACCTCGTCGAGCTCGGCGACGGCGCGACCATCAACCGCGGCTGCGTCGTGCAGACGCACCTGTTCCACGACCGGATCATGAGCATGTCGCGGGTGGTGCTGGGCGAAGGTGCGACGCTCGGCCCGCACGGCATCGTGCTGCCGGGCGCCGGTATCGGCGCGCGCACCACGGTCGGCCCGGGGTCGCTGGTGACCCGCGGCGACGAGGTGCCGGCCGACACCCGCTGGCTCGGCAACCCGATCTCCGCGTGGACGGGTAAGTAGAAGGTCACGAAGTACCCGCCTGGCTCGCCGGACTCACCCGTCCGTGCGAGCCTGGTTTGGTACGTCGGTACGAGGAAAGGTTCGACACGGGTGATTGCGAAGGCTCCCGCCCCGGCTCCCGGCGCGGACACCTCCGGTGATCCCTACCTTCCCGCCCACGGCAACGGCGGCTACCGGGTCCGCCACTACGACCTGAACCTCGACTACAAGGTCGCGCCGAACCGGCTTTCCGCGTCGGCGGCGATCACCGCGGAGGCGACGCAGGCGCTTTCCCGCGTCAGCCTGGACTTCGGCGAGTTCCGGATCAACCGCGTGCTGGTCGACGGGAAGCCCGCGAAGTACCTGAAGCGCGGGGTGAAGCTGCACGTCCGGCCGGCGAGGTCGATCGCGGCGGGTGCCGCGTTCACCATCGAGGTGCACTACGTCGGCAACCCGCGCCCGGTGCACAGCCGCTGGGGCGACGTCGGCTGGGACGAGCTGACCGACGGTTCGCTCGTGGCGAGCCAGCCGGTCGGCGCGCCGTCGTGGTTCCCGTGCAACGACCACCCGGCGGACAAGGCGACCTACCGCGTGACCGTGACGACGGCGTCGCCGTACCTGGTCGCGGTCACCGGCAACCTGGTCGACCGCTACACCTCGGCGAGCACCACGAGGTGGGTGTACGAGCGTCCCGAGCCGACCGCGACGTACCTGATGAGCGTGCAGATCGGCCGCTACGACGAGCTCGAGCTGTCCGGCCGCGGCTGGTTCCCGCACACGGGCGTGAGCGCGCGCCGGCTGATGGTCGGCTTCGGCCACGGTCGCATCGATTCGGTCCTCGAGTCGGTACCGCAGCGGGCCGCCGTGCCCCCGCGGCTGCGTCGCCTCTTCGAACGCGACTTCGGCCGGCAGGGCCGGATGCTGGAGATGCTGCAGCGGCTGTTCGGCCCGTACCCGTTCGGCGAGTACGTCATCGTCATCACCGACGACGACCTCGACGACCCGATCGAGGCGCAGGGCATGGCGATCTTCGGCGCCAACCACGTCGACGGCCGCCGCACCCACGAGCGGCTCGTGGTGCACGAGCTGGCCCACCAGTGGTTCGGCAACAGCCTGACGGTGGCCGACTGGCGTCACATCTGGCTGAACGAGGGCTTCGCGACCTACGCCGAGTGGCTGTGGTCGGAGGAGTCGGGCGGGCAGTCCGCGCGGGAGCTGGCCCGCGCCTGGCACGCGCGGATCAAGGCCAAGCCGGCGGACGTCCGGATCGCCGACCCGGGCGTGGCCCGCATGTTCGACGAGCGCGTCTACAAGCGCGGGGCGCTGACGTTGCACGCGCTCCGGGCGGAGATCGGCGACCCGGCGTTCTTCGCGCTGCTGAAGGCGTGGACGGGCGACCACCGCCACGGCCTGGTGACGACCGAGGGGTTCGTGGCCATGGCGGAGGCGTACGCGGCCCGGTCGCTGGACGCGTTCTTCGACCGCTGGCTGTGGACGCCGGCGCTGCCGCCCCTGCCGGGCGCCTAGGACCCGCCGCGGGCGGCCTCGACCAGCCAGACCGCGCCCGAGATGCGAACCCCTTCGGGCGTCTCGAACGCTTCGAGCCCCGCCCGCAGGTGGTCCCGCGTCCGCGCCACGACCTCCGGGTCGAGTCCGGCCAGGTTGGTGCGGACCGGCCCCTGGCCGAGGATGAACTCGGCCGCGTCGGCGGCGTCACGGCCGTAGTCCATCGGCGCGGTGACCGGCTCGATCCGGATGCCGGTGAACCCGGCCGCTTCGAGCACTTCGCGGATGCGGGCCGGGTCGACCAGTGAGCCCATGCCGCGCGAAGCGGGCGACGGGGCGCGCAGCAGGGGCTTGAGCGCGCTGGTGGCGCGGGCGTAGTCGCTGTCGGGCCCGCCGCCCTGCGGGCCGATGAACACCAGCCGCCCGCCCGGCCGCAGCCCGCGAAGGATGTTGGCGAACGCGGCCACCGCGTCCTCGAAGAACATCACCCCGCCCCGGCTGATCGCGACGTCGAAGCCGGCGTCGGGGAAGGGGTGGACCTGGGCGTCACCCTGCTCGAACCGCACGTTGGCGAGGCCTTGGGCGGCCGCGTCGGCGCGGGCGCGTTCCAGCATCGGGGCCGAGAGGTCGACGCCGACGACGGTCCCGCGGCCGGCCTGCCGCGCCGCCAGCAGCGTGACGTGGCCCGTCCCGCAGCCGACGTCGAGGACCCGGTCGGCCGGAGCGATCGCGGCGGTGTGGAAGAGGGCGTCGTTGAAGGCGCCGACGATCGCGTTGTAGCGGGCGCGGTTCTGCGCCCAGTGCGCGCCCTCCCAGCCGTTCCAGGCTTCGGCTTGCCGGGCGTTGGCGATGACGGTCATGTGGACCTCCGGTGCTTACTAGAGCGACACTCTAGATGTACACTCCAGTAATGGTGGAGCGCAAGAAGCGGGTCCGCGACGCCCCTCGGACCCGCCGGCGGATGCTGGAGGCGGCTCGCGACCTGTTCCTGAGCAACGGCTACGGCGCGACGACCCTCAAGGAGATCGCCGACCGGGCCGACGTCGCCGTGCAGACGATCTACTTCACCTTCGGCAACAAGCGGGTGCTGCTCAAGGAACTGGTCGACGTCGCCATCGCGGGTGACCTCGAACCGGTCGCGACGATGGACCGGCCGTGGTTCCAGGAGGCTCTCGCGGCCCCGACCGCCGAAGCGCACCTGCGACTGCACGTCCGCGGCACGCGCGGGATCCTGGAGCGCGTCGCCCCGATCGTCGAGATGCTGCGCGCGGCCACCGCGGCCGACCCGGCGCTCGCCGGGCAGTGGGACGCCGACGTCGACCCGCGGTTCGCCGTCCACCTCGAAGCGGCGCGGTCCTTGCTGGCCAAACCGCGGGCCCGCGCCGGGATGAGCGCCGAGCACGCCGCCGACCTGCTGTTCGGCGTGCTCAGCCCGGAGCTCTACCAGGTGTTCGTCCGTGACCGCGGCTGGTCGCCGGAGCGGTGGGAGACCTGGGCGGCCGACACCCTGGCCGCCCAGCTCTGCGCAGTCGCCTGACTCCCTGACTCCCTGTCACGCTGGATACATCGGATGTATCTGCGGCTTTCTGGGTGAACAACCCTGGCCTTTTGGGACTCTGTCTGCAAACATGGCCGCACGCCGCCTGTGGATCTCGTGAAACGTAGTATGAATCCGAAAGGATGCTTCATGGACGCAGTGTCGCGGCGAACCGTGCTCCGCTCTGCCTCGGTCGTGGCGGGGGCCGCCGCGTTCGGGGGACTCTGGGCTCGTGCGGCCCCGCCCGCGCTGGCCGCCGGGAACCCGCACCGCGACGTCGCCACGGACGCGCGCATGGTCTGGAAGCGGCTCCCGAAGAACTGGCAGGAGGGCCCGTTCCTCGCCAACGGCTACCTCGGCGCGCAGGTCTACGCCGGGAAGACGCCGCAGGTCCTCAAGGTGATGCTGAGCCACACCCAGGTGCAGGACCAGCGCGTCCAGTGGGAGGCCGGGATCGGGCTGTCCCGGCTGCCGATCGGCTACCTCACGCTCACCCTCGCCGGCGCGGTCACCGCCGTCGACTGGACGCTCGACCTCTACAACGCCGAGCTCGGCGGCACGATCACCACCACCCAGGGCTCGGTCGCGTTCTCCGCCGTCGTGCACAACGACCTCGGCGTGCTGCTCGTCTCGCTGACGCCGAGCGCGGGAGAGGCCGGCGCGGCGTGGGCGTTCCAGCCGCTGGAGTCGGCGACCACCCGGACCGTCCGCAAGCCGCCCGAGTACGTCGCCAACCCGGCGCCCGGGCTCGGTGACGGCTACTGCGCGCAGCCGATGCTCGCCGGCGGCGGCTACACGACCGCGTGGCAAGAACGCACGATCGGGGGACGACGGCTGCTCGCCGCGACCGTCGCCTACAGCTTCCCGGGCACGACGCACACCGCGGACGCCCTCGCGGGCGTCCGGAAAGCGCTTGCCGCGAACCCCGACGCCCTGCTCGCCCGGCACCGCCGCTGGTGGAACGACTTCCACCGGCGCAGCTTCGTTTCGGTGCCCGACAAGCAGGTCCAGCGGTTCTACTGGATCCAGCTCTACAAGATCGCGGCCGCCACCCGCGCGGGCGGGCCGGTCGTGTCCGAGTGGGGCCCGTGGTTCCCCGAGGTCGGCAACAGCTGGACCGCGGTCTGGTGGAACCTCAACGTCCAGGTCACCTACCCGATCGTCAACAGCAGCAACCACCCCGAGCTCGACGCCGTCACCGAGACCTTCCGGCGCGACCACGCGAACCTCGAGACGTCCGTGCCGCCGGCCTACCGCGACGGCGACACCTATGCGCTCTCGCACCCGGGCGACTGGCGGCTGCGGCCCGGCGGCACGCGCTCGGTCGGCGTCCCCGGCACGACGTCCAAAACGGACCAGACCGGGAACCTGTTGTGGGGCCTGCACAACGTCTGGCTCGCCTACCGCCACCACCTGGACCGGCGCGTGCTGCGCGACGTCCTGTACCCGACGCTGGCGAAGGCGCTGAACTTCTACCGCCACTTCCTCTTCACCGGCCCGGACGGGTCCCTGCACCTGCCGCTGACCCGGTCGCCGGAGTACGCCGACGCGCCCGACTGCACCTACGACCTGTCGCTGATCCGGTGGGCCGCCCGCACGCTCGTCGACACCGCGCGGATCTTGTGCCTCGACGAACCGCGCGTCCCGATCTGGCAGGAGATCGGCGCGAAACTGGTGCCCTACCACGAAGACCCCGCGAACGGCGTCCTGATCGGCGACGGGGTTCCCCTGGCGGAGTCGCACCGGCACTTCTCGCACCTGCTGTGGCTGTACCCGTTGCGGGAGAAGGTCTGGGACCGTCCCGGTGATCGCGACGTCATGACCCGGACGTTCAACCACTGGACGGCCGACCAGAAGGCCTGGCACGGCTACAGCTACGCGGCCGCGTCGTCGATGTCCTCGGTGATGGACGCGCCCGAGGAAGCGTTGCGCTACCTGAAGTTCTTCCTCGACCGGAACATCGTCGCCGAGACCGAGCTGACCGCGAACACGATGTACCGCGAGGGCTCCAACTTCGCGATCGAAAGCCCGATCACCGCCGCTCAGTCCGTTGTGGACATGCTGATGCAGGGGTCCGGCGGGGTGCTCAAGGTCTTCCCGTCGGTGTCGGCGACCTGGCGCGACGCGTCGATCGCGGGCCTGCGCGCGGAGGGCGCGTTCCTCGTGGACGCCTCGCGTCGCGACGGCAAGACGGAGTTCGTCCGCGTGCACAGCGAAGCCGGCGAGCCGCTGGTGCTGCAGCACGGCGTCCCCGGCGACGTCGACGTCCGCGACGAGCACGGCCGGCGGCTGCCGTGGCGCCCGGCCGGGCCCGGGCGGATCGCGATCGGGCTGCGGCGCGGCGGCACCGCCGTCGTCACCCCGCGCGGCGGGCGGCCGGACCTCGCGCCCCGGGACGTCCCCGCTCTCGGCCCCGCACCGGCGTGGGGCCTGCCGAGCTGAAATCCGCTTTCGACAAGGAGGTCGGAATGGACATCACCCGAAGGACCGTGCTCGGCGGCGCGCTCGCCGGGCTGGCCGCGGCCGGCTTGACGCCCGGACTCGCCGAAGCCGCGCCCGGCGGCGACGACTTCGGCTGGGCCGGGTTCCTCGGCACCGCGGACCTGTACTGGCGGCGGCTGCCGAAGACCTGGTACGAGGGCCCGTTCCTGGGCAACGGGTTCCTCGGCTCGGGCATCTACGCCGAACCCGGGCGGAACGCGATCCGCTTCAACGTCCAGCACAGCCAGGTCCAGGACCACCGCCCGGAGTTCGGCTCGCTGTTCGGCCTGGCGCGGCTGCCGATCGGGTACTTCACCCTCGAACCCGTCGGCGCGATCACCGCGATCGACTGGCGGATGGACCTGTGGAACGCCGAGCTCACCGGCACGATCACGACCGCGGCGGGCAGCCTGAGCCTGCGCGCGATCGTCCACACCGGACAGTCGCTGCTGGCCGTCGAGGTCCGGCCGTCCGAAGGGGAACGCGGGTTCCAGTGGGTGTTCCACCCGGCGGCCGCGGTCAGCCCGCGCGCCGACCCGGTGTGGAACAAGCCGCCGCCCGCGGGCTACACCGCGAACCCGCCGGTGCAGCTGAGCGGCAGCGGCGACGCGCGGCTGGCCGTCCAGCCGCTGCTGGCCGGCGGTGAGCACGTGACGGCCTGGCGGGAGGTGACCCGCGGCGGCGCGCGCACGCTGTACACGTCGGTGGCCTGGTCGCACCCGGCGAAGACGTCGGCGGCGCGGGCGCTCTCGGTGGTGCGCCGGGTTTCTTCCTTCGGTGCGCTGACCCAGGACCACCGGCGCTGGTGGCACGACTACTACCGGCACAGTTTCCTGTCCATTCCGGACACCCGGCTGCAGAGCTTCTACTGGATCCAGCTGTACAAGATCGCTTCGGCGGCCCGGCGGGAGGCGCCGGTGATGGCGACGTCGGGGCCGTGGCTGGAGAACACGCCGTGGCCGGCGACGTGGTGGAACCTGAACGTCCAGCTCGAATACTGGCTGATCCACGGTTCCAACCACCTGGAGCTCGACGCCGTCAGCTGCGCCCTCGACAAGTACCGCGCGAATCTCAGCAGCCAGGTGGCGACGCCGTACCAGGCCGACTCCGCGGGCATCCCGCGCACGACCGACATGACGCTGCTCAACGGCGTCTCGAACGCCACGAGCGGGTTCCCGGTCGGGGTGCCGGGGCAGGACCCGCCGACCCCGGAGGTCGGCAACCTGACGTGGGCGCTGCACAACGTGTGGCTGTCCTACCGCCACACGATGGACTCCGCGCTGCTGCGGGACACGCTGTTCCCGTTGCTGCGCAAGGCGATCAACTACTACCTGCACTTCCTCGCGCCGGGCCCGGACGGGAAGCTGCACCTGCCGCCGACGTTCTCGCCCGAGTACGGCGTCGATGCCCCGGACTGCAACTACGACCTTTCGCTGATTCGCTGGGGCTGTCGCACGCTCCTGCGGACCGCGCCCGGCGATCCGCTGGCGGCTCGGTGGCGGGACGTCCTGGCGTCGCTGGTGGACTACCCGGCGGACGCGAACGGATACATGATCGGCGCCGGCGTGCCGTTCGCGAAGTCGCACCGGCACTACTCGCACATGCTGCAGATCTACCCGCTCTACGACGTCACGTGGGAGCAGCCGGAGCACCGCCAGATCATCGAGACGTCGCTGAACCACTGGGTCGGCTTCGAGGGGGCGCTGCAGGGGTACACGTTCACCGGCGCGGCGTCGATCTCGGCCCAGATGCTGCGCGGCGAGCAGGCGGCGTTCTACCTGGGCGAGCTGCAGCGCCGGTACATCCAGCCGAACACGATGTACAAGGAGTCGGGCCCGGTCATCGAGACACCGTTGTCGGCGGCGAAGTCGATGCAGGACATGCTGGTCCAGAGCTGGGGCGGCGTGGTCCGGCTGTTCCCGGCGGTGCCGGAGGCCTGGGGCGACATCGCGCTGCGGGACTTCCGGACGGAGGGGGCGTTCCTGCTCAGCGCGTCGCGCTCGGGTGGGAAGACGCGCTGGCTGAAGGTCCACAGCGAGGCGGGAGCGCCGTGCGTGCTGCGGCCGGGCATCGAGGGAGAGCTGACGGTGACGGACGCGCGAGGTCGTGCCCGACACTGGCGGCGGCTGCCCACCGGCGACGTCCAGGTCGAGCTGGGGAGGGGCGAGGAGGCGTTCGTCTACCGGAAGGGGGACCGGCCGGACTTCGGGGTGCGGCCGGTCGCGCCGGGCGGGGCGAGCGAGCCGTGGGGGTTGCCGTGAGGGAGTGATCGGGCCGGCTTTCCGCGTTCGTGCCCGGGAGGCCGGCCCGCGCGGCAGAATGGGCCCCCTGACGAGGGGAGCGGGGATGAGCGAGCCGGGGCCACCGGGGGAGCGGCCGGGCGGGGACGGATCGAACGGGCCGGACGGTCCGCAGCCGTCCGTTCCGGGAGATGCGGTGGGCGGGTCGCAGCCACCTGCCGCCGGGAATGCCGCGGGTGGGCCACAGTCGCCTGCCGTGGGTGAGCCGCAGTCGCCCGCCGCGGGGTATGCCCAGGGCAGGCCGCAGCCGTCCGCTCCGGGAGCCCCCGCGGGTGGGCCACCGCCGCCCGCCGCGGGATATGCCGCAAGCCAGCCGCAGCCGCACGCTCCGGGGTATGCCGCGCGTGGGCCGCAGCCGCCCTACCAGCAGTTCTCCCAATACCCGCAGTGGCAGCCGCCCGTGCCGCCGAAGAAGACCTCGCCTGCTGCCGTTGTGCTGATCGTCGGGTCGATCTTCGTTGTCATCCTGATGGCGCTGGCCTTTCTGGCCTGGGGATACCCCGGCTTCCTGCGCGAACCGGACGGCAAGAGCGCCGTCGGGAGCGCGCCCACGTCGTCGCCGGGGTTCAGCTCCTCGCCGCCGACTTCCGTTACCCCGAGCGCCGCGTACACGGTGCCCAGCATCGGCTCGGCCCGGCTGCCGAAGCGCGCCAAACCCCTGGCCGATCCGGTGACCTGCGCCTTCACCCCGGACTCCACGTCACCCGCGCCGAAGAAGGTCGCGCCGCCGCCCGACGGTCCGGCCTCCTCGATCGGCTCCGTCCCCGTGCGGCTGAGCACCAGTGCCGGCGAGATCGGCCTCACGCTCGACCGGGCGCTCGCGCCCTGCACCGTGGTCAACTTCGTGAGCCTGGTGAAGCAGGGCTTCTACGACGGCACGTCGTGCCACCGCCTGTCCGTGACGTCCGGGCTGCAGATGCTCCAGTGCGGCGACCCGGTGGGCGACGGCACCGGCGGCCCCGGCTACTCGATCCGTGACGAGCTGTTCCCCGAGCTGACGTACGGCCGTGGCGTCCTCGCCATGGCGAAGACGGCCCAGCCCGACTCGGGTGGTTCCCAGTTCTTCCTCGTCTTCGGCGACGTCGAGATCTCACCGGAGTACACGGTCTTCGGCAGCATCGACGACGCGGGCCTCGGCGTCCTGGACCACGTCGCCCGCGGCGGCATCGACACCTCCCGCCCCGGCATCGGCGACGGCAGCGGACCGCCGAAGATCCCGGTCACCTTCACCCGGGTCACCACCCCGTGACGAAAGAGGCATCACACGTGATTGCAGGGGCATCACGCGTGATTGGAGGGGCATCACGTGCGATGCCCCTCCAGACACAGGTGATGCCCGCTCAAGCACGCGTGATGCCCCCTCAGTCACGGTCCAGGAGTGACTTCAGGGCCGTGAGGAGGTCGCCAGCGGCCTCCGGCGAGCCTGAGTGGTGGAGCCAGGCGACGTAGCCGTCGGGGCGGATCAGGAGGCAGCCGTCCTCGTCGATGCCGCTCAGCCGGGACCAGTCGCCGTACGCGTCGCGGCCTTCGGGGTCGCCGACGCGCACCGCGCGCACGTCGAGGCCCAGCTCGGCGCCCACCTTGGCCGCCGCGTCGCGCCACGGCGTGCCGGTCAGGCCGGTCAGGACCGTCCAGCGGCCGCCGCCCACGAGGTCCAAAGTGGACACCCGGCGCCCGTGCGGGCCGACCAGCCACGCGTGCGGCAGCTTCGCCCCCGGCTCGGTGCTCGGCCGGTGGAACAGCTCGGGATCGCGCTCGGCAAGCGCCACGACCCCGTCGGGCAGCACCGCGCCCGAGGCGTACCGCTGATCCATCTCGACGCCGTGCGCGTTGAACTCGTAGTGCTTCAGCTCGATGGCCTTCTCCAGCTCACGCCGCTTCAGAGCGCCCTCGGCCGTCGGCGCGAGGCAGGTCTCGAGCCCGGCCGTGATGCCCTCGGCGTCGGTGCCGCCGGTGATGCCCAGCGCCGCGAAGATCGGCCCGAACTGGTCGCGGCTGAGGTTCGCGCGGTCGACGATCTGCTTGCCGACCGGCGCCCGTTCGGCGCTGTAGCTGTCCAGCAGCCCTTCGCCCGCTTCGCCGCGAAGCACCATCGCGAGCTTCCACGCGAGGTTGTAGGAGTCCTGGATCGACGTGTTCGAGCCGAGCCCGTTGGACGGCGGGTGCCGGTGCACGGCGTCCCCGGCGCAGAACACCCGGCCGGCGCGGTACTCGGTCGCGTAGTTGTGGTTGACCGTCCACAGCGACGTCGAGGTGATCTCGACATCCAACGAAGGGTCGCCGACGAGGTCGCGCACCAGCCGCGTCGCTTCCTCGGCGTCGATCTCGGGCGGTTCCTGGGCGATGTCGTAACCCCAGGTCAGCAGCCATTCGTTCCACGGCCGCACCATCCGGACCAGACCCATCCCGATCCCGCCGAGGTGCGCGCCGGGCCGCATCACCCAGTACAGGACGCTCGGCCGGTGCGCGACGTACGGCGCGAGGTCGGCGGTGAACGTGATGTTCATGCTGCCCGCCTTGCCGGTCTGCCCGGCGATCGGCAGGCCGGCCTGCTCGGCGACCCGGCTGCGCGCGCCGTCCGCACCGATCAGGTACTTGGCGCGCAACGTGAACTCGTCGCCGCGCACGCGGTCGCGGAACCGCGCGGTGACGCCCTCGGCGTCCTGCGTGAAGTCCAGGAACTCCGTGTCCAGGCGGAGTTTCGCGCCGCGGGCGGCGGCTTCGCTGACCAGGATCGGTTCGAGGTAGGTCTGCGGCAGGTCGATCATGTGGCACGGGCTGGCCGCGGCGTACTCGGCTGCGGAGGAGTCGCCGGTGCCCCAGCTGCGGATGCGGCCGATCTCCGGTCCGGTCAGGGACGTGCAGAGCACGGTGTCGCCCATCAGCTCGGGCGGCGTGCCGACGGCGAGGGCCTTGTCTTCGACGCCGAGGTCGCGCAGCACCTCCATGGTGCGCTGGTTGGTGATGTGCGCGCGGGGCGTGTTGGCCGTCCAGCCGTACTTGGTGGCCAGCACGGTCGGTACGCCGTAGGTGGCGAGCAGCAGCGCGGCGGAACCGCCGGCCGGGCCGCTGCCGACCACGATGACGTCGGTGTCGTAGCTCATTCGCTGCTCCCTGAGATCCGGAAGGTGAACTCGAGCCGCTGCTCGGCGAAGTCGACGATCAGCCCGTCCTTGACGCCGAACACGGTGTCGGAGTCGAGGTAGTCGCCGCCGGCGACGAACAACTGCGTGATCAGCGTCCGGTAGCCGGGCTTGGCGATCATGAAGTGGACGTGCGGCGCGCGGTAGGGGTGCCGGCCGACGGCCTGCAGCATCTCGCCGACCGGGCCATCGGCGGGGATCGGGTACGCACTCGGCACGATGGTCCGGAAGCGCAGCCTGCCCTCGGCGTCGGTGCGGAAGCGGGCGCGCAGCACCGGGCCGTCGACCTCGGGCAGCTGGACGTCGTAGAAACCGTCCTCATTGGACTGCCAGACGTCGACGATCGCGTCCGGGACCGGCCGGTCGTCGGTGTCGGTGACCCGGATGTCCGTCCACAAGGGAGTCCCCGGCAGTCCTTCGGCCAGGTCGGCGCCCTGCGGGGTCTCCGGCGGACCGTCCACGTAGAACGGCCCGAGCACGGCCGACGGCGTCGTGTCCGGCGTCCGCGAGTTGGTCAGGACGTCGACGACGCTCGACACGCCGAGGGTGTCCGACAGCAGGATGAACTCCTGCCGTGTGTCGGTGGTGATGTGGCCGGCGCGGGTCAGGAAGCCGATCGCGTACTCCCACTCGTCCTGCGTGAGGTCGGTGCGGATCGCGTAGCCGTGCAGGGTCTCGACGAGGTCCGTGAGGAGGGTGCGGACGCGGTCCGGGGCGGCGGCGAAGCTGTCGACGACCTGCTGCGTGAGCGCCTTGAGACTCGGGGGTGCGGCCGGGCGGGTGCCGTTCAGGGCCTGGCGGAGCAGGTCCGCCTCCGGCTCGCCGGCGATGTCGGCTTCGGTGAGCCCGAGCTCGGCCAGCGAGTGCGGGATCGGGAGGGCGCTCGCGAGCTCGAAGACGTCGCTCGCGTCGTCGAGGCCCTTGTGCGCCATGACGTACGGGAGCAGGACGGCGTGCGTCTCCGCGTGCGGCAGGCCGAACTTGCCGCCGAGGAGGTGGCAGAGCTGGTGGTGCAGGCCCATCGAGACGGCGTCGAGGCAGGTACCGGCCAGCCAGGCGCCGCGCAGGGCGTCGGCGCGGGCGTCCACATCGGACGGATCTTTCGCTATGCGCGGCAACGCTTTCGTGAGCAGCCTCGTCGCCTCGGCGGCGAGCAGGTCGGTCATCGGATTGGCGTCGGGGGCGTAGCGGGCCTCGACGGCGTGGGCGAGCGCGTTGAGCCCGCTGGCCGCCGAGACCGCCGCCGGCAGGGAAAGCGTCAGCTCGACGTCGTAGAGCACGGTCTCGGGCCGGACCTTCGGGGTCCGCTGGGTGGTCTTGCGGCCGTCTTCGGTCTGGCCGAGGACCGACGTCAGCTCGGAACCCGCGTACGTCGTCGGGACGATCAGCTGCGGCAGGTCGGTCCGCAGCGCGATCGCCTTGGCGAGCCCGGTGGCCGAGCCGCCGCCGATCGCGACCACGCCGTCGACGTCGTACTCCGCGACGACCTTGAGCGCGCGCTCGGTGACGTCGACCGGCGTGTGCATCGCGGCGTCTTCGAAGCGCGCGGCCAGCCGCGGGCCGAGCGCCTCGGCGGCACGGTCGGCGTACCGCGGGCGGCCGATCAGCAGGACCCGCCGGAGGCCGAGCAGGTCGGCTTCGGCACCGACGGCGTCGAGCGAACCGAAGACCACCCGGACGGGGTTCGCGGCGTGGGTGAACGAGGTCATGCGGGGGAGTATCCGGTGCGCACCGGGGCGGGGTCCTGCACGAACGCGGCGCGGGACGGCACGAAACGCGCGTCCGCTCAGCCCGCCCTGCGCAGGGCCGCCGGGGTCGTGCCGAGCTGGGCGCGCAGCACCCGCGTCAGGTGCTCCTGGTGGGAGAAGCCGCAGCGGGCCGCGATGTCGGCGATGGGGTCGTCGCCCGTGCGCAGCAGCAGCCCAGCCTGTTCCACGCGCAGCCGCAGCAGGAACCGGTGCGGGGGCAGGCCGGTGCGGGCCTTGAACTGCCGCGAGAACTGGCTGACGCTCAGCCCGGCGAGCGCGGCCAGCTCCGCCAGGGGCACCGGCTCGGCCAGGCGTTCCGCCATCAGCTCGCGGACCCGCGTGAACTTCCGGTCGGACAGACCGCGCGCCGGGGCGGGCACCCGGACGGGCCCGGCGTGGTGGCGGCGGACGAGCTGCGCCGCGACGAGCGCGCCCAGCTGGTCGGCGTAGGTGCGGGCGCTCGGCTCCCAGTCGCGGACGACGCCGTCGAGGCTGAGGACCAGCTGTTCGAGCAGGGGGTCGGAGCTGCCGAGCTCCTCGGCGAGCCGGACGGGCGCGTGGTCGCCGGCGGCCTCCTGCACGGCGTCGTCGGCGACGTAGACGTGCACGGTTTCGAGCTCCCCGCCGAGCTCGACCGACAGATCGGCGTGCGAAGGCTGCAGGAACAGGCCACCGGCGGGCATCCGGCGGCTGCGCTCGTGCGGGGTGCCGACGCCGCGCCGGACCGTCACGGGGCCGTCGAGGTGCAGGATCAGCTGGTGGCTGCGGGCGGGCGCGAAGGCGGCGCGGTAGGGACGTTCCCGCTGCCGGGAGACGTAGACGCGGTCCCAGCCGAGCCCGGCGCTGGTGCGTTCGGGCCGGACCCAGGGCAGCGCGAGGATGCCGTTGGTGTCGGTCAGCCCGAGTTCGCCCACGCCTGCCTCCTCGACGTCGAGGCTGTCCGCGATGGTACGCGAACCTCGGCCGTGGGCCGGACGTCTTCCCCGCAGTCCGTCCGACCGCTGGAGGTTCTTTGCCGTTCACCTTCGCCCACCCGGCCGCCGTGGTGCCGCTGGCCCGCCGGCTGTGGCTGCCGGGCCTCGTCGCGGGCTCGGTGGCGCCCGACGTCGCCTACTACGTGCCGGTGCCGGGTGGTGAGCTCACCCACGAGCGCTCGGGCTCGTGACGCTGGACCTGCTTCTGGGGCTCGTCCTGGTCGCGACCGGTTACGCCGTGCTCGGCCCGGTCCTGGCGCTCGGCCCGGCGGGCCTGCGGGACCGCGTGCCGCGGCCGGCCGTGCGCGTGCGGTGGCCCGGAGCGGTGGTGGCGATCGTGGTGGGAGCGGCCACCCATCTGCTCTGGGACGCCTTCACGCACACGGCCGGCTTCATGGTCCGGCACTGGCCGCTGCTGCGGGTGCCGGTGACCGGGCCGCACCGGTTGTACAACGTCGTCGGCTACGTCTCCTCGGTGCTGGGCCTGCTCCTGCTCGGGGTCGTGGCGACGCGATGGTACCGCCGGACATCGCGGGCCGACCGCGCCTGGCCGGCGCTCCCGCGAGCCACCCGGACGGTGGTGCTCGCCGGGCTCGGCGTGGGCCTGCTGGTCGGCGCGCTGCTCGGCCTGACCGACCCGGTGAGCCGGGTGAGCGGCTACGACTGGGTCCGGTGCCTCCTGCTCGGCGCGGTGCGCGGGTTCACCCTCGCGGCGGCGGCGTACGTGCTCGCCTGGATGGTCGGCTCGCGTGCCCGGAGGGTCGACTCCCCAGGTACGCAAGGCGACCCTGCCGGTGCTCAGCCCGGGGATGCCCGGCCGTGGCGCCAGTAGCCCAGGAACGCGATGTCGGACTTCGCCCAGCCGCGGTCCCGGACCAGGTGCCGGCGCACCCCCGTCGCCAACGCCGACTCGCCGGCGACCCACGCGTACGCCCGGTCACCCGGCAGGTCGGCGGCGAGGACCGTCGCCAGGGCCAGCGTGCCGGGCCGGCCGGGCCCGGACCTCGGCAGCCAGTGCACCCGCACCCCGGCCGGCGCCGAAACCGGCCGGACGTCGTCGGCCGACGGCACCTCCAGGAACGCCTCGGCCACCAGGTCGGCCGGAGCGTTCTCGAGGATCGACAGGATCGCCGGCACCGCGCTCTCGTCGCCGGCCAGCAGCTGCCACGACACTCCGGACGGCGGCAGGTAGCTGACACCCATGTCGAACACGCCCGCCGGATCGCCGGGACGGGCCCGCCGGGCCCACGAGGCCGCCGGGGCGTCGCCATCATGGAGGGCGAACTCGATGTCGATCTCGCCGGGACGCGCTCGCCGGATCGTGTAGTTGCGCACCCACGGGCGGCGGCTCTTCGGCATGACCAGCACCTCGGCCATCCAGCCCTCGTTGTCCAGGGTCGGCATCCGCAGCCCGTCCTGGCCGACGCGGGGGAAGAACAGGCGCACGGCCTGGTCGTCGCCCGCCACCTCGAGGTCCGCCACCGCCGGGCCGCCGAGGGTGATCGTCCGGAACGCCGGGCTGGGCGCGGTGTTCGCCAGGACTTCGAGGGTGATCATCCGCCGGGTACCGGGGCGACGCACTTTCGGGATCATCGGATGTCCAGCACGAGCCGCGACGACGCCCGCGACACGCACGCGTACATCCGCCCCGGCGGCGCGCCGATGTCGTCGCGGTGCTCGGGTTCGCCCTCGAGGACCGTCAGCTCGCAGCTCCCGCAGACGCCTTCGCGGCACCCGGAGGGCACCTGCCGCCCGGCGTGGTTCAAGGCGTCGAGCAGCGACTCGTCGGCCGGGACCTGGATCGTCGTCCCGGACCGCGCGCACACCACCTCGAACGGCTCGTCCGGCCCGAAGACGCGCCGGGTCGGCTCGAAGCGTTCCGCGTGCAGCCGCGGGAACACCGCTTCGGCCGCGGCGAGCATCGACGCCGGCCCGCAGCAGTAGACCTCGCCCGTGAAGTCCCCGAAGGAGGCGAGATCCGGCCGGCCGCCGGCGAACAGCCGCACGCGGTCGCCATACGTGTCGGCCAGTTCCGACGCGAACGGCATGCTCGAAGCCGACCGCCCGACGTACACCAGCGAAGCGGCGGCCCTGGACGAGACGGCCGCCCGCAGCATCGGCACGATCGGCGTGATCCCGATGCCGCCCGCCAGGAACAGGTACTCCGCGGCGGGAACGAGCGGGAAGTGGTTGCGCGGCAGGGAGACTTCGAGTGTCCGGCCGGGACTCAGGTAAAGGTGCACGTACTCCGAGCCGCCGCGGCTCAACCGGTCGTGGCGGACCGCGATCCGGTACGCCGAGAGGTCGCCGGGATCACCGCACAGCGAGTACTGCCGGGTCAGCCAGTTCGGCAGCGCGAGGTCGATGTGCGCGCCCGGCTCCCACGGCGCCAGCGGGCCTTCGTCCCCGCGCAGCACGAGGGAGACGACGTCGTCGGCGACGCGCTCGACGCGGTCGAGAATGGTTTTCTGCATGGTCAGTACAACTTCCGGTAGCTGTCTTCGAGGACCTGCTCGAACACCGCCGGGTCGACGGCCACGCCCAGCTGGTCGGTGACGATCTCCCCGGCCGACGGCATCTCCGCCGCGAGCGCCTGGCTGGCCGGGTCCCACAGCCGCGACCGCAGCAGCGCCCGGCCGCAGTGGAAGAACGCCTCGGCGACCTCGACGATGATGGCGAGCATCGGTGCCTTGGCTTCGGTGCGCATCCGGGCGAGCACGTCCGGGTCGTCGGTGATGTAGGCGTTCCCGTTGACGCGCAGGACTTCCCGCATGCCGGGGATGAGGAACAGCAGGCCGACACCGCCGTTCTCGGCGATGTTGCGGAACGAGTCGGCGATCTTGTTGCCGGGCCGGTCGGGGAGCGCGAGCGTGTGCTCGTCGAGGACCTTCACGAAGCCGGGGTAGTCGCCGCGGGGCGAGCAGTCCCCGCGGCCCGCGGCGTCGGACGTCGCGAGCGCGAGGAACGGCGCGTGCGCGATGAACCGGCGGGCGTGCTTGTCGACGTGGTCGAGCTTCTTGCCCTCGATCATCTCCTCGGGAGCGCCCAGCCGGCTCCTCACTTCGGCCATGGAGACCCGCCGGTAGCGGGTGCTCAGCGTATTTGTGCTGGTCATGGCACAATTATGAGCAAACATTCAGGTCTTGCGCTACTCGCTTTCGGAGCCGCGCGGAAGGGAGCGCCGTGTCGCCGGGCCAGCGCCGCATCCAGCCACGTAAACAGCCCAGGCAGGTCCGCGCCGAGCTGACCCGCCAGCGGATCCTGAGCGCCGCTGCTCACGTTTTCGGCGAGCACGGCTACGCCGCGGGCACCACCAACCGCATCGCCGAGCGGGCCGGGATCTCCATCGGTTCGCTGTACCAGTACTTCCCGAACAAGGACGCGATCCTCGCCGAGCTGCTGGTCCGCCACCTCGACGACGGCATGGCCATCGTCGAGCGGGTCCGGCGGGAGCAGCTGCCGGGCCCGATCGACGAGGTCTTCCGCGTCTTCGTCCGCGGGGCGATCGAATCGCACCTCGGCGAGCCCCGCCTGCTGCGGATGCTGCGGGAGCAGGCGCCGCAGACGAACGAGCTGCTGGAGAAGGCCGAACGGATGAAGCGGTCCCTGACCGCCTACGTGCGGGAGCTGCTGGAGGGCCACCCCGAGGTCCGGGTCGCCGACACGGAGACGGCGGCCCGGCTGATCGTCACGACGGTCGAGCTGGTGATCCACCAGCTCGTGGCCGACCACGAGCCGGTGGACACCGGGAAGCTGGAGAACGAGCTGGTCGCGATGCTGACGCGCTACGTCACGGGGTGAACTGGTAGGCGCCGGCGTCGACCCGGGTGCCGACCGGGTTGCCGTCGACGTCGATGCCGGAATACCGCACCGTGCCGAGGCCGATGGCCGGGCTGCCCGCGGTGAGGACCAGGTTCGTGGCCGAGGTGAACTTCGGGTCGGCGACCTTGTCCGTGGCACCCGGCGTGAACTGGCGCTGACCGCCGAAGAAGACGTTGTGGTCGGTGGCGGTCCAGCCGTCGTCGGCGTACCCGACCTTCATGGCGGACTGGATGACGTTCTGGGTCAGCGTCAAGGTCTGGTTCGTGCAGCCGCCGTAGCAGACGAAGCCCTCGGACTCGGCGTTGCTCAACCGCACCGAGTTGTTGCGGAAGACGGTGCCGGTCACCGGGCCGTTGCCGTCCTCGGCGCCGCGCGTCACGATGCCGCCGCGGGTCTTGGCGCCGAAGACCGCGTTGTACTCGTAGAAGTTGTCGCGGGACACGCCGTCCGGGTCGTCGGCGTCGGTGCCGAGCTCGGTGAAGGACTCGTTGTCCTCGGCGATGTTGTGGTGGATGACGTTGCCCGAGCCGTAGAAGATCTCCACGGCGGCGCCGTCGAGGCCGCCGAAGTCGTCGCTCACCGCGATCGAGCCGCTGATCCGGTTCCAGCCGATGTCGGACCCGTTGCCCTGCACCAGGATCGCGAACGCGCCGGAGTCGTCGTTGCCGCCCGGCGTCACGACGGTCATGTGGTTGTTGTCGACGAGGTCGTTCTGCGTGACCTCGGTGCCGTCGGCGGACGGCGCGATGTAGACGCCCGCGCCGGCGCCGGTGACGAGGTTCGACAGCACCTTGTCGTGGTCCCCGCCGACCTCGACCCCGGCCCAGGAGCAGCGGCCCGCGTCGGCCGCGACGCCCACCTGCAGGTCCTGGACGGTGACGTAGTCGCCGGGCAGGTTCACGCAGGCTTCCTCGTTGCCCTGGACGATCGGGCGCGCCCCGTCGCCGTATGCGCCGATGGTCACCGGGGCCGACGCGCTGCCGGAGCCGCGCACGGCCAGCCCGCCGCTCCAGGTCCGGCCGCGGCGCAGCAGCACGGTGTCACCCGGGTTCAGCGTCGTCGCGGCGACCTTGGCGAGGGACTTCCACGGCGCGGACTGCGTCCCGGCCGCGGCGTCGCTGCCGAGGGTCTGGTCGACGTAGTAGGTCTTGGTGGCCGCGGCGGCGTCGGTCGCGGTGAGGGCACTGGCCGCGAGGGCGGCGAACACGCCCAGCGTGAGCAGGTTCTTCGACATGGCGCGCGACGGTAAGCCGGGCTCGTACACGGGCCGTACAAGCTCGGGGCGCCGGCCGTCGGGGAAAGCACCTCGCCCGGGCCCAGGAGGTCGACGCGCTGCCGGACATGGTCATGGCGCCTGCGGGCGCCGTTGGCCAGCCGCTTCGAAGTCCGCGTGGCCGAGCCAGGTCACCGGTCCCGGGCCACCAGCGCGGCCTGCGTGCGGCTCGTGACGCCCAGCTTGGCCAGCACGTTCCCGACGTGGGCCTTCACCGTCCGCTCGGCCAGCCGCAGCCGGGTCGCGATGTCCCGATTGGACAGTCCTTCGCCGAGCAGCTCCAGCACGTCCCGTTCGCGCGGGGTCAACGTGCCGCCGCCGCTCAACGCCGACGCCACCGCCGGGCTCAGCGCGGTCAGGCCCTGGTGCGCCGCGCGGACGGCGGCCGCCAGCTCGTCGCCGGAAGAGTCCTTCAGCACGAACCCGGCCGCGCCCGCCGTGATCGCTTCGCGGATCTCGCGGGGACGGCCGACCGTCGTCAGCATCAGCACCCGGGGCGCCGGAGACTCCAGCCGGCGCAGGACTTCGAGGCCGTCCATGCCGGGCAGGTAGAGGTCGAGCAGGACGACGTCGGCTTCGACGGCCGAGGCGAGCAGCTCCGGGCCGCTCGCGTACCGCGCGACGACGTCGAGGTCCGGCCGCGCCCCCAGGATCAGGGCGATGCCCTCGCGCACGAGCGCGTGGTCGTCGACGACCTGGACCCGGATCATGCCGACATTGAACCTCATTCAGCCGTCGGTCGGCGCGAGAGTCACCGCAGGCCGCGACTTACAGTTCGTAGCGCCGACCTAGCCAGAATAAGGTTCACTCTACTGTCGGGCGCATGCGCCAGTCTCTCGTCACGACGGCCGCGACCGCGGCGGTGTTCTTCGCCAGCGGCGCCTGGACCCCGCACCAGGGCTGGTTCGCGGCGCTGCTCAGCGCGGCCCAGCTGGTCCCGCTGCTGTGGTCGCGCCGCGCGCCCGCCGTCGTGCTGGTGGTCGTCACCCTCGCGACGGCCGGGCACCTGGTGCTCGACCACCCGCGCAACACGATGTACGTGCCGGTGCTGCTCGCGCTCTACAGCACACCGCAGCGGTGGCTAGCGGCCGCGGCGGCCCTCGCCGTGGGAGCGGCGGTGTTCCCGGCGAAGGGCCCGCTCGACGGCACGCTCCTGGCCCTCACGATCTGCGCGGTCGCCTGGCTGCTCGGCGCCGAACGCCGGCGCGCGCTGGCCGACCGGGCCGAGCGCGCGGCCCGGCGGCTGCACGACACCCTCGCCCAGACCACGGCCGTGATGCTCGTGCAGGCCGAGACGCTGCGCGCGGTCGGGGACCTGACCGACGCCGACCGCGACCGCCTCGACACCCTCCTGGCCGCCGGCCGGGGCGCGCTCACGCTCGTCCGCCGCACGCTCGACGACCTGCACGACGACGCCGAACGTCCGCCCGATCTCGCCGAGGTGCTGGCCCGGCTGCGCACGGCGGGTCTCGTCCTCGACCGCGACCCGGTGCTGCCGGCGTTGCCGCGTCCGGTGCGGGAGCTGGCCGAGCGGTTCGTCGCGGAGACGGCCGTGAACGCGTTGCGGCACAACGGCCCTGGCGTCCGGCTGCGGCTGGACGTCGAGGTGGGGGACGGCGTCACGATCACCGCGCGCAACCCGCTCAAGGGAAGTCCGCGCGCGGGCGGGGGTTACGGCCTGGCCGGGCTCGCGGAGCAGGCCGCGGCGGCCGGGGGAACGCTGACGCACGGGCCGCGGGACGGCGAGTGGATCGTCAGCGTCGCACTGCCAGCAGCTGCGACACGGTCACGAACCGGTAGCCGCGCTGCTTGAGCCGGTCGACGACCGGCCCGATCGCCTGCCGGGTCTGCTCTCGCGAGGCGTACATGGCGTGCAGCAGCACGATCGAGCCGGGGCGGACCTGGTCGAGCGTGGTCTTCTCCACGGTGGCGGCGTCCGGGGTGCCTTCGGAGTCCGGTTCGACGTCCCAGGTGATCGTCGTCCGGTTGTGCGACGCGAGGTAGTGCGGCAGCGCGAAGAGCTTCTTGCCGTTCGGCGGCCGGAAGAGGATCTCGCCGGGGTAGCCGGCGGTGCGGATGAGCGCGTCGGTGGCCTCGACCTCGTCGGCGACCCAGGCCGGCGTCACGCCGATCATGCGCTCATGGCTGAAGCTGTGGTTGCCGAGTTCGTGCCCCGCCGCGGCGATGTCGCGCGCGAGGTCCGGGTGCGCGGCGATGTCCCGCCCGATGAGGAAGAAGGTCGCGGGCACCTCGCGCTCGCGAAGCGTGTCCAGGATCGCCTGGGTCCCGGCCGGATCGGGGCCGTCGTCGAAGGTGAGGGCGACGACCTTCTCGACGGTGTCGACGCGGTTCACGAGGGTGCCGAAGAACTGGAAGGTCCGCGACTTCGACACCTCGAACAGCGTGAACGCGGCGGCGATGACGACGACCAGCACGCACGCCACGACGATGGCCCACTTCCGCGCGCGGCGGGATTTCACGATCATGGCGTCACTCTGGCTTCACCCGATGAGACGAGGAAGCCGCGAAGGTACTAGTACCTCCGCGGCTTCCGTAAGACCGTCACAGCGGGTTGAAGACGCCCAGGGGAGCGGTGCAGAACGGGCCGCCGACGTACTCGGCCGCGGCCCCGGTCGGTGCGGGGTGGGAAGCCAGCTGCTCCGCGTACACCTCGGCGTCGTCGAGGGACTTGTAGCCCAGCGCCTCCGCCTCTTCCAGGGAGTAGATCCGGCGCGTGTTGTCCGAGACGCCCCAGATCAGCCGGTACCCCGGCGACGGCGCGGACAGGCAGGCCTCGAACAGCCGCGCGCCGTCGTCCGGCGACAGCCACGTCGTCAGGCCGCGCGGGCCCAGCGGCAACGGCGTCTCGAAGCACGAGCCGATCCGGATCACGATGACGTCCATGCCGAACCGCGAGTGGTACAGGCTGCCCAGCGCCTCGATCGCCGCCTTGGAGACGCCGTAGTACGTGTCCGGGCGCGGCGAGGAGTCCGCCGGCAGGTCGGAGTCGTTGCGGCGGAAGCCGACCGCGTGGTTGCTGGACGCCAGGATGACGCGCGAAATCCCCGCCGCGCGGGCCGCCTCCAGGACCGTCTGCGTGCCGTTGATGTTGACGTCGAGCGTCGCTTCCCACGTGTTCTCGCGGCTGTGCCCGCCGAGGTGGATCAGCGCGTCGACGCCTTCGCACGCCGACGCCATCGCCTCGGCGTCGGTGACCGAAGCCGTCACGACCTCTTCGGAGGCGTCCGACGCCGTCTGCGGCGCCAGGTCGAGCAGGCGCAGCACGCGGCCGTCGCGCTTCAAGCGGGGCCGCATCAGGGTGCCGACGACACCCGCCGACCCGGTGATGAGCACACGCTGGTCCGTCATTGTGTTCCTTCCGGTAATGGCGGCGGCTAGCGGATGCCGGCCCGGCGCAGCTGCTGCCCGAGCTCGGCGGTGGTTTCGGCGAGCAGCTCGCCGACGCGCTGCGCGTCGGCGTCGGTCACCTGGGAGATCGGCATCGAGCAGCTGATCGCGTCGGTGCCCGGGATCCGGTAGGGGATCACCGCGGCGACGCAGCGGACGCCGAGGGTGCCTTCCTCGATCTCGGCGGCGTAGCCGCGCTCGCGGGTCGCGGCGCACTCGGCGTGCAGGGCTTCGAGCGAGGTGATGGTGTTCGGGGTCAGCGGCGGCAGCGTCGCGGGCATCAACGCCTCGATCTCGTCGTGCGTCAGCTCGGCCAGCAGCGCCTTGCCCAGCGCCGTCGCGTGCGTGGGCAGCGTGCGCCCGACGCGGGAGACGAGGTGCGTGGAGCGTTGCGACTCGCGCGTCTCCAGGTAGACGACCTCGGTGCCGTTGCGCCGCGCGAAGTGCGCGGTGAAGCCGGTCTTCTCCCGGATGCGCTCCAGTGCCTCCGTGGCGAACGGGACGACGGCGTCGCGGTCCAGGTACGCCGTGCCGCAGATCAGCGCGCGGACGCCGAGGCGGTAGCGGGCGGTGTTGGCGTCCGCCTCCAGCCAGCCGGCCTCCAGCAGCGTCCGCAGCAGGCCGTGCAGCGACGAGCGCGGGAAGCCCGTGCGCGCGTGCAGGTCCGAAAGGGACAGCCAGACGTCGTTCGCCGCGAAGGTCTCGATGAGGTCGACCGCGCGCCGCGCGGACTTCACCCCCGAGGATTCGGCGGGGGCACCGTCCGCTCGGGCGTCCGGATTGTCCACCTTCTGCGGCATTTGTGTGCCTCCGTCCGGCCGTTGACTTGTGACTCCGGCCATATTAGCGTCCCGAACAACGTTCTTATGGATGAACATAATCACTATAACAGACTCCGTTCATGGATGTGAACATCTCCTTCGAGACCGCATCGACGTGGACGCGGAAAGGAGCCTGCGGTGCACGCACTCGACTGGACGATGGTCTGCGCGTACTTCGCGCTGATGATCGTCATCGGCTGGTGGTCGCACAAACGGGTCAGCGACGTGAAGGACTTCTTCACGGCCGGCGGCAAGATGCCGTGGTGGCTGGCCGGCATCTCGCACCACATGTCCGGCTACAGCGCGGTGCTCTTCGTCGCGTACGCGGGGGTCGCGTACACCAGCGGCGTCACCGTGTACTTCTGGGGCTTCGCCAGCATCGGCATCGGCGTCGGGATCGGCAGCTGGCTGTTCGCCGCCCGGTGGAACCGGTTGCGCTCGAAGCTCGGCGTCGCCTCGCCGCTGGAGTACCTGGCCAAGCGGTACAACGTGCCGACGCAGCAGGCGCTCGCCTGGAGCGGCAGCCTGCTGAAGATCTTCGACATCGCGGCCAAGTGGTTCGCCGTCGCGACCCTGCTGCACGTCTTCGCCGGCCTGGACTACAACCTCGGCATCCTCATCACCGGCGCCGTCACCCTCGTCTACTGCACCATCGGCGGGCTGTGGGCCGACGCGCTCACCGACTTCGGCCAGTTCGTCATCCAGGGCATCGCCGCGATCGTGATGATCGTGGTCGTGCTGGGCAAGCTCGGCGGGATCTCCGCGCTCTGGACGATGTGGGACAAGCTGCCCGAGAACCACCTCGACCCGGTGACGTCCAAGTACACCACCATCTTCTTGCTCGTTTACGTGCTCGTGAAGACGCTGGAGTACAACGGAGGCATGTGGAACCTGGCGCAGCGCTACATGGCGGCGCCGAACACCCACGAAGCCCGGCGCGGCGCGCGGCTTTCGTCCGCGCTGTACCTCTTGTGGCCACTGGTGCTGATGTTCCCGATGTTCGCGGCGCCGCTGCTCATCCCGGGCGTCAAGGACCCCACGCAGTCGTACGCGATCATGACGACCACGTTCCTGCCGCCGGGCCTGATCGGCCTGGTGCTGGCCGGGATCTTCTCGCACACCATGGCGATGGTGTCCTCCGACGCCAACGCGATCTCCGCGGTGATCACCCGCGACATGATCCCGGCGATGTTCCGCCGCACCCGGCAGTGGACCGACACCCAGGGCCTCAAGGCGGCCCGGATCACCACGGTGATCTTCGTCGCGCTGACGATGCTCGTCGCCACCCAGGCGCAGAACCTCGGCGGCGTACTGCAGATCGTCGTCAACTGGGTCGCGGCGCTGATGGGCCCGATCTCGATCCCGCTGCTGCTGGGCATGCTGCCGTGGTTCCGCAAGTGCGGCCCGCGCGCGGCGCTGATCTCCTGGGCGGGCGGCCTGATCGACTACGCGCTCGTCTACTACGTCTTCAACGCGAACCAGACGGTGCTCGTCGCGACCCCGATCCTGGTCTCGCTCGCCCTCTACGTCGGCCTCGGCCTGATCGCGCCCGAGCGGAGCGCGGCGGCCGATGAGATCGTCGACACCGTGAACACCGACGACGACGTCGATCGCAAGAAGGCAGGCACAACAGTGCCTGCCTGACGTTGGCCACACCCGGCCGAACCCGATAAAGGACGAGAGAGCAGAAGACTGATGGCACAGAACGAGATCGAGCTGGACGGCCTGCTGGCGTTCCCCCTCACCCCGTTCACCGAGAACCTCGAGGTCAACCTCGACGCGCTCGCGGAGAACGTGGAGAGCCACATCGCGGCGGGCGCCGGTGCGCTGTTCGTCGCGTGCGGCACCGGCGAGTTCAGCTCGCTCTCGCCCGCCGAGCACGCCTCGGTGCTCACCCGGTCGCGTGAGGTGGCCGCCGGCCGCGTCCCGGTCTGGGTGGGCGCCGGTGGCGGCGCGGCGTCGGCTCGGGCCGGCGTCGCGGCGGCCCAGGCCGGGGGTGCGGACGGCGTCCTGCTGCTGCCGCCGTACCTCGTCTCCGGGCCGCAGGCGGGTCTGGTCGACTTCGTCCGCTACGCCGTCGGCGACTCTTCGGTGCCGGTGATCGTCTACCACCGCGGCACCGGCGTGTTCGGCGCGCCGGCCGCGGCGTCGCTGCTCGACATTCCCTCGATCGTGGGCCTCAAGGACGGCTACGGCGACGTCGAGGTGATGACCCGGATCGTCACCACGATCCGGTCGCTGGACACCGAGCGGTCGCGGAACTTCCTGTTCTTCAACGGGTTGCCGACCGCGGAGGTCTCCGCCAAGGCGTACGCCTCGATCGGCGTCGCCCGCTACTCCTCGGCCGTGCACTGCTTCGCGCCGGAGATCGCGCACCGCTTCCACCGCGCGCTCGGCGAGGGCGACACCCGCGTCATGGACGCGCTGCTGACCGGTTTCTACCTGCCGCTGGTGGCGTTGCGGGACGAGACGCCCGGCTTCGCCGTGTCCCTGGTGAAGGCCGCCGCGCGGTTGCGTGGTGACAAGGTCGGCCCGGTCCGGCCGCCGCTGGTCGAGCCGACGCCGGAGCAGATCCACCGGCTGGAGAAGATCGTGGAGGACGGCTTCGGCACGCTGAAGGCGCTGGGCTGATGAAAATCCTCGATGTGGTGCTGACGCCGGTCGCGTTCGCCGACCCGCCGCTGCTCAACGTCATGGGCGTGCACGAGCCGTTCGCGTTGCGCAGCATCGTGCAGGTCAAGTGCGAAGACGGCATCGTCGGGCTCGGCGAGTCCTACGGCGACAACGCGTTCCTCGGCGAGGTGCGCAAGGTGCTGCCGCAGCTGCGCGGCCACGACGTCTTCGACCTGCCCGGCCTGCAGCGGCTGGTCGCGCAAGCGCTTTCGGGCACTGTGCTGACCGACGCCCACGGGCTGATCGGCGGGTTCTCGATCCGCAAGACAGTCGCGAGCGTGTATTCGCTGTTCGAGGTCGCCTGCATGGACGCGCAGGGGCAGTACCTCGGCCGCCCGATCACCGACCTGCTCGGCGGCAAGGCGCGGGACGCCGTCGAGTTCTCCGCGTACCTGTTCTACAAGTACGGCAAGCACGTCGACGGCCGCGAAGACTCCTGGGGCGAGATCACCACGCCCGAGACGCTGGTCGGGTCGGCGAAGCGGATGATCGACGAGTACGGCTTCCGCTCGATCAAGCTCAAGGGCGGGGTCTTCGAGCCCGGCCAGGAGGTCGACGGGATCCGTGCGCTGGCCGAGGCGTTCCCCGGGCACCCGCTGCGGATCGACCCGAACGGCGCGTGGACGGTCGAGACCGGCATCCGGGTGGCGTCGGAGCTCGACGGCGTCCTGGAGTACCTCGAAGACCCGACGCCGGGCATCGAGGGGATGGCGAGGGTCGCTGCCGAAGCGTCGATGCCGCTGGCCACCAACATGTGCGTGGTGAACTTCGGCGACATCGACCCGGGCTTCCGGGCGCGCGCGATCGGCGTCCTGCTCTCGGACCACCACTTCTGGGGCGGCCTGCGCGCGACGCAGTCGCTGTCGACGACCTGCGAGAGCTTCGGTGTCGGCCTGTCGATGCACTCCAACAGCCACCTCGGGATCAGCCTGGCCGCGATGGTGCAGGTCGCCGCGGCGACCCCGCACCTCACCTACGCCTGCGACACGCACTGGCCGTGGAAGGTCGAGGACGTCATCGAGCCGGGCGTGCTGGAGTTCCGCGAAGGTGCCGTGGCGGTGCCTTCTACGCCGGGCCTCGGCGTGCAATTGGACGAGGACGCGCTGGCCCGCCTGCACGAGAACTACGTCCGATGTGGACTGACCAAACGGGACGACGTGACCTACATGCGCAAGTACGTGCCCGGGTTCGAACCCAACACGGCGAGGTGGTGACCCGGTGAAGGTGACGGGATACGCCTACCCCTGGGACGTCCTGGAGCCCGGGTTCGCCGCGCGGGCCCGGGACCTGGGCGTCGACGAGGTGGCCGTGGCGCTGTCGTACCACAGCGCCCGCGCCGCGACGCCGTGGTCGGCTTCCGGGACCGCTGTCGTCGCGCGGCACGCGGCCTTCTACCGGCCCGTGCGGGCGGAAGCCTGGGAAGGCAAACGCTTGCGTCCGTCCACTCCGGACTGGGTAGCTGCTCAGGACAGCGGTCGGGACGCCGTCAAGCTGCTCAGCGACGCCGGGATTCCGGCGGCTGCCTGGATCGTGCTGACCCACAACTCGCAGCTCGGCTACGAGCACCCGGACGTCGTGGTCCGCAACTGCTTCGGGGAGGGCTATCCCTGGGCGCTGTGCCCGTCGCAGCCCGCGGTGCGCGAGTACGCCGCGACGCTGACCGCCGAGGCTGTCGCCGGCCTGGAGCTGTCGTCGGTGATCCTCGAGGCCTGCGGCCCGCTCGGCGCGGTGCACCAGCACCAGCACGAGAAGACCGACGGCGTCTGGGCGCCCGCGGTGGCCCGGCTGCTGTCGATCTGCTGCTGCGACGCGTGTGCTTCGGCGTGGGACGTCGATGCGGACACCGTCCGGGCGCAGCTCGTCGAGGAGGTCCGGCGGCTGATCGCGTCCGGCGACCTCGGGGTCACGGCCGATGGCTTGCCGCCCGCGTTGACCTCGATGCTGCTGCGAGTCCGGCAGGAAGCGACCGACGCGTTGCGGGCCGCGGTGCTGGCGACGGTGCCCGAGGGCGTCCGAGTCGTGCTGCACGGTGCTCTCGACCCGTGGGTCACCGGCGCGCTGCCCGGGCTGACGCCGTCCGCTGCGGACGACGCCGACGCGGTCGTAGTCTTCGGGTGGGCGCCCGCCACCGGCGCCGACGCCGTCGCCGCGATCCGGGAGGCCCTGCCCGAGCGGGTCGCGATCGGCAGCTACATCACCGCGGTCGCCGCCGCGCCGGTGCCGGACATCGCCGCGTACGTGGGCGAGCTGGCCAAGGCGGGCGCCGCGGAGCTGCACCTGTACCACCTCGGACTGGCCGGACCGGGTCGCTGGGGCGACCTCGGCACGGCCACCGCCGCCGCCCATGAGAACTGAGGAGCTGTTCCACCCATGAGCCAGGCCACCGACGCCGCCACGCTCGAGAAGATCCTGACGGCCGCCGCCGAAGCCGCCCGTCCCGCCGCCGCGGCCACCCCGGCCGAACGCGCCCGCTGGCTGGTCGCGGCCGCCGACGCCCTCGACGCCGCCGCGGACGAGCTCGTCCCGCTCGCGCACAGCGAGACCCACCTGCCCGCCACCCCGCGGCTGGCCGGCGAGCTGAAGCGCACGACGTTCCAGCTCCGCCTGTTCGGCGAGGTGCTCACCGACGGCGAGTACCTCGGCGCCACCGTCGACCACGCCGACCCGGACTGGCCGATGGGCCCGCGGCCGGACATCCGCCGCGTCAAGACCGCGATCGGCCCGGTGCTGGTGTTCGCGGCCAGCAACTTCCCGTTCGCGTTCAGCGTCGCCGGCGGCGACACGGCGTCCGCGCTCGCCGCGGGCTGCCCGGTGATCCTCAAGGCCCACCCCGGCCACCCGGAGCTGTCCGCGCTGACCGGCCGGATCGTGCGCGAAGCCCTGGTCGGCGCGGGTGCGCCCGAAGGCATCTTCGACGTGATCTTCGGCCAGGAGGAGGGCGTCACCGCGCTGAAGGACCCGCGGATCGCGGCGGCGTCGTTCACCGGGTCCATCCCCGGCGGGCGGGCGCTGTTCGACATCGCGAACGCGCGGCCGCGGCCGATCCCGTTCTACGGCGAGCTCGGCAGCGTCAACCCGGTCGTCGTCACCGAGGCCGCCATCGCCGCGCGCGGGGAAGCCGTCGCGAAGGGTTACGCCGGGTCGTTCACCCTGGGCGCCGGGCAGTTCTGCACCAAGCCGGGCCTGCTGTTCCTGCCCGAGGACCACAACCTGACCTCGACGTTGAAGGATGCGTTGGACGGTGCCGCGGCCCAGCCGATGCTCAACGACCGCATCGCCGCCGGGTACGCCGACAAGCTGGCGCAGCTGCGGGAGGTGCCGGGCGTCGAGGTGGTGTCTTCGTCGGCTTCTTCCTCGCCGGCGTTCACCCCGACGCTGCTGGCGACCACCGGCAAGCAGTTCCTCGAAGGCGGCGACGCGGTGCACGAAGAGTGCTTCGGGCCGGCGTCGCTGATCGTCACCTACGCCGACCAGGCCGAACTGCTGAGCCTGCTCGACATCATCGAACCGGGGCTCACCGCCACGATCCACGGCGAAGAGTCCGATGTGGACTGGATCCGGCCGGTGCTGCCGGCACTGGGCCGCATCGCCGGCCGGCTGCTGTGGAACGACTGGCCCACCGGCGTGACGGTGAGCTGGGCCCAGCAGCACGGCGGCCCGTACCCGGCCACGACGGCCCCGACCACGACATCGGTCGGCACCGCCGCGATCGAGCGTTTCCTGCGCCCGATCGCGTGGCAGGGCTTCCCCGACGCCCTGCTGCCCGAACCCCTCCAGGAGGCCAACCCCTGGCAGCTGCCCCGCCGCACCGACGGCTCCCGCTGACCCCGGCGGGGCGCCTCCCGCGGGGGCGCCCCCCGTTTCCAGTCTATCGCCCGGCACCGACAGTTTCCGGTGCCGACAACTGAATCCGCCGCCGCACCACCGAATCCGTTCCCCATTCCCCGCAAGCCGAGGATGTCTTCCTGGGAGGCATTGCCATGCCCGTGAACCGGAGAAACGCTCTGCGCGGCGGCGCGCTGGCGGCCGCTTCGACCGTGTTGCTCACCCGTCCGGCCTTCGCGTCGGCGGCCAGCGCGCCGGTGGCCGCGGCCGCGACCGGGGCGCCCGCCGCGACCGCGCCGATCGTCGCCGCCTATCGGCAGCTGCAGACCGGCATCAACCGGCCGTCGCCGGAACGCACCGAGGCGCTGGCCAACCTGGGCCGTGTCGCCAAGGCCTACAACGCCAGCCTGTCCGTCGCCGGCGGTGGTGCTCCACTGTGGACTGACCTGCCGCTCGGCCCGGGCAGCGACTACACGACGTCGATGTACGCCCGGCTGCGCGCGATCGCCGTCGACTGGGGCACGCCGGGTGGTGCGCTGGCCGGTGACCCGGTGGTGCTCGACCGGATCAAGGCGGCGCTCGAGCTGATCTACGCGAGCCAGTACAACCCGCAGGTCGGCGAGATCGGCAACTGGTACACCTACGAGATCGGCGTCCCGTACTACGTGCTGCACACGCTTTCGGTGGTGGCCGACCACCTGACCGCCGACGAGCTGGCACGGTACGTCAGCCCGATCAAGCGGTTCGTCGGCAACCCGAACGTCCGCGCGAACAACACGGCACTCGTCGAGACCGGCGCCAACCGCGCGGACAAGGGCCTGATCTCGATCGTCGCCGGCGCGCTGATCGGCGACACCGCGTGGATCAAGACCGGCATCGACGCGCTCACCGACGTCGCCGGCGGCGGCGCGGCGAGCGTCGTCGCCAAGCTGGACCGCGCGGCGGGCGACGGCTTCCACGTCGACGGCTCGTTCATCCAGCACGACACCATCCCGTACCCCGGGCACTACGGCATCGTCCTGCTCACCGCGCTCGCCGGCGCCATCCACGTCACCGCGGGCACCGAGTACGCGCTGCCGCAGCCGCTCAAGGACAAGATCTACGCGCTCGTCGCGGACAGCTTCGCGCCGTTCGTCTACGCGGGCGCGCTGATGGAACCGGTGCGCGGCCGGATGCTTTCACGCCAAGGCGAGACCGGGCACGACATCGGCCACCAGCTGACGGTCGCGACGCTCGTCCTGGCCCGCACGGCGTCCGGCAAGACGAAGACCGACCTCAACGCCCTCGCCGCGAAGTGGATCAAGGAAGGCACGTACGCGCCGTTCCTCAAGATCCCCGACCCGGAGCGGTTCGCGCCCGGCCCGGACCTCGTGGCGACGCCGGGCATCGAGTTCGCGCAGGACATGCTCGCCTCGGGCGCGCGCCCGGCGCGGGTGGTCGCGACGCACCGGGACTTCGGCCAGCAGGACCGGCTCGTGCACGTCACCGACGACTGGTCGGCGTCGCTGGGCGTCAGCTCGACGCGGATCTCGCGCTACGAGTCCATCAACGGCCAGAACCTCAAGGGCTACTACGTCGGCGACGGCGTGCTCTACACGTTCCTGCCGAACGCCAAGGGCCACTACACCGACGCCTACTGGCCGACGGTCGACCCGCTGCTGCTGCCGGGCACGACCGAGAACGACGGCCCGGTCGACCCCAAGTTCGGCAACGTGCCGGTCGGCCCCAACACCCACACGGGTGGCGTCCGCTGGGACGACAGGCACGGCGCCTTCGCGATGGACTTCAAGTCCTGGGACGGTTCGCTGGTCGCCAAGAAGTCGTGGTTCTTCACGCCGAACGGGGTCGTCTGCCTCGGCGCCGGGATCACCTCCACCTCGGACCACGCGGTGCGCACGACGATCGAGAACCGCAACCTCGGCGAGGTCGGCCGCGGTGCGCTGCTGGTCGACGGCCGGCGCGTCCCCACCGATCTCGGCAAGGCGGCCGCGCTGCGGCGGCCGCACTGGGCGCACCTCGAGAACGTCGGCGGGTACGTGCTCCTGGACGACGCGTCGGTGACGGCGTTGCGCGAGGACCGGACCGGTGCGTGGCGCGACATCGACACGGGCGCCAACACCAAGGGCACGACGACGCCGAACACGCGCCGGTACCAGAAGCTGGTGCTGGAGCACGGTGCGAAGCCGGTCGACGCGAGCTATGCGTACGCGGTGCTGCCGGGCGCGTCGGTGGTCGGGACGCTCACCGCGTCCTGGGCGTGGCGGGTGCGGGCCAACACCGCGACGGTCCAGGCCGTCCAGGCCGGGGACACGCTGCTGGCGAACTTCTTCGCGGCCGGTTCGGTCGGCGACGTGCGCGTCTCCGGGCCCGCGTCGGTCGCGTTCGGGCGGCGTCAGCTGGCGGTGTCGGATCCGACGCAGACGCAGGACAGCGTCACGGTGACCGTGCACGGCAAGGCCGTGGTGGTCCCGTTGAAGGGCAGCTTCGGCGCGACGAAGGTCGTGCGCCTGTAGTGGTCTTCCCCGCCGGATCGGTGCCCCGACCCGGTCCGGCGGGGTCCCCACCTCGGTTAGGCTGGAATTCATGACCACCGCCGAGCACGTGGACGTCCTGATCGTGGGCGCCGGCCTGTCCGGCGTCGGCGCGGCCTGCCGGCTCCAGGAGCGGCTGCCGGGCAAGACGTACGCCGTGCTCGAGGCGCGGGACACCATCGGCGGCACGTGGGACCTGTTCCGCTATCCGGGCATCCGGTCCGATTCGGACATGTTCACCCTCGGCTACCCGTTCCGGCCGTGGAAGGACCCGAAGGCGATCGCCGACGGCCCGTCGATCCTGGCGTACATCCGCTCGACCGCCGAGGCGTTCGGGGTGACCGCCCGGATCCGTTTCGGCCACCGGGTGGTGCGGGCGTCGTGGTCGTCGTCCGACGCGCTGTGGACGGTCTCGACCGAGCATGGGGCGACGTTCACCTGCCGGTTCCTCTACCTGTGCAGTGGCTACTACTCGTACGAGAACGGGCACGTCGTCGACTTCCCGGGCCGCGCGGAGTTCGCGGGCGAGATCGTGCACCCGCAGCAGTGGCCCGCGTCGCTCGACTACACCGGCAAGCGGGTCGTGGTGATCGGCAGCGGCGCGACGGCGGTGACGCTGGTCCCGGCGATGGCGCTGGCCGCCGCGAGCGTGACGATGCTGCAGCGGTCGCCGTCGTACATCGTGGCGCGGCCGGGGAAGGACGCGCTCGCCGACCGGATCCGCGCGCTGCTGCCGGAGAAGCTCGCGCACCGGGTGGTGCGGGGCAAGAACGTGGTCATGGGGACGCTGTTCTTCCAGCTGATGCGGCGACTGCCCCGCCGGGCGGCCCAGGTGCTGCGGGACGGGGTGGCGGCGCAGCTGCCGGCGTCGATCCCGGTGGACCCGCACTTCGTGCCGTCGTACGACCCGTGGGACCAGCGGCTGTGCCTGGTGCCGGACGCGGACCTGTTCCGGGCGCTGCGCTCGGGCAAGGCGGACATCGTGACGGACGAGATCGCGCGGTTCACCGAGTCCGGCGTCCAGCTGGAGTCGGGGCGCTCACTCGACGCCGACGTCATCGTGACGGCGACGGGCCTGCGCCTGGTGGCGTTCGGCGGGATCGCGCTGACGGTCGACGGGCAGCCGATTTCTCCCGGCGACCAGCGCGCGTACAAGGGCATGATGTTCGGCGGCATCCCGAACCTGGCGTGGTGCGTGGGCTACACGAACAACTCGTGGACGCTGCGGGCCGATCTGACGTCGCAGTACGTCTGCCGGCTGCTGGCGTACCTGGATCGGCGCGGGTACGCGTACTGCGCCCCGGACGCGGCATCGGCTGCTTCGGCGGGCCGGCCGCGGCCGATCGTGGACCTGGCGTCCGGGTACATCAAAAGGGCCGCCTCCGGCCTGCCGAAGCAGGGGGAGAGGCGGCCCTGGATGATGCGCCAGAACTACTTGCTGGACTTAGCGGACATGCGTTTCAACCGCGTGGACGACGGAGTGATGCGCTTCGGCCGCGCCGAGGACCGGGCGGCCGCCGCGAGTCAGCCCTGACGAGCCTTGGAACGCGGGTTGTCCTTGTTGATCACGAACACGCGCGTGCCGCGGCGGATGACCTGGGCGCCCGGCTGACGAGCCATCGAGCGGATCGAGCTGCGGACCTTCATGGCGAGCCGTCCTTCCTGCGGGAGCTGCTGTCCCACACCCCCTTCAACCGCTCGGTGAAGAGTTTCATTCCGCAACTCAGCTGGTCTCCCGCGCCACCCAGGCCTGCAGGTCGTCGCCTCGGATGGCCGCCGCCATCAGTTCCGGGAACTGGTCCGGGGTGCACGCGAACGCCGGGACGCCCAGCTCCGCCAGTGCCGCCGCGTTCTCGTGGTCGTAGGACGGCGCGCCCGAGTCGGACAGCGCCAGCAGCGTCACCACCTGGACGCCCGCGCCGACCAGCTCGGCGATCCGGTGCAGGAGCTCGTCCTCGTCGCCGCCCTCGTACAGGTCGCTGATCAGCACCAGCAGCGTCTGCTCGGGGCGGCCGACCAGGCCCTGGCAGTACGCGATCGCCCGGTTGATGTCCGTGCCGCCGCCCAGCTGGGTGCCGAACAGCACGTCGACCGGGTCGGCGAGGTGCTCGGTCAGGTCCGCGACCTCCGTGTCGAACGCGACGAACGACGTCCGCAACGCCCGCATCGACGCCAGGACCGCGCCGAACAGCCCCGAGTACACCACCGACTCCGCCATCGAGCCCGACTGGTCCACCGCCAGGATGACGTCGCGCTGCACCGCCTGCTGGCGCCGGCCGAAGCCGATCAGCTGCTCCGGCACGATCGTGCCCAGCTCGGGGGAGTAGTGCTTGAGGTTCCGGTGGATCGTGCGTGCCCAGTCGATGTCGCCGGGCCGCGGCCGGTGCGTGCGCGACGCCTTGTCCAGCGCCCCCTTGATCGCCGCGCGCGTGCGCTCGGCCAGCCGCTCCTCCAGCTCCTCGACCACCTTGCGGACGACCTCGCGCGCGGTCTCCTTGGTCTCCTCCGGCAGCACGCCGTTCAGCGACAGCAGGGTCCCGACCAGGTGCACGTCCGGCTCGACGGCCGAGAGCAGCTCCTTCTCCAGCAGCATCCGGGTCAGGCCCAGGCGGTCGACGGCGTCGCGCTGCATCACCTGCACGACGGTGCTGGGGAAGTAGCGCCGGATGTCGCCCAGCCAGCGTGCGACCCGCGGCGCCGACGCGCCCAGGTTCGCGCTGCGCGGACCGCCCGCCGCCTCTTCGTCCGGCTTGTCGTAGAGGGCGGCCAGCACCGCGTCGACCCCACTGTCCTCATCGGACAGCTCGGCGTCGGCCAGCCCCGACCCGGGACCCGCGCCCTCGGCACCCAGCACCAGCCGCCAGCGCCGCGCCCGCTCGACGTCCACGCTCACACCCCCACCCCCAGCAAGGTCGCCAGGACGGGCAGCACGCCCTCCGCCCGGTCCTCGTCCAGTTCTTCGGCCGTCAACGCCACGGCCGCCGCGGTGCCGGCGAGCCCGGCCGCACGCTGCCCGATCGCCCGCTTCTCGGGCCCGCTGAACGCGCCGAACGTGCGGCGCAGCAACGGAAGCACCTCGGTGAAGACGTCGTCGTGGATCGCCGCGAGCCACGCGTCGATCACCCGCAGCAGACCTTCGTCGTGCACCAGCAGCAGCGCGCCGCCATCGAAGAAGCCCTCGACGTACGCCGCGCCCGCCGACGGCGCGATACCCGGCGTGAGCGCCCGGCCCAGCCGCAGTTCGATGTCGAGGGCGTCGAGCAGCCCGGCGTCGTGCAGGATCCGGGTGAGCCGCCCGGCCAGCAGCGGCGGCAGCGACGGCCGTTCGGCCAGCCGCGCCAGCGCCGCGAGCCAGCGCTCCTTCGAGTCGTCGCCCAGCAGCGACGTCGCGTCGTGCACCCCGTCGACGAGCTGGGCCATCCGGGCCGCGGCGTCGTCGTCGATCCCGTGCGTCGCCGGTGGCAGCCCGGCGCAGATCCGGTCGAGCATGCGGTCGGCGACCGCGCGCAGCGCACCGGTGTCGGTGCCGCGCACGTTCCCGTACCGGGTCGCCCGGGCCAGCGCGGGCAGCGCCGACATGAGCCGGGCGACGTCCGCGTCCGCCGCCGCCCGCGCGTCCAGCGCCGCCAGCGCTTCGGGCAGCGCCTCCGGCAGGTCGGCGAGCAGGCAGTTCTCGACGGCCGTGGTCACCTCGTCCAGCGGGGGCGTGCCCTCGACGGTGTCGCGGACCGCGGCCGTCGCCGCCGACGGCACGGTGGTGCCGTGCACCGCGGCCGCGACCAGGTCGACCTCGAACGCCGGCTCCCAGCACAGCGCCCAGGTCTCCCGGAACGTGCCCTTGTTCCGCCGCGCCGACGCCTCCCGGCTGCCCCACTCGATGCCGAGGATCCGCAGCCGGTGCAGCAGCTTCGAGCGGTCGAGCCCGCCGGGGGTGCGCAGGTCGAGGTCGAGCTCCTTGACGATCGGGTCCTTCTTGAGCCGCAGGCGTTTCGCCGTCGCGGTCAGGTCCGCGGCCAGCGGCGGCTGCGGTACCCGGTCGGGGACCTCGCCGAGCCGTTCGCCGACCACCAGCCGCCGCGTGACGAGCTCGACCTGCACCTCGTTCCCGCCGCAGAGCACGGACCGGGTGGCCTCGGTGACCTCGGCCAGCCCGGCCGACGACCGCCCGCGCAGCGTGGCGAGGGTTTCCGACAGCCGGACCGCTTCGATGACGTGCGCGGTCGAGACGGGCAGATCCTCCTCCCGCAGCACCGCCGCGACGCCGGTCAGCCAGCGCGCCGTGACGTCCTCGGCCGTGGTGAACAGGTGGTGGTACCAGCCCGGCGACCGCACGCCCGCGCCGTAGCCGCTGGCCGTCGCGAGCCTGCCGTGGGTCCACGGCACCCAGGTGCAGGCGACCTTCCGCTTCGGCAGTCCTTTGAGGACGGTCTGGTCGTGTGACGCCGGCGGCAGCGGGTCGGCCAGCGCGGGCACGTGCCAGGCCCCGCAGACGACGGCGATGTTCTCGAAGCCGTCCTTGCGGGTGCGACGCAGCACCGAGCGCATGTAGGCCTCACGCCGGGCTTCGTTGCCCTGGGGCGGTTCTTCGTCCTCGCGCACGGCGGTCATCGCGTCCGCGATCACGTCGAACGGGTTTTCGTTGTCCCGCCGCGACTCGACGACGTCGTCCCACCAGCGTTCCGGGTCGTCGTAGCCGCCGGCCGAGGCCAGCAGCGCCAGCGGGTCGACCGGCGGGCCGGCGTGCTCGTCCGGCCCCGCGGCGAACGTGTTCGCGGCCGGGAGGTCGCAGAACCGCACCGGGATCCCGGCTTCGCGCGCGTAGGCGAGCGCCTGCCACTCCGGGCTGAAGACGGCGAACGGCCAGAACGCGGCGCGCGAGACGTCGTCGGTCGCGTACGCCAGCAGCGCGACCGGCGGCGCCATCGCCGGGTCTTCGGTCAGCTCGACCAGGACGTCGGCCTCGGGCGGGCCTTCGATGAGCACGACGTCGGGTTCGAGCTGCGCGAGCCGCGTCGCCACGGCCCGGGCCGACCCCGGGCCGTGGTGGCGGATGCCGAGCAGGTGCGTCGTCACGAAAGTTCCTGGCCCGCCCGGTAGAAGTCGGCCCAGCCGTCGCGCTCGCGGACGACCGTCTCGAGGTACTCGATCCAGATCGCGCGGTCGGCCACCGGATCCTTGACCACCGCGCCGTGGATGCCGGCCGCGACGTCGTGCGGGCGCAGCACGCCGTCGCCGAAGTGCGTGGCCAGCGCGAGCCCGCCGGTCAGCACACTGATCGCCTCGGCTGTCGAAAGCGTGCCGGACGGCGACTTCACCGCCGTGCGGCCGTCTTCGGTGCGGCCCGAGCGCAGCTCGCGGAACACCGTGACCACCCGGCGGATCTCCGACAGCTCGGCGGCTTCCGTGGGCAGCTGCAGCGAAGTGCCCAGCTCGGCGACCCGCCTGCTGACGATTTCGACCTCCGCGTCGGCGCTGTCCGGCAGCGGCAGCACGACGGTGTTGAACCGCCGCCGCAGCGCGCTCGACAGCTCGTTGACGCCCTTGTCGCGGTTGTTCGCCGTCGCGATCAGGTTGAAGCCCGGCCGCGCCTGGATCTCGGTGCCCAGCTCCGGGATGGGCAGGGTCTTCTCGGACAGGATCGTGATCAGCGAGTCCTGGACGTCGGCCGGGATGCGCGTCAGCTCCTCGAGCCGGGCCAGCTTGCCGTCCCGCATCGCGTGCAGGAGCGGGCTTTCGACCAGCGCGGCGGGGCTCGGGCCCTCGGCGATCAGCCGGGCGTAGTTCCAGCCGTAGCGGATGGACTCCTCCGACGTGCCCGCGGTGCCCTGCACCAGCAGGGTCGAGTCCCCGCTGATCGCGGCGGAGAGGTGCTCCGACACCCACGTCTTCGCCGTGCCGGGCACACCGAGCAGCAGCAGCGCGCGGTCGGTGGCCAGCGTCGCGACGGCGACCTCGATCAGCCGCCGCGGGCCGACGTACTTCGGCGTGATCACGGTGCCGTCGGGCAGGGTGCCGCCGAGCAGGTACTCGACGACGGCCCACGGGGACAGGTTCCAGTTGGGCGGCTTGGCCCGCTCGTCGGCGGCGGCCAGCGCGGCCAGCTCGGCGGCGTGGTCCTGTTCGGCGTGCGGCCGGAGGACGGTGGGGGCGGTCATGCGAGCTCCTCGTACATTTCGCGGCGGAAGTTCAGCGTTTCGGTGAGCGCCCGGCGCCACGGCCCGGCGTCCATGGTCAGGCGGGTGGTGGCCAGCGGGTGCCGCAGGCACGCCGCGGGGACCGCGCGGGCGATCACGACGGCGGCGTGCGAGACCAGGCGGTGATCGTCCTGGCGGGCGATCCAGTCGAGCAGGGCGATGCCGAGCTCCTTGGTCCACGGCCGGGGCAGCTCGTGCACCAGCCGCGCGAACGACTCGACGGGCAGCCGGCTGACCAGGTGCCCCACGGTGGCGGCCTGGCTCGCCGGGCTCAGCACGCCGAGCAGCGGTGGGGTGGTGCGGCCGCCGGGGTCGGCGCCGATCAGCGCCTGCGCCCAGGTCTCGTCGCGCTGGCGCAGGGCCGCGGTGGCCCAGGAGTCGCGCAGCACGCCGGCCGGACAGCCCTCGACGGTCATCCGGACGACCTCGGCGGGTGGGCCGAACTCGGTCCAGAACGCCAGCGGAGCGGCGGCGGCGAGGGTGCGCAGCCGGACGGTGCCTTCGCCCCGTTCGCCTTGCGGCACGGAGACTTCGAGCACCCGGCCGGTCCGGCGGACGAGCGGCCGCAGCCGGTCGGCCATGGTCTCGCCGTAGCGCGTGCCCGGCAGCCGGCCGAGCAGTTCGGCGGCCCGTTCGCGGACGGCGGCCGCGCGATCGGTGAGGGCGGCTTCGAGGAAGCCTTCGTCCTCGGCGTTCACGTGGCCGGCGAGCACGCCGAGGAAGTCCGACCGGATGTCGGCGGGCTCGGACTTCCAGGATCCGGCGAGGGCTTCGCGGGCGGTGCCGGGATCGTCGGCCAGCTTGGCCGCGAGCCAGCGCCGGCGCTGGGCGAGGCTGCCGTACTGCCAGACGTCGCCGGACTCCTCGGGCGGCGCGGCGAGGAAGGCCCAGTCGGGGTTTCGCTGCCCGAGCCACGCCCCGACCGGCCCGGCGACCGCGACGAGCGGCCCGCGCAGGGCGGCCTTGCTGCGCGCGGCTTCGGCGAGCAGGGGGAGGGTTTCGGGCGGGACGCGGTAGTCCGTGCCGGCGACGACGCCGAGCCACTCCAGGAGGAGGTCGGGATGGCTGGCGGCGAGCAGCCGGGCCAGCCGTTCCCGCGCGAGGGGAGGGACGAAGGGCCGCTCGTCGGGCGCGGCGACGGGCAGGGGCCGGACGTCGTGCAGCGGTTGCCGCCCGGCTCGCCGGTAGGTGGTGAGGACGGCCGCCGCGGAGAGGAGCTGCTCGGCGGGGTCGGCGCGGTCCGCGACGAGGTCCCGGACCGCGGGCGGCTGGGTGGCGGGGTCGAGGGTGCGCCGGCGGGTGCCGAGGAGCGCGGTGCCGACGAGGTCTTCCCAGGCTTTCACGGTCGCACCTCCGGTTCGTGGTCCAGGTTCACGGAAAAGCTCACAGCCGCACCGCCCGGTCCTCGTGCCAGCACAGCAGCGGCCGCAGGCCCGACCGGCTCCACTCGCCCGCGACCGTCAGCGGTTTGCCCGCGGACATCGCCAGCAACGACCACGGGAACGCGTACGGCACCAGCGGCAGCGCCGTCCCGTCCTTTTCGGACAGACACCACCCGCCGGCGTGTTCGGCCGGGGTCACGCCGGAAAGCAGCACCGGCCACCGTTCCAGCCACGGGTCGGCCGCCATCGCCCGCGCGTAGGCCGCCAGCGCGTCCGAGATCGAGCCGCCCTCGGCGGCCGGGGCCGGCAGCGGGATGCCGCGCTCGACCACCAGGGCCCGCACCGGCGCCGCGCCGGGGTAGAACGCCAGCTCCGCCGCGAGGATGTGCCCGGGTGGCAACGACGCGTCCAGCGGACGGCCCGGTGGCGCGAACGACAGCACCAGCGCGTCCCGGCCGGTGAGCCTCCCGCGCAGCCACGTGCGCCGCGTGAGCAGCCGGTCGTTCTCCTCGTCGGCCGCGCCCGTGATCAGCCACTCGTCCGACACGCGCTCGCCCTGCTCCAGGACCCGGGCCGTCTCCACCGAAAAACCGAGCCGCGTGCGGACGGTCTCCGCCAGCGGGGCCGGCAGCGAATCCAGCCGGGTCGCCGCGTCCGCCAGCAGGAACAGCAGCGACAGCTCGCCGAGCAGCGCCTCCGGCCAGTCGCGGCGGCCGACGATCCCCGCCGCCCGCCGGAGGCCGCCCGCCAAGCCGCCTGCCTGGGCGTCGACCATCCGCGCGGCCACCGTGCGCAGCTCTTCACCGCCGCTGCGCTCGAAACCGGCGAAGCCCGCGCCGATCCGGTCGGTCAGCCAGACTTTCAGCTCCGCGACGCCGCCTTCGACCCGCGCAGCGCGTTCACCGGCCCGGCGGGCGGCCGCCTCCTCGTCCTTCGGCCCGGCCGCCTCCGCGCGTTTCTCCGCCCGCTGGGCGCGATCGGCGCGTTCGGCGAGCCACGTGTGCACCCACTCGGGCGGCTCGGCCGTGTCGAGCTGCTTCGCGGCCCACAACATCAACAGCCCGAGCGCGTGCTTGCACGGGAACTTCCGGCTGGGACAGGAACACCGGAACGCGGGCTCGGCGAGCTCGACGCACGTCTGGTACGGCTTCTTGCCGCTGCCCTGGCAGAAGCCCCACACGGCGTCTTCGGACGCACCCGCGCCCGACCACTTCGCCGGCGCGGCCAGCGCCCGGCCCGCCTTCTCCGAAGCGGGATCCGGCGCGAGCCCGGCCACGCGTTCCGCGGTCCACGGCACCGCCGTCACCACCTGTCCCCCCACTGGTTTCCCTTGCCGTCCGGTCGGATTCCCCAGGCTAGTGGCCCAGGGAGGCTTACCCGGTGAAGCATGCCAGCACCCACCGACAATTTCCGGAACCTCGACTATTCCAGTGCTAGAATAGTCCCGTGCTGACCGATGCGGAGCTGACCGTGCTCGGCCTGGTGGTGGAGCGGCCGAGGCACGGCTACGAACTGGACGAGGTGATCGCGGAGCGCGGCATGCGCGACTGGACCGCCCTCGGCTTCAGTTCGATCTATTACGTGCTCGGCAAACTCCGCGACCGGGGCCTGGTCGCCGAGGTGGCGGGGGAGCGGGCGCACGCGAAGGCCCGCCGGACGTTCACGGCCACCGAAGCCGGCCGCCGGGCCTGCGCGACGGCGGCGGAGGCGGCCATCGCCGAACTGCGTCCCGTGCACCCGCCGGTGCTGGCCGGGCTGGCGAACAGCCCGGCGATCCCGCCCGAACGGCTCAAAGCGGCGTTGGCCGGACGCGCCGAAGCGGTGGCGGAGCGGCTGGCCGAGGTCCGCCGCGCGGCGGAGGTCGAGGCACCGCCGTTCGTCCGGGCGATTTTCGACTACTCGATCAAGCAGCTCGAAGCGGAAGCCGAGTGGCTGGAAGGACTGACCTGATGCCCTACGACGTCAAGAAAGACCTGAAGCAGCTTTACGCGCCCAAGAACACCGACTGGGCCCTGCTCGACGTCCCCGAGCAGCAGTTCCTCGCGATCGACGGCCGCGGCAACCCGAACACCGCGGACAGCTACCGGAAAGCCGTCGAAGCCCTCTACGCCTTCGCCTACACGATCAAGATGACGGCCAAACGCACCGGCGAGGACTTCGTCGTCGGCCCGCTGGAAGGCCTGTGGTGGGCCGAGGACTACGCCGCGTTCACCGTGCGCGCCAAGGACTCCTGGCAGTGGACCATGCTGATCTCACTGCCGGGAACGATCGGCGAGGACGCCGTCGAAGCAGCGCGGGAATCCGTGCGGCGCAAGAAGAAGATCGACCCGCCCGTCCGGCTCGAGAAGCTGCACGAGGGCCGGTGCGCGCAGGTGCTCCACGTCGGCTCCTACGACGACGAAGGCCCGCTGCTCGCCCGCCTGCACGACGAGTTCCTCGCGCGGGAAGGGCTCAAGGAAACCGGCCTGCACCACGAGGTCTACCTCGGCGACCCGCGGAAGACCGAGCCCGCGAGACTCAGGACCGTGCTGCGTCAGCCGGTGGGCTGATCGAGCTCGGCGAGGCCGCTTTCCCAGCGCTCACGCCGTTGCGCGGACGTCTGCTCCCACCACGGCTCGCCGCGTTCGCCCAAAGCCACCTTCGCCAGCTGTGTACGTTCGCGATCCTGGACCCGCCGCGCCGCCATCAGGTGTTTCTGCAGGCGGTCGCGGACGTCGTCCGGGATCTCCGGATCGGTGGCCCGCCAACGACGGCCGTTCACGACGATGTAGCGGCCGTCGGGCGTGTGCTCGGGCATCAGTAGTCGCTGCTGACCGGCCAGGTGTCGTCGTGCAGCAGGCGCTTGAGGATCTTGCCCGTCGCGTTGCGGGGCAGGTCCGGCACGAAGTACACGTCGCGCGGGACGGCGAACCGGGCCAGCCGCTGGTGGATGTAGGCCCGGATGTCCTCGGCGTGCAGCGAGGCGCCGCGCCGCGGGACGACGTACGCCGCGAGGCGCTGACCGTACTCCGCGTCCGCCACGCCGACCACCGCCGCGTCGTGCACGCCGGGCAGCGCCACCAGCGCTTCTTCGACCGGGCGGGGGAACACGTTCTCGCCGCCGGACACGATCATCTCGTCGGCGCGGCCGGTGACGAACAGGCGGCCCGCCGCGTCGAGGTAGCCGACGTCGCCGGTGGCCATCAGGTCCGCCGCCCGCGCCGGGTCCTTGCCGTTCGTGTAGCCGTCGAACAGCATGTCGTTGCCGACGAAGATCTGGCCTTCGCCGCCCGGCGGGACGGGCTTGCGTTCCTCGTCGAGGATCGCGACGCGCGTGCCGAGCGGGCAGCGCCCGGCCGTGCCCGGCGCCGCGCGCAGGTCGCCCGGGTCGGCGATGCTCGCCCAGGACACCTCGGTCGAGCCGTAGAAGTTGTAGAGGACGTCGCCGAAGGTGTCCATGAACTGCGTGACGAACGTGCCGGACATGGCCGACCCGCTGCTCGCGACGATCCGCAGCGACGACAGGTCGTAGCGCGCCCGCACCCGCTCGGGCAGGTCCATGATCCGCTGCAGCATGATCGGCACGGCGAACACCGCGTCGCACTTCTGCTCCGCGATCGCCCGCAGCGTCTCCTCGGCGTCGAACTTGCGGATCAGCGCGAGCGACGCCCGCAGCGCCATGCCGAGCTGCATCGCGGCCAGGCCCCAGCTGTGGAACAGCGGTGCGGCGACGAGGATCCGGTCGCCGGCGCGCAGCGGGATCCGGTCGAGGATCGCCGCGGCCGTCCCCATGCCCTTGGGCGTGGGACGCCGCGCGCCCTTCGGCGTCCCGGAGGTCCCGGACGTCAGCACGACCACGCGGCCCGGCCGGTCGACCGGCTTCGGCGGGTCGGCGGGCGCGGCGTGGATGAGCTCGTCGACGGTCGGGTAGCCGGTTTCGGCGTCCGGCCAGGTGCTGATCCGGGCGAACTCGCCCGGCACGTTCGCGATGGTCTGCGCGAACTCGTCGTCGGCCAGCACGGCCGCCGGCTGGTGCTCGGCGAGGACGTCCTTGACCGAGGCCGCGGACAGGCCGGTGTTGAGCAGGATCAGGTCGGCGCCGAGCTTGCTGGCGGCGACGAACGACTCGACCATCGCGGAGTGGTTGCGGCACATCAGCGCGATCCGGTCGCGTTCGCCGACGCCGAGCTCGCTCAGCCCGTTCGCGAGCCGGTCGCTGCGCTCCTGGACCTGCTTGAAGGTGCGGAGGCTGCGCTCGTCGTGCAGCGCGGGCTCGTCGGGGACGCGGGCCGCGGCGGCCTGGTAGCCGCCGGCGATGGTGGCGCCCCACTGCGCGAGGGAGCTGAGCTGGCGGGCGATCTTGTCCGGCCGGCCCGCGCTGAGGACCCCGGCGCGCAGCAGGATGCTCGTGGTGCGCAGCTTGGTGGCCTTGTTGCCGTCGCGGTCGCCTTCGGGGTCGGACTGCCCGGCCAGGTGCAGGTCGAGGCGCCGGGCGAGGGTGCGGACGTCCTTCTTCACCGACGACACCAGATCCAGGTGCGACGGCGGCAGCATCATCCGGACGAACAGTTCCGTCTTGCCGCCGGCCAGCGGTCTCAGCTCGAGGGAGACCCACGTGCCCTCGTCCGGGACGCCGCACCACACCACGTGCTCGCCCGGCCGGTACACGACGGCCTGGACCTGTGCCTCCATCATCCGCCCGCGCTCGGGCACGATCCGGATCACGGCCTTGGGTCCCCGGCCGCGCGCGGCGTGCTCCTGCACCTCGCACCCGGCGATCTCGGGCACGAACCGCGAATACCATTCCGGCGATCCGACGATCTGCCACACCACGTCCGGCGTGTGCCCGACCACTGCACTCGCCTCGACCACATCGTCACGCATCTCTGCCCTCACCGCAGGCTTTCGGGGGACCGGTGGCAGAGCCCCCGGCCCGGAGCGAAGCTCCGGTTGTTAAAGCAGTGTCACCGAACACACGTTCAGGTCACGGAGGCGTCACAGTAACAGCAAACGGGTGATCCCGGATACTCCGAACGGCCAGATACCGGAGGGTAACGGACACTCGCAGTGGGTCCTCCTAATGTCCACTGTGGAGTGATTAACGCCGTTCACCGAGGATACCGGCCACGGGGCGTGTCCGCGGCCCTCTGAGGGCGTCTTGACCGACTCAGTCGCGACGAGAGAAAGCCGGAATGAGTCATTCGAGACATTCGACTTCATAGCGGGCAACCAGCTCGGATCCCAGGCGCGCCAGCTCGGCCCGCACGGACTCCGGGCCCTCCACCTCGACGAGCGCGCCCCAGCCCGCCAGCTCCTGCGCGATCATGATCGGCGCGGGTGCCGCGACCCGCGCCCGCACCCGGTCGTCCGGCAGCTCCGCGACCAGCTCGCAGTGCCGGCCGAACCGGTCGCGCAGCACGCCGAAGTGGCGGCGGCCGAGCACCACGTCCGCGGTGAGGAGCGACCGCCGCTTCTCGATCTCCTCGACGACCTCTTCCCAGACCTTCGCCAGCTCGAGGTCGGCCGGGCGGTCCGCAGTCTCGTCGGTGGCGGCCGCCTCGACGATCCGGTCGACCCGGAACGTCCGGCGGCCCCGGTCCGTCCCCGCGACCAGGTACCAGACGTCGTCCTTGTCGACGAGGCCCCAGGGATCCACGAGACGTTCCGTCTTCTCGCGTCCGGCGTAGGTGAGCCGCACGCGGCGGCGGGCGATGACGGCGTCCCGCAGCAGCGAGACCATCGGCGGCCGCTCCCTCACGCGCTCGCCCCAGCCCGCCTGGTCGACGAGGACGGCGTCGGCGGCCGCCGACGCCTCCGCGCGGAACGTGCCCGGCAGCGCGCCCATCAGCTTCCGCAGGGCCGACTTGACCTCGGGGGCGGCCGCCGCGGCCGGGCCGGCCAGGAGGAACAGGGCCTGCGCCTCGCGCGCGGTCAGGCCGGACAGGTCCGTGCGCGCACCCCCGACGAGCCGCCAGCCACCGCCGCGGCCCGGCTGCGGGTAGACGGGCACCCCCGCCGTCGAGAGCGCTTCGAGGTCACGGCGAGCCGTCGCGACGGAGATTTCGAGCTCGGCCGCGAGTTCGGCGGCCGTGACGCGGCCGCGCGTCTGCATCAGCAGGAGGGTGGCCACGAGGCGGTCGGCGCGCATGGGAGGAGTCTCGCAAACAAAGTGCTCATTCGGTGCGCACTTTCACTCCGCATGATGGCTCCACACCATTCGGAAGGGAGCAAGACATGCTGCGAGGAATGGCCACCGTCTCCTACTTCGCCGACGACCACGCGGCCGCGCAGGCCTGGTACACCGAGTTCCTGGGGATCGAGCCGTACTTCCACCGGCCCGGGTACGCCGAGTTCCGGATCGGCGACTTCCAGCACGAGCTCGGCCTGATCGACCGCAAGTACGTCCCGGCGAGCAGGGGCGGGGCGAGCGGCGAGATCGTCTACTGGCACGTCGACGACCTCGAGGCCACCGTCGCGCGCCTGCACGAGCTGGGCGCGAAGGAGCTTGAGCCGATCACCGAGCGCGGGCCGGGGTTCGTGACGGCCTCGGTCGTCGACCCGTTCGGCAACGTCCTCGGCGTCATGACGAACGCGCACTACCTGGCGGTGGTCGGCGAGTGTCGGTCGTGACCACAGGATCTTGACGAGTTGTGGCTCCCGCGCACATGGTCCGCGCCGGGGGTCACGCTTACCGTTCCCGTCCATGACCAGCGATCTGGACGGGCGCACCGCCCTCGTCACCGGCGGGGCCGGCGGTATCGGCCTGGCCTGCGTCCGCGCTCTCGCGGCGGCCGGGGCCAAGGTGCACGTCGTCGACATCGACGCCGGGCGCACCGAGGCCGTCGCCGCCGAGGTCGGGGGCTGGGCGCACGTCGCCGACCTGACCGATCCCGGCACGATCACCGCCCTCCCCGCCGAGGTCGACGTCCTGGTCAACAACGCCGGGATCCAGCACGTCGCGCCCCTCGAAGACTTCCCGCCGGACGTGTTCACCCGCATCCAGGCGCTGATGGTCACCGCTCCCTTCCTGCTCATCCGCCACACGCTCCCGGCCATGTACGCCCGGGGGTGGGGGCGGATCGTCAACATGTCGAGCGTCCACGGGCTGCGCGCCTCCGCCTTCAAGTCCGCCTACGTCGCCGCCAAGCACGGGCTCGAAGGCCTCTCGAAGGTCGCCGCCCTCGAAGGCGCCGAACACGGCGTCACGAGCAACTGCGTCAACCCCGGTTACGTCCGCACGCCGCTGGTCGACGGGCAGATCGACGCGCAGGCCGCCGAGCACGGCATCCCGCGCGAGGACGTCGTCGCCGAGGTCCTCCTCCGGCGCGCCGCCATCAAGAAGCTCATCGAAGCCGACGACGTCGCTTCCCTGGTGACGTGGCTGTGCTCACCGCACGCCGGCCACGTCACCGGGGCGTCCATCCCGCTCGACGGTGGCTGGACCGCCGCGTAACGCCGCCTGAAACCCCGTCACCACAAGGAAGTGGAGCCCGCAGTGAGTCAACCGAACCGGTCGGCGATCGCCAAGATCGTCGGCGCGAGCCTGATCGGCACCACCATCGAGTGGTACGACTTCTTCCTCTACACCTCGGCCGCCGCACTGGTGTTCAACAAGCTGTTCTTCCCGACGGCGAACCCCTTGACCGGCACGCTGCTGGCGTTCCTGACCTACGCGGTCGGGTTCCTCGCCCGCCCGATCGGCGGCCTGGTCTTCGGCCACTACGGCGACCGGCTCGGCCGCAAGAAGCTCCTGATCGTCAGCCTGGTGCTGATGGGCGGCTCGACCTGCCTGATGGGCGTGCTGCCGACGTACGCGAGCGCGGGTGTCGCGGCGCCGATCCTGCTGACGCTGCTTCGCCTCGTGCAGGGCTTCGCGCTGGGCGGTGAGTGGGGCGGGGCCGTCCTGATCGTCTCCGAACACGGCGACGACCGCCGCCGCGGGTTCTGGGCGAGCTGGCCGCAGTGCGGCGCGCCCGGCGGCAACCTCCTCGCGACCGCCGTCCTGGCGATCCTCTCGGCGACGCAGTCCGACGCGACGTTCATGGCGTGGGGCTGGCGCGTCCCGTTCCTGCTCTCCGGCGTGCTGCTGCTGATCGGGCTGTGGATCCGGCTGGCCGTCGGCGAGTCGCCGGTGTTCCTGGCCGCCCAGAAGCAGGCCGAGGCGCACACCGACAAGCACGTGCCGGTCGTGGAGGTCTTCCGCAACAGCTGGCGTCAGGTGCTGATCACGATCGGCGCCCGGATGGCCGAGAACGTCTCGTACTACGTGATCACCGCGTTCATCCTCGTGTACGTCACGACCGGGCTGCACCTGCCCAAGGGCGTCGGCCTGAGCGCCGTGCTCATCGGCTCGGCCGTGCACTTCGTGACGATCCCGCTGTGGGGCGCGCTGTCCGACCGCGTCGGCCGCCGTCCGGTGTACCTGTTCGGGGCGATCGGGATGGCGCTGTGGAGCTTCGCGTTCTTCGCGCTGCTGGACACGAAGTCGTCGGCGGTGATCGTGCTGGCCGCGACCGTCGGGCTGGTGCTGCACGGCGCGATGTACGGCCCGCAGGCCGCGTTCTTCGCCGAGCAGTTCCCGACGCGGGTGCGCTACACCGGGCTGTCGGTCGGCGGCCAGCTGTCGTCGATCGCCGCGGGCGCCGTCGCCCCGCTGATCGCCGTCGCGCTGTTCTCCGCCTGGGGCAGCACCGTGCCGGTCTCGCTGTACGTCGCGGCGATGTGCCTGATCACCGTGATCGCCCTGCTCGCGGCCCGCGAGACACGCGGCGAGTCCCTGCATGACGAGGGCGTCGAGGCGGAACCGGCGGCCGTTTCGCCCTAGCATGACGGCCGTGACCGCACCCACGGACGCGTTGCGCCGGCTGCTCGACCTGCTCGCCTCCGGGGCGAGCAGCGAGCAGCTGGCGCACGTCGTCGTGGCCGCCCGCGCCGAAGGAGCCCTCGGCCCGGCCGACCTGACCGCGCTGGCCAGCGCGGGCGAGCTGGCCCTGCGCATCCGCGAGACCCTCGCGGAGCACCGGCGGCGCGAGGCCCAGCTCGGCGCGCTGTTCGACACCGCGAGCGAGCTCGCCGCACTGTCCGATCCGGACACCGTGCTGCGCTCGATCGTCCGGCGGGCGCGGGCGCTGCTCAACGTCGACGTCTCCTACCTCTCGCTCAACGACGAGGCCGAGAACAAGACCTACGTCCGGGTCAGCGACGGGTCGGTGTCGGCGGAGTTCCAGCAGATCGTGCTCGGCATGGGGGAGGGCCTCGGCGGGCTGGTGGCGCAGACCGCGCGGCCGTACTCGACCGCGGACTACTTCCACGACGACCGGTTCAAGCACACCCGCCACATCGACTCCGGCGTCCACGACGAGGGACTGACCGCGATCCTCGGCGTCCCCCTGGCCATCGGCCCGAAGGTGCTCGGCGTCCTCTTCGCGTCCGATCGCGGCACGCGGGAGTTCTCCGCGGACGAGGTGGCGCTGCTGTCGTCGCTCGCCGACCACGCGGCGATCGCGCTCGACAGCGCGAACCTGCTCGACCAGACCCGGCGCGCCGTCGCCGAGCTCAACGAGGCCAACGCGACGATCCGCGCGCACACCGAAGCGATGGAACGCGCCCAGGACGCGCACGACCGGCTCACCGACCTGGTGCTGCGCGGCGGCGACCTGCCGGACGTCGCGGCGGCCGTCGCCGGGGTCCTGCACGGCGACCTCACGGTCTACGACGCCGACCGCACGGTGCTCGCCAGCTCGGCTTCGCCGGCCCCGCTGGACCCGGACGCGCTGTTCGCGGCCCGCACCGCCGGCCGGGCGGTGTCCACAAAGGACGCTTGGGTGTGCGCGGTGCAGGCCGGCCCGGAGGCGCTCGGCAGCCTGGTGCTGACCGGCCGCGCCGGGCTCTCCGACCCGGATAGGCGGCTGTTCGAGCGCGCGGGCGTCGTGACGGCGTTGCTGCTGATGCTGCGGCGGTCGGTGGTGCGGGCCGAGGACGAGGTCCGCGGCGAGCTGCTGACCGACCTGCTGAGCGCGCCCGACCGCAACCCGCGGGCGCTGCTGGCCCGCGGCCGCCGCCTGGGGATCGACCTGTCGGCGCCGCACGCGGTGCTGGTCGCGCACGCGGACGGCGGCTCCCGGCGGCGCGTGGCGAGCGCGGCCGCCCGCCACGCGACGCTGGTCGGGGTGCACGCGGAGGAGGTCGTGCTGCTCGGCGCGGGCGACCCGGACGAGCTCGCACGGCGCGTGGCGGCCGACCTCGGCGCGGCGACGGGCCGCCCGGTGACGGTGGGCGCGGCGGGCCCGGCGAGCGGCCCGTCGTCGATCGCCGCGGCCCACGGCGAAGCGGCACGGTGCGTCCGCGCGCTGCTGGCGCTGGGCCGAACCGGCGAGGGCGCGGCGATGGCGGGGCTGGGGTTTCTGGGGCAGCTGCTGGGAGACCACGCGGATCTGGACGGGTTCGTCCGGCAGACGCTGGGACCGGTCCTGGACTACGACGCGCGCCGGGGGACGGAGCTGGTCGCGACGCTGCGGGCGTACTTCGCGAGTGGCTCGCAGCTGGCGCGGACGAAGGACGTGCTGCACGTCCACGTGAACACGGTGGTGCAGCGGCTGGAGCGGGTGGCGTCGCTGCTGGGGGAGGAGTGGCAGGCGCCGGACCGGGCGTTGGAGATCCAGCTGGCCCTGCGGGTGCACCGGCTCGGCGGGTGAGGGTTACCGGCTGAGTCGGAAGTGGTGCCCTGGCTGGGCGGGGTGGCTACCGGCCTCCCGCGATAGTCACCACCAGCTTTCCCCGCCGCGGCCCGCGCTCGGCGGCGGTGTGCGCGTCGGCCGCGTCCGTGAACACCTCCTCGACCGGCACCCGGAACCGGCCCTCCTCGAACAGCGCCGCGGCCGCCGCGAGACCGTGCCGTCCGTCTGGCTCGCCCGCGAACGCGCCGACCGACACGCGGACCCCGTGGGACGGCCCGCTGAAGTCGGCCAGCGTCACCACCGACGACGGCGTCCCGGTCAGCGCGACCAGTTCCGGCAGCGAGCCCTTGCCCGCGACGTCGAGGGCCGCGTCGATCAGGCCGGTGACCCGTGTGGCCAGACCTGGGCCGTGCGGGACCGCCGTCGCGCCCAGGCTTTCGACGAACTCGAGGTCGCCGGCCGTTCCGATCACCCGGGCGCCGCGGGCGAGCGCCAGGCCCACCGCGAGGCTGCCGACTCCTCCGGACGCGCCGTCGACCAGCAGGGTCATGCCCTCCCGGACGTCCAGGAGGTCGAGCGCGCGGGTGGCCGTCTCGATCCCGGACCCCGCCGCGCCCGCCTGCTCCCATGGCATCGACGCCGGCTTGGGTGCCCAGAACGCCAACACCGCGAACTCGGCCGTCGCCCCGCCGAGCCGGGTGATGTCGACCGCGCCGAACACCTCGTCGCCGAGGGCGGCTCCGGGACCGGCCTCGTCCACGATGCCCGCGGCGTCGACGCCGGGGATGTGCGGCAGGGTGATCGGCGAGCGCGACTTCCCCGCACGGATCGCCAGGTCCACCGGCGACACGCCGGCCGCCCGCACGCGGATCCGCACCTCGCCCGGCCCGGCGTGCGGCTCCGGGAGCTCCCCCGTGGACAGGACCTCGGGCGGGCCGAACCGTTCGAACCTGGTTGCGAACACGATCACTCCTCCACGGGGGACTCCCTGACCGCGCCTACGCTAGGAGTGATCACCGGCGACGAGCGGGGAAGTGAGAGCCGTGCGGGACGAACTGACTCGGAAACGCCGTGCGGACGCCGAGGACAACCGCCGTCGGCTCGTCGCGGTCGCGCACACGGCCTTCGCGCGGCACGGCCCGGACCTGCCGGTGCGGGAGATCGCACGGCGCGCGGGCCTCGCGCCCGCGACCGTCCACCGGCACTTCCCGTCCCGCGACGACCTCCTCGCGGCCGTCCTCGCCGGCCAGGTCGACCGGTGCGAGGAGCAGCTGCGGGCCGCGCTCGCCGACCCGGACAGCCGCCGCGCGCTGACCCGCACGTTCCACCGCTTCGGCGAATGGCGCGTCGAGGAACCCGGGCTGACGGGCGTCCTCGAAGGACCGGAGTTCGCCGACCGGCGCCGTGAGCACGCCGAGGCGTTCGGGCGGCTGGTCGAGCGGGCCCGCGCCGACGGCGTCCTGCGGCCCCGGGTGTCCCTCGACGACGTCCGGCTCGCCCTGACGGCGACGACGTCGGCGCGGACGGGCCCGGAAGCCCGCCGGCTGACCGCCGTGCTGCTCACCGGCTTGCTGCGCTGAGTCCACGACCAGGCGCGGCAGACCGGCGCTAGCACTGCCCGTCGGCGAGGATCCAGTAGCCCGTGGACGTCTCGCGCAGCGCGTGGCTCGTGAACGTGTTCCACAGGCCCATTGCCTGGTTGGAGCCGTTCGCGTACGTCTGGCCGGCGCTCTGGTGCGCGCGGCCGGCCTGTGTGTGGGCGTAGTTGCTGGCGTTCACGCACGCGCCCGCCGGTGGGGTGGACGTCGTCGTGGTCGGGGGCGGCGGGGTGGTGGTCGTCGTGCCGCCGGTGGATCCCTTGTCCAGCCCCCAGAACACGCCCGTGTAGTAGCTGGAGCAGATGCCGGCGAGGAAGTACGCGCCGGTGCTGCCGCACTGGGTCGCGCCGGTGCCCGGGTCGACCGCGGTGCCGTGGCCCATCCCGGCGATCGAGTACAGCTGGACCTTGTCGCCGTACGTCGTCAACGTCGTGCCGCCGGGCAGGGACTGCGTGCTCGTCGGCGTCTGCGAGATGCCGTGCACCGCGGTCCACTGGTCACGCAGCTCGGTGCCGTTGACCGGGTAAACCGTGTAGTCGCCGGTGCCCTGCCAGATCGCGACGCGCGGCCACGGCCCGCCGTAGCCGGGGTACTGCGCCTTGACCTTCGACGCCCACTGCGCCGGCGTCAGGTTCTGGTTGTTCTGCTGGCAGCCCGACGCCTGCGTGATGCTGGTGGCGCACTGCGCGGGCAGCCCGGCGTCGATGCCACCGCCGGCGAAGACGTCCGGGTACGCGGCGAGCAGGTCCGCGGTCATCCCGCCGCCGGCCGAGAGCCCGGTGACGAACACCCGCGCGCGGTCCGAGCCGTGGTCGCCGACCGCCTTGTCCACCATGGCCTTGATCGACGCGGCCTCGCCCTTGCCGCGCGTGTCGTCGGCGGGGTCGAACCACGTGAAGCACTTCAGCGAGTTGTTCGCGGTGGACGTCTGCGGGAACACCACCTCGAAGCGCCACTTGTCGGCCAGCTGGGGCCAGCCGGAGTGGGCGTAGTAGTCGGCGGCGCTCTGCGTGCAGCCGTGCAGGGCGACGACCACCGGGCGGCCGGTCTCGAGCCCGGCGGGGGTGTAGGTGTACATGGCCAGTGCGCCGGGGTTGGCGCCGAAGTCGGTGACCTGCACGAGGGACGAGGGCGGCGGATCGGCGCTCGCCACCCCGACGGTGGTGAGCACGGCGGCGGTGATCGCGGCGAGTCCGGCGAGGGCGAGCTTGCGCATGGGGAGTCCTTCTCGTCGTTGAGAGGGTTTCCAGCGACGCTAAATCGGCCCGCTGGTTCGGACCATGTGGCCGTCCACCACATCCCCGCGGCGATTCATGGTGACCGGCGGGGTGGCTCTCGCCCGGCCCACGCGCTTGGGTTCTGTCCATCGAGACCGGAGGTGGACCGTGCGGAGATGGCTGGTTGTGGTTCTGGCGGGGACGCTCGCGGCGGCGCTGCCCGCCCCGGCGTCGGCTTCGGCCGGGGGCTGCCGGGTGGAGGTGCCCGGCGCCGAGAAGTCCGTGACGGTCTGCCTGGACGACCTGACGACGATCGGCACGCTCGCGTCCGGGCACACCGTCGAGGCCGACTGGGCCGGGCTGACGTCGGCCGGGTTGCCGACCTACGGCCGCGTCCCCGGCGTCCAGGTCGACGGGTACTTCCCGGACACGTCGACCGCCAACACCAACAACGGCTGGAACCACGACGCGCAGTTCGTGCTGCGCCTGCCGTCGCACTGGAACGGCGGCTTAGTCGTCGCTGGTTCGCCGGGCGTGCGGCGGCAGTACGCGAACGATCGCGCGGTCGGCGACCAGGCACTGGCCGAGGGCTACGCGTTCGCCGCCACTGACAAGGGCAACACCGGCGCCGCGTTCTACGACGACGGCGTCCGGCCGGGCGACGCGCTGGCCGAGTGGAACACGCGCGTCACGCAGCTGACGCTGGCCGCTCGCGCCGCGGCGACGCGGTACTACCACCGTCCGGTGACGCGGACGCTGGCCGCCGGGCTGTCCAACGGCGGGTACCTCGTGCGGTGGCAGCTGGAGAACCGGCCGTGGCTCTACGACGGGGGCGTCGACTGGGAGGGGACGCTGTGGCGTGCCGATGGGCCGAACCTGCTGACATTCCTGCCGCCGGCGCTGCGTGCGTATCCCGCCTACGCGGCCGGGTCGGCGTCGGCACACCAGTCCATTGTGGACGCCGGGTTCGCGCCGGGGTCGGAGTTCTTGTGGGACTACCACTACCGCGTCTACTGGGACCTGACCCAGCGGATCTACCGGGAAGAGGTGGATCCGTCGTTCGACGGCGCGCTGTCGGCCGGAACTCCGTTCTGTGCCTCGGGAACGCCGTCGTGTGACGCGGACTACGCGTACTCGTCGCGGCCGGCGTCGGTGACGCGGGCGGTGGAGCGGATCTCGCTGACCGGGCGGATCGGCAAGCCGCTGCTCACGCTGCACGGAACCCTCGACACGCTGCTGCCGATCACCAAGGACTCCGACGTCTACGACCGGATGATCACGTCGGCAGGACGCGGGTCGCTGCACCGGTACTACCGGGTGGTCGACGGCAACCACGTCGACGGGCTCGTCGACCAGTTCCCGGACCGGCTGCGGCCGCTGGGCCCGTGCTTCCGGACGGCGTTCGACGCGCTGGGCGGCTGGCTGCGCGGGGTGCGCCCGCCGGCTTCGGGGACCATCGAACGCCCGGCCGGCGCGACTCCGGCGGACCTGGCCCGCAGCTGCTCGCTGGGCTGAGCCGTGCACGGCCCGGCGCCGGTCAGTCGCCCTTGATGAGGTGGGTGGCCAGTGCCGGGCTGAACGTGCCCGCCGGAATTCCCGTGCCGTAGCCGCAGCTGCCGTCCGAATCGCCCGGGACCTTGATCCACAGCTGCATCTCCGGGCCGCCGCCGAGCTGGGACGGCGAGCCCAGCTTGCGCTTCGGCGGGTTGCACCACTCGGAGTCCGTGCCGTGGCCGGTGCCGTTGCGGCTGGTGTCCACGACGAAGGGTGCCGCGTAGCCCAGGGCCGCGTCGACCGCCTTGCCGTACGTCGTCGAGTCCGCCGTGGTGTAGAAGTTCGACACGTTCAGCACGAACCCGTGGATCGACCGCACGCCCGCCGACCGCAGGCGCGTCGCCATCGTCGCCGCCGGGATCCAGGTCGCGTTGCCGCCGTCCAGGTACGCCCAGGTGTTGGGCGCCTTCTGCGCGAACTGCGTCGCGGCGTAGCTCAGCAGGTCGAGCCGCGTCTGGCGGGCGTCGCCGGGGAGGCAGTCGAGCTGGGCGAGCGCGTCCGGCTCGATGATCACCACCGCCGGCTTGCCGCCGATGCCGTCGGCGAACGCGGTGATCCAGTCGCGGTAGGCCTGCGGGCTGCCCGCGCCGCCGGTCGACTCGCCGCCGCAGTCGCGGCCCGGGATGTTGTAGGCGACCAGCACCGGCAGCTTGTCGGCGACGTCGGCGGCGTAGGTGAACCCGTCGACCGCCGCGCGGACGTCACCGCTCCAGCTGCCGAACCAGCGCGCGCCCGGCTTGGTCGCGATGGACGTCCTGATCGGGCCGGCGAGGCTGTCGCCGGGGTGGTCCCGGACCCACACCGCCGGGTTCGAGTCCGGGTCGACGTAGAAGCCGTTCGTCTTCTCGAGCGGGTTGCCGTCGGCCGCCAGCGCCGGGGACGCGAGCCCGGTGAGCGCCAGCGCCGCGGCCACGAGGAGGGTCGGAATACGCATTCGGCGAGTTTGCCGCGACGGCGTACACGAGGCGTACAAGAAGAAAACTGAACCGGACGCCGCCGGCGGCCGTACTACTGGATGAGGGGCTCGTCGCGGCTACCCGAAAACCGGTCTCGACCTGCGGTTTCACCACCCGGATGGGCCACCCCGTTCGGCCGCTTGCGGGAGCGATGCCCGTCGTTCATGATGGGGCTCCGGGGTCCGCGAACCATTCGTTCACGTCGAATATCCAGGTGTCGGCCATGCTTCGGAAGAACCGCAAGTCCGGAAGTGAACGCCATGCTGCTACCCGTCGCCGGGGCCTCCTGATGGCCGCGGACCTGTCCGGTTTCGCCATCATCGCCGGCCTGCTGCTCCCGGCGCTCGCCGCCGCGGCGTGGGCCATCTCGCTCGAACGCCGTCCACGCGGGGCGACCGCCGCGGCGGAGCCCGACCCCGAGCCGGACTGGACGGTGGCCGGCATCCAGGCCCGCCTCCGCTTCGAGCAGGCGGCGCGACGGCTGGCCGAAGCGGGCACGATCGCGCTGCCGACCCTGCCGATCCCGGAGCAGGTCGGCCGTGACGCGTCGCCGGACCAGCTGCCGCGGCGGGTGCCGCGCACGAGCCCGCCGGTCCGCTCGTCCGCGGGCCGCTTCCTGCTGCCGCGGCTGGCGTTCGCGGCCCCGGACAACGAGCTGATGCGGCGCATCCTCGACGGCTTGCGCAAGATGGACTGACCCGCTGTCGATCCGCGGTGCCGCCGTTCGTACAGGAGGTGAAAGCCACCTGGACGAAAAGGATCACCCGATGCGTTCGATCAGCGTCACCATGAGCGTCACCCTCGACGGCGTCGTGCAGGGCCTCGGCCGGCCCGACGAGGACACCCGCGGCGGCTTCGCGCACGGCGGCTGGGGCAACCGGTACCAGGACGACGTCCTGGCCCGGGAGATGGGCCAGGGCATGAGCCGCGCCGGTGACATGCTCTTCGGGCGGCGGACCTGGGAAGACTTCATCGGCGCCTGGGCCGGGCGCGAGGACGGCAACCCCTTCACCGCCCACATGGACGCCGCCACCAAGTACGTCGCCTCGACCACCCTCGACGACGCCGCGGCCTGGCAGAACTCCGTGCTGCTCGCCGGCGACGCCGAGAAGACGGTCGCCGAGCTGAAGGCGCGGCCCGGGAACGACCTGTCCGTCATCGGCAGCGCCTCGCTCGTGCACTCCCTGCACGCCGCGGGCCTGGTCGACCGCTACACGCTGCTGATCCACCCGCTGACGCTCGGCGGCGGCCTCCGCCTGTTCGAGGGGCCGGCGCCGCTCACCGAGTTCACGCTCACCAGCAGCGTCCCGACGACCAAGGGCGTGATCATCGCCCGGTACGAGCGTCGCTGAGGGCCGACGGCGACTCCGCCTCCGGGATCAGCAGCCGGGCCGCGCCCGAGCCGTCGGCCGGGACCGACCAGACGTCCGCGTGGCCCGGCCCGCGGGGCACGCCGTAGCCGATCGTGTGGTCGTCGAGCCACGCCGGCTGGTCGTCGACGCTGCGGGTCTCGGCCAGCGGCGTCACCTCCGACGTCGTCAGGTCCACGACGGACAGCCGCCAGCCCTTCGCCGGGTCGTCGTCCACAGCGGACTTGAACGCCACGCGCGTCCCGTCCGGGGAAAGGGACGGGCACTCGACGTTCTCCCGCAGCGTCCGGACCGTGTGCGCGGCGAAGTCGCCCGCGACGAGGTAGCGGTGCCCGGCCGTCGCCATCGTCGCGTAGAAGCGGCGGTCGTCGCGGGTGAACGTGACGCCCCAGAAGTTGAGGTCCGCGGCCTGGTACGACTTCCCGTCGAGCGTCACCGCGTAGTCCTCGAGGGTGCCGGCCAGGTCGCCGGTCGCCGTGTCGAGGATGCCGGCCCGGGTGGAGAACATGCCGCCGTTGTAGGAGTCGCCGGTGACGAACACCGTCCACGCGAGCATCCGGCCGCTCGCCGACACCCGGGCCCGGTTCGGCAGCCCGACCAGCGGGATCTCCCGGGTCACCGCGAGGCCCGCGTCGAGCACCGCCAGCTGGTAGGTGGTCAGGTCGCCGTCCTGGCGCAGGCAGAGCCCGGTGCCGCCGGCGGCGTACACCCGCGCGCACGAGAGCGGGGACACCGTCCGCGCTCCGCCGGGGTCGGCGGCGGACACCGTGGCGACGTGCCCGCGGTCGGCGTCGGCCGTGCTGCGGAACAGCAGCCGCGGGCCGGGGGACAGGCTCACCGCGCCGGTCGCGGTGACGTCGTGGCCGCGCGCGCTCGCGAACCCGACGTACGCGACGGCGGCCCCGGCCAGCACAAGGATGCCGGCGACCGCGATCAGGATCCGCGTCTTCACGAGACCGCCTTCCGGGGCGAGAGCACCACGAACGTCACGCCGATCGCGACCACCGCCGCACCCGCCGCGACGCCGATCGCGAGCTCCGCGCCCCAGAACTGCCAGGCGAGTCCGAAGAGGACGGACGAGGCGAAGTACGCCAGCGCCTGCGCCGTCTGCACCAGCGAAATCCCCGTGGTGCGCAACGACTCCGGCAGCAGCGGACCGGCCAGGGCCATCAGGACGCCGTCGGTCGCCGCGTAGAACGCGCCGTAGAGCGCCAGTGCCAGCGCGAACAGCGGCCAGCCGGACACCGGCCCGGCCAGCAGCAGGTAGACGACCGCGAGCGCGCCGTAGCCGCCGAGCACCACCGGCAGCCGCCCGACCCGGTCGGCCAGCACGCCCAGCGGCGCGGCCAGCAGCAGGTAGCTGAGGTTGGTGCCGACCGCGAGCAGCGGGAACCAGCCGGTCGCGATGTCCTCCTTGTGCTGCAGCAGCAGGTAGACGAAGCCGTCGCCGACCGTGGCCAGGCCGAGCACGCACGCCGCCACCAGCAGGCGCCGCACGCCGCTGCCGCGCAGCAGGGCCGCCGCGGCGCGGGGCGAGACCGTCCCGGCGGCCGCTTTCGGCGTCCGGTGGTCGCGGACGAACAGGACCAGCAGGAGCACCCCGATCGCGGCGACGCAGAAGCTGACGACGAACACCGCGTCGAACGCCTCGGGGTCCGCCGTGCCGACCGCGGCCAGCACGGCGAGCGCGACCAGCGGCCCGGCGAACGCACCCATGCTGTCCATCGCCCGGTGCACGCCGAAGGCGCGGCCGAGCAGCGGTTCCGGCGCCGACAGGGTGATCAGCGCGTCCCGCGGCGCCGTCCGCAGGCCCTTGCCGGTGCGGTCGAGGGTGATCACCGCGCCGATCGCGGCCGCCGACGACCCGGCGGCGAGCAGGCCGAGCTTCATCACCGCGGACAGCGCGTAGCCCGCGCCGGCCACGACCTTGCGGCGGCGGACCCGGTCCGCGACGTACCCGCCGACGACCCGCAGCAACGCCGTCGCGCCGGTGTAGAGGCCGTCGACCAGGCCGTACGCGGCCGGGCTGAGGTGCAGCCCGAGCACGAGGTACACCGGCAGGACCGCGGTGACCATCTCCGAGGAGACGTCGGTGACCAGGCTGACGGCGCCGAGCGCGAAGACGTTCGCGCCGACCGCCGAGAGCTTGCCCTTCGCGGCGTGCTCTCGGCGGCCGATGGTGGAGAGGTACACGCGGGCTACTGCCAGACGTCGAGGATCGGCGACTTGCTCGCGGCGCCGCCGATGCCCGGCAGGCCGTAGGACGCCTCGATCGTGCGCAGCACGGTGTAGTGGTTGATCGACTCGCTGTAGCTGCCGACCTTGACGTGCGCGCCGGTGAAGCTGGTGAAGATCTGGTTGACCGACGTGCCGCTGTCCTCGTCGAAGGTGGTGATCAGCAGGCTGTTGTGCGTCTTGGCCCACTGCGCGTAGGCGTCGAGGTGGTTCTTGAGCCAGGTGTCGCCGGTGCCGACCGAGCAGTCGTGCATGTCGGAGCACATGTTCGGCGTCACGAAGGAGACCGTCGGCAGCTGGGTGAAGTCGGTGGGGAAGCTCGTGTAGCGGAGGTTGCTCGCGGCCGGGACGTTCGAGAAGTCCACCCAGCTGTTGTGCTTGCGCATGTAGGTGCCGCTGGAGCAACCGGTGTAGCCGTCGGAGGGCATCGACTCGGAGTAGCCCTTGAACGTCTTGCCGGCGCCGATCAGCTGCGCGCCGAGGTTGTCCTTGGCGCCGAGGTTGGCCGGGCAGCTGTCGCTGGTCACGCCCTGCGTCGCGCCCGAGAAGAGGGCGACGTAGTTGGGCTGGCTCGGGTGGGTGATCGCGAAGGAGTTCGTGAACTTCGCGCTCTGCGACGCGAGGGTGTTGAAGTAAGGGGCGCTGGAGCTGCCGTTGATCGAGGAGTACTTCTTGTTCTCGAACATCACGAGGACGACGTGGTCGAACGCCGGCACGGTCGAGGCCGTGGGCTGCACCGCCGGCTCGTCCGTTCCGGTGACGGCGACCGCCGCGACGACACCGGCTGTGACCAGGGTGGCGGCGGCGAACGCGGCGAAGATCCGCTTGCGGATCATGGGTCCTCCAACGGTGGCGGGTGAGGGCGCCTCATGATGCCCACTCCACGCGGCCGGAACGTGCGCGTGTCGCGGTCCGGTTCGTGAACACCAGGAAACCTCCGGCGGACAACGGAAAGAGTGGGTTAATGCCTTTCCGGTGTCAACCTCCTAAGGTAGGTGTCCTTTGTGGACGGCCAGGGACTTGACAGGTCGCTCCCAGGTCGTTCAAAGGAACGGCGCCGAGACTCGGTCCCATGGAACCCACCCCGACCGGCGGCCCGGCCCGCCGAGAGCACGGCAGGCGCAAGGCCGCCCTGGTCACCGCGACGGTGGCGGTGCTGGCCGCGGCCACCGCCGGCGCGATCGGCTTCGGCCTTTCGACGGCTTCGGCCGACGACACCAGCACCTCGACCACCACCTCGACCGACTCCGGCAGCTCCAGCGGCTCCGGCTCCCATGACCAGCTCCAGTCCTCCGACAGCGGCGTGAGCTCCGGCTCGGGCAGCGCGCACACGGGCTCGGGCGCGTCGTGACCACGGCGGCGAGGGCGTTCCCTGCTCTGGGCACGACGGCGTCGGTGCTGGTCACCGACCCCGGACGGCTCTCGGAGGCGGCTTCGCTCCTGCGAGCGGAGGTCGACGCGATCGACGTCGCGTGCAGCCGCTTCCGGGCGGACTCGGAGATCTCGCGGCTGCACGAGCGGGCCGGCCGGCAGGTCCGGGTCGGGCCGCTGCTGGCCGAGGCGCTGGGCGCCGCGCTGCGGGCGGCCCGGCTGACCGGCGGGCTGGTCGACCCGACGGTCGGGGCCGCGGTACGGGCGCTCGGGTACGACCGCGACTTCGCACTGGTCGCCGCCGAGCGCGGTGCGGGGGTCGTGAGTGAGAAACAGTGTTCTAACCCTGTTTCCCACTCACGACCCGCCGCGGCAGACCCGGCTCCCGCGCCCGGCTGGCACCGGGTGCTCTTCGACCCCGCCCTCCGCCTGGTCGTCCTCCCTCGTGGGGTCCACCTCGACCTCGGCGCCACCGCGAAGGCCCTCGCCGCCGACCGCGCCGCGCGGCGGATCCACCGTGCGCTCGGGTGCGGTGTCCTCGTCAACCTCGGCGGTGACCTCCGCGTCGCCGGCCCGGAACCCGCCGGCGGCTGGCAGGTCGCGCTCGGCGACGACCACGCCGACGCCGTCGCCCGGCCGGACGCGAGCGTCGCCGTGAACAGCGGCGGTCTCGCCACTTCCGGGACCACCCGCCGGCGCTGGCACCACGCCGGGCGGACCGTGCACCACATCGTCGACCCGCGCACCGGCGACGTCGCGCACCCGCGCTGGCGCACCGTGACCGTCGCCGCCAAGTCCACTGTGGACGCCAACACCGCGAGCACCGCGGCGATCGTCCTCGGCGCCGAAGCACCGCGCTGGCTCGAGGAAAGACGGCTGCCCGCGCGGCTCACCTCCGACGCCGGCGACGTCGTCACGACGCCGGGCTGGCCCGCCGAAAGGAGAGCCGCATGAGCTCCGCCGTCTGGTACTTCAGCCGCGCGACCGGCCTCGTCTCGCTCGTGCTCTTCACCGGCGTCGTCGTCCTCGGCGCGCTCGGCGCCGGCCGGTTCGCGACTCCGGCGTGGCCGCGGTTCACCGTCGCCGCCCTGCACCGGAACCTCGCGCTGACCAGCCTCGCGTTCCTCGTCGCGCACATCGCGTCGGCGATCCTCGACGGGTACGTCTCGCTGAGCTGGCTCGACGTCGTCGTCCCGTTCGGCTCCGAGTACCAGCCGCTCTGGGTCGGCTTCGGCGCCGTCGCGATCGACCTGCTGCTCGCGATCGTCGTCACCAGCCTGCTGCGCACGCGCATCCCGCCGCGCGCCTGGCGCGCCGTCCACTGGCTGGCCTACCTCTGCTGGCCGGTCGCGCTGGTGCACGGCTTCGGCATGGCCGAGGACGACGCCGCGTACGGCTGGATCGTCGCCCTCGACGCGCTGTGCGTGCTGGCCGTGCTCGGCGGCGTCGCCTTCCGGGCGACCCGCCGGGACGCCGACACCGCGACCCGCAAGCTCTCGCCGCTCGGAGGCACCCGATGACCATCCTGCCGACCCACCGCCTCGGCCTGGCCGGTCACCGGCGCCGCACCGGCGTCGTGCCCTGGGTCGCCTACCACGGCGACGACGGCCGCGACCGGCTGATCGAAGCCGTCGCCGTCGCGGACCTGCGCGGCCGCGGCGGCGCGGGCTTCCCGACCGCGGTGAAGCTGCGCTCGGCCCGCGCGCCACGCTCGATCGTCGTCGCGAACGGCTGCGAAGGTGACCCGCTCAGCCACAAGGACGCCGCGCTGCTGACGCTGTCCCCGCACCTGGTGCTGGACGGCCTGCAGCTCGCCGCGCACGCCATCGGCGCCGGCGAAGCCGTGCTCTGCGTGCACGCGGGCAGCCCGGTGCTGCCGAGCGTCTTCGCGGCGCTCGCCGAACGCGACGACCGCGTGCCGGTGCGCGTCGAGGAGATCCCGCGGCGGTACGTCGCCAGCGAGGAGACGGCGCTCGTCCACCACCTGACGTCGGGGGACGCGCGGCCGCTCGGCAAGTCGCCGCGGCCCGACGAGCGCGGGGTGCGCGGCCGGCCGACGCTCGTGGACAACGTCGAAACGTTGGCACAGCTGGCTTTGGTGATCCTCCTCGGCCCGCTGCACTACCGCTCGGCGCGCGCCGAGCTGGTCACGGTGACCGGCGCGGTCCGGCGGCCCGGGGTCGTGGAGACGGCGCCAGGCGTGTCCTTGGCCGCGGTGCTGGCCGCGGCGGGTGGCGAAACCGAGCCGGTGCAAGCGGTGCTGACCGGCGGCTACGGCGGGACCTGGACCTCGGATCTCGCAGCCGGCGTCTCCGGGATTCCGGCGGTGTACGCGCTGCCGGCCCGGGCGTGCGGGCTCGAGTACACCGCGAAGGTGCTGGCGTTCCTGGCGGCCGAGTCGGCCCGGCAGTGCGGGCCGTGCATGTTCGGGCTGCCGGCGGTCGCGGCGGACTTCGCGGAGCTGCTCCGCGGTGGCCCGTCGACGGCCCGGCTGGCCCGCCGCCTTCCGCTGCTCACCGGCCGCGGGGCGTGCGCGCACCCGGACGGCGCGGCGCGGCTCGCGGCCAGCGCGTTGCAGGTGTTCGGTGCCGACGTGGCAGCGCACTCGGCCGGTGGCCGGTGCCGGGTTCTGGAGAGTGTGGCGTGAAGGTGACGGTGGACCCGATCGGGTGCCGGGGGCACGGGTTGTGCGCGGACCTGCTGCCGGAGCGGGTGCGGCTGGACGAGTGGGGTTATCCCGTGGTGGAGCCGGGTCCGGTACCGCCGGGGCTGCTGCCGGAGGCGCGTCGCGCGGCGGCCGCGTGCCCGGCGTTGGCGTTGCGGCTGCGGAAGGACTGAAATCCGGTCGTCCCGCCGCGGGCGGGTCGTTAACCTCCGGGACATGAAGCTCAACGACCGGATCCGCGGTGCCCGGCTGATCGGCGTGCTGACCGGCGCGGGCATCTCGACCGCCTCCGGCATCCCCGACTACCGCGGGCCCGACGGCGTCTGGACGCGCACGCCGAGTGCCGTGAACGCCTTCACGCTGAAGAACTTCATGGCCGACGCCGGGGTGCGCCGGGAGTTCTGGCGCAGCTACACCGGCCACGCGGCTTGGCGCGCCGAGCCGAACGCCGCCCACCGGGCGCTCGCCGAGCTGGACGGCTCGGGGGCCGCCGTCCGCGTGCTCACCCAGAACGTCGACGGCCTGCACCGGAAAGCCGGCCTCGCCGCGCGCAAGGTCCTCGAACTGCACGGCACCATGCACACCACGCGGTGCACGTCCTGCCCGGTCCGGCTCCCGACCACCGAAGTGCTGGAGCGCGGCGAGGAAGACCCGCGGTGCCCGGAGTGCGGCGGGATCCTCCAGCTCGACGTCGTCCTCTTCGGACAGACGCTGGACGGCGAAGTCCTCGCCCGCGCACGCAACGTCGCCGCGTCGAGCGAGGTCTTCCTGGCCATCGGCAGCTCGCTGCAGGTGGAGCCGGCGGCGTCGCTGTGCGCGATTGCCGCGCAGGCCCGTGCGACGCTGGTGATCGTCAACCGCGACCCGACGCCGTACGACGAGGAAGCCGATTTCGTGCTGCGCGAAGACATCGAGAAGGTGGTCCCGGAACTCTGCGCCGCGGTGCGCGCGTGATCCGGGAGGCCCGCGACGACGACTGGCCGCGGATCTGGCCGATCGTCCACGACGTCGTCACCGAGCGGCGGACGTTCCCGTACGACCCCGCGATGACCGAACCCGAGGCCCGGCGGAGCTGGCTGCTGGCCCCGCCGGCCCGGGTGGTGGTCGCCGTCGAGGGGGAGCGGGTGACCGGAACCGCGAACATGTACGCCAACCGGCCCGGGCCCGGCAGCCACGTCGCCTCCGGCAGCCTGATGGTCGCGAGGGAGGCCCGCGGCTCGGGGGTCGGCCGCGCCCTCGCCACGGATCTCGTGGACTGGGCCCGGCGCGGCGGGTTCGCGGCGGTCCAGTTCAACGCGGTCGTCGAGGTGAACACGGCGGCGCTCCGGCTGTACGAGAGCCTCGGGTTCGTCACACTCGGCACGGCGCCGGGCGCGTTCCGCCACCCCGACCACGGCGACGTCGGCCTCCGGATTTTGTGGCTGGACTTGCGATGACCGCCCGCCTTAGCATCGGCTCGGGAGGGAACCATGCGCGGTCGCTGGTGGTTGCTGCTGTTCTACGCTCCGCTCGCGGCCGGGCTCTGCGTCGCGACCAGGAACCGGTGGTGGCTCCTGTGGGCCTTCCTGATCGCGCTCGTCCCCACCGGGCTGGTGGTGACGTCCGGCCTAGGCCGCGAGTGGACGGCTCGCCGCCGGTTCCGCGAGTTCTCGGAACTCGCCGACCGGATCGGCGCCCGCGACGGTGAAGTGATCAGGGAAACGCGCCGACGGTACAACGTCATCGCCTTCGACCCCGGCTTGTCCGTCGCGACGCTGTGGCCGGGAACCGAAGAGGAGGTGCGGGCGGTACTCCGCGCCAAGGTCGCCGAAGCCGGTTTCCGGGGCTGGGGCAACGGGAGCCTGCACAGCGACGACTATCGGTGGGCCGTCCACATCGCGTTCCGCATCGCGGCCCGCGACGAGTACCACACAGGCGCCCGCTGGGAGCCCGTCCCCGATGGCCACGTCGTGACGGAAATCCAGATCGAGAAATGGAAAGGCGGGCGGCCCGGGGTCGAGCCGGTCAGGTGAGCCCGTTCTCGCCGACCAGGCGGCAGCAGCCGGCCCGGCAGTCCGCGAGGCAGTCCGCCGCGTTCTGTCGAACCCGCTGCAGCTGCGCGATCCGGTCGTCCAGCCGGGCCACCACCGCCTCCAGGCGCCAGCGCTCCGAGGCGCAGGTCGCGTCGCCCGTGTCGTGGGCGTGGAGGGCGTCGACCACCTCGTCCAGGGTGAAACCCAAGTCCTGCAACGCCTTCGCCGAGCGGATCCGGTCGGCCGCCGACGGCGGGAACACCCGATAGCCCGACGGACGGCGCTCCGCCGCCGGGAGGACGCCGCGCCGCTCGTAGAAGCGGACCGTGTCCACGCTGACCTCCGCCGCGCGGGCCACCTCGCCGATCTTCATGCCGCTTCTCCCTTGACTCTGGAGTCAGGTCCAGACTCTAGGCTCGGATTTCCCGAGGGACAAGGAGCCCGAAAATGGAGATCCCGCCGGCCTCGACCCCGATCGCCTGCGACATGTCGACCGCTCGCGACACCCCCGACGAGCGGCTGGCCGAGTACCGCCGGCTGTTCGCGCAGGCACTCGTCGAGCGGGAACGGACCGACATCGGCATCCGGTTCCGCTTCCGCGCCGAGCCCGGCGTCGAGGACTGGGTCCGTGACCTCGCCGCCCGCGAGAAGGCGTGCTGTCCGTTCTTCGGATTCGACATCGCCGTCGAGGCCGGTCAAGTCCGCTGGGACGCGGCGGTTCCCGGGACCGACGAGGCCCGCGCCGTGCTCGAGGAGTTCTACGCGCTCGCCGGGTGATCAGCGGGAGCGGATCGCGTCGACCAGCATGCGCACGACCTGGTCGCCGTCGACCGTCCACTTCTCCTTCGCCAGGTGGCCGCTCAGCTCCAGCCCCGCGATCCCGTGCGCGCTCGACATCAGCAGCGCGCCGTACCGCCGGGCGTCCGGTTCGCCGACGACGCCGGCGACCAGCGTCAGGAACTCGTTCTCCACCCGGGTCGCGGCCGCGGCGGCCACCGGGTCGTCGCCCACCGGGGTGCTGAACATCAGCGCGTACAGGTGCGGCTGCCGGCGGCCGACCCCGATGAGCGTCAGCAGTCCGCGCTCGAGCCGCGCGCTCGGGGTGACGTCCAGGGCGCGCAGCCGCTCGACCCTGTCGGCCACCGAGTTCCAGGCGTCGACGGCGAGCGCGGTCAGCAGGTGCTGCTTGTGTTCGAAGTGCCCGTAGGGTGCGCCGCGCGAGACGCCGGCCCGGGCCCCGACCGCGCGCAGCGTCACGGCGTCGGGCCCGCCCTCGTCGAGCAGTTCGGACGCGGCCCGCACGAGGGCGGCCCGGGTCGCGGCGGCGGTTTCGGCTCGCGTCACCATGGCGCCGATCATAGTTGACAGTGTCACACGAGTTGCGCATAGTGGTTCATATGACAGTGTCACATCAGAATGAGATCATGGTCGTCACCGGCGCGTCGACCGGCATGGGCGCCGCCACCGCCCGCGAGCTCGCCGCCCGCGGCTACCACGTCCTCGCCGGCGTCCGGCGCGAAACCGACGGCGACGCGATCCGCGCCGACGGTGTCGAGCCGGTGATCCTCGACATCACGCGACCCGAGCACGTCCAGGCGCTCGCCGATCGCATCGCCGCGGACCCGGACCGGCGCCCGCTGCGTGCCCTCGTCAACAACGCGGGCATTTCGGTCAACGCCCCCGTGGAAGCGCTTCCCCTGGACGAGTGGCGGCGGCTGTTCGACGTCAACCTGTTCGGGCACATCGCCGTCACGCAGGCGTTGCTGCCCTTCCTGCACCGCAGCCGCGGCCGGATCGTGAACATCAGCTCGGTCGGCGGGAAGGTTGCGATGGCCACCTACGGGCCGTACGCGGGGACGAAGTTCGCGCTCGAAGCGGTCAGCGACTCGCTCCGGCGCGAACTCGCCCCGCACGGCGTGCAGGTCGTGGTCGTCGAGCCCGGCGCCGTGCGGACCGAGATGGGTGACCGCGGCGCCGCCACCGCCACCGGCCTCGCCGAGAAGATGACTCCCGACCACCAGCGGCGGTACGGCGGGCTCGTCCAAGCCGTCGTCGCGCATTCGCAGCGGTTCACCCGGGCGGGGCTGCCCGCGGACAAGGCCGGAGCCGTCATCGCCGAGGCCGCCACCGCGCGGCGGCCGCGTACGCGCTACACGATCGGGCGAGACGCGGCCCTGCTGACCCGCCTCACGCGCGTCCTGCCCGACCGGCTCCTCGACCGGGTGACCGCGGCGACGCTCCGGCCTTACCTGCCGTAGCTCAGTTCGGAGCGGAGGCGAGCGGCACCGTCGCCAGCAGGTGGTGCGCCGCGACGCTCGCACCGTCCCCGCGGACCTTGCCCGAGAACTCCCGCGCCCGCGTCGCCACTTCGGGGCGCAGAGCGGCTTCGAGCGCCGAGGTCAGCGCTTCGGCCGTCGGCACGCCCGGCTCGGTCGCCGCGCCCAGGCCCAGATCGCGGACCCGGCCGGCGAAGTAGTGCTGGTCGTACATCTGCGGCACGACCACCTGCGGAGCGCCCGCGCGGGCCGCCGTCGTCGTCGTGCCCGCGCCGCCGTGGTGGACGACGGCCGCGACGCGCCTGAACAGGGCCTGCTGGTTGACCTCGCCGATGCCGAGGCAGTCCGGCGCGGTGTCGGCGACGAGGTCCGCCCACCCGCGGGCGATGACCGCCCGGCGGCCGTGGGCCCGCGCCGCCGCGAGCGCGGTCCCGGCGACCTCGCGCGGCGCGCGCATGCTGCCGAACCCGAAGTACACCGGCGGCTCGCCCGCGTCGAGGAACTCGAGCACGTCGGCCGGCAGCGGCCGCTCGTCCGGCCAGATCCAGGCCCCCGTCTGGACGATCCGCGGGTCGCCCGGCTCGGGCCACGGCGCCAGCGCGGCGTCGGCCGCGAGCCACGGCCGGTCACTGAAGACGTGGCTCGGCAGGTCGTCGACGGGGGCCTGCCCGGCCGCCGCCCGGTATTCGTTGACCTTGCCGCCGAAAAAGGCGTTCCAGCGTTGCGCGTCCTCGTTCCAAAGGGCGCGGTTTTCCGCCTTTCCGGGCGTCCGCCACGGCATCGGCGGCGGCGCGTGCAGATCGGACGGCAAGGTGATGGGACAGAAACTCGCGTAGACGTAGAAGGCACCCGAACGTTCGGCGATCGAGCGGGTGGCGAACTGCAGTGCACCGCCGGCGACCAGGACGTCACACCCCTCGGCGGCCACGGCGATCGTCTCGAACTGCGTCGTGACGGTGTCCTCCGTGGACTTCCGGATCTGTTCGGGCGTCGGCTTGCCCTGGTGCGCCGTCGCGGTCCCGCGCAGCACCGGCCCGATCGGCACGACGTCGAAGCCCAGTTCTTCGAGCCGGTCCCGGAAGTCGGGCGGCACGCACAGCCGGACGTCCTGCCCGAGCGCTCTCAGCTCCGAAGCCAGCGCCAGCACCGGCTGCACTTCGCCCCGCGAACCGATCGTGGACAGCAGCACACGCATGAAGGAATCCCCTCGCCGAAAAAGGTGAGCCCGAATTGTGGACCCGCACCGGGGTCTTGCCACAAGCCCCGGGGTCGGCTATATCTTTGAATGGGGAGAGGGAATCATCCCAAGGTGAACGGATCCCGCGTGCCGCCGGTCAGCTCGACCCAGACGGCCTTCTCGACCAGGTACTCGTCCATCGCGTGGACGCCGTTTTCCCGGCCCAGTCCGGAGTTCTTCACCCCGCCGAACGGCACCGACGGCGCCACGACCCGGTACGCGTTGATCCACACCGTCCCGGCCTTGAGCTTCGCCGCGACGCGGTGGGCGCGGTGCACGTCCTTCGTCCACACCGCACCGGCCAGGCCGTACGGCGTGTCGTTGGCCAGGCGGATCGCCACGGCCTCGTCGGTGAACGTCAGCGCCGCCAGCACCGGGCCGAAGACCTCCTCGCGCACGACCGTCGACTCCGGCGTCACCCCGGTCAGCACCGTGGGCCGCACGAACAGCCCGCCCAGCGCCGGGTCCGCCTCGCCACCGCAGACGACCGTCGCACCTTCGGCCTTCGCCGTCTCCAGGTAGTGCAGCACTTTTTCGTACTGCGGCGCGTTCGCGACCGGGCCCATCTCGGTGTCCGGCTCGTTCGGGTCGCCGAGCCGGATCGCGGCGGCGCGCTCGGCGACCCGGCGGACCAGCTCGTCATGGACGTCGGCGTGCACGATCAGCCGGGACCCGGCCATGCACGTCTGGCCGGTCGCGGCGAACACGCCCGCGATGACGCCGTTGGCCGCCGCCGCGAGGTCGGCGTCGGGGAACACCACCTGCGGCGACTTGCCGCCCAGCTCCAGCGTCACCTTGTTCAGGTTCTCCGCGGCGGCCACCGCGACCGCGCGGCCGGTGGCGGTCGACCCGGTGAACGCGACCTTGTCGACGCCCGGGTGCCCGGCCAGTGCGGCGCCCGTCTCGCGGGAGAGCCCGGTGACGACGTTGACGACGCCGGGCGGGAACCCCGCTTCGGTGATCAGCTCGGCCAGCCCGAGCGTCGAGACGGGGGAGTGTTCGGACGGCTTGATCACGACCGTGCACCCGGCGGCCAGCGCGGGCGCGAGCTTCCAGGTGAGCAGCAGCAGCGGCGAGTTCCACGGCGTGATGGCCGCGACGACGCCGACCGGCTCGCGGCGGGTGTAGACGAGGTAGTCCGGGTTCGGCGCCGGGATCTGGCGGCCCTCGATCTTGTCGGCGAGGCCGGCGAAGTAGTGGTACCAGCCGCCGAGCCCGGTGAGCTGGCCGATCATCTCGCGGTAGAGCTTGCCGGAGTCGTTCACCTCCAGCCGGGCGAGGCGCTCGGCGTGCTCGCCGATGAGGTCGCCGAGCCGCCGCAGCAGGGCGGCGCGCGCGAAGCCGGTGGTCGAGCCCCACTCGCCGTCGAGGGCCGCGCGGGCCGCCGCGACCGCGTCGTCGACGTCCTCGGGGCCGCCGTCGGGCACGACCGCCCAGGGCCGCCCGGTGTACGGGTTCTGGGACTCGAACGTCCGGCCCGAACGGGCGGCGACGGCCTTTCCGTTGATCAACAGGGAAAAGCGCTGCTCATCCATGGTGCGGCCTCCTCGACCTCCGGCTGTGGTGGTTTCAGCCTGCACCCGTCCGGGTACTTGAGGTAATCCGTTCGGCAGGAGGTCAGGATGACCCTTCGCAGCGTTCTCCTGGAAGACGAGATCATCCTTTCCGTCGACGGAGTCTTCGACGGCGGTCTGGCCCCCGCGTACCACCAAGCGGTCGAAGACGCGTATGCCGCCGGAGTCCGCCGGCTGGTGGTGGACCTGACGATGACCACGGCGGTCGACGGCGGCGGAGCGGCGGTCCTGGCCGCGACGGCGTCCGGCTGCGCGGCCCGCGACACCCACCTGATCATCGCGATGCCCCGCGGCGTCGAGGCGGAGATCCGGGACCCGGCGCAGGTCAGGCTGCTGTTGCGCAGCTTCGAACCCTGGCAGGACGCCGGCTAGCGCACCCGGACCGTCAGCCGGAACCGCCGCAGTTCGGCGTCCGGCTCCCACGGCCGGGCGTGGCGCGCCACCAGCGTCGTCTCGCCCGGGGCGTCCGCGTGCAGGACGAACCGGTGCTCGCCGGTACCGCCGGCCCGGTCCGTCGCCGGGTGGAGGGTCTCCTCGACCACCCGCAGCGGCGGCTCCGGACCGTCCAGCACCCACTGGTAGCCGGTGCCCGCGTTCTCGGGCAACCGCAGCTCCAGCCGCTCGCCGGGCGCGACGTCCGCCGCCGCGCCGTCGGCTTCGAGCGTGAGCACCTTCACCAGAGGTAGATCTCGTGGATCAGCCCGTCGGTGGCCTCCGGATACGTGATCGACCCGGCCAGCCGTCCCGACGAGGCGAGGGCCAGCAGCGCCTCGTGCACGCTGTCGCTGTTCGTCGCGAGACGCTTCCAGCCGATGCCGTCGACGTAGGCGTACCCGTTGCGGTCGGCGTTGTTCGTCCAGAGCGCGAGCACCTTCTTGGCCGACTGCCAGGCCGCGGCGGTCGTGGCCTGGGCGACGGCCTGCGGCGCGCCCGGCGGGCTGAGCACCGGGGCGACGCTCGGCTCGGCGGTCACGGTCGTCGTCGCGGCGTTCAGCTGCTCGAGGCTGAGGGGCTGGGGAGCGTTGTCCGGGCTGGCGGTGGGTGCCACCGCCACGGGCGCGCTGGACGGGCTCTTCGATGCGGCCATCTCACGGCTCCTAGAAGACGTAGGTCTCGATGATCGTGCCGTTGTTGTTGAACGCGTTGACCGGACGGCCACCCTGCTTCGCGGCGACGAGCTCGGTGAGCATCGCCTTGTTGATCACTTCGTCGTCCGAGGCGAGGTGGAGCCAGCCCAGGTCCTTGAGGTACGCCCAGGTGTTGCGGTCCTGGTCGTTGCTCCACAGGCCCAGCACCGACGTCGAGCCGGTCCACGACCGCAGGTTCACCGCGGCGACCTGCTCGACCTGCCAGGTCTCGATGCCGCATTCGCCGTAGGCGATCCGGAAGAAGCCGCCGTCGCCCCAGCTGGTGTTCCAGCTGTTCTTCGCGATCCAGCAGCCCTGGGCGTCGTCGTAGCCCACCAGCGTGACGCAGTGGCCGCCGGCGAGCGCGCCGGTGACGTGGCGGTACACGCCCGTCTTGTAGGAGAAGAAGTCCTGGTACACCAGGAAGCACGCGATCAGCGCACCGCAGGCGGCGAGCTTCTCCTTCATCGCCGCGGGGTCGCCGGTCAGCGCGGCGTAGGACGGCGTGGTCGCGAGCCGGTTCGGCCAGTCGGCGTTCAGCTTCGCGCCGGAGCGGTTGCGGGCGCTGTACGGGAAGTAGTCCTCGTAGGTGATGCCGACGTCGTGGCAGGCCTTCAGCGCCCGGTCGGGCATCCAGCCGGTGTCGCAGGTCGCGTTGTCGTTCGCGCCGTGGGTGTAGAACAAGTGCGCTTCGGAGAGGTCGAGCTTGAGTCCCGGCTGCCCGCGGGTGAACGCGGCGACCGTCTCGACCGCGGCCACCGTCCCGAACGCGACGCACGAGCCGCAGTCGCCCTGGTCCTTGACCGGTGTGACGTAGTTCGCGCCACCCGCGTTGCGGCTGTCGAACTGCGTGGGGGCGCCGGCCCCGGAGACGGCGGTGGCGCGGGCGGCTTCACCGGCGGCGAGGGACTTCGCCCGCGATTCGAGGTCGCGCCGGTCGCTCTCCGGCGGGAGGGGCACACCCAGCCGGTGCCGCCGCTGGTCCTCTTCGAGAATGGTCATGGAGTTCTCGCCCATGACCCAGGGATGGCCTTGTGCGGCCAGTTCGGTGCGGACCCGGTCGAGCTCGACCGGAGGTGCGGGGGTACCGGGATCGGCCATGATGACTCCCCATGTCGGACGCCTCATGCGGCGCTTCGGTGACCGTGCCCGACCGTTGTACTCTCGGGCCGGTCGAGGTCACCAGGGGAGTCATCCCTTTGCCGAGGAGCAGTTTTGTGGCCGATCTTCTGTCAGGAGATCTCGACGCCGACACCGTTTTCGGCAGGCATTTCCCGCGTCAGTTCTTCGGCGAAGATGGAATCGATCTTCCGGGACGCGGTCCGCAGTTTCACCGCGCCGGCGACGAGCAGCACGAGCGCGGCGGCGGGCACGACGAGCAGCACCGGCGGCCACCCGGCCCCGACGACGGCGACGACGGAGATCACCGCGCACAAGAGGAAGAGCGTCCTGACGGCAACACGCGGCCACGCGGAGCGGGGCTTGGCGTGCCGCCCGCGCGGTGTTCCGAAAACCGGCCGCGCGAGGGCAGCGTGGACACTCATCAAAACCTCCGGAAAGTCGGCGAACCGGCCGGGACGGGGATTCCCGGCGGTGGTGCCCGTGGACACGTGGTGTGAGTCGGGACCGAGCGGGTTCCGGTTACCGGTCGTTATTGCTTCGAGTCCGGATTCACGGAAACAATTCGAGCCGGGTTCCGGTCTATTCGGAATGGGTTTCGGGCACTAGGGCCGTTGGGCCCGGATCGGGCCCGCCGGTGGTCCTAGTCGTGGCCCGGGCCCTTGCCTTTGCCCTTGCCGTGGGTCTCGGGCTTGGCCGGCTTGCCGGGGTTCGCGGCCTTGGAGGTAGTGGCGGGACGCTCGTGGGTGACGGCGGCGGGTTCGAGCTCGGCGGACTCGGTGACACCGGGGCGTGCCGGGTCCGGAGTCCCGGATGCGGCGAGCGGAGCCTGGGTGGTCGCGGGGGAGCTGGGCACGGCCGGAGTTTGGGTCCCGGGTTCTTGCGCGGAGAGCAGCATGGCGGAGACGGCGGCAACGGCGGCAGCGGTCACCCCGGCGGCGGCGGTGAACCGGCGGCGTTGAGCTGGGGCGCTGGCGGCGGAGAGGCCGACGGCGGCGAGGATCTTGCGTGGGCCGGTGGGGCCGGGCGAGTGGGGGAGGCCGATGTCGCGCACGGTCGGGTCGAGCGGGCTGCGGTGGCCTGAGTCGGGGCCGCGGTTGCCCGACCTGGGGCCACGCGGGCTGGGGTTGCTTGCCGTGGCATCGAGCGGGCCAACCCCCTCAACGGCCGCGCCGTTCGCCGTGCCGCCCCGGCCGGGGTTGCTTGCCGCCGGCGCCGCGCGATGCCACTTCCGCAGCACCCCCGCCGCGGTGAAACGGCCGGCCATCCACGGCGCCGTCGGCGGCGGCGTGTGCAACATCCGCCGGACCTCCACCGCCGTCGGGCGGTCGGCCGGCTCGCGTCGGGTCATCCGTCGCACCGTGTGGGCCAACGACGGCGGCAGCCCCTCCGGGATGCGCGGTGGCCTCGTCAACCGGGCCATCGCCGCCTCGATCATCGTGCCCGGGTACTCGCGGTGGCCCGTTACGCACTCCAGCAAGATCAGCCCCAGCGCGTACACGTCCGCCGGTGGGCCCGCCGGCTCGCCGCCCACCTGCTCCGGTGCCAGGTACGCCGCCGTGCCCGGGACCACTCCCGTGCCCGTTATGTGCGTTGTGTCGAGGGCGTGGGCGATGCCGAAGTCGCCGATCAGCGGGCCCGCCGCGGACAGGAACACGTTGGCGGGCTTGAGATCCCGGTGGACGATCCGGCGCGCGTGCACGTGGGCCAGTGCCTCGGCGAGCCCGTCGGCCAGTGCCGTCACCTCCGCCGCCGGCAGCGGGCCGCTCAGCAGCCGCTCCGCCAGGTTCTCGCCCTCGACCAGCTGCATCACCAGGAACGTCCGGCCGTGCGCGCTGCCGCTGTCGAGCAGCGCCACCACGCCCGGGTGGGCGATGCTGCCCTGGATGCTCATCTCGCGCAGCCGGCGGCGCTGGTCCAGCGCGACCACGTCCCGGTCGTAGATCTTGACCGCGACCTCGCGCTCGAGCCGCTGGTCGTAGGCCCGGTACACGCGGGCCGTGCCGCCGCTGCCGATCAGGCGGCCGACCTCGTACCGGCCGGCCAGGAGCTGCGGCGGGTCGTCGTGGAGGGCGCGCGGGTGGACGGCGAACTCGCCGAGAGCGAAACGAGCGCACGTGTCCTCGTGCGCGTTTCCCGGTTCACCGGCGTCGTCGGCCACGGCCGCGATGTACCCCGATCGCGTGACTCGCAAACGTCAGAAGATCACGCGAAAGCGTCCACACCGGTCAGCTCCGCCGACAGCGTCCACAGTCGACGGGCCTCCTCGCGGTCCACGGCGTACCGCCGGACCCCCGACGCCGTCATGCCTTCGGCGTCCGCGGGGGACAGCTCCGCGACGTCGCAGTCCTCGAGGTACAGCCCGCCGAGCCCGGCCAGCTGCGGTGACGTCGCGGCCCAGACCGTGGTCGCCGCGCCCTGCTCCGGGGTCTTGAACTCCATCAGGAGGGTGCCGGCTTCGTCGATCCAGCCGCGCTCGATCATCTCCGCCTTCGGCAGGTGCCGCTGCAGGGGCGTCATGATGCCGCCGGGGTGCAGCGCGAACGCGTGCACGCCCCGGGCGGCGGCCAGCTCGTCGAGCCGGACGGCGAAGAGCACGTTGGCCGTCTTGGCCTGCCCGTAGGCCGCCCACTTGTCGTAGCCGCGGGTGAACTGGACGTCGTCCCAGCGAATGGGCGAGTTGTGGTGGCCGCGCGAGGACAGCGAGACGACGCGGGCGCCGTCGGCGACGGCCGGCCACCGCCGGTTGACCAGCGCGAAGTGCCCGAGGTGGTTGGTGGCGAACTGGGCTTCCCAGCCCGGGCCGACGCGGGTCTCCGGGCAGGCCATGATGCCCGCGTTCGCGATGAGGAGGTCGATCCGCCGTCCGGTCGCCAGGAAGCGCTCGGCGAAGGCGCGGACGCTGTCGAGATCGCCCAGGTCCAGCTCGTCGACCTCGACGTTCTCCACGCCGGAAAGGGCTTCCTCGGCCGTCGCGCGGCGGCGGGCCGGGACGACGACGTGCGCGCCGGCGCCCACCAGCGCGCGGGTGGTTTCGAGGCCGATCCCGGAGTACCCGCCGGTGACGACGGCGAGCTTGCCGGTGAGGTCGACACCCGCGACGGCTTCGGCGGCCGTGGTGCCGGCGCCGAAGCCCGATCCGATCTTGTGCTGTGCGGTGCTCATGTCCCCGACCGTACGAGCTGGAGCGCACTCCAGCGCAAATCGCGCGGCCGGGGCCGAAACAGGGGACAATCGACCCCGAGAGGCGCAGCCGACCCAGGAAGGCTCTGATGGCCGACTACTACGGGAACCAGCCCCAGGACGTCCGCCCGGGGATCGACGCTCGCAGGTTGTGGGCGGGCGGCGTCGCGACGGCGGTGATCGCGGCCCTGCTCGCGGTCGTCGGGCTGCTGATCGCGCGCGGGGTGTTCGAGGTCGAAGTGCTGGCCCCAAAAGGAGAGGGCGTCTGGGGCAACGCGAGCACCACGACGTACGCGCTGGTCGCCGCCCTGGTGGCCCTGCTCGCCACCGGGCTGATGCACCTGCTCAGCGTCGCCACGCCCGCGCCGTCGCAGTTCTTCGGCTGGATCATGGTGCTGGTGACGCTGATCGCGGTGGTCCTGCCGCTGACGCTGACCGTCGCGCCGAGCGCGAAGATCGCGACCGCCGCGATCAACCTCGTCATCGGGCTGGTGATCGCCGCGGTGGTCAACAGCATGGCGGCGAGCGCCCGGACGCTGCACCGGCGGCGCAGCCAGCAGAGTCCCGCGCCGACCCGGCAGGAGCCCCCGCCGACCCGCTACTACGACCGGTGACCGTGGACACCGTCGACGTCCAGGAGACGAACCGCCGCGTGATCGAGCAGTTCCGGGCGGGCGGCGAGGTCGAGGGCATGCACCGCGAGCGGCTGGTGCTGCTGACCACGACGGGCCGCCGCACGGGCGAGCCGCGCACGGTCCCGATGATGGTCCACCGCGACGGCGACCGGCTGCTGGTGGTGGCGTCGAACATCGGGGCGCCGCGGCACCCGGACTGGTACCTGAACCTGATCGCCGACTCCCGGGTGAAGGTGGAGGTCGACGGCGCGACGTTCACCGGCGAGGCGCTGCCGCTACTGGGGGCCGACTACGTGCGGACGTGGACGGACCTGGAGCGGCACTACCCGTTCCTGGCCGACCACCAGGCGAAGGCCAGGGCGGCGAAGCGGGTGATCCCGGTCGTGGAACTGTCCGAAGAGGACTGACCGGAGCCGTCGAAGTGTGCGTCGACGGCGGGTGCTCGGTTGCTCTCCGAAGCCCTCGCCGTCACGGCCTCGGCATGGTAGTCCTGAGCCGGTGCACATTCGTGGTGTTCTTCTGGTGCTCCTGGCTCCGCCGGCTACCGCGATCATCTCCTTCGTGATTCTGGCTTCCTGTGTTCTGGCGCTGTACGGCTTGTCGGACGTGCAGAGAAGCCGCACTTTGTCGGAAGGGGTGACCGCGCGGATCGTACCGAGATGGTCGGCGCGTGCGTGGTGGTCTGCCTGGCGGTGGGGACGTCGGCGAAAAAGTTCTGTCATATCGATGTTCGATGCTTTCATGCGAATTGGTGCTGCCGCATTCACCTGGTTGATCGGGACGTTTTTCCTCGTCGAGATGGGCCGCGAGGTCGGCAGGCTCAACGGCGAGCAAATTCCCCCGATGAGTGCCGCCGGACCACTTTTCCTGGCCTTTCTGGGGGTGTGTGCGGCTTGGGGTGGGGCGTTCCTCGTTCATGCGGTCCGGTACGTGACCAGCGGAAGATCTCAGAGGTTCTGGACATCTCCGGAGTTCCTGTTCTTGGTCGACGAGGTCGGTGTGGTGAACAGGCTCGGGTTCCTGCGCCGGGTCTGGCTCTACACTTGGCTTCGGTGGAGTGCGAAAGCCGGAATGTACCTCGGTCCGGTCATCACCTTGTCGCACCTGCCAGGTTCTTCGGCTCCCGTTCCTGTGCCTCAGCCGGAGTCGGTCAGGTTCGCGCCGGAATACGGCTATGCCGGATTGCTTCTCGTAAGCCTGGTCGTCACATTCGTGGTGAGCAATGCGCTGAGACAGGCGATAGCCATCGCGCTGCCGACCGTGCACGCTGCCGTGGCTGTCCAACGATGTCTTGCCGCGGAAAACGAAGACCGGAGACCTGAGCATACGAAGCGCCGAGCCGGGCTGATCGACCTCCTCGGGCAACGGCGGGTGCTGCTCGCCCGAGCCGCCCGGGCTTTGAACACGGCGGCCAACCGGATAGACCTGGCTTTCGGTCAGCATCCGGTCGCGTCGATCCTGCGTGCCGGTAGCCACCGGATCCATGCGTTTCTCGCCGGAGCGAAGTCACTGAGCGGTGTTTGCCCCGATCAGGTGTCTCTGGTGCTCCGGAACGTCGTCGCCGTCTTGGCGGGGCCGGCCGACCCCCGTTTTCCTGCGGTCGTCGCGCAGGCTGTCGAGGCTTTCGGCGAGGACGGTGTACCTGTGCAGCAGGCAGCGCCGAAGCGACGCTGGAGTTCACTCGTCGCCCGCGCTGCCGACGCCGTCGACAGGTATTCCCGGCTGGCCGCTGCCCTGTGGGGAATCTTCACTCTGGTGGCCGTGATCTTCTTCCTCTTGCGTGGAGGCATCGACTTGTCGAAGATTCAGCTGCAAAAGTAGGCGCCAACAGCCTACTTGCTCGCCACCCGCCGGTACTTCGCCGTCGCCAGGGGGGCGAACACCGCGATGATCGCCACGCAGCACAGGATCGTGTACAGCGCCGCGTTCTCCGCCGGCCACCCCGTCGGTGCCGGCCCGAACCGGTTGCCGAACAGATCCCTCGTAGCGTTGATCACCGCCGTGAACGGGTTCCAGTCCGCGATCGCCTTCAGGAATGCCGGGAGCGTCTGCGTCGGGACGAACGCCGACGAGATGAAGCTCAGCGGGAACATCCAGACCAGACCGAGGCTCTGCGCCACCTCGACGCTGCGCGCCGCCAGGCCGATCAGCGCGCCCACCCAGGACAGGGCCCACGCGAACATCAGCATCACCAGGTAGCCCAGCAGCGCGTCCCAGAAGCTGCCGCGGATCCGCCAGCCCACGATCAGGCCGCACGCCGACATCACGACCAGCGCCACCACGCTGACCACCAGGTCGGACGTCGTCCGGCCGAGGACCACCGCGATGCGGGACATCGGCAGCGAGCGGAACCGGTCGATGATGCCCTTCTGCAGGTCGTTGGCGAAGCCGATCACCGTGAACGCCGAGTTGAACGCGACCGTCTGGGCGAAGATCCCCGCGATGAGGAACTCCCGGTAGGACGCGCCGCCCGACTCGCCGCCGATCGCGTTGCCGAAGACGTAGGCGAACAGCAGCACGAACATGATCGGCTGCAGCGTCGCGGCCATCAGCCAGTCGGGGTTGCGGCGGACGTTCATCAGGTTGCGCCACGTGATGATGCCGCCGTCCGAGACGCCCTTCGTGAACGCGTTCACTTCGCGGCCTCCTCGGCTTCGGCACCGTGGCCGGTCAGGGACAGGAACACGTCGTCGAGCGTCGGCCGGTGCAGGGCGACGTCCTGGACGGCGATGCCCTGGGCGTCGAGCTGCCGCAGCGCCTCGATGAGCGCCTTCGGCCCGGTGTCGACGAAGATCTCCGCGCGCCGCGTGTGGTCGTCGCCGGACGGCTCGCCGGTGCCCACCGCGCGCAGCACCTCCAGGGTGGCCGGCAGGTCCGCGGCCGAGGCGACGACGAGCTCCAGCCGTTCGCCGCCGATCTGCGCCTTGAGCTCGTCGGCCGTGCCACGCGCGATCACCCGGCCGTGGTCGATCACCACGATCGAGTCGGCGAGCTGGTCGGCCTCTTCGAGGTACTGGGTGGTCAGCAGGACGGTCGTGCCGTCCGCGACCAGCTCCTTGATGACGCCCCACGTGTCGAGCCGCCCGCCCGGGTCCAGGCCGGTGGTCGGCTCGTCGAGGACCACGACGGTCGGCTCGGCGACCAGCGCGCCGGCCAGGTCGAGCCGCCGTCGCATGCCGCCCGAATAGCCCTTCGCCGGCCGGTCCGCGGCCTCTTCGAGCGCGAACCTCGCCAGCAGCTCCCGGGCGCGCGACCGGGCGGCGGTCTTCCGCCTGCCGTAGAGCCGCCCGACCATGTACAGGTTCTCGAACCCGGTGAGGTTCTCGTCGACGGCCGCGTACTGACCGGACAGGCCGATCCGCTGCCGCACCTCGTCGGGCTGGTCCAGGACGTCGTACCCGGCCACGCGCGCCGACCCCGAGTCCGGCCGCAGCAGCGTCGTCAGGATGCGGACCATGGTGGTCTTCCCGGCGCCGTTCGGGCCGAGCAGGCCGAGCACGCGCCCGGCCGGGACGTCCAGGTCGACGCCGTCGAGCGCGCGGGTCGAGCCGTAGGTCTTGACGAGCCCGCGCACCTGGACGGCGGTGTCCGGTTCCGGCATGACGGTTCCCCTCTCGATACCCCGTCAAGCTAGGCCACACTGTCCGCTTTGTCCTCCGGGTTTCTCCCTGAGCCGAGTCAGTTCGCCGAAAGCGTGACAGCGAGCTCCGGCGGCGTCCGCAGGGTCTGGAACACGACGCAGTAGCGCTCGGTCAGCTTTTCGAGCGTGGCGAGCTGCTCTTCGGAAGCGTCGGAGTCCAGCTCGAACGACAACCGGATCGCGCGGAAGCCCACCGGCGCGTCCTTCGCGACGGCGAGGGTGCCGCGGAAGTCCAGCTCGCCTTCGGCGCGGACGCGGCCGCCGCGCACCTCGAGGCCCAGCGACGTCGCCACCGCCCGCAGCGTCACCCCGGCGCACGCGACGAGCGCCTCGAGCAGCATGTCGCCGGAGCAGGCGAGGGTGCCGTCGCCGCCGGTCGCCGGGTGCAGCCCCGCTTCGACGACCGCGCGGCCCGTCTCGACCTTGCAGGAGATGCCGAGGCCGTCGAGCTGGGCGTCGGCGTGCAGCGTGACGAGCGCGCTTTCCGGCGTCTCGCGGTACTTGTCCTTCAGCGGGGCCTGGGTCGCGCGCAGCTCTTCGGTGTCCATGCGTCCGATTGTGCCCGCGTTTCCCGGGAAAGCGAAAAGGCGGGGAACCCGGATTTCCCGGATTCCCCGCCTTTTCAGTGCGGATTCAGCGGTTTCAGCTCAGCGTCACCGCGACGTCGTCGATGACGAACGACGTCTGCAGCGAGCTGTCCTCGGTGCCGGTGAACTTCAGCGCCAGGGTGCCGCCGGCGGCCGACGAAACGTCGATCGTCTTGAGCGCGTACCCGGACGCCTTGTTCAGGTTGGAGTAGCTGCCCAGCGTCGCGCTGCCGTTGGTGACGGTCAGCTTGTCGTAGGCGGTGGTGGTGGTCGTTTCCGCGGTGTCGATGTGCACGTAGAACGTCAGGCTGGCGTGGCAGCCCGCCGGGATGCTGACCGACTGCGCGACCGACTCCGTGTGCGTGGAGCCGTAGCCGTCGAGCCAAGCGCTGTACGTGCCGCCGTGCGCGGCTTCACCCGAGGACGCCCACTGGCCGATGGCACCGGTGGTGCCGGTCCAGCTGCCGCTGCCCGATTCGAAGCCGCCGTTGACGATCTTCTGGCCGGTGCAGTTGCCGGTGGTGCCGACGGTCCAGCTGAACGACGCCGTCCCGGTCTTGTTGGCCGCGTCCTTCGCCGTCACCGTGACGGTCGAGGTGCCCGCGGTGGTCGCGGTGCCCGAGATCGTGCCGGTGGAGGCGTTGATCGACAGGCCGGCCGGGAGGCCGGTGGCGGTCCAGGAGTACGGCGAGGTGCCGCCCGAAGCCGACAGCGGCAGGTTCACCGCGGTGCCGGTGACGGTCGACTGGTTGCCCGGGTTCGAAACCGTGACGGTGCCGGTCGCCGAGCAGGTCGGGTCGGCCGACTGCGCCGGGACGGAGATCGCGTCCCACGCCGCCTTGACGGTGTTGAACTCGGTGCAGCTACCCGGGAACAGGTTCTTCGCCGCGGTCAGCGTCCAGGTGCGGTACTTCAGGTACGAGCTGCTGGTGGTCTTGAGCAGCATCGCGTTGTAGAAGATCTTCACCGCGGTCTGGACACCGAGGCCGGTGACCGTGGAGCTGTTGCAGGTCGAGCTGGTCGGCTGCCCGTTGGTCGGGTTGGTGCCTTCGGCCAGCAGGTAGAACCAGTGGTTGCCGGGGCCGGCGGCCGCGTGCACCTCACCGTTGGGGACGGAGCTGTCGTAGCAGTTCTTGTCGCCCAGCGCCGACGGGTTGTACATGTTGCGGATCGGGCCGGAGCCGACGAGGTTGACCTGCTCGCCGACGAGGAAGTCCGGCTGGTCGTAGGGAGCGGGCTCGTTCGCGAACCACTCGGTCGAGGCGCCGAAGACGTCCGCGACGAACTCCTGCGTGCCCGCGCCGGAGATGCCACCCGGGGTGTGGTCGTCGATGCCGTGGCCGTGCTCGTGCGCGACGACGTCGATCGAGCCGATCCAGCCGCCGGCGGTGTTCTTGCCGATCTGGACCTGGGTGCCGTCGTAGTAGGCGTTCTGGTCGTTCAGCCCGACGCGGATCGGCCAGCCGCCGCCGCTGCCGTCGAAGCTGTTGCGGCCCAGCCACTGCGAGAGCATCTTGTTCTCGGTCTGGGCGGCGAACAGCGCGTCGACGCAGCCGGTCTCACGGTTGCTGGCGGTGCCGTTGCCCCAGAGGTCGTCCGGCCCGCTGAAGGTGGTGTTGTTGGCCGCGTCCTGGCAGGACGTGTTGGTGATCGTCGGGTCCTTCAGCGAGTACGTGCTGCCCGAGTGCGTGGTGTCGAGGTGCACCGGGTTCGGGCCGTTCCACGCGCTGGTGCCGTCCCCGTTGAGGACGTGCTCCTGCGTCTTGAGCACCTTGCCGGTGGCGGCGTCGACGATGACGTCGAGCCGGCTCGGGCCTTCGGCGTCCCGGCCGACGACGGTGCTCTTCCAGGCCAGCGTCGGCGAGCCGAGCGCGTAGACGACCTGCTGGGCGGGGGTGACGCTGTCCACGGCGGACAGCTGCTGCCGCGCGGTCGCCTCGGCCGCGGCCTTCGTCACCTTGCCGGTGGTCGAGGCGAGGTTGATGGTCTGGTCCTGCGCGACGGACGTGCCGAGCACCTGGCCCGTCGAGTTGGTCGCCACGACGAAGTCGCCGCCGACCACGGGCAGGCCCTTGTAGCTGCGCTCGTAGGGGATGTACTGGAGGCCGTTGGTCGAGGAAATCGCTTTCTGGGCCTGGAAAACGTCGTCCGCACTGGCGTGCAGCGCGGCGGGCCTGCTCGCCACCAGACCGGCGGCCGCGGTCGTGGCCTGGGCCAGGGCGCTCGGAGCCGCGTCCGGGGTGGCGTTCGGGGTGGGTTGCGCCTGTGCGGTACCGGTGATGCAGAGCGCGCCGACGAGTATGCCGGTTGCTGCCAAGACGACTGGACGTCTCAGTTCCATCGAGGGATCTCCTCCGGGCAGGGTGAACCAGACCCGGGGTTCGAGCCGGGCCGGATCAAGGGGACGAGAGGTGGTGCTGTGGAACGGAAATCAGAATCCGGTGCCGGAGCCTCGTGAACAAGCGACTAACGTACGGTCTTATCTACCGGACGCAATAACTCCCAAAAAGGACATTTCCCACTATTGGGATTCGATCGGGTGACCGTCCACTCAGGACGGGAAGCGGATCACCGCCGTTCGGGTGATCTTTCCCGCGTCCGAAACGACGAAGGCCCCTTCGCCGTGAATCGGCGAAGGGGCCTTAAGTGATACGAGTGTGTCAGGCGGTCTTCTCGCGCTTCGGGAGCTTCCAGTCCGGGCGCACGAAGTGGCACGTGTACCCGTTCGGAATGCGCTGCAGGTAGTCCTGGTGCTCCGGCTCGGCTTCCCAGAAGTCGCCCACCGGGCTGACTTCGGTGACGACCTTGCCCGGCCACAGCCCGGACGCCTCGACGTCGGCGATCGTGTCTTCGGCGACGCGCTTCTGCTCGTCGTTTTCGAAGTAGATCCCCGAGCGGTAGCTCAGGCCGATGTCGTTGCCCTGACGGTTCTTCGTCGTCGGGTCGTGCACCTGGAAGAAGAACTCGAGCAGGTCGCGGAACGTCGTCCGCGCGGGGTCGTAGACGACCTCGATCGCCTCGGCGTGCGTGCCGTGGTTGCGGTAGGTGGCGTTCGGGACGTCGCCGCCGCTGTAACCGACCCGGGTCGAGATCACCCCGGGCTGGCGGCGGAACAGCTCCTGCATGCCCCAGAAGCAGCCGCCGGCCAGGACGGCCCTTTCGGTTGACGTGCTCACGGCGTCACTCCTTCTCCTCGTCTGGTGCTGCCACCTGTACAACTTCGGCGGCACACCGATGATTCCACGAGAGGATTACGGAAGCCTGACGTCACCCGGCCTGCAGCTTCGCGAGGGTGAGCACGTCGCCGCCGATGCCCCAGCCGCCGTCGGCGACCTCCTCGACCAGCACCATCGTGGTCGCGCGGGCGCGGTCGCCGTAGATCTCGGCGTACAGGTCGGTGGTGCGGGTGACGAGCTGCTCCTTCTGCTCCGGGGTGAGGGTGCCGGCGGGGACCTTGAAGTTGGCGAACGGCATGGCGAGCATCCTTTGTTATCGTCGTTGTCCTGCGTGTGTAATCGACGCTAACACAGTGGTCGGACCGACGCTACCTTCTGCTTGATATCGATGATATCCGCTGGTAGCGTCGCTGTCGTGGACGTGAGAACGCGGATTCTGGAGGCGGCGGCCGGCCTGCTGGCGCACGCGGGCGAGTTCTCCACGCGGGCGGTCTGCGAGGCCGCCGGCGTGGGCGCGCCGGCGCTGTACCGGCAGTTCGGCGACAAGGACGGCCTGCTCGCCGCCGTCGTCGACAGCGGGTTCGAGAAGTACCTCGCCGGCAAGCGGGCCGCGAAGCCGTCCGGCGACCCGGTGCGCGACCTGCGCGACGGCTGGGACAACCACGTCGCGTTCGCGCTCGCCAACCCTCACCACTACCGCCTGATGTACTCGGGCCTGTCGACGCCGCCGGGAGCGGCCGCCGAGGCGCACGGCCTGCTGCTCGAGGTGCTGGAACGCTGCGCCGCCGCCGGCCGGCTGAAGGTGCCGCCGTCGCTCGCCGCGCAGATGGTCATGGCGGCCAACGCCGGCGTCGCGCTGTCGATGATCACCCGGCCGGAGCTCTACCCGGACCCCGGGTTTGCCGTCCGGGTGCGGGAAAGCGTGCTGGCCGGCGTCCTCGCGCAGGCGCCGCCGGCGTCCGACGACGTCGCCGTGACGGCGACCACCCTCGCCGCCCGGCTGCCGGCGGCGTCGGCGGGGTCGGTGGGAGACCTGACGGCGGCCGAGGTGACGTTGTTGCGGGAGTGGCTGGTGCGGTTGAGTGTCCACAGTGGACACTGAGCCGGACGGCCGCGCCGGTTGGGCCGTCTGCTCGGACCCGCGCTTTCGGTGCGGCCGCGGCCGGTCCGGAGTGGGACGATGGGCCAGGGTCGGCCCCGATCCGGCCCCGGGGAGGCGCGCGATGCGCGATCAGGAAACGGCGATCTCGGAGCGGACCAGCGGTGTGCTGGTCGTCGAGGCCCGCGGCGAGGTGGACATCGACACCGTGCTGCGGTGGACGACGCTGATCGAAGCGGCCATCTGCGCACTGCCGGAGCCGCACCTGCTGGTGCTCGACCTGACGGCGCTGGAGTTCCTGTCGGCGCACGGGACCCACGGGCTGCTCGAGGCGGTGCGGAGCTGCCGGGACCGCGGGATCGCGGGCTGCCTGATCGTCAAGCCGGGGAGCGTGGCCGACCGGATGGTGCGGCTGACGGGCCTCGCGGGCCAGGTCCGGGTGTTCCCGAACCGGCTGACGGCGATCGCCGCCAGCCAGCCGGTGGAGATGCGCTGGCTACGAGGCTGAAGGGCCTGCCCCCACCGGCCAACACGCGTCCCCAGAAGGCCGACTCGCGTACCCCACTGGACGACACGCGGACCCAGACGGCCAACACGCGTACCCCGCCGGCCGACACGCGTACGCAGGCGGCCGACACCCGTGCCCAGCCGGACGACACGGCCCGGCGCGAGGGCTCCGCCGTCTCGTCCGGCCAAGCACGCGTGTCGTCCGGCTAGGTACGTGTGTCGTCCAGTCGGGTACGTGTGTCGTCCGGTCAGGTACGCGTGTCGGCCGGCTGGGTGCGTGAGTTGGCCGGGCGGGTGCTGGCCGCGGGGCGGGTCAGGCTGGTTCGCGGACCAGGTCGACCGCGGCTTCGGCGAACGCGCGGACGCGGGCCGTCGCGGAGCCGTCGCGCCAGACGAGGCCCCACTCGAGCCGGGGTGCGCCGTCGAGGGGGACGTACGCGAGGTCCGGCCGCGGGTAGTAGCGCCGGATGTGGGCGCCGACCGGCAGCACGCCCTCGCCGGCGCCGGCCAGCGTGAGCAGCTCCTGCAGCCCGGCGCGCGGCCACGTCACCGCGCCGGGCACCTCCCCGTCCAGCCACGGGTCCGGCAGCGCGCAGCGCAGCACCGTGACCCGCGCCAGGTCCGCGACCCCCACGGCGTCCCGCCGCGCGAACGGGTGGCCCGCCGCCACGGCGAGGAACCGCGCCTCCCGCACCAGCACCGGGCCGGTCACCAGGCCGGGGCTGCCGAGCGGGAGCCCGGCGAGCACGACGTCCACCTCGCCCTCGCGCAGCCACGGCAGGATCTCGGCCGGCCGCACCTCACGGAACTCGACCTCGCAGCCCGGCGCCCGCCGCCGGAACAGCTCGGCCACCCCGGCCAGCAGCTGCCCGCCCGCGGCGTCGCCGAACGCGACGCGCAGCGTGCCGGTGACCCCGCGTCCGGCCTCGACCGCCCGGTCCAGGGCCGCGCCGACCGCCGACCACGCCGGCCCGAGCTCGGCGAGGAGCTGCCGCCCGACCGGCGTCAGCTCGACGCGGCGGCTGGTCCGGGTGAACAGGGGCGCGCCGATCCGCCGTTCCAGCTTCCGGATCGTCTGGCTGACCTGGGCCGTCGACACGCGCAGCCGCTCCGCGGTGCGGCCGAAGTGCAGCTCCTCGGCCAGCGTCAGGAACGACTCGATCTCGCGCGTCTCCGCCATCCCGCCCTCCATCGTTCACTCCTGCTTCACGATCGTGGCACAGAAGCGCGTTGATCGGCTTCGCGGGCGTGGCGAGGCTGGGGGTATGAACCACCACGACCACCTCGAGATCGTCGACGCGCTGTACCGCTTCGGCCTCGGCCAGGACCTCAAGGACCGGGCGCTGTTCGCGTCGGCGTTCGCCGCCGACGCGGAGCTGGACTTCCGGCCGGCGGCCGCGCGCTGGGGCGCCGAGCCGCCGCTGATGACGGGCCGGGACGCGATCGTCGACACGATCCTCGCGCTGTTCGAGGGCCGCGTCGACACGACGCACCAGGTGACCAACCCGCGCGTCACGGTCGACGGCGACACCGCGCGGCTCACGGCCCTGGTCGAGGCCCAGCACCTGCTGAGCGACGACCACGGCAAGCACGCGCTGCTGAAGAACCGCTACGACGTCACGCTCGTCCGCGACGGCGACCGCTGGGTCATGCGCCGGGTGCGGATCGAAAACGCTTGGTACACCGGCGATCCCGGCGCGATCTTCGGCTGAGGCGCTACTCGCCGCGCATCGACCGGCGGATCTCGGCGAGCCGGTCCTTGGCGGCCTGGTCGCGGTCGGCGATCTTCTTGTCGAGGGTCTCCGTCGTGTTCTCCGTGCCCAGCCCCGCCACGTCCTGGGCGCCCAGCGACGTCGTGTAGCGGTTCTCGATCTTGTCCCGGACGAAGTCGAAGCTGGGCACGCCGCCCTCGCTGTAGTCCGGGTCCGGCAGCGGCGGCGAGGGGATCGCGAGCGCGGCGGTCGGCGTGTCGTCGACGATCTCGCCGTCCACGACGTTCGGGTCCTCGGGTTTGTCCATGCCCCGACTTTAGCCTCGGAGTGGGCACTCCCACCGGTACCCCAGTGGGTAATTCGGCCGTGTGCCGGGATCGTCCGGTGCGGAATTCTCGACGCGCAGAGCCGGAATCCGGAGGGAGCAGACCATGAGTGCCGGGGCCTACCGCGCCGAAACCACCGAAATGGGGACGGTCGCCAAGGCGGTCGAGGAAGTCGGGTCGTCCTTCCTGTCGACCACTCGCGACCTGGAAGGCCTGGTGCTGGACGAGATGTCGTTCGCCGGCATCGGCAGCGGGGTCGCCGCCGCGAACTCGGCGTTGCACTCTTCGCTGGGCAGCGCGCTGCAGAAGTTCCTGAGCCTGATCACGAACGTCAACCAGAACGTCCAGACGGCCGCGAACGGGTACAACGCGGCCGACTCCGACGTCGCGCAGGCCTACGGCGGTGGCCAGAACGCCGCGCAGGGCGGCGGGGGAGCGGCGGCCGCGGCGGCACCGCCGCAGCTCGACGCGCGGGTCGTCGACTCGATCATGCGCTCCGAAGGCGCGACGGGCGAGCAGGGCGGCGTGCCGGAGGCGTACGGCTTCCGGCAGAACATGCACAACGGCTACGACCGGATCATCGCCGCGCGCGAGCAGTACGGCATCGGCAGCGCGGAGGAACGCGCCGTCGTCTCGGACCTGATGACGGCGAACGCGCGCTCCGCGGGCGCGCTCAACTTCACCGACGCCGGCGCCCAGGCCGCGGTCATGTCCGGCGCGCACATGCGCGGCGCCGGCGGCGTGCGCGCGATCATCAACCACATGGCGGGCGACGACATCGTCCGCAGCTCGGGCACGATCAGCGACGCGGCTGTCCAGCACGCCCAGGGCCTCACGCCCGAGCAGTTCCAGCAGGAGTTCCACGACGCGCGCATCGAGTACGACCGCCAGATCTACGGGGACACGACCACCCGCCAGGGCGGCCACACGGCGAACTGGTGGGACCGCTACGGCAACGGCCTGACCCAGCGCTACGACCGTGAGCAGAACGAGTTCCTCCGGCTGTCGCAGCCGAGGGAGTGATCTTCGGTTCGAAGATCGCAAAACTGGGCATGCTACCTCCTGTAGCCGAACGACAACGGGAGGCGCGTCATGAACCGGAGGATGATCGCACTACTGGGCGGGGTCGCCGCGATGGCGGGGACCGTGGTGTTCGCGGGAACGGCGGAAGCGGCGTCGTCGACGCCGTGCAGCGCCGCCGCGAAGGCCTGCGTCCAGCGCAGTTCGAACACCGCGTGGCTGACCGACGGCGCCGGGCACGTCACCTACGGGGGCGTCCCGATCACCGTCGGGCTCGCGAAGTACCCGACGCCCGTCGGGACGTTCCACGTGCAGTACAAGGACATCGACCACTACAGCAGGCAGTTCAACGGGCCGATGCCGTACTCGGTGTTCTTCACGAACACCGGCGTGGCGTTCCACCAGGGCAGCCTGAAGGTGAAGTCGCACGGGTGCGTGCACCTTTCGCACGCGGCAGCGGTGACGTTCTACAACTCGCTGCACCCCGGTGACGTCGTCCAGGTCGTGCGCTGACCCGTCCCTTGTGGACGGTCGAGGAGCGCGCCGGTGACGGCGCCGAAGACCAGGTGGTCCAGGACCTGCGGGGCGCGGGGAAGCGCCCGCACGGCCGGGTAGGCCCGGCCGGCTACGCCCAGGTCCAGCGCCGCGATCGCGAGTCCGGCCGCCGCGCCCCGGAGCAGTCCGAGGCGCCGGTGGCGGGCGGTCGCGGCGAGGACCCCGGTCCAGGCGGCCGAGACGACGACGTGCGCGATCAGCCCGGCGGCGACGCCGGGCCGGTCGCGCCGGCCGGGCAGCAGCGTGCCGGCGGCGTGGGTCGCGGCGAGCGGGTCACGGCCGGTGAGCAGGGCGTGGGCGGTCGACGGGATCCCGCTCACGACGGCGGCGACGACCCCGGCGCGGACGGCCCGCCGGCACGGGTCGCTCATGTCATCCGGCGGCCAGGTACGCGGCGACGCGGATGCGCAGGCCGCGGACCAGCGGCAGCGCGATCGTGAAGCTGCGCGCCGGCCGGTAGCCGGGCCACGGATCGCCGTGGGTGCACGGCCCGGCGAAGTACACGAAACCGTCTTCGTCGTCGTAACGGCCGGGTGACCAGCGTTTCGCGTCGCCCGCCCGGCGGTCCGGGCAGTCGGCGCGCGCCAGCCAGTACGCCTCGTGCTTCATCACGCGCTTGAGCTGCGCGGCGAAGGCCGGCAGCTGATCTTCGGGCAGGCCGAGCCCGCGGCTGCCCCACACCCGCGGTGCGCGTTCGTACGTGCGCCCGGGGCAGCCGAACGTGACCTCGCCACCGGCGTAGCGGCGGGTCCATTGGCCGGTTTCCCTTGTCAGGGCGGAAAAAGAGGATCCGCCGGTGATCTCCAGCGTCATGGGGGAACGATAGTCGATCACGCGCCTACGGGTACCGCCGCGCGGGTGTCGATCAGTGATCCCATGGTGTATACAGTATGCAGTAGGCTAGCGTGGGCAGAGGAGACCGCCATGTATTCCGTCACCAACCCCGCCACCGGTGAGCTCGTGGAGGAGATCCCGAACGCGACCGACGAGGAGGTCCGCGCCGCGATCGACCGCGTGCACGGCGGATTCGCGGCCTGGCGTGCCAGGCCGGTCGCCGAGCGGGCCGCGATCGTGCTGCGCGCGGCGGAGCTGTTCGCCGAACGCGCCGACGAGCTGGCCGCAATCATGACCCTCGAGATGGGCAAGCGGATCAACGAGGGCCGCGGCGAGGTCGGCGTCGTCGTCGACATCTTCCGGTACTACGGCGACCGCGGCCCGGACCTGCTCGCCGACGAGCCGGTCCCGATCCGCGGCGGCGAGGCCGTGCTGACGAAGGAGCCGATCGGGGCGCTGCTCGGCGTCATGCCGTGGAACTTCCCGGCCTACCAGGTCGCCCGGTTCGTCGCGCCGAACCTGGTGCTGGGCAACACGATCCTGCTCAAGCACGCGTCGATCTGCCCGCGCTCGGCGGCGGCCATCGAGAGCGTGCTGCGCGACGCCGGCGTGCCCGACGACGCGTACGTGAACGTGTTCGCGTCGAGCCGCCAGGTCCCGTGGATGCTCGCCGACCCGCGCCTGGTCGGCGTCTCGCTGACCGGCAGCGAGCAGGCCGGCATCTCGGTCGCGGCCGAAGCCGGGCGGAACCTCAAGAAGTGCGTCCTGGAGCTGGGCGGGTCCGACCCGCTGATCGTGCTGGACACCGACGACCTGGACGAAACGGTCAAGGTCACCGCGACCGCCCGGATGCGCAACTGCGGCCAGTCGTGCAACGCGCCCAAGCGGATGATCGTGCTGGGCGAGCTGTACGACGAGTTCGTGGACCGCCTGGCCAAGCGCGTCGCGGAGTACTACGTACCGGGCGACCCGGCCGACCCGGCGACGACGCTGCCACCCCTGGCCTCGAAGGCGGCGGCGGACGAGGTGGCAGCCCAGGTCGAGACGGCGATCCGCGAGGGAGCGACCCTGCGCGCGGGCGGCCGCCGGGTACCGGGCCCGGGCGCGTACCTGGAGGCGACGGTGCTCACGGACGTGACCCCGGAGATGGCGGCGTACCACGAGGAGATCTTCGGCCCGGTGGTGCTGGTGTTCCGCGCGGAGACGGAGGACGAGGCGGTGGCCCTGGCCAACGACACCCCGTTCGGCCTGGGCGCGAGCGTGTTCGGCACGGACCGCGAACGAGCGGTCCGGGTGGCCCGGCGTATTGAGGCGGGGATGGTGTATTTGAACAAGTCCGGTGGTTCGGAGGCGGACCTGCCGTTCGGCGGCATCAAGCGGTCGGGCATCGGGCGGGAGCTGGGTCCGTTGGGGATCGAGGAGTTTATGAACAAGAAACCTATTCGGCTTTGAACTGCTGTTTGTTGCGTTTGGCCCCGCCAGGCTGTCTCGGAATCCTGGGTCGTCTGCCGCGGTCGGCGGGGCTTGAACACCTGGTTGGTAGCTGCTTGGTTGAACACGTGCCGATCGACTGCCCCGCTCGTGCATTCGGTCGCCCGGCTTGTCCTACGAGGAACGGGCAGGCCTGGTCTTGAGGCGGCTACTCGCGGACCGCCCGATCCTCGCGGACGGTGACCTAGAATTCTCCGAGTTCTCGCCATGAAAGCATGGTGCTGAATGCCGCATTGGTGGAGTTCAAGCCGTTCCTCAAAGGTCTGAGAGCCTTGCGTAAGGGGACATTGAGGACTTCGACTGCGGTGGAGGCTTCGAGTGCCTCCCTGGCTTGCGCGCCCGCTTGTTCGATTATTTTCATGGTTTCGATTGTGCTGTTGATGTCGGCGGTGAATGCGGCCTTCATTTGCTCGTTGCCGTATCTGGCAAGGATGGCATGAACTTCGCGTAGGCTTTGGTCTGCCTGCATTGCCTTCTGCTCCAGCTCATTCCCAAGGGATTCAGCTTCAAGTGCGCGAGGTCCGAATTCATTGGCAAATTTCAAGAGAATCTTAGGGGCATTTTCGGCTCCCGCTTTCGGTATGTCTTGCTGGAGGTCATCTGTCCTCGACTTGAATTCGTCCAGGACTTCGGTAAGTGATGTCAGGAGCGGTCCGACCTTGGTGATATTGTCGATGGCTATTTCGTAGATCTCGTTGATTCCGGGCGCGTCGTCCGGCCTTCCTTCGATGGGCCCCGATGGCTCAGATTCAGATGCTGTGGTCGTCAATTCCGCTGCTTTCTTGACGAGGCTCTCCTCTGCGCGCTCGATCCCTTCGATCAATCGTGCGGCGATTCCGACCATGGCCTTCCTCCACGTCGAAGAGGTGGTCCCGTCTAAAACTGCCTCTTTCATGTCAATGTATTGGCGAGTCGCGATTTGTCGCGTAGCGAGATTGTCGCTATCTTCGGTTATGTGGCGATGTCCAAGTACTATAATGGGAAGAAATAGCTCTGTTACGCCGAAGTTTTGCGCCGACTCCACGAATAGCTGCATTTCCTCGCGGCACATGGGCTGCTCTAGGTACTTCATTGTAACAAGAGGAACAAAAGCCGATGCCCCTTTAACGCTTTCGTAAAGCTTTGCCCGCCACTCTTCTCCCCAGATTATCGACTGACTGTCGAGGAATACTTGAATATTCCTGCCATGGTCTGAGAATGCGTAATATTGCAAGTTCTTGGCGAATGTTTCGACAAAGTTGAGGACGGATTCGTCGTCGTGAGCGTAGCTGATGAAAACCTGGGTTCTAACTTGATCGTCTTTTTTGTTGGACACGGAGTCTACTCCTGGGTTGCCGGTTTGGTACAGCCTGGCCTTCGGTGACAGAATCTCGGCTATCCAAGATCAAGACGTCGCCTGCCGCGGAGCGCACGTCGTCGGACCGCTCGCGTACGCGCGCTCGTGAAGTCGTTGGTTCTGAGCCACATACGCCCAGAGACGCCAATGGGCAGATCGGTGTTACGTCGAAAGGAGCCACGTTCGGGTGAATCGCTCCCTCGTCAGCGATCTTTTATACCGGTCGATCGCCGTCAAGACCGGTTTCGGTGTCATCGCGCGATGGACAAGCGCCGGCCGCGACCGAACCCAGAAGACGCGAAAGAGCAGGTCAACATGAACAAGAAAACCGATCCGCCTCTGACCTGCTGTTTGTTGCGATTTGCCCCGTCAGGCCGTCTCGGAATCCTGGGCCGTCTGCGGTGGTCGGCGGGGCTTGAACACTCGGTTGGTCGCTGCCCGAGCCCGCTTGTGGCTCGACGGGACAAGGTGGGTGTAGATCCGGAGCGCGTAGCCGGGGTCGTGGTGGCCGAGGTACTCGGCGACCTCCTTGATCGATACGCCGTTGGCGAGCACGGGGGTGGGCTGTCACCGGGCCAGATGAGGCACAGGGTAGCGCGGAGTCAGGCCGTCAGAAGTCCAGACAGGCTCGGACGGGCCCGGACGCGACCGGACCCAACAGACACAAAAGAGCAGGTCAGAGGCGGTGCGCCCAAGAACGCCCCCAGGCCCACAGACCACCTGGATAGTTTATGAACAAGAAACCGATCCGCCTCTGAAAGCCGCGTTCGGCGAGCCGGTCACGGGATGATTCCCCGGGAGTTCAACGCGTCCGTCAGGCGTTCGCGCAACTCCTGGGCCGTTGCCTGGACGTCGATCTCCGCCGGTGGGGAGAGTACCTTCGAGATCACCGTCGACAGGTTCTGGTACGCCGGGGTCAGCGGGCGGACCGCCGCGTCCGTCAGGGCCGCCTGGATGTCACCCTTCATCGGGTACTGGTCGGCCATCGTCGGGTTTTCCTTCGGGTCCGCGGGTTTCGATGCGTCCAGGGGCGCGTTGTCGCGGTAGATCGATGCGATGCTCGGGGGGATGCCGTCCACCAATGCCTGGTACTTCTGGGAAGTCGCGTTCCGCAGGCACAGCGCCGCTTCGAACGCCTCCGGCTTGTGCTGCGAATACGTCGAGACCGCCAGGTTGAACCCGCCGATCGTCACGCGGCTCGACTGCCCGGCGACCACCGACGGGTACCGCGTCCACTTGAAGTGCGCCAGGTCCTGCGGCTTTTCCTTGGCGTAGGAGGCATACACGAACGGCCAGTTCAGCTCGGTCGCCGCCTGGCCGCGCTGGAACGCCTGGCGGATGTCGTCCTCCTTCTGGTTCGTCAGCGACGGGTCCGTGATCCCCGCCGTGGTGAGCGTCTTCAACAGCGAAAGCGCCTTCACCGCGCCGTCGTCCATCACCACGGACTTGCCGTCGTCGGACAGGATGTGCCCGCCCGCCGAGGCGACCAGCGTGTTGTAGAAGACGACCAGACCTTCGTACTGGGCGCCGGTGAACACGACCTGGTACGGCTTCCCGGCGGCCTTCAGCTGCTGCGCCTGCGTCATGAGCTCGTCGAACGTCTTCGGCGGCGACGGCGTGATCCGGTCGTCGTACCAGAGCAGCTGGACGTTCGTGTTCTTCGTTGCCCCGTACAGCTTCCCGTTCCACTTGGCGGTGGCCAGCGGCCCGGGCAGCACGTCCTGGGTGGCCGCCGCCGCGTTCGCGCCCGTCCACTCCTCGGCCCAGCCCGCTTCGGCGAACTCCGGCACCCAGGTGACGTCGAGGCCGAGCACGTCCAGCGAGGTGTCGCCCGCGGCGAGCCGGCGGACCATCTGCTCGCGCTGGCCGTCCGCGCCGCGCGGCAGCTTGTTGTAGACGATCTTGTACCGGCCCGCGGCCTCCTGCGTGCACCGGTCGACCACCGTCTGGAGGTGGTCTTCGGGCGAGATGTACAGGTTGATCGTCAGGCCGGCGGCCGACGAGCACGCGGTGAGCGCACTGGCGGCCAGCAGGACCGCGCCGGTGACGGGGAGGAGCTGGCGCATGTCGGCCTCCTTGCCGGGCGGGCGACGCCATTGCAAGCGCTTGCATCGATGATTAGCCTTGATCAAGGCCACTGTCAATGGCTCGGACTCGGATGGTTGCAAGCGCTTGCAACGAATGGGGCAGGGGATGCCGGAGAAGCTCGACGACGTGGCGCGGCTCGCCGGAGTCTCGGCGGCCACCGTGTCGCGAGCGCTGCGCGGGGTGCCCGGCGTCGCCGAACGCACGCGGACGCGGGTGGTCGCGGCCGCCGCGGAGCTCGGGTACGCCATCTCGCCCGCCGCGTCGAGCCTGGCCACTGGCCGGACCGGGACCGTCGGCGTGATCGTGCCCTACGTCGACCGCTGGTACTTCGCGCGTCTCATCTCCGGCGTCGAGCGGGTGCTGCGCGACGCCGGGATCAGCCTGCTGCTCTACAACCTCGGCGACGCCCCGGGCCGCGCGCGGTTCTTCGCCGGCCTCCCGCTGCGCCGCCGGGTCGACGCGGTGCTCGTACTTTCCCTGCCCCTGACGGAGACCGAACGCGAGCTGCTGCTGGGGCTCGGCGTCCCGTTCGTCACGATCGGCACCGAGGAACCCGGCGGGGACTCCGTCGGGATCGACGACCACGGCGCCGCGGTGACCGCGATGCGCCACCTCGTCCAGCTGGGTCACCGCGAGATCGCGTTCATCGGCGAGAGTGCCCCGATCCCGCTCGGGTTCACGACGCCGGTGCGCCGGCTGGCCGCCTACCGCGAGGTCTACCACGCGGTCTGCCGCGAGGACGGCCGCGAACCGGAAGCCGCGTTCGAAACCGGGGGCGGCTTCACGGTCGCGGGCGGGGAACGGGCGATGGGTGCCCTCCTCGGCCTGCCTCGCCGCCCCACCGCGGTGTTCGCCGCGTCGGACGAGATGGCGTTCGGGGCGCTGCGGGCGTTGCGCCGGGCCGGGCTGCGGGTGCCGGACGACGTCTCGGTGCTCGGGTTCGACAATCACGATCTCGCCGACCTGCTCGAGCTGAGCACCGTCGCCCAGCCCGTGGCCGAGCTGGGGGAGCGGGCCGGCCGGCTGCTCCTGGCGAGATTGTCCGGCGGAAAAATCGCGACATCGCCGTCGATTCTCGGGACACAACTAGTCCTTCGGGGCAGTACTGCCCCGACAGTGCGGCGCTGACCTGCTGTTCTTCCGGCGTTGCTCTGTTCGGTCGATTGCGGCCTACTCGATCATTAGGTGAAATAATCGCCGACAAGGATTAATCGCCGTGAGGAGCTGGCTGTGCACTGGGGGTCCGTGCTCGAAGAAGGCGGGGCGGGGATGGTCCGCCCGTACTTCCGCACTCATGGCCGAACGCGCCCGACCCGCGATCTCCCGATCGAGACGCTGGTGTCGATCACCCAGCGGGGGCGGGCGGTCGTGCGGGGGAGCACGACGGAGGAGACCGAGATCTGCGCGCTGCTGCGAACCTCCCAGTCGGTCGCCGAGGTCGCGGCGCGGCGGCGGATCCCGCTCGGGGTGGCGCGGGTCCTGCTGTCCGACCTGGCGGACCGGGGGATCGTCGCCGTGCACACGGCTCGCAAGGGGTCGGGCAACCGGCCGAGCCTCGAGCTGATGGAACGCATCCTCCACGGCCTCAGCCGGCTGTGAACTCTCCGACCAGCCGGGCGAACTCCGCCGGCTGGTCCAGCGGGATCAGCGTGTAGCTGTCGGCCACCTCGACCAGCTTTCCCTTGGGTAGCAAAGCCGCCAGCCGCTCACCGTGCTCCGGCGGCATCACGCGGTCTTCGCGGGCCCACACGACCAGCACCGGCCGGTCGAACGACGGCAGCCGTCCGGCGACGTCCACCAGGATCCCCGGCGACGCGGCCGCCGCGCGCAGGACGCGAACGGTGTCGCGCCGGACACCCGCCTGACTCAGCAACGGCCGGATCCACTTGGCGGACACCGCGTCGCCGCGTTTGGTCAGCCACCCGAACGCGATCGGCAGCCGGCGCACCGCGCGCAGCCGCATCTGCTGCATGAACAGCCCGAACAGGCCCGGCGACAGCTTCCCGGTCAGGAACAGCGTCTTGCCGGTGAGCCCGGGTGGGAAGTTGTCGAACGCGTCGCACGAGGCCAGCACCACACGGCTGACCCGCGGGGCGCCGTCCGCCATGAGCAGCTGGACCAGCGCGCCACCGGTGTCGACGCCGACGAGCGTGACGTCCCGCAGGTCGAGGCGCTCGAGGAACTCCGCCAGCAGGGCGGCGATGCCGGGCATCGACAGGTCCGCGCCATCCCGCATCGGGTGCCGGTGGGCGCCCAACGGCAACGTCGGGACGACGCGGCGGTGACCGCCGAGCGAGGCGACCGGGCCGTCCCACAGTGAGCCGTCCATCAGCAGCCCGTGGACGAAGACGAGGACCGGACCCGGCCCACCCGTGTCGGAGTACTCGACCGTTCCCGCGGACAGCTCGATCTGCATGCCCGAAGTGAACCACGTGGTTCGCAAACTGTCGAGAACCTCAGGGAGCGGCTTCCTCCCGCTCGACCGCGCGCAGCAGCGCCTCGAACCCGGCGGCCGCGCCGTCGCCGTCCGGGCTGGTCAGCAGGTCGACGAGGAAGCCGCGCAGGGTCGCGAGGATCATCGAGGCGACTTCGACCTTCCGCTGCTCCGGCCACCGCGCCGGGCAGAACGAGAGCAACGTCGGCAGGTACTGCTGGGACGCGCCGCGGCCGAGCGCGGCGTACCGGCCCGGGTCGTACATCGCCAGGCCCATCGCCTGGTCGAGCACGCGCCGCAGCTCCGACTCCTCGTCGCGGAGGCTCTCCCAGGCGGCCCGGACGCGGTCGGTCAGCGTCGACGAGCCCGCGGCGACCGCCGTCAGCGCGTTGCCGATCCGCCGTTCCCGCAACGCGAAAACCACCTGCCGGAGCAGGTCTTCCGCGCCTTCGAAGTGGTAGAGCAGCACCTTGTGCGTCGTCCCGGCCGACCGGGCCGCCCGCCGCAGCGAGAAGTCGACGAGACCGTTCTCCGCGACGTCGTCGGTGATCTTCGCCAGCAGCTCCCGGCGCCGGGCTTCGCCGCGGGCCGAGCCGGCCGACCGCCGGTAGCCGGTAGCGTTCTCCATGCGGGACAGCTTGACACGGGGAGGGGACGTCCATGCGGGTGCTGGTGACCGGCGGCAACGCCGGGATCGGCTATTTCACGGCCGAGCAGCTGGCTTCGGCGGGCGCGGAGGTGGTGATCGGCAGCCGCGACCCGGCGAAGGCCGAGACGGCGGCCGCCGCGATCCGCTCGCAGGTCGCCGGGGCGAAGGTCGAGTACGTCCGGCTCGACCTCGCCGACCTGGCCTCGATCGGGGCGGTCGACCCCGGCGAGCTCGACGCCGTCGTCTGCAACGCCGGGGTGATGCTCGACCACCCGCCGCGCCGGGAGACCCCCGCCGGGCACGAGCTGATGTTCGGTACCAACCACCTCGGGCACTTCGCGCTGGTCGCCCGGCTGATGCCGCTGCTGGCGCCGGACGCGCGCATCGTCACCACCGGCAGCTTCGCGGCGAAGTCGTCGAGCCTCGACTTCGCCGACCTCCAGAGCGAGCGCGACTACCAGCCGAAGCGCGCCTACGAACGGTCGAAGCTGGCTCAGATGCTCTTCGCCGTCGAACTCGACCGGCGGCTGCGCGAGGCCGGTTCGAAGCGGCTCAGCGTGGCGGCCCACCCGGGCGGCGCGCTCGACTCGCTGACGCCGTCACGCCCGCCGGTGCACGTCCGCACGGCCGGCCAGTGGCTGCGCGGCCTGCCCGCCCGCGCGCTGCTGCAGGGCAAGGACGCCGGCGCGCGGCCCGCCGTCCGCGCGGTGCTCGGCCCGGACGTCACCGGCGGGCAGCTGTGGGGCCCGCGCGTGTTCGGACTGCGTGGCCGCCCTCGTCTCGAAGAGCGCTGGAAGAACCTGACCGACGCCGCCGCCGGGCGGCTGTGGGCGGAAAGCGTCACGCTGACCGGAGTGGACCCGATGGGCTGAATGCACAGCGTCGACGGTGGGACTGTGCACATCGCACGGTGACGCCGCCGGGACCGCTGCTTACGGTGCGGGGAACCCATCCCCCGTCCCGGATTAGGAGGTCGGCGTGGCCTCAACAGTCGGTGTCGATGACTATGCCCTCACCAGAGTGCCGGACCACGCCCGGTACTCGTGGTGGTCGGTCGCCGTCCAGCGGTTCGGCCAGGTGTCCGCTCTGTCCCAGTTCCTGCTCGGAGCCACCGTCGGCTTCGGGATGAGCTTCTGGAACGCGGTCCTGGCCTTCACGCTCGGCTCGGTCATCCTGGAGCTCATCACGATCCTCGTCGGCGTCATCGGCGTCCGCGAAGGTCTGTCCACGTCCATGATCGCCCGCTGGACCGGCTTCGGCCGCGGCGGCTCGGCGCTCATCGGGCTCGCCATCGGGATCAGCCTCATCGGCTGGTTCGGTATCCAGTCCGCGGTCTCCGCCCAAGGTCTCGTCGCGCTCATCGGCGGCCTGCCGGAGTGGGGCTGGGCGCTGCTGTTCGGCCTGCTCGTCACCGCGATCGTCGTGCGCGGCTTCCACTCCATGGCCTGGACGGCGTACCTGACCGTCCCGGCGTTCCTCGTCCTCGTCGGCTGGTCGGTCATCTCCGAGCTGACCCGCCACGACCTCGGCACGCTCGTCTCCTCGGCCCCGCCCGGGCCGGCGCTGAGCCTGCTGCAGGGCACCACGCTGGTCGCCGGCGGCTTCATCGTCGGCGCCGTCATCACCCCGGACATGACCCGCTTCAACCGCACCACCGCCGACGTCGTCAAGCAGACGCTCGTCGGGATCACCCTCGGCGAGTACGTCATCGGCCTGTCCGGTGTCCTGCTCGCGCACGCCGTCGGCAGCGCCGGGATCACGACCATCGTGACGTCGTCGGTCGGGTGGATCGGGCTGCTGATCGTCATCGCCGGCACGATGAAGATCAACGACTGGAACCTGTACTCGTCCGGTCTGGGCGTCGTGAACTTCATCGGCACGGTCTCCGGGCGCAAGGCCCACCGCGGCCTGGTCACCGCCGTGCTCGGCGTCGCGGGCAGCCTGCTCGCCGCGGCCGGGATCCTGGCGAAGTTCACCGACTTCCTCACCGTGCTGGGCGTCGCTTTCCCGCCGATCGCCGGGATCATGGTCGCCGAGTACTTCGTCGTGAAGAAGTGGCGCGGTGACCTGGAAGCCGCCCGGGCGCGGGGAACCGTGCCCGACGACGCTCCGCTGTGGGTGCCCGCCACCATCGTCGTCTGGATCGCCGCGGCGCTCTTCGGCGAGTTCGTCGAATGGGGCCTGCCGAGCATCAACTCGCTCGTCGTGGCCTTCGTCCTGTACGTCGTCGCCGGGAAGCTCGGCCTGGTACGGGGGTTCGGCAGCAGCCGGACCGCCGAGACCGCTCCCGCCGTCCAGTCTGCTTAAGGAGAATCTTCGTGCGCATCGGCATCGACGTCGGCGGCACCAACACCGACGCTGTCCTGCTCGACGGCCGTCAGGTGCTCGCCTCGGTCAAGACCAGCACGACCGCGGACGTCACCTCGGGCATCGTCGCCGCGATCGACGGCCTGCAGCGGCAACGCGCGTTCGACCCGGCGGCGGTGCGGGCGGTGATGATCGGCACCACGCACTTCATCAACGCGCTCGTCGAGGCCCACCGGCTCGCGCCGACCGCGGCCGTGCGGCTGAGCCTGCCGGCCGGGGCGTCGCTGCCGCCGATGGTCGACTGGCCGCAGCGGCTCGTCGACGCGGTGTCGGGGCGCAGCTACCTGGTCCACGGTGGACACGAGTTCGACGGCCGGCACATCGCGGAGCTCGACGAGAGCGAGCTGCGCAAGGCCGCCGACGACATGGGGGCGGCCGGGGTGCGCAGCGTCGCGATCACCTCGGTCTTCTCCCCGGTCAACGCCGAGTTCGAGGCCCGCGCGGCCGAGATCATCGGCGCGCAGCTCCCGGACGTCGCGATCTCGCTGTCCCACGAGATCGGCCGGATCGGCCTGCTGGAAAGGGAAAACGCGACGGTGATCAACGCGGCGCTGCGCGAGCTGGCCGCGCACATCGTCGACGGGCTGTCCGCGTCGGTCACCGGCGCGGGCATCACCGCGCCGCTGTACCTGAGCCAGAACGACGGCACGCTGATGGACGTCGACTTCGCCCGCCGCTACCCGGTGGCGACGTTCGCTTCGGGGCCGACGAACTCGATGCGCGGCGCGGCCGTGCTGTCCGGTTTGGACACCTGCGCGGTGGTCGACGTCGGCGGCACGACGTCGGACGTCGGCGTGCTGCGGCAGGGGTTCCCGCGTGAGGCGACCACCGACGTCAGCGTCGCCGGCATCCGGACGAACTTCCGGATGCCGGACGTCCTGTCGATCGGCATCGGCGGCGGCAGCCGGGTGCGCGGGAACGTCACCGTGGGCCCGGACTCGGTCGGCTACGAACTGACGTCGAAGGCGCTCGTCTTCGGCGGCGACACGCTCACCGCGACCGACATCGCGGTGGCGGCGGGCCGGGCCGACATCGGGGACGCGTCGCTGGTGTCGCATTTGGACAAGGGCCTGGTCCGGGCCGCCCTGGACAAGATCGCCGCCGATGTGTCCGATGTGGTCGAACGGATGCGGACGTCGGCCGAGCCGTTGCCGGTGGTGGCGGTCGGCGGTGGTTCCGTGCTGCTGCCGGACGAGCTCGCCGGCTGCGGCGAGGTGCACCGGCCGGAGAACTACGCCGTGGCCAACGCCATCGGTGCGGCCATCGCGCAGATCGGCGGCGAGGTCGACCGCGTCTACGTGATCGAGCCCGGTCGTCGCGAAGCCGTCGTCGAGGAGGCGAAGCAGGAGGCGATCGACCGCGCGGTCGCCGCCGGTGCGTCGCCGGCGTCGGTCGGCATCGTCGACTTCGACGAGGTACCCATCCCGTACCTGCCCGGCAACGCCACGCGCATCCGCGCCAAGGCCGTCGGCGACCTGCAGCTGGGGGCGTGATGCGCGAAATCACTTCGGACGACCTCGGCGACATCGCCCGCGGCGCCGCGATCCTCGGCACCGGCGGCGGGGGAGACCCGTACATCGGCCGGCTGCTCGCGCTGTCCGCGGTCCGCTCGCACGGCTCGGTGCCGCTGGTTCCCCTGACGGAGGTGCCGGACGACGCCGTCGTGCTGCCCGTGGCGATGATGGGCGCGCCGACGGTGATGGTGGAGAAGCTGCCCTCGGCCGAGCAGGTCGGGCTCGCGGCCCGCACGCTCGCCGGGTACCTCGGCAAGGAGCTGACGCACATCGCGTGCGCCGAGGCCGGCGGGGTCAACTCGCTCATCCCGGTCGTCGCGGCCGCCCAGCTGGGACTCCCGCTGGTGGACGCCGACGGCATGGGCCGGGCGTTCCCCGAGCTGCAAATGGTTTTGCCGACTTTGTACGGCATCCGCGCGACCCCGATGTCCATTGCGGACGAAAAAGGCAACCGCGGAGTACTGGACACAGTGGACAACCGGTGGGCCGAGCGGCTGGCCCGCTCGGCGACCATCGACATGGGCTGCTCGGCGATGATCAGCAACTACGCGATGTCCGGGGCCCAGGCCCGGGAGTCGCTGGTGCCCGGCACGCTCAGCCTGTGCGCCGAGCTGGGGGCGCTGGTCCGGGAGGCTCGTGCTTCGCTGGAGGACCCGGTCGGGCGCGTCGTCGCCCGGTTGAAGGGACGACGGTTGTTCAGCGGCAAGGTCGTCGACGTCGCCCGCCGGACGGTCACCGGCTTCGCCCGCGGCGAGGCCCGGCTGTCCGGGATGGACGGTGACGAAGGAGCCGAGCTGGTGCTGCGGTTCCAGAACGAGCACCTGGTGGCCGAGCGCGACGGCGTCGTCGAGGCGTCGGTGCCGGATCTGATCTGCACGCTGGAACGCGAAACGGGGGAAGCCGTGACGACCGAGGGCCTGCGGTTCGGCCAGCGCGTCACGGTCATCGCCGCACCCGCCGACCCGCGCTGGCACACGCCGGAGGGGATCGCGCTCGCCGGACCGCGGTACTTCGGTTACGACATCGATCCGATCGGAGTCGCCGGGTGAGCTGGACCCTGACCGAGGACGACCTGCCCGACCTCGCCTGCGGCGCCGCGGTGCTCGGCACGGGCGGCGGCGGTGACCCGTACGTCGGCCGGCTGCTCGTGCGCGAAGCCATCCGGGAGCACGGGCCGATCACGATCCTCGATCCGTCCGAAGTGGACGACGACGCCCTGGTGATCCCGACGGCGCAGATGGGCGCGCCGACCGTGGTGCACGAGAAGCTGCCCAACGGCGCCGAGCCCGTGCTGGCCCTGCGGACGCTGGAGAAGCACCTCGGGAAGCGCGCCGACGCGACCATGCCGATCGAGTGCGGGGGCATCAACTCGATGATCCCGCTGATCGTCGGCGCCCGGCTCGGGCTGCCGGTGGTCGACGCCGACGGCATGGGCCGGGCGTTCCCGGAGCTGCAGATGGAGACGTTCGGCGTCTACGGCGTCCACGGCTCGCCGATGGCGATCGGCGGCGAGCGCGGCGAGACCACCGTGATCGACACCGGCTCGGACAACCGGCGGATGGAGTGGCTGGCCCGCGGCGTCACCATCCGGCTCGGCGGCGTCGCGCACATCGCCGAGTACGCGATGAGCGGCGCCGACGTCAAGCGGACCGCCGTGCCGCAAACGCTTTCGCTGGCGCTGACCGTGGGCCGGACGATCCGGTTGGCTCGCGAACGCAACGAAGATCCGGTCGCGCGGCTGGCCTCGGCGTTGCGCTCGACGCCGTACCAGCACCTGCGGGTGCTGTTCCGCGGCAAGGTGTCCGATGTGGAACGCCGGACCGAGGAGGGCTTCGCGCGCGGACGCGCCGCGGCGGTGTCGTTCGACGGCTCGAGCAAGCTGGAGATCCTGTTCCAGAACGAGAACCTGCTGGCCACTGTGGACGGCTCCGTGCGGTGCGTGGTGCCCGACCTGATCTGCGTGCTCGAGTCCGCGACGGCCGAGCCGATCACCACCGAGACGCTGCGCTACGGCCAGCGCGTCACCGTCGTCGGCATCTCGACCCCGCCGCTGATGCGGACGCCGGAGGCACTGGACACCTTCGGCCCGGGCGCGTTCGGGCTGCCCCACCCCTTCGTCCCCGTCGAGGAGATCGCGTGAGCTTGGCCGGGAAGCACGTCGTGGTCATCGGTGGCGGGTCGGGCATCGGGCTGGAAGTGGTCCGGCGTGCCGCCGCTTCGGGTGCGTCGGTCCACCTCGGCGGGCGGACGCCGGAGAAGCTGGCGGCGGCGGCCGAGCCGCTCGGGGCGACGTGGCAGGTCGTCGACAGCACCGACCAGGACTCCCTGGCCGCGTTCTTCGGTGCGCTCGACCGCGTCGACCACCTGTTCACGCCCGGCGCGTCCTACACGGTCGGGCCGCTGCGGGAGCTGAGCGACGAGGACGCGGCCAGCCCGTTCGTGACGAAGTTCTGGGGCCAGTACCACGCCGTCAAGCACGCGGTGCCGAAGCTGGCGCCGGACGCGTCGATCGTGCTGATGTCCGGCGCGGCGAGCGTCCGGCCGCCGGGTGCGGCACCCGCGTACGTGGCTTGCAACGCCGCGGTCGAAGGCCTCGGCCGCGGGCTCGCGGTCGAGCTGGCGCCGGTCCGGGTGAACGTCGTCGCGCCGGGCACGATCGACGGCAACCTGTGGGCGGGGCGGCCGGCCGACGTGCGGGAGGCGAGCTTCGGCCAGTACTCGCGGGACACGCTGCTGCACCGCGTCGGGAAGGAGTCCGAAGTGGCCGATGCCGTGCTGTACCTGTTCGGCAGCACCTACACGACCGGGTCGACGCTCTACCCCGACGGTGGCTACGCCCTGCGGTGAGCTCGTCTACTGTGGTCAGTCATGCGCATCACCGCTGGTGACGTGGCCGCCCTGGAGCGCGGGGTGGCCCTGCTCGGGTCCGGCGGCGGCGGGGACACCGTGACCGCCGCCGTGCTGCTGCGCCGGTTGCTCGCCGACGGCGGCGCGCTCTTCGTGCGTCCCGCCGGCCGGCTGCCACCGGACGCGCGGGTGGTCCCGATCGGCGTCGTCGGGGCGACGGCGGCGTTCACCGAGAAGCTGCCCGGCGGCGGGGAGTTCGCGGCCGCGGTGGCCGCCGTCGAACGCTGGACCGGTGAACGCGCGGACGCGCTGATGTCCATCGAAATCGGCGGTCTCAACGGGCTGCTGCCGCTGGTCGTGGCCGAGCAGCTCGGGCTGGGGTACGTCGACGCCGACCTTTCCGGCCGCGGACTGCCCCGGCTCGACCAGTTTTCGGTCGCCGCGACCGGCCGCGGGGTCGCACCGGCGGCGCTGGCGGAGCCCGGCGGCCAGGTCGTGGTGCTGGCGGCCGGCTCCGACGAGGTGATCGAGCGCGGCACCCGGGCGTTCCTGGCCGCCGCCGGCGGGTGGGCGGCGTTCGCGCTGGCCCCGATCCCGGCGGGCGAGCTGGCCGCGTGTTCGGTGGACGGGACGACGAGCGGCGCACTGGAGCTGGGCCGCCGGGTGCTGGCGGTGGGGGAGAGCCCGCCGCGAGAGGCGCTCGAAGCGGCGTTGGCGGGCTCGGTGCTGGCGCGCGGGAGGGTCCTGGAGGTGGCGCGGCACCTGGGTCCGGGGCAGCACGGCAGCCCGGGGTTCGGCCGAGGCAGCGTCACCCTGGCCGACCACCGCGACGGCGGGCTGCTGAGACTGGAGATGGAGAACGAGTACCTGCTGGCGTTGCGCGACGGGGAACCGGTGGCGTCGACCCCGGACGTGCTGTCGGTACTGGACCACCGGACGGGAGTGCCGGTGTCGTGCGACGCGATCCGCGCGGGGGTGGAGGTGGACGTGGTGCGCCTGGCGGCGGCCCCGTTCTGGACCGACCCCCGGTGGCTGCCGGTGGTCCGGCCGCGCGCGTACGGCATCGACTGCGACCCGGTGGGGATCGGATGAGCCCGCGGCGCTCGGGGAGGCGGCCAGGGCCGCTCCGGGGGCCGACGGTTGCTGTGGGGCGTGCCCGCGAGGTTGCCGTGAGCCGGCGGCGGGCGCCGGTGTGGTCGCGGCGGGCGCGGCGAAGGGTGGGGTTGCGGTGAGCGGCGGCGGGTGCCGGTGTGGGCGAGGCGGCGTGGGGCGGGGTTGTGGGCCGGTGGTGGCGGGTCATTGGGGTCTCCGGTGAGCGGCGGCGGGTGCTGGCGAGGCTTCGCCCGGCGTGCGGCGGGTTGTTGTGAGCCTGCGGCGGGTGTGGGCGAGGCGGCGTGGGGCGGGGTTGTGGGCCGGCGGCGGGTCGTTGGGGGGCTCTGGTGAGCGGCGGCGGGTGCCGGTGTGGGCGAGGTGGCGTGGGGCGGGGGGTGGGGTTGTGGGCCGGCGGCTCCGGGTCGATGGGGGCTTCGGTGAGCGGCGCCGGATGCCGGCGTCGGCGAGGCTTCGTGCGGCGTGCGGCGGGGCTGTGGTGAGCCGGCCGCCGGTGGATCCGGGGAGCCTCCCGTGAGCCTGCGGCGGGTGCTCGCCCTTCCCGGCTGGGCGGAGCACGTCCGGGTGCTCGCCGGCGAAGCCGGGCTCGATCGTCCACTCGCGACGGTTCAGGCCACTTTGGACGCTTCGCACCTCCCCGCTCCCGGGGAACTGACCGTCGTCGCGCGGGCGGTCGCCGGGAGCGACTGGCAGATCGATGCCCTGCTGCGGCGCTGTGCCGATGCCGGGGCCACCGGGGTGCTCCTGCCCGGGACCGACCCCATCACCGCGTCGCGCCTGCTCGCCGATCGGCTGGCCGTTCCGCTGCTGACCACCGGGGCGGGGCCGCTGGACCTGCTCGTCGAGGCCCGGCTGCTGCTCGCCGCGCCCGAGCTCGACCGGGCGGACCTGCTGCTCGCCACCCACCGTGCCCTCGGTGACCGGCTGCGGCCGCCCGAAGAGGTCGTCGCCGTGCTGCGGCGGCTGCTGCGGTCGCCCGTCGCGGTCCTCGACGACCGCGGTGCGCCGCTGGCCGGCGAAGTGACCGGGCACGTCCGGCTGGACGAGGCCGTGCCGCAGCGGACCGACGCCGACGGCAGCGTCTTCCTGGCCCATCCCGTGCTGCTGCAGCGTCCGGCCATGTGGCTGGCGGCCGAGCTGCGCGGGACGGAGGCCGCGCGGGCCGACGTCGTCCCGCCCGCGCTGGCCGTCGCCGCCGGGGCGCTGCAGCGGTGGCTGCTCGCCAACCGGCTGGAGCTCGAACGGGACGCGCGCTCGCGCACGGCGTTGCTCGGTGACCTGCTGCGCCTCGACACCGAACCGGGCGCCGACCTGCGCCGGCGCGTCGCCGACGCGGGCTGGCGGCTCGGGGGCTGGCACGTCGGGCTGCACATCGGCGTCCCGGCGGCGGTCGACACGGTCGCGCGCACGCAGGAGGTCATCCGGGCGCTGGACGTCGAGGCGGTCGTCGTCGAGCACGGCGACGGCTGGACCGGCTGGGTCACCTTCGACCACGAACCCACGGCGGAACGCGTGCGCTCTCTCGCGACCCGGCTCCAGACGGCGCACCGCGCGCTGCGCCTGGGCGCGCACATGGGGGTGGGGCGGCCGCACCCGCGTCCGGAAGGGCTCGCGGCGACCGTCGCGGAGGCCCTCGACGCGGCCCGGCTCGCCGCGACCCGCCCCGAGACGGGTCATTTCCTGCACGTCGACCAGCTCGGCATGGCCCAGCTGCTGCTGGAGTGGACGCGCACGGACACGTTCGAACCGGCGGCGCGGGCGCTGGTCGCGCCGTTGCGCCCGGTGCCGGGCGACCTGGTCCGGACCCTCGCGGCCTACCTGGACGCGGAGTCGTCGATCGCCGAGACCGCCACGGTGCTGGGCGTGCACCGCAACACCGTGGCGGCCCGGATCGCGCGGATCGAGCAGCTGCTCGGAGTGGACCTGTCCCGCCCGGACGAGAGACTGGCGCTGCACCTCGCGTCCCGGGCGGTCATCCTTTCCGACGAGTGACTAGTCGTCGTCCCCGCCGCCGGTGACGTTGCCGATGCTGGCGGGAACGCCCTTGATCATGTCGATGACGGTCTTGCCGGCCAGGCCCGACTTCCCGAACCACGGGTCGGTCATGATCTTGATGGCCGACTCGAACTTCTCGGCGCCTTCCTTGCCGAAGACCTTGCCGAGCTGCTCGACCGAGAAGTTGTTGATCTTGTCGAACTTCGCCATGATCTCGGGCGTGACACCGTCCACTTTGGACAGCTTGTCCTTGATGACCGCGGTCATCTGGTCGGTGAACGGCTTGTGCGGCTTGGGATCCGGAGTGGCCGACGTCGGCGTGGAGTCCGGCTTGGGCTCCGGCGTGGAGTCCGGCTTGGGCTCCGGGGTCGTCGAGGATGACGACGGCGCGGGCTCCGGCTTCGGCTCGGGCGTCGCCGAGGACGGCTTCGGCTCGGGCGTGGCGTCGGGCTTGGGCTCGGGCTTGGGCTCCGGGGTGGCCGAAGACGACGACGGCGCCGGTTCGGGCTTCGGCTCCGGTTTCGGGTCCGGCTTGGGCTCGGGCTTCGGTTCCGGCGTGGCCGAAGACGACGACGGCGCGGGTTCCGGCTTGGGCTCGGGCGTCGTGTCGGGCTTGGGCTCCGGTGTGGTGTCGGGCTTGGGCTCCGGCTTGGGTTCCGGGGTGGCCGACGACGGTGTGGTGTCGGGCTTCGGCTCCGGCGTGGTGTCCGGCTTGGGCTCGGGCTTCGGTTCCGGCGTCGCCGAGGAGGACGACGGCGCGGGTTCCGGCTTCGGCTCGGGCTTGGGGTCCGGCTTCGGTTCCGGCTTGGGCTCGGGCTTCGGCTCCGGCGTCGCCGAGGAGGGCTTCGGCTCGGGCGTCGCGTCCGGCTTCGGCAGGGGCGTCGCGTCCGGCTTGGGGGTCGGGGTCGGGGTCAGGCTGCTCGTCGGGGGCTTCGCCGCCGCCAGGTCGTCGCCCGCCTTGCCCATCTTCGCCAGCGCCTGGACCAGGTCGCCCAGCTTGCGGCCCAGCTGGACCAGCTTCGCGCCGATCTTGCCCAGCGCCGTGGCCACCGTGCCGATCGTCGTGCCGATGAAGATCGCGATCGACGCGCCGAACGTCACCGGGGCCAGCGCCGCCGCGATCAGGGCGCCCTTGATGATCGTCGCCAGCAGCATCGCGATCAGGTCGCGGAAGATGCCGCGGAACGCGCCGACGATGCCGCCGGCGATCTTCATGTTCTTGCCGGCCTGGTCGAGGTACCCGCCGAGCGAGTTCAGCTGCTCGGTGACCGCGTCCATGTCCTTCTTGAACTGGTCCGCGGCGTTGCCGGACCAGTCCTTCATGAGCGTTTCGATCGCCGTCTGGTGGTCCGTCGACCACTGTTCCAGCTTCTTCTTCTCGGCCGAGAGCGCCTCGGCGGCCGCGTTGATGCCGATGGGGTCGCCCATCAGGATGTCCAGCGGCCACCGCAGGATCGTGATGTGCTCGATGAGCCAGCCGATCCCGGCGGTCAGCAGGCTGCCGATGGGGTCCAGCACGAGACCGATGGTCTCCAGCGCCATGCCCGCCGAGCCGATGCCGATCGCGACCTTGTCGTTCTCCTTGCGGGCCTTGTCCAGGCCGACCGCGGCCTCGAAGAACCCGGCGCCGGCGGAGGCGTTGTCGCTGTTGAAGAGTTCGGAGCCGTGGAGGCTGACGTCCTTGCTCTTGTAGTCGTCGGCCACTATTCGAACCTCACGATCGAGTCGACGGCGTTCTCTTCGCCCGACCGGTACCGCTTCGCGGCCTCGGCGACCTTGTCGGAGAACTCGCCGATGGTCTTGGCGTAGTCGCCGAACTGGTGGTGCGCCTTGTCGGTCCACGTGCTCGCGCCCGCCGCCATCAGCTGGCACGCCGGGTTGATGCCGAACATGCCGGGGTCGCAGGTCATGCCGCCGACGAGGTCGGCCGTGCCCTGCAGGTTGCTCTGGAGCTCGTCGAGGTGCTTGCCGAAGTTGGCCAGGGGCTCCGAATCGACCCTGAAGCCGCCGCCGCTCACCAGGGGTTCGATTCGTCGTCGGAGTGGTCGTCGGCCGGGGGACGGCGCCGCGCCGCGGGCGGGGCGGACGGCGGGGCCGACGGTCGGCCCGGCGGAGCGGCCGGCGGCGGGGTCCGCTCGGGCTCGGCGGCCTCCGGCGCCGCGAAGTCGCCCGCGGGCGGCGGGTCCGGCGGCAGGAACGAGCGGACCATGTCGGTCGACTCGCTGTCGCCGTTGATCGTGGCGAACGAGTCCGCGACGGTGCGGGCGGTCTGGCGCTGGGCTTCGCGCACTGTGCCCATGATCGCCGCGGTCAGCCGCGCCGGGCCCAGGTCGCACGCCCGGAGCCCGAGCTCGAGGTTCGTGAGCGCGCCGTTCGGGGCGAGCGTGACGGTGACCGCCCCGTCGCGGGAGCGGACGGTGGCGCCGGCGGCGGAAAGCGCTTCACTCAGCGCCGCCGCCTTCGACTGCATGTCCCGCACCTGCCGTTCGAGCAGGAGCTCGAAGTCTTCACCTTGCCCCAGGTTCGGTTGCACGAATTCGACTCCTCGCCACGCCGGGGTACGGGGCTCCACTCCGGGCCCCACGATCGGGCCAGGCTAGCGCACCCCCGGAGTTCATTTCGGGCTAACCGGAAGGATGGTTCGTTTTCTCCCCGATGTTGCCCCGGAATGCCCTCGATCGGGTTTGACCCGGACCGCGCTCCGGGTTGCACGATCGGGGCATGACACGACTGGACGACTACCGGCCGCTGGGCCGCTCCGGGCTCCGGGTCTCGCCGCTGGCGCTGGGCGCGATGACCTTCGGCACCGGCTCCTTCTGCGCCGACGACGACACCTCGCGCAAGATCTTCCGCGCCTACGTCGAGGCCGGCGGCAACTTCGTCGACACCGCGGACAACTACAGCTCCGGCCGCAGCGAGGAGCTGGTGGGCGAGTTCCTGCGCGACGTCGCCCGCGACGACGTCGTCCTCGCCACCAAGTACTCCGGCCCGGACTTCGCCGGCGGCGAACCGCGGTCGGACCCCCGCCGGCGCAGCAACGGCCGCAAGAACATGATCGCCTCGCTGGAGGCGTCGCTGCGGCGGCTGGGCGTGGACCACGTCGACCTGTACTGGCTGCACATCTGGGACGGCTTCACCCCGGCCGAGGAGGTCGTGGCGGCGTTCGGCGACCTGGTGCGCGCGGGGAAGATCCGCGCGGTGGGGCTCAGCGACGTCCCGGCCTGGTACGCGACGAAGGCGGCGATGCTCGCCGGCCCGCCGGTGGCGGCGCTGCAGCTGGAGTATTCCCTGGTTGAGCGGGCGATCGAGGCCGAGTACGTACCGCTGGCGCGGGAGTTCGGCATCGCGGTCCAGCCGTGGGGAGCGATCGGCGGCGGGTTCCTGTCCGGCAAGTACACCCGCGACGGCTCCGGGGAAGGACGGCTCGCCGGCGGCGCGCCCTACCGGTCCCTGCCGGAGAGCCGCTGGGCGGTGCTGGACGCCGTCCGCGAGGTGGCGGCCGAGGTGGGCGCGACCCCGGCCCAGGTGGCGCTGCACTGGGTGACCCGCCGGCCGTCGATGCCGGCGCCGTTGGTCGGAGCCCGGTCACCGGAGCAGCTCGCCGAGACCCTGGGGGCGCTGGAGCTCGATTTGACGGACGCCCAGCTCGACCGGCTGACGGCTGTTAGTGCACCGGAGCTGCCGTTCCCGCACAGCATCCTGGGGCGGCTCAATGCGGGCTTGCCGAGCTAGCTGCGGTGGCGCCGCCCGGCCGGTTGCCTGGGTGGGGTGGCGCGGACAGGCCGGCTCGCGCGTGAGTTCCGGCGCGGCCGGTTGCCTGGGGCGGCCGCAGTGGCGCCGGCCGGCTGCCGGGGCGGCCGGTTGCCTGAGTGGCGTGGTCGCCGTGGCCGGGGTGGCGCGGACAGGCAGGCTCGCGCGTGAGTTCCGGCGCGGCCGGCCGCCTGGGGCGGCCGTGGTGGCGCCGGCGGGTTGGCTCGCGCTTCAGCCGCGGCGGTGGTGACGCCGGCCGGCTCGCGCGCTTCAGCCGCGGCTGGATACCTGGGGCGGGGTGCGTGCCGCGGGCGGGCGGCCGCGGCCGTGGTGGCGCGGGCGGGTGGCTCGCGCAATTCGGCCGCGTGCGGCGCTTCGGTGCGGCCGGATGCCTGGGTGGCCGGAGAGGGAGTGGCTCGCGCGGGGTTCCGGTGCGGTCGCCCGGGGGCGGCGAGCTACCCGCGGCCCCGGTGGCCGCCGCTGTCGTCGGCTGCCGTCTCCGCCTGGGGCTCACCATTGCGGCACGTCACCGTCGTCACGTTCTCGGTCCCGTCGTTCTTGAACTTCACCGACACCGTCGCCGCCGGGCCGCGGGAGACATCGTCACTGCGGTAGCCCGGCGCCGGGCTCCAGGACATCAGCTCCACCTGGTCACCCGTGCACTTCGCGACGAGGCTGCCGCCGGGCACGGTCAACCCGCGCGGTGCCGGGGCGCTCGGCGAGGCCGGAACCACCGGAGCCGTGCTCGGCGGCACCGTCTCCAGTGCGCGAGCCACGTCGTCCTGGGACAGTGGCTGGTTCTGGGGGCCGAGGATGCCCGCGCCGACGACGTCGAGGGCCACCGTCCCGGCGCCCGCTGTGGCCGCCGCGGCCAGCAGCCAACCCGCCGCCATCAGCAGTCCTCGCCTTCTCACCCGTCCACTGTCCCATCCGGGATGGTTAAAGCGCGGCTAAGCCGTCCTTAGCGTTCGCCACGCGCCCGGCGAAGCTGCTTCGCGTGTGTAGCCTCCCGAGAATGGCGACCGTGCTGCTCGTCGAGGACGACCCGACCATCCGCACGGCCGTGCTGCGCGCGCTGGGCGAGCGTGGGCACACCGTGACGTCCGCGCCGACCGCCATGGCCGGGCTGCAGGCCGCCGTCACCGAGCGGCCCGACGTCGTCCTGCTCGACCTGGGCCTGCCCGACCTCGACGGCCGCGAGGTGCTGCGGATGGTGCGGGCGGTCAGCGCGGTGCCGATCATCGTGGTCACCGCCCGGAGCGCGGAAGAAGAGATCGTCCGGCTGCTCGACGCCGGTGCCGACGACTACGTGGTCAAGCCCTTCGGCGGTGCCCAGCTCGACGCGCGGATCCGCGCCGTGCTGCGGCGGGCCGAACCCGAGGAGACGACCGCGCCCGTGGTCGTCGGCGGCCTGTCGGTCGACGCGCGGACGCGCCAGGCGTCCCTCGACGGCGCACCGCTCGACCTCACCCCGCGCGAGTTCGACCTCCTGCACTACCTCGCGAGCCGCGCCGGGACCGTGGTGAGCAAGCGCGAACTGCTCGCCGACGTCTGGAAGCTGCCCTACGCCGGCGCGGACAAGACCGTCGACGTCCACCTGTCGTGGCTGCGGCGCAAGCTCGGCGAGACCGCGCAGGAACCGCGGTACCTGCACACCGTGCGGCGCGTCGGCGTCCGGCTGGCCGAGCCGGGGGCCGGGACGTGAGGAAGCGGCTCGCGGTGCTGGTCACGGCCGCGATGAGCCTGGTGCTCGTCGCCTTCCTGGTGCCGCTCGGGATCCTGCTGCGGTCGGTCACCGCGGACCGCGCGGTCACCGCCGCGACGGCCAAGGCGCAGTCGCTGACGTCCCTGGTGGCGACGTCCGACGCGGCGGCGCTGCGGCCGGCCGTCGACCAGCTCAGCACCACCGCGGGCCACCCGGTGACGGTGTTCCTGCCGGACGGCACCGTGCTCGGCGCGCCCACCCCGCGCACCCCGGGGGTCACGCTGGCCGCGGCGCAGGGCAGCAGCCTGACCGTCGAGGACGCCGGCGGCCGCGAAATCCTCGTCGCGGTCCAGGGCCTGCCCCGGGGGACCGCCGTGGTGCGGGCGTTCGTCGACCGCGCCGAGCTGACCCGGGGGCTGGGCCCGGCCTGGCTGGTGCTGGCCGGGCTCGGCGTGGTGCTGCTGGCGCTCGGGGTGTTCGTCGCCGACCGGCTGGCCCGGTCGATCGTGCGGCCGGTCCACGAGCTCGCCGCGGTCTCGCGCCGGCTCGCCGAGGGGGACCTCGACGCCCGGGCGGTCCCGGGCGGGCCGGGGGAGGTGCGGTCGGTCGCCGCCGCGCTCAACCTCCTGGCCGCGCGGATCCGGGACCTGGTGCGGCAGGAACGCGAGGCGGTGGCCGACATCTCGCACCGCCTGCGGACGCCGTTGACCGTGCTGCGGCTGGACGCCGAGTCCTTGCGGGACCCGGCCGAGGCCGAGCGGATCATCGGCCACGCCGAGAGCCTGGAGCGGCAGGTCACCGCGTTGATCGACCAGGCGCGGGCACGGGACTCGGCGCCCGGCTCGTGCGACGCCGCGTCCGTCGTCCGGGAGCGGGCGGAGTTCTGGTCGGTGCTCGCGCAGGACCAGGACCGCGCGGCGACGGTCTCGCTCGACGACGGTCCGCTGCCCGTCGCGGTCGGCGAGCCGGAGCTGGCCGCCTGCCTGGACGCGTTGCTGGGCAACGTCTTCGCGCACACCCCGGAGGGGACGGGGTACGCGATCCGTCTCACGGCCACGCCGGACGGCGCCCGGCTGGAGGTCGCCGACGAGGGACCGGGCTTCGACGAGGCCGGGCGCGGCGCGAGCGGCGCCGGGTCGACCGGCCTCGGGCTGGACATCGCCCGCCAGACGGCCCGCGCGTCCGGCGGGACGTTCACCGTGACGCGGGGGCCGGGGGCGCGGATCGTGCTGGAGCTCGGAAAGGCTTTAGGGATGCCTTAATCGTCGCGCAGCGCGCCGCTATCGCCGGACGCGTGATGCTTCTTTCGTTGGCGGAGAACGAGAAGGAGCAGACATGCGCAAGATTCTGGTGATCGCGGCGGCCGGCGCGGCGCTCGCGGTGGGCGGGACGACGGCGGCCCTCGCACAGTCCGGATCCGACGACGGTACGCAGGCGCCGACGACCACGACGAGCACCACCGAAACCGCGCCCAGCAGCGAAACCACGGTGTCGCCGAGCGCGAGCTACCCGGCGCCGAGCACGTACCCGAGCCGAACCCACGACCTCGGCGACGACCACGGCGGCCACGGGAACGAGCTGGGCGACGACCACGGCCACCACGGCGGCGAGCCAGGCGACGACCACGGCGGCCGTCGCTGACCGGTCCACAGTGGACGACACGCGTGCCTGGATGGACGACACGCGTGCTTGGATGGACGACACGCGTGCCTGGACGGACGACACGCGTGTCTGGATGGACGACACGGCGGATGTCGGCGTGTCGACCGGCCGCGGGATCTACGGCTGGGCCGGGCCCGCGGTCACGGCGCTGACGGTCAGCCCGTGTGCCTCGGCCGACGCGTCGAGCGGACCCTGGTTCCACGGCAGCGTGATCGCCGGGTCGCTGACGTCGCCGCGCGGGGTGGTCGTCTGCGGTGCGGTCACCGTGACGCTCGCCGGCCGGACCTGGTTCTCCGGAGCCTCGATGCCGGTCCAGTGCAGCAGCATCGACGCGGGCGCGCCGTCGGCGACCGTGACCGACGGCGCGTCGGCGGCGGCCGGGTCCGGCGTCACCGTCACGCCGTCGGCGCCGGTCAGCGTCACCGGCAACGCTCCCTGCAGCGTGCACGTCTCGCCCGGCTTCGCGGTGAACTGCACGTAGGCGTACCGCTGGCCCGCGCCGGGCGAACCGGCGACCAGCGTCGTGTCGACCTGCGAGGCGGTGCACCGGAAGTCGGTCGGCATGGCGGACGCGGTCCCGGCCGTGGCGACGACGGCGGCCCCGGTCACGACGAGGGCGGTCATGGTGCGGCGGACGCTCGGACGAGTGGTCATGAGCGAGAACCCCTTCCGGTGTCGGTGACTTCGCGTACACAAGAAGAGATGTTCATGATCCGATCCGGTTAGCTCCGAAGTGCGATTGCCCGCACAAAAGCAACCTCGGGTGATCTTGAACGTCATCCCCAACGAGCGGCCGCCCGCTCGATCTCCGCGTGCCTGGCCGCCCAGAACTCCGCGTCCCTCGCCGGGGCGCTGGTCGACCCGTCGAGCTGTTCGCGCAGGATGTCGGCGTGCCCGGCGTGCCGGTTGGTCTCGGTCAGCACGTGCACCATGACGTTGAAGAGCAGGACATCCGGCCGCGGCCACCACGGCACGTGCCCGGGCGCGTCGACGGCGAGAGCGTCGATCGTCGCGTCGGAGTGCTTCGCGGCGCGGCGGTAGCGGTCCACGATCTCCGTGCGGCTCTCTTCCGGGGTCGCCCAGAAGTCCCGGCCGCGCGCCTCGAGGTCGTCCCAGCGGGGCAGCGGCTCGGGGAACGGCCGGCCGAACACCTCGCCCAGGTACCGGGTTTCCCCCAGCGCCAGGTGCTTCACCAGGCCGAGCAGGTTGGTGCCGGTCGGGGTCAACGGGCGCCGCACGGAGTATTCGTCCAGTCCGTCGAGCTTCGCGAGCACCGCCTCGCGGGCCTCGCGCAGATCGTCGTGCAGGTACCGTTTGGCGAAGTCGTCGATCACGCTGCCCAGCGTGCCAGAGTCAGCCCACCGGCACGCCGCGCACCGCGACCGGCCCCCGCGTCGGGTCCAGCTCGACCGCCTGGTCCACACCGGACGGCGTCAGCACATCCAGGGCCTTCGGGGCCGTCGCCGGGTCCGCCGCGCAGATCGGCGCCGTGCCGCCCGCCGCGCACAGGCCGAACGTGTACTGCCCCGCCGTCGGCGTGAACGGCCGCGCCTGGTCGGGGGAGTTGCCGTCCTGACCGGTCAGCACCACCGCGAACGTCCACCCGGCGCCCGGAGTCCCGAACGCCGACTTCGCCACGCTGACCGTGATGTACCGCGTCGCCTGCGAAGCCTGGACAGACGGCGTCGCCAGCGAAGCGCCCGAAGCGTCGACGAGCGCCGGGTCGGCGAAGCCCTGGACCTCGAGACGCCGGCTCCAGGCATCCTGCGCCGCGATCGAGTACGCCCGGCTCGGGAACGGCGCCGCGGTCGACGTCGCTGTCGCGGCCGGGTCGTGCGCGTAGATCGTCAGCAGCTGCGCGCCCAGCGGCGAACCGAACGTCGGGGACAGGTCGCGGACCTGCGCGCGGAACACGAGGTTGGGGCCCGAGTCGATGACCTGGAAGCGCTGCAGGTCGAACCCGCCCGCGTGGAAGTCGCCCGCCGTCGGGTAGGTGTACGTGCCCGGGCCGTTGTCGTCGCCGTCCGGGTCGGCCGCGTCGAGCAGGACCGTGCCGGTGACGAAGTCCGAGCTGATCGTCTTCTGCGCGTAGCCGGTCCCGGTGCCGGAAGTGGCGGTCGCGGTGACGACGTTCGCGCCCAGCGGCGTCGGCACCGTCGCGGTGAACGTCCCCGCCGCCGAAGCCCGGGTCGACAGCACCGAAGTCGTCCCCGCGTCGGTCGCGGACACGGCGAGGTCGACCCGGCTGCCGGCGGGTGCGGTCCCGGACACCGAAGCGGTCGCGGTGGACACCGACGCCGGCGCGTCGAGGGTGACCGCCAGCGCCGCCGGCGGCGCGTGCGTGACGTACCGGGCGCGGACGTCGGCGGGCTGTTCGGTCAGCCGGCCGTCGTCCAGGGCCCGGGCCAGGCGCACCGACTGCGACTGCGCCCAGCTCAGCGGCGCGACCGAACCGGCGGGCTGCCCCGGGGCGAAGCCGATCGACGCCGTGCGCGGGTCGGAGCCGTACGGCGACGCCGGCACCGCCGGATTTTCCCACGTCTGCTCGGGAATCAGCCCGGTGCCGCCGGTCTGGGCCCGCATGGCGCGCAGCAGCGCCGCCGCGCCGGCCCGGTCGCCGGTCTGGACCGCCTGCTCGCCGCGTTCGCCCGCGAGCACCGGCCAGAGGTGGCCCGACCCGGTGTTCGGCCCCGGCCACGGCGCCCCGGTCGGCGCGCAGTTCGTCGGGTCCGGTTCGTAGCAGTCGCCGTAGCCGTCTTCACTGCCCGTGGCGGAAGTCCCGTAGCGGTACCAGCCCGGACCGGCCGGCGTGTCCCGCTTGATCACCCGGTCCACGACGGCGAGCGACGCGGTGACGTCCGGGTCGTTCGCCGGCAGCACGCCGAGGCGCGTCAGCTCGAGGAACCCGGCGTCGACGACCGCGCGCTGGTCGGCGTCCACCGAGCCGTTGCCGAGGTTGTAGATCCACTCGGAGTTCGGGTCGCCGTTCTTCGTGAGCCGCAGGAAGTACCGGCCGCCGTACGGACCGGTGGACGTGACCGTCCACCCCTTGATGCTGCGCTGGAAGTGGTCGGCGGTGGCCCGGTAGACGCGGGCGCGCGCCGGGTCGCCGTTGCGGTCGGCGATCACGCCGGCGGCGACGAGCCCGGCGATCTCGGCGGCGATCGTCGAGGGGGAGTAGCCGCCCTGCTCTTCCCAGCGCTCGGAGCCGAACGACGGCCCGTGCGCGACGACGAAGTCCGCGGCCGCGCGGATGTGGTCGGTGTAGAGCGTGCGGTCGCGGTCGAGCCCGGCCTGCAGCGCCATCAGGATCGGGTACGCGCTCTCGTCGAGCTGGTCACCGCCGGAGTCGGGCGCCTTCTTGCCGTTGAGCATGGAGTTGCGCGGGAACCGGCCGTCGGGTTGCTGCTGCCGGCTGAACAACCACCGGACGCTCGCCCGCGCGGTTTCGCGGTCACCCGCGGCGAGCAGGCCGGAGAAGCTTTCGTAGAGGTCGCGGGCGAAGATCTCGCGGTAGGACCCGAAGTAGACGGGCTTGCCGCCGGGCGCGTCCCCCGCGGAGACGGCCTGGCCCCACGGGCTGCCGAGCGAGGCGACGACCGCACCGGGGAACGTCTTGTCCTCGCTGGCCTTCAGCACGTTGGCCGACTGGTAGTAGGCGTCGGAATCCTTGCCGCGCAACGGAACCAGCCCGTTGTCGTAGTCACGCCAGCCGCGCGCGTAGTCGCGGTAGCTCTCGTCGAACGGCGTGCGCAGGCTCGCGCCCGCGGTCTGGACCGCCGCCCGCGCGTCCGCGCCGAAGCCCAGCGCCAGCGTGGCCGGGCGGCGCGGCTGCAGGTCCAGCTGCGCGGTCTGCACGACGTTGCCGTTCGCCGCCGACGGCGTCCGGTCGGTGAGCCGGTGGTCGCGGTCGAGCTGGGCCAGCCCGTCGCCGTCGGTGCCGACGAAGCCGCTGGACGTGCCGAGGAAGCGGCGGTCGGCACGCAGTGCGGCGGCCAACGGGGTCGCGTAGTCGCGGGCCGGCGCGCTCGACACCGTGTTCGGGTCGGCGCTGACCAGCGCGGACGTCGCCGCGTCCACCGAAGCCGTGTCGCCGCCGCCGTTCGCCGGGCCACCACCGCCGTTGCCGTTGATGCTCGCGTCGAACCGCACGTAGACCTTGAGGTCGTTCCCCGAGCCCCGCAGCGGGTCCAGGCGCGTCCGGATCAGCACGCCGGTCCGGGCCGGGTCGGCCAGGTACTCGGTGACCAGCCGGTACTGGCCGCTGCGCGGGGTCGACGTCACCTCGCAGGCCATCCCGCCCGCGCTGGTGCGGACCGTGTAGGTCATGTCCCGCGCCTGCAGGTCGGTGAACGTCCGGCCGTCGGTGACGGCGAACTGCAGCGTCTCGACGTTCGTGTTGTCGATCACCGGCGCGTAGACGTCGGACAGCACGCCGCCCGCCACGGTGAACCACGCCTTGCTGGTCGTGTTCCGCGCGGTACCCAGGCAGTCCTTGCGGGCCAGCCCGAAGTGCGAGAGCGCACCCGGCCCGGGCGCCGGGACGTTGACACCCCAAGCTGCCGGTGCGGGAAGAAGGGCGGCGGCCAGCACCGCGCAGAGCACCACGGACGACGGCGACCGAGTCATCCGCACATCCGATCACGCCGATCCGCGGCGCACCAGAGCCGAACGCAGCAGGGAAAGCCGTTACCCGTGATTGAGAAATCCGACCGGTGGGTAGCAAACGAACAGTCCCCCGAGGAGGTGAACGTGGAAGAGCACGGAACGGACGGCTGGCGGTACCGAGGCACGATTTCGCCACGGACGCTGCCGAGTCTGCGGCGGCACCTCGTGTCGTGGCTGCGCAGACGTGCCGGTGACGAGGTCGGGAGGCAGGCCGACGACGTCGTCCTGGCCTGCTGGGAAGCGATGGCGAACGTGCTGGACCACGCCTACCGCGGCCGGCCGGGGCTGATCGACGTCCGGGCCAGGATCGACGAGGACGTCCTGATCGTCACCGTCGCCGACCAGGGGCGCTGGACCACGATCGCGGACCGGTCCGACGGCGGCCGCGGCCTGCGGCTGATCCAGGCCCTGGTCGACGGTCTGGACCTCCGCTCGACCGACGACGGCACGGTGATCACGCTGACCTGGCCGTTCCCGGTCCGCCGGACGGCCTGAGCGTCAGCCCGCGGTCAGGCTCTCGACGAACCGGGTCGCGACGTCGCGCAGCTTCACGTTGGAGTTCTGCGACTCCGTGATCAGGCGCTTCATGGCCTCGTCGGCGGTGATCCCGTGCACGGCCATGAGGATGCCCTTGGCCTGCTCGATCACCGCTCGCGAGCTCATCGCCATCTCGAGCTCGGCGGCTCTCTGTCTGGCCCGGTGGTAGCGGCGCGTGGTGCGCAGCCCGAACGAGACGATCGTGGTGTACAGCTGCAGCAGCCGGGAGTCGGTCTCGGCGAAGCCGTGGTCGCCGTAGCCGAAGAGGTTGAGCGCACCGGAGAGGGTGCCGTCCACGCGCAGCGGCGCGGCCAGGTAGCTGCCGACGCCGAGACTCCGGGCGTGCTGGGTGAACTCGGGCCACAGCGCCCCGGCCGTGGCGAGCGGCAGCCGGACGATCTCGCCGGTCTCGGCCGCCCGCAGGCACGGGCCCTCGCCCGCCGCGTACTGGACGCGATCGATCTCGACGGCGCGTTCGTCGGTGGACGCGGCGGTTTCGGCCTCGCCGTCGCGGATCGCGGTGATGCTGGCCAGGTCGGCCCCGGGGATGGCCCGGACGGCTTCGGCGCACACGGCGTCGAGGATCTGCTCCTCGGAGGGCTCGGTCTCGAGCGCGCTCGTGAGGTCCGCCATCGCGGCGGTCAGCTCGTCGAGGTGCTCGGACGGGATCGGGTCACCGGTCACTGCGCTCGCCTCCCTCCCGGTTTCCTGCGCGCACAGTACCCGCGGACGGCGCGGCCCCGGTGACCCAGGAGGGCGGTGGCTCCGACCCGGCGCTCGCTGCTGAACGTCGTGGGTTGGCCGCCGGGGCCACCTGGCGACGACCGGCAGCACAACCCACCCGACAACCGTCGCTGCGCTGTGCTTACCCGGTGACGCGCGGGTCAACCCTTCAGCGAATCGTCACTTTTGTCACCTGCGCGAGGCCCGAGACGCGCAGGACGCGGTCGAGCAGGCGGGGCGCGGTCAGGCTCAGGTCGTGGGACACGGCCCGGTCGAACACCGCCGCGATGCCCGCGCTGTCGATGTAGGTCACCCCGGTCAGGTCGACGACCAGTGCGGGCCCGGCCGCGAGCTCACGGTCCAGGGCCGCGCCGAACTCGGCCACGTTGCTCAGGTCGACCTCGCCGGTCACGGTCAAGATCCGGTCTCCGTCGTCGCCCGCGGAGGCGACCAGCGTGAGTGCCGTCGTCACGAACCGATTCTCCATTCCAGCGTGACGGTGGTGCCGTCCGTGTCGTGCCGGACCGTGACCGCGTCGGCCAGCGCTTCCATCATCGGCATCCCGCGGCCGCGCAGCACGTGGTTGTCCGGGGGCGGCTGCTTCCAGCGGCCGCGGTCGGTCACCGTGACGACCAGGCGCGGTCCGGCGAAGCGGGCCGACAGGTGCGCCTTCCCCGCGTCCTCGCGGTAGGCGTGCTCGACGGCGTTCGCGCAGGCCTCGCCGGTGGCGACGAGAATGTCCTGCGAGCGTTCTTCGCCGAGCGAAGCGGTGCCCAGCCACGCGCGCAGCCAGTGGCGCGTCGAGGCGAGGCTGTCCGGGTGCGCCGGGAAGTCCAGCTCCAGCGGCGGCGCCGACCGGCGGTAGAGCAGCAGCGCGACGTCGTCCTCGTACCCGCTCGCCGGCCGGAGCCCGCTCATCAGCGACGTCGCCAGGTCGGCCAGGTCGGCGTCCCGCGTGTCGTGGGCGGCCGAGGTGGCCCGGTCGATGCCGTCGTCCAGCGACTCGCGGCGGCGCTCGACGAGACCGTCGGTGTAGAGCATCAGCAGCGAACCGACCGGGACGACCGCCGTGGCCTCCGGGCGCGCGGCGGGGACGCGGACCGCGAGCGGCACGCTGCCGCCCGCGTCGAGGAACTCCGACGAGCCGTCGCGGTGCACCAGCGTGGCCGGCAGGTGGCCGGCGCTGCTGTAGGTCAGGGTCCCGGTGGCGGGGTCGAGCACGCCGCAGAAGACGGTGGTGCACAAGGCACCCGGCAGCCGGTCGGCGAAGCGGTCGAGCGTGCTCAAGGTGTGCGCCGGGCCGTTGGCCTCCAGCAGCAGCGCGCGGCAGGCACTGCGCAGCTGGCCCATCACCGCGGCCGCGGCGAGTCCCCGGCCGACGCAGTCGCCGACGACGATCCCGAACCGGTCGCCGGACAGCGGGACGACGTCGTACCAGTCGCCGCCGACCTCCAGGGGCGGGTTCGCCGGCTCGTAGCGCACCGCGAACCCCTCGGGCAGCAGGACCGGTCCGAGGATCGAGCGCTGCAGCGCGATGGCGACCTCGCGCTGCCGGTCGTCCCGGTGGGCGCGGCGCAGCGCGTGGGCCAGCGTCCCGGCGAGCAGCGCCAGCAGCGTCCGGTCCTCGGTGCCGAGCGGGCGGCGCGGGTCCGGCTCCACCCAGAGCGTCAGCTGCCCGCCGGGGTGGTCCAGGTTCGCGCCGGCCCCGCCACCCGCCGGGGTCGCGTGCAACGCCGGGAGCGAACGCACCTCGGCGAGCTTCGCGCGCAAGGGCGCGGCGAGGCCCGTCCACAGCCGGTCGCCGGGGTCGGTGGAGGTGAGCTCCGGCTCGCCGTCCTGCGGCCAGGTCACCGCGAGCACCCGCTCGGCCTGCCAGAGCTCGCGCAGCAGGTCGAGCGCGGTGCGCAGCGCGTCCGGCACCCCGCTGACCCCGGCGAGGCGCTGGTTCATCGCGGCGAGCGCGTTCTCCCGCTGGACGGCGTAGCGCTCCGCGGTGACGTCGCGGATCGTGCCGACGAGCCGGCGGCTGCCCTCGTCGTCGTGCAGCTCGTTGTAGGCGACCGCGGCCCACACCCGGTGCCCGGCGCGGTGGCGCAGCGGCAGCACGAAGCTGCCCGACGGCTCGGTCCGCGACCGTTTCATCGCGTCGGCGACCTGGCGGAAGGCGATCGGGTCGTCGTCCCGGTCCGGTACCCAGGGGAACGGCGGTGCGTAGGGGAGCTCCTCGGGGCCGAAGCCGAGCAGCTCGGTGCACGCGGCGTTCATCTCCACGACCCGGCCGTCGGCGTCGCAGACGAAGAAGCCCTCCTGCAGGGAGTCGATCATCGCCGCGCGCCAGCGGGAGTGCTGCGTCCGCAGCCGCGCCAGCCGGATGATCGTGCGCACGCGGGCGAGCAGTTCCAGCGCGGAGAACGGTTTCACGAGGTATTCGTCGGCTCCGGCGGCCAGGCCGTCGACGGCGGCCTCCTGCCCGGCGCGGGCGGACAGCAGCAGCACGGGGACGGCGGCGGTGCGCGGGTCGCGCCGCATCTCGGCGAGCAGGCCGAGACCGTCCAGCCGGGGCATCATCACGTCGCTGATGATCAGGTCCGGCGGCTCGCCGGACGCGGCCTCGAGCGCTTCGACGCCGTCGCGCACCGCGGTCACCGCGTAGTCCTCGCGCAGCAGGCGGGCCAGGTACTCGCGCATGTCGGCGTTGTCGTCGGCGATCAGCACGCGCGCCCCGGTGACCGGGCCGGGGGCGCTGTCCGGCGCCGGTGCGTCGTCCGGCAGCCAGCGCAGGGCCTCCTGCAGGTACGGCTCGGCGGTCTCCGCGGCGATCCCGCCCGCCGACGCCTCCGCGACGACGTGTTCGGCCGGCAGGTGGCCGGTCCCCAGCGGCAGCCGGATCCGGAACGTCGTGCCGGCGCCGGGCGTGCTCTCGGCGGCGACCGTGCCCCCGTGCATGCCGACCAGCTCGCGGACCAGCGCCAGGCCGATCCCGCTGCCCTCGTTCGACCGCGCCCGCGCCGACGGGATCCGGTGGAACCGCTCGAACAGCCGCGGCAGCTCGCCGGCGTCGATCCCGATCCCGGTGTCGGCCACGGTGATCACGGCGTCGGCACCGTCCACAGTGGTGTGCACCCGGATCTCGCCGTCGAAGGTGTACTTGACCGCGTTGGACAGCAGGTTGAGGACGACCTTCTCCCACATCCCGCGGTCGACGTGCACCAGCCGGCCCAGGGGCGGGCACTCGACCTCGAACCGCAGCCCGGCCCGTTCGACGGCGGCGCGGAACACACTCGCCAGCTCCGCGGTGAACGCGGCGAGGTCCACGGGTTCGAAGCGGGCCTGCATCCGGCCCGCCTCGATCCGGGAGAAGTCGAGCAGGTTGTTGACCAGCCGGCCCAGCCGCAGCGCGTTGCGGTGGATGACGGCGATCTCCTCGCGGACGCGCTCGTCCGCCCGGCCGAGCGTCTGCTCCAGCTCGGCGACCGGCCCCAGGATCAGCGTGAGCGGGGTCCGGAACTCGTGGCTGATGTTGGCGAAGAAGGTGGTCTTGGCCGCGTCCAGCGCGGTCAGCTCCTCGGCGCGCCGCTGCTGGGCCCGGTAGGCGAGCGCGCCGTTGACCAGCGCCGCGGTCTGCTGGGTGACGAGCCCGAGGAACGTCCGGTAGGACTCGTCGAGCGGGCGCCCGGCGCTCGCCGCGAGCACGATCACCCCGGCGGCCTCGGCGGGGCCGGGCAGCGGCAGCACCATCGCCTCGGCGGGCGGGGTGGACCAGGTGCCGGGCGGCAGTGCGCCGAAGGGCGACAGGTCGGACACGGTGCGCGGGACGCCGCCGGCGAGCACCTCTTCGAGCGGCCAGGCGGCGGTGTGCCCGGCACCGTCCGGGGTGACGGCCGCGAGGGCGAGCGCGCCGGCGTCGTCGCGGACGTGGATCGCCGCGTAGGGGACATCGGCACCGGCGCGGCCGAGCACGCCGGCGACCAGCTCGCAGGCCTCTTCCACGGTGCGGGCGCTGCCGGCCTGGGCGCCGAGCTCGCGCAGGACCGCCATCCGGCGTTCGCCGACCACGCGCTCGGTCGTTTCGGTGACCGCGGTGAACACGGCCCGCACGGCGCCTTCGTCGTCGTAGACCGGGCTGTAGGAGTAGGTCCAGTAGGTCTCTTCCCAGTAGCCGTGCCGGTTCATCGGCAGCAGCAGGTCCTCCGACCAGGTCGCCTCGCCGGTGGTCAGCACGCTGTCGAGCATCGGGCCGATGATGTGCCAGATCTCGGTCCAGACGTCCGCGCCCGGCTTGTCGAGCGCCGGGTGCTTGGTGCCGAGCAGCGGCAGGTACGCGTCGTTGTAGAGGAACCGCAGATCCGGTCCCCACCAGACGATCATCGGGAAGCGCGAGGTGAGGCAGATCCGCACGGCCGTCGTCAGGCTCGCCGGCCAGTCCGCGGGCTCGCCCAGCGGCGACGACGCCCAGTCGAACTCCCGCATCCGGGCCGCCATCTGGCTGGCTCCGGGGAAGACGGCGCGCTGGCCGGAATCCTCGCCGACGCTCATCACACTCCTGGTTGAAGCGACCCCGGACGAGCCTACCCGGGTGGGCTCGGCGCTGCCGTGCACGCGAGCGCGCTCAGCCGCGGGAGAGCCAGGTCATCGTGACCGTCGTGCCGTCTTCGCGGTGCACCTGCGCGCTCTGGTCGGCGAGGCTGTCGATCAGCAGCAGGCCGCGGCCGCGCAGCCCGTTCGTCGCGACCGGCGCGCGCCAGGAGCCGTAGTCGGTGACCGTCACCGTCAGGCGCCCGTGCAGATCTTCGGCGTGGACGTCGACCTGGCCCGCTTCGCCGTCGCGGTAGGCGTGCTCGGCGGAGTTGGCCATCGCTTCGTAGCCCGCGAGGACGACGTCCTCCTGGCGTTCTTCGCTCAGGCCGAGCGTGCCCAGCCAGTCCGCCAGTGCCCCGCGCAGCTCCGGCAGCCGGTCCGCGTCGGCGGCCGTGCGCCGGTGGAACGTCGCCGGGGCCGCGGGGGTGCCCGGGGGGAGGGGGTCGGTCATGTCGCGTCCTCTCCGCGGTGACGCACGTGGATCAGCGCGATGTCGTCGTCGTGCCGGCCGTGGGTGAGCTCGCCGACGAGCTTGTCCCACGCCGGACCGTGGTCGGCCGAGGCCAGCACCCCGGGGATGCCCGCCAGGAGCCATTCCACACCCTGGGTGAGGTCGCGGGTGCGGCTTTCGACCAAGCCGTCCGTGTAGAGCACCAGATCCGCCCCGGGCGGGAACCCGGTGTGGCGCTGGGGGAAGTCCGAGCCGACGCCCAGCGGCTGCGCCAAGGCCTCGCCGATCTCTTCGAGCCCGGTGTCCGGGCGGACCAGGATCCCCGGGAGGTGGCCGGCGTTGGCGTAGGTCAGCGTACCGTCGCCGGGCGAGTGGACCGCGTAGAAGCAGGTGACGAAGCTTTCGCCGAACAGCCCGCCGGTCAGCGCGGAGACGTGGCGCAGCACCTCCGACGGCGGCAGTTCGAGCAGCGCGTAGCAGCGGATGGCGGTGCGAACCTGGCCCATCACGGTCGCGGCGGTGACCCCGTGGCCGACGACGTCGCCGATGACAAACGCGGTCGCGCCGGACGGGAGCCGGATGACGTCGAACCAGTCGCCGCCCACCTTGCTCCCGGTCGCCGCGGGCAGGTAGCGGGTGAGCACGTCGAGGCCGGGTGCCGAGGGCGCGACCGGCAGCATGCTGCGCGACAGCTCCGAAGCGAGGTTGCGCTCGCGCTCGTACAGGCGGGCGTTGTCGAGCGCGATGGCCGAGTACGCGGCGATGCCTTCGGCGAGGTACTCGTGCCGCGCGGTGAACCGGTCCGGCCGCGAGTGCCCGAAGAAGAAGCCGCCCAGCACGTCTGCCGTGTTCGGGCTGATCACCGGCACGGCCAGGTAGCTGCACACCGGCAGGTGCCCGGCCGGCATCCCGTGGTGGGGCGCGTTCTTCCCGAACCGCGGGTCCCGGGTGATGTCGGGGCTGCGGACGGTGCCGGTGCCGTCGAAGGTCGGCGCGAACACCTCGGTGTTGCGCGGCATGGGAAACCGGGCGAACGCCTCCCGCGGCACCCCCGAGATCGTGTACAGCGTGTACGACTCGCCGAGCTCGTCGATCAGGTTGTAGAAGAACGCGCCGAACTCGGCTCCGGTCGCCTGGGTGGCCGCGTCGGTCGCGTCCTGCACCATCCGGTCGATGTCGAGCTGCGCGGTCAGCTCGCGGCCGGTGGAGTGCAGCGCGTCGAGCACGACGGCTTCGCCTCGCAGCCGCCGCACGGTGGCCGCCAGGTGCGCGGTCGCGGCCTCGACGGCGGCGGCGACCACCGACGGCGTCCCGCCGACCTCGCCGGTGGTGTAGACCAGCACGTCGCCGGTGACGGCGATCGCGCCGGTGACCGCACGGCCGGGCACCAGGTCCGCCAGCACCGCCCGGTCGGTCACGGCGACCGCGACGTGGTCGCCGAGCACCCGGCGCGCCTCGGCCGGGTCGAGGGGCCGGACCTCGGTGGCCGCGGGGGTTCCGGAGCCGTCGACGAACGCCCGGCGCACGGCGTCGAGCAGCTCGTCGGACCCCGGGGCGGTCATCCGGTGACCAGCGCCTCGGCCAGCGAGGGGTAGATGGCGAGCTCGTCGGTCAGCCGCGTCAGTTCGAGTGGCCGCAAGGTGATCCGGCCGGTGGCCACCACCCGCAGCGGCGAGGACACCGTCCGCCCGCGGTGCGCCCGCACGAGCTCGGCCATGCCGGCCGAGGCCAGGAACGTGACGCCGGTCAGGTCGATGACGAGGACCGCGGGCTCCAGGCGGCCGGCGCGTTCGGCCAGCTGCCGCAGCTTCGGGGCCAGCGCGAGGTCGAGGGCTCCCTCGACCCGGAGCACGGCGGTGCCGTCCCGGTCTTCCAGTGCGACGGTGCCCGCTGAGCTCGCGGCGGCACCGAGGGGGTTCCCGGTCTCGTCCGTGTCGGCCATGGCGAACATCCTGCCTGCTCGCGGGCCGGGCGCAAACCGAAAGCGGTGCTGACACGGCGGTGTCCGGGAAGGACGGGCATGATTGATCTCGGTTGAGCAGACAGCCTTCGTGATGACGCGTGCCCGCCGGACATCCTGGCGGCACTGCGAAGGCGAGGAGAAGATGACGATGACCGAACACACCCACAGTGAGGGCTCGGCCACCGCTGTGCCATTCGGCGAATTCAGGATCGCCCGAACGGAGCAGTCCGGCGCCCTCGTCATCGAGGTCGTCGGAGACGTGGACACGACCACCGCGCCGGCCCTCGTACAAGCAGCTGAAGAGGCGCTGGCCGCGGCCCCGCCGCTGCTCGTGGTCGACCTGACCCGGGTGGAGTTCCTTGCCTCGCCCGGGTTGACGGCGCTGCTGACGATCCACCGCAACGCCGGCCCCGGCACCGTGGTGCGGATCGTGGCGTCCGGCCGGGCGACCCTGCGCCCGATCCAGCTGACCGGGCTCGAGGACAGCCTTTCGCTGTTCCCGACCCGGGAGGCGGCGCTGACCGCGTCCTGACCCCGGGTCGTCCCGGCCGGCTCAGTCGCCGGCCGGGACCTGGCGCCGGATGGTGAGCAGCGCGACGTCGTCCTGGGCCGGGCGGTTGCCGATCATCGCGGCCATCGCCTGCGCGCAGACCCGTTCGGGATCCCCGGCACGCATGACCTCCGCGAGTTGCGCCATCCCGGCGTCCACCGGCCGGTCGCGCCGTTCGACCAGGCCGTCGGTGTAGAACGCGAGCACGCTGCCCGGTGTCAGCTCGACCAGCGTCGTGCGCCGCCGGGGCTGCCCGATGGTCAAGCCGATCGGGGGGTCCGGGGGTACGTCCAGCAGCCGGCCCGGTCCGTCGGGTCCGGCCTGCACGGGCGGCAGGTGCCCGGCGAGCGACAGGGCCATGGTCGCGCGGTCCGGCCCGATGATCCCGTAGGCGACCGTGGCCATCGCGCCGTGCTCGAAGTGGTTGGCCTTGCGGTCGAGCTTGGCGAGCACGTCGGCCGGGTTTTCGCAGTCGAGGGCGTAGGCGCGCAGGGCGCTGCGCAGCCGTCCCATGATCACGGCCGCTTCGAGGCCGTGGCCGGAGACGTCGCCCATCACGACGCCGAGCCGGTCGCCCGGCAGTGCGAACAGGTCGTACCAGTCGCCGCCGAGGCCGGTTTCCGCGCCGGGCACGTACCGCGCGCCGAACGTGAGGCCGGGCACCTCCGGCAGGCTGGCGGGCAGCAGGCTGCGCTGCAGCGCCATGGTGGCCGTGCGGTTCTCCTCGAGCGCCTCGACCTGGATCGCCATGGCCAGGCGGTCGGCGAGCAGCTGCATCGTGCCGACTTCGGCCTCGGTGAACTGCCGCGGTGTGACGGAGCCGACGTGCAGCACCCCGACGAGATCGATCCCGGCGACCATCGGCACGCCGAGCATGGAGCGCAGGCCCCGTTCCCAGAGCAGGGAGTTGACGACGGTGGTCTCGTCGACGTGGTCGAGGACGACGGGAGCGCGTTCGAGCGCCACCCGGCCGGCGAAGCCGCTGCCGACCGGCACCCGGACGCCCTGGTGGACCTCTTCTTCGATACCGGCCGCCGCGAAGGCCACCAGCTGACGGCCGCTGGGCTGGTACCGCAGCACGGTCGCGGTGTCGACGTCCATGACTTCCCGCAGGCGCTGCAGGGTCTCGGCGAGCAGATCGGCCAGTCCGAGGTGCTCGGCGGGCGCGCCGATGATCGTCTCCAGCTGCTTCAGCCGGTCCTCGGTGCCGAGACTTCGCGACATGGAAAGACCCTAACCGGATGTCGTTGGCGCGCGCAGCCATCCCGGGTTTCGTCGGCGGGTCCCCGAGGGTAGTAAGCCGGGCGTGAGCGTCGACCTGGAGTGGGTGGCCGTGCTGCGGCACGGTGAGAGCACGGGGAACGTGGCCAGGGAAGAGGCGGAGTCGGCGGGGGTGGATGTGATCGACGTCGCCGAACGCGACGCCGACGTCCCGCTGACCGACCTGGGGCGGAAGCAGGCGAAGGCCGCGGGGGAGTTCTTCGGCGACCGCCCACCGGATCTCGTGGTCACGTCGACTTACCGCCGGGCGTGGGACACCGCGCGCCTGGCCGCGCCCGCCGGCGTGCCGATCATCCCGGACGAGCGGCTGCGCGACCGCGAGCTGGGCGTGCTGGACCTGCTGACCTCGCGCGGCGTCCGCGAGCGCTGGCCCGACGAGCTGCGCCGCAAGCACCGGCTGGGCAAGTTCTACTACCGGCCCCCGGGCGGCGAGTCCTGGGCGGACGTCGTGCTGCGGCTGCGATCCCTGCTGCGCGAGCTGAGCGCGGAGCACCCCGGCACGCGCGTCCTGCTGGCCGCGCACGAGGTGACGGTCTACGCGCTGCGCTACCTCCTCGAAGGGGTCCCGGAACCCGACCTGCTGCGCGTCGCCCGCACCACGGAAGTCCCCAACGCCTCGCTGACGACCTGGGAACGCGACCGCGACGGCGGGTTCACCATGGTGCTGGCCCAGGAAACCCGCCGCCCGCGGTCCTGACCCGCCGCGTGTCGACCCGCTGATCACGCGTGTCGACCCCTCAGTCACGCGTGCCGACCCTCTGATCACGCGTGCCGCCGTGCCGGAACGGACGACACGCGTGACTGGATGGACGACACGCGTGACTGGGCAGACGACACGCGTGACTGGATGGACGACACGGCGTCAGCGTTGCGCGGTCGGCCGGACGATCAGCTCGTTGACGTCGACCCCTTCCGGCTGCCCGATCGCGTAGGAGATCGCCCCGGCGATCGTGTCCGGCGGGAGCGTCACCGCGCGGTAGGTGCGCATCGCTTCCCGCGCGCCGGGATCGGTGATCGTGTCGGCCAGCTCGGACTCGACGACGCCCGGCGACACCGTCGTCACGCGGATGCCGGGATCGGCCTCCAGCCGCAGGCCTTCGGTGATCGCGCGGGCGGCGTACTTCGTGGCGCAGTAGACCGCGGCCGTCGGCACGACCTCGTGCGCGCCGGTGGACGCGATCGTCACGAAGTGGCCCCCGCCCGCACGCCGGAAGTGCGGCAGCACGGCCGCGATCCCGTGGAGCAGGCCGCGGACGTTGACGTCGAGCATCCGGTCCCACTCGTCGACGAGCAGGGAGTCCAGGCGCGACAACGGCATCACGCCGGCGTTGGCGACGAACACGTCGACCCGCCCGTGCGCTTCGACGGCGGTGTCGACGAAGGCGGCGACGTCCGCGCGGTCGGTGACGTCGAGGGGGTGCACGTCGGCGGTGCCCCCGGCGTCGTGGATCTCCTTCGCCAGCGCGGTCAGCCGGTCCTCCCGCCGGGCGCCGAGCACGACGTGGTGGCCTTCGCCGGCCAGCCGCAGCGCCGTGGCGCGCCCGATACCGCTACTGGCACCGGTGATGAGAACGATCTTCATGAATGGCCTTTCAGAGAGCGGGGAAGTCGGCGCCGAGAGTGGTCTCGCGCCAGGTGTCGAAGCCGGCCCGCAGGGTGTCGAGCCGGGCGGTGGCGATGTCGTAGGCGGCCTTGCCGAGCAGCAGCCGCAAGGGCGGTTCGCCGGCGTCGACGGCGGTGAGGATCGCCTTGGCCGCGCGCACCGGGTCGCCCGGCTGGTGGCCGTAGGTCGCGGTGGTCGCGGCCCGGCGCGCACCGGCCGTCTCGGCGTAGTCGTCGATGCGGGTCGCCGACTGGCGCATCGACGGTCCGGACCAGTTGGTGCGGAACGCCGCGGGCTCGACGATCGTCACCTTGATGCCCAGCGGTGCCACTTCGGCGGCCAGCGACTCGGAAAGCCCTTCCACCGCGAACTTCGTCGCGTGGTAGTAGCCGGTGGCTCCGAAGGCGGCGAGTCCGCCGAGGGACGACACGTTCACGACGTGCCCGCTCCGCCGGGCCCGCATGCCCGGCAGCACCGCCTTCGTGACGTCGGCGAGGCCGAACACGTTGGCGTCGAACAGTTTCCGGACCTCGTCGTCCTCGCCTTCCTCGACCGCGGCGAGGTAGCCGTAGCCGGCGTTGTTGACCAGGACGTCGATCCGGCCGAACGCGGCTTCGGCGCGCTTCACCGCGTCGACGACCTGAGCGTGGTCGGTGACGTCGAGCGGCAGGGCCAGCGCGCGGTCGCCGTGCTCCGCGACCAGGTCGGCGACCTGCGCGGGGTCTCGAGCAGTGACGACGGCCCGCAGGCCGCGGTCGAGCACGGCTTCGGCCAGTGCGCGGCCCAGGCCGGTGGAACAGCCGGTGATGAACCAGTTTTCGGGCATGACGAAGTACTCCGTCCATGGTGGAAGGTGACAGAAAGGGGTTTCTCAGCCGGCGGCGAGGCTGCCGAGCAGCGCGAGTCCGGCTTCCGACGGGCTGCCGGGCTCGGCCTGGTAGACGACCAGCTGCTGACCCGGCGCGCTGTTCACGGTCAGCGCCTCGTAGCTCAGGACCAGCTCGCCGACCAGCCGGTGGTGGAACCGCTTGGTCTCGTGCGTCTTCTGCCGGATGTCGTGCCGGGCCCACAGCCGGCGGAAGTCGGCGCTCTTGACCGACAGCTCGCCGACCGTCTCGATCAGCCGGGGATCGTCCGGGTCGATCCCCGCGGCCACGCGCAGGCCGCCGACGGTGTTGACCGCGACGCGCTCCCACTCCGGGTAGAACTCGCGCGCGTCCGGGTCGAGGAACACCAGCCGGACCAGGTCACCGCTGTGGGTGTGGCCGCCGAACAGCGCCTCGCCCAGCGCGTTGTGCGCGAGCACCTCGAGGCAGCGGCCGAGCACGAGCGCGGGCGTGTCCGGCCAGCCGTCCATCAGCCGCAGGAGGTTCGGGCTGACCTGCTCCCGCCGCCGCGCGCGACGGCGTTTCGGAGCGGGCTGGGCCAGCCGGTGCAGGTGGGCGGTGGCGTCCTCGTCGAGGGCCAGCCCGTGCGCCAGCGCGTCGAGGACCTGCGCCGACGGGTTGCGCTCCCGGCCCTGTTCGAGCCGGACGTAGTAGTCGGTGCTGACGCCGGCCAGCACCGCGACCTCCTCGCGGCGCAGCCCCGCGACCCGGCGCGCCCCGCCCGCGGGCAGGCCGAGGTCGTCCGGTCCCACCTGTTCGCGGCGGGCCCGGAGGAACTCTCCGAGCGCGTTTTCCCTGGCCATGATCCGAGGCTAACGCCGATCAGCCCGGGAAGGGTGGCCGCGCCGCACCCACCCTCGCGCTCAGGTGAGCTTGATCGGCTGCCCGTCCCGCTCCGGCCGCAGCAGCGTCGCCGTGGCCGTGCGCCCGTCGACGTCGAAGGTCATCACGGCGTTCCCGAAGTGCGGCCCCGAGACGCAGCTCCAGGTCAGCGGCGCGGGCGGGACCCCGACGCGGCGCGCCAGCCCTTCGCAGAGCCGGGTCAGCCCCCGCGCCCAGCCGGCGCGGAACAGGCGGTTCATGTACCAGGGCACGGTGTTGTGCACCGGCGAGCAGGTGAGCTGGTGGACCGGCGCGCCCGGGAGGTCGGCCCGCGCGACGTACGCGTGGTGGACGTCGCCCGAGAGCACGCTCACCGACGCCGGGCCGTCGTCGGCGACCCGCCCGATCAGCCGCGTCAGCCGGTCGAACGACGCGCGGAAGGCCGGCCAGTGCTCGAGGTCGGCGAACTGCCGGAACCGCTCCGACACCCGCCCGACGCGGCCCGGCCGCGTGCAGAGCTGCTCGTTGACCGACTGCGCGGCCGAGAGCGCGGTGGGCATCAGCCACGGCAGCGACGTCCCGATCAGCAGGTGCTCGAACTCGCCCGCGGCCTGCTCTTCGATCCAGCGGAACTCGGCCTCGCCGATCATCGACCGCTGCCCGCCGCCGAGGATCCGCCCGGCCCGCGAGTCGATGACCAGCAGCCGGATGGGGCCGAAGTCGCGCCGGTAGGACCACCGGGTGCCCTTGGCGCCGTCGGCTTCGCGGTCGGCCCGGTCGGCGAACTCGCGCAGCAGCTCCGCGTTGTCCACCCCCGACGTGCTCACCCGCTGGTAGACGTCGTCTTCGGCCAGTTCGCGCGGCCCGAGGTTGCCCAGGTGCTGGTAGACCCAGTACGACACGAGCGCGCCGCGGATCCGCTCCGGCCACCACGAGGTGCGGGTCATCTGTTCACGCCAGGTCTGCGAGGTGTTCCAGTCGTCGCGGACGTCGTGGTCGTCGAAGATCATCGACGTCGGCACGGTGGACATCAGCCAGCGCACCGCCGGTTCGCACCAGGCCTCGAAGTACAGGTGGCAGTACTCCTCGAAGTCGGCGACCTCGGTCCCGGGCGGCTGTTTCGTGTCCCGCCGGCCGGCGAGCCACTCCTGCGTCGCGTCGGTGGTTTCGTCGGCGTAGACCTGGTCGCCCAGCAGGAGCAGCGACTCGGGCCACTCGGCTTCGTCGAGCGCGGCCATCCGGTGGGCGTAGGCGGCGAGCGCGTCCGGGCCGAGCGCGTCCTCCTCCCGCGGCTTGCGGCACGACCCGAACACCAGCCGGAACCGCGTGTCGGCGGGGTCCAGCGTGCGGATCCGGCTGGGCGGCAGATCGCTGTCCGGCTCGGGCCAGACGAGCTCGCCGTCGAGCCGGACTTCGTAGGGCGTGCTGCGCCCGGGTTCGAGGCCGGTGAGCACGACCAGCGCGTAGTGGTGCCCGGAGACCTCGAACGTCCGCGCTTTCGCGTCCCCGACGAGGACTTCGCACGGACCGCCGGTCTCGACCCAGATCGTCGCCGAAGTGTCGTCGACGTGCCGGAGCAGCGGTCCCAGGAGGAGCTCGGTCATCCCCGGATCCTTTCAGCAGTAAGGCAGGTCGGCAGTTCGAAAGGTCCCGAAACTTTCCGAAAATCGTTGACCGGTCCCGGGCCGCGAACCAACGATCGTCGCAGCTGCGCCCTGCTCCCGGAAAGGACGACCTCGAGTGCGAAGACTCTTCAGCGCCCTCCTCGCCGCCGTGTTGTCGATCGCCGCCGCCATCGTGCTGGTGATCACGGCGCAGCCCGCGTCGGCCGCCACGCTGACCCGCGTGACCGGCTTCGGCACCAACCCCAGCAACCTGAACATGTACGCCTACGTCCCGGACCACGTCGCCGCCAAGCCGGCGCTGCTGGTCGCCCTCCACTACTGCACCGGCTCGGCCTCGGCCGTCTTCAACGGCTACGCCCGCGACTACGTCACCGCGGCCGACCAGTACGGGTACGTCATCGTGTTCCCGGAAGCCACGCGCAGCGGGCAGTGCTTCGACGTCTCGTCGCCGCAGGCCCTCACCCGCGGCGGCGGCAGCGACCCGGTCGGCATCCTCTCGATGGTCGACTACGCCAAGCAGCACTACAACGTCGACGCGTCACGGGTGTTCGTCACCGGCTTCTCCTCCGGCGCGATGATGACGAACGTCCTGGCCGCGGAGTACCCGGACGTCTTCGCCGCCGGTTCCGCGTTCATGGGCGTGCCCGCCGGCTGCTTCGCCACCACCGACGGGTCGAGCTGGAACAGCCAGTGTTCGGGCGGCCAGCTCACCAAGACCGCGCAGCAGTGGGGCGACCAGGCCCGCCAGATGAGCGGCGGGCGGTCCGGCCCGTACCCGCGGATGCAGCTGTGGCACGGCACCGCCGACGACACCCTGCGCTACCCGAACTTCGGGGAGGAGATCAAGCAGTGGACGAACCTGCGCGGGGTGAGCCAGACGCCGTCGTCGAGTGACGCGCCGCAGTCCGGCTGGACGCGCACCCGCTACGGCAGCACCGGCACGCAGGCGCCGGTCGAAGGGATCAGCGTCCAGGGCGCCGGGCACGTGCTGCCGCAGAACGGGATGGTGGCGTACGCGATCGCGTTCCTCGGCCTGGACAGCGGCGGTTCGACCACCACGTCTCCGACGCCGTCCGCCGGTACCACGCTGGGTAGCGCGGCGAGCGGGACCGGCCGCTACTTCGGCACCGCCGTTTCGGCGAGCAAGCTCTCGGACAGCGTCTACACCGGCATCCTGAGCCGCGAGTTCTCCATGATCACGCCGGAGAACGAGATGAAGATCGACGCCACCGAGCCCTCGCAGAACCAGTTCTCCTACGGCAACGCCGACCGGATCGTCAGCCAGGCGAACGCACAGGGCGCCCGGATGCGCGGGCACACGCTGGCCTGGCACGGGCAGCAGCCCGGCTGGATGCAGGGCATGGAGGGATCCGCGCTGCGGTCGGCGATCCTGAACCACATCACCCAGGTCGCGACCCACTACCGCGGCCAGATCTACGCCTGGGACGTCGTCAACGAGGCCTTCGCGGACGGCAGCTCGGGTGCCCGGCGCGACTCGAACCTGCAGCGCACCGGCAACGACTGGATCGAGGCGGCGTTCCGCGCCGCACGAGCGGCCGATCCGAACGCGAAGCTCTGCTACAACGACTACAACACCGACGACTGGAACCAGGCGAAGACCCAGGGCGTGTACCGCATGGTCCAGGATTTCAAGTCCCGCGGCGTGCCGATCGACTGCGTCGGCTTCCAGTCGCACTTCAACAGCAACAGCCCGGTGCCGTCGAGCTACCAGACCACGCTGCAGAGCTTCGCGAACCTCGGCGTGGACGTGCAGATCACCGAGCTGGACATCGAGGGGTCGGGCACCACGCAGGCGAACAACTTCCGCACGGTCACGAACGCCTGTCTCGCGGTGGCCCGGTGCACCGGCATGACGGTGTGGGGTATCCGCGACACGGACTCGTGGCGGGCGTCCGGTACGCCCCTGCTGTTCGACGGCAACGGCCAGAAGAAGGCCGCCTACACCGCGGTGCTCGACGCGCTGAACGGCGGTACGACCCCGACGCCGACCACCACGCCGACCACCACGCCGACGACCCCCACCACGCCGACGACGCCCACGACCACCACGCCGACGCCGGGTGGCTGCACCGGGACGTACCTCAAGACGGCGGAGTGGAACGTCGGCTTCAACGGCCAGGTGACGGTCACCGGGTCGAACAGCTGGGTGCTCACGATCACCTTCCACGAGCCCCAGAAGGTCATCGGCAGCTGGAACTACACCGGGACGTACGACAGCACCGGTTACGTGCTGACCGCGCGGCCCAACGGGAGCGGCAACGTCATCGGGTTCACCGTGCAGCACGGCGGGAACTTGACCGACCCGACCGTGACCTGCTCAGCGGGCTAGAACAGCCGGCCGACCTCGTCCGCGGGCGGTTCCTCCAGGCTGAGGAGGAACCGCTTGCGGGTGAGACCGCCGGCGTACCCGGTCAGGCCGCCGCTGGTGCCGACCACGCGGTGGCAGGGCACGATGACGCTGATCGGGTTCCAGCCGTTGGCGTTCCCGACCGCCTGCGCGGCGCCGGGGTCGCCGAGTTCGGCGGCCAGCTGCCCGTAGGTGCGGGTTTCGCCGTACGGGATCTTGGTCAGCATCGCCCAGACCTGCTTCTCGAACGCCGAGCCGCGCGGCGCGAGCTCGAGGTCGAACTCGCGCCGCGTGCCCGCGAAGTACTCGCCGAGCTGCTGCTGCGCCGTCTCGAAGCCGTCGTCGTCCCGGGGGCCGAGGTCGGTGAGGCGGGGTGTCCGGAGGTGGCCGTCGAAGTAGAGCCCGGCCAGCGCCTCGCCGTCGCCGACCAGGGTCAGCGGTCCGATCGGTGACGCGATGACGGCGTGTTTCATGGCGTCCAGCCTACGGGTCAGCCCTGGCTGGTCTTCACCGAGAGCGAGTCGACGCTCATCTCCGCGCCGGGCGTGATGTCCGCACTGGGGGAGGTGCACCCGCAGACCTTGTTCGGGTAGGAGCCGCCGATCGCGACGTCGAAGATGACGAAGAAACCGTGGTCGACGGCGGCCTTCCAGGTCGCGTCGGACACCTGGTTCTGCTTCACCGCGAACGTCTGGTTGCCGTCCAGGTAGAAGCGCAGCTCTTCGGCCGCGGCGTCGCGGCGGTCCACGATCACCGAGTAGCTGTGGTAGCCCTCCTGGCAGCCCGCGCAGTCCTGCAGGTCGCTGGTGATGCCGTCCGGGTCGTGGCACTCGCCTTGCCACTGTCCACAGTGGAAGGTGGTGGAGTGCTTGCTCAGGGCGTTGACGTCTTCCATGATGTCGAGCTCGCCGATGCTCGGCCAGTTCGTCGCGCCGACCGGGCGGCCGTCGGCGCCCATCGCCCAGAACGCCGGCCAGTAGCCGAGGCCGCTCGCGGGGGAGGGCTGCTTGAGCGTCGCGCTGATCTCGAGCTGGCCGCCTTCGGGGGCGGCGAAGTCGGTCCGCTGCGTTTCGATCCGGCCGGACGTCCAGTTGCCGGCGGCGTCGCGCAACGGCTTGATCGCGAGGTGGCCGGCGCCGTCGTGGTAGACGTTGTCCGTCGAGTTCGTCACTGTCTCGAGCTCGCCGGTGCCCCAGTTCGCCGCGCCGCCGGGATAGCCGGTTCCCGTGTCGTAGAGCCAGTCCTGGGCGTTCAGGCCGGTGCCGGCCGCGCCGTCGAAGTCGTCCTGGAACACGGTGGTCCACTCGGCGTCGGCGTGCGCCGGGGCGGCGGTCAGGACGAAGGCGAAAGAGGCCAGCACGGCGGTGAGCCGCTTGACGGTGCGCATGGGGTCTCGCTTCCTGAGGGGAATGGGTCGTCCACGACCTGCGAGGCCATCCACTGTCACCCTTCGCGCGCGCCCGGGTCAAGGGAGATGCCCGGAATTACCCCGTGCCCGGTACCCGTGGGCACTCCGCGCGGAGTCCCGTTTGGAATTCTTGTGCTTTGGGAAACGCGCGGGCCGGTGGGACGGTGGTCTGGACCTTCTTTCGAAGGGTTGCCAGGTAACGAAACCGGAGTCATAGTTTGTTGACGTCCACAACGAATACCTGCGAACCGCCCTCGGATGTCCTTTATGGACTCCGTAATCCGTCTCCTCAACGTGGAGGACGCCATGATCTCCCGTCGCTCGTTCCTCAGCCTCACGGCGGCGACGCTCGCCACGGCCACCGCGTGGCCCCTTGCGCGCGCCGCCGACGCCGCGACGCCGGACACGTTCGGCCTCAAGCTGGTGAACAACTCGGGCTCCGGCACCGTGTACGCCTACGTCACCGGCACGACGCCGGACGGGCGACTGGTGCTGCTGCGTGCCGACGGTACGCCGTACTACCCGGACTCGCCGTCCGCGCCGACGACCCCGCTGCCGGAGGACTGCGCCATCCCGATCTCTTCGGGAGCGCAGGTTTCGGTGCCCAAGATGGGCGGCGCGCGCATCTACGTCGTCACGGACGCGAAGCTGGACTTCTTCCTCGACCCGGGGCCGAACCTGGTGCACCCGAGCTTCCTCAACTCCGGTGATGCGAACTTCGGGAAGAACTGGTCGTTCAGCGAGTTCACCTTCAACGACACGCAGCTGTTCGCCAACATCAGCTACGTCGACTTCGTGGGCATCCCGATGGGTCTTTCCCTGACCACGTCCGGATCCGGTACGTCGACGGTCAACGGGCTGCCGGCGGGCGCACTGGACCAGATCGCGTCGTCGCTCTCCTCTTTGGGCGGCGAGTGGGCGGGCCTGGTGCAGACGGGCGGCGGCGGCAACCTGCGCGTGCTGTCGCCGCACCACCATGCGTCCCAGTTCGGCGGGTACCTCGACGGCTACATCGACCAGGTGTGGCAGAAGTACGCGGGCACGGACCTGGTCGTGGACTCGCAGAACCCGGGCCTGGGAACGTTCACGGGCCGCGTCTCGGGCGACCAGTTGGTGTTCGGGGCCGAGTCCTTCGCCAAGCCGGCGACGGCGGACGTGTGGAGCTGCGACAGCGGCCCGTTCGCGCTGGCGGCCGGAGCGAGCGACGCGCGCAAGGCGATCGTCCCGCGCCTGGCGGCGGCGTTGAACCGGACGACGTTGCTGGACAACCCGAACCAGCCCACGGCGGAGGACCCGGCCCGCTTCTACGGAGGCGACACGACCAATCACTACGCGCGGATCGTCCACTCGAAACTGCCGGACAACAGGGGATACGCGTTCCCGTACGACGACGTGAGCCCAGGCCCGGACTTCAGCGGCGCGGTCTTCGCGGGCGACCCCCAGGTGCTGACGCTCACGGTCAACGCGGCGCACGGCTAGAGGCAGTGCGAAAACTGTCGGTGGTGACGGCTAGCCTCATGGCATGAACACGGACGACGCGACGGTCCCGGCGGACCAGCTGACCAAGGGCCAGTGGTTCTGGCACGAGCCTGCGCCGGGCCTGCCCGCGTGGCAGCTGCAGGTGACCTCGGCGGAGTTGCTGGAGGACTCCGTCGAGATCTTCACCACGGACGAGGAGAGGGAGCTGGTTTCGTACCCGCGGAACCGAATGGTGCGGCTGGCTCAGGCCGCTTGAGGGGGAGTTTTTGAGGGGGTTGTGACGTAGGGCACTCGGGCTTCCGCTCGCCGGCGTGGATGGCGGGTTTGAGCGGCGGCCTAGGAGGGGCGGACTCCACTCGCCCCGGCGGCGCTTGCTGGTAGTCGCGGGGTTTGAGCAAGGCCCCGCGAGCCGGCCGGTTGTCTTTCAACGCAGCCGGGCGCCAGGTGATGCGGATCGTCCAGGCCGGACTCTCGTCCGCAGAGCGGTCGGACTGACTGTTTCCGTCGCGTAAGAGTCGCTGGGTGCCAGGCAATGCGGATCGTCCAGACCGGACTCTTGTCCGCGACGCTGTCGAGCTGACCATGCGGGCGTGTCCCGTGGCGCAAGTGCCGCCAGGCGATGCTGACCGCTCAGGCCCGGCCCTCGTCCCGCAGGGCCGCCGGGCGCCAGGTCATGCGGACCGTTGTGCCGTCGTCGCTCGTGTCGATGTCGGACTGGTCCGTCACTTTCTCGATCAGCAGCAGACCCCGGCCACCCGACGTGTGCAGGCCTCGGCGGCGGGGGCGGGCCGGCGGGATTCCGCAGCCCGTGTCCGTCACCGTGACCGTCACCGCGTCTCCGGTGCGGGTTGCCTGGAGGCGGGCCCAGCCGTGGCCGTCCGGGTACGCGTGGGCCGCCACGTTCGCCAGCGCCTCGTACGTGGCCAGCGTGATGTCGTGCGTGCTCTCCGCGTCGAGCGGGAGCTCGCCCAGCCAGCGGGTCAGCTTGCGGCGCAGGTCCGCCACCTCGTTCGGCAGCGCGGGCGCCAGTTCTTCGAACGTCGCCGTGACCACCGTGCCGGCGCCGGTGCGCGCCGGGGGCGTGGTCCCGGTTCGGTCGGCGTCGGTGCGCTGACCCATATCGACGTCGGGTTCCGGGGTATGTCGATACACGATCCGCTCCCATCATCAGCCACGGTTTCCCCCGTGCTTCGGGCTTCTCTGGTGAGCTACCCAGCACGGCGGAGTCTTACCCGTTGTGCTTTTCGTGACGTCGCGCTACCGTTGAGTCAGCACCTCGCGGATGTCGGCCTCTCGGCCGCCCGGAGGAAGCTCCCCGGATCAGGCCGCTCGGCCTCCTTCCTCATTTCCGGTTCCGCCGTTCGCGCGGGCCGGACCCTCATCAGGAGAACCCCCATGTCTTTTCACGGAATCCTTGACCTGTCAGGAAAAACCCCCTTCGTCCGCACCGGCTACCGGCCGGCCCCGGACGACATCGCACTCCCGCTTTCCGTCGTCCGCAGGCACAAGCTGCGTCCCGGCGACGAAATCACCGGCACTGCCGAGGAAATCACCAGCGTCGACGGTGCCGACCCGGCAGAGCCCCGCCTGGACTTCGCCGACCTGGTTCCGGTGCACCCGGACCAGCGGCTGTTCCTCGAAACCACGCCGACGCGCCTGTTGCCGCGCGTGCTCGACCTCGTCACCCCGCTCGGCAAGGGCCAGCGCGCGCTGATCGTTTCGCCGCCGAAGGCCGGGAAAACGACCGTGCTGCGGGAAATCGCCCACGGCATCGCGGTCAACCACCCGGAATGCCGGCTGATGGTGCTGCTCGCCGACGAGCGCCCGGAGGAGGTCACCGAACTGCGCCGGACCGTGCGCGGCGAGGTGATCGCGTCCACATTCGACCGTCCGCCCGCCGAACACGTGGCGGTGGCGGAACTCGCGGTCGAGCGCGCGAAACGCCTGGTGGAGCGCGGCGAAGACGTAGTATTGCTCCTCGACTCGCTGACCCGCCTCGGCCGCGCGTACAACTTGTCGGCCCGCGCATCCGGCCGCACGCTGTCCGGCGGCGTCGACGCGGCGGCGTTGCAGCCGATGAAGCGCATCCTCGGCGCGGCCCGCAACCTAGAAGGCGGCGGATCCCTCACGATCGTCGCGTCGGCACTGGTGGAAACCGGTTCTCTGGCCGACACGGTGTTCTTCGAGGAGCTGAAGAGCACGGGCAACGCCGAGCTGAAACTCGACCGCAAGATGGCCGAGCGCCGCGTGTTCCCGGCGATCGACGTCGCCACATCCGGCACCCGCCGCGAAGAGCTCCTGGTCACGCCGGGCGAGCTGGCCGCGATGCGCGAGGTCCGCCGCGCACTGCCGGGCCCGCACGCGATCGAGCAACTGCTCGACCAGCTCCGCAAGACGGGCTCCAACGCCGAGTTCCTGCTCCGCGTAACGGGCGCCGCGCTCCCGGCCGCCGCCTGACCCGGCGCCGCGCTGCCCGACGCAGCACCACGCTGCACCGTGACCTGACCCAGCGCTGAGCTGTCCGCCGCGGCCTGGCCTGGCGCCGAGCTGCCCCGCCGCGGCCTGACTCGGCGCAGTGTTGCCCGACCCGGTTCCGCGCTGCACCGCGGCTTGATCCGGCGCTGAGCTGTCCGGCGCGGCCTGGCCTGGTGCCGAGCTGCTTGCCGCAGTCTGACCCACCGCCGCGGCCTGCCCTGGCGCCGCGCTCGCCGCTGCAATCTGACCCAGCGCCGCGCTGCCTGCCGCGGCCAGCCCCGGCGCTACCCACCGCGGCCTGACCTGGCGTTGCGCTGTCCGCCGCGGCCAGCCCCGGCGCTACCCACCGCCGCCTGACCCGGCGCCGCGCTCGCCGCTGCAGTCCGACTCAGCGCCGCGCTGCCGCCGCGGCCGGCCCCGGCGCTACCACCGCGGCCTGACCCGGCGCCGCGCTCCCCGCCGCAGTCTGACCCAGCGCCGCGCGGCCTGACCCACCGCCGAGCTGCCCGCGGCGACCTCACCGCGCGCACCGGTCACCAGCGCCGTCAAACCCTCAGCTGCCCCGCCCGGTGGTCTGCTGCAGCTCATCGATCCGCGCCGAGGCCTGAGCCTTCGTCAGCCCCTCCGGCACCTCTTCCCCGGCCTCCTGCGCCAGCGTCTGCAGATACGACTTCTGCGGCCCGGTCATCGGCTCGTCGCCGGTGGTCCAGTCGCTCGGGTCCTTCTCCGGGTTGGGCTCCACCTGATCCGTCATCACAGCCTCCATTCGAACGTCTGTTCGGTCGACTCCGACCCTAGCGCAAGGGTCCGACAATCGCCGGTCACGAGCCCGGCGGGGTGCTCGGCGGGCCCGCCTCGTGGCCCGGCCGGCCGCGGGTCCGGCGCTCGTCCTTCATCCGCTGTTCCGGCACGTGGCGGCGGCCGTCGTTCAACGATTCCAGCAGCTCGCGGTGGAAGTCGCGGAACGTCCGGTAGTAGCCGTCGTCGTAGTCCTCGACGACCTGGAACGTCCACCGGTCGGGGACCACGTTGAGCCCGATCAGCTCCTCGGAGATCCGCCGCGCCCAGTCCGCGTGGCCGGCCTTCTCCAGCGCGTCGACGGCCTCGTCGAGGACGAGGTCCGCGTTGCCCGTCAGCTGGTGGAACGTGTAGAGGTGGCCCCGCGCGCGTTCGACCGTCTCGAACGCTTCGATGACCTTGCCCACCGCCGTGATCGTGGCGTCGTCGTAGTTGTCGACCATAGAACGGAAGATGCCCCGTCCCGGGCGTTCTACACCTCCCGGAACGGGGCATTGACGAACGAACGTCAGGCTGTCGGCCGCGTCGCTCCCGCGTACTCCTTCAGCAGCGGCGAGATCTTGACGACGTCGCCGCTCGTCGGCGCGTGCACCATCTTGCCGTCGCCGATGTACATCCCGATGTGGGACACGGGGGAGTAGTAGGCGACCAGGTCGCCCGGCTGCAGCTGGTCGCGCGGCACCGACGTGCCGAAGCCCGCCTGCGCCGACGACGTGCGGGGCAGCGTGATGCCGGCCTGCTTGTAGGCCCACTGCATCAGGCCGGAGCAGTCGAACGTGCTCGGGCCGGTGGCGCCGTAGACGTAGGCGCTGCCGAGCTTGCTCAGCGCCGCGTCGACCGCCTTCTGCGCGGCCGCGGTGGCCGCCTTGACGGTCGGGGCCTTGCCGCCGGTGTCCTTCTGGGCGGTCTTGTCGGCGGTGCTCAGGGTCTTGCCCTGGGCCTCGATCTGGTCGATCTGGGCCTGGAGGTTCTTCTTCTTGCCCTCGATGTCCGACGCCAGCTTCGCCGCGGCGTCCCGGGCGTCGGTCGCCCGCTTCGCCGCGTCGGTCGCCGCCTTCTCGGCTTCGGTGGCCTTCGCGGCCGCGCCGCTGAGGTTGCCCATCGCGGCGTTCTTGTCGGTCGCGATGACCTCGAGGGCCGCCGAGCGGTCCAGGAAGTCCTGCGTCGACGTGCCGGCCAGCAGCGCCGACAGCTTGTTCAGCTGGACGCCGCTGGTGAACGACGCGCCGGCGAACTTGTCCACCTGGCCCTGGTACTTCTGCTTGGCCTCGATGGCCTGCGCGCCGGAGTCCTTGGCGGCGGTGACGTCGGCGTTGGCCTTGTCGAGTTCTCCCTGCTTCGCGGTGAGGTCGTCCTTCGCCTTGAGCAGGTCTTCGTTGAGCTTCTCCGCCTGGGCCGAGAGGTCGCGGTACTTCGCGAGGGCGTCGGACCCGGTGGGCGGGGCCTGGAGGACGGGGATGGGGGCGGCGGTGGCCGTCGGCTGGGCCATGGTGATGACAGTGATCACCGAGGCCGCGGCGAGGGCACCTGACACCACGCGCTTGACGGGATGCGAACGCATTCTCGCGCGGGTCTCCTTTGCTTATCGGCCGCCGTCGGGCACCGGGGCGAGTCGGGGGCCTCGCCCGTGTCCGGCGCGTGCTCGACCGCAACAGGAAGAGCACGCGGTGGGGTCCGGTACCCAGCAGGGGGTATCGGCGGCGATCTCGCGTCGCCGTCTCATCGACGACCGGGGGCCGCGAGATCTCGAACAGGTTACGAAACGAGCACGGCAACGTCCAGGGGCCCCCTCTGAGAACTCTCCGTGACGGTGAGAAACACGCTTGGACCAGTGATAACCGGATCGACTGTGACCGGGATTACATGTCGCCATCGCGCTTGCTTACCCTACCCCCCTAGGGTATCCATGAGTCATGGCAGACACGACCTACACCGTCACGGGCATGACGTGCGGCCACTGCGCCCGCTCGGTCGAAGAGGAGATCCGCGGACTCGGGGGCGTCACCGGAGTCACCGTCGAACTGACCACCGGCGCGGTGACCGTCAGCAGCAGCGAAGACCTTTCCGTCGCCGACGTGCGCGGCGCGGTCGAAGAAGCGGGGTACCGGCTGACATGAACACCGCAGCGAAGCTCTCCGCCTACGGTGCGGCACTCGCCCTGGTCGCCGTCGGCGCCTGGGCGGCCGGCACCGCCGTCGGTCCCTTCCCCGGCGCGGCCGGGGTGCACGGCGGCGAGGACGCCGCGCACGGGGACGTCCACGGCGGCACCGTCGCGGAGGCCGCGAACCACCAGCCCGGCGGGCTGGCGTCGGCCGCGGGCGGCTACACCCTCACGCCCACCGGCACGACGCTCACCCCGGGCACCACGACGAACTTCACCTTCAGGATCACCGGCCCGGACGGCGCCCCGGTGACCGCCTACGACGTCGAGCACGAGAAGCGGATGCACTTCATCGTCGTCCGCCGCGACACCAGCGGCTACCGGCACCTGCACCCCGGCCTCGGCGCCGACGGCACGTGGAGCGTGCCGATCACCGTCGCCGGCGCGGGCAGCTACCGCGCCTTCGCCGACTTCACGCCCACCGGGGGACCGGCGCAGACGCTCGGCGTCGACCTCGTCGCGCCGGGCGATTTCCAGCCCGTCGAACACCGCGAGTCGCGCGTCGCCGAGGTCGACGGCTACCGCGTCCGGCTCGACGGCGACCTCGTTCCCGGCCGCTCGTCCCGCCTGACCGCGACGGTGACGGAGGACGGCCGGGACGTCACCGATCTGCAGCCCTACCTGGGCGCCTACGGCCACCTCGTCGCGCTGCGCGGCGGCGACCTGGGGTACCTGCACGTCCACCCGGACGGCCGCACGGGCGCGGCCGTGACGTTCATCGCCGAGGTGCCGTCGGCCGGCACCTACCGGATGTTCCTGGACTTCCGCCACGGCGACGTGGTCCGCACCGCCGAATTCACGGTGACCACCGGGGGAGGAGCGCACTCGTGACGCTGCAAGTGGAAGCGAAGAACGTCGAACTCGCCATCACCGGCATGACCTGCGCGTCCTGCGCGGCGAGGATCGAACGCAAGCTCAACAAGCTGGACGGCGTCACGGCGACCGTCAACTACGCCACCGAGAAGGCGAAGGTCGTTTACGGCGGCGAGGTCGCCCCGCAGGACCTCGTCGCCCAGGTCGAAGCGGCCGGCTACGGCGCGGCGCTGCCCGAGGCCGAGCCGGAACTCCGACAAGACGACCCGATCCGGACGCTGCGGCAGCGGCTGGTCGGTTCCGCGGTGCTTTCGGTGCCCGTGATCGCCCTGGCGATGGTGCCCGCGTGGCAGTTCACCTACTGGCAGTGGATTTCGCTCGTCCTGGCCGCGCCGGTGCTGGTGTGGGGCGCGTGGCCGTTCCACCGCGCCGCGTTCGCCAACCTCCGCCACGGCACCGCGACGATGGACACGCTCATCTCGATCGGCACCCTCGCCGCGTTCGGCTGGTCGGTGTACGCGCTGCTGTTCGGCAGCGCGGGCACGCCGGGCCTGAAGCACCCGTTCGAGCTCACCATCGAGCGCATGGCCGGGGACGGCGCCATCTACCTCGAGGTCGCCGCCGGCGTCACGACGTTCATCCTGGCCGGCCGCTACTTCGAGGTCCGTTCGAAGCGCCGCGCCGGCGCCGCCCTGCGGGCGTTGCTGGATCTGGGCGCGAAGGACGTCACCGTCCTGCGCGACGGCGTTGAGCAGCGGATTCCCGTCGGTGACCTGGTCGTCGGCGACCGGTTCCTGGTGCGGCCGGGGGAGAAGGTCGCCACCGACGGCGTCGTCGAGGACGGCGGGTCCGCGATCGACGCGAGCCTGCTCACCGGCGAGAGCGTGCCGGTCGAGGTCGGGCCGGGCGACGCGGTCGCCGGGGCGACGGTCAACGCCGGCGGCCGGCTCGTCGTCCGCGCCACCCGCGTCGGCGCCGACACGCAGCTGGCCCAGACGGCCCGGCTGGTCGAGGCGGCGCAGACCGGCAAAGCCCGGGTCCAGCGGCTCGCGGACCGCGTTTCGGCGGTGTTCGTCCCGATCGTCATCGCGCTGGCCGTGGCGACGCTCGCCTTCTGGCTCGGCGCGGACGCGACGCCGTCGGCCGCGTTCACCGCCGCGGTCGCGGTGCTGATCATCGCCTGCCCGTGCGCACTGGGCCTGGCGACGCCGACGGCGCTGCTGGTCGGCACCGGCCGCGGCGCGCAGCTCGGCATCCTCATCAAGGGGCCGGAGGTGCTGGAGTCGACCCGCCGCGTCGACACCGTCGTGCTCGACAAGACCGGCACGGTGACCACCGGCCGGATGACGCTGGTCGAGGGCGACGGCGAGGTCCTGCGGCTCGCGGGCGCCGTCGAAGTCGCGTCCGAGCACCCGGTGGCCCGGGCGATCGCGGACGCCGCCCGGGAGCGCTTCGGGACGCTGCCACCCGTGACGGACTTCCGCAGCACGCCGGGGCTGGGCGTCGAAGGCGTCGTCGAGGGACGCGCGGTGAGCGTCGGCCGCGCCGCCGGCGGAAGCGCGCTGACCACGGTCGCCGTGACCTGGGACGGCGCGGTCCGCGGCACGCTGGCCGTGGCCGACACCGTCAAGTCGACGTCCGCCGAGGCGGTCCGCCGGCTGCGCGGGCTGGGCCTGACCCCGGTGCTGCTCACCGGCGACAACGCCGCGGTCGCGCGGGCGGTCGCGGCCGAGGTCGGCATCGAGCGCGTGATCGCCGAGGTGCTGCCGAAGGACAAGGCCGACGTGGTGCGCGGGTTGCAGGAGGACGGCAAGGTCGTCGCGATGGTCGGCGACGGCGTCAACGACGCGGCGGCGCTCGCCCAGGCCGACCTGGGCCTGGTGATGGGCACCGGCACGGACGTCGCGATCGAGGCGGCCGACCTGACGCTCGTCAGTGGCGACCTGCGCGCGGCGGCCGACGCGATCCGCCTGTCCCGCCGGACGCTGCGCACGATCAAGGGCAACCTGTTCTGGGCGTTCGCGTACAACGTCGCGGCGCTGCCGCTGGCCGCGGCGGGCCTGCTGAACCCGATGCTCGCCGGCGCGGCGATGGCGGTCAGCTCGGTCTTCGTCGTCACGAACAGCCTGCGTCTGCGACGGTTCGCGGCCGGGTGATTTGTACGGTCCTTGTACCGGGCGGGGTGATGCTGGGCGGGTAAGGATTCCGACCAGTGGAGGACAGGGATGTTCACGAAGGCCGCCGTGCTCACGGCACTCACCGCAGCGGCGTTCGCCGTGGCCGCACCGGCTCAGGCCGAGCCCGCGGCCACGACGGCGCTGCCCACGGCCAACATGGAGGCCGTGCTGAAGGCGGCCCAGATCGACCCCCGCCGCGCGGACGACACGCAGACCCCGGGAGCGCACGACAGCGTGTTGCTCGTGGAGCAGGCCCTGCAGGCGAAGGGCCTGCTGGCCGCGACCTACGTCGACGGGTACTTCGGCACCACGACGATCACGGCGTACTCGCAGTACCAGAAGTCGCTGGGGTACACCGGGATCGACGCGTCCGGGCTGCCGGGGAAGACGTCGCTCGAGAAGCTGGGCGAGGGCCGGTACACGGTGACCGCCCCGGTGTCCGCGGGCAGCCGCATCGCCTACCGCGGGGTCACGACGAACACCCGCACCAAGGCGATGTTGTCGGCGGCCGAAGGGATCGCGGGCATCACCGTCACCCTCACCCAGGGCGGCTACAACCCGGGCGGAGTGGACGCGTCGGCCGGCACCCACGACGGCGGCGGAGCGCTGGACATCTCGGTGTCCGGCATGTCGTCGACGACCCGCACGAAGCTGCTGACGGCGCTGCGCAAGGTCGGCTTCGCGGCGTGGTACCGCACTCCGGCGCAGGGCTTCGACTACCACATCCACGCCATGGCGATCTCCGACCCGGACCTTTCGTCGGGGGCTCAGCACCAGACCGGGGACTATTACCTGGGTATGAACGGGCTCGCCGGGCGCGGGGCCGATGACGGTCCCGCGGTCACCAAGGTCACGTGGGAGGAGTACCAGCGGGGCTGATCCCGCGGGTGTGGCTGTGCCGGGGCGCGGGATCGGACCGCGCCCCGGCACTGGCACACCCGGCCCGAGCGGTGGTTTGATCGAAAGCACCAAACGACCAGGGGGTGCTCCGATGGCCGGCAAGGCTTTCCGCTTCGGTGTGGTGGCGGGCGCGACCGAAGGCGGGGCGAAATGGCTGCGGACCGCTCGGCGGGCCGAGGAACTCGGCTACTCCACCCTGCTTTGCCCCGACAACCTCAACCTGCCCACTCCGACCGCCGCGCTCGCGGCGGCCGCTGCCGTCACCACTGAGCTGCGTGTCGGGTCCTTTGTCCTCGCCAGCCCGCTGCGGACCGCGCGGGCCGCCGCCTGGGAGTCGCACAGCCTCTCCGTCGTCACCGGCAACCGGTTCGAACTCGGGCTCGGGACCGGCCTGCCCACCATGCGGCAGCAGGCCGAAGAGCTCGGCCTGCCCTACGGCTCGGGCCAGGAACGCCTCGACTCGATCTCCGAGACCGTCGACCACGTCCGCCGGCTCGATGGTGACGCTCACACCCCCGTCATGATCGCCGCCGGTGGGCCGAAGGCCCGGCGTCTCGCCGCGGCGAAAGCCGACATCGTCACTCTTGCCGGTGGGGTGCTGACCACCCGGGACGAGATGGCGGGCTACGTCGCGGAGATCCGGGACGCCGCCGGGGATCGCGACATCGAGCTCGGGCTGAACATCTTCGTCGTCGGTGACCACGTGCCGCCGTGGATTCGGGGGTTCATCGGGGTCGATGCCGAGACGCTCATCGAGCACGACTCGCTCACCATGCTCCGCGGCAGCGTCGACGACATGGCCGCCGAGCTGGAACGGCGGCGCGACGAACTGGGCGTCTCCTACGTCAGCGTCAACAGCGCCTTCATCGAGGAGTTCGCGCCGCTGGTGGAGCGGCTGTCGGGGAAGTGAGCGTCGCCGGGTCGGTGTTCGCGCCGCACAGCAGGACCGCGACGCGTTCGCCCGGCTCCGGGCGGTACGCGCCGGCCAGCAGCGCCGCGTACGCCGTCGCTCCGCCGGGCTCCACCGCCAGGCGGTAGCGGTCCCACAAGGCCGTCCTGGCCGCGACGATCGCCGCGTCGTCCACCAGCACCGAGCCCACACGAGTGCGGGTGGCGACCGCGAACGCGATCTCGCCGAGCCGCGACGCGCCCAGGGAGTCGGCGGCGATGCCGGACACCTCCACCGAGACCGGTGAGCCCGCCGCCAGCGCCGCGTGCAGCGTCGGGGCCGTGCGCGGTTCGACGCCGACCACGCGCGCCCGGCCTTCGACCGCCGCCGCGATGCCGGCCAGCAGCCCGCCGCCGCCGACCGCGACCAGGATCGTGTCCAGCGCGTCGATGTCGGCCAGCAGCTCGAGGCCCACCGTGCCCTGGCCGGCGCAGATCTCCGGCTGGTCGTACGCGTGGCAGAAGAGCGCGCCGCGGTCCGCCGCGTCCTTCACCGCCGCGTCGTACGCGTCCGCGTACTTGTCGCCGACCAGCTCGACGGCCGCCCCCAGCTGCCGCAGCTTCGCCACCTTGACCGCCGGCGCGGTCACCGGGACGTAGACCCGCGCGGCCACGCCGAACTCCCGGGCGGCGTGGGCGACGGCGAGTCCCGCGTTGCCGCCCGACGCGGCCGCCACCCCGGCCGCCGAAAGCTCGCCCGCGGCGATGATCCGGTTGAAGGCGCCGCGGGCCTTGAACGACCCGGTGTGCTGCAGGTGCTCGAGCTTGAACCACACGCCGTCGTCGCTGAACACCGGCGTCCGGCGGACGTGGCCCTCGATCCGCGCGGCGGCCCGCTCGACATCCGAAATGCTGATCATGCGCACCAGCATGCGCGCGGACCGCCGTAAGCACCAGCGACGTCTCCTATGCTGGCATTAGCGACGCTTACGGCTGGAGGCTCCCGTGCTCGACGCTCACCGCCTGGCCCTGCTCGCCGAGGTCGCGCACGCCGGGTCGATCGCCGGCGCGGCCCAGCGACTGTCCTTCACGCCGTCCGCCGTCTCGCAGCAGCTGGGCAAGCTCGAACGCGACGTCGGCGCGCCCCTGCTGCACCGCAACCCGCGCGGTGTCACGCTCACGCCCGTCGGGGAGGCGCTGCTGACCCACGCGGAGACCATCGTCGGGGAGCTGCGCACCGCCGAACGGACCGTCCGCGCCCTGCTCGACGAGGAACCGGCGCAGCTCGCCGTCGGCACGTTCGCCAGCGCCGGCATGACGCTCGTGCCCGCCGCGCTCGCCGGGTTCCGCCGCGACCACCCCGCGGTCGCGCTGCGGCTGCTGGACCTCGAACCACCCGACGGGTACGGGCTGGTCAGCTCGCGCGACCTCGACCTGCTGATCACCCACCGCTACCCCGGCGCGCCGCTGCCCGACCCGCGCGGGCTGACGCGGACGCTGCTGCGCTCGGAGCGGTTCCGGCTGATCCTCGCCGAGGGCCACCCGCAAGCCCGCGTCCGACGGCTTACGCTGCGGGCGCTGGCCGGCGAGAACTGGATCTCCGGCAGTCCGGGCGTGCCCAACCGCGGCTGCCTCGAGCAGCTCGCCGACGCCGCCGGGGTGACCCTCACCGTGGCCTACGAAACCCGGGACTACCAGGTGATCCTGGCCCTGGTCGAGGCCGGGCTGGGGGTCGCGTTCGTGCCCGAGAGCGTGCTCGCCCGGATGGGCCCGGCGCGGATCGAGGTCCGCGACGCCGCCGACGCCCAGCCCGCGCGGGACGTCTTCCTGGTGCACCACCGGCGCCCGGGGAAGCTGGTGACCGAGATGGTCGAGCGGCTCAGTCCACAGTAGACGTCCGGGCGGAGAACCGCGCCGAAGCGGCCTGCAGCGCGTCCAGGCACGCGCGGACCGCGCCGTGGTCCTCTTCGCCCGCCCGGCAGATCGCGTAGATCGTCCGGGTCAGCGCCGGGCGCGTCGCGAGGATCCGGACGCCCTCCGGCCGCGGCTCGCGGGCCAGGCGGGGCACCAGCGCCGCGCCGACGTTGCCCGCCACCAGCGCCAGCTGCGTCGGGTAGCCGCCGACCGTGCAGCTGATCCGCGGCTCCAGCCGTTGCTTGCGCAGCACCTGCACCAGCCACTCGTAGCAGCCGGACCCCAGGCTCCAGCCGATCCACGGCAGGTCGCCCACTTCGGACAGGTCGACCGTCTTGCGGTGCGCGAGGCGGTGGCCGGCGGGCAGGGCGAGGTCCGCGACGTCGGAGAACAACGCGATCCGCGTCGTCGACGGCGGGAGCACCGTCGGCCGGTCCTCCCAGCTCTCCAGCACCGCGACGTCGAGGTCGCCGGCCAGCACGCGGGGCATCGTCTGCTCCGCCTCGCCCTCGTGCAGCGTCACCGCCAGCCGCGGGTGCTGCGCGGCGAGCGTCGCCAGTGCGGGCGGCAGGAGCGCGTGCACCGTCGTCGGGATCGCGCCGATCCGCAACGGCCCGATGACGTCCTCGCGCAGCAGCTCCAGGTCCGCCTTCGCCTCGGCGACCTGCGCCAGGATCCGCTCGGCGTGCCCGGCCAGCACCTGGCCCGCCTTCGTCAGCCGGACGCCCCGGCCGCGCGGCTCCAGCAGCCGCTGCCCGGCTTCCTTCTCCAGCTTCGCCAGCTGCTGCGACACCCCCGACGGCGTGACGTGCAGCGACGCGGCCGCCGCGGCAACCGAGCCGTGCGTGGCGACCGCGTGCAGCGCGCGCATCCGCTCGATTCCCAACACGGTAGAGATGCTACCGAATGCCACGCAGAAACATTCGCTTGTCCTTGACAGTCGTCACCCGCAGGCTGGAACCGTGACCACGACCGCGCCCCGCCCCACGACCACCCCCGCGCCGTTCACGGAGCGTTTCGACCCGCGGCTGCTCGCGGCGCTCGGCAGCTTCTGCATCTCCCTGTCGTCGGTCTTCATCAAGGTCTCGCACGCCAGCGGCAGCACGAGCGCGTTCTGGCGCTGCCTGCTGGCCCTGCCGGTGCTGGTCGCGCTCGCCGTGCGGGAACGGCGGAAGTCCGGCCCGGCGCCCCGCGTACTGCTCCCGCTGCTGGCCGGCTCCGGTCTCGGCCTGGACTTCGTGCTGTGGGGTGAGGCCATCCCGCGGATCGGCGCCGGCATCGCGACGGTGCTGCTCGCCGTCCAGGTGATCATCGTGCCGCTGCTGGCGTTCGCGTTCCTGCGGGAACGCCCGGCGAAGCGGTTCGTCCTCGCCGTGCCCGTGCTGCTGGGCGGCGTCGTGCTGGCCGGCGGGTTCGCCGGCGGCGGCTCGTTCGGCCCGGACCCGGTCACCGGCGCCGTCGCGGCGATGCTCGCCGGTGCGGGGTACGCCGTCTACCTCTTCCTGATCCGGCTCAGCGGCGGTGCGGGCGCGCAGGCGCAGTCCCTGGTGCTGGCGACGATCTCCGCCGGGGTCGTCGCCGTCGTGCTCGGCCTCCCGACCGGCACGCTCGACCTGAGCCCGAGCCCGGCGACGTTCGGCTGGCTCGTCGCGCTCGCCGTGGTGGGTCAGCTGATCGGCTGGATTCTCATCTCCGCCGCGCTGCCCCGGATGTCGGCCACCACCGGTGCGACGCTGATGCTGCTGCAGCCGGTCGGCGCGGTGCTCCTGGGCATCGGCCTGCTGGGGGAGACGCCGAGCGTGCCGCAGCTCGTCGGCTGCGCGGGCGTGGTCGCCGCGGTCTGCTTCGCCGGGCGGACCCGCCGCGGAGGATCTGCGGGCCGGGACCGTCGCGGCTAACGTCGCCGGTATGCGTGTACTGGTGGCCGGGGCTTCGGGGTTCGTCGGCGGCCGGTTGTGCCCGGCGCTGGAAGAAGCGGGGCACGACGTCCTCGCGATGACGCGTCACCCGGCGAAGTACGACGGTGCCGGGACGCCCGTCCGCGGCGACGTCGCCGACGTCGGTTCCCTGCGGGACGCGCTCAAGGGCGCCGAAGCCGCGTACTACCTGGTGCACTCGCTCGGCAGCGCGGACTTCAAGCGCCGCGACGCCGACGCGGCCCGCGCGTTCGCCCGGGCGGCGTCGGACGTCGGCCTGAGCCGGATCGTCTACCTCGGCGGCCTCGGGGACGACGAAGACACGCTTTCGGAGCACCTGCGCAGCCGGCGCGAGGTCGAGCGGCTGCTGGGCGAGACGGGCGTGCCGGTGACCGTGCTGCGCGCCGGGATCGTCATCGGGCACGGCGGGACGTCGTGGGAGCTGACCCGCCAGCTGGTGGAGCACCTGCCGGCGATGGTCACCCCGCGCTGGGTCGGCACGCGCACCCAGCCGATCGCGATCGCCGACGTCGTCCGCTACCTGGCCGGCGTGCTCGACCATCCGGAGGCGGCGGGCCGCACGTTCGACATCGGCGGGCCGGAGGTGCTGGCCTACCGCGACATGCTGCAGCGGGTCGCGGCGATCGAGGGACGGCCGCTGGTGATCCTGCCGGTGCCGCTGCTCTCGCCGCGGCTTTCGTCGTACTGGCTTTCGCTGGTCACCGACATCGACGTCACCACCGGGCGGGCGCTGATCGACTCGATGACGAACGAGGTCGTCGTCCGCGATGACGCCATCCGCCGGATCGTCGAGTTCGAGCCGATGGGCTACGACGAAGCCGTGCTGCAGGCACTGGGCGAGCGGGCGAAGAGCCGGCGGCCCGCGTGAAGAAGGCGCTCCTCGCCGGGGTGACGGCCGCCGGGTCCGGCCTGCTCGGCGCGTCGCTGGCCAGCCGGCCGGGTTCGCGCCGGTTCCACGTCCTCACGGCGGCGGTCGCGGCGACCTGGTTCGCCGGCGCGGGGCCGGTGGAACGCGGTCGCCCGGACGTCGCGCAGCCGGTCCTGGCGGGGGCCGGCGCGTTCGGAGTGTTCTACGGCTGCGCGCTGGTGTCCCGCCGCATCCCGCCGCTGCGGCGCGCGATCGCCGGGGTGCTCTCCCACGCGCACCGCGGTTCGACCCCCTCGGTGGTGGCGACCACGCTGGTGACGGGCGCGGCGGAGGAGTTCTTCTTCCGCGGCGCGCTGTACGACGCGTTCGGCGCCCGCGGATCGACGGCGCTCTACGTCCTTTCGACGACGGCGACGCGAAACCCCGCGCTGGTACTGGCTTCGACCGTGATGGGCGCGCTCTTCGCCGTGCAGCGCGGCCGGTCCGGCGGGCTGCAGGCACCGGTGCTGACGCACGTGGTGTGGTCGGCGCTGATGCTGGCCTTCATGCCGCGCCTCTTCCCGCCGGATCAGAACGCTTCGTAGGCGGCCATCACCACGCCGAGACCCCGGTCGTACCCGTTTTCCCAGAGGGTCTGGTTCATCACGTACGACACCACCAGGCGCTGGTCCGCGTCGACGAGGACCACCGAACCGCCCCAGCCGCCCCACGAGCACGTGTGCCCTTCCACGCGGAAGCCCATGCCGTAGCGCATCTTCGCGCCGAGGACGCGGTCCTCGCCGTGGAACTGCTCCTCGAAGACCCGCTCGGCGCCGGCCGGCGACAGCAGCCGGCCGCCACCGCAGGCCAGCACCGACTGCACGGCCGCGACCGAGCGGGCGTTGCCGTATCCGTTGACGGCGGGCAGTTCCGCGCGCCGCCAGGCTTCGGAGTAGGAGTCCGACACCCCGATCAGGAAACCCGGCGGCCGGTCGCCCCGGGGGTCGGGGATGAGCGGCGCGACGCGGTGGTCGTGCTCGGCGGCCAGCCCGATGTGGAAGTCGGCGCCCAGCGGGCCGGCCACCTCCTCGGCGAAGAACGTGCCGAGGCTGCGCCCGGTGACCCGGCGGACGACCTCGCCGACCAGGAAGCCGAAGGTCACCGAGTGGTAGCCGCCCGCGGTGCCGGGCTCCCACGCGGGCGCCTGCGCGGCCAGCCGGGCCGTCACGGCCGGCCAGTCGAACAGGTCCTCGACGGCGATCGGTCCCTCGAAGTCCGGCAGGCCCGCGGTGTGCCCGAGCAGGTGCCGGACCAGCGTCTTTTCCTTGCCCGCGGCCGCGAACTCGGGCCAGTACCCGGCGACCGGCGCGTCGAGGTCGAGGTCGCCGCGGTCGGCGAGGACCAGCGCGCACACCGCGGTCATCGTCTTGGTGGTGGACCAGACGTTGGTGATGGTGTCGCGCTCCCACGCCACCGTGCGCGCGGTGTCGACGTACCCGCCCCACAGGTCGACGACGGGCTCGCCGTCCACGAACACGGCGACCGAGGCGCCCACGTCGTCGGTGTCCAGCGACGCCGCCAGGACGTCGCGCACCTTGCCGAACCGGTCTTCGCACGTTCCCCAGGTGTCAGCCACGGCGGCCAGCAAACTCCGTCCGGCCCGGCCGCACCACTCATTTTAGTGGTGGAGAACCTTTGTCCGGAACGAGCCAGAACCGGGCGGAAACCTTCAAAACCGGCCGCGAGCTTCCTATGCTGGGACGAACCCCCGTGCGTGGAGAGGGATGTCGATGCGGACATTGCTCGTGCTCCTGCTCGTCTTCGGTTCCCTGACCCCGATCCCGGCCGTCGCGGCGACAGCCGTGTGCGTGACCTCGTGCGACACGCTCGACCCGGCGCGGGCCGCGCGGGAGAGCTTTCCCTTGCCCGACAAGGTGATCAACAACCGCGTCGTGCGGCTGCACGCCTCCGATCCCGACGGCATGGCGTGGGCGAGCATCGACAACGGCGTCGCCGGTGACGCCGTCTGGCTCGACCGTTCGTGGGACGGCGGCGCCACCTGGGAAGGCCTGCTGGGCAAAGCGACCATCCCCGGTACGTGGACGGGCACCCGCACGCTCATGTACAACCTCACCGACCCGCAGCACCACCACCGGGGACTGGTCCGGGCGTGCGGGGACGCGCAGGGCGTCGCGTGCACCGCGTGGATCTACCCGGACGTCTGCGACGCCGCGTGCGACCGCACCGCCCCGGGCGCCGGGGACAGCCAGCCGGTGGCACCGACGACGCTCTTCGGCCGCACGATCCGGCTCCACTTCGATGGCAAGGGCATGGCCTGGGCCGGGATCGAAGCCGGCGGCGCCGGCGACGAGATCTGGCTCGACCGCTCCTGGGACGCCGGCGCGAACTGGCCGGACGGCTCGTCGCTGGGCCGCACGAGCGTCGCCTCGGGCGCCACCGGCACCCACACCACGGCGTTCGCGACGCGGGACCCGCGCGGCCGGCTCTACGGCGGCGCGGTGCGGGCGTGCGGCCGCGAAGCCACGCACGCGCAAGGAAGCTGCACGGCCTGGGCGCGCCCGGCGACGACCCGCGCCGCCGGCGCTCTCGACGCCCTGATGTGGTCCTACGACCCGTACACCGCGTGGTGGCCGTCGAGCTGGTGGAACTCGGCGGTCGCGGTGACGGCGGTGGCCGACGCGGGCGGGTTCGACGCCGCGCTGGCCCGCACCTTCGACGTCAACCGCGCGGCTTTTCCTGCCGGGGTACGGAGTTCCGACGCGATCGAGGGCGACTTCGTCAGCCGGGCCATCGACGACAGCGGCTGGTGGGGTCTGGCCTGGATCGCCGTCTACGACCGCACCCACGACCCGCGCTACCTCACCGAGGCGACGACGATCGCGAACTACGTCCACGGGTTCTGGGACACCGGCAGCTGCGGCGGCGGGGTCTGGTGGAACCGCGAGCGGACGTACAAGAACGCCGTCACGGCCGGGTTGTACCTGCGGCTGACCGCGTCCCTGCACAACCGGGTGGCCGGCGACACGGTGTGGGGCCAGCGGGCCAGGACCGCGGGCGACTGGTTCCTGAACAGCGGCCTGATCAACTCCTCGGGCCTGGTGAACGACGGCTTGACGTCGTCGTGCGCCAACAACGGCCAGACCGTCTGGACGTACAACCAGGGGCTCGGCATCGGCGGCCTCCTGGAGCTCTGGCGCGCGACCGGCGTCCAGTCCTATTTGGACGCGGCGAAGCGCCTGGCGGACGCGGCGATGGCGCGGCTCACCTCGGGCGGGGTGCTCGTCGAGTCCTGCGACACCGGCTCGGGCTCCTGCGACGACAACCAGAAGCAGTTCAAGGGCATCTTCACGCGCTACTTCGGCGATCTCGCGACGGCGACGGGCTCGGCCACCTACCGCGCGTTCGCGCAGAAGCAGGCGGACGCGCTGTGGGCGGGCGACCGGGACTCCCTGAACCGGATCGGCCAGCGCTGGACCGGCACCACGCCGAACGTGACGGACTGGCGGACCCAGGCGTCCGGGCTCGAAGCGGTCCTGGCGGCCGGGTAGGTCCGCACGCCAGAATGAGCGGCGTGCGGATCTTCCTCCTCGCGGCCGTGGCCGTGCTCGTCACCGGGTGCACGACCGAGGTCGCGGGCCAGGCCGTGCCCACCGGCTTCATCGTCGAGGACGGCACCCAGCTGCGGTTCCGGCCGGTACTGGCCGAGCTGCCGCCGGGACCGCCGACCGGCTCGGTGACCGCCCGGCAGAGCACCGACCCGGCCACGCAGCAGGCCGCCGCGCAGGCGCTGAACTGCTCGCCCGGCGCGGACCCGCTCGACGGCCGCGACGACCCGGCGCTGCCGCTGGTCAGCTGTGACCGCGCGCAGGGCACCAAGTACGTCCTCGCGCCCGGCTTCCTCAGCGGTGCCGACGTGAGCCGGGTGGACGCCGCCCTCGATCCGCGGAGCGGAAGCCCGGTCATCACCCTCCGCTTCACCACCGCCGGGACGAAGACCTGGGCGGAGTGGACCGGGCAGAACATCGGCAAGCAGGTCGCGATGGTGCTGAAGAGCCGCGTCCTGACCGCGCCGGCCGTGCAGTCCGCCATCACCGGGGGCGAAACGCAGATCACCGGGCAGTTCACGCTGCCCGAAGCGCGGCAGCTGGCGCGCGACATCGCCGGCGGCTGACGCTCTCAGCAGACCGGCGGCTTGACGGCTTCCGTGCAGGCTTCGAACTCCGTCTTGTTCGTCGCCTGCTGCAGCAGCGTGTAGAGCGTCTCGCGCTGGTCGTCGCTCAGCCCGCGGAACACCTCGTCCTCGACCGCGGCGAGCGCGAACTCCGCCCGGGCGAGCAGCTTCGCGCCGACGTCGGTGAGCTCGACCACGTGCCGGCGGCGGTCGACGGGGGAGCGGCGCCGCTCGATCAGGTTCTCGGTTTCGAGCTCGTTGAGCAGCCCGACGACGTTCGTGCCGTCGATCTCGAGCGTCTTCGCCAGGTCCTGCTGGGAGCTGCCGCCCTGGTCGCGCAGGACCGTGAGCGCGATCAGGTGGCGCGGCCGCAGTCCCAGCGGGGTCAGCACCGACTCGCTGCGCAGCTGCAGCCGGCGCGTGAGCTGGCCGAGCAGCGCCCCGCAGCGGTGGGGCGGCTGGTTGACGACCGGCAGCGAGGTCATGCGCCCAGTATATGGGCAGTTCAACGGTCGGTGTGCTATTAATGGTTTGTCTTACATCAACGATCTATGGGTGGCTAACGACATGGCGCATCTCCTCCACATCGACTCGAGCATCCAGGGCGACCGCTCGGTGAGCCGCCGCCTCAGCGCGCGGGCCGCGGCCGCGTGGCAGGCCGCCCACCCGGACGGCACGGTCACCTACCGCGACCTGGGCGCCCACCCGCTCCCGCACCTCGACGCCGACAGCGGGGCGGCCCGCGCGATCCCGCCGGAGCAGCACACACCGGCCCAGGCCGCGTCCTGGGCGCTGACGCAGGAGCTCATCGGCGAGATCAAGGCGGCCGACACGGTGCTGCTGGGCCTGCCGGTCTACAACTACGGCGCGCCGAGCAGCGTCAAGGCGTGGGTGGACCACCTCATCGCGCCGGGCCTGTCGGTCGACCACGCGACGATGACCGGCCTGCTCGGCGGCCGCGAGTTCATCGTGCTGGCGTCGCGGGGCGGCGGGTACGGCGAAGGCGCGCCCCGCGAGGGCTGGGACCACGCCGAGCAGTGGCTCCCGCACGGCGTCTCGCTGACCGGCCTGGAGCCGCGGTTCATCACGGCGGAGCTGACGCTCGCGCACGTGAACCCGGCGATGGCGGAGCTCATCCCGCTGGCGGACGCGAGCCTGGCGACGGCGGAGAAGACCATCGACGCCCTGTGGGCCCCGGCGCGGGTCTGACGCGTGGCCGGGCTTCCCACCCCTGGGCCCGGGGGTGGGAAGCGGCCCCGCCGGACCGCTCGGCGCGCGGATCCCCACTCTCGACCGGTCCGGCCCCGGCCCCGGCGGTAGCAGCGCGAGCACAGCCGGTACCGTGCCGCCGGAGACCGGGTGGCAGGATGCGGCGACCCGGACGGTCCGCACCTGGGCGAGGAAGGTCAGGTTTGAGCGCGCACACCTCCCAGATGGACGATATCCGGCTGGTCGCGCAACCGAGCGCGTTGCCGGTCACGGAACTGTTCGTCCGCCTGATTCTCACCGACTGGTCCCTGATGCCGATGCTGGAGCAGGTGACCGCCACCGCGAGACGGCTGGTCGAGACCGTGATCGAAGCCGGCGACCCGAGGTCCCCCAGCTTCGTGACGGTGCGGCTGCGGCTGCGCGCCGACGTGCTGGTGGTCGAGGTCGACGACGACGTGCCCGGGCTGCCGGAGCCGAAGGTCGCCGGGCCCGGCGAGCGCGTGGGTGTCACGCCCGGCGTCGGCGGGGCCCGCACGACCTGGTGCGAGCTGGAGCTGCCGGGCGGGATGAACGCGAAGCAGGTGCGCCTGCCGCGCCGGCAGGACCGCCGGACCCTGGTCGACGAGCCGGTCTCCGGCGCTCCGGTGGCCGCGGACCCGGAGGTGCTGGAGCGCCTGCTCACGCGGCTGAGCGGCTGGTCCGGCCAGACCTGAGGTGGGCACCCGTCCCGGCTGTCGCGTCGTCGTCGTGCTCTACGACGGCGTCCGCTTGCTGGACGTCTCCGGGCCCCTCGAGGTCTTCGCCGAGGCCAACGAGCACGGCGGCCGGTACGAGCTGAAAACCGCGTCACCCGGCGGCGCCGACGTCCGCGCCAACACCGGGACGCGCCTGGGTGCCGACCTCGACCTCGCGGCGGCCGACCCGCGCGGCGCGACCGTGCTGGTGCCCGGCGGCCCCGAGTGGGTCCGCACGATCGCCGACACCGAGCTCGTCGGGCAGATCCGGCGGCTGGCCGGCGGCGCGAACCGCACGGCGTCGGTGTGCGCGGGCGCGTTCGCGCTGGCCGCCGCGGGTGTCCTCGACGGCAGGCGCGCCACCACCCACTGGGACCTGACCGACCAGCTCGCCCGCCGCTTCCCGCGGGTGCGCGTCGACGCGGACGCGATTTTCGTCAAGGACGGCCCGGTGATCACCTCGGCCGGTGTCACCTCCGGCATCGACCTGGCCCTCGCGCTGGTCGAGGAGGACCTCGGCGCCGAGGTGGCCCGGCTGGTGGCCAAGCACCTGGTCGTCTTCCTGCAGCGGCCGGGCGGGCAGTCGCAGTTCAGCGTCCGGCTGGAGACCGGCCGCCCGCGCACCGAGGTGCTGCGGGCCGTGCTCGACTCCGTCGCGGCCGACCCGGCGGCGCCGCACACCCTCGGCGACCTGGCCGCCCGCGCCGGGGTCAGCGCCCGGCACCTGACCCGCCTGTTCCGCGAAGAGCTCGGCCGCACGCCCGCGCGGTTCGTCGAGCAGGTGCGGCTGGAATCCGCCCAGCAGCAGCTGGAACGCACCACCGAGCCCCTGGACGTCGTGGCGCGGCGATCCGGCTTCGGATCCGTCGAGACGCTGCGACGCGCCTTCGTGCGCGGCCTCGGCGTGACACCGAGCGACTACCGGGCCCGCTTCCGGACCACCGGCGTCGGCTGAACGGTTCGGGCCTCCGATCCGTGCATCCAGGCAGGGAGAGGACGTGGAGGCGAGGAGGCAGCCGACGTGCGCATTGTCATTGCGGAAGAAGACGCCCTGTTGCGGGAGGGACTGGTCCTGCTCCTGCGCAGCGAAGGGTTCGACGTCGCCGCCGCCGTCGACCACCCCGGTGACCTGCTGGCCGCCGTCGACGCGGTGGCCCCCGACCTGGCCGTCGTCGACGTCCGGATGCCGCCGACGTTCACCGACGAAGGACTGCGGGCCGCGCTCGAAGCGCGCCGGCTGGCGCCGGGACTGGCGATCCTCGCGCTCTCGGCGTTCATCGAGGACGGCTACGCCGGCGACCTGCTGGCCGCCGGCGGGGGCGGCGCCGGGTACCTGCTCAAGGAGCGCGTCGGGAAGCCGGACGAGTTCCTCGACGCCCTGAAGCGCGTCGCCGCCGGGGGCACGGTGCTGGACCGCGACGTCGTCGCCGTCCAGCTGGCCCGGCCCCGCCCCGGCGACCCGGTCGCGACACTCACCGCGCGTGAACGCGAGGTCGTCGCGCTGCTGGCCGAAGGCCACTCCGTGCCGACGATCGGGCGGCTGCTCGGCATCGGCACCGCCGCGGCCCGGCAGCACGCCGGGGACGTCAGCGCGAAGCTGCGCGTCCCCGACGACGCCCAGGCGATGCTCAGCTATCTACGAGCGTGAGGACCTCGGCCTGCTTCTCCCGGTACCGGGCGACGTTGGCCAGCTTGACGTCCTCGTAGCCGCGGACGAGGTCCGGCAGCTCGGCCAGCTCCAGGACGCGGGCGCGGTCGGCGTCGGTCGCCGTGAAAGCCCGCAGCACGGTGCCGCGGTAGTCCTCGATCAGCTCGCGCTCGACCCGCCGCACCTCGGCGCGGCCGAACGGGTCGAACCGGGTGCCGCGCAGCTTGCGCGACGCGTGCAGGACCCGGAACGCCGGGCGGAACCACGGGCCCAGGCTGATCTTGCGCTTCATGCCGAGCGCCCGGAGCACCGGCGGGTGCAGCCGGTAGGCGAACTTCGTGCCCGCGCCGAACTGCTCCTCGAGATCCGCCGTGAACGCCGGGTCCAGTGACAGCCGCGCGACCTCGTACTCGTCCTTGTAGGCCATCAGCTTGTACAGGTGCTTCGCGACCGCCTCGGTGATCTCCGTCGGCCCGTCCTCCAGCACCCGCACCTGCTCGACGAACTCCGCGTACGCCCGCGCGTACCGCTCGTCCTGGTAGGCGACCAGGTCGGGGACCCGGACGTCGAGCAGCCGCGCCAGCTCGGATCCCGGCTCCGCGTGCACCAGCTTCCGCGCGGCGGGCTGCGTGACCTGGCGCGTCTCCTTGGGGGCGGCCGTGAGCGCGTCCGGGTCGGCGACCAGCTGACGGCCGCGGCGGAAGGCCTGCAGGTTCGCGGCCACCGCGGTGCCGTTCAGCTCGATCGCGCGCTCGATGACGTCGGCGGGCAGGCCGATCGCACCGGTCTGGAAGGCCGCGCCGAGCTGCAGCACGTTCGCGAACTGGTCGTCGTCGAAGAGCTCCTCGGCCAGGCCGCGCGCGTCGAGCGACACCGTGCGCGCCGCGGCGGTGTCGATGGGCGCGAGGACGCTGCGGGGGTCCGGGAACGACACCGTCGTGTCGACGACCATCCGGCCGGTCGGGACTTCGGTGGTCGAGACGACCGCGGTGGTGCGGGCCGCGTCGGCCACGCCGAGGTTCGCCGCGTCCGCCCCGACCAGCGCGTCGCACGCCAGGTAGAGGTCGCACTCGCCGGTGGCGAGCTTCGGGGCCTGCTCGACCGGCTCCGCCGTCACCTTCAGGTCGGACACCACCGCGCCGCCCTTCTGCGCCAGCCCGGTCTGGTCGAGCGTGCGGACGTGCCGCCCGTCGAGCACCGCGGCGGTGGCGAGGATCTGCGTCACGGTGACGACCCCGGTGCCGCCGATCCCGGTGATCCGGACGGTGAAGTCCTTTGCGGACGCGGGGGGAGTGGGCACGGCGTCCGCGGTCAGCTCGCCGAGCTTCCGGCGCTGCTTCTTGCCGGTCGGCACCACGGTGACGAACGACGGGCAGTCCCCGGCCAGGCACGAGTAGTCGACGTTGCACGACGACTGGTGGATCGCGGTCTTGCGGCCGAACTCGGTGGCCACCGGCTGCACCGACAGGCAGTTCGACTTGGTGCCGCAGTCACCGCAGCCCTCGCAGACGCGCTCGTTGATCACGACCCGGGTGGCCGGCGTCTCCTGCTTGCCGCGACGGCGTTTCCGCCGCTTCTCGGCCGCGCACTCCTGCTCGTGGATGAGCACGGTTACGCCCTTGATGGCGGCCAGTTCTTCTTGCGTGGTCAGGAGTTCGGTCCGGTCGCGGACGTCGACGCCGGCCGGGAACCTGCGGCGCCGCAGCTTCCCGGGCGCGTCGCTGGTGATCACGACCCGCTTCGCGCCCTCGACCAGCAGCAGCTCGGCGACCTTCTCCACCGGCAGCCCGCCGACGGCGTCCTGGCCGCCGGTCATCGCCACGGCCGAGTTGTAGAGCAGCTTGTAGGTGATGTTGACGCCCGCGGCGACGGCCGCGCGGACGGCGAGGCTGCCGGAGTGGGTGAACGTGCCGTCGCCGATGTTCTGGACGAAGTGCTCGGCCTCGACGAACGGCGCCATGCCGATCCACTGGGTGCCCTCGCCGCCCATCTGCGTCACGCCGAGGACGGTGCCGACCTGGTCGGGTTCCATGAACAGGGCCATCGTGTGGCAGCCGATGCCGCCGCCGACCAGCGTGCCCTCGGGCACCTTCGTCGACGAGTTGTGCGGGCAGCCCGAGCAGAAGTACGGCGTCCGGGCGAGCAGCGGCACGGAGATGCGCTCGCGGCGGCGGCGCGCCTTGAAGGCGTCCACCGACGCGATGCCCTCCGGCAGCCGCCGGGCCAGGCCGGTCGCGACGGCGTCCGGGTCCAGCTCGCCGAGCTCGGTGAACAGCGTCCGGCCGTCGCGGTCCTTCTTGCCGGTGATCGCGGGCGCGCCGGGGACGCCGTAGAGGACGTCCTTGAGGGCCGTCTCGATGAACGCGCGCTTCTCTTCGACGACGATGATCTCGTCCAGGCCGTCGGCGAACTCGCGGACGATCCCGGGTTCGAGGGGGTGGATCGCGCCGAGCTTGAGCACGCGGATGCCGTGCTGCTTCAGGGCTTCCGCGTCGAGCCCCAGTGCGCGGAACGCCTGCTGGAGGTCCAGGTAGGACTTCCCGGCGGAGACGATGCCGGTCCGGTCGGCCGGTCCCTGTCGAGTGATCCGGTTGACGGCGGCCGCGCGCAGGTAGTCGAGCACGAGCGGCAGCCGGACGGTGAAGAGGCTGCGTTCCAGCTCGGCGAGGCTCGTGCCGAGCAGACGCGATGTCGGGGTGTGGCGGTACGCGCGGTCGATCTCCGGTGCGGTCCACTGTGGACTCACGGTCGCGGTGCCCGAGGCGTCGGCGACGTTCGCGACGATCTTCAGCGACGTCCAGACCCCGGCGGCGCGGGACAGCTCGACCGCGTGCATGCCGAGGTCGAGGACGTCCTGGGAGTCGGCCGGGTAGAGGATCGGGATCGCCAGGTCGGCGAGGGCGAGCTCGGACGCGCACGGGACGGTCGAGGACTTCGCGTTCGGGTCGTCGCCGACCAGCGCGACGGCGCCACCACGCGGGTCGGTGCCGGCCAGGTTGGCGTGCCGGAGGGCGTCGGAAGCGCGGTCGAGGCCGGGCGCCTTGCCATACCAGAACCCGGTGACGCCGCGTCGCCCGCCGGCGCCCGCGACGAGCTGGCTGCCCATGACCGAGGTCGCGGCCAGCTCTTCGTTCAGGCCGGGCCGGTGGACGACGTCGTGCTTCTCCAGCAGCTTCGCGCGGCGGCCGAGCTCGAGGTCGTAGCCGGCCAGCGGCGAGCCCTCGTAGCCCGAGACGAACACGGCGGGGTCGCCGCCGTGGGCGCGGTCGTGGCGGACGCGGTCGAACAGCAGCCGGACCAGGGCCTGGACCCCGGACAGGTGCACGGTCCCGGCTTCCCGCAGGTACCGGTCCTCCAGCGTGAACGTCTCCACGGCGCGGGCCTCCTTCGCGTCGGTTGTGCCTTGCGGCACACTGCGGCGCGGGTCACCCTCACGCAACAGCCGGGGCCGGATCAGGGCGTCACACGCAAAGTTCAGCGTATCCAGTGACGGAGTGGTCCTGTTTTTTGCGTCCGTTTACGCTCGGACACATGACCGACGACCTGCTCGACGCGACCGACCACGAAATCCTCGGTCTGCTGCGCGAAGACGCCCGCCGCACGCTGTCGGACATCGCGGGCCGCGTCACGCTGTCCACGGCCGCGGTCAAGCGCCGCATCGACCGGCTGCGCGAGACCGGCGTGATCACCGGGTTCACCGTCCAGGTCGACCACGCGAAGCTGGGCTGGGGGATCGAGGCGTTCACCGAGCTGCGGTTCGTCGGGAACACGAAGGTCGCCGAGATCCTGCGCACGACCACGCGGATGCCCGAGGCGCAGGCGGTGTTCACGATCGCCGGCGACCCGGACGCGCTGGTGTGGCTGCGGGTGCGCGACATGGCCCACCTGCAGAAGACGATCGACGAGATCCGCCGTCACCACCAGGTGACCGGCACGAAGACCCTGATCGCCCTCGAGTCGTGGTCCCGGGGGCACTGAGGTGCTCGTGACGCTGGCCGAGCGTCCGGACCTGGCTTCGGCTGTGTACGCGATCCCTTATCCACCGGACTCGCCGAAGTTCATGGCGGGGAGTCTCGCGAGCCTGCTGGTCCGCGGCCGCCGGGTGGCGCGGCGGTGGCCGCATCTGGTGGTCGCGCTGCTCGAGGACGATCGGCCGGTCGCGCGGGGGATCATGGTGCCGTTCCGTGGCCGCGGTTCGCTACCCGCTCGTGGGTGGGACGAAGTGGCGGTGTGGGCCGCGGAGGACGCGCTCGACGACGTCACGCCTGACACTGCGTGTGCGCTGGAGATCGCCGTGCACCCATCGCACCAGGGCCGCGGGCACTCCGGCACGGTGCTGGCGGGGATGCGCGCGGCGGCTGCGGGGTTGAAGTCGCTGGTGATCCCGGTCCGGCCGCCGGACAAGGCCGCGGTTCCTTCGGTGCCGATGCGCGAGTACGCCGCCGAGACCCGGGCGGACGGCCTGCCCGCCGACCGCTGGCTGCGCACCCACGTGCGCGCTGGCGGCCGCGTCGAGGCCGTCGCGCCCTGCTCGGCGACGGTCCAGGCACCCCTCGAAGACTGGCGGCGCTGGACCGGGCTGCCGTTCGACCGCGATGGCGAGACGATCGTCCCGGGCGCGCTCGCGCCGGTGTTCGTCTCGACCGCCCAGGACTTCGCGGTCTACGTCGAACCGAACGTCTGGATCTCCCACCGCGTGGACCAGCGCTGACTAGCTGTATTGATCACGGAGGTTGGGTACGGGGGCGACACGTCGGATGATCCTGGTGTGAGGGAAGGCCTCTCCACCGCCGCACGATGGGCCAGCCGCTACCGCAACCACGGCGAAGCAGGAATGACTGACCGGTCTTCACGGCCCTGGACCAGCCCCAACCGGACACCCACCCGAACCGAACGACGCGTGATCAAAGTCCGGCTGACCCGTCGGTGGGGCCCGGCCCGCATCGCCTCCCTGCTCGACCTGAACCCCTCAACAGTGCACCGGGTCCTGACCCGCTACCGGCTGGCCCGCCTCGCCCACCTCGACCGGACCACCAGCAGCCCGGTCCGCCGCTACGAACACCCCGCATCCGGTGACCTGGTCCACGTCGACATCAAGAAGCTCGGCAACATCCCGACGGCGGCGGCCACAAGATCCACGGCCGCACCCTCGGTGGGCGCACCAGCGCCGCCCACCGCAACCCCGACCGGCCCGCAGGATCGGCGGCCACGCGAATCTGGGCCACAGCTACCTGCACAACGCCGTCGACGACCACTCCCGGCCGGCCTACACGCGTCCCCAACCTCACCGGTCAATACACCTAGCCGTGGATCAGCACCCCGGACGTCCGCTCCCGCTCGAAGAAGAACTCCGGCCACTCCAGGCTGTCCGGAGGTGCGTCGATCGCCGTCGCGCGGCGGCGGAGCTCGTTCAGGTAGTCCGTGTCCAGGAGCGTCCGGGCCGACAGTGGCTCGCGTAGCAGGAGGTCGGCCGGGCCCTGGTACAGGTACGCGTCCACGCCGGGGAAGCCCTTCGTGCCCGGTGGGTAGTCGCGGTTCGTCGGGAAGTACGTCGTGTCGAGCGTGCCCAGCCAGGAACCCCTCAGTGGCACCAAAGCCGGCCACGAGCCCAAGCGCTGTTCCAGGCGTGCGTTGTCCGAGGTGAACCCGTAGTGGTCCGCCACGACGTACGCCGCGTCCGGGTACTCGCGCTCCAGCTGGGCGACCGCCGCGCTGCCGCCGTCGTGCTTCAGGTGTCCCAGCCCGAACAACATCAGGGCCTTGCGGTTCTTCTGCAGCACCTGCGTCTTCACCACGGACACGATCGACCCGTCCCGGTCGTGGAACGGCTCGACGTCCGCCGGACTCCGGACGCGGCTCCAGTCGATCGGCGGGTCGCCCGCCAGCACCCGGATCTTCCGCGCCGCCGGCAGTGTCGCGTCGACCTGCCGGACCAGCGCGAAAAGCTGCTCGTAGTACAACGAAAACCCGCAGCTCGGCTGGGTCGTGTCCCGCCAGACGCGGCTGATGTCCGGGACGTCACCGCCGGCGATGTACGCGTCCAGCAGCGGCTGGAGGCGCGAGTTCCCGCACTCCACGACGATGTCGTTCACCTTGCCGGGGAAGCGCGGGTCCCGGACGAGGTCGAAGACGAACGTCCCGGGTTCGGGGCTGGACTTCGCGACGATCGCATGACTGTCGAACGCCGTGAGCACGGCTCCGACGGGATCGGATGGTGGCCGGGGCTGACCCGCGTCGGCGGGTGCGGCCACCAGCGTGGCGGCCGCTAGTACGGCCAGGACGGTCTTGAACAAGCGCATGACGGCTCCCCAGAACGAATACCTGCTGTCCTACGACAGTAAGACAACTCGGCCAGCATCCAGCTCCGCCCGGACGCTGTCAAGGGCGGGTCAGTGCCGGAACGCCTCCGCGAGCCACCACGAGCCGCCGTCGTCGGCGATCTTCGCGTCGATCACCAGCGGCTCGGCACGCGGACCGGCCAGCCACTCGCGCACCGCGAAAAGGTCTTCCGCCGACCGGACCGTCACGCCCGCGCAGCCGAAGCCGCGGCCGATCGCGGCCAGGTCGGAGTCGGGGAACCGGACCGTGGTCATGTCCGCGTCGCCGAAGTGGTGGACCTCCGCGCCGTACGCCGCGTCGTTGTAGACGATCACCACCAGGGGCAGGCCGAGCCGGACTGCGGTGTCCAGTTCGGACAGTGCCATGTGGAACCCGCCGTCGCCGGTGCCCAGCACCGGCAGCCGGTCCGGGCGGGCCAGCGCCGCGCCGATCGCCGTGCCCAGGCCCAGCCCGATGCTCTGGAACGCCTGCGTGAAGCAGAACCCCTGCTCGTCGGGCACCGAAAGGTAGGCGCTCGGGTAGCCCATGAAGTTGCCCGAGTCGATCGAGACGATCCGCTCCGCCGGCAGCAGCTCGTCCAGGAGCCGGCTCAGCGTCCGCGGGTCGATCCGGCCGCCCCGGGACAGGTCCTCGTGCTCGACGTCGTTCCAGCGGCCCGTCGCGATCCGGGCCGCGACCTCCTCGGTCCGGTAGCCCTGCTGCTCCTTCGCCACGGCCAGGACGTCGACGGCGGTGCACGCGACGTCGCCGACGACGCCGAGGTCGATCGGCCGGTGCGCGCCCAGCGCGCTCTGCTCCACGTCGACCTGGACGAGCTTCGCGTGCGGGCTGAGCAGCTTGCCGTGCCGGGTGGTCCACATGTTCAGCGCGCAGCCCCAGCCGACGACGAGGTCGGCGCCGACGATCAGCTCGGCGGCCTGCGGGGACGCGAACCCGCCCGAGATGCCGAGCGCGAACTCCTCGCCGTGGAAGAGCCCGTGCGCGACGGCCGACGTCGCCAGCAGCGCGCCGGACCGGGAAGCCAGCTCCCGCAACGGTTCCCGGCTGCCGCGGGCGCCGCGGCCGGCGATGAACACCGGCCGCTCGGCCGCCGCGAGGAGGTCCGCGAACGCGGCCACCGCCGAAGCGTCCGGGCGCACCGAAGCGGGACCGGCGATGGCCGGCGGCGAGGACGCTGACGACGCGGGCTGAGCTTGCACGTCCAGGGGCAGGTTCAGCACGACCGTCCGGCGCTGCTGCCGCGCGGTCCGGAAGGCCCGGACGGTGTCGGCGACCGCGGTCGCGGCCGAGTGCACGCGCTCCGGCACCGCGCCGACCGCCGTGGCCAGCGCGTCCTGGTCGACGCGGAAGTTCGACAGCACCGACGCGCCCGCGGAGTCGGCGGTGAGCACGAGCATCGGCGTCCGGCTCTTGGCCGCCTCGGTGATGCCGGTCATCGCGTTGGTCAGCCCGCAGCCCTGGTGCAGCGACAGCACCGAGACCTTCCCGCTCATCCGCGCGTAGGCGTCGGCCATGCTCGCCGCGCCGCCCTCGTGGCGGGCGGCGACGAACCGGACGCCGCCCGCGCGCAGCGCGTTCGTCACCTCGAAGTTGCCGCTGCCCACCACCCCGAAGGCCGTGCCGGCGCCGAGGCCGGCCAGCGTGCGGCCGACCAGTTCGGCGACGTTCACCGCTCCACCAGTGCCAGCACGCGCGCCGGACTGCCGGACCCGCCGACGATCGGCAGCGGCGAGACCACCAGCAGCGTCCCGGTCGGCGGCAGCGCGGCCAGGTTCTGCAGCTGCGTCAGGCCGTGCTTCCCGGCGCCCAGCAGGAGTTCGTGGCACGGGAACATCGGGTCGAAGCCGGGTGCCTGGCCCGCGTCGGTGCCGACGGTCTCGACGCCGAGCCCGGTGATCGCGGTTTCCTCGGCGAGCCACCGCGCGCACTCGGGGGAGACACCGGGGGCGTGCGACCCGGTCTCGTCGGCGTTGAGGAACCGCTCCTGGTCGTCGCTGCGCGCGTCCCAGCCGGTGCGGTAGAGCAGCCAGCCGCCGTCGGGCAGCGGGCCGTGCTCGGCGGTCCAGGCGCGGACGTCGTCGATCGAGAGCAGGAAGTCCGGGTCCTCCGAAGCGCGCGCCGAGAAGTCCAGCACGACCGCGGGCGCGACCAGGGTCTTCAGCGGCACCTGCGAGACGTCGTGACCATCCTTTCCGGACACCCAGTGCACCGGCGCGTCGAGGTGGGTGCCGGTGTGCTCGCCGGTGTGGATGTCGTTCCAGTACCACCGCGGGCCGCGCTCGTCGTAGCGGCTGATCTCCTCCAGCCGGAAGGGGATGGTGTTGGCGAACGGTTCGGGCAGCCGCAGGATCGGCGTGCTCGCGCTCAGCGGAGCGGTGAGGTCGACGATCTCGATCGTCCCCTCGGTGATCGCCTTGCTCAGCCCGTCCAACAACGACATGCCTGCCTCCCGGTGCCGGTGTGCGTCCCGACCGAGACCCTATGCCCGGCGGCCGCTCCTCGACAGCGCTCCCTTGACAGCACCGTGTCCGCGGGTGTTGTCTTAATGTCGTAAGACAATAGGAAGGTGTCGGGTGATCGAGTTCGTCCTCGACGGCCGCTCGCGGGTCGCCACGTACATGCAGCTCGTCGTCCAGGTGAAGCAGTCGCTGCGGGTCGGCCTGCTGCGTCCCGGCGACCAGCTGCCGAAGGTGCGCGACGTGGCCGAAGCGCTGGCCATCAACCCGAACACCGTGCTCAAGGCCTACCGCGAGCTGGTCCTGGAGGGGCTCGCGGAAGGCCGGCCGGGGGTGGGCACGTTCGTCACCGGCAGCCTCGCCGGGCCGTCGCTGGGCAGCCAGGGGCGGCTGCGCGACGAGCTGGTGGCCTGGCTGGAGCGGGCCGAAGCCGCGGGGATGACGGCGGACGACATCGCCGCACTGATCGAGACCACGTTGCGCGGTGCCGCGGTGCCGCACGACCTGTCGTAGGGAGTTCCGTGATGGAGCTGGCGGTTCAGGCCCAGGGGCTGGGCAAGCGGTACGGGCGGGCCTGGGCGTTGCGGGACTGCGCGCTGGAGGTGCCCGCCGGGCGGATCGCCGCGCTGGTGGGCCCGAACGGCGCGGGCAAGACGACGCTGCTGCACCTGGCCGTCGGGCTGCTGCGGCCCGACGCGGGGGAGGTGCGGGTGTTCGGGCGCGATCCGCGGGCCGGCACCTCGGTGCTCGCCGACATCGGGTTCGTCGCGCAGGACACCCCGGTGTACCGGGACTTCACCGCGGCAGAGCTGATCACCATGGGCGGCAAGCTGAACCGCCGCCGCTGGGACGCCGCGCTGGCCCGCGAACGGCTCGCCGCGCTCGGCATCCCGCCGGACCGGCCGGCCGGCAAGCTCTCCGGCGGGCAGCGGGCGCAGGTCGCGCTGGCGCTGGCGCTGGCCAAGCGCCCGCGGCTGCTGCTGCTCGACGAGCCGATCGCGAGCCTGGACCCGCTGGCGCGCCGCGAGTTCATGCAGGCGCTGATGGGCGCGGTGGCCGAGAGCGAGACGACCGTGCTGCTGTCCTCGCACCTGCTCGCCGACCTCGAACGCAGCTGTGACTACCTCGTGGTCCTGCAGCGGTCCCGGATCCAGCTGGCCGGGCCGGTCGACGAGCTCCTCGAAACGCACCGCACGCTCGTCGGCCCGCGGGCGGGCAGCGAGGCTGTCGCGGGCGTCGCGAAGGTGGTCCGCGCCAGCCACACCGAACGCCAGTCGACGCTGCTGGTCCAGCGCGGCGACGGCCCGATCGATCCACTGTGGACGGAGCACGGCGTGACGCTGGAAGACCTGGTGCTGGCGCACCTCGCCGAGGCCGAAGGCCGCGTGACGGCCGAAGCGTGGGGGGTGCCGGCATGATCTGGCTGACCTGGCGCCAGCACCGCAGGCAGGCGTTGTTCACGCTCGTGGCCCTGGGCGTGCTCGCCGCGATCATGGTGCCCACGGGCCTGACGATGCACGCGAAGTACGACAGCCTCGGCCTGGCCGCCTGCCGGGCCGCGCTCGGCGGCGCGTCGATGATCACGCAGACCGAGTCGGCGTCGCACTGCGCGAGCCTGGCGCACCAGTTCGAGCAGCAGTTCGGCGGCATGGTGTTCGTCGCGGTCCTGTTCGTCGTCCTGCCGGTGCTGGTCGGCGTGTTCTTCGGGGCACCGCTGATCTCCCGCGAGGTCGAGCAGGGTACCCACCGTCTGGTGTGGACCCAGGGCGTGAGCCGCCTGCACTGGGTGCTGGTGAAGTTCGGCCTGGTCGGCGGGATCACCGCGGTGCTGGCGGTCGGGTACGCGCTGGGCGTGTCGTGGTGGTTCCGGCCGCTGGTCTCGGCGAGCACCGGCCGGCTGGGGTACATCTCGTTCGACGTCCAGGGGGTCGTGCCGATCGCGTACACGCTGTTCGCGCTGGCACTGGGCGTCTTCGCGGGGGCGTTCTGGCACCGGGTCCTGCCCGCCATGGGGATCGCGCTGGTCGGCTTCACGGTGGTCCGCGTCGCGATCGAGGTCCTGGCCCGGCCGCGGTACCTGCCGGCGCAGACCCTCACGTTCTCCCCGGACGGCAACCAGACTCCCAACCTGGCATCGGGGGACTGGGTGCTCTCGCAGGGCGTCCGCAACGCGGCGGGGGAAATGGTGTCGCCGGGCGCCGAGCTCGGCCCCTGCGGGCCCGGTGGCTGCGGCGGCAACGAGGCCGGTCCCGGTGCCTACAACTGGCTGCAGTACCAGCCGGGCGACCGGTTCTGGGCGTTCCAGGGCATCGAGGCGGGACTCTTCGTCCTGCTGGCGGCGGCGCTGGTGTACTTCGCGCTGCGCCGGGTGCGCACGATCGCCTGAGCGAAGGGGCCGTTTTCCACCGGGCACCCCGCCGGGTGGTGAGTTGCTCACGGTGACCCGGCGCTCTGCGGCCGATCGGGTGGTCTGCCGGGGAAAGCGGGCGAACCGGCCCCGGAGTGCCGGTGGGCCGCCGTAAGGTCGCTCCCGGTGAGGGAGCACAACGGAGACTTTTCCGCTGGGCGCGCGGGGGATTCGGAACCGTGGCGGGTGTGCTTGCTGGACTCGTCGGGCCGGGCACTGGGTGCCGGCATGCTGCTGGGCGAATCCACGGTCCTGACCTGTGCGCACGTCGTGCAGGCCGCCGGGGAGGAAGCGCTTTCGCCGGCCGGGCAGCTCGTGGTCCGCTTCGTCGGCCTGCCGGGCACACCGGAGGCGTACGCCGGCGTCCGGCCGGGGTGCTGGGTGCCGCCGCTGGCCGACGGCCGCGGCGACATCGCCCTGCTGGAGCTGACCGAAGCCTTTCCCGGCGTGCCGGGCGCGCCGCTGGTGCGCCTCGGCGCCGTCCGCGACCGGGTGGTCCACACCTACGGTTTCCCGCCGCCGCACCAGCACGGCGTGTGGGTGAACGACGCCGAGCTGGCCGGCCCGGCCGGGGCCGGCAGCGAGTGGATCCAGCTGAACTCGAAACCGCCGGGCGAACGGGTCCGCCGCGGGTTCAGCGGCGCCGGCGTGATCGACAAGGCCACCGACGCGGTGCTCGGCATGGTGGTCACCGAATACACCGACGAACGGCTCGGGCTCGCCTACCTCATCCCGGTCGAGACGATCGTCCGGCACGTCCCGGAGGTCGCCCGGTGGGTGGGCGAGCCGCCGCGGCCGCCGTCCGGCCCGCTGGTCGTCGTCATCGGCGACCGCGACTCGGCGGTGGTCCGGGACTTCCTGACCCAGGTCCGGCGCGAGCGGCGCGGGGCCCGGCCGGGCCGCGGCGAGCGGCTCGCCGCGATCGTCGACGCCACCGGCAAGACCGCCGACGAGGTGGCCGAGAACGTCAGCGCCGGCATCAGCACCGAGGAGGTCACGACGGTGCTCGCGACCCACCCGGAGGACGTCGCCGTGGCGGTGGCCGGGGTCGACGCCGCCCGCGTGCCTGAGGACGTGCTCACCGGTGCGGTGAAACCGTTGATGGACAAGGGAGCCACCGTGCTCGTCCAGTTCAGCGGGCCGGACTCGCCCGGCGTGCGCCTGGCCCGCCGCTGGGAGAGCGAGCGGAACGCGCGGCGGCTGGACCGGCTGGCGCTGCTGGTCGAGATGGTGGAGCACGAACAGGAGCGGACGCGGGAGCGCGCCGCCCAGGTCGGCACGCCCGCCCCGGTGCCCGCTCCCGCCGCGGACCTGCGCCTGCGGCTGGCCGCGCTGCGGTCGGCGGGCGAGCGCATCGACCCCGGCCGCGTCCGCCGCGCGCTGACGGTGACCGAGCGCGACGCCGAGGCGGCCCGCCGGGAGCTCGTCCGGCTGCACGCCGGCCTCGACGCGCACGCCGCCCGCCACGCCGAGCTGCACGGACGGCTGCGCGGCTACAACGCGAAGGCGACCGACGCGGGCTTGATGGAGGACGAGGAGCTGGCCGGGCTGTACCGCCCGGCGATGGCGGCGCTCACCGCGGTCCCCGGTGATCTCGTCGCCGCGGCGGAGCTGGTCGAGAGCTACGTGCGCGCGGTGCGGCACCGGCTGGCCGGCGCATGACCGCCGAGCCGGTGTGGTGTCACGGGCAGCCCGTCGGGCCGACGGGGTTCTGCGAAGTGTGCGGCCATCGCCGGGTGCCGGTCGAGACCCCCACCGTCGCGCTGAGCACGCCCGCTCCGGAGAGCACCCGGCGCAGTGTCGAGCTCTGGGGCGGGGAGGCCGACTTCCACTCGCTGCCCGCGATCGAGGTGCCGGATCCCGAGAAGCTCGTCCTCGCCGACCCGGACTACCCCGAGCAGCACCGGTTCTGCGGCCGCTGCGGCGAACCCGTCGGCCGCGCCTACGCCGGCGAACCCGGGTTCGCCGAAGGGTTCTGCGAGGGCGAGAGCTGCGGCGAGCCGTTTTCCTTCCTGCCCAAGCTTTCCCGCGAAGAGCGCGTCGGCGACCGTTACGAGGTCCTCGGCTGCTTCGCCCGCGGCGGGCTCGGCTGGGTGTACCTGGCCGCTGACACCGCGCTCGCCGGGCAGCTCGTCGTGCTCAAGGGCGTGATCAACAGCGAGAGCGCGGTGCTGCGCGCGCTCGCGCGGGTCGAGCGGGACGTGCTCATCGGGCTCGACCACCCGAACATCGTGCGGATCAGCGACTTCGTCGAGCACACCCCGCCGGCCGGCGGCGAGCCGGACACCTACCTGGTGATGGAGTACGTCGGCGGCCGGTCGTTGCGCGACCTCCTCGTCAAGGGCCCGCCGCCGCGCGTCGAGCACGTCATCGTCTACGGCCGGGCCATCCTCGGCGCGCTCGACTACCTGCACGGCGAAGGCCTGCTGTACTGCGACATGAAGCCGGAGAACGTGATCCACGGCGACAAGCGCGTCAAGGTCATCGACCTCGGCGCGGCCCGCGCGATCGACGACGCCGCCGGCCCGAGCGTCGGGACCGAAGGGTTCCAGGCGCCGGCGCACGAACTCGCGCGTCACGGCCTGACCGTCCGCTCGGACCTGCACACCGTGGGCAAGACGCTGCAGGTGCTGCTGGACGCCGCGGGCGAGGCCGGCGACCCGGACCGCGTCGCCGGCGGCGTCGACTCCCTGCGCCTGGTCCTCGAGCGCGCGGTCGCGCCGTTCGAGCGGCGGTTCGCCACCGCGTCCGAGATGGCCGAGCAGCTCGACGGCGTGCGCCGGGAAATCCTTTCGCTGCGCGACGAACGGCCGCGCCCGGTTCCGTCGGCGCTGTTCGAGGACACCGCGGAACTGCTCGACGACGGCCTCGGCGTGGTGCCCGGCCTCGACCGCTGGGTCACCGCGGCGCCCCACGGCGAAGAGCGGGACTTCGGGCTGCCGCGCGCCGCCGACGGGGCCGGCCGGCTGCCGCTCCCGCGGGTCGCGCCGGACGACCCGGCGGTGGAGTTCATCGCCGCCGCGGGCGCGCCCGGACCGCGCCGCTGGCTGGACAAGCTCGCCCTGTTCGGCGAACGCTCGGTCGAGATCGAGCTCGCCCGGACGCGGGCGCTCGTCGCGATGGGCGACTCCGACCACGCGGCCATGAGCCTGTCGGCGGCCGAGGAGCTGCTCGGCGCCGAGGCCGCGCGCGACTGGCGGGCGGCCTGGCACCACGGGCTGCTGGCGCTCGTCCGCGGCGACGCCGAGCCGGCCGCGGCCGCGTTCGACCGGGTGCACCGCGCGTGGCCGGGCGAGCTCGCCCCGCAGCTCGCCCTCGGCTTCTGCGCGGAGCTGCGCGGGGACACGCGGCAGGCCGAGCGCCGCTACCGCTCGGTGTGGCACCGCGACCACGGCCAGGTCAGCGCCGCCTTCGGGCTGGCCCGCTGCCGGCTGCGGGAGCGGGGCCGCGACGGCGCGGTCACGCTGCTGGACGCCGTCCCGCCGATCTCCCGCCACTACGACGCCGCCCGGATCGCCGCTGTGCGGATCCGGGTGGCCCGCCTGCCGGACGGGGCGCCGGGCCGGGCCGACCTCGCCGACGCGGCGCGCCGGCTGCCCGAGCTCTACCTCGACGGCGAGTCCCAGGACCGGCTGGAGACGCTCGTCCGCGAAGCCGCGCTGGACTCGCTCGACGGCGGCGGCGAACCGGGCTGGGACGGTGGAGCCCTGCTCGGCGAGCGCGTCACCGACCGCGGGCTGCGCACGCTGCTGGAGCAGTCCCTGCGCCGGCTCGCCGAGCGGGCCCGCGACCGCAACGAGCACGGCGTGCTCGTCGACCTCGCCAACTCCGTCCGGCCGAAGACGAGAAGGTGATCGGATGCCCGAGACCCCGTCGTTCGCACTCCAGCTGAGCCAGAACAAGTACCTGGCGCCGTCGGACGAGCGGATGGACGCCGTCCTCACCGTGCGGGTGGGCGACGCCGGGGTGGCGGCGGAAGCCGTACCGCGGACCGCCGTCCTGCTGCTGGTCGACTGTTCCAGCTCGATGGACTGGCCGCCCACGAAGATCGAGGCGGCGCGGCACGCCTGCCGGGTCGCCATCGGTTCCCTGCGCGACGGCGTGCTGTTCGGGGTGGTGGAGTGCACCGCGCACGCCGAGCTGGTCTACCCCGCGACACCGGAGCTGGCCGTGGCCGGCGAGGGGACCCGGCACCAGGCGAAGACGGCGGTCTCCGGGCTCATCGCCGGCGGTGGCACCGCGATGAGCCGATGGCTGTACCTGGCCCGCGAGCTGTTCGAGCGGAACCCGGTGGCCATCAAGCAGGCCGTGCTGCTCACCGACGGCAAGAACGAGTCCGACCGCACGGGCGCGCTGGAGGCCGCCCTCGACCGCTGCCGGGGCGAGTTCGCTTGCGACGCGCGGGGAATCGGCGACGACTGGGAGCCGCGGGACCTGCAGCGCATCGCGTCCGTGCTGCGCGGCAGCGCCGACGCGGTGCTGGAGGACGCCGAGCTGGCCGCGGACTTCCGGCGGCTGGTCGAGCAGGCGATGGGCCGGACGGTGCCCGACCTCCGACTGCGCTTGACCACGATGCCCTACAGCCGGCTGCGGTTCGTCAAGCAGGTCTTTCCGACCGAGGTGGACCTCACCGCCCAGTGCCGGGCCGACGGCCGCGCGCTCGAACTGCCCACCGGCGCGTGGGGCGACGAGCAGCGCGAGTACCACCTCTGCCTCGACGTCGACGCGGCGGAGCTGACCCGGCACGAAGACCGGCTGCTGGGCACGGTCACCCTGCTCGAGGGCGCGGAAGCCGTGGTGAGCGACCAGCTCCCGGTCGTCGGCTACCTGACCGACGACCTGGCGCTGTCGAGCGTGCCGGACGAGAACGTCGCCCGCGTCACCGGGCAGGCCGAGCTGGGCCGGGCGGTCCGCGCGGGCTGGGACGCCTTCGAGCGCGAGGACCGGGCGGAGGCGGCGCGCGAGTGGAGCACGGCGTACCGGCTCGCCACCGACCTCGGCAACGCGGAGATCCTCAAGCGCCTGGGCCGCCTGATCGACGTCCGAGACGACGGCACCGTGGCGATCAAGGACGGCGTCCGGCCGCGCGACGGGTTCTCGCTCGTCCTCGGGTCGACCATTTCCACCTACACCGCCGAACCCGTCGCCGCGGCGGCCCGGCCCGAAGAGGGCGGTGCGCCGCGTGAGTGTGTCCACTGTGGACACAAGGCGCGGCCGTCGGCCAAGCGCTGCGGGAAGTGCGGGAAGCCGTTCGAGAACCCGGCGGGAGTGCCTTCGTGAGCGCGACGAGCACCACGCGCAAGACCCTGTGGTGGCTGCGGTTCGGGCTGGTGGCCGGCAGTGCCCTGGTGCTGGTGACCGCGCTGGCGACGTTCCTCGGGGTGCGGGCCAGCATCGCCGAGGTGCGCGAGCGGACCGCGCCCGCGGTGCTCGAGGTGTCGCTGGCCAAGGAGGCGCTCGTGGCCGCCCACCGTGCCGCGGTGGGTGCCTTCGAGCACGGCCAGGTGCGCCTGACCGGACCCAGCGAGCAGTACGAGGACGAGATCGCGCTGGTCAGCCAGCAGCTCGCCCAGGTCGCCGAGCACAACGCGGCCGGCGACGAGGGCAGCCAGACGCTCCGGCTCATCGAAGGGCTGCTGCCCGCGTACAACGGCTTCATCGGGCAGGCCGACGCCCACTTCCGCCAGAACGCCGACGACCCGCTCGCCGCGAGCAACCTGCAGTCGGCGTCCGACCTGCTGACCGCGAAGGAGAACGGAATCCTCGCGCGGCTCGACGCACTGGCCGCCGCCCAGCGGGGCGCGCTGGGCGGGCAGCTCGGCACCGACTGGCTGGACCCCGCGATCACGTGGCTGTGGGCGCTGCCGCTGCTGCTCCTGCTCGCCCTGCTGGTGTGGACCCAGCGGTTCCTCGCCCGCCGCTTCCGGCGGACGGTGAACTCGGCGCTGTTCGCCGCGACGGCGGGACTGGTGCTGCTGGGCGTGGGAACGGCGCTGCTGCTCGGGGTCCAGTCCGACGCGCGGGACAGCGGTGCCGCGCTGGCGCACACCGTGGACGCGCGCTCCGCCGCGACGACGGCCACCGCGAGCGGCGCCCAGTGGACGCTCGGCCGGGTACTGCTCGCTTCCTGTGCCAACCGGGGACCGGACGCCTGCGGTGTCACGGTGGCCGCGTTCGTCGCGGCGGCCTCGCCGCCGGCCGTCCCGCCCGCGGCCCCGGCCGGCGTCGACGAGGCGGCGCTGTTGGGGCCTGGGCTCACGGAACCGGGCTGGAGCGGGCTGCTCGGCTACGGGATTCCCGTGCTGGCCGCGGGAATCGGGGTGCTCGCCGCGGGCGGCCTGCAACCGCGGCTGGACGAATACCGGTTCCGGGGAGCGAGAAGCCGATGACGAGACGCTTCACCGTCGCCTTGCTGGCCGTCGTCCTGGCGGCGGTGGTGCCCGGCTGCTCGGCCGGGTCCGGTGCGGAGGTCGTGACCGTGCTCGGCTCGTGGACCGGCGACGAGCAGGCCGCGTTCCAGCGCGTGCTCGACGGCTTCACCCGGGAGACCGGGATCCCGACGCGGTACCAGGGCACGCGCGCGCAGAACCAGGTGCTGCGCGGCGACCTGCAGCAGGGCACCCCGCCCCACGTGGCGGTGCTGTCCAACCCGGCCGAGCTCGCCGGGTACGTGAACTCGGGCGACCTGAAGCCGCTCGACGCCGTCCTCGGCGCGGAAGCGGCGCAGACGTACAGCCCGCAGTGGCTGAAGCTGCAGCAGCTCGGCCGCGGCGCGATGTACGCGGTCGCGGTCAAGGCCGACCTGAAGAGCATCGTCTGGTACTCGCCGAAGACGTTCGCCGGGCCGGAACCGGCGACGTGGGACCAGCTCCTGACGGCGTCGCGGCAGCTCACCGCGGGCGGGCAACGGCCGTGGTGCCTCGGCATGGGCGCTCCGCCGAACTCCGGGTTCCCTGGCACCGACTGGATCGAGGACATCCTGCTGCACCGCGCCGGCCCGGAGGTCTACAGCGCCTGGGCGGCGGGCACCCTGCCGTGGACGGACCCGGCGGTCCGCGCGGCGTGGCAGAGCTGGGGCGACCTGGTCCTGGCGCCGGGCGCGGTCCGCGGCGGCAGCTCGGCGGCGCTGCTGACGTCGTTCGCCGACGCCGGCAAGGCGATGTTCGCCGACCCGCCGGGGTGCGCGTGGGAGCACCTCGGCTCGTTCGCGATCGGCGGGTACACGGCGCTGCCGGGGCCGCCCGTGCCCGATCGCGACTTCCGGTTCTTCCCGTTCCCGGGCGCGGGAGCGGGCGGCCCGTCCGAGGTCTCGGCCGACCTGGCCGGGCTGTTCCACGACACCCCGGCGGCGCGCAAGCTGATGGTGTACCTGGCCGGCGAAGCGGGCCAGCGGATCTGGCCGTCGGGCGGGACGACGTTCTCGGTGCACCAGCGGCTCGTGGACCAGGACGTCTACCGCAGCGACGTGACCAAACGGATCGCGACGACCCTCGCGCGCGGAACCGACCTGTGCTTCGACGCGTCGGACCTGATGCCGTCGGCGATGAGCAGCGCGTTCTACCAGGCGGTGCTGGAATACTTGGCTCACCCCGACCGGCTGGGCACGCTGCTCGACGAGCTCGAGCGGGTGCGGCTCGGCATCGGCCGGGAGCAGTGGCTGGACCTGCCTTGTTGATTTTCGTGTGAGGAGGGCTCGTTGCCGGACTTCGTGCGTTTTCCGCTGGCCGACGGCGGATCGGTGGTCGTCGAGGTGGAGGTGGAGCCGGGCTTGGAGCGCGCGTCGGTGCCCTCGGGGGTGCTGCGCAAGGCGACGACGACGTTCGAGCACGCCCTGAGCGAGGTCCGCACGGCGGCGGGAGCGGCCCTGGCCCAGTTCCGCGACCTGGGCCCGGACGAGGTGGAGCTCAAGTTCGGCGTGAAGCTCGACGCCCAGGCCGGCGCGGTGATCGCCCGGACGGGGCTGCAGGGCCAGTTCGAGGTGAAGCTGAAGTGGGTGCGCGGCGAGGCGGAGGCGTCCACCGCGGAGGCGTCCACTGAGGACAAGGTGGCGGAGGAGCCGGCGGCCAACGGGGTGGCGAGTTCCGGGAACTGGTTCGCGTCGACGAGCGACGGCGCCGCGGAGGATGACTTCGTGGCCGGTGACTTCGCGGCTGATGACTTCGCGGCTGGTGGGGCCGGCTCGGGTTCGCCGGACGTGCCGTAGCGCCACACCGGAACCGGCTCCCTCCCCGCCTCTCCGACGAACGGCGGATTTACAACGTTGTATCCACCCGGTAAAACGGATTTTTACAACGTTGTAACGACGAGCGGAGGCCAACCGTGTCGCTGAGCCGCAGGCAGTTCGTCACCGGGGCCGGTGTTGCCGCCGCCACTCTGCTGACCGGCGTCGCCGCTCCGGATGCCCGGGCCGCCGCCCTCCGCAAGGTCGCCGCCGCGCAGGGTGGCCTCTACACGCCGAACGCCGCTCCGCTCAAGCCCGCCGCCTTCCTCAAGCTGCCGCCCGGGGCCGTCACCGCCAAAGGATGGCTCGCCGGCCAGCTGAAACTGCAGCTCGACGGCCTCTGCGGGCACTACGCCGAGACCTCGCACTTCCTCGACTTCGGCACCAGCGGCTGGGTCCACCCCGAGCGCACCGGCTGGGAGGAAGTGCCCTACTGGCTGCGCGGCTACGTCGATCTCGCCGCCGTCACCGGGGACGCCACCGCGAAAGCCACCGCCGGGAAGTGGATCGACGCCATTCTCGCCACCCAGCAGTCCGACGGCTTCTTCGGGCCCACCGCCCTGCGCACCGCGCTCAACAACGGTCCCGACTTCTGGCCGTACCTCCCGCTGCTGCAAGCCCTGCGCTCGTGGCAGGAGTACACCGGCGACACCCGCGTCGTCCCGTTCCTCACCCGCTTCCTCCGCTACATGAACGCCCAGGGCAAGAGCGCCTTCGACTCCAGCTGGGTGTCCGTGCGCTGGGGCGACGGCCTCGACAGCGTCTTCTGGCTCTTCAACCGCACCGGCGACGCCTTCCTGCTCGACCTCGCCGACAAGATCCACGGCTTCGGTGCCAACTGGGTCCGGAACCTGCCGAGCCTGCACAACGTCAACGTCGCGCAGGGCTTCCGGGAACCCGCCCAGTACGCGCTGCGGTCCGGCGACGCGAGCCTGACCCAGGCCACCTACTCCGACTACGCCACGATCATGGCCACCTACGGCCAGTTCGCCGGCGGCGGCTTCGCCGGGGACGAGAACGCGCGGCCCGGGTTCGGGGATCCGCGGCAGGGCTTCGAGACCTGCGGGATCGTCGAGTTCATGGCGAGCCACCAGCTGCTCACCCGGCTGACCGGCGACCCGGTGTGGGCCGACCGCTGCGAGGACCTCGCCTTCAACTCCCTGCCCGCGTCGCTCGACCCCGCCGGACGCGCGATCCACTACATCACCAGCGCGAACAGCGTCGACCTCGACAACGTGCCCAAGAGCGAAGGCCAGTTCCAGAACGGCTTCGCGATGCAGGCCTACCTGCCGGGCGTCGACCAGTACCGCTGCTGCCCGCACAACTACGGCATGGGCTGGCCCTACTTCACCGAAGAGCTGTGGCTGGCCACGCCGGACAACGGCCTCGCCGCCGCGATGTACTCCGCGAGCAGCGTCACGGCGAAGGTCGGTGACGGCACCTCCGTGACCATCACCGAGGACACCACCTACCCGTTCTCCGAGCAGGTCACCTTCACCGTCCGGACGCCGAAGCCGCTCGCGTTCCCGCTCTACTTCCGGATTCCCGCCTGGTGCGCGGCGCCGCGGCTGGTCGTGGCCGGGGCGGCGGTCGCCGCGACGGCCGGGCCGTCCTTCGTCAAGGTCAGCCGGACCTGGGCGAACGGCGACGTCGTCACGCTCACCCTGCCCCAGCGCACGACCACGCGGACCTGGACGGCCAACCACGACTCCGTGTCGGTCGACCACGGCCCGCTGACGTACTCGCTCAAGATCGGCGAGAACTACCAGAGCCTCGGCGGGAGCGCGCAGTTCCCGCAGTACGCGGTGCACGCGACGACGCCGTGGAACTACGGCCTCACCGCCGGCGCCGCCCTGACGTTCTCGCCGGCGAGCGGCGCGCTGCCCGCCAACCCGTTCACCCCCGACACCGCGCCGGTGAAGATCACCGCGCCCGCGCGGAAGATCGCCGAGTGGACCGCGGACGACCAGAACGTCGTCACGCCGCTGCAGGCGTCACCGGCGCGCAGCGACGCGGCGGTCGAAACCGTCACGTTGATCCCGATGGGCGCGGCGCGGCTGCGCGTCACCTCGTTCCCGACGGCCGACCCGAACGGCCACCCGTGGGTGGCCGGCGGCGGGGGAGCGGGCTTCCGGATCGTGAACCACAACTCCGGCAAGGTTCTCGGCGTGGATCAGATGTCCACTGCGGACAGTGCGCGGGTCGTCCAGTTCACCGACAACGGCACCGACGACCACGTCTGGCACCTCGTGGCGAACGGCGACGGCTGGTACCGGATCCGCAACCACCACTCGGGCAAGGTGCTCGGCGTCGACCAGATGTCCACAGCGGACAGCGCGCGGGTCGTGCAGTTCACCGACAACGGCACCGCGGACCACCTCTGGCAGCCGGTCGACAACGGCGACGGCTGGTGGCGGCTGAAGAACCGCAACTCGGGCAAGGTCCTCGGCGTCGACGGGATGTCCACGGCGGACAGTGCCCAGGTGGTGCAGTTCGGCGACAACGGCTCGGCGGACCACGTCTGGCGCCTCGTCCCGGAAGGCCGGCTGCGGGTCGAGAACCGCAACTCCGGCAAGGTGCTCGGCGTCGACCAGATGTCCACCGCGGACAACGCGCGGGTCGTGCAGTTCGCCGACAACGGCACCGACGACCACCTGTGGACGTTCGAGGCCGCGGCCGACGGCTGGTTCCTCATCCGCAACGTCCACTCGGGCAAGGTGCTCGGCGTGGCCGGAATGTCCACAGCGGACAGTGTGGCCATCGTGCAGTCCACCGACAACGGGTCCGCGGACCACCTGTGGCGCCTGCGCGACGACGGCAGCGGCTGGTTCCGGATCGTCAACCGCAACTCGGGCAAGGTCCTCGGCGTCGCCGGGATGTCCACGGCCGACAGCGCCCAGGTGGTGCAGTTCGGCGACACCGGAACCGCCGACCACCTGTGGCGGCTGCGCCCGTAGTGGAATGACTCAGCGCTTGACGCCGACGATCCCGGCCACGCACTTCGCCGAACCCGACAGCGGCGTGAGCCGGGGACCGTCCGGCCACCACTCGTCGCACACCGCGAGGCCGGGCGCGGACGTCGCGTTCGGCTGGAGGAACTCCAGGCCCGGCAGCATGCCTTCGATCTCCACCCGCGTGCGGAACCGGCCGGCGCCGAGCGGGCCCTGGGTCAGGATGTTCTCGATGCGCTTGGCGATCTCGGTCAGCTCCGCCACCTCGGGGTCGAAGAAGTGCGACAGCACCACGTACGAGCCCGGGGCGAGCGCGTCGATGTACTCCCGCATGATCTCGACCGCGCCGTCGCCCTCGAAGTGGTGCATCGTGCCGACGTGCAGCAGGGCGACCGGCTCGGCGAAGTCGACGTGCCGGCGCACCTCGTCGTTGTCGAGCACCGCCTCGGGCTTGAAGATGTCCGCTTCGACCATGTGCGTGAAGTCGTTCTCAACGAGCAGCGCCCGGCCGTGCGCGAGGACCACGGGGTCGTTGTCGACGTAGACGACCGTGTTGTCCTTCTCGATGCGCTGGACGATCTGGTGCGTGTTCTCCGCCGTCGGCAGCCCGGACCCGCAGTCGAGGTACTGCCGGATCTTCGTCTGGCTCGCGAGCATCCGCAGCGCGCGGTTGTGGAAACCGCGGTTTCCGCGGGCGATGTCGACCGCTTCCGGGACCGCCGCGCGGATCTTCTCCATGACCACGCGGTCGACCTCGTAGAAGTTGTTGCCCCCGAGGAACCCGTCGTAGATCCGGGCGATGCTCGGCCGGTCGGGGTCGACCCCCACCGGCTTCTGGCTCGGGGACAGCGACTCGGACATGGCGACCTCGCAGGACTTCGGCGCGTGGCGTGGGTACACCCAGCGTAGTAGCTCGGGTCCACGCGGTGAACTCGAGGTCAGCCGCTCGGGCGAAGCCGCTGGTCAGGAATGTCGTCCCGGGCGCGTTCGGCGCGTTCACGGCGCAGCCGGGCGAGGTGCTGCTCGATCCGGCGGTCGAGGTCCAGCGCGGCCTCGGACAGTTCCGTCAGGTCGCGACGGGACGCCGGGTGGCCGACGGCCCCCGTGTCCACTTCGTCCCCTGCCCTGTCCACTACCGGCACCTCCGGATCGGATCGGCTCTGGCCTCGTCAAGGCGTTACTGCCCCGACCGGCCCTCGCCAAAACAACCACGGCAGTGAGACCGCGCACGCGGGGGTGCGGCCGTCCGGTGGACCGGCCGGCAAATCCCTGGCCTCAATTTTGACCAAGTGGTAGAAATTCAGGGAACCCCGTGACCTCCAGGAGCCGGTGATGAGCGAGCTTTCCGTGCAGCTGTACTCGGTCCGCGACGCCTTCGCGGCCGACCCCGCCGACACCCTGCGGCGGCTCGCCGCGATCGGCTTCACGCGCGTCGAGCCCTACGGCGTCGTCGAGAACGTCGAGGCCCTGCGCTCGGGCCTGCCGGCGAACGGGCTGACCGCTCCGACCGCGCACGCCCGCCTGCTCGGCGCCGACCAGGCGGCCGTCTTCGCCGCGGCGACCGAGCTCGGCATCGGCCTGGTCATCGACCCGCTCGTCAAGCCGGAGCAGTGGCAGGACCCGGCCGACATCGCCGCCACGGCGGACGCGCTGAACGCCGCCGCCAAGCTCGCGGCCGAACACGGTGTCCAGGTCGGCTACCACAACCACTGGTGGGAGCTGGAGTCCCGGCTCGACGGCCGCAGTGCGTTCGAGGTGTTCGCCGACCAGCTCGACCCGGCCGTCGCGCTGGAGGTCGACACGTACTGGGCCACCGCGGGCGGCGAGGACGCGCCCGCCCTGCTGCGCCGCCTCGGCGACCGCGTCAAGGCGATCCACGTCAAGGACGGCGCCCTGGCCACCGACGCCTCCGGCCAGGTCCCGGCCGGCCAGGGGCAGGTGCCGATCGCCGACGTCCTGGCCGCCGCGCCGGACGCGCTGCGCGTGGTCGAGTTCGACGCCTACGACGGTGACCTGTTCGAAGCCGTCGCCGCCAGCCACGCGTTCCTGGCCGGCCGGTGACCGGCGGGCCGGTCGGCGTCGGGATCGTCGGCGCCGGCGTCATCAGCGGCACCTACCTCGAGAACCTGACGAGCTTCCCGGACGTCCGCGTGCTGCGGATCGCCGACCTCGACACCGAGCGTGCCGCGGCCCGCGCGGCCGAGTACGGCGTGCCGCGTTCGGGCACGGTGGCTGAGCTGCTCGACGACACCGAGGTCGAGCTCGTCGTCAACCTGACCATCCCCGCTGCGCACGTCGACGTCGGGCTCGCGGCCCTCGATGCGGGCAAGCACGTGTGGGCGGAGAAGCCCCTCGCGCTGGACCGCCAGACCGGCCGCAAGCTGCTGGATCGCGCACGGGAGAAGAACCTGCGCGTGGCGAGCGCGCCCGACACCGTCCTCGGCGCCGCGCTGCAGACCGCGCGCCGGGCCGTCGACGAGGGCCGGATCGGCCGTCCGCTGACCGCGTTGGCGTTGTTCCAGGTGGCGGGCCCGGAAGTGTGGCACCCCACGCCGGAGTTCTACTACCAGCCGGGCGGTGGGCCGCTGCTCGACATGGGCCCGTACTACCTGACGGCCCTGGTGCACCTCCTGGGGCCGATCCGGCGCGTCACGGGCGCCGGCGGCCGGGCGCGCGACACCCGGGTCATCGGCTCCGGTCCGCGCGCGGGGACGGAGTTCCCGGTGCTGGTGCCGACGACGGTCACCGCACTCGTCGAGTTCGAAGCAGCCTCGGCGCAGCTCGTGCTGAGCTTCGATTCGGCGCTCAAGCGGACCGGGGTGGTCGAGCTGACCGGCACCGGCGGCACCGCCGTCCTGCCGGACCCCAACCGGTTCGACGAGCCGACCCGGCTGCACCTGCTCGGCGGTGACGAGCCGGAAGAGCTGGCGCCCGCCGGACACGCGGCCTCCCGCGGCACCGGGGCGCTGGAGCTGGCCCGGGCGATCCGCGCCGGCGTGCCGGAACGCGCGTCCGGCGAACTGGCCTACCACGTGCTCGACGCGATGCTTGCCATCGAGGAGTCCCTGACCCGGGGGCAGACCGTGGACGTCGGCAGCAGTGTCGAGGTCCCGCCCCTTTTGCCGGTGGGCTGGGACCCGTACGCGAAGACCCTCTAGACCGGGACGGTGAGCAGGTTCTGCAGGTAGAAGCGCAGCGAACCGACCAGGTCGACGTCGCCGGGGACCGTCAGCCACTGCACCTGCAGGCCGTCCATCAGCGCGATGAAGGTCAGCGTCGCGAGCCCCGGGTCGACGCCGTCCCGCAGCTCGCCGCGGGCGGCCAGGACGGCGAACGACTCGCGCACGCCTTCGCGCGCGGCCCGGTAGTGGCGCACGAAGTACTCGTGCGCCGGGTGGTCGGCGGCGACGGCCTCGGCGGCGAGCCGGGAGTAGAGGTCGACGATCCCGGGGTGGCGCACGTTGTGCTCGGCGAGCGCGACGAAGTGGCGCAGCACCTCGAGGCCGGGCGGCACGGTCAGCTGCTCGCGCTCGGAGTCCTCGGCGTCACGCCGTTCGAGCACGGCGGCGAGCAGGGCTTCCTTGGTCGGGAAGTAGTACAGGAGGCCGGCGTGCGAAATGCCGACCCGCTTGGCGATCTCCCGCAGCGACGAGCCGTGGTAGCCGAGCTCGCCGTACGCCGCGGCCGCCGCCGTGATGATGTCCTCGCGGCGGATCCGGCCCTTCAGGTAGCCCCCGGTCACGGGGTCGCGGTGGTCTCGGCGGCGTGCACGGCACCATCATGCCGCAGCGGTGGTTCGCACAACCGACGTGAGCGGACGAACAAATCGGTTGTGCGAATGGTCGCGGCTTGCGAGCATCGCGGGGTGAAGAGCGCGGAGCGGCAACGGATCATCGTGGAGCGGCTGCGCGACGCCGACCAGGTCGCCGTCGCGGACCTGGCGTCGGCGACCGGCGCGTCGGAGATGACCGTGCGCCGCGACCTCGACCACCTGGCCTCGCGCGGCGTGCTGCGGCGGGTGCACGGCGGGGCCGTGCCGGCGTCGCCGTCCGGGATCGAGCCGCCGTTCGCCGCCCGCGCGACGGCCGCCGTCGAGGCCAAGCGGGCCATCGCGACCGCGGCGGCCGAGCTGATCCGCGACGGCGAAACGATCGTCCTGGACAGCGGCACGACCGCGCTGGAACTGGCGCGGCTGCTGCGCGGGCGCGCGGTCACCGTCATGCCGCTTTCCCTGCACGCGGCCCACGAGCTGGCCGACGACCCGGACGTCCGGCTACTGCTGCCGGGCGGCGAGCCGAGGCCGGGGGAGCAGGCCCTGGTGGGCCCGCTGACCGTCGCGTCGTTGCGCGCCCTGCGCTTCGACGTCGCCGTGCTGAGCCCCTGCGCGTTCGGCCTCGACGCCGGGCTCACCGCGTTCGACCTGGGCGACGCCGAGGTCAAGCGGGCGGCCCTCGCCGTCGCGGCCCGCACGATCGTGCTCGCCGACGGCGCCAAGTGGGGCCGCGCCGCGCTCGCCCACGTCTGTCCCGCCGACCGCGCGGACGTAGTGATCACCGACCCGGGCGCACCCGAGGACCAGCGCGCGGCGCTGGCCGATCTCGGTGTGCTCGTGCACGTCGCCGTCCCCCTGGAGAACCGATGACGACCGCCCCGCCCCGCCCGCGCGCCGCCCGGTTCGCGACCTTCATGTTCTTCGGCCTCAACGGGTTCGCGATGGGCATGTGGGTGGTGCACATCCCGAACATCGAGCGCGCGACCGGCATCTCGCACAGCACGCTGGGCGCGCTGCTGCTGGTGCTCGGCGGCGCGGCGTTCGCCGGCATGCAGATCTCCGGGCCGCTCGTCGACCGCCTCGGTCACCGCCGGCTGGTCCCGGCGGCGGGGGTGCTGCTCGGGCTCGCGCTGTGCGCCCCCGGGTTCGCGAACTCGTGGTGGACGCTGGGGCTTTCGCTGATCCTGTTCGGCTTCGGCAACGGCGCGATCGACGTCGGGATGAACGCGCACGCGGTGGTGGTGGAGCGGGCCTACCCCCGGCCGATCATGGCGGCGTTCCACGCGTTCTGGTCGATCGGCGGCGCGTTCGCGGCGGTCATCGGCGCGGCGACGCTCGGCGCGGGGGTGGCGACCGGCGTGACGCTCACCTGCACCGGCCTGCTGTGCGTGGCGCTTTCCCTGTCGTCCGCGCGGTTCCTGATGGAGTCGTCCGAGGCACCGGTGCCTTCGGCGGCCGCATCTTCCGAGGCGGAGCCGGCGGTGCGCCGCCGCACGCCGGGCCGCGTGGTGTGGCTGCTCGGCCTGCTGGCGCTGGCGCTGATGCTGTCGGAGGGCGTGGCGAACGACTGGGCGGCGCTGCACATGGAGAAGGTCCTGGGTACGTCGTCCTCGACGGCGGCGCTGGCGTACGGCGCGTTCGCGGTGGCGATGACGACGGGCCGGTTCCTGACGGACCGCGTCGCGGCGTGGGCTGGCCCGGCGGCGATCGTCCGCTACGGGGCGGCGCTGGCGGCGGTGGGCCTGACGACGGCCGCGGCGGCGCCCTGGGTGTGGCTGTCGCTGGTGGGCTGGGCGGTGTTCGGCCTGGGGCTCTCGGGCGGCGTCCCCCAGCTGTTCACGGCGGCGGGCAACCTGGACACGCGGGCGTCGGGGGCGTTGATGGCCCGGGTGGTCGGGCTCGGGTACGTCGGGTTGCTGGCCGGGCCGGCGCTGATCGGCGGGCTGACGCGGTGGATGCCGCTGAACGTCACCTTCGCGGTGCCGGTGGTGCTGTGCGTGCTGGCGGCGGTGTTCGCGGGCGTCCTGAGCCCGAAGCCGGAACCGGCGGAGCAACCGGTCGCCTGAGCAGACCCGCACTCACCATCCGCTGAGTGTCGACAGTTTGCATCTGGTTCGATTCCGACTCCTTGACATTGCCTGCATCGCGGACGCAGACTCTCCCGAAGTGTCGACACCTTGCGATCCGCAGTGCAGCCATCGCCAAGGAGGAGCGGTAGTGAACAACCCAGAAATCCCGGGGACGTGCTGATGTCCGTCCCGACCATCTGCCTGGACGCGCGGGACCTGCTGCTCGGCCACAAGGCCCGGCGCGGCGGCGGGTTCTCGACCGCGTGCCTCGACCTGAACCTGCAGATCCACGACGAGGAGTTCGTGGTCATCGTCGGCCCGAGCGGGTGCGGCAAGACCACCTTCCTCGAGGCCGTCGCCGGGCTCGTGCCGGTCGCCGGCGGGGCCCTCGAGCTGGGCGGCCGTCCGATCACCGGGCCCGGCCCGGAGCGGTCGCTGGTCTTCCAGCACGCCTCGCTGTACCCGTGGCGGACCGTCCTCGACAACGTCCTCTTCGGACCCCAGGTGCAGGGCAGGCTCAACGCCGGCACCCGCAAACGGGCGGAGGAGCTGCTCGAGATCGTCGGCCTCACCCAGGTCGCCAAGAAGTACCCGCACGAGCTCTCGGGCGGCATGCGGCAGCGGGTCAACCTCGCGCGCGCCCTGGCCACCGACCCGACGCTGCTGCTGCTCGACGAGCCGTTCGGCGCCCTCGACGCGCAGACCCGCGAGAACCTGCAGGACGAGCTCCTGCGGATCTGGCAGGCGGACGCCGTCACGAAGAAGACCGCGATGTTCGTGACCCACGACGTCAACGAGGCCGTGCTGCTCGCCGACCGCGTGCTCGTCTTCTCCCCGTCCCCCGCGCACGTCGCGCTGGAACTGGTCATCGACGTGCCCCGCCCGCGCGACGCCGCCTGGCGGCGCAGCGCCGAATTCCTGGCCTACGGCGACAAGATCCTCTCGGCCCTCCACCACGAACCCGCAGTTTCGGAGCCGGACCATGACAACAGCGTCACTCCCGCGCACGACAGCGTCACCGAACCCGTCACCGAACCCACCGCCGGCACTCTCGGCGAGCTCCGGCTGGGTGCGGCGACACCGTAGCGGGCTGCTCGGCACGGCCGGGATGGCGATCGTCCTGGTGCTGTGGCAGCTCGCGACGGCGCTCGGCCTCGTCGACGTCTCCTTCAGCAGCAACCCGCTGCGCATCGCCGCGGCCGAGGTGAAGCTCTTCGGCTCCGGCGACATCTACCCGGCGCTCGGCGCGACCGGCCTGGAACTGCTGTGGGGCCTCGGCATCACGTTCGTCCTGGGCATCCCGATCGGGCTCGTGCTCGGCCGCAGCCGGATCCTGCACGACATGACCGAGCCGATGGTCAACATCCTCTACTCGGTGCCGTACGTGATGTTCCTGCCGATCATCATCTTCTGGTTCGGCATCGACAACACCTCCCGCGTGATCGTCATCGTGTGGGCGGCGATCCTGCCGCTGATCATCAACATCACGGCGGGCGTCCGGAACATGGACAGCGACTACACCCGCGTCGCGACGGTGTTCTGCACGCCGCGGCTGAAGTTCTTCTACACCATCGCGTTGCCGGCGACGCTGCCCTACATCCTCGCGGGCGTGCGGCTGGCCGTCGGCCGCGCGCTGGTCGGCGCGATCGTCGCCGAGCTGTTCCTGGCCAGCCAGGGCCTCGGCTACTTCGTGCAGACGCAGACCTCCAACTTCAACATGGACTCGGCGATGGCCGGGATCGTCCTCCTGGCCGTGCTCGCCCTGCTGCTGAACTGGGCCGTCCGGCTGGTCGAACGCCGATTCACCCACTGGGCAGGTGCACAATGAAGAACACCCTCCTCCTGGCCGCGAGCCTCATGCTCGGCCTCACCGCGTGCGGGGGCGGGGCCGGCGGCACGGTCACCGCCGACGCGAGCGGCGCGCTGCCGGTCACCATCGGCTACACCGCGCTCGGCGCGGGCTACTCCGACCTCTACACCGCGCAGGACTACGGCATCTTCGCCAAGCACGGCCTGAACGTGAAGCTGTCCCGGCTCAACGACAGCTCCCAGCTGGTCGCGGGGCTGGCCAGCAACAGCGTCCAGATCGGCGTCGGCGTCGCGGCCGACACGGCGGCGGCGATCATGAAGGGCGCGGACCTCAAGTACGTGGCGATGTCCGAGCCGCACTACAACCTGGAGATGTGGGCGAGCCCGGACGTCAAGTCGGTCGCGGAGCTGAAGGGCAAGAAGGTCGCCATCACCTCACCCGGTTCGGAAAGCGACTTCGGGCTGACGGCGTTGCTGGAGTCGAACGGCCTCAAGCGTGAGGACGTCACCGCGGTGTTCGTCAAGGGCGTCCCGGCCGAGGTGGCCGCGCTCGGCAGCGGTGCCGTGTCGGCGATCCTCACCCAGCCGCCCAACGGCACCGAGAGCCGCAACAAGGGCGCGCACCGGCTCGCCGCGCTGTCGAACATGCCGTTTCCGCTCGGCGCCTACACCGTGCAGTCCAAGTACCTGCAGAACAACCGCGAGGTCGTCAAGCGGTTCGTCGCGGCGGAAGCCGAAGCGCTGCAGTACATCCGCGGGCACAAGAACGAGACGGTGAAGAGCATCCAGAAGTACAGCGGCGTGCAGAGCACCGAACTCGCCGCCTACGCCTACGACTTCTTCCTCGACGTCTGGGCGAAGACCCCGGTGGTGGACGAGAAGGTGATCAAGCAGGCCTTCGACGAAGCCGCGGAGAACGCCAAGACCTCGCCGCCGACGGACGTCACGAAGTACATCGACAACAGCCTGACGGCGTCATGAGCTTCGAAGCCCAGTGGACGAAGTACCTGACCGAACGGGACCGCGCGGTGCTCGCGGCGACGTCGTGGGCGAAGCAGGCCCCGTTCGGTCTGGGGGCCCACCCGGCCGTGCTCGTCGTCGACCTGTACTACGCGGCGCTCGGCCTGCCGCGTCAGGACATCCTCGACGCGGTCGAGGACTGGCCCAGCGCGTGTGGCTCGGACGGCTGGGCGGCGGTCGACCGCACCGCCCCGCTGCTGCGCGCGGCCCGGGACGCCGGGGCGCCGGTGATCTACTTCCACGCGACGCCGTCGGAGTACGGCCGGTGGAACCGCAAGCCGGGCTCGGCGCTGGCCCCGAAGTCCACAGTGGATCCGAACGCGATCGTGTCCGAAGTGGAACCGTGGGCCGGTGACGTCGTGCTGGAGAAGATCGGCCCCAGCTGCTTCCACGGCACCCCGCTGGACACGATGCTCCGGATGGGCGGCCACGACACCCTGCTCGTCGCCGGCGAGGCCACCAGCGGGTGCGTGCGCTCGACCGTCGTCGACGCGTGCAGCCGCGGCTACCGCGTCGGCGTCGTCGGCGACTGCTGTTTCGACCGGTTCGAGGCGTCGCACTGGCTGAGCCTGTTCGACCTGGACCAGAAGTACGCGGACGTGCTCACCGCCGAGGCGGCCATCGGCCACCTCCGCCAGACCTCGCGAAGGATCCCGGCATGACCGACCTGCGGAAGTGGCTCGCCGAAGCCGAGGCGGCCGGGGAGGTGCAGACCGTCGAAGGCGCCCACTGGGAGCTCGAGATCGGCGCGCTGTCCCAGGTCAACTACCGGCGCGGCAACCCCAAGGCCCTGATGTTCGACGCGATCAAGGACTACCCGTCCGGGTCGCGCGTGCTGTCCGGCTCGGTCAGCAACCCGCGGCTGCTCGGGTCGGTGCTCGGGCTCGGCTGGGACAACACCGACGAGGACCTCGTCGAGAAGCTCGCCGTCAAGCCGGGGGAGTGGATCTCCCGGTCGGGCGAATTCCGTGCTGTGACGGTGGAAGACGGCCCGCTGCTGTCCCATGTGGACGACGAGGTCGACCTGCTGAAGTTCCCGGTGCCGCGCTGGCACGAAGGCGACGGCGGCCGTTACATCGGCACGGGCTGCGCGGTCGTCACCCGCGACTACGACACCGGGCGGATCAACCTCGGCGCGTACCGGATGCAGGTACAGGACGACGGCCGCGCGGTGAGCGTCAACATCGAGGCGGGCAAGCACGGCGCCCAGCACCTGCGCCGCTGGTTCGAAGCCGAGGGCCGGGCGCCGATCGCGGCGTCGCTGGGCCACCACCCGGCCTACCTCGTGGCGGCCGGCGTCGAGGTGCCCGGCGACGTCTCGGAGTACGACTACGTCGGCGCGATGGCCGGCGCCCCGGTGCGCACGATCGCCGGGCTCGCGACCGGCCTGCCGCTGCCGCACGACGCCGAGATCGCGATCGAAGGCTGGGTGCGGCCGGACGACAAGCGCCCGGAAGGCCCGTTCGGCGAGTGGACCGGCTACTACTCCGGCTCCCGCGACCCGATCCTCACCATCGACGTCGAAAAGGTGTACTACCGCGACGACCCGATCCTGCTCGGCGCGCCGCCGGGCAAGCCGCCGCACGACTACTCGTACATGCGCACGGTGATGAAGTCGGCGATCATCACGGATTCGTTGCGCAAGACGGGTTTACCGGGGCTGCGGGGCGTCTGGGCGCACGAAGCGGGTGGCGGGCGGTCACTGCTGATCGTCGCGATCGAACAGCGCTACGCGGGTCACGCGCGTCAAGCGGCGTACCTGACTTCGCAGCTGCCGAGCGCGGCGTACATGAACCGGTTCACGGTGGTCGTCGACCACGACGTCAACCCGCGCGACCTCGGCGAGGTCGTCTGGGCGATGTGCGGGCGGACCGACCCGTCGCTCGACATCGAGGTCATGAAGCGGACGTGGGGCAGCCGGGTCGACCCGCTGACGTTGCCGGGATCGGTGCCGTTCAACAGCCGAGCGATCATCGACGCGTGCCGGCCGTTCGAGCGGCTGGGCGACTTCCCGGCGGTCGCGGAGTCGAGCCCGTCCCTGATCGCCGACGTGAGCCGGCGCTGGCCCGAGGTCCTCGGCTAGTGACCGCGGCCGATCTCGCGGACCTCCGGCGGGAGCTGCTCTTCACGGCGCTGCGCGGAGTGGACGGCAGCTCGTCGCTGGCGTTCACGATCTTCCAGGAGATCGCGATCGGCATCGTCGAGGGGCGGCTCCCGCCGGGCCACGAGGTGAACTCGGCCGAGCTGGCCCGCCGGTTCAGCACGTCGCGGACACCGGTGCGGGAAGCGTTGCTGCTGCTGGAGCGGGAGTCCCTGGTGATCGTCCCCCCGCGCCGGCGGCCGTACGTGTCCCCGGTGGACATGGCCCAGGTGCGCGAGATCTACGAGATCCGGGCTTCGCTGTACGCGCTGGTGAGCGAGCTGCTGGTGGCGCGGGCGTCGGACGCGGAGATCTTCGGGCTGCGCCGCTGGCAGGGGCTGCTGGAGGCGGACGCTGCTTGTGGTGACGTCGACGCGTACTTCTGGCACAACGTGGGGTTCCGCAACGCGGAGGCGAGCTTGGCGAAGAACGGCGAGCTGCAACGGCGGCTGAGTTCGCTGGGGCTGCAGATGCACCGGTTCCGGCATTTGAGCCTGTCGCTGCCGGGAAGGTTGCTGCATTCGGTGGCGGACCACGAGAGGTTGGTGAACGCGTATGCGGATCGCGACGCGGGATTGGCGGCGGCGGTGAGCCGCTCGCTGGTGATGCGGGGTTACCGGGCAATCGAACGCGCCGGCGGCGTCTGACTCACTCCGCGACCTCGAGCCCCGACCACCCGGAAGCCTCGATGGAGTGCAGCCCGGTCATGATGATCGACCGCGTCAACGCCGTCGCGAGCACCGCGTCCCCGTCGGCATAAGCCCCCAGCAACCGCTCGTGGTCCGCCACCGAGCGGTCCAGCCGCCCCGGCAACGACAAGCTCACGTGCCGCAGCTGCAACGTCCGCAGGCCCAGCGATCCCAGCAACCGGGTCAACTGCCGGTTCCCCGCCACCTCGGCCTCGGCCTGGCGGAACGAAACGTTGTGCCAGAAGTACGCGTCGACGTCGCCACGAGCGGCATCGTCGCGCAGGTGCGCCTGCCAGGAAGCGAGCACCGACAAATCGGCACGCTGAGCCACGATCAGCTCGCTCACCAGCGCGTGCAGCGACGCCCGGATCTCGTACAGCTCCCGGGCCTGGGCCAGCGTCACCGGCGCGACCCGCGGTCGCCGCCGGGCCGGGATGTCCACCAGGCCTTCGCGCTGCAACGTCAGCAGCGCCTCCCGCACCGGCGTCCGCGACGTCGAAAAGCGGCGGGCCAGGTCCACCGAGTTGACGTCGGCACCAGGGGGCAGGGAACCGTCGATGATGCGGCGGGCCAGGTCCTCGACGATCCGGTCGACCAGGGAGACGTCCGCGCGCCCGTCGAGCAGCATCTGACGCAGGACGTCGGGCGGTTCGGTCACGCGTGGTCCTCCGGGTCGGTCGTCGCCACCACCCGCAATACTTCCAGCATCTGCCGCGCCGCGGGGGGATGACTCGCCTCCAGCAGCCGCACTGCCGCGATCCGGCGTCGTGGCGCGGGCCCGGCGATCGCCACCGCGACGACGTCGGGGCGCTGCGCGACGAGCGCCAGCCGCGGGGCCGCGCCGATGCCGATCCCGGCCGCGACCAGGCCCTGCACCGACAGGTAGTCCTCGGTCGCGAAGCCGATCCGCGGTTCGAAACCGGACAACTTGCACAACGTCGTGAACGCTTCGTCGTAGGGCGGCCGGTGGCTGCGCACCACCCACGTCTCGCCGGCCAGCTCCCGCAGCTCCACTTCGGACTCCCCGGCGACCGGGTGGTCCAGCGGCACCAGCACGCACAGCGGGTCGTCGGCCAGGTGCACCCACTCGACGTCCGCGGGCACCGACCGCGGGTCGAAGTCGTAGTCCCAGACCAGGCCGAGGTGGATCGAGCCGTCGCGCAGGGCGGCGGTCATGTCCGACGCGTGCGCCGAGCGCAGCACGAGCTTCGTCTCCGGGTACCGGCGCTGGTACTCGCGCACGACGCGGGGGATGAGATCGGCCCCGGCCGTCGGGAACGCGCCGAGCCGCACCGACGCGTGCTGCGCCTTCAGGTCCGACATCTCCTGCTCGATGTGGGCGATCGTGCCCAACAGGCCGGTGCTGCGTTCGGCCAGCAGCTTGCCCGCTTCGGTGAGCTCGATCCCGCGCGGTCCGCGGATCATCAGCGGCACGCCCAGCTGCCGCTCCAGCAACGCCATCTGCTGCGAGACGGCGGAGTGCGTCATGAACAGGGCTTCGGCCGCAGCGGTGAACGAGCCGTGCTCGGCCACCGCGGAGAAGATCTGCAGCCGCCGCGCTTCCAGCACTCCGGTCCCTTTCGTCACCGCCCCAGCAGGTCGGCCGGGTCGGCCCTGGTCAGCTCGCCGTCCCACGGTTCCGGCGCCAGCTCCCATAGTCCCACCCGGGCCAGCGCGCGGCGAGCCGTGTAGTCCACGAGGTCGCCGACGGTCCGCGGCCGCGCGTAGAACGCGGGCACCGGCGGCGCGATGATCGCGCCGGCCTCGGTCACCGCCACCATCGACTTGAGGTGCCCCAGGTGCAGCGGGGTTTCGCGGACCATCAGCAGCAGCGGCCGTCCCTCCTTGAGGCAGACGTCGGCGGCGCGGCTGACCAGGTCGTCGGTGTAGCCGGTGGCGATCGCCGAGAGCGTCTTGACCGAGCAGGGCACGACGAGCATCGCCGCGACCGGGAACGAGCCGGACGCGATCGTCGCCCCGATCTCGCCCGGCCGGTAGGTGGCGTCGGCGAGCGCGCGGACGTCGGCCACCGTGAGGTCGCATTCGTGGCGCAGGGTGAGGATCCCGGCCTTCGACAGCACCAGGTGCGTCCGGATCTCGGGCTGGTCCCGCAGCAGGTGCAGGACGCGCACGCCCAGGCACGCTCCGCTGGCGCCGGTGATCGCCACGACCACGTTCCGGGTTTCCGTCACGACCGCCGCCCTTCCTCTGTGGACTGCCATCGCAACACGAACGCCCGCCGGAAGCGAGAGCCCGGCTGTCAGTTCTCCTTACGCCTGCTGCCAGGAAAGCGCGCTGGTCCCGCCGCGCCACCCCGCTTAGCGTTCGGACCAGCAACCCGACCGGTGGAGGTGAGTCGGACGGAAGTCCTCGACACGCACGCGCACATCGTGCCGCGCTCGCTGCTGACCGCGCTGGAAACCGCCCCCGTCGCGGGGTTCTCGGCGCGGCGCACGGACGCGGGCTGGGTGGTGGCGGTGCCCGGCACCGGCGAGACCCGGCCGATCGGCGCGCGGATGACCGAAGCCGGGCCGCGCGCGGACTGGCAGCGCCACGCCGGCGTCACGCGGCAGATCCTGTCGCCGTGGCTGGACATCCAGTCGGCGCCGCTGAACCCGGCCCGTGCCCGGGACTGGGCGCGCACGGTCAACGACGCGATGGCGGAGTCGGCGGCCGGCACCGTGGCGCTGGCTTCGGTGGCCACCGACGACGGCGACCGGGCCGCGGACGACCTCCTCGAAGCGTGGAAACGGCCGGAGTTCGCCGGGCTGATCCTCAACACCGACCCGCCCGCCGGCCCCGCCCCGCACGAGCCGTCGTTCGATCCACTGTGGACGCTCGCGGCGGCCGAGGGGATCCCGGTGGTGCTGCACCCGCCGACGTGCGGGCCGTCCGGAGACCTGACGTCGCTGGGCACGATGGGCAACGTCCACGGCCGGCTGATCGACAACACCGTCGCGATCACCAAGCTGATCCTGGCCGGCGTCCTCGACCGCCACCCGGACCTGCGGCTGGTGCTCGTGCACGGCGGCGGTTTCCTGCCGTACCAGGCCCACCGCCTCGACGGCGGCTACCGCACCAAGGAAGCCTTCGCCGGCGAGCTGGAGCGGGGGAAGCCGTCCGCCTACCTCGGCGACTTCCACTACGACACGGTCGGGCTGTCCGGTCCGGCGATCGCGTTCCTGGCCGGGCTCGTCGGCCCCGAGCGCGTTCTGCTGGGCAGCGACTACCCGTTCGCGCTCGGCGACCCCGAGCCGGTCCGGACGGTCCGCGAAAGCGGCCTCGACGCCGCGGCGGTCGACGCGATCCTGCACCCCACGCTCTTCCGGAGGCCCGCATGAGCAAGCCCTTGGCCGTGCGCCGGCGTGGCGCGGGCGAGCCCCTGGTCCTGTTACACCCGCTGGCCCTCTCGGGCGAGCTGTGGACGCCGCTGGCCGAAGCCCTGTCCGACGAGTTCCAGGTTTTCGCCCTCGACCTGCGCGGCCACGGCGACAGCGCCTGGGACGGCAAGCCGTTCACCATCGAGGACCTCGCCGACGACGTCGCGCGCACCCTCGACGCGCTCGACCTGCCCTCGGCGAGCCTGCTCGGCCTGTCGATGGGCGGCAGCGTCGCGGTGAACTTCGCCGGGCGCCACCCCGAGCGCGTCCGGTCGCTCGTGCTGGCCGACACCACGGCCTGGTACGGCGAAGACGCCGGCACGACGTGGGCCGAGCGCGCGCAGAAAGCCGTCGCCGTGCCGCGGGCCAAGCAGGTGACCTTCCAGCTCGACCGCTGGTTCTCCCCGGAGTTCCGCGACCGGCACCCGGAAGAGGCCGACCGCGTCGTCAAGATCTTCCTGCGCACCAACAGCGAGGCCCACGCGGCGGCGTCGATCGCCATGGGTGCCATGGACTCCCGGCCGCTGCTGCCGTCGGTCACCGCGCCGACCCTGGTGCTGGTGGGGCGGCACGACTACGCGACCCCGCCGTCGATGGCCCGGCAGCTCGCCGAGGGCATCGACGGTGCCGAGCTCGAAATCCTGCCCGACCTGCGGCACCTGTCGCTCGTCGAACGCCCGTTGCTCGCCGGCCGCGTCCGGCAGCACCTGCGCCGCGTTACGGAGACCCGATGAAACCCGCCCGCTTCACCTACCACGCGCCGCGCGAGCTCGACGAAGCCCTCGAGCTGCTGCACGACCTGGGCGACGACGCCAAGGTCCTGGCCGGCGGCCAGAGCCTGATGCCGATGCTCAACTTCCGCCTGGCCCACGTCGAGCACCTGGTCGACATCAACCGCCTCGGCCCGACCTGGGAGACACCGGCGTTCGGCGAGGACACGATCACCATCCCCGCCCTGGTCCGGCAGCGGCACGTCGAACGCTCGCCCGAAGCCGCGCGGCTGCTGCCGGTGCTCACCGAGGCCCTGCACCAGGTCGCGCACCCGCAGATCCGCAACCGCGGCACGATCTGCGGCAGCCTGGCCCACGCCGACCCGGCCGCCGAGCTGCCGAGCGTGCTCACGGCGCTGGACGCGAAGTTCACCCTGGCCTCGGCCCGGGGCGTCCGGACGGTGTCCGCGGCGGACTTCTTCCTGTTCCACCTCACCACCGCGCTGGAGCCCGACGAGCTGCTGCTGGAGGTGAGCGTCGACCGGCCCGGGGCGAACCAGTTCTCCTCGTTCCGCGAGTTCGCCACCCGGCGCGGCGACTTCGCGCTGGCCGGCGTCGCCGTGGTGTGCGAAGTGGACGACGGCGTCGTCACGGCGTGCCGGATCGCGGCGGCCGGGGTGGCGCCGACCCCGCAGCGGCTGACCGACACCGAGCTGCTCGTCATCGGGCAGCCCCTCGGACCCGACCTGGGCGCGGCCGCTGAGGCCACCGCCCGCGCCCAGGTCGACCCCACCGGCGACATCCACGCGAGTGCGGAGTACCGCGCCCGGCTCACCGGCGTGCTCGTCAAGCGCGCGCTCGCCGACATCACGGAGAAAGCCCATGTCTGAAGCCACCCACGCGGTTCGCGGCACGGTCAACGGCGAGCCGTTCGACGAGACCGTCGACCCGCGCCTGACCCTGGCGGACTTCCTACGCGAGAAGCTGCGGCTCACCGGCACGCACCTCGGCTGCGAGCACGGCGTCTGCGGCGCGTGCACGGTGATCGTCGACGGCGCCGCGACGCGCGCGTGCCTGATGCTCGCCGTGCAGGTGGACGGCGCGGCCGTCGAGACCGTCGAAGGCCTGGCCACCGACGGCGAGCTGGCGCCCCTGCAGCGGGCGTTCAAGCGCAACCACGCCCTGCAGTGCGGGTTCTGCACGCCGGGGTTCCTGATGAGTGTCACGGCCGCGCTGCGCGAGGAGACCGTGCGTGACGAGGCCCAGGCGCGCGAGGTGCTGAGCGGGAACATCTGCCGCTGCACGGGGTACAGCGGGCTCGTCCAGTCCGTTTTGGACGTCGCGAAAGGACGGTCCGATGCCTGACGCGATGATCGGGCGGCGGCTGCCGCGCCGGGAGGACCAGCGGCTGCTCACCGGGCAGGGCCGCTACCTCGACGACCTCGACCTCCCCGACGCCCTCGCGGCGGCCTTCCTGCGCTCGCCGCACGCGCACGCGCGGATCACGGCGTTCGACGCGTCCGAGGCCCGCGCGCTGCCCGGTGTCGTCGCGGTGTTCTCCGGCGCGGACCTGATGGAGATCCAGAAACCCCTGGCGCCGAAGGTGCTGCACCCGCAGCTGCGCGACTACCCGCGGCTGCCGATGCCGCCGGAGGAGCTGCACTACGTCGGCGAGCCCCTCGCCGTCGTCATCGCCGAGTCGCGCTACCTCGCCGAAGACGCGCTGGAGCTGATCGACGTCGACTACGACGTGCTGCCCGCCGTCGGCTCGACCGCCACCGCGCTGCGCCCGGGCGGCCCGCTCGTGCACACCGGCGACGAGTCCAATGTGGCCGTGCTGCTCACCCAGAGCGCCGGCAACGCCGCCGAGGCATTGCGGACCGCCCCGCACACGCTGAGCGAGGAGTTCTACCAGATGCGCGGCGGCGGCCACTCGATGGAACCGCGGGCCGTGGCCGCGCGCTTCGAGCCGGCGACCGGGCAGCTGACCATCTGGGACACCACGCAGTCACCGCACTACGCGCGCCAGCAGCTGTCGATGATCTACGAGATGGCCGAGGACGACCTGCGCGTGATCGCCCCGCCGGACGTCGGCGGCGGCTTCGGCCCCAAAGCCCAGTTCTACGGCGAAGAAGTCGTCATCCCGTGGGTCGCGAAGAAGCTGCGCCGCGCGGTGAAGTGGGTCGAGGACCGGCAGGAGAACTTCGTCTCGGCGATGATGGAACGCTCGCAGACCCACCAGGTCGAGGTCGGCTTCGACGACGACGGGCGGCTGCTGGCGGTCAAGGACGTGATCGAGCACGACCAGGGCGCGTACTGCGCCGGACTGCAGGTGCCGTCGATCACGACGTCGACCGTGCCCGGCCCGTACAAGGTGCCGAACATCGACATCGAGCTGCGGGCCTGTTACACCAACATGGTCCCGACCTCGTCGGTGCGGGGCGCGGGCCGGCCGCAGGCGGTGTTCGTGATGGAACGCATGATGGACCGGATCGCGGCACACCTCGGCCTCGACCCCGCCGAAGTGCGGCGGCGCAACCTCATCCAGGCCGACGAGTTCCCGTACCAGGTCGGCATCATGTTCCGCGACGGCAGCCCGCTCACCTACGACAGCGGCAACTTCCCCGCGCTGCTCGAAGGCGCGCTGGACCGCATCGGCTACGACGCGGCGCGGGCGGAGCAGGCGCGGCTGCGCGAAGAGGGTCGTTATGTCGGCATCGGGCTCGCGGTGTACGTCGAAGGCTGCGGCCTCGGCCCGTACGAAGGCGCGAAGATCCGCGTCACCAACCGCGGCCGGATCCTCGTGACGCTCGCGGCGGCCGGGCAGGGCCAGGGCTACGAGACGATCTACGCCCAGATCGCCGCCGACGGCCTCGGCCTGGACATGGTCCACATCGACGTCACGACCGGCGACACCGCGCGGATCCCGTTCGGCCAGGGCACGTTCGCCTCCCGCATCACGGCCACCTGCGGCCCGGCGGTGTTCGACGCCGCCAAGCAGATGCGAGAGCGCCTGCTCGACACGGCGGGGGTGCTGCTCGGCTGTTCCCCGTCCGAAGTGGACTTCGACGGCGATCTGGCGTGCGTGGGCGGCGACCGTGAGAAGTCCGTTTCCCTGCACCAGCTCGCTCAGGTCGCGAACATCGGCAAGCACGGCATCACGCTGCCCCGGGGGATCACCGCCGGTCTCGAGACGGCGAGCTACTTCTCACCGGAGCGCGCGGCCTACGCGAGTGGCGCGCACGCGGCGCTGGTCGAGGTCGACCCGGAGACCGGCGGGATCACCATCCTCAAGTACGTCATCGGCCACGACTGCGGGAAGGTGATCAACCCGCTGCTCGTCGACGGCCAGGTGCTCGGCGGGTTCGCCCACGGCCTCGGCAACGCGATGTACGAGGAGGCCGTCTACGACGACGAAGCCACCCCGCAGGCCACGAGCTACCTCGACTACGCGCTGGTGTCGTCGGCCGAGGTGCCGCCGGTCGAGCTGTTCCACATCGAGTCGCCGAGCCCGCTCAACCCGCTCGGCGCGAAGGGCGCGGGGGAGGGCGGCACGGTCCCGCCGCCGGCCGCGATCGCCAACGCCGTCGAGGACGCGCTGCGCCCCCTCGGCGCCCGCGTGACCCGGGCGCCGGTCACTCCCGCCCGCATCGTCGACGCCCTGCTCGCCGCGGCCTCGGCCGCCGACTCAGTTGCCGAAAAGAAGGTCTCCTGATGCTCATCGAGAACTCCTTCGAGGTCGCCGCCGACCCTGACGAGGTGTACCGGTTCCTGCGGGACGCCCACAACGTCGCCGCGTGCTTCCCGGGCGCGGAGCTGACCGAGGACCTCGGCGAGGATTCCTACCGAGGCAAGGTGAAGATCAAGGTCGGCCCGGTGACGGCGGCCTACCAGGGCGTGGCGAAGGTGGTGGAGCGCGACGAGGTCGCCCGCACGGCGGTGCTCCTGGCCGACGGCAAGGACACGCGCGGATCGGGCACGGCCAAGGCCCGCGCGACGATGCGCGTGACGCCGTCGGGCGAGGGGTCGAACGTCGTGCTCGCGACCGATCTGACGATCTCGGGCAAGCTGGCGCAGTTCGGCCGCGGGATCATGGCGGACGTCTCGGGCCGGATGGTGGGGGAGCTGGCCTCCCGGGTGCGGCAGCGCATCGAGCAGGGCGACGAGCCCGCGGCCACGGCTGCGCCTGCTCCGGAGCCCGTCAGCTCACCGGTCAGCTCGCCGCCCGCCGCGCCGCTCGCCGAGGTCCCCGCCATGAAAGCGTCCGCGCTCATCCGCGTCGTCCTCGCCGGAATCCTCGAGCGCTGGGCCGCCCGCCTGCGCGCCACCGCTCCGGGGTCGAGATGACCACGCGCATCACCGTCCCGGCGCCACCCGAGCCGGTGCCGGTCTTCGACGTCGGCATCGACGACAAGGTCCGCGTCGGCAGCGCGGTCGGGCTCGGGATCCAGAACATCCTCGGCATGGCGGGCCTGCTGATCTTCCCCGCGCTGATCGGCACCGCGTTCAAGCTGTCCGCCGCGGACACCGCCTACCTCTACGGCGTCACGTTCATGACGTCCGGGCTGGTCGTGATCCTGCAGTCGGTCCTGCTGCTGCGGCTGCCGATCATCCAAGGCCCGTACGCGGGTTCGCTGGCCGCGTTGCTGGCCGTCGGGCACGGGCGTGGCGGCCTCGGCGCCGCGTTCGGGTCGATGGTCGTCGCCGGGCTGATCTGGTGCGTGATCGCGATCCCGCTCAAGCGCTTCGGGCCGATCACGTACCTGGCGAAGTTCGTGCGGGACCCGATCATCTCCGGCGTGCTCGTGCTCATCCTCGCCACCCAGCTGACGAGCACCGCCCTGCCCAACTGGCTGGGCACACCCACGAGTCCCGGCTTCCCGTGGGTGAACCTGCTCGCCGGCGGTGTCGCGGCGGCGCTGGTCATCGCGTTGACGTTGCTGCGTCGTGGAAAGCTGTTGCGCCGGGGTGCGGTCCTGGTCGCCGTCGTCGTGGGCACGGTCGTCTACGCGCTGCTGGCGCCGACGAACTTCGGCGCGGTGGGCGAGAACATCGGCGTCACCGTGCCGCGGATCTTCCCGTTCGGCTTCGCCGTGCAGGGCGACCTCGTGCTGATCTTCTTCATCACGCTGCTGCCCGCGATCGCCGAGAGCATCGCCACCTACGACATCGTGGCCGGCTGGGGCGGCCAGGAGCTGACCGGCTACCGCGTGTCCCAGGGCGTGTTCGGCGAGGTGCTCGGCAGCACGGTCGGCGCGGTGTTCGGCGGACTGTCCACTTTGGCCTACCCGGACAACATCGGCCTGCTGCGCGTGACGAAGGTCGGCTCGCGGTACGTCACCCTGGCCACCGGCGTGATCCTGCTGGTGCTGGGCGGGCTCGGCCCGTTCGACCGGCTGCTGCAGGCGGTCCCGCTGCCGGTGCTGGCCGCCGCCGGCACGGTGCTGTTCGGCGTCCTGTTCGCCAGCGCGATCGACGTCCTCTCGGGCGTGCACTGGTCCCGCGACAACCTGATGCTGGCCGGTTTCCCGTTCATCACGGCGATCGGCGGCCTGTTCGTGCCCGCGACGACGCTGAAGGTGATGCCGGCGGTCGTCCAGCTGATCCTGGCGCAGCCGCTGATCCTCGGCACGGTGCTGCTGGTCATCCTGAAGCTGGCGTTCGGGTTGCGCCGGAGCTAGCCGGTTCGGTGTGGACGACGACCGCGGTCAGGTGCGGGACCGCGTGCATCAGCCGGTGCTCCACCTCGTGCGCGAGGGTGTGCCCTTCGCGCACGGTCAGCTCCGCCGCGACGGTGACCGCCAGTTCGGCCCGCAGGTGGTGCCCGATCCACCGCATCCGCAGGTCACGGGCGCCGAGCACGCCCTCGACGTCGAGTGCCGTCCGCTCGGCCAGCTCGACCGAGGCCGGGTCGACGGCGTCCAGCAGCCGCCGGAAGACCTCCTTCGCCGCGTCGCGCAGCACGAACACGATCGCGACGGTGATGCCGAGCCCGACGATCGGGTCCGCCGCGGGGAACCCGAACGCGACCCCGGCGGCACCCGCGACGACGGCCAGTGACGTGAAGCCGTCCGTGCGGGCGTGGACCCCGTCGGCGACCAGCGCGGCCGACCCGATCTCCCGCCCGACCTTGATTCGGTAGCGCGCGACGAGCTCATTGCCGGCGAAGCCGATCACGCCCGCCACGGCGACCACCCAGGGGTGGCCGACCGGCTCGGGATCGAGCAGCCGCCGCACTGATTCGTACCCGACGAGCACCGCCGAAGCGGCGACGACCAGCACGACGACCATCCCGGCGAGGTCTTCGGCCCGCCCGAGGCCGTAGGTGTAGCGCCGCGTCGCGGCGCGCCGGCCCAGCACGAAGGCGACGCCGAGCGGGACGGCGGTCAGCGCGTCGGCGAAGTTGTGGATGGTGTCCCCGAGCAGCGCGACCGACCCGGTGACGAGCACGAGCACCAGCTGCGCGACAGCGGTCACGAACAGCGCGGCGAACGACCAGGTCAGCGTGCGCAGCCCGCGCCGGCTGGTGTCGAGAGAGCTGTAGTGGCTGTGCCCGTGTCCGTGTCCCATGCGGTGAGTCTATCTGCGCATGCACGCAGATACGCAAGTAGTAAGGTTCAAGCCATGCACGCGTCGCTGCCGGAGTTCGACATGCCCACCGACGAGCAGGTCCACCTGGCCGCGGAGTCGTTCCGCCTCCTGGCCGACCCGACCCGCATCAAGGTCCTGTGGGCGCTCCTGCAGGGAGAGTCCTCGGTGGCCTGCCTGGCCGAACTGGCGGGCGCGGCCCCGACGGCGGTCAGCCAGCACCTGGCGAAGCTGAGGCTGGCGGGCCTGGTGAAGGGCCGCCGCGAGGGAACGTTCGTGTACTACTCGGCAGCGGACGACCACGTGCGCGGCCTGCTGGCCCAGGCCCTGCACCACGCGGACCACCTGGACCGAGACCTCCCCTCGGAGCACGCCCACCGGCCCTACCCGAGGTGACCGGGTCCAAACCGATCGCTGGCAGCGAAGGGGGTTCCGACGGCAGAGCAAACCTCAGCCGATCGGTTCCTGCAGTTCCGTCACCCAGCCCGTCGGATCCTCCGGGCAGTCCAGGTACAGCTCCCGCTGCGCCCCGGCCGAGGCGAACCCGTGGCCGTCGATCCAGCGGACCACCGCCTGCCAGCTCGGCAGCACCCCGTCGATCGGGCCGCGGTGGACCAGCGTCGCCGCGCGGACCGGGGCCAGGTCCGCGACCGCCAGTCCGTTGAGGTCGCCCGGGCCGATCGACGCCGGGAGCGCCGCGTGCACCACGACCTCGTCCTCCGCGCGCTGCTCGTAGTAGCACGTCAGCCGCCCGGTCGGGGTGACGTCCGCGAGACCGAGACGGCGGCCCAGCTCCGCGCACAGCGGGCGCACCACCGGGCCGATCGCCTCGGGCGCGAACCCCGCCGCCACGCCCGTCAGCTCGACCACCCGCAGCGCCGGCAGCTCCTTGACCACGACGTCCGGTGCGTGCCCCTCTTCCTCGATCGTCCGCAGCCGCGCCTCGACCTGCGTGAGCCGCGCCGCGCCTTCGGCCAGCGCGGCTTCCAGCTCCGCACGCCGCAGCGTCAGCATGCCGCGCACCTGCTCCGCCGAGACGTCGTCGGCCAGCAGCGTCGCCACCTGCTCGAGGGTGAACCCGAGGTCCTTCAGCGCGACGATCCGGTTGAGCCGCGCCAGCTGGCCCGCCGTGTAGCTGCGGTAGCCGGTCGCGGGGTCGACGCGCGCCGGCCGCAGCAGCCCGAGCGCGTCGTAGTGGCGCAGCATCCGGACCGACACCCGGCCGTGGCGGGCGAAGTCGCCGATCGAGAACACGCCCCGATCATTCCGCAGGCGGGACGAACCCGCCGAGGACGTCCGCGGCGAGCTCGGCGAACGTGATCGCGGTGTCGTCCTCGTGCGCCGGCCCGACGACCTGCAGCCCGACCGGCAGCGCGCCTCCCACCGGCGCGCTCACCGCCGGCAGCCCGGGCAGCGACGCCTGCGCGACCCAGAACACCTGGTCGTCGTAGCGGTGCCGGTCGTCGTGCCGCATTGCCGTCGTGAAGACGGTCGGGCAGAGGAAGACGTCGACGTTCGCGAAGGACCGGGCCCACGCCGCTCCCAGCGCCGTCCGCTGCCGCTCCTGCTCGTCCGCGCCGTCCGGTTCGCGGCCTTCCTGCGCGGCGAAGAACCACTCGACCTGGAAACCGAACGCCTCCGCCTGGACGACCGGGTCGACGCCGTCCGGCCAGCCTTCGACGACCTGAACGCCGGCGCGGGCGAGCGCGTCGACGGCGTCCGACAGGGCCCGGCCGACCTCGTCGGTCACCGGGCAGGCCGGGTCGTCGAGGACGACGCCGACGCGGAAGTCCGTCAGCTTCGAACGCCGCGACGGCGTTCCCGGCTCGCCGGTGACGCTCAGCGCGAGCCGCAGGTCGGCGGCCGACCGGGCCAGCGGACCGACCGCCGACGGGAACTCCCGGACGAGCTCGGCCGGCGGCCCGGGCGGCTGGAAACCCCGCAGCGGCACGGTTCCCGGGGTCGGCTTGAGGCCGTAGACGCCGCAGTGCGCCGCCGGGATCCGGATCGACCCGGCCAGGTCGGAGCCGTACTCCAAAAAGGACAGTCCGGCCGCGAGTGCGGCTGCCGCGCCACCGCTCGACCCGCCCGGAGTCCGCGCGCGGTCCCTCGGATTCAGCGTCCGCCCGAAGATCGGGTTCGCCGTCTGCCCGAAGTCGGCGAGCAGGTGGTGGACGTTCGACTTGCCGACGACGATCGCGCCCGCCGCCTGCAGCCGCTCGACGACTTCGGCGTCCTCGTCCGCCACGGCGTCGGCGAACGCCGGCTCGCCCCAGGTCGTGGCCAGCCCGGTGACGGCGAAGGCGTCCTTGACCGTCATCGGGACGCCGTGCAGCGGGCCGCCGGTCGTCGCGTCGGCTTTCGAGGCCGCGGTCAAGGCGAACTCGCGGCGGGTGGCGACGACGGCGTTGACGTCGGAGGCGTCTATGCGCGCGAAGAGCCCTTCGGTCAGCTCGCGGGCCGACAGCGTGCCCCGGCGGAGGTCGGCGGCCACCTCGGTGGCGGTGCGGAAGAACGTCATGGGTCCGGGATAACGGCTGACACGGTGTCAGGGTCAACTGTCCAGTTCGGCCGCGCCCGTTCGTCCTCAATGAGGAGGAACCACCTCGACGAAGGAGCGAAATGGACACGATGGACTTGTACCGGCGCGCCCAGGACGGGTTCGAAGCGGTGCTGGCCGCGGTGCGCGCCGACCGGTGGGACGCGCCGTCGGCGTGCGCGGAGTGGTCGGTGCGGGACGTCGCCGGGCACGTGATCTGGGGCCAGCACCAGCTGCGGGCCTGGGCGACCGGCGAGGACTACGCCGAGACCGGGGGCGCGCCGGGAGCGCCGCACCCCGCCGCGCTGGCCGGGGCGGATCCCGTCGGGACGTGGCGGGCCGCCCGGGTCGGCACGCTGACCGAAGCGGAGCTGAGCCGTCTGGTCGCGGTGCCCGGGCTCGGCGAGATCCCGGTCGCGGGCCTCGTCACGCTGCTGACCACCGACCTCCTCACGCACAGCTGGGACATCGGCTCGGCGACCGGTCAGGACGTGCGCCTGGCGCCGGAGCTGGTGACGGTGGCGTTCGGGTGGGCGCGGGCGAACATCGTGCGCCGGCCGGGGTTCTTCGGCCCGGAGCTGGTCCCGCCCGGCGGCGTCGACGAGCAGACGCGGATGCTGGCGTTCCTCGGCCGCCGGGCGTGGGCGCCGGTGCCGGCGTAGGGGTTTTCGGTTCGCGTCGCGGTGGTAACCATCGGTGATCGCCGTCCGAGTCGCGGACGGCGCAGCGTGGCGGAGGGAAGACCGATGCCGACCACAGTTCGCCTGACCGCACCCCCGGCGCCGCCCGAGGCACCCCCGCCGGATCCCGTCGTGCCGGACCCGGCGCTGCCCGGCCCGGGTCCGGACCGGCCGGCCCCGGAGCCCGGCACGCCGGTCCCGGACCCGCTGCCGCCGGAGACGGAACCCGGTCCGGAACGACACTAAGTACGAGTCACAGATGATATGAGTTTCATATGATCTCGTGTACGGTCGTGGCATGACAACAGCGCAGAACTACCGGCGGATGGTCAACGCCGGGAACAAGATCGTCGTCGGGCTCCAGCGGCTGGGCGTCGCGTTCGGGCCGATGCAGCTGCTCACCGTCCCGGGGCGGCGCACGGGGGTGCCGCGCACGTTCCCGATCGCGGTCATCCCGATCGACGGCGACCGCTACATCTTCCAGGCCTACCCGAAGGCGGCCTGGGTCGCGAACGCCCGTGCGGCGGCCGAGGTGACGCTCACCCGCGGCCGCCGCACGTCACCGGCCCGCCTGACGGAGGTCCCGGTCGAGGAGCGGCGCCCGCTCCTGCGCGAGCTGGTGGCGAACAGCCCGGCCAGCGTCGGAAAGCGGCTGGTGATCACGGGTTTGGCGGACGCGCCGACCCCGGAGGCGGCGGCCGCGGCGGCGGAGCGCATCGCGGTGTTCCGCGTCGAACCGGCCTGAGCCGGCGGGCAAGCCCGAGCCGGCCTCTGGTCGAGGATCCACGTGGCCGGCGCCGGTGGGACCCACAGGCGGGTCGGCCGGCGGCTGCTCGTCGACGACCCCGCCGGGGTGGCGTTCGGCGTCGGCCTCGCCGGGGGTGGCGTTCGCCGTCCACCGCGACGGCGGCCGGGTCCGGTCAGCTGCCGTGAGCCGGCGGTGCGCTCAAGCCGTGCGGCACCGAGTCGAAAGCCGGTCGAGTCCGGCGCCGGTGGGCTGCTCGCCGTCGGCCCGGCCGGCGGCTGCTCCCGACAACCCCGCCGGGGTGGCGTTCGCCGTCGGCCCCGCCGGAGTGGCGTCCACCGCGACGGCGGCCGAGCCAGGTCAGCCACCGCCAGCGGGCAGCACGCTCAAGCCGTCCGGCACCGGGCCGAGAGCCGCTCGAGCCCGGCGCCGGACAGCCGTTCCAGCGCCGCCTCCCGGCCGGTCATCGCCATCACCAGGGCGAGCATCGGACCGGACACCTCCGGCCCGCTCCCGGCCGACCACTCGGCGTCGCTCGCCCGCAGCGTGAGCCCGGCGACCCGGTTCTTCGCGCCGATCAGCAGGTTCGACCGGCGGTAGAACTCGGCGACCCGGGTCAGCGTCGCGGCCGGGAACGCGCGGTCGAGCCCGAGCGGCCACCGGATGTCCGTGCCGTGCACCACGACCTCGCCGAGCCACGAGTCGGCCGGCCCCGGCGGCCCGGTGCTGTCGTCCGCGTGCGCGCGCAGCCGGGCGAGGGTCGCCGAGGGGCCGTCCGCGGTCTCGCGGGCGATGTTCTTCGTCGTCATCGCCGCGAACCGGAACCCGGAGCCGGCCAGCCGGGCGAAGAACGTGACCGGGGTCAGCGGCGCGGTCGAGACGAGGTGGCCGAGTACGTCGTGGACTGTCCACTCGTCACACAGCGAGCGCGTCGACCAGGCATCGACGTCCGCGAGGTCATCGGCCAGCGCGGCGCGCTCCCGGTGGATCTCGGGCCAGGGACCGGCGTCCGGCATCGGGCCTCCTCGGGCCGTCCGGGATCGGCGATCCCGGTGCCCGCACGTCGTCCGGGACGCCCGGGGCGTTACACGCCGGACGGCAGCGGGTACCACCCCGGGCATGGACGACAAGATCCCCGACCGCACCGAAACCCGCGCCGAGCTGCTCCCGGAAGAGCAGGCCGCCGACAGCGCCGACCCCGAAGCCCAGGCCCGCGAGGTGCTGAAGGACTCCGACCGCCGCACCGAGAACCCCGAGCCCACCATGCGCCGCCGACCCGAGGAAACGGCCTGATTACACCATCGCCGGCGCACGCGCCTCGCTGCGCAGCATCAGCACCGCGACCAGCCCGAACGCGGCCACGACGGCGAAGAAGTAGAACCCCCACGGGTACGCGACCCCGGCGGTGACCAGCGCGCCGGTCACGAACGGCCCGAGGATCGACCCGAGCCGCCCGACCGCCGACGTCAGGCCGAGCGCTGTCCCGCGGGCCTGCGCCGGGAACGCCTGGGCCACGTACCCGTAGATCAGCACCTGAGCGGAGAACACGAACACGCCGGTCAGCAGCACGACCGCGTTGAGCACGAACGCGTTCCCGATGCGCAGGCTCAGCGCCGCGAGCAGCACCGCGCCCGCGCCGAACCAGATCCGGGCGATCGGGCGGATGCCGAACCGGTCGGCGATCGTGCCGGCCAGCACCAGCCCGAGCACCGCGCCGATGTTGAGCACCAGCAGCAGCGTGATCGACGTCGAGATCGGGTAGCCCGCGGTGCGCATCAGCTGCGGCAGCCACGTGTTGAGCCCGTAAACCAGCAGCAGCCCCATGAACGAACCCGTCCACACGGCGATGCTGATCCGCCGGAACCGCGCGCCGAGCAGGTCGCGCAGGCCGACGCGCTCGGCCGCCGCGTCCTCGCGGGACGCGAGGTAGGCGGCCGACTCCGGCAGCTTCCACCACATCAGCGGCACGGCCAGCAGGCCGACGATCCCGCCGCCGTAGAACAGCAGGTGCCAGTCGTCCTTCGCGGACAGCGCGAGGATCGACGTCAGCACCGCGCCGACGTGGTAGCCGGTCATGGTGAACGTGCTCGCGCTGGCCCGCCGGCGCGCCGACAGGTTCTCCGTCATGACGGTCAGCGCCACCGGCATGCACGCGCCGAGGCCGAGCCCGGCCACGAACCGGAAGATCCCGAACGTCGCGACGTTCGGCGCCAGCGGCGTCAGCAGGGTGAACAGCGAGAACAGCAGCACCGAGCCGATGAGCATGCCGCGGCGGCCGAAGCGGTCGGTGAGCGGGCCGAGGCCGGCCGCGCCGACCGCCACGCCGATGAGCGACACGGTGGCGACCGCGGTCGCGCCGGCCGCGGTGAAGCCGAGGTGGCCGCTCTTCAGCAGGGTCGGGATGGTGGCGCCCAGCGCGACCAGGTCGTAGCCCTCGAGCAGGACGGTCAGCCAGCAGAGGACCGCCGTCCACACGGGACGGGAAGACGTCGTTGTCATGGTTTCCTCAGAACGGGTAGCCCGCGATGTCGGCGCGGACGGTCAGCCATTGGGTCTCGGTGAAGGCCTCGATGTTGGCCTGGGCGCCGCCGAAGCGGGAGCCGTTGCCGGAGTCGCCGACGCCGCCGAACGGCGCGGTGGGCTCGTCGCCGACGGTCTGTTCGTTGATGTGCACCTTGCCCGAGCGGACTTCGTCGGCCAGCGTCATCGCGGTGCCGACGTCGCCGAGGATGCCGACCGACAGGCCGTACGCGGAGTCGTTGACGATCCGCGCGGCCTCGTCGAGGTCGCGGTAGGCGCGCACCGGCGCGACCGGGCCGAAGATCTCCTCGCGCCACGCGGGGTTCTCATCGGACAGTCCGAAGAGGACGGTCGGCGGGTAGTACGGCGCGTCGGGCTTGCCGCCGGCCAGCACGCGCGCGCCCGCCGCGACACCGCGGTCGACGACGTCGGTGACGTGCGCGAGCTGCCGGTCGTCGATGATCGGGCCGAGCGCGACGGCGCCGGTGGCGGGGTTGCCGACCGGCAGCCGCCGGGCCTTTTCCGCCAGCACCTCGACGTAGTCGTCCACTTGGGACTCGTGCACGAGGTGGCGGCCGGTCGTCATGCAGATCTGGCCCTGGTGCAGGAACGAGCCGAACGCGCCGGCGGACGCGGCCTTGGCGACGTCGGCACCCGGCAGCACGACGAGCGCGTTGTTGCCGCCCAGCTCCAGGTGCACGCGCTTGAGCGCCCGCGCGGCGGCCTCGCCGACCTTCCGCCCGGCGGCGGTCGAGCCGGTGAACGACACGACGGACACCTCGGGCGCGTCGACCACGGCGGCGCCGACGGCGGCGTCGCCGGGCAGCAGGTGCAGCAGTCCTTCGGGCAGCCCGGCCTCCTCGAAGACGCGCACGATGCTCACCCCGCCGGACACCGCGGTGCGCAGGTCCGGCTTGAGCAGGACGGCGTTGCCGAGCGCGAGCGCGGGCGCGACCGAGCGGATCGCCAGGATCAGCGGGAAGTTGAACGGCGAGATCACCGAAACCACCCCGGCCGGGACGCGGCGGGCCAGCGACCAGCGCGGTTCGCCGGTGCTCAGCACCTCACCGCGCGGGTGGGTGGGCAGGGCCGCGGCCTCGAAGCAGATCCCGGCCGCCATCTCCGTCTCGATCCCGGCCTTGGGCCGCGTCGAACCGGTTTCGCGGACGATCCAGTCCTGCACCTCGGCGGCGTGGGTCTCCCACAGCTCACCGGCGCGGCGCAGCACCGCGGCGCGCTCGGCGGGCTTGCGCTTGGCCCAGTCGCGCTGGGCCTTCGCCGCCGCGGTGGCGGCCGCGGCGACGTCGTCCGGCGTCGCGATGCCCACCCGGCCCAGGGTCTCCCCGGTGGCCGGTTCGACGACCGGGTGGGTTCCGCCGGTACCGCGGACGAAGTCTTCGTCGAGCAACGTCATGATCACTCCGGGGAGGTCGGTTCGGTGTCGACCTGGATCAGCCGGGGGCCGTCCGGGGGCGACTTGAGCTGGTTGTGCAGGTCGTCTTCGTCGATGACGGTCGTGGCGGGAACGCCGTAGCCGGCGGCGATCGCGGCGAAGTCGAGGCCGGGGATCTCGGTGCCGGGCACGTCCGGCGTGCCGAGCACCTCGCCGAACCACTTCAGGGCGCCGTAGACGCCGTTGCGCAGGATCACGAACGTGACCGGGACGCGGTAGCGCGCCGCGGTCCACAGCGCCGTGATGCCGTAGTTCGCCGAGCCGTCGCCGATGACGCCGACGACCGGGCGGTCCGGGCTGCCCATGGCGACGCCGACCGCGGCGGGCAGGCCGAACCCGAGGCCGCCGGCGGCGGGGAAGAAGTACGAGCCGGCGCGGCGCAGGTCCATCTGCCGCCACCAGGCCGAGTTCGTCGAGGTCGATTCGACGACGTAGCGGGTGTCGGCCGCTTGGGTTTCGCGCAGCGCGGCGAAGACCTGCTCCGGGTGCAGCGCCCGCTCGCCCGTCCGGGGCGCCGGGTTCGCGACATGGCTCCCGGTCGACGTCCGGGCGGGCACCTTGGCCAGCAGCGCCTCGATCACCGGTGCGGGGTCGGCGACCAGCGCCTCGCCCATCGGCGCGCGGGCGGCGGCGCCGACGTCGTCGGTCACCTGGATCAGCCGCGTGCCTTCCGGCAGATACGCGCCGGGCACGTGCTGGTGGTAGCGGAAGACGGGCGCGCCGAGGACGAGCACGAGGTCGTGCCCGGTCAGCGCGTCCGAGATCGGGGCGATGCCGGCCGGCAGCACGCCGCGGAAGAGCCGGTGCCGGTTGGGGAAGGGCAGCCGGTGCGGCGACGGCGCCACCCAGGTCGGCAAGCCGAGGTGCTCGGCGAGCGCGACGGCCCGGTCGAACAGGCCGGTGGCGTCGAGGTCACCGCCCAGGACGAGCGCGGGGCTCTTCGCCGCGGCGACGGTCGCGACGAGGTCGTCGAGCTGGCTCCCGCTCGGGGAGAGTCCTCTTTGGACACTTCGGTCCAGCGTCACGGCGGCGTTCGCGCCCAGTTCGGCGGCCCAGTCGTCGTAGGGCACCGAAAGGTAGCTCGGGCGCCGGTGCAGCTCGGCCTCGAACACGGCCTGCGCGAGCGAGCGCGGGACGTCCTCGGCGCAGCTCGGCTCGCCGGACCAGCCGACCAGGGGGCGCATCAGCTGCGTGGCGTCGACGTTGGCGAGCATCGCCTCCAGGCCGATGGCCGAGCGCACCTGCTGGCCGGCGGTGAGCACCAGGGGCGAGCGCGAGTAGACGGCGTTGGTCAGCGCGCCCATCGCGTTGCCCGAGCCGGCGGCGGCGTGCAGGTTGACCAGCACCGGGCGGCCGGTGGCCTGGGCGTAGCCGTCGGCCATCCCGACGACGGCGCCTTCGTGCAGGCCGAGGACGTAGGTGAAGTCGTCCGGCAGCTCGGCGAGGAACGGCAGCTCGTTGGAGCCGGGGTTGCCGAAGATCGTGGTCAGGCCGCGGCGGTGCAGGAACTCGTGGGCGAGCCGGCGGGCGGTGGGCATGCGCGGGTCCTCCTCGGACGGGGTTGGCCCAGACCCTAGGGAGGTCGCCGGGCCGTGTTCAAATAGATGTTGGCCGGGTCGTTCATAGACAGGATCGATGATGCGGGATTTCGACCTCAACCTGGTGCGGACGTTCGTGCTGCTGTACGAGACTCGCAGTGTCACCGCGACGGCGGAATCCCTGCACGTCACCCAGCCGACGATCAGCTACAGCCTGCAGAAGCTGCGGCGCCGGTTCTCCGACGAGCTGTTCCGCCGCACCGGCGGCGGCCTGGTCCCCACGACGACCGCCCGCGCGCTCTACGAACCGCTGCACAGCGCGCTGTCCGGCATCGAAACGGCGGTCAGCGGCGCGTGGTCGTTCGACCCCGCGACCGCCCGCGCGGCGTTCACGCTCTGCCTGTCCGACCTGGGGGAGATCTCGCTGCTGCCGCGCCTGATGGCGGCGCTGCCCGCTCGCGCGCCCGGGGTGACGCTGACGGTCCGCCCGCTCGACGTCGAGGGTGCCGCCGACCAGCTCGGCCGCGGCGAGATCGACGCCTTCATCGCGTCGCCGCTGATCAGCTCCCAGCGCGTGGCCCGCGTCCCGCTGTTCTCCGAGGGCTACCTGGGGATGGTGTCCCGCGACCACCCGCGCCTGGGTCCGTCGGTCGGGTTCGCCGAGCTGGCGGCGGAGCGGCACGTGACGGTGTTCGGCCCGACCGGCCACGACGGCCCCCGCCGGGCGCTGGAGGCGTGCGGGCTGCTCGACCGGGTGGTCCTGGAGGTGACGCGGTTCGCGGCGCTGCCGTACCTGGTCCAGGACGGCGAGCTGGTGGCGATGGTGCCGCGCCTGGTGGCGGAGATGTTCGCGGCCGAGCACCGGGTCCGGCTGTTCGAGCTGCCCCTCGAGGTCGAGCCGGCGCAGGTGTCGGTGTACACGCGCCACACGCACGCCCGCAGCCCGGCGCAGCACTGGCTTGTGACATTCATGCGTGAAGTGCTCAGTTGATTTAACACGCATTTTTCATGGCGCCCAATTCACGCCGAAAGATCTGGGCCGATCGTGTAGTGCTTCGTGCTAAACCGATCCCGTCCTCCCTATTGTCGATCACGATCCTGACACCCGAGCTAGGGAGGAATCCGGTGAAGCTCGTCCGCCTGGTCAAGAAAGCGCTTCCCAAGAAGAGCCTGAAGGCCTACGCCTGGTACGGCTGGATCTGATCGCCGCGGCCGGTCCCGGACCTCCGGGACCGGCCCGTTCCCCCTCCGAGGAGTGTCGAACGTGGTCATCGCCCCCGCCCACCGCGAGGTCGTCTTCGCGCCCCGCCTGGCAGCGCTGCTGCGCGACCACCGCGACGACGGGCTCTTCCGGCTCGAACCGGACACCGTCGGCATCGCGGACCCGGAGCTGATGGACGCGGTGCTGCGCGCCCGCCCGGCCGGCGCCGAGGAACGGCCGACGTTCAAGCCGGTGCTGGGCCGCGAGGTCACGCGCGCCGAGTCCGCGAGCCTGATGCAGGGCCTGGCCGCGGACGTGCGGGCGGCGCTGAAGCGTCCCGCCGACCGTCCCGATCTCACCGGCGCGTGGCCCGCCGTGCCGCACGACCACCTGCGCCGGTTCGTCTTCGGGCCGGAGACCCGCCGGTTCCGCGTGCTCGTCGACCGCCGCCTGGAGCTGACGCCGAAGCTGACGTGGTCGGCCGTCACCGCCGGCGCCGCGCTGGTCCGCCCGCCGGCTCCGGACGTCGAGCTGTCCGCCCTGGCGCGGCAGGTCCTGGCCGCGGAAACCCTGACGGAGCGGCGCTTCCGGATGTACCTCTACCGCCGGGTCGCCGCGCCGATCTGCTTCACCGTCGCCGCGCTGGTGACCAACGCCGTCTGGCTGGGCGCGCCGTTCGACGACGACGTCCCCAACGAGTACGTCATCAACGAAGCGCTGCGGCTCCTGCCGCCGTCGTGGAACATCCTGCGCGTCCGCTCGCCGGAGTTCGCCCGGGTCGACGACCGCATCACCCCCGGCGACGACATCCTGCTGCTGCCGCTGCTGAGCCACCGCTCACCGAAGCTCTGGGAGGCGCCGGACGAGTTCCGGCCGCGGCGCTGGGCCGAGCTCGACGCCGACCACCACCCGGGTTACCTGCCGTTCGGGCACGTCGGCGAGCGCTGCTGGGGCCGGCACCTGGTGCTGCCGCTGGCGAGCCGCCTGCTCGACGTCGTCCGCGCCGAAGGCCTGGTGCCCGACCCGCGGCGCACCCGCGCGCACGTCGAGCTCGACGGCCTGCTGGAGCTGGCCGACGTGAAGATCGTCAGCCCGCGTCGCAGCGGGCGCCATTGAGCGTGAACGCCGTGGGCTGGGGGTTACCGCTCGCGAAGGCGCCGTTCAAGCCGGTGCTCACGGTCGCGCCCGGCGCGAGGGTGGCGTTGTAGGACTCGGCGTTCACCGTGACGCGGCTGCCGCTCTGGCCGTACTTGCCGTCCCAGCCGTGGGTGACCCGCTGACCGGCGGTGAACGTCCAGGACAGCGTCCACGGCGAGAGCGTCTCGCTGCCCTTGTTGGTGATGGCGACGCCCGCGGTGAAGCCGTCGTTCCACTGATCGGTCACGGAGAAGCGCACGACGCACGTCGCGGTCTGGACGGGCGGCGCCTGGGACCGCGATGAAGGCGGGGCCGAGGTCGAGGACGCGGTCTGCCGCAGCACGGTCGGGATCGGCGTGGGACTCGGCTTCGCCAGGATCGTCGAACGCGGGGTCGTCGCCGGCGCGAGCGAGTCCGGCGCGAGCGCGGCTTGCCGCCCGGGGGAGCTGTCGGAGGTGACGGCGATGACCACGAGGCTGCCGAGCACCACGACGGCGCCGCCGACCGCGGACACCCACCGCAGCCGCCGGCCGGCCCGCTGCTGGTCAGCGGCCGCTTCCCGCGCTCGCTGCTCGAGGCGTTCGCGGTAGCCGTCGCCGGTGTCCTCTTCACGGGCGGGGGTGCTCTCGGGCGGCCCGCCGAGCGACCGCGGCGTCGCCCCGGTCTCGCGGAGCAGCTCGGCGACCGAGATCTCGTCGTCCCGCCGCCGATCGGCGCGCGCCATCCGGATCCTCCAGTTTCTGCGGCCCGACCGGCGAATCCTAGGAATCCGCGGCGGTCTTGTAAACCGCGTGCACGCGGCGTGCAGCAGCCGTGCACATCGCCGCGCTTACCTGGACCGGTGGCCGGAACGCCCGGCCCGACCCCAGGAGGTTCCCGATGTCCGAGAAGAAGCTCATCGCCGTCGTCGGCGCGACCGGCCAGCAGGGCGGCGGGCTGGCCCGCGCGATCCTCGACGACCCGGAGCAGCGGTTCGCCCTGCGCGCCCTCACCCGCAACCCCGACTCAGCGGCCGCCCGGGAACTGGCCGAGCGCGGCGCCGAAGTCGTCACCGCGGACCTCGACGATGAAGCAAGCCTCACGAAGGCGCTCGAAGGCGCGTACGGCGCGTACCTGGTCACGGCGTTCTGGGAGTACAACTCCGTCGAACGCGAGCAGCAGCAGGCCCGCGCGATGGCGGCGGCGGCTTCGGTCGCGGGCCTGAAGCACGTGATCTGGTCGACGCTGCCGGACACGCGCCTGCACCTGCGCGACGACCGCGTCCCGACGCTCCACGAGCGCTACAAGGTCCCGCACTTCGACAGCAAGGCCGAGGCGGAGGCGTTCTTCGTCGAGGCGGGCGTGCCGACGACGTTCCTCTCGACGACGTTCTACTTCGAGGCCTTCGTCGACTTCTTCCGCCCGGTCCGCGACGACGGCGTCCTCGCGCTGCACCTGCCCATGGGCGACGCGCGCCTGCCGGGCATCGCGGCGGAGGACATCGGGCGGACCGCGTTCGGCGTCTTCGCGCAGGGCCCGTCGGCGGCGGGGGAGCGGATCAGCATCTCCGGCGAGAACCTGACCGGCGAGGAGTACGCGGCGGCGTTCGCCAAGGAGCTCGGGACGGACGTCGCGTACCGGCCGATGAGCGTCGAGGCGCTGCGGACGTCGGGCTTCCCCGGCGCCGACGACCTCTCGAACATGTTCTTCTACTACGCGGAGCACGAAGACGTGTTCGCCGGCGCGCGCGATCCGGAGGCGGTGCGGCGGCTGAACCCGCGGCTGCAGGACTTCGCCACCTGGCTCGCCTCCCACCGGGACGCCTTCCAGGGGCTGTGACGGAATAGGTGTCCGCGGCCACCGGTTGCGCTCTGCGTGACCGATGCGATGCGGTTCGAAGTCCTGGGGCCGATCCGCGCGTGGCGCGGCGACACCGAGATCGAGCTGGGCCCGCCCCAGCAGCGGGCGGCGCTGGCGGTGCTGCTCCTGCAGGAGGGCACGCCGCTGTCGCCGTCCCAGCTGGTCTCGGCGTTGTGGGGCGGCGCCGAGCCCCGGGCGGCGATCGGCATGGTGCGCTCGTACGTGTCGCGCCTGCGGCACGCGGGCGTGCCGATCGAGTCCGCCGCCGGCGGCTATGCGATCCGGGCGGAGTCCCTGGACGTGACGGAGTTCCAGCGCCTGCTGTCCTCCGGCCACCCGCGCGCGGCTCTGCGCTGGTGGCACGGAACCCCGCTGGCCGGAGTGAACGGCGACTACGCGGAGGCGGCGCGCGTCCGCCTGCTGCAGCTGCGTTCGACGGCCCGGGAGGACCTGGCGGCAGCGGACATCGCGGCCGGCCGGCACGTCGAAGCGGCGGCGGCGTTGACGGACCTGATCGCCGAGCAGCCGTTGCGCGAGCGGCCCCGCGAGCTGCAGATGCTGGCGCTGTACCGCTCGGGTCGCCAAGCCGAGGCCCTGGACGTCTACGCCCGGACGCAGCGCCTCCTCGAGTCCGAACTGGGCCTCGATCCCGGCCCCGAGCTGCAGGAGATGCAGCGCCGGATCCTGGCGGCGGACCCCTCGCTGGCACCGATGACGCGCCCCTCACAGCTGCCCCCGGACCTCCCGGAGTTCGTCGGCAGGGCAGCGGAGACGACGGCGCTGTCCCAGGCGCTGACTTCGCGGTTCGCGGTCCCGGTGATCGGCATCGAGGGTTTGGTGGCGATCGGCAAGACGACGCTGGCGGTCCACTTGGGCCACACCCTGACCCCCGACTTCCCGGACGGCCGCCTGTTCCTGGACATGGCGGCATCGGCGGACCCGTTGTCGGAGTTGCTGCACGGCATCGGCAGCACGAACCTCCCGACGTCACCCAGCGAGCGCGCGGCGCTGTGGCGAACCCGCACAACGGGCCGACGGGTGCTGGTGATCTTGGACAACGCCGGCCCCGCCGACGACATCCGCCCCCTGCTCCCGGGCACGGGAGGTCCGGCAGTGCTGATCACGGCGCGTCAGCGTTCGTACGACCTGCCTCACGCACAATGGACGAAACTGGGCGGCCTGGATCTCCCGGATTCCCTGGCATTGCTGTCGCACTTGGTGGGCCGGGACCGAGTGAGCCGCGAGCTCCCGGAGTCCCGAAGGCTGGCAGCAGGCACGGCGGGCCTACCCCAGGTGCTCCAGGCGATAGGGACGCGCCTGGCAGCCCGCCCGGGTTGGACGATGGCAGAGGCACTGAAGCGAGTGGGTCCCCCGACACCGGGCTCGCCGACAAGGCCCCCGGAGTGCGAGGCGATAGAGAAGCCGTACGAGTCGGCACTGGCGGAGCTGACGCCGTGGCAGATCCGGGCATTCGAGCGGCTGTCGGCATTCCCGACGTTCTCGACGGCGACGGCGACCGAGGTCCTGGACCTCGGGCAGTCGGACACGGCAAACCTGCTGGAGTCCCTGATGGACGTGCACTTGCTGGAGTCCCCGGGCCCGGAGCGCTACAGCTACCAGGAGCCGGTCCGCAGGTACGCCCGAGGCCGGGCTGAATCGATGCAGGAAGTCGCAAGCCACCGGATGATGCCAGAGGGTCACAGAGGGTCGATCCAGACCCCCCTGAAGAAGGGTGCGGGGGAGCCGTATACTCTTTCTTCAGCAGGTCCGAGTGGCGGAATGGCAGACGCGCTAGCTTGAGGTGCTAGTGCCCTTAACGGGCGTGGGGGTTCAAGTCCCCCCTCGGACACTTCCCATAACCCCAACTGTGCGCATCGAGACTAGTCTCGATGCGCACTAGTCGTTTTCCGGGGTGGTAGGTCGCGTGTAGCTGGAGCTGCCGGTAGACCTCCGCTTTGCGGTCGGCGTCGGCTGCGGCCAGCACGTTCCGGATGTCGCCCAGCCGCTCGATCAGTTCGGCGATCTGGTCCTTGGTCAGCCGTTGGGGCAGGGGGCGTGCGACGAGGCATGCTTTGGCCTCCGCGCGCCGGGCTTGCGTTTCGGTGATCCAGGCGGTGACCAGCTTGACGTCGGCTCCGGCTTCGAGGGCTGCGCGGTGGCGTCCGAGCGCTCGGTCGCATTCCTCGACCGCCTTGGCGGCAGCTACTGCGCCGGGATCGACATCGAGTTCGGGCTGGGCCTCGTAGAGGTCCTGAATGGTCTCAGTGAGGCGATGGGGTGCGAAGCAGGTGGTGAGCCAGGTGTCGAGCGGTCCGATCAGATCCCGCTCGGCGAGGTAGACGTTGCGGGGGTGCTCGGTCTTATTGGCCAGCCCGTACTCGTTGGGATAGCGGCAGCGGTAGAAGAGCTGGTCACGGCTCTTCTGGCCCTGCATACGACGGCCGCAGATGCCGCATTGCAGCAAGCCGCGCAGGACGTAGCGGTGCTGGGTGCGGGTCCGTTCCCTCGTCTTGCGGCCGGCGCCCTTGGCGGCGGCGATCTCCTGCGCGCGTTGGAAGGTCTCAACGTCGATGATCGGTTCGTGGACGATCTGTTCGGAGAAGATCCACTTGTCGCGGTCGTTCCAGCGCATCTTGGTTTCGTGGCCGAGTCCGACGTCTTCGACGTCGATGAGGACTTCGTCTTTGCGCTGCTTGTTCCAGACCTGGCGGCCGGTGTAGCGGGGGTTGGTCAGGATGACGCCGACGGCGCCTTTGGCCCAGGCGACGCCGGTGCGATGCCGGTTGCGGGCCGGGTCGTTGCTCGAGGGGGAGAGGATGCCGTCGCGGGTGAGTGCCTCGGCGATGGCGAACTTCCCGCGGCCGGCGATGTACTCGGCGTAGATGCGCTGCACGACCGGTGCGGTGGCGGCGTCGGGTTCGAGGCGATGCAACCGTTTGCCTTCAGCGGCTTTGGCCGGGTTGGGGTGAGGTCCGGCGTCGGCGAGTTGGTAGCCGTAGGGTGGTCGGCCGCCGAGGAAGCGTCCTTCGACGGAGGCTTGGGCGGCCATGGCGGCCCTGACGCGGATCTTGATCCGGTTGCGTTCGCCCTTGCTCATCCCGCCGAACACGGACATGACGAGATCGTGGGCTTCGGACTCCGGCTCGATCGCGCCACCGACCTCTGGCACCCACAGCCCGACGCCGTAGTGGACGAGCACGGGGAAGGTCAGCCCGTACTGATTGCCGTAGAACGCGCGCTGCGGCTCGCCGATCACGACGGCATCAAAGCCACGGTCGGGGTCGCGCATCGCCGCGAGCAACCTGATCGCCTCGGGTCGGCGCTTCCAGGGGATCGAGCGGGACTGCCCGATGTCGAAGAACTCGGCGACGATCTCGCCGTGCTTGTCGACCAGCGCCTTGGCCCGGGCCAACTGCCAGTTCCGGGAGGCCTCGGGATCTTGCTGGTCTTCGGTGGAGACCCGGCCGTAGAACGCGAACCGCATGGTCAGGCCGCCTTGTCCGCGTCGAGCAGCAGCCGCAACAGAGCGCCCGCAGCCCCGTGCGACAACTGCGGAGGGGATGTCGGCAGCAGCACCGTCGGCGCGACGTCCCGCCGACGATCAGGTCGAGGCCGACTACCAACGGCGTCCTGGCGCGTCGGCGGTCGTGAACCCCGGGGTGCTGCGCTTGGACGCGGAGTGGTGTTCGGAGGAAGCGTCATGTTCGCCCCAGGAGCTTGGTCGGTGTGCACGGATCGTCCACGACACCGTCGTAGCGGCCAGAGCGGAAGTACCCAGCCAGGTCGACTTCGCCGGTGCGCGTCTCGACGACCAACTCCGCTCGTGAAGCAGCGAGGAGACACGACGACACCAGGTTGTAAAGGGCGGCCGCTCGGACACGGTTGCGTCGGCATGCCCAGGCTTCGTCCAGTCGTAACGTCAGCGACTCGACGAGCGACCGTTCCGACATGACGAATCAATCGAGCGGGCAGCCGGAGAACTACTTGACGGCCACGCAGAACTTGGATGAGACCCTCAACAAAGGGGTCACGATCGATCCCGGTGCCCCAGTCGTCTTTTCACCGACAATCCCCGATCCGACAACGCCCCCGCAGTCGACGCCCCCGGCCACGGAGCCGATCCCAGACGTGGGCGCCGAGTAGCAGGTGGTACCGACGAGCGCAGGCGGCCTGGTCGGGCTCCTGCTGATACTGGCGCCAGGGATCTGGTACGAACTCATCCGACTACGCTCGCGCCCAGGACGGGGGGATTCAACCTTCGTCGAGGCGTCGCGGATCTTGTTGGCCGGTGTGCTCATCAGCCTTGCCGTCTTGGTCTTGCTCGGCCCTATTCGCGCGATCAACCCGCGGCTGCTGGCCGATCCTCAGGCGCTGCTCTCTCAACCGTCTTACGTTGCGTCACATCTCGAGACCGTCGTCTGGACGCTGGTCTGGTTTCTGGTCTTCGCGATGACGATCCCGGCGGTTTGGGTGTACAACACCCCGGGGAAGTCCGCGCACGCGGAGATTCGGCAGGAGAGTCTGTGGGTCTCGTACTTCGATCGGATTCCGAGGCGAGAGGCCGCGAGGAGAGGCCTGTCACCGCCCGAGTTCGTCTACGTACAAGTGAGAACCGATGGCGATGTTCTTTACCGTGGCCGACTCTCTGCCTACGACAATAGCCCCGCAGTCGACGACCGGGAACTGACGATCAGCGGCCCGAATCTGGTTACTAGACCGTCCGGTGAGCAATGGGAGTCACTGGACGCCGAACGGTGGAGCGCGGTGATCATCCGAGGCAACGAGATCAAAGACATCCGGGTCCTGTACTACTCGTCGCCGACACGAAGTCTTCTCGTTGGGACCCGGTCCCGTAGAGCTTCTATGAGCGAGCGACTCCGGACCACGCGGCTCGGTAGATTGGTGGCGGCGACTGAGGCACGCCGGTGGCTGCTGGTCACCTTCTGCTTCGAGCTGCTGGGCTCGTTCTTGCTGGCTGCGACGTACCCCTGAGAGTGGCTCAGCCCGAACAAGGCGTTCGTGGTCGACTCAGCGGACGGATGCGTGTCGGTCGGTGCAGTGAACGATCGTCCGCCTGATCCGTATCGGCGTTCGTGTTCGAAGCCGCACCTCGAAAATCTTCAGCGTGTCGTTGGTTGCCCTGCCGATGGCGGTAAGACTGTTCTGTTAGAACCTTTGTATGGATGTCGCTGCGCGGCCGACGCGCTACATGCAGATGAGCGCCGAGGCTGAGCAGATGCTCAAGCTTGGCGAGTCTGGACGACACGAGTTCAAGCGAGATGCCGAAGCCGTCTCGCCTAAGGTGCTGGCGACGCTGGCGAACTGGGTTGCCCTTGATCCTGCTCGCGAGGTCGCCCAACTCCTCGTCGGGGTCGACGAGGTCGAGGATGCTGAAACCGGATTGGTGTATGGCGTACCGTGCGGCTTGCCGAAGGGGCTTGATAAGGCGGTCGCGCGACTACAAGATCTGGCGAGCAAGACTCGGCCGATCCCGGTCGAGGTTTTCATCGTCGAGGAGGCGGTGGACGAGAATGCTCCGTTCCTTCGAATTGAAGTTCGGCCCACCATGCCGCCTCACTTCGATGACGAAGGGCGCCGTCAGACGCGACAAGGCCGCTCCACGCGCGCGCTCACCGATGACGAGTTGCTTCGAATTTACCTCGATCGGGAGGCGGGGAGCTTTGCGGCTAGGTTCCGTCACACTGCGTCGGAACTGCGGGATGCCGTAGGCGCTGTTGGGGAGCAGGTCGACGAAATCACGGATGCCATCGACCGCAATATCGCTCGCCCGTTGGAGGAACTCACCGAAACGGCGGGTATGGCCGCGACGGCCGCCAGCGCCGCGGAGAGCACTGCTTATACAGTTGAACAAGATTTATCCAATGTTGAACGCCTGGTCCGTGATCTTCAGGAAGTGGTTGACGAGCTCCAAGGCGACTCGTTGGAAGCGCTCGCTGCACGTGTCGCGCGGATCCGTATAAGAGTCTGGTGGGCCTTCACGGTCGATACCTGGCAACGTTCATCTGGTCGCGCTGAACGGCTTTTTTCGGATCTGCACGAGCTCCTTCAAGCGGGGATCCCTTTGGATAGTGTGCGAAATTCTTGGGAGCTAAAGGTTTGGGAAGAGACTCTTTCGGATAGAAAGGAGCAGCGCGGCGCCAGGGGAACATTGAAATGGTGGCATTCTGCTATTGTGGAGATTAAAGAATTCCTTGCGAATCCAGTCTATCGGGCGCCAGAACTCCCAGATTTGCGCGCGGAAATTCGCGGTGATCTAGACAAGGCTCTTGATGATCCGGATAGTTTGACGAATAAGTTCCGTGAAGCAATTAGGAATTGATTGCGGTAGAATTCTCCAAAGGGGCAAGTTGCGGAGTTCCATGTGCGGCTGACTCGCCGAGGGGGAACTGAGTGCAGCAAGTTGAGGTGAGGAACTGGACGGACGCCTCGTCGAAGGTTCGTTGCAGTGGCGTGAGCCTCGGTCGGCCTGGTAGCGCCCGCGGCGTTCCGGTGGCACTGATGGATGTAGTGGTGCCGTCGGCGGCAGTCTGCATGCAGGCGTGGTAGCCGTCTGGCTTGTACATATATGCCGAGTTCGAGTCCTTGCGCAGTCGCCCGCCGTCAGCCTTCGCGAGCATCGGCTTGATCCACTCGGGACGTTCAATGAGGGACGCTCAGCATGTCCAACCTCCGTTCGCGTCGAGACGCGACGGCCTCCCGATTGCTGGATGTGCTGTGTTTATGCTGGTCAACGCACTAACTACTGACAGCAAGTGCTCCCTTGAGCGCTCTGCGCATCAGCCACTCCATCGCAGGGTGACGTTCGGCCGCTCGGCTTGACAGGGCGGGTCTCCGTCTCGCAGTATCCGAACAAGTGTTCGATTAGTGTTCGGGTGCACTCGTGTCTTCCCCGCGGGTGTCTCCGGTGCGTGTTCGTGGTGCTGGAGGTGCGTGGTGGCGGTGCCGGAGGCAGTGGCCGGGCTCGCGGCGATTCCAGGTGTCCGCACGGCCGCCGAGCTGAAGCAGCCGAGCTCCGAGGCGCCGGCCGCGGCCGGCGCCTCGGAGCCGGATCGTTGCCGGTAACGCCCGCGCTCGCCGAGCTGCTGGCCGGCGGTGGGCTGCGGCGCGGCACGACGCTGTCAGTCTCGGGCTCGACCGCCCTGGTTCTGGCTCTGCTCGCCGAGGCGACGCAGCAGGGCTCGTGGGCGGCGATCGCCGGGATGCCGGAGCTCGGGGCCACCGCGGCCGCCGAGCTCGGTATCGACCTGGACCGGTTCGCGCTCGTACCCAACCCCGGGGCGGAGGTCGTCGCGGTCGTGTCGGCGTTGATCGACGGGTTCGACCTGGTCGTTCTGGGCCCGGGTGCCGTGCGAGGAGTTCAGCCGCAGCTGGCCCGCAGGCTGGCCGGGCGGGTTCGCAACCGGGGTGCGGTGCTGATCACCGCCGGCGCGTGGCCGGGAGTCGACCTTGAGCTGCACGTCTCGCGACGCAAGTGGCGTGGCCTGACCGACGACGGGTTCGGCCACCTGGAGTACCGCGACGTCGTCGTCACCAGCCGCGGCCGCGGCGCCGCAGCTCGTCCGCAGACCGTCGCCCTCCAGCTGCCTGGCCCGGGAGGTGCGGCCGCCGCGGGCCGTCCGCTCGCCCGGCGCGGCCTGACCGAGGCCGCCGGATGAGCCCTGCAGCCTGGTCAGGTGCTATCGGCCAGCGGCGCCTCGCCCGATGATCGGCGATCAAGCCGGCGGCGCGGTCCGATCGGGCGCGCGCCGGGAGTTCGGCGAACTGATTCCGCTCCGACCATCGACCGGCCAGCCGGCCACCTGCCTGCGCGGGCACTGGCTGAACCTCGATCTCTACGACAAGCTCGCGCCCTACAGCCATCGCTACCGGCTCCACGCCACCCTTTGCGAGGTCTGCCGCTCGGACGAGGCCTGCAACCCGTCCAAGCGGCGCCTCGCCGAATGGGCTCACCTCGACGTCACGAGCCCGCGGGCGTTCGACCCGGCGTTCGGCGACGGACTCCTCCTCATCGTCCGCGCGCCATCGCCTGGGACGCTGGCCGGTCAGATCGACCTCCACCTCGACCGCGCGCAGGTCGCGACCGTGACGCTCAGCATCTGCGTCCCGTGCCGGACTGCCACCCTCGACTACGTCCACGTCCTCGCGGGTTACCGGTTGCTCGGCTACGGGCGCACGCTCGTCGCCGCCGCAGTAGCCCGCGCTCCCGCCTACCGGTGGACAGCCCCGCTACCTGACGGACCGGTGGCCCAGTCGTTCCGGGCGCGCATCGCCATGCGCCGCGCCGAACCACCATGCACCCACCGCGGTGACGGCGACGTCAGGCGGTAAGAGCCGGGGGAGTATCGGGGAACCGGTCATCAAGGAGCGCCTCGAGGAGCTCCGGCAGCTCGGCCGGGAGCAGCTTGTCCTCGCACCCGCCCAGCGCGACGGCCGGCCACCAGCGGCGCTCGATGAGGCCCGCGCGCTCGTTGGCGGTGTACCGGACGGCGACTTGCGGCGCGTCTTGGCCGGTGCGTGCCAGGTAGACGTGGTCGAGGCGGTGGTGGTCGCGGCCGCGGTAGGTGAACCGGCTTTCGCGTGTCCAGAGCTTGCGGCCGATCTCGTCAAGGACGAGCCCGGTTTCCTCGGCGATCTCGCGGCGTGCGGTGTGTTCGAGCTTCTCGCCGGGGTCCTGCCCGCCGCCGGGGAGTTCCCACCAGTGGTGGCCGGGGTCGTCGGGGTCGCGGGCGTGGATGAGCAGGACTTCGTCGTCGCGGTTGAGGAGCAGGACGCGGGCGCCGACCCGCAGGGCCGGTTCGCTGGCGACGGTCATGCGGTGGGTCCTCGTGCTCGGCGGCTGGCGTGGCGGCCGGGCACGAGTATCCAGGTTCAGAAGAGCGTTGCCTCGCGGTCCGCGGCCGGGTCGGACGTTATCAGCGGCGCGGTCGCGGTCAGTGTCAGTTCGACGGCGAGTCCCGAATGGTCGGTGAGCGCAGGGGCCCCTGAGCGGGTGTCGTGCACGTACGAGCAGTGCGCCAAGTGTTCGAGCAGCGCGGTGGAGGCGTGGGCATGGTCGTAGCGGTAGCCGAGTTCGGCGCGGCGGGCCCAGCTGTGCTCGACGGCGGTCGGCTGCAGCGCACGGAAGGCGTCGGCTAGACCGTGGCGGTGGGTCAGCTCGGTGTAGAAGGCGGTCTCGAACGGGGCGAACTGGCCGGGATGCGGTGGCACGTGGCCAGGCTCGAAGACGTTGAGATCGCCCAGGAGGAGGGCTGGGGCGTCGTCGGCGGTGGCCTCGTAGGCCTGGTGGAAGGCGTCGATCCAGCTGCGTTTGCGGGTGGTCTTCGCTTCGGTGGCGTCGCGGGAAGGGACGTAGGCGCCGAGGATGCGCAGCGGTCCGCGGTCGGTGTCCACCACGATGCCGGCCAGCCGGGCGGGCAGGTAGGTCATCGCGGCGCCGATGGGATCCACCGTGGACTCGAGCTTGGACAGCAGCATGACGCCGCGTTCCTTGTCGGGGTGCTTAGGGAACGTGACCGACCATCCGGCGTCGGTGAACGAGTCGGCAATCAGGCGGGTGCCGGGCCCGGAGCCGGTTTCGGTGAGCACGAAGACGTCCTCGCCGCGACGGGCGAGCCAGTCACGTTGGCGACGGGCTCGCTCGAGGGCGGGGTTGCCGACGTTGAGTGTGAGGACGGTCAGGGGCACGCCGGGTTCTCCGTGAGGGTGCGGTGGATCAGGTCGATGATGGTGCCAGCCGTTGTACGGGGATCGTCGGTGCACTCGATGACATGGACGGGCCAGCCCTGGTCGCGCAGGAACGTTGTCGCCGCCAGGTAGCCGTACGTTTCGCGGAAGCTGCTCCCGACGGCACGCTCGAAGCGGCTGTGCCCACCGCGAGCACGCAGGCGTTGTTCGACGGCAACTGGGGCTGCGCTGAGCGTGCAGACCAGGTCGGGGCGGCACACGTCGTGGTTGAGCGCCCAGACGACATCGAGAGGGATGTCGTCGAACCCCTGCAGGACCAGCGACGATGCCACGTACCGGTCGCAGAGCACGATCTTGCCTTCGGCCAGGGCCGGGAGGATCTCGATGGCCAGCTGGTGATGCCGGTCGGCCGCGCAGAGGCAGGCCAGGGTCATGTCGCGGTAGGTGTCGGTGCCGTGGCGCGCCAGGTCGCCCAGGGGAGAGCGGGACGGCTGGATGGTGGCGTGCACGGGGACGCCGTCTTCTTGGAGCAGCTCAGCGACCAGGGCGGTGATCGTCGTCTTGCCGACGCCGCCGGGCCCTTCGAAGGTCACCAGCTTGCCCGGCAGTCGCGGCGCGCTCATGCGACGTCCAGGGGCAGCAGGCGGCGGCTCTCGGCGGTCACCGGACACAGCTCGGCGTCGACGTCGCCGATGCGGACGCCGGCCGCGACGACCGCGGCCGGACAGCCCTTGCCGCAGGCGGATTCGAGGCTGCAGGACGTGCAGGTCGGGTTCGCGCCGACCTGGAACCGGTCGTGGAAGCGGTAGTTGTCGAGGCGGGCAGCCAGGTCGCGGTCGGTGAAGATGTTGCCGACGATGAAGTCGGTGTCGGGGTGGCGGGAGATCGGGGTCCGAGCGGCGAAGACCAGGTACGGGCAGACGGTAACCTCGCCCGAGGTGAAGACGTAGATGATCGTCCCGGCCTCGCAACCGGCCAGCGGTTTACGGCCGGTGTTGGGGAACCGGATGTGGGCGATGTCGAGGTCAGGGCCGTCGAAGGGCGCGGTCAGCTCGAAGATCTCCTGCATGTGCATGGTTGTCTTCGCGAGTTTCCGCTGGGACTTCACGCCGCGGCCCATGCTGCCGAGTGGGTTGAGCAGGACGTAGCGGGCGCCGTTCTCGCGGGCGAACTCGCACAGCCGGACGTACTCCTCGTTAGCGGCCAGGGAGTTCGGCGTGCACAACAGCCCTTGCAGCAGGCCGGCCGCGGCGAGCTTGCGGACGTTCGCCACGGTCACGTCGAACGAGGTACGGTCGCCGCGGAACAGGCCGTGGGAGTCGGCGGCGAACCCGTCGAGCGAGACGTTGACGTGGACCCCGGCGGTGACGAGCTGCCGGATCAGCTTGTCGTCCAGCTCGGTGGCGTTGGTGCAGATGCCGACATCGATCCCGGCGTTGCGGAAGGCGTGCACGATGCCGAGGAAGTCAGGGTGGACGGTCGGCTCGCCGCCAGTCAGCGTCACCCGCCGGACCCGGGCGTCGGCCAGCCGCGGCACGACCTTCTTCACGACCTCGGTGAGCGGCATGTCCTTGCCGTGCTTGGTCGCCGAGACGAAGCAGTGCGCGCAGCTCAGGTTGCACCGCTCGGTGATCTGCACCAGAGCCTTGCGGTACGGCGAGTCGACGGTGGTGCGGAAGTAGCAGCTCGAAGCCTGCTTTTCGATGGCAATCGGACGGACGATCATCGTTCGGTCCTCCAGTGTTCAGCGGATGCGAAGACGGTCCTGCTGGAGCGGGATACCTTGGTCGAGGCGGTAGATTCGGTCGCAGCTCTCGCATTGCCGAGGGATCTGGCGACTCCGGCGCGCATGCGACGGCCGTAGCTGGACAGCTCCGGAAGCGCCGCAGAGCATGGTGATGGGCTGGCCGGGCTCCGAGAATTCGACGAACTTGAGCCGGTGCCACTTGCCGTCGATGACGGGACGGGTGGTCTGCTCGTCGACATAGATCACCGCGGTCGTCACGATGCCTGCCTTTCGGCCGAGTCGCCCCACTGCTCCACAGTCATGAAGTCTCGGATTCCTTGCCGCTGAATGGTTCTTGCGGTGTCGCTGTATCCGTCGACCAGGAGCGCGTCTGTCAGGTATGAAGTGCAGTAGTTGTGCCGCAGTGCGACAGCGAACGCGCCTTCCCCCAGCTCGAATAGCGTGAACGGGGATATCGACCGTGATGCGCGCACGGTCGGCGGGACGACCCGGATGGTGATGTGCTTCAGCTTTTCCGACGCGCGAAGGTGCGCGATCTGTTGTGGGGCTGTGTCCGGATCGTCGCGAAGGTTGTCGAGCGCCTGCTGTCCGATCATGAACAGGTACTGGCGGGTGCCCTCGTCCAAGGTCTCGTGACGGAACTGGCGATGAAATCGCTCTTGCTCCAAACGGTCCGATCGCGCCAGCGGGATGTCGACGACGGTGTCACCACATGTGGGCGTTTGAAGGAGATCTGGGATGGCGAACGGTGCCCATTCGACGATGCGGCTCGCCAGCTTTTCGTACGCCCACAAGAGGTTGACGAGGCGTGACGATGACTGATCGATGAAGTTCCGGTCGCTGAGGTGCTCGGAGATCTCCATGACCTGATCGAACTCGGAACCGCCGACCCGCAGGCTACCGAGCAGTCGCGCCGCGACTGTCGGCTTCGGCTCGAGGGTGCCGAGTTCCCAGCTCGAAACACGTGACGGGGAAACTCCGAGCTGGCGGGCCAGCTCTCGTACGCCGAGCCCTTGGCGTTCACGGGCTTCTCGCAAGCTGGTGCTGACAGCGAGCAGGGCAGGCTTGGTTATGGCTGGTGCCACGGTGAATCCTTTGCTGAGCGTTGCCACATGGCGGAAAGCGGCTTGTTTGTGATTCAGGCTGCCGAGTTCGTAGTCGTGGTAGGACTTTCACGCTGATCGTCGGGGTCTGGCAGGTGACGCAGTCCGTGAACCACTCGGCTCAGAAGCACATGGTGGGGTTGCTCGGCCAAAGCAAGGTCGCCGGCGTTCGGCCACCGATGAGCGGCAGTGGGACTCCTGCTCGAAGGCGGTCGTCCGCGTGCCGCTGGTACTCCGATTTTATGTTTGTGCCAGCCCGTCTGCGAGGAATCGGGCGGCGTCGTGTTCTGGCGAAGGAGATGGGCGACCGAGGTGTGGTCGTCGAGGTTGCTGTGCTGGCCGTGCGGACGAGCGAACCGGGCCCACAGCCACCAGCCGAACAGCAGGACGGCCGCCAGTCCGACCGCGCATCCGCAGGCCGCGCCTGCGATGTTCACCGTTCGGGCCGCGCTGTCCATCGTTAACTCCTTCGGGTGGATGGCGTCGGTACTGATGTGGTCCGCTGCCGGGGTGTAGGAACCACAAAACCGCAGATCAGACCCGTGAACCACCCAGCTGGACGGTGATCTTGTGATGCAATGTGTCCCTGTTCAACCGGGAGTTTCTGCGCGACAATCCTGGTCGGATACGGTGCACGAAAATCCAGATGAGGAGTCCGCTCGATGCCACCCGCGACCCGAAGCCTGCGACAGGAGCAGCGACAGTTGTCCGCTGAACTCCGTACCCAGTCAAAGACATGGGTCGAGATCGCACAAGTGTTTTCCAAGCGGTACAACGTGAACATGCGGGTGGCTCTTCGCCTGGCGCGCGATTGGAGCCAGCGCGATGTAGCCGATCGCTGGAATTCCCGATGGCCCGAAGACCCCAAGACCTTCAAGAACTTCTCGTACTGGGAGCTGTGGCCCGCCGAGACCGGCCACGCGCCTTCTCTTGTCGTTCTTGGGAACCTGGCAGCGCTCTACGAGTGCAGCGTCGCCGACCTGGTCTCCGACGCCGCAGACTTCCGCGCGTCCGATCTCGCGCACAAGGCCCGCCAGCAACTGGTCGACCTCAGGCCACCGGAACCCGTAGAGCTGCAGGATTTCGTCGCCCGCCTCGACGGCATCGACGTTCGTGATCTTGCGCAGATGGCGTCGACTTGGTCGCACACCGGGGGAGACGCAGTCAGTCGGCGATCGATGCTGTTGAAGGTGAGTGCGGCCTTGTCGCTGGCGTCGGCAGGTTGGGCGCTCGGGCTCGAGTCGACGGCTGCCGCTGTTACGTCGGAAGGTGAGCAGCTGGCCGGTACGGGTCTCTCCGGAATCTGGTTCAGTCAGTACCAGTACCCCAGCTCAGGTCGGCAGAAGATGTTCACGGGCGAACACTACGTGGTGTTGCGGGAGCACGGCGCTCGTCTGGTGGCGCAGAGCCTGCAGCATTCGACGGGATCACGCTTGCGGATCGAGCTGAACAAGGACATGGCGGTCGCCACCGGCACCTGGCGTGAGCAGACCTCACCCACCGGCTACTACAAGGGCGCCGCTTATCACGGCACCCTGCAGCTCGTGGTCGACCCGGCCGGGCGGCGGATGAGCGGGATGTGGCTCGGTTTCGGACGGGATTTCGCCATCAACAGCGGGGAATGGCGCCTGGAGCGATGCGGATCCGACACGTCGCAAGCCGCCCAGGAAGTCTTCCACGGCAAGGTGTAGCGGCTTAGCTCAACACCGCGACAACACGTGTGCCTGGTGTGAAATCGCCGGCTTCTGCGCGCGCGAAGAGCCCGTAGAGCATCTTCGCCTCGTACACCCAGTCAAGGGTGATTCCGTGCCGGTCATTGAAGTCTTCGATGAAGCTGTCGAGCGCTGGACGGCGTTTCGCGTAGCCGCCGAAGTGGAAGTCGACGTCCACGTCCCAATTCGTGGTGGCCGCACCGAACGCTTCGAGCTGGAGGCGGCGAACCTCATCCTCGAGGAACCGTCCTCCCTTCAGCACGGCAAACCCGAGCGCGCGTTGCGGGCCTGACAAGGCGGCCGCGATCCCAGCGAGGGTTCCACCGGTTCCGGTGGCGCAGCAAACGAGGTCGAAGTCGGTCGTGATCTCGCCGACCAGTTCCGCGGTGCCCCGGACGGCGAGGCCGTTGCTGCCGCCCTCGGGCAAGATGTAGCACGGCCCGAACTCGCGGGTCAGTTCGTCGATGACGTCGGTTTCGTCCTTGCGTCGATACGTCGTACGGTCCAAATAGGTCAGTGTCATCCCGTGCGCGCTGGCGTAGGCGAGCGAGTCGTTGAGCGGTTCGTGCTTCTCGCCGCGGATGACGCCGACGGTCTCGAACCCCAGGTGCTTGCCCGCGGCCGCGGTCGCGCGGATGTGGTTCGAATACGCGCCGCCGAACGTCAAGAGTCGCGAGAAGCCTTGATTCTGAGCTGCTTCGAGGTTGTAACGGAGCTTCCGCCACTTGTTTCCCGGTATGTCCGAGCTGATCAGGTCATCCCGCTTGAGCTGAAGGTGAACGCCATGGTGGTCGAGCCGCTCGTCACGCAGCTCCACGACGGGGGACGGCAGGTTGACGAAGCCGGCCATCCTGTCTTCGATGCTGCTCACACAGGACACCTTAGTGCTGTCTACCGTTTGGCGTGCTCTCCTTGATCTGCGACGACCTGACCTTGAGCCACCACCAGCTCGAGACAGCTCAGCAGCTCCAGGTCGCGCAGGGGGTCGCCTTCGACGACGAGCAGGTCCGCTGAGAGGCCGGGTGTCAGCTGACCGGTTGTGTCGCCGATGCCCAGCGCTTCCGCGCTCGTCGTCGTGGCCATGTCGATGATGTGTTCGCGGTCGAACCCTAGGTGCTCGTAGAGCTGGAGGGCACCGGCGAAGTCGTCGAAGCCCGACGTTCCCGCGCCGGCATCGGTGCCGGGGATCATCCGGATTCCGTGCTCGGCCATCCAAGTGAATCGGTCGGCCACCTGGTCGGCGCGGGCCGCTCCGAGCCGGTTCATGAAGCCGCGCCAGTCCGAGGGCCAGGCGACGCAGGCGAAGATGCCGCGTTCGGCCATCTTCTCGGCGACGTCGTCGCGGAGGTCGTAGCCGCCTCCGCCTTCGCGAAGCCAGGTGCAGTGCTCGATGGTGGTGACGCCGGCGTCGACAGCTGCGGCGATCGCGTCCGTGCCGTGCGCGTGCGCCGCGACCGGTAGCCCGGCCCTCCCGGCTTCGTCGACGATGGCGGCCAGCTCGGCGGCCGTGAACTGGCACTCCCACATCGCCGGCGAGTTCGGGGTGATCTGGCCGCCGGATGCCATGACCTTGATGACGTTCGCGCCCAAGTCTACGTTCTTCCGCACCTGCGCTCGGAGCTCGGCTTCGCCGTCGGCTGCGCCGCCGAGGAACCAGCAGTGCCCGTTCGGCACGGTGATCGGTGGTCCGGACGCGAGTACGCGCAGCCCATGCGCCTGCCGATCCCGGAACTGGATGGCGAGACCGTCGCGGTCACCGAGGTCGCGGACGGTGGTCACCCCGGAGCGCAGGAGCTGGGCGGCGCGGTCGGCCAGCTCGGCGTGGGTCGCTTCGGCCGCGGTTTGCACCGGGTCGCCACCGCCGTCGAAGACGAGGTGGACGTGGCAGTTGATCAGGCCCGGCAGGATGGTCCCGCCGGGGAAGTCTTTCCGTTCGGCGGCGGGCGAGGCAAGGCCCTCGACGTCCGCCCGTGGGCCGACGGCGAGGAGGATGCCGTCCTGGAACAGCACGGCACCATCGCGGAGCCGGTGGCCGGCCGGGCCGGGGAGAACCTGGTCGGCGGTGAGGAGCTGCTGGAGCACAGGCGGGGGACCTCTCAGGCGGGGACACACAGCTGGAACACGGCGATCTGCCCCATGAAGGGCAGCACCTGTTCCGGTGGCGCGTCACCGGGGAACGGCCATTCATCGGAGATCCGGGGAAGGCGATCTAGATATCCGGCGACCGCTGCTGCGCCGGCGGCGTCCTCCACGAGCAGAGCGTTGCGGGCCTCGTGCTCGTCGGGTGAGACGGTGCACCGGCCGGCCGCGAGGAGGTTGCGGACCCAGTCGCGGCGCCGATCCGGCGAGCAGACGTACTGGATGCCATCGAGCTGCATGAGCGCGATCGGGATGGATCGCGGCTCGCCGCTGGTGCGGCCGGCCACGGTCAGGACGCGCAGCGCGTAGTAGCCCTCGCGGTGCGATTGCGGGTCCTGCGTGCGGATGCGTTCGAGCATCTGCAGGTTCCGGTCACGGATCTCGGCTTTGGAAATCGTGGTCACGGGGCTCCTTCCCGGGCGAGGGCCCGCGAGAGGTGGATGAGCTGCCGGACATCGGAGTTGATGCCCGCGTCTTCGGGAGCCGCGACGAGCACGCCCGTCCGGCTGGTGGGCGTTCGGCCGCCGGCTTGTAGCTGAAGCGCGCGGCGGAACGTTCCGAGCTGCTGGTCTGCCGGCTGTTCGGTATCGAAGCCCGCGTCGACGAGCTGCGGGCTGAGCTGCAGGAGCCCATCCCTGATCTCGATCACGCGCCGCCAGTACCGGTGGCCGACCCGGTGGGGGAGCAGCGTGTCCAGCCAGCTTCGGGTCGGGGCGTGGTCGAGGGTGTCTGCGGGGAACACCGCGTGCAGCTCCCGCCATAGCGGCCAGAGCTCGGCGTAGGCGCGCCACCGTCGGAGCCACGTCCTCAGCGCGGCGAACCGGGCTGCGAGCCCGACCGAGAACACGCCGACGAGGAACACGAAGGTGCAGATCGGGACCAGCCTGGTGGTCACCTGCATGAGCGGGGCGCCGTACCCGGGGTGGCCGGCCCAGCGGATGATCACCACGATCGTCCGGATGCCGGTCGTGATGGCCGTGGCGACGAGTGCGACGGTGAGGACGCGAAGCCCGAACCGGGCACGGCGGCTGGACTCGGCGGCGTACCGAAGTGCCCAGCGCGCCGTTTGCGCGGCGGCGTAGAGCATGTAGCTGCCGCCGATGATGTAGAAGGGCGCCACGCCGGGGTGGCTCATGTCGTTCGGCAGGTTTCCGGACAACGGGTATGCGCTGTCACGAGCCCCTGGTGGGAGGGCGAGCACCGCGGCGGTCATCGCCGAGCAGGTGCCGATAAGGATGACGCTCTCGATACGGACCCGCCGCCAGGAACCACCTGCGGAGAGCAGGAAGAAGAGCAGGAGTGCGTACCGCGAGGTGTTCAGTGCGACGTTGGTCAGCAGCTTCACCGTGCTCGATGCCGGCAGCTCGCCGAACACCGTCCGGGTGAAGGCGACGAACGTCGACGCGCCGAGCAGCTGGCAGGCGATCGACACCACGACGGCCCATAGCGCGGGATCCCGTGGTGATCGGGCCAGCCGGTAGAGGAACCAGGCCAGCACAAGGAGCAGGAAGTCCGTGAGATTCACAGGACGTCCACCGGGTCACCGAGCGACGTCTGGGCTCGCCGGGCGCGCGGCGACCTCCCCGGCAAGGTGATCTCCTGCGCCTTGGTCGTCGCCTCCAAGAGCACGGTCGCGAGTGCTTCGGCTTCCTGCTCGTATTCGTTCGCATAGGTGGTGCGCTGGCGTAGCGCGCTTCGGATGGCGTCGGGTGGGATGTCGGGGAGCAGTTGACGCCACATCTCGTCGTCGCCCTCGTCCGACGGATGGTCGGCCAGGAGATGCCCGAGTTCGTGGGCGATGATGTGCTCTTGGTGGAATTTAGTGGTCCCCGTGCGCTGGTACAGGATGACGTCGGCGGCTGTCGTCTTGATCCACAGGCCGAACGGGCCGGGCACTTCCATCGGCACGGCCAGCAGCCGGACCGGCTTGCCGCGATGCGCACTGAGCCGGGCGCAGATTTCGGCCATCGGCGTCGGGCCCTCGACGCCGGCCGCGTGCAGCTCAGACCGCAGCCGCCGGCGCAGGCCGGCGATCCGCCGGTCACGGCGAACGCGTTGAACCAGGCTGCTCACGACGGTCCTCCCAGCCCGTTGATGATCACCTCTGAACGATCGTCGCAGATCAGCCGCGGTGTTCGGCAGGCTGGACATCAAGTCACCCGGACGTGTGGTTCTCGCCGCGGCTGGCTTGGAATTCGATGAAGTCCAGGACGCTCGTCAGGACGTCCGGTGAGAGCGCGCTCGCTCGGTACGCGATGTCACGGACTCCTTGCTGGGACAGTCGCTCGAGGAGGGCGTACTGACCTTGGATCTCGCGGGCGCGCTCGCTGGTGCCGAAGTACTCCAACTCGACGTCGAAGTAGGCCGCGAGCTCCTGGGCGAGCCGCAGCTTCGGTTCGTTCGTTCCCTTGATCAGGTTGTAGAGCTGGCTTTTCGAGATGCCGATTTCCTCGGCGACCTCGGACACGGTGTACGGGCGGCCGTCGTCGTGCTTCTTGAGGTGGATGAGCCGTTCGAGAAGTCTGCCGAAAGGTTCAGGCGGCTGGAGCTGTTGCTCTTCGGGCTCGGACACGGTCACCCCCTCCGGATCGGAATTCCAACTTTCTGGAATCTCTACCGCTCTGCGTCCGATTTGTTTGACTCTGCGTCCATGCTTTCGTACCGTTGAAGTTGATCATTCCAAATTACTGGACGCAGAGCGGTGCAGGAACCGCCCGATCGAGTGTCTGCCTCGTCGTCCAGCCGAGATCCGGGTCCCCGCCCACGGTGACGCGCCAACCGGCGCGTCTCGATGCGCGGGGAGGCGCTATGCGCACCATCGACAGCTTCGCAGCGGCGGTGCACCGCAAGCGGAGAGAACGCGGTCTCACACTCGGCGAGGTCGCCGTGAAGGCCGGCTACAGCGCGAGCTACCTCTCGAAACTGCTGCACGGCCATCGCACGCTCCTGCCCGCCGTCGTGCACGACCTCGATACCGTGCTGCTGGCCGAGGGGCAGCTGGAGAAGATCGCGGCGGAACAGCGCGGCGACTCTTGCGCGGTGACCCGTCCCGTCCAGCTTCCCCCTGTAGCCCCCGAATTCGTCGGTCGCGAGGAACAGCTGCAGGTGATGGACCGCGCGTTGATCACCCAGGGACGCCCCGGTGCGACCGTGACCATCGTCATCGAAGGTGGATTCTGGACCGGCAAAACCGCGCTCGCGGTGCACTGGGCCTCCGGCGTGCAAGCCCGATTTCCGGGCGGGTGCCTGTTCGCCGACCTGCGCGGTCTCGCACCCGGCGCGCCGGCGGACCCGGAGGAAGTCCTGGACGGGTTCCTCGTGGCGCTCGGCGTGAGCGCCACCGAACTCGGCGCGTCCGGCCTGCAAACTCGGATCGCGCGCTACCGATCGCTGCTCGCCGAGCGCCCGGCGGTCGTGATCCTGGACAACGTCGCCGACTACCGGCAAGCGGAATGGCTGCTTCCAGGCGCCGGCAGCGTCGCGGTGGCGACGAGTCGGGAACGGCAGCCCGGCTTGCTCGCGCGCACCGGGGGAACGGCGATCGAGCTTCAGCCCTTGCCTCCCGGGCAGGCGCTCGAACTTCTCGGGCGCCGAGCTGGTCACGCTCGGGTGCGGGCCAGCGCAGCTGCCGCTGAATTGATCGTCGAGCGGTGCGGTTGCCTGCCGATGACGATCCTCATCGCGGCTGAGCACCTCCAGCGGTACCGGGAGGTCACGCTGGACGAACTTGGCGACCGCCTCGACTCCGACAAGACCCGCCTCGACCTCTTCACCTCGAACGACCCGGCCGTGAACATCCACGGCGTCGTCGACGTCTCGTACCTGGCCTTGCCCGCCTCGGCGAGGAGGGTGTTCCGGTACCTCGGTGTCGGGCCCGCCAACGTCGTCGGAACCGAATCGGTCGCCGTGCTCGCCGAGCTGGACCTCGACCGCACCCGGGAAGCTCTGCGGCTGCTGGCGGAGGCGCACCTCGTCGAGCCGCTCGCGGACGGCCGGTACCGGATCAGCCACCTGCTCCGCGCCTACGCTCACCAACGTGCGTTGGTCGAGGAACGGCTGTGCGAGGTCGAACGCGCGCACGACCGCGCCTTGCGCTGGTACGCCGCGACAGCGTGGAACGCGAACAACACCCTGATTCCCAGCTGGGCGGACAGCGGAGTCGCCCCGGCCAACCTGGCGGCCGTCGAGCCGATGTCGTTCGAGGATGGCGGCTTCGAAGCTGCGATGGCTTGGTGTGAGCGGGAGGTCGCCACAGCCCTTCAGGTGGCGCGAAGCGCGCGGACACACGGGGCGAAGGACGTCCTGTGGCTGCTGCCCACGGCGTTCCTGCCGTACTTCGTGCTGACCCGCAGCTGGAACACCTGGCTGATCGCGGCACACGATGGCCTCGCGGCGGCCCGGGCCGCCGGCAGCGATGCCGGAGTAGCGCGGAGCCTAGAGGCCCTCGGCTGGGTGGAGCACGAGCTCGGCCGGGCTGACGACGGCATCGCGCACCTGGAGGAGGCGCTCCGGCGCCACGGGGAGCTCGGCGACGATCGATCGCGCGCCTGGACCGCGTACTGCCTCGGTCTGGCCTATGCCTGCCGCCGCCGGACCGCCGAGGCACGTGAACTGCACGAACTCGCTGACCAGTTGTTCTCGAACTCCGGCGTCAAGATCGGAATCGCGGTGAACCGCGCTGCGCTGGCCGAGGTGTGCGACCAGCTCGGCCTCGCGAACAGGGCAATGGAGTACGCCCTCGACGCGCTGAACCGCGCGCAGACGTTCACGTCGAAGGCGGTACTCGGCATCGCCCATCAGCGGATCGGCGTGCTGCTCACCAGACACGGCCACCACCGCGCGGCGCTGAAGCACTTCGACGAGGCGCTGGCCGTCCGCGGCCGGAGCTGGCAGCGCTGGGGAGCAGCCGAGACCTTGATCTCGCGCGCAGAAGTGCTTTCCGAGCTGGGGCAACTCGAGCAGGCGAGAGAGGCATACCTGCGGTGCCTGCAGATCCTCGATGCCATTCGCGACGTGCGAGCCTTGGAAGTCCGCACCAAGTTGGCCTCGTTGGAAGCCCAGGTCGCGGAGTCGTCGAGGTGGGATCGTCGGACCTCTGCCATCGCGTAGCAAATCGTCGACGCGCGATCTCCGCCCGCGTATTCTCGGCCCGGTGAGGATCGTGGGGGCGGCATGCCTTACAGCACTGTGCGCGGCGACGTTGGTCGCATGCGCTCCGGGGAATTCGGACACCGACAAGGCCGCTCGGCAGATCGCCGAAGAGATCGATTCTCCACCGCAGACCTCCGCCGCCAAATATGCGCGGAAGGCTCTTGAGACCACGCTGGGCCGCTCGTCCGGCTTCGCGATCGTCGAGATGCGCGACACGACCTCCGACGACCCGGATGCGGTGACGATGCACCTCGTCTTCCAGGTGCACGACCCCGGCAACCAAGATGAGCTGTTTCCTCAGGAGCCGGTGACGGCTTGCTACGACGTCGGCTTCAACTTTCGCGGGCTCGTGGAAGAGCCGCGGCGCAGGAACTGCCCCGCGGGGGCGACACCGTTGAACCCGCCGCAGATCCCGCCTTGGGAAGTGCCGGAAGGCTTCGACCCGGCCCTGCAGTCCCTGCTGGCGGCGCTGCCGGTGTCCGTGACTAAGGACGAAGTTCTGGCCCGGCTGGCGCACTCGATGCCGACCTTGTCGGTCAACCCTGACAAGCAAGTCCCGTGGCGGCCGCCCGCGCAAGACGTTGCTCTGCGCGGAAACGACATCGGCGTCGCGTATCAGGCGGGCGATCGGTCGACCGGCGGAATCGACTGCTTGCTGGGCTCACGTGTGCAGGGCACCACGCTGGTGTGGCGCCCCAGCTTCGAGCAGGTCCAGCCCGGCGAGCTCCCATGCACGGCGCAGACCGCTCTCGATCGGCAGGGAATCACGCCACCTCACTGACGAGCTTATTGGAAAGGCTTGTCGTCTTGACAAAACCAGCACAGAAGCGGCACTGAAACGGCACAACGCTGGGTCGCCCGGCCAGTTCCCTGACCCTGCTGACAGGTCCAAAGTGGATTCAACGGAGCCATCGATCTCATCGGCTCAAGAATCCACGGAGGAACAATGGAATCGCGCACTCTGCGTGCCACAGCCATCCGCGTCCTGTGCGTCCCCGCGATCGCGTTCGCCGCGTGCGTCGTCGCCGCGGGATCCGCCGGCGCCGCACCTGGCGTCGAGCTTCGTGACCAATGCGGCTACCTGGGCTGGGGCGAATACCGGCACTGCGACAACGGCACCGGCTCGACGGTCGACCTGACCGTCGAGGACATCTGGGGCAACCTCTACCGCTACTGCGTCGGGCCCGGCAAGACCGACCTCCAGCCGGTGATCCGATGGAGGGTGACCGGCGCGTGGTGGAACGGCGGCGTTGGCTGCGGCCCGGGCTTCGAAGGACCCGCGTAGCCAGTTGAACTCGAGGACGTCTCCCAGTCCTCGGCCAGTCGGCGCGGCGGGCGTCTTTGCCCCCTCAGCGGTGCCCGCCGCGCCGGCGTCAACCTGCTACCGCGATCACCGTGGTCATGCCTATCACCAGGCACGGTCCGAACGGCACCGCCCTCTGCCGGCCGCCCTGGTGAGGCACGAGCAGGAGCAGCAGCGCCGTCAGCGAGGCGGTCATCAGCGCGCCAGCGAGCTCAGGCCAACCAGACCAACCGGCTACGAGGCCGACGACGGCCGCCAGGCTCACGTCGCCGGAGCCGACGCCTCCCTCGACCAGGACGGCGAGCAAGAGGTAGAAGCCCGCCGCCGCGAGCGCCGCCCACAGCGCTCGCACGCCAGGAGCCGAGTCGGAACGCAGGACGCACAACATGCCAAGTCCCAGCGCGGCACCGACCAGCTGGGGCAGCACGATGATTCGAGGTAACCGATGTTCCACCCAGTCGATGACCGCAAGCGGGACGCTCAGTGTCAGGACGAAGGCGTACACTGCCAGCTCACCTCGAAGACCGATGCGCCAGCCGAGGACGGCCAGCAGCGGCGCGGTGATGAGCGCGCCCAGCCACCACGACTTCGCGACCCGAGCCGGTCGACGCAGCACACGGCCGGTGATCAAGCTGCCCGCGGCTCCCAGCAGCAGGCCCACGACCGCGCCGGCCGCGCCAAGCCAGGCGCTCATCCCGTCACCGTTCCGACGGTGGCGCTCGTTCCCTTCCCCACGACGCCATGCTGGCCAGCTCGACGCCTCAGCGCACTGCTCGTCCTTCCAACGAGTGAACCTCCGCCGAGGTGGTGTTCCCGACCGGACAGCCAGCTGATCATTCCAATGGGAGGGGAACCCATGGATCCACGCAAAGCAGCTCGCGTCACCGCGGCGTCGTCCGCAGCCCTCATCCTGCTCGGAGGTTGCGCCTCGAATGAGCCGAGCCCATCGCCGACGTCGTCAAGCATTGTCACGACGACGAGTGAGGTGCCGCCGCCGGGCGACATCGCGGAGCAGCGCGCTACCGCCGCGTACCTCGGGATGTGGAACGACATGGCTGACGCCGCGGTGACGTCGGACTGGCAGTCACCCAAGCTCGCGCAGAACGCCACGGCGGACGCGCTGCAGACCATCTCGCGAAGCCTCTACGCCGACCACTACAACGGACTCGTCACCAAGGGGCGGCCCCTCAACCACCCGCATGTCGACGGGGTCCAGCCGCAGGCCGACCCGACGACCGTCACGATCTCCGACTGCGGTGATTCGACGAACTGGCTGAAGTACCGCGCGGACGACGGCCGGCCCGCCGAGGACGGACCCGGTGGTCGCCGCCGGATTGAGGCCCTCGTGAAGAAGGCCGTCGACGGCTCCTGGAAGGTAGCCACCTTCGCCGTACACGAGGTCGGGTCATGCGCCGGATGACCAAGGCGGCGATCTCGACCGCGGCTGCCTTCGGATTCTGCTGGTCCGTGACGCCGTTCGCGCTCGCCGACGGATGGGGCAACGTCCACTGCGGACAGAGAGGAAATCCGTCCTGCGACCTCGGCGCGGGCCGCAACGGCGGGAAGGCGCCGCAGCTGCCCGCAGATCCGGGTAAGCCAGGGCGGCCGCACTCGGCGCCTGATCAGCAGCCGCCTTCGGGAGACAGCATCCTCGGCGGCAACGACATGGCGGCGAAGTGCTCGTACGTCCGGAGCAACTACCAGCCACCGGCGAACGGAGTGCAGACCGTCGGCTACCACGGTGCCGCGTCACCGCGGGTCGTGTTCGTGAGCTGGTCGCAGTCGGTCGTTTTCACCGCGCAGCAGCCACAAGGAGGCTCCTGGTACGTCTACCGGTGTTCCGGACCGGGCGTGCACGACGGGCTCTACCGGGCGCCGATCTGGCTCCCGGACGGCCAAGCTCCGGCTGCAGCCGCGTTGCCTTCGCCCCAGGAATTGGCCGCCCAGGCTCGAGCGCAGCTGCGGCTGCCCACGCCGCGGATCGAGGCGAATCCGGTCGGCGACAAGCTCGTGAGTCTGCCGACCTGGCTGTGGTTGAACCGTGATAGCTGGGGAAGGCGGCAGGCGACCGCGGCCGTACCGGGCGTCTCCGTCACCGCGGTGGCCGCTCCGACCTCGGTGTCCTGGTCGATGGGAGACGGCGGGAAAGTGAGCTGCTCCGGCCCCGGAACACCGTACGCGGCCAGCGAGGCGCCGGCAGCGGCCTCGCCTGATTGCAGCTACACCTACCACCGATCTTCGGCTTCGGCCCCCGGCCAGCCCTTCGGCGTCACGGCGACCATCCACTGGACGGTGACGTGGTCCGGTGCCGGAGCGAGCGGGACGTTCCCCGACATGACGACGTCGGCCACGGCAGCGTTCCGGGTAGCCGAAGTACAAGCGCTCGGCACTGGTCACCGCTAGACCGAATCCCTTTCTGAACCAATTCCCGTTGTGCATCAACAATTTCAATGATGCACGGCGTGGTCGAACCATGCCTGGAGGAACGTCGTGACGAGTATCCGCACCGGTGAACACGGCGCCGGAACCGAGGTGGGTTCCGTGTCGTGGCTGGGGAAGAAAGGCCGTCTTACCGCGGTGCCGACAGGGCGCCGGACGCGCCGGCGCCTGCCGCATCTGCTGATAGGCGTCCTGCTCGTCGTGGTGTGTGTCGGCGGAGCGCTCTGGTGGGCGAGCAGCGCGCAAGGACGGGTGCCCGTGCTGGCCATCGCCCGGCCGGTGAGCGTCGGACACGTCCTCGAGCGAGCGGACGTCCACGAGGTCGAGATCTCAGCCACCGACGCGGTCGCCACCGTGCCGGCCGGACAAGCCGTCTCCCTCCTCGGCAGGCCGATGGCAACGAGCCTCACCGCCGGCGCGCTGCTCACGCCGAGCAGCGTCGGCCCCTCGACGATCCCCGCCGCCGGGCAGTCGGTCGTGGCGGTCGGGCTCAAAGCTGGCCAGTTCCCGCTTGAACTCGCGCCCGGTGCTCCGGTCATCGTCGTGCTCGCGGCGTCGACACCGACCGCCTCGCAAGCTGCAGGTGACGGGCAGATCTGGTCGGCGACAGTGACCGGCCTCGCGAAGGCGGAAACCGATCAGACCACGGTGGTCTCCCTGCAGCTGCCGAGCGCGACCGCGCCGGCGCTCGCGCGCGTCCCGGCCGGACAGGTCACGCTCGTCCTGGTCGCAGGCGGTGAGCGCTGATGCTGATCGCCCTGACCAGCCTGAAGGGATCTCCGGGAGTCACCACCTTCACCGTGGCGCTGGCCGCGAACTGGCCCGTCGCCGTCCGGCGCCTGGTCGTCGAATGTGATCCCGCCGGAGGAGACCTCGCTCAGCGATTCGGCCTCGCGCCGTCGCCCGGCCTGCTCAGCCTCGCCGCCGCGGCCCGACGGCCGGCCGAGCCCGAGGTCGTCTGGAACAACACGCAGCTGCTCACCGACCAGCTGCCGGTCATCGCCGGCCCAGCCGGTGGACCGCAAGCCCGCGCGGCACTGGGCGCCCTGGCAACGCCTGGTTCGCCGCTCCACGGGACCGCACACACCCCTGGAGTGGTGGTGTTCGCCGACTGCGGGCGCCTGGATCCCGGCTCGTCCGCAGAACCGTTGATCCGGCACGCGGATGCGGTGCTCGTGGTTTGCGGCACCTACACCGACGAACTCGCGCATCTGTCCGCTCGGCTTCACGAGCTTGGCCGGACAGCCACTCGGCCGTCCCTCGTCCTGGCCGGGACGGGCCACCCGACGACCGACGTCGAGCGTCAGCTCGGCGTTCCAGTCCTGGCGAGGATTCCTCACGACCCGGCCGCGGCGAGGAGCCTGACCGGGCACGACGTTGCCGGCCGGGGCCGCAAGGGCGGGCTCGCCCAAGCCGCCCTTGCCGTGGCAAGGCTCGTCGTCGGCGATACCGCGCCCGCGCAGGCGCCCCTCGGGGCGCAGGTGCCCGGCGTTCCAGCTCAGCAAGTGCGGACGACCGGCGTCCGGATCGCTCCGGCGCCAGTGCCGCACAACGGCCACCAGCACATCAGCACGCTCGGGAAGGACGTCCCGTCATGACCGTTCTCGACGAGCACCGCCGTCCCGCGTCCGGCGCGGCGAGTCCGGAGGCGCGCCTACGCGACGCTTTCCGCCACGCGCTCACCACCGAACTGCCGGCCCGAGCCGGAGCCGAGGCGAGCGTGGTGACCGGTGAACGCCGCCGGGAGCTCGCACACGAGATCCTGCAGTCCGCCGGTGCCGCGCACAGCGAGTCCGAGCTGCAGGCCGGCCGCGTGCTGTTGCCTCCCGAAGTCGAGGCGCGCATCGCCGAGGCCGCGCTCGACGAGGTCTTCGGACTCGGCGGGCTACAGCCGCTGCTGGCGAACCCGAAGGTCGAGACGATCAACGTCAACCGCTTCGACCGCGTCTTCGTCCAGTACACCGACGGCACGCGTGCGCCGGTAGCGCCGGTCGCGGCGTCGAACGACGAGCTGACCGACCTGGTCCGGACACTCGCCGCGCGCGCCTCGTCGGAAGAGCGCCGTTTCGACCGCGGCTCACCGGCACTGAACCTCCAGCTGCCCGGCGGCGAACGACTATTCGCGGTACTCGGGCTCACCGCCGACGGGGTGACGGCGTGCTCGATCCGCCGGCACGGCTACCTCACGACCAGCCTCGCCCAGCTGCGCCGCCGCGGCACCCTCGACGTCGGCCTCGAGCGATTCCTGCGCGCCCTGGTCCGGGCCCGGAAGAACATCCTCATCACCGGCGGCGCCGGCTTCGGCAAGACCACCTTGCTGCGCGCGATGGCCGCGGAGATGGACCCGCTGGAGCGCATCCTCACCGTCGAAGACGCCTTCGAACTCGGCCTCGGACTCGACCCGCAGCTGCACGCCGACGTCACGGCACTGCAAGCCCGCGAGGCGAACGTCGAAGGTGTCGGTGCCATCAGCCAGGCCGAGCTCGTGCGCTGGGGCCTGCGGATGTCCCCGGACCGCGTCATCGTCGGCGAGATCCGGGGGCCCGAGGTCATCCCGATGTGCAACGCGATGTCGCAGGGCAACGACGGCTCGATGGCGACCTTGCACGCGAGCAGCTCGAGGATCGCCTTCACCCGGCTGGCGTCCTACGCTGCGCAAGGCGCCGAGCGACTGTCGCTGGAAGCGACCGCTTTGCTGGTCGCCTCGAGCGTGCACTTCGTCGTGCACCTGGCCAAGGCCGCCGACCGCAGGACCCGGGTGGTCTCCTCGATCCGCGAGGTCGTCGACGCCGACGGCAGCACCGTCGTCTCCAACGAGATCTACCGCCCCGGATCCGACCTGCGGGCTCGTCCGGTGGCCGGCGCGCTACGCGCGGACACGCTCGACGACCTCGTCGAAGCCGGATTCGAGCCTGAGCTGCTCGCCCAGCCCGAGGGCTGGTGGACGACATGACCAGCACCTTTGTCGCCGCCCTCGCCGGACTCGGTACCGCCACCGGATTGCTGCTCATCATCGGCGGGCTTCGCCCACCCCCGTCGACCAGGCGCCGGCGACCGGCTCGGCCTTGGAGTACCGACCGGACCTGGGGCCTTCGCCTGACGCTCGCGCTCGGAGTCGGTTTGCTGGCCGGCGTCGCGACCGGCTGGCTCGTCGGGGGAGTGCTCGCCGCCGGCGCCGTGTGGTTTCTGCCGCGGCTGGTCGGCCCTGATCGCACTCACGTGCGGCGGGTTGCGCGGATCGAGGCGGTGGCCTCCTGGACGGAGATGCTGCGCGACACGCTCTCGGCCGCAGCCGGGCTCGAGCAGGCGATCCTCGCCACCGCCCCGCTTGCGCCCGCCGCGGTCCGCGGAGAGGTAGCCGCACTCGCCGCTCGGCTGCAGAACGGGCATCGGCTCGCGCCGGCGCTTCGGCTGCTCGCGGAGGAGCTGGCCGACCCGACCGCCGACCTGGTCATCGCCTCGCTTGTCCTGGTCGCCGAGCACCAGGCTCGGCAGCTCGGCGACCTCCTCGGCTCCCTGGCGGATACCGCGCGGGCGCAGGCGGCGATGCGGATGCGTGTCGAGACCGGCCGCGCTCGCACCCGGACTTCGGTGCGCGTGGTCGTCGCCACGACGGTCGCCTTCGCCGTCGGCGTCGTGGTGTTCAACCGTGCTTACCTCGTCGCCTACGACAGCGCGCTCGGCCAGGTCGTCCTGCTGGTCATCGGGGGCCTGTTCGGTACCGGGTTCGGCTGGCTGGTCCGGATCGCCGCCGGCCGGACCACCTCGCGTGCGCTGTCGCTGAGCGATCAGCCCAAGCTGACGGCCGGTGATCCCGCATGATCGTGATCATCTGCCTGGGGCTCGGGACCGGGATCGGTCTCTGGATGCTCCTGAACTGGGCAATCCCGCCGCAGCCGTCGCTCGGCGAGCGCCTCTCAGTCGCCGACGCGAGGACGGGAGTGCTGATCGCGGCCGTCACAGAGGTTGGTTGGGCAGTGGCCGTGGCGCGACCTGCCGTGCCGAGGCTACGAGCGTTGGGCCTGCCGGGGGAGAAGCTCGAACGCGACCTGCGAGTGCTCGGCTGCGGCATCGACACCCACCTCGCGGTCAAGGTCATCCTCGGCTGCGCCGGCCTGCTGACACCCCTGCTGCTCCAAGGCGTGCTCGCGCTCGCGGATCTGTCGCTTGACCTCGAGCTTCCGCTGGTCGCTGCGATCGCCCTTGCTGTCGCCGGGTTCGTCGCTCCCGACCTCGAGGTCCGTGCGAAGGCTGCGCGTGCACGTGCAGAGTTCCGTGGCGCGCTCTCGGCATTCCTCGACCTCGTCTGGATCACCCTGGCCGGCGGCGCCGGCGTCGAAGCCGCGCTGCTCGCGGCCGCCGAAGTCGGACACGGACCCGCGTTCACCCAGCTGCGCCGAGCGCTCGACACTGCCCAGCTGACCCGCACCACCCCGTGGTCCACCCTCCGCCGGCTCGGCGAAGAACTCGACATCGCCGAACTCGCCGAGCTCGCCGCGTCGATCTCGCTCGCCGGCACCGAAGGCGCCAAGGTCCGCACATCCCTGGCCGCGAAAGCCAAAGCCCTGCGGACGCACCTGGTCGCCGACGCCGAGGCCGACGCCCAAGCCGCGACCGAACGCATGGCCCTGCCGGTGACCCTGCTGTTCCTCGGCTTTCTCGGATTCATCGCCTACCCGGCCGTCACCCAGGTCCTCAACGGCCTCTGACAACCGTCCACAGGAGACACCATGCTGACCCACTGCCGGACACTTTGGACCCTGATCACTGCTCGCATCCTGTTGCTGCGTAGGGATGGCGACCGCGGCGAGATCACCACGACCGTCATCGTCACCGCCCTCATGGCGGTGCTGGCCATCGCGCTGATCGCGATCATCGCCGCGAAGCTCACCGCGAAGGCCAACAGCATCGACCTCGGCGGCTGACATGCCGGCGAATCCGTTCAGCACGGTGGTCTGGCGCGTTCGTCGCGCCCTCGCGGGCGACTGCGGCGCGGTGACCGCCGAGCTGGTGATCGCGACGCCCCTGCTGCTGCTTGCCCTGCTGGCGATCGTCCAATTCGCACTCTGGTCGCACGCCACCCACGTCGCGCAGGCATCCGCTTCCCAGACGCTGGCGACGGCCCGGAGTCAAGGCGGGTCGGCCGCGGCCGGACGCGACGCCGGCCAACGGCTGCTGGACGACCTGGCCCAGGGGCCGCTGCGGTCACCGCGGATCGACGTGAGCCGCAGCGCGACCTCGGTGTCGGTGAGCGTGACCGGCGAGGCCGCTGCCGTTCTGCCCGGGGTGCATCTGCACGTGCACGCCGAAACCTACGGCGAGGTCGAGAGGTTCGTACCCGACGCCTGATCCACAGGGGAGAACACCATGCCAACCTTGGGAAAACCGGATCCCGTGACCGACGGCGACTTCGCCGACGGCCCCGACCTCATGCTGTGGAACCCGGACCTCACGACGAAACGCTGGCACGGGGAATTACGTCGTGCCCTCGCGACACGAGCGGTCCTGACACGCTGCATCGGGGGCGTGCTCGCGCTGGTTTTCGGCGTCGAGCTTGTGCACAGCCTGCCGGGCGTATTGATGATCGGCGCCGGTGCCGCGCTCGTGCTGAGCGGCCTCTGCGCAGCCGCCGTCAACCTGACCTGCTTGACCACTGACCACACTCACCCGCGAGGAGCTGTCTGCCGGCTTGAGCGAGAACCCGGCGAGTTCTTCTTCCGCAGTAGGGACTTCACGGACCTGGGCAATGCGACCGCCTTGATCGAGCTGACAGCCCAGCTGCACGCCGCACCGATCCGGAACTGGCTGGAGCCGATGTGGCTCGACGACGTGCACCGGATCGCGTGGGACGCGCTGCGCCTGTTGAACCAGACACGGGCGGCTCGTCAGCCGGCCACGATGCCGGAGCAGATGGACCTCGCAACGGGTTCGGCGATCGACGAGCTGATCTTCCACCTCCGGAGCTGTCTGACGCTGGCCTGGGCGTGGCAGGCAAAGGTGGACGTCCGCCGCGCCCAGGGATTGACGCGATCCGCCGCCGAGCTGGCGGAGTCGGTGTTCGCCTACGTCACTGCCGCTCGCGATCTCACCGGAAGCGGCCCCTTCCCCTGGGAATCGCCGCGACCGGAGACGACGTCATGAGCACCCCGCAACGTCGCCGTACGCCGCTGGCCCGCTGGTGGCGCGGCGAGTGCGGGTCGGTGACCGCCGAGGCCGCCCTCGTCACGCCGGTGCTGGTCATGCTGCTGGTGTTGGTCGCCGTGGTCGTCCACCGCGGTGTCGACGCCCGGATGCGGCTCGACGACGTCGCGCACCAAGCTGCCCGCGCCGCGAGCCTGCAACGTACCCCGGCCACAGCCGTCGCTGCGGCCCAGACAACGGCGAGCACCGCGCTCGCCCACGCCGGCCTGGTCTGCCGCGACGCCACAACCACCACGACGACGTCCGCCAAGCCCGGCAGCACCGTCGTCGTCGATGTGGGGTGCACCGTCGACTTCAGCCAGGCGCTCCTGCTCGGAGTGTTCGGCACCCGAACACTGACCGCGTCGGCGAGCGAGGTCATCGACACCTACCGCTCCCAGCCAACCGGAGGCGCGTGATGACGGCACACCGGCATGCCGCCTGGTGGCGCGCCGAGCAGGGACGTCTCTCCGCGTTCGTCGTCGTGCTGACGCTCGGACTGCTCGCCCTCGCGGGACTGGGCCTGGACGGCGGCCTCGCGCTTGCGGCGAAGGTCCGCGTCACCGGCCAAGCCGAATCTGCGGCCCGCGCCGGCGCCCAGGCGATCGACCTCACGGCGTACCGGGCCACCGGGACGTTGCGGCTGGTGCCGGCCGACGCCGACGATCTGGCCCGTCGCTACCTCGCCGGTGTCGGCGCCGCCGGAACGGTGACCGCCACCGCCGACACCGTGACCGTCACCGTCACGACCAGCCAGCGCACGCAGTTGCTGTCGCTCGTCGGCATTCCGGCGATCAGCGCGCACGGCAGCGGCGCGGCCCACCCCCAACGCGGCATCACCGCACTCGAGCCTTGACCACGGAGGGAGAGTCATGATCACGACTGACGAGATCGAGCGCCGCGTCGAGAAGGCCGACGCGGACAAGAGCGCCAGGAGGACGGCCGCGGCCCGCGAGGTCGGCGAGCTCGCGCACCGTCGTGCCGCACTCGCCGAGGAGCTGGCGGATGTCGAACGCAAGCTCGGCACGGTGCTCGCCGCGGCGGCGGACGTCGTCGGCGTCGACGAGCTGGCCGAGTTCACCGACGTCCCGGCCGCCGACCTCACCAGGTGGCTCACCTCCGGCAAGCCCCGTGCCCGGCGTGGCCGTCCGCCCGGCAGCCGCCGCCCGAAGCCGGACACCCAGCCCGCGACCTCACCGGCACTCACACCGCCGGAACCGCGCTCTGGGCCGCCTGCGCCCGGTACGCAACATCCCGTTGTCCAGGACTAGCGAAGCTGAGCCGGGGAGCTGCGGTGCCTGCTGAGTGGCAGACCGGAACCGGGCCGCGGCGCATTGGTCGCGCGTTCCTGCGCGGCGTGCGACGGTTGCTGCGGGCCGGCGTGGCGGTCGCGCTGCTGGGCGGGTTGTGCGCCGGGCTGCCGTGGGCGCTGGTGCACTTCGTCGGATGGCCGCTCCCGAAGTACGTGCCCACGATGGCGGAGCTCGGCGAGGTGCTGACGGCTCCGCCGTCGACAGGTCTGCTGCTCGACGTGCTCGCGTGCGGCGCATGGCTGCTGTGGGGCGCGTTCATCGTCGAGCTGGCCCGCTGCCTGCGCGACCTCGCTCTCACCGCCGGCCGGCCGCACCTCATCGGTCGCGGTGGCCCGCTGCGGCGGGTCGCCGCGGTGCTCATCACCGCCGTCGTCGTGTCGTTCGTCAGCCGCACGGCCCTCGCCGCGCCCGGCGCGGTCCAAGCCGGCGTGACCTCGTCGGCCGCCGCGTCGACGGCTGTATCGGGGGACATCGAGCTGGTGCGTCCACCCCACGCTGGTGTCCACGACTCGCTGTACCGGATCGCGCAACGTCGGCTCGGTGACGGCGACCGGTGGTCGGAGATCTGGCGCCTGAACACCATGAGCCTCCAGCCCGGCGGTCGAAAGCTGACCTCGCCCAGCCTGATCCATCCCGGCGACCAGATCCGCCTGCCGCCGGTCACCGCCCAGCCGACACCACCACCACAGCTGCAGCGCCCGCCTGAGCCGGTGACGCCCCCGACTGTCTCCCCACTGAGCCCGGTCGCACCTCCCGCTGCGTCGACCAACCCAGAGTCGTGGGGGACCGGCGTGTATGTCGGTCTCGGGCTGGCGGGTGCGATCAGCGCGGCGCTGCTGGTCGCCCGACGACGGCAGCGCGCCGGCTACCGACCCGGTAGCGGGCGTCGCGGCGACGACCTGCCCGTGGCCCCGGTCGTCTACCAGCTGCACCAAGCTCACCAGCACGCGCAAGCCGGACCCGGCGAGCCCGATCCGGACGCTGCCGAACCCAGCACGACGCCCGAGCTGGGCGGCCCCGGCGACGAGGCTGCCGCGGAGCTGGCGCTGGGCCTCGCCGCGACGCACGGCCTCGGTCTCATCGGACCCGGCAGTCACGCCGCGGCCCGCGCACTGCTGCTCACGGCCATGACCTCCACCCGCGCCTCACAGGTCGTGGCGCCTGCCGCGGACCTGCGCGACCTGCTCGGCGTCCCGGACAACGTCGCCGAACTGCCGGAATGCGTCCACGTCGTCGACGACCTCGCCTCCGCGCTCACTTGCCTCGGCAGCCAAAGTCCTCCCGAGGACACCTGCCGAATCCTCGTGGCGAGCGCGCCGGCGGGCGAACCCGATCACACCCGGCTGCAGCAGTCCCTCGCCGAAGGCGGCGCGAACACGACCGTGCTGCTGCTCGGCCAGTGGCATCCCGGCGTTACGGCCTACGTAGACATCGCGGGCGTCATCACCGCGACATCTCCCGGTCCGGGGGAGCCGCTGCGCGGCCGGCGAGCCTTCTCCCTCCCCGAATCCGCAACCCGCGAGCTGTTCACCCTCTTCGAAGCCGCACGCGGCGCTCGCGATGACGAACCTGGAGCTGCCAGCGAGCCGACCCACGGATTGGAGATCGCAAGCGCTCTGGTTGCCGATCAGGCTGAGGCAGCGGAGCCGGTCACGGGATGTGCTGTCGAAATCCAGGAGGGCGCGGTCACGCCGCTGGTGCTGTCGGTGTTCGGGCAGCCGAGGTTGTCATGGCGATCGGACTTCGCCCATCCGGACGAGGCCGTCGAAGTCACCGGCAGCCTGTCGCGGCGGCTGTGGGAGCTGCTGATCTACCTAGCTGTGCATCCGGAGGGAGTTCCGCGGGCGGCGATCATCGACAGCCTGTGGGCGCATCGCCCAGCTCGGGATCCGGCCGCCGTGCTGCGCACCGTCCTGTCCCGCCTCCGCGGCACCGTCGACAAAGCCACCTCGCCCGGTATCGGGGAACTTGTGGTCGTGAACCACGGTAGGTATCGCCTTGACCCTGCCGTTGTCGAGGTCGACTACTGGACGTTCGCCGACGCGCTCGCTCGCCGCCGCGCCGCAACCGACGACGACCAACGTGCCGAGGCCAACGCCGCGATCGTCTCCAGTTACGGAGGCGAGCTGGCTGCCGGCGTCGAAGCCGAGTGGCTCACCGCGCTGCGGGAAGGTGTCCGTCGCGACGCCCTCGACGCGGTCGCCGCCCTGGCGCGCAGCCGGGTCCAGAGCGATCCCGAGTCCACGCTGGAGTTGCTGGAATCGGCGCGGGACTTCGACCCGCACAACGAGCTGCTCTACCGCGACATCATGCGACTCGAGCACAACCTCGGCCGGCACGACGCGATAGCCAGAACCCTCCGCCTGCTCGAGGCACGCCTCGCCGAGATCGACGAAACACCGACTGTCGCGACAACCGAACTCGCTGAACGCCTCCAGGGGCTTCACGCTGGAATGGCGGGGCTCACCTCCTGAGTCATTCTGTGGGCTGTCCAAAGTACCTTTGCGTAGAAACAGCTGGTCGGTCGCGATGGATGTTAGTGTCGGACGCACTGATAGTCGTCACGCAGAAAAGTATCCGGTGTTTCCGTTTAGAGTCGACGTCATTCGACACGCCACCGTCGAGCTTGCGCAACGCTTCATGCGTCCGCGCGCCGAGCTGCACCGGCCTCCTGCTCGGCCCGCTTGGTCGAGGCGGCCGTCCAGAGACTCCGTCCTTCGGTTGCCCGACGGCCAGCGGGGGTGCCGACGCACGCGCCGATCGCCCTGGTGTTCCGGGGGCCGACTAAGTCGGATCGTCCGTCTGCGCGGATACGGGCAGGTCAGCGCCTGTATGAGGGGATCCGCTGGTATCCCAGACTCGCTTGGCGACAAGCAGGTAAGCACATCAGGCCCGCCCCATCGCCCCAGTTGCTGTGATCATGTCCCCGCGTCCCCCTTCGGCGGCCACCTCACCTCATGTCCGTCTATATTTTCGGTTTCTCTTTTTTTGCAAAGAAGCCGGATTCGACTTCTTTTTCGGACCTGTCGCCGGCGGTCTGGTGTCCGCGACCTGCCCAAACCTCCTGGCAAAAGAACTGAGAATTCCTTTATTGGCACGGAATATGTCACCCGAATGGGGCAAGAAAAAGCGTTGCGCACGGGTGTTTCATCGAGTTACTTTTGTTGTGTCACCGGGAAATCCGGAAACAAATCAAGAATCGCGGCAGATCTTTCCTGATCGCCGTATGGCCCGTGTTACTCATTTGGAAAGGAATACCCGCGATGACCACGCCTACCTCGCCCGCCACGGCACCCGCCACCGGGTCGACAACCCCGGCGGGTGGGACGGCAACCCGACTCCGCAACGGCGAACTCCGCGCGATGGTCGCCAAAGTCCTGGCCGACGACCCCGCAGCCATCCAGACCCCGGGCGGCATCGCGGCCACCCTGAACCGCTCATCCGGCGCGGTCGGCAACGCCTGCAAAGCATTGGCCGACAGGGGAGAAGCCGAACTCGTCACCACCGCGCCGCTGGCCTACCGGGCGACTGCTACGACAGCGACCGCCGCCGCCCCCGCCATCATTCCTGGCGCACCCTGCGTGCCGCGTCGCAAGCCGCTCGCGACGGCACCCGCCGCGTCCCCGGCCGCGCCCGCTCCGGCCGGGACCGGCAGCGCCACTGCCCGCCCGGTACGGAAAGTCACCGGCCCGGTGAAACGTCCGAATGGGATGGACTACCACCCCCGGCTCTTGTCCGGCATGCCGGACGTGACCGCGCTGGCCCGGCTACGCGACGCCGGGGTCGCCGCGCTGCTCTATGGCCCGCCCGGCACCGGGAAAACCTCGGTGGTGGAGGCAGCGTTCAACGACTGCCTCACCGTGCAGGGCGACGGCGACACCGTGGTCGCCGACCTCGTGGGCGACTACACCAAAACCCCCGGCGGCGACTTCGTGTTCGTCCACGGCCCGCTGGTCCGCGCGATGCGCGCCGGGGCGCCGCTGTTCATCGACGACGCGACCCTGATCCCGCCGACCGTGCTCGCCGTGGTCTACCCCGCGATGGACGGACGCCGCGAAATCCTGATCAAGGCCAACGGCGGCGAAGCCGTCACGGCCGCACCCGGGTTCTACGTCGTCGCCGGGCACAACCCCGGTGTCCACGGGGCGATCCTCTCCGACGCCCTATCCTCCCGGTTCTCCGTGCACATCCAGGTCTCCAGCGACTACACCCTCGCCGAACAGCTCGGAGTCGACAAGAAAGCCGTACGGGTGGCGCGCAACCTCGCCACCCGGCAGGAAAAGGGCGAGATCGGGTGGGCGCCCCAGCTGCGGGAGCTGCTGGCCTTCAAGAAGCTCGCCGACGCGTGGGACCTCGACTCCGCCGCCGGAAACCTGGTCGGCATCGCACCGGAAGAGGACCGCGCCACCGTCGCCGCCGTGGTGCGCGACGTCTTCGGCCGCACCGTCGCCCCGCTCGCCCTCGGCGCCCAGATCGCCACCAAACCCTGAACCGCCACCCGTCGCGAAAGGACTTCGTCATGAGCACCCACTTCACCACCGACCCGACCGCCACCGGTGCCGCCGTGTTGCCCGCCCGCCCGGAATGGCTGACCCTGTCCGCCGCGTTCGCCGACGAGGTCCCCGTGATCGCCGACCGCGACGACCTCGTGGTCACCGTCGCCCCCGGAGCGGGCGGAGGTGCCCCCGCCTGCTTCTACCCTCACCGCGCCGTGATCGAAGTCGACGGTAACCACCTCGGCGTGAATCCCGCGACCGTGGACCCGGCCAACCTGTCCGACCGCGCCCGGTACGCCCCGGCGTGGGGTGCCCTCACCCACGAGTGCGGGCACGCCAAACACACCGCGTGGGATCCGCCGGACGGCGCCCCGCCCGCCGTGGTCGCGGCCGCGATGCTGCTGGAAGAGCCCCGGATGGAAGCGGCGCACATCCGCCGCCGCCCGGACGACCGGCACTGGCTGCGGGCGTGCGTGAAGGGCATTGTCGCCACCGACCTGCACCTCTACGGCGACCCCGCCACGGCCCCGAAGATGACCCCCGCCGACGCCGCCCACACGGCCGCGCTCCTGCTGGGCCGGGCCGACGGCGGAGTGCTGACCCGCGCCGAGGTCGACCCCGTGGCGCGAGTCGTCGAGGGCGTGCTCGGCGCCGAAGTCCTCCGCGAGCTGCGGGCGGTGTGGCGGCAGGCGCTGCGGACCGCCGACGACGCGGGGGAGAAGATGTTCGACCTCGGGCGGCAGTGGTGCGAGATCCTCGGCACCGACCCCGACAGCACGGACCCGGCCGCCCAGCCCGCCTTGCCGGGCGCCTCTGACCCGTCCGGCGCCTCACCCGGGTCCGGTGCCCCGGCCGCTCCGTCGCCGTTGGCCGACGCCATCGCCGACGTGCTGGGCCGCGTGGCGGCGAAAGTCGCGCGGGAGAAGGCGCCCGAGGACCCAGCCGCCGTCGCGGCCGCCGCCAAGAAGGGCGAAGACGCTGCCGAGAACCAGGCGGGGGAGGTGGCGCGGCGGGTGTTCAGCGTCGGCGGCCCTCCTAGCGGCGGCACCAGCACGACAGGCACCCGGCCACCGACGCCCGAGGAGTGCACGGCCGCGCGGGTGCTCGCGCGGTCGCTGGACACCGCCGGAACCCGGGAACGTGTCGCCGTGCGTTCCACCTCGGAGGTACCGCCGGGAAGGCTGCGGATGCGCGGTGTGCGTGCCGCCGAAGCCCAGCGTGCCGCCGGGGCTGTGGTGACCGCTGAGCCGTTCAGCCGCACCATCCGCACGCCGGTCACCGTGCCGCCGCTGCGCGTCGGAATCGCGTGCGACGTGTCCGGCTCGATGGGCTGGGCGCGCGCCCACGTGGCCTCGGCCGCCTGGATCCTGGCCAACGCCGCCCGGCACACCCGGGTGCCCGCCGATACCGCGAGCGTCATCTTCGGGCACCACGTCCGCCCGCTGACCCGCCCGGGCAAGCCGCCGGCCGAGGTCACCGAGTTCAGCTCGCTCGACAACTACGAGGACATTCCCGGAGCACTCGATGCGCTTGACGGCGCCCTCGGCCTGTCCCGCCCGGGCGCGGCGCGGCTGGTGGTCATCGTGTCCGACGGCGAATACCGCCGCGTACCTCGCCGTGACGGCCAGAAGAAGCTCGACCGGTTGCGCGCGTCCGGATGCGCGGTGCTGTGGCTGACCACCAGCGACATGGACACCCCGCTCGACGGGGCGACCGTCCACGTACTGACCGACCCCACGACTGCCGCCCGCGCCATCGGGCACGCCGCGACCGCCGCACTTCGCGCCGCCGCGCGCCGATGACTCGAGCCCGGCACGAACCGTCCACCCCGACCTGCAACAACACATCAAAGGAGACACTGATGCCTTGCCACCACGCCCGCCATGCCCGCCGCCAATCCCGTCCTCAAGGACGAGACTGTGGGAACCGAACGGAGCACGGGGCGAGCGGGATTCTTCCGGGACAAGGTCCCGGCGCGGCCGTGCGGGCGATCCTCACCTCCGCCGCGCCGAGCGCGCCACCGGCCCCTTCACGCTCGTGACTCTGCCCGTGGGCAGGAAGCTGCTTAGCGCGACCGCCGCCGAAGAGTTCGACAGCGCGCTCCCCCGAAACACCGGCGGTGGCTGTGACGAGATCTCGGCCCCGTTCACGGTGACGCACGCGGCGATCACCTATGCCTGCGCCCAGCGCGGCAAACCCTACGTTTGGAGACGTGACGGCGACGCCGGATTTGACTGCAGCAAACTGACCAGGCCGTGTACGCCGCCGTGGGGATCCGCTGGTCTCTACCTCAGCTGCACCACGATCGACGCGCCCGACTTCGGGAAATCGCGCAGATCCATCCGGACCGCTACCGAGGCAACGGCCGCTATCACGCCACGCGGCCGTTGAGCTAGGATTCGGCCGCATTCGATGCAGCATCGTTGAGGATATGACGCTTCCATTCTAGCCGGGTCAGAGGTTTCGTACCGCCGCTGAAGGCGCAATACGTCGTCGACTGGACAGCGCTGTGCGACCGTCTGTGTCCGGCTTGTCCAGCCGGTAGTATCGCGGACATGTCTTCGGCGGTGCTGGCAACCCTGGTCGCACAATCCGCAGCCAAAGCCGTCGGCGGTATGGCGGTCCGAGCGTCGGCACCCGCGTGGAAGGCTGCGGCGAAGAGGCTCCGTCCCGCTCCGGCGACGGTCAGGCAGTCGGCGAGCTGGCGAGACGTCAAGCTCGTGCGCACCCAACAGACCGCGATCTCCATATACCTGCAAGGCCGCCTGTGCACCGGCCTGCTGGAGATATTCGCCTATCTGGAGATGACCGAAGAAGGCCCGGATACGGCGAGAGAGCGCACCCGGTTGGGGGAGAGCTTTGTCCGGGAACTCTTGGACAAGGTCGACCTCCCCGATGCGCAGGGAAAACGGATCGCCGAGTCCCTCTGGGTCGAGCTGTGCACTTGTGTGCGCCTGCAGCTCCAGGAACTGCGTGAAGAGAATGTCTTCACCGCCGATGATTTACTTTACGCGACAAGCCTTCGTCACCTCGGCGGGAGTCCGCCCGTCGAGTCCTCACTGGCGTCCGCGGTATCTGAGCGATGGGCTCTTTCGGGTCAGAGGCAACGGGCTTCCGCTGCCCACGCTGCCATTCGCGTGATCCGCCAAGCGATGCGCACGCGGTACGCCATGATGGTGATGCCGCATTCGCGCGACGACCACCGAGTCCCGATCGAGCAGATCTATGTTGCCCGCTGGCTGACTCCGCGGCCCCATTTTGAAATGGTCAAGTCCCGTCGAGTCCGCCCCGGCGCCGACGAACGATCGGATACCGGCGGCGCGGCAGAAGCCCTCGAGGACCTTGCGGAAGTCACGAACGACCTGGAGCCGCTGGCGGAGTCAGAAATGGTAGACCGGCGTTTTGTCGTCGTCGGCCACCCCGGGGCCGGCAAGAGCACCTTCATCCGCAACCTCCTCCATCGCGCCGCCTCGCGCCAGGACGATGAGACGCCGATCGCGCCGATGATCGTCGAGCTCAAGGACCATCAGGCGCCGACGGCCTCCTACCTCACCATCCTGGCCGACACCTTGCGCGTCGTGGCGCAGGCCGAGTTCGATGCCGACACCATCCGGGACATCCTTTTCTTGGGGCTCGGCGTGGTCGTGTTCGATGGCCTCGACGAGATCGCCGACATCGACATGCGGCGTTCGACGGTCGCCGGGATCGAGGAGTTCTGCCGCCGCTATCCGCTCGTCACAGTAGTGGTGACTTCCCGCGAGGAGGGCTACCTCCGCGCTCGCCTCGACCCGGCGCTCTTCCCGGTCTACTACCTTCCCGACTTCACCGACGAGCAGTTGGAACTGTACGTTCAGCGCTGGTTTCGGATCGTCGCACAGCCGAGACACTTCGAGGCCGGCGACCGGGTGCGGAACTTCCTCGAAGACAGCGTGCACGTCGCGGACCTGCGGACCAACCCGCTGATGTTGTCGCTGCTGTGCATGCTCTACGAGTACGACGGGTTCATCCCGGAAAACCGGCCGCAGGTCTACGAAGAATGCGCCGAGCTGCTCTTCGAACGATGGGACCGGATGCGCCGGGTACCGATCTCGTTCAAGTCGAACACCAAGACGCGGTACTTGATCCAAGAGCTCGCTTACAACTTCTTCAACCAGGGAAGCGTGCAGAGCGGACTTCCCGAGGGAAGGCTGAAACAGAACATCAAGGACTACTTCGAGCGCAACGTCGTCGACGACGCCGAGTCCGCTTCCCTGCAAGCGCAGGACTTCCTGGACTTCTGCGCCGGACGGGCCTGGCTACTGGCACAGACCGGAACCTCCGAACGCGGGGAACGCCTCTTCGGGTTCACCCACCGCACGTTCCTGGAGTACTTCGCCGCGTGTTTTATCGTCCGCCACTGCAATAGCGCACGCGACATCGTCGGTATGATCCGGCCGCTGATCCAGTTCAACACCAGCGAAGTGGTCCCCCAGATCGCGATCCAGCAGTTCGACGCGCGACGCGCTGACGGCATCGACGACTGCCTGGAGCTGCTCGTCCTCGACCGGTCGGACGCCAGCCGTCGTGTGCAGGTGGAGTTCGCTCTGCGTTCTCTGCGGTTCATGCGCCCGAGCCCGAGAGTGCTCGATCGCCTCTACACGGCCGCGATCCTGCTCTATGCCAGAACCACGGACACCCAACTGCTGGCGTTGCTGCTCTCCTGTCCGCCGGACACCTTCCCGACAGCTCGGCGAAGTTGCCGGGCGATCCTGACCGGGAATGTCGCTGTGAACGTTGAGTGCGGTGCCGCCATCGTCGACGAGTTGTTCCAAGTCGTCGACGACGGAACTGCCCCCACTGCCCTGGCTCGCCGCCTGGAGACCCAGCCGGACGCGTTGGCCGGGGCCGTGGCCGGCCTCGCACCGAGGATCGCGTCTTCCCATCCGGACGTGGTTGTGGAGCTGAGTCGTCGTGACCTGTTGCCGATGAAGCGATACCTTGAAGCCATGGGAGCTCGTGGGCTGTTGTCCGTGCAGCTGCACGGCACGCCCGACGAGACACCGGGTCCGCTGGTTGGCCTGCTCCGACGATTCTTCGCTGCCGGTGAGCTCGATCCGGATCTCCACGATATGCTCGCGCGGATCGCCGCGTCGCCGGCGTACGTGCTCCCGCTCCGATGGCTCGTGTTGTTGGAGCTCGCCGACATCGGCAGGCTGCCCGAGGCGTCCGCGGTTTCCGGAATGTCCGAACAGGTCGAGCCTCAATCCGAGATCACCCTGCTGTCGGCCGAGATGCGCCCCATGTTCGACGACAAGTCGGCGTTGGAAGAACTACTCGCCTCGGACGAGGTACCTAACGAGTTGGCATCCATGGCGCTTGAACCGCGGATGCTGTTCGAGCCGGCCGCCGTACGCCATCACTTCCCGATCGGACGGGACCTTCCCCCGTCGTCGACCGGGTTCTACTTGCTCTTCCTGTCGACGATGCTCGCCGCCTACGAACGTGACCCGTGGCTCGGTGAGAGCCGGTCGGGCACATGGCACATGATCGGCTCTCGCCTACCGGGATTCAGCGATCTCATGACCCCTCTCACTCGAGTGAATAAGACCGGGCAGTTGACGCTGAGCCGTGACGAGTTGGGGGCCTGCGTCAGCCGGTTCGCCACGACGCTGAACTGCAGCACAGAATGGCGTGCCTGGTTCGACGTGTGGGCAAAGGGGGAAGCCGAAGCCTTCGTTCGCCACTGAGTGGCTGCTTCGCGCTGGCCACCGCCGCGAAGGTCCTGGTCCGGCCGCACCGCGACGGCGCGGCATGGCGCGCGGACCCGTCGACATTCTATTCCCGGAGACTTCCGCACTGGCCTCGTGGGAAGGCGACGCACCGGGACGATCTCCCAGCGCCGCAGCGATCGCGGCCTCGGCGACGGCGAGATCCTGGTCACCAGTGCCGCCGCTCGCCCCGATGCCGCCGGTGACCGCCCTGTTCCTCGATAGTCGGCAGGCCGCCTTCGCTGAGCATCACTCGGCCTTCGGTCGCCACGCTGGTCGAGGTGGTGACCTGGACTCGTCCGTCGAACACTGCCGCGCCCTCGGCTGTCGGGCGGGCGAATGCTGCGGCGGTGTAGGCCTTGCCGATCGCCACCTCCGAGAGCGGGAACGGCGTGCCGTCTGCGCGGGCGAACGCCACGAGCGCGCCGCCGCTGTCGACGACGGCGATCGCCATCGGCACGCCCAGCGCCGCTGCTTCCGCACGGGCCGACTGCACCAGGGTGAGGGCGGTTTCGAGGCTTACTCCGGTCATGACGCACTCCTGGTCAGGCCGCCGTCGATGGAGGTGGTCGTGCCCGTCACGTACGAGGCTCGAGGCGAGGCCAGGAACGCGGCGACGTCGGCGAACTCCCGGACGGTTCCCCAGCGCCGCAACGGGATCTCCTCGGCGAGGTGGGGCGGCACGCCATCCGGGTACACCTCGTCGCGGCGGGGTGTCGCGATGCGGCCCGGCGCCAAGGTGTTGACGGTGATGCCGTCCGGCCCCAGCTCGTCGGCGAGGGTCTTCAGGTAGCCGTGGATCCCGGGGCGGACCGCGTTGGACGCTGCCATGCCGGGAGTGGGCTCCCGGACCCCGGTCGTCGTGATCGCGAGGATTCGCCCGCTCGAACTCTGTCGCAGGTGGGGGACGCCGGCCCGGACGAGCCGGAGGAGGGGGAGCAGCACTGTCTCGGCGGCCTCGACGACGTTCGCGGCCGGCAGGTCGACTGCGCTGGTCGGGCGCGGGCCGCCGCTGTTCCAGAGCACGATGTCCAGCTTGCCGAACCGTGCCACCGTCTCCGCGACCACGCGTGCGGGCTCGTCCGGTCGGCTCATGTCCGCCGGGATCGCGTGCGCGCCGATCCTGGCGGCGTGTTCGGCCAGCACGTCGCCGCGTCGGGCGGTCATGACGACGTTCGCGCCTTCCTCCGCGAGGACTTCGGCGATGCCCAGACCCATTCCGGACGACGAGCCGCAGACGAGGGCGGTCTTGCCCTTGAGCTTCAGGTCCACGGCGATGCTCTTCCAGTCCGCTCTCTCATGCGGGCGAAGGTATCGTCGGAAGATCGGTATCTTCAACGAAACCAGGAGGGGCCAGGCGATGGGTTCCGCTCACAAGCTGCTCGCTGCTCGGTGTCCGAGCTGGGCGGTGCTCAATCTGGTCGGTGCGCGCTGGGTGCCGACCGTGCTCAACGCCCTGGCCTCGGGGTCGCTGCGGTTCTCCGAGCTGAAGAAGGTCGTCGAGGGCGTGACGGCCAAGGCACTGACCGAGACGCTTCGCACCCTGGAGTCCGACGGGATCGTCGACCGGGTCGAGACCCTCACGACGGTGCCTCCGACGGTGGAGTACTCGCTCACCCCGCTGGGACGCTCGCTGTTCGCGGTGCTCGTCCCGGTGCAGGAGTGGGCTGAGCAGCACCTCGGCGAGATCGCGGAGGCGCGTCGCCGGTACGAGCTGGGCTCCCGGGCGCCTAGCGACTGACAACGCGGCCCGGCCGCCGAGGTGGCGACCGGACCGCGTCTGACGGAGAGCCTCTGGATCAGCTTGAGGTGAATCGCTTCGGGGCCTCGCAGGTCTTCGTCGCCAGACCGTTGGTGACGAGCTTCTCGAGGGCGTTGTTCACAGCGCCGCTGGATCGGACCAGTTCGGTGCCGATCTTCGCGGGACCGAACTCTTCGCCCGGGTGTTTGTGCAGGAACTCCTTCACCAGTTCATAAAGTGCGCCTTTCGGAAGTCGGCCCTTCTTGGATGCGTCCGTTGTCGAGGTGTCCAGGACTGCCGGATCGGTAGTGATGGGATCGGGAGCAGGCAAGGGATCGGCCTGCTGTTCGTCGGCCTCGTCGGTCTCTGCTACCTCGACTGCGTCGTCGGCCGTATGAGTGCCCCATGTCCAGGTGACGGGGACCGACTGGTCCTTTCCATCGGTCCGGGTCACGACTCCTTCGGCGGCCCAGCGGGAGAGGATCTTCGTGGCCGTGGAGCGGCCCACCCCGGCCGCGGTGGCCAGCGCAGCCGCTGTCGTGCCGGGATCTGCCTCCAGCGCGCGGCGTACCTTCGTTTCCGCGGTGTCGGGCTTGGTGTCGGCTGACGGCGGGCTCTGAGTTTCGGGCATGACGGGCTCCGTTTCAGGAGAAGCGGTGGATGGTCATGCCCCGGCCGGGGCGATCGCCCGCCGGTGCGCATCCGGTGGTTCGGGCTACACGTCTATGGACGCTCCGTGCACCGCTTCATGTCAAGCCATCGTCCAAACAAGACATACGTATCGCCCAGAAGTGCTTACACGATCGCCTACGCACCGCCGCCGGTCAGGCTACTTACGCGACGGTGATCACGACGTTGCCGACTTTCTGTCCGGTCTCGACGTACCGGTAGGCATCGACGATCTGGTCGAGTGCATACCGGCGGTCAATGACCGGCGTGAAGTCCCCGGACTCGATCAACTCTCGCAGGTGGCGGACGATGGCCTGGTTGTCTTGCGGGAACGCGAACTTCACCTTCCTGCCGCGCAGCAGGGGGGTGATCACTGTCAGCATGAGGTTCTGAGCCCAGGGCCCCAGCTCCGAGGACAGGTACACCCCGCCGGGTTTGAGCAGTCGTTTGCAGCGGCCGAACGTGCTCTTGCCGACCGTGTCGAACACCGCGTCGTAGGTCTGCTCGTCCTTGGTGAAGTCCCCTGCCGTGTAGTCGACGACCCGGTCCGCTCCCAGGCTTTTGACCAGCGCCAGGCTGTCGGTGGCGCACACCGCGGTCACGGTGACGTCGAGACTCTTGAGCAACTGCACGGCCGCCGAGCCGATCCCGCCGGTCGCGCCGTGGACGAGGACGTCCTGTCCGGCCCGGGTCCCTGCGTGCCGGATGCACGCGAGCGCGTAGTGCGCCCCCTCGGTACCGGGAGCGGTCTGCTCGAAGGTTGCGCCCGCCGGCATGGTCGCGATCGACCCGTCCTGTGGCACCGGCAGATACTCGGCATGCGCGCCGAACGCGCCTTCGCTGTACCCGAATACCCGGTCGCCGACGGAGAAGGACGTGACGCCGCGGCCGACCGCCTCGACCTCTCCGGCGAACTCGGTTCCCATGATTGTCCGCCGGGGCCGGGTGATGCCGGTGAGCAGTCGCACGAAGAAGGGCTTGGCCGCCCGGTAGGCGCAGTCCGTTCGGTTGACCGTCGTCGCGTGTACCCGGACGAGCACGTCCCGGTTCCCGACCGTCGGTCTGTCCACCTCGCGGATCCGAACGACCTCCGGCGGGCCGTACCTGGTGTGCACCGCAGCCCTCAAGTGAGACCCCCTCGCGCGTTCTACCTTACCGCGTAAGGTTGCCATGTGGAGGCCATGCCGCGCTACTACCACCTGCCCGCCAAGGCGGCGCTGCTCGATTGCGGCGCCGAGCTGTGCGCCGAGATCACAGCCGCCCCCGAACGGGTTGTCGTTGGCCTGGTGGCGCCTACGTAGTCGTCACCGGGATGGCGATACGGCTCCACCTTCACGGCCTGTCCGAAGTCGGGTGCGTCGATCATGGTGCCGCCGCCGATGTACAGACCGACGTGGTGCACGAGCCCGGCGGTCGCGTAGAAGACGAGGTCGCCGGGCAGCAGCGGTGCGCTGGCGGGCACGTGCGGTCCGGCGGCGTACTGCTCGCGCGAGGTCCGCGGCAACGGGACGCCGGCGGCGCCATAGGAGGCGCGGGTCAGGCCGCTGCAGTCGAACCCGGCGTCGCCGCCCTCGGGGCCGTTGCCGCCCCAGACGTACGGGAGCCCGCGTTGCCCGCAGGCGTAGTTGATGGCGGTGAGCGCGGCGGGCGTCGGCGCGGTGATGTTCGCGCAGTCCCCGGCGCCGGTGTGCTCGCAGGCCACTCCGGAGACTGCCGCCACGATGGCTTCGGCGGCCGACTGATGTTGCCCGTACGCGTCCGGTGTGCCGGACCGCTGGACGGCCTGTGCGGCGTCGTTGAGGCTCATTTGCTGCCACCCGGACAGAGCCTGGAGGTGCCGGTAGAACTGGGTCGCGGCGTAGGTCGGGTCCATGATCTGCGCGGGCGTTCCCCAGCCTTGGGACGGGCGCTGCTGGAAGAGCCCGAGGCTGTCCCGGTCGCCGTGGTCGAGGTTGCGCAGGGTGGATTCCTGGATGGCGACCGCGACAGCGATGACCCAGCCGGGCTCGGGGACCTGCAGCTGTTCGCCGACCGAGGTGATGATTGCGGCGTTGGCGAGCTGGTCAGGCCCGTAGCCAGGCACGCTGCCGGCAGTCGTCCCGCTCGGGGTGCAGGTCGTGCTCCCGACGGCCGTGAGCGACGTGACTACGGCGAGCGGGATGGCGCCGAGCAGCACCGGCACCATCGCAAGCACGGCGGCGACACCAATCGCGGTCTTCGATGCCATGAAGCGCTCCTCGCGAGATCAGGACCCGCGATGGCGAGTTCGGCTGGGTGTGGCGTACGGCGGGGTGGGCGACGGCGGCGGCAACCGGTAAGCCGCGGCCTGGCCGGATGTCGAGGCGGCCGCGTCGTCGAGTTCAGAGGTCGCTGCCGAGGCAAGGGCCGGCCAAGCACGTGTCAGCTCGCCGAGCGCGCAGCGTGGGGAAGTAAGACTCGATGGCTTCGCGTTGAGCGGGAGCCAGACCTCGTCCGCCGGACTTGGGCAGGCGGCGGCCTGGAGGAGTTCGGCGGCCGCGGTGGCGACGGGGACGTCGGCGGTCTGGTCGAGGTCGGCGTGGATGCGGGCGAGCGCGGTGCGAGCGCTGGCCTCGCGGCGGCTGGTCGGCAGCCAGAAGAGCACGGGAGTGGCGATGCCGGTGGAGTCGGCGAGGCGGGCGTAGGCGAGCAGCTTGCGGGAGACCTTGGTCAGCGACTCGGTGCCGGTGTCGTGTTCGAGGAAGAACTCGAGCTCGCCGGCGCCGCCTTGCCAGCGGCCATACGCGTCGGGGATGACGAGGTCCCCGAAGTGGCGGGCGCAGCGGGCCTCCGACCACCAGGCCGTGATCCCCTCACCACGTCGAGCAGAGTCGCCGCGTCGGCTGCGGGCGATCAGGGCGGTGAAGAAGTCGCCGACGCCGACGGTGTGGGCGAGCCGCTGGTTGTGGGCGATGGCCATCGCGCGGTCGTGCCGGTAGCCGAGGTCCTTGACCTCCAGGCCGTGCTCGGCGGCCAGCACGGTGGCGCCGGCCGGTCCGAGGACGTAGTGCATTGGCGCCGAGCCGAGCTGCCGGAACGGCTGGAACCGGCTGACCGCCCGCCAGAGGTACAGCTCGCGCAGCCGCTGGCGGGCGGAACGGCCGGAGGGGAACGCCGCGGCCTGCACCTGGGTCGAGGTCAGAACGCGGTGTTCGTGCAGCAGGGCCAGCAGCCACTTGTCTCGTGGCGTGAGGCGCGTCGCGAGCGCGGCCTGGTGCTCGATCGAGTTGGCCGCGCGGGCGGTGGTTGCGCCGGGAAGGTGCTGGCGCAGCTGGTGCTGCCGGGTCGTGGTGGTGATCAACGGGAACCTCCGCGGGTCTCAGAGCCGCGCGCGGCGTGGATCGGTCTTGCGGCCGTGGGCGGCCGGCCTCGTGGGAGTCCGTTCCGGCGGGGCCGTCCGGCTTGCGGGCTCGGACTGGCGACGGCGGAGTTCGGCTCGGATTTCTTTGGCTCGGCCAGGGACGGCGGGGCGCAGGGGAGTGGTGGTCATGGTGAAGGGCTCGGTTTCGGCGCCGTTGACGACGAGGCGGGCGGCGACGTGGTAGACGCCGAGGTGCGCGAGATCGTGTTCGGACAGCCGCGGCGCGGTGTGGCGCGCAAGCTCGCGGGCGTCCTCGGGGGAGGCGTTGAAGAAGATCTTCGACCGGGCGTTGGTCGAAATGCCTTCCTTCAGCTCGCGGGGAAGCTGGCCGAGGTGCTGATGCGCGAGCGTCATAGCGACCCGGAACCCGCGAGCTTCGGCGAGCATGTCCTCGAGCGGGTAGGGCAGGTTGAGGAAGTTGTGGCACTCGTCGACCACCAGCGAGGCGTCCGGACGCTCGCGCTGGGGAACGCGAGCGCGGCCCGTGGTGGCCTGCCATGTCCGGGCGACGACCAGCGAGCCGACGAGCCGGGTCGTCTCATCGCCGAGCGAGCCTTTGGGGATCCGGACCAGGCAGATGCCGCCGTCGTTGAGGACCTGGGCCATGTCGACGGTGGACCGGCCGCCGGCGATCGCGTCCCGGACAAAGGGCCGCAACAGGAACGCGCGGAGCTTGTTCATCAGCGGGGAGATGACCTGGCTGCGGCTGGAGTCGGTGAGATCGTCGTACCACTCCCAGAACCCGGTGAGGACCGGGTCGGTCAAGCCGGAGGTGATGCGAGCGCGGAAGGCTTCGCTGCTGAGCAGCTTGGGCAGGTCGGCGAGAGTCGGCACGCTGTCCTGGGCGCGGAGGGTCAGGCAGGCGGCGCGCATGAGGTCGTCGGTGCGCGGGCCCCAGAACGCGGAGTAGACGCGGCGGAAGACGGAGACGAGGTTGTCGACCTCGCGGTCGGTCTCGCCGCCTTCGAGGGGGTTGAGGCAGGGCGGGCGCTGGCGGGAGTCGGCGTCGAAGAGCACAACCCGGTCGGCGGCTTCGCGCGGGAGTCGGGAGAGGACGTCGGTGACGAGGTCGCCCTTGGGGTCGATGAGAACGATGCCGCGGCCGGCGTCCGCGTCGTCGAGGATCAGGTTGCCCAGCAGCGTCGACTTGCCCGAGCCGGTGGCGCCGAGCACGTGCAGGTGGTGGCGGGCGTCCGGCACGCGCAGGCCGATGCCACGGGCGTGGCCGCTGTCGGCTACCCCGAGCGGCTTGACCTCGGGCCCGGGCACGGCGACGCCTGGTGGCGGCGCGACGGCTTTCGCACCGGCTCGCTCGATGCCGGGGATCTCCAGGTCGACGGGCAGGTGCGCGATGGCGGCCAGCTCGGGAACGGACAGTAGGTCGCCGCGTGCGAGTCGACGCTCGGCGAGCGCGTGTTGCGGGTGGTGGAGGCAGGTTCTGGTGAAGTAGTTGTGCTCGGTGTAGGCGGCGAAGCTCGCGGCGAGGGCGTGCGCGCGGCCGCGGGCGGTGTCGCGAGCTTGCCGGGCTTCGGCGTCGGTGACGTCGGCCGCCAGCTGGGCGGTGACGGCGTAGCGGACGACGACCTCGTACTGCGAGCCGCGCTGCTTTCCCACGATCGCCCGGTTCTGAGCGGAGTACTCCAGGGACAGCTGCGGGTCGTGGCTGATCCGGCGGGCATCCCGGGCGGGTCCGGGCCGAGTCGCCGCCGCTCCAGGGGTGAGCAGGTCGAGGACGCGGCCGCCGAGCCGTCCGGACGCGCCGGCGTGTACCCGCCGAGCTGCGCGACGTGCTCGGCTGACCCGTCGGCCGGTGACCGGCCGGGCGAGGACCTGGACGCTGGCGTACTCGTCGCGGCCGAGCCCGACCGGCGCGCCGAGCAACCCCCGGATCGGGTCGGCGTCGAACCCGGTCCGGATCGGCAGCGCCTCGGGCCGGGCGAGCCGCAACTGACCGCCGACCGTGACCGTCCGCCGGCGAGCGCTGGGCTCGGGCAGCGGCGGGTCGGCGGGGACCGCGCGGGTGTGCGCGCCGGGCCACGCGGCCTCGATCGCGCGCTCGACGAGCCCGGGCGGGATCACGCCCGGGACCCACAGGCGCAGGGCGACGCCGTGCTCGGTGAAGCGGTACTCCCACGCCAGGTGCGGCTGGCCGGCGAACCAGCGTCGCCAGCTCGGTCGCAGCAGTCCGACGAGGTTGGACCACAGCAGGGCGCCGCCGGCGGGGTCGACGGTGGGTGACGCCAGCACGCTGATGCACCGCGCGTCGGCGAGCAGCGCGGCGTGGCAACGGGCTCGCCACCACCGCCGGCCGACCGCTTGGCTCGAGATCACGATGGCGAGTACCGGGATGGCGATCGGCCCCCAGCGCAACACCCCTTCGAGGACGGCAGCGAGGAGGTACTGCACGGCGCTCCACGGATCGGTGAGGTAATCGCCGACCCACCCGCAGTGGCGGTTCATGAGCTGGCGCCCGGGCTAGCGGGGCCGAGGTCGACGACCCCGTCCAGGGCGGGGTCACCGAAGCCCTGCGCGATCTCGGCGAGCTCGGCGGGGTCGGTGGTGACGAGGACGTTTTCCGTCGGCGACGCGAGCGCTTGGAAGGCGACCCATTCGGTGCCGGAGCCGAGCAGGCCTTGGCCGCGGTCGGCGGTGAGCAGGAACTGGCGCTGGCCTTCGGACAGGTTGAACGTCGCGGCGATCTGGTCGATGGCCTGCGGGGATTGGCGCAGCAGCACGCTGGTGGCCGCGTTGGCGACGATCGCGCGGCCGAGGTCGCTGCCGAGGACGTCCTCGATGTCCTGGGTGGCGACGGTGAGCCCGGCCCAGTGCTTGCGGAAGGTCTTCGCCATCCGGAACAGGTACTTTGCGCCCTCCGGCGACTGCATGAGCAGCCAGGCCTCGTCGACGACGACCAGCCGTCGGCGGCGGTCGGCGGGGTTGGAGACGCGTCGCCAGACGGCGTCGAGGGTCAGCAGCGTGCCGATCGCCTTCAGTTCGTCGGGCAGGTCCCGTAGCGAGAACACGACGAGGTGCCCGTCGGGCGTGGTGGTCGTGGGCCCGGAGAAGAGGTCGGCGAACGCGCCGTCGACGAACGGGTGCAGCCGGGCCGCGAGGTCCACGCCGTCTGCGGCGGCCGCGAGGGTGTCACGCAGGTCGCGCATCAACGGGGCCGGGCGGGTCCAGGTGCGCGGATCGGTCGTGATCCCGGCCGCGGCGTAGGTCGCGGCGATGGCGGTGTCCAGGACGGCGCGTTCGCCGGCGCTCAGCTCGGCGCCGAGGCATACGGCGAGCACGGTCTGCAGGAACAGCGCGCGCCGGTTGAGGGCGTCGTGCGGCGCGGTGCGCCGGCCGGCTGCGGTGGTGTGGATGGGCAGGTCGAAGGGGTTGAGCCGGACGCCGCCGGCGCCGAGGTGGACGTAGGCGCCGCCGACCTGCGCGGCGAGGCGGGCGTATTCGTCTTCGGGGTCGATGACGAACGCCTGGATGTCGCGGTAGAGGCTGCGCAGCGTTTCCAGCTTGACCAGATAGGACTTGCCGGATCCGGAGCGGCCGAGCACGACGGAGTTGTGGTTGTCGCAGGCGAACCTGTCCCAGTGCACCAGCCCTTGGGAGCCGACGTTGTAACCGTAGAGTACGCCGCTCGGCGCGGTCGACGTCGGATCCACCGCTGGCATGTCCGGTGATGTGAAGGGGAACGCCGCGGACGCGGCGGCGGTGTCGAACGTCCTTTTCAGACCGAGCGAGTCCAGGCCGAGCGGCAAGGTGGTGACCCAGCCTTGCAACGAGCGGTACGTGGCGGGTTTGGCGTCCAACAGCAGTGACGCGCACAGCGACCGCAGCGCCGAAACCTCCTCGGCGAGCGCTTCTTCGTCCGGTGCGTGGATGGTGAGGTAGAGGCCGAACTTGAACAGCCGGCCTTCGCCACGGGCGACGCGGCGGGAGAGGTCGGCGGCGTCTTCGGCGGCCGCGTCGAGGTCCGGGTCGTCGAGGTGGTCGTGCCGGGCATGGTGGCGGCGGGATGATTCGAGGCGGGCGCGTTGCTTTTTCAGGCCGCTGGCTGCGGTGATCGGGTCGACTGGCTGGACGTGGACGGACACGTCGAGCCGGGCGGGGTAGGTCAGTAGCGGGGCGAGCCAGCCGGGGTAGACCTCCTGCGGGTAGCCGGTGACGCCGAACGAGGCGACCCATTCGTTGCCGACTTCCAGGTGGCGTGCGCCGATCGACAGCGCGTCCGGGGTGAACGCCTCGGCCGTCGACCCGAGGTCATGGATGCGGGACATGCGGGCTCACCTGTCTTCGAAGTCGTCGTAGAGGTCGGTGATCGGTGCGGCGGTGACGATGTCGTCGGCGCCGGCGAGCGCGGCCGACGGCGGCAGGAAGGTGTCGGGGTTGCAGGCGGCGGCCAGCACACCGGTCGCGGTCGTCGCGTCCAGCGCGGTGACGACGATGCCGGCCGGCGCGAGCAGCTCGGTGGCCTCGTTCAGCCGCCGTGCGAGCCGCTGTTCGGCCGCCGTGCGGGCTGCGGGATCGATCGGTTCTGCCGCGGGCTTGCGCCGGAGGTGGCTCAGCGCCGAGGTCACGCTCTCGGCAACGGCGGGGCGCGCGGGTTCCCGCAAGACCAGGAGGACCTGGCGGCGCAGGAGGTCGGCGTGCCGGCTGAGCTGGGTGAGGTAGTCGGCGTGGTCGAGCGCTGCGGCTTCGAGTGCGGGGTGGGGCAGGCCGCCGGCTCGGGCGCGTAGCTCGTCGATCTGCGGGGCGAGGTCGAGTCGTTCGGCGCGGACGAGGAACTGCACCGGCGCGGTCAGCGAGTGCAGGTAGCGCGCGAAGGAGCCGACGAGGGCCTCTTGCTCGGCGGGGGTGCGCAAGGAGAAGTTGACCGTGGAGCAGGCGGCGATCACCGCGAGGCCGTCCGGTCCGAGGTCCACGACGCCGGCGGTGCTGCCGCTGATGACGCCGCGAGCGGGCAGCTCGAGCGGCGTCGGTGCCACCTCATCGTCGGTGGAGTCGCGTCCGGTGGTGAGCCAGGCCGGTGCCGGGCGGATGCCTTCGGGCGCGGAGACCTGGTGGCGCGGAGCGAGGCGCTGCCGGACCGCGGCCAGCAGCAGGCGGTCAAGAGCGACGCCGTCCCGTTGGCCGAGCGCCAGCACCGTCACCGCCAGCGCAACCGGCACCGCGACGACCAGAAACAGCGGCAGGGGCAGGAAGGCGCGGGTGGCGCTGTAGAGGGCGTAGAGCAGCAGGCCGGTGACGCCGAGGATCGCCAGCTGCCGCGCGGTGAGCGGGCCGAGCACGCGGTCGGGGCGGTCGACGTCGGCGGGGATACGAACTGCGTAGGGCCCATTCGTCCGGGTCTCATGGTAGCTCATTGGTGGTTACCCATCCCTTTCATCCGTTGTGCGGCCGCGAGCTGCCCAGCGGAATGGCTGCCGCAGAACTGAGACTCGCCGGCCCCAGCAGCGATCCCAGGTCGCAGGTCGCGATGGACCGGCCTGGCAGTCTTGCCGGAACGGACGCGAGAACCGAAGGGGCGGACATGGCTGGCTGGTCGGCAGTTGCAGGCACGCACGACTACGCGGTCCCCGACAGGACAAGCGCCGAGGCACTGGCCGAGGCGCTGGCCGAATACGGTTTCGCGACGGTCGTCGCTCGCCCGGGACAACCCGAGGGCTGGATCGTCAGCGCGCTGGACGAGGGGCCGTACCCTGTCAGCACCCGGGGACATCGCACCATCGACGCGGTCGGCAAGGCCGCCGCGGTCCTGGCACGCAGTCACCGCGGATACCGTCACGGAGGTAGCCGTTGCGACCCCAGCATGCTCGTGCACCTTCAGAACGGGCCGATCGTGCGCACCAATCCCGGTGCACGTCCGCCGGTTCCCACCGTTCTCGTCGCGCCGGCGCCCTCGCCGCGCGCTCTGGAACTGACCCCAGACCCCGGCTCCGACGCGCACGCCGACCTGACCGGGCTGAACGATGTCGATTGGGCCCAGCTCAGTCACGCCCATGGTCCCGCCGACGACATCACTGCGCTGATCCGGGCGCTCGCGCAGAACGACGACCGATGGGCCGACATCCTCGATGAGCTCTTCGGCGACAACCTGCTTCACCAGGGGACCTGCTACTCCGCGACCGGGCCAGTGCTGCCCTTCATCACCCGCTTGGTCACCACAGGCGGACTGCCCGCGGCGCGGCGGCTCGACCTCTGCACATGGCTGGTCGTTGCGGCAGATTGCTGGCCGGTCAGCCTCCTCGGCGACGCCGACCGCGCCGCTATGCTCGGCCGGATCCCCGAGGCAGCGCCCTGGACGTCGGAGGTGCACCTCGCCGTCGGCGAGCAGCTGCCCGCCTTGTTGGCGCGGTGGGACACCGAGCCGCCTGCGATCCGGTTCGTGCTCGCTTGCCTGGCCGCGCTCTACCCGGAACACGGACAGCAGATCGTCAAGGACGTAGCCGCGATGGCTACCAGCTACGCCGGTCAGCAACCCGGGGAATACCTGCGACTCGCCGAAGCGCTGCTGCTGGCCAACGACACCCAAGCACTGAGGATCGCCGAGGAGATCTTCAGCTGGGACGACGACCTGGGACCAGATTGGCTGGACGTCCCCCACGTCGCCGACGCGCTGAAGGCAGGACATGTACTCGCCGAAGGGACCTTGCGGACCGCGAGCAACACAGCATGACACCCCACGACGCCCTGCCCCTGCCCGAAACCAACCGACCCAACAATCGCAAGAGGTGCAGTATGAAACGACCGTCGGAATGCGGACGGGACGGGACATGACGTCGTTACCTCACTTCGACGTCGGGCGGCGCCGTCGAGTCGGCAGGTCCAGCGGCAACGGCAGCTGCTTGCCGGCCGGCTTCCGCGGCGGCGCGGGCTCGGCGGGCGGTGCCGGTTTCGGCCGGCGGTGCACGCCGAGGGGCAGCGGGTATTGCCCGGACGCGAGCGGCCGGTTGCCGCTGTAGGCGTCGGGGGCCGGACGGCGGTGGGCGCGTGCGGCGCGGTTGATCTGGCCCGAGGAGGTGAGCAGTCCCGGGCCGGTCTGCGGCACACGATTGGTGCGCGCTGGCTCATCGGCGAGGCTGCGACGCGCCGGCTGCGGTGTCTGGGGTGGCAGGTGGATCGGCAGCATGCCCGCGCTCGGCGCGAGCAGCGCGCTCGGCAGCTTCGCGGGCGGACGAGCGTTGCGGTTGATCCGCCCGTCCGGCATCAGCAACCCGGCCTGCCGAGGAGGCCTCGACGCGATTCCCGGGGCCGCGAGGTCCTCGGCGAGGGTGCGCCGCGGCGCGCGGTCGGGATCGCGGCGAACGGTCAACGGCAGTCCGAGCTGGTCGGCCGACAGCGCGTTCGGCAGGTCCTTCAGCGGCAACGCGCGCGGGTTCGCGCGGACCGTCGCCTCGCCGTCGCGCACGGCAGAGCTGAACATCGACAGCTGACCGGGGCCCAGTCCGAGCTCGTTCGGCGCGCCCTCGCGCGGCGGTTCGTCCCAGCCGCGACGCGCGGTCCGGAACGGGCGGGAGACGCGGTGCACCCGCATGGGGAGCATGAACTGGCCGTTGCGCGTCGCCGGCGGATCTGCCAGTGCGCTCGGCCCGCCAGGTCGGGGTCGTGCGCCGCCTCGGCTGGCCGCGGCGCCGCTGAGCAGGCCCATCGTCTTGTAGGCGATGACGCCGCGGGCGATCCGTCCGAGGAGGCTGGGGCGGCCGGAGCGCAGCGGGGCGAGGAACCAGAACGGGATTTTGATCAGCACGTAGAACAGCGCGATGCACAAGAGCAGGTTCATCAGCGCCGAGAGCGACGGCCCGAAGATGGTGAAGCCGCCGGGCGCGAAGAAGATCCGCACCGTCACCACGAGTGTGAGCGACTGACCGACCTGGATGGCCAGCACGCCGCCGGTGCTTTTCCACCACAGGTAGGCGATGCCCTCGGTGTGGGGGAGCGCGTGCAGCATCAGCGCGATCGGCGCGGCGGCGACGAGCAGGATCGTGGCGATCACCCGCACGACGAACACAACCAGCAGCACCAGCAGCATCGCCACCAGGCCGATCCCGAGGATGCCGAGGAACAGCCCGCCGCCGTGCAGGGAGCCCTGCACCATGGTTATCAAGCCGCGGGTCATCTCGGCCGGGTCGGCACCGATCCCGAGGATCGCGGTAGAGACCGCGTTGGCGACCTGGATGCCTTTGGTCGCGAGGAACAGCGACAGCGTGCCGGCGAGGAACCCGACCACGAGCCGGGGCGCGAGTTCCTTGACGGTGTAGCGGGCCTGCAGCGTCTGGTAGCTCATGATGATCAGGCCGGCCAGGAGCACGAGCACGACGTAGGCGGCGAGCAGGATGTGCCACGAGCCGACCCAGATCGCGCCCAGGCCTGGTAGCTTGTCCGGCTCCGGGGTGGTCAGCAGCGTCTTGCCGAGCAGGTCCAGCAGCGGGTTGAGCCCGGCCGCGACGACCGCGGCGAACAACGTGCTCGCGGCGACGACCATGCAGCCCGCGAGGTCGGTCAGGCCGCACTCCGCGGCGTCGCCGACACCGTCGGGAATCGGCGCCGACGGTGGTGTGCTTGGGACCAACGTCGAAGGCTGTGGGATGCAGTTCGGTCCCTGGCACGGCTCCGACGAGCTACTCGGCGGCGTACAACCGGCCTCTAGCGACCCTGGGAAGCACGTCGGCGGCGCGGGCAGCGTGGTGATCGGCGGCAGGGGAGAAGCCGGGATCGACGGCCTCGGCGTCGCACTCGGGAGGTGGGGGTGGCAGGCCGGTTCGCTCGAGCCCGGCGCGCAGCCGGGATTCGGCGGCAACGGCAGCGGCGGTTGCGCGGGAGCGGACTGGCCCACGGGTTCCGCCGGGCGTGGGCTCGAAGCCGCCGAAGCCGAGGTGACGAGGCTGAGCACGACGACCAGCGAGGCGGCCAGCAGGAGGGCGCGACGACGCCACCGCGGTTGTCCGTCGGCGCGAGTCCGTTGTGGAGGTGCGAGCATCCGGCGCTGGGCGGACATCGGCTACACCCCGCCGACGATCGTCTTGAGGATTTCGACCACGAGCGGTGCGAGTGCGGCCAGTCCGAACCCGATGCCGGCGGCCTTGAAGGCGCCTTTCGCTTTCTCGATTTCGCCGGGGTCGTTGGACGCCATCAGATAGCGGAGCCCGCCGATGGTGAGGAACACGAGCGCGACGCCGGCGAGGATGCCCATGATCCATGAGCGGATATTCGACAAAACCTGGTCGACCGTCTGGGCCAGCGCGACATATTGGACGGTCTCGGCGCGCGCCGTCGACCCGGTGAGCGCCAGCGCGGCGGCGACCAAGGTGCAGCCGAGCAGAACAACTGACCGGCGTCGTGGCCGCGGAGAGATCGGAGCTTCCGGCACAGGACGGGCGCGTCGGCAACTCGTTGCGCGGGCTCGAGTCCGGGCGTTGGTTCGGTGGTCGCGCCGGTTCGACGGCCGGCGAGCGCCGGAACGGTGACCGGGGCGGTGCGAGATCAGTCGCATGAGGACGCCTCCTGAACGGCGCCCGGTTCCACTTCGGACCGGGATGGGTGAGGGCGTGCGGGCCATCGGGCCGCGCGATCACCAACTCCGGAATTCAAGAGGCGGGGAGACACCGGACGTCGCGTCTTCTCAGCACTAGGTCGGCTCCGTCGCGTCGCCCGACCTCGCCGTGAAAGGTCGGCGTCGTCGTCGCGGAGGGAGCTGAGATGGTTGGCGAGTTTGCGCTCGGCGCGGTGGCGCGCCTGCTGGGTCGCCTTGTACGTCTGGCCGCGCGCGTGCGCGGCGTCGGCCAGCGACAGCTCACCGAAGCGGGTGTCGCCGATCAACGCCGCCTCCGACGTGGTCAGCGCGCCGGCTTCAACAGCGGTGAGCAAGACGAAGTCCGGGTGCCCGCCGGCGACGGGCGGTCCGGGCGCGCGAGCACCGAGGTCAGCCAGTGGTGTTGCGGCGTCGAGGGCGTGGCGCAGCGCGCGGTGACCGGCGCGGTAGGCGGCCCAGCGCAGACGCACGAGGATGGCCGGCCGGGTGAGGTCGACGTCGGGGAGTGCTTCGAGGAAGCCGGTCAACACCGCGGCGTGGATGTCGTGGACGTCGCCGCGGAACCGCTTGGTCAGCTTCGCCGCCACCGGGATCAACACCGGAAGCGCGAGCCCGACGCACGCGACCGTCCACGTGCCGCCTTCGGCGCGCGATCGCGTCACGAGCGCGGTCCACACCGCGTCCCGCGTCTCTTGTGGACAGCCCTTGGCGATCAACGCTGCGCCGACGTCGTCCATCGGCATTAGCCTCGGCGGCAGTCCGGGAACCCGGCGGCCGTCGAGGGCGACCGGGTGCGGGCCGGTGACGAGCCAGGCGAATGCGGTGCGGGCGGCGTCGAAGACGCCGGGCTCGGTACAACGACCGCGAGCTGACAGTGTTCGGGATTCGGGCTTCGGTGGCGTGGGCAAGTCCATGACGGCACTCCTGAGCGAGCGGAAGGTGACGTCGCCAGGAAGCCAGCCCGACCGCCTCAAAACCGCTTCACGCCCAGGTCAGGACCGTGTCAAAGCCGCATCAAAAGCGTGTCACGCCTGCGTACGAGCGCAGAAATACGTCTCTGACCAGCGGCCGCGGACCTCATCGAGCGGCCTCTGACGGCGGTTCCGGCTGGCGGAGAACTTGTTCGCCGCGGTGATGTCTCTTGCCGACGCGGTCCCCGGAGTTAGCCGACGACAACGCTGAAGCCGCCGCCGTGATCGTCGGCTGCTCGCTCCCGGAGGTTCAACTCGTGACCCGACGTCCGCCGTCTTCGAATACCCGACCGTCCAACCGCGACGATTCGACGAGTCCACGACGGATTCGTCCGGCCAACGGCATCCCGTACCCGGGCGCACCCGACCCCCGCGGCCCGCGCCCACGGCGCGCTGCGAAGACGACCACGGCGGCAAAACGCACACGCGAGCTCCCGCCCATCCCGCCGACCGTCTGGACAACCGGCCCGGATCCCATCGACCCGGCGGCGACCTGGCCCGCGTCGATCGTCGAGTCCATCACGACCAGCTTTTCCACCACCGACGCACGAGTGCTGCTCGCGCCGTGGCCGACGTACGCGGCGCATCGCAGGGCCAGTGACCGCGAGTTGCGTGCCGCGCGCGACGCCGTGCGCGCGCTGGGACGAGACGCCGCGGTCGCCAAGCTCGTCACGGACACCTCGTCGCCGGCCGAGGTTGTCGTGGGCGACAAGCCAGGCTCACCGAAGGCCGAGAAGCGCGGGCGGGCAGACCTGATCATCACGGCGCCGCCGCCGAACTCCGGCAACGGCAGCTCGGTCGAGGCCTTCGCGATCGCGGCGGCCCGGGCTCTCGTCTTCGGCGGCATCCTCGCCGTCTACACCCACCCCGACTGGACGACCGGCCGCCTGATCGACAGCTCCGGGGTGATGATCGCCGCCGCGCAGAACGCCGACCTGATCTACCTCCAGCACATCGTCACCCTGCACACCCCGATCCGGAACAGCCGTCTTCAAGCGCTACCCGAACCCGCTCGCGCGGTACGCGACGACGTCGCGCAGCCCTTCGCTCTGCCTGCGCCGCACGCCCGCGTGCACGGCGACGTCCTCGTTTTCGCCCAGGCCCACGCCGACACCGCAGACCTCCGATGACCGACTAGCCGAAGGACAGGTGCACGACCATGACCACCACACCGCAGAGCAGCCTGCGGGCGCAGGCCGACGAGCCGACCACGCCGCTGTCCCGCGCGTTCATCGACGGCCTCGACACCCCGCCCGCCGACGCGCCAACGGACCGGTACGAGCTGCCGGTATCGGTGTGGGCGACCGCGCAGACCTCGCCAGCCGCGCAGCGCAAGGGCCGGTACGTGCCCGAGTCGACCGCGCACCCGGCCAAGATGCTGCCCGCCGTCGCCGCGCACGCGATCGAGCACTACACGAAGCCGGGCGACCTCGTTCTGGACCCGATGTGCGGGATCGGCACCACGCTCGTCGAAGCGATCGACCTCGACCGCCGAGCGATCGGCGTCGAGTACGAGCCGCACTGGGCCGACATCGCCCGCGCGAACCTCCGCTTCGCGCGCGAGCGCGGCCACGACCACAACGGGCAGGTCGTTCACGGCGACGCCCGCCAGCTCGAGACGCTCCTGCCGGAGCAGTACGTCGGTCAGGTTGCGTTGGTGGTCACCTCGCCGCCGTACGGCCCGTCGGTGCACGGCCTGGTCAGCACGGACCGGGAGGCCGGCGTCGGCAAGGTCAGCAAGCGCCATTACCGCTACGGTAGCGCGCTCGACCGCGGCAACCTCGCCAACATCGGCCACCACCGCCTGCTGGCCGGTTTCACCCGCATCCTCGCCGCGTGCGCACGCGTGCTGCGCCCGGGCGGCCACGTGGCGATCACGGTCCGGCCGTGGCGCGAGCACGCCGAGCTGATCGACCTGCCTTCGCAGGTCATCGCCTGCGGTGCGGCGGCCGGCCTGGTCCCAGTCGAGCGGTGCGTCGCCCTGCTGGCCCGCGTCGCGGAAAACGAACTGGTCGCGCGCGGCAGCTTCTTCCAACGCGACTTCATCCGCAAGCAACGCGAGGCCGGTCTGCCGCTGCACCTGATCGCTCACGAGGACGTCGTCGTCTTCAAGGCGGCCGGTGATCGTGCTCACGAGGACACGATTCGCCGAGCCGGGAACATCAGCGTCCACCACGAGTACGGTGCGAGCGGGCCAGGACACTGGGCGGCCTGAAAACCGGCGGAACAGAGGGTGCTTGCCAGGCGACTTCACCGTTATGAGCGACACTCCGCTGTGGTTACAGATCTCGGTTCCTGCTTTCACGCTCGTTAGCGGGTTCGTGCTCGGACGCGTCACGAAAGTCCTTGATCGGAGGCAGGAGCGACGTGACGAGCATGCAAGTCGGCGGCCGAAGTTCGAGCTCACCCACTTGACCGGTTCCGGATATCGCCTGCAGAACGTCGGCGATGCCGCGGCAACCGACATCCGGGTGGATTCCGGCAAGTATCCGCGAGAGCGTCTCATGCGCTTGCCTGAAGAGCCGTTCGATCTGGCCCAGGACCAACCAGTCGATTTCATCATGTCGACGGGTATCAATCTGCCCAAGCCTGCGGCCCTGCTGGTCCGATGCGCGGAACTACCCGAAGGCGTGCACGTGGCGTTGCCCTAAATCGTGAGGACGGTGCGTCGCCGCCCGACTTTGTCGTGGCCCGCCCGTACCATCGTCGGGAAGGCGAGAGCAAGGAACTCACCATGTTCGATCGCACTGTGGACTACCCGATAGCGGTTGCCAGCTACGACGACGAAGGACTGGACGCGGCCATCGACTGGTGCTGCGAGCACTTGGAGGACGACGACACGGTCTCCGTGTTGACTCACCTGAAGTCCAGCCTGCGGAACTGTCGCAGACTTGAACAGTTCGTCGCTCGGTACCGGAATGTCGAGCACGTGACCGGACGCGGTGGCGGTTACCTTCGCAGCAGCGGTCCGGTCCTGATGGCCTGGCCGGATATGCCCGACATCGGACAGCTGATCCAGGAGGGCGGCTCCCGCGTCCGAGCCCTATGCGTCCTCACCTGGAACGAAGACGCGATCAGACCTTGGGTTTCGGCAGTGCGGCCGACCCTGCTCGGCGACGACTCGCCGTGGGCCGAGCTGACGCCTGGGCTTGATGGCGTCGTGGTCGAGGCACTCAAAAGTCTCGCCCGTTCGGTGAACCACAACAACACCATCTCGGCGGGCTTCGAAAAGATCACGTCGTGAGCACGCTTCTCGCTCTGCGCGACGCCGGCATCGACATGGACGCCGAAGCCATCGAAGGCTGGGCGCTGGCGAACGGCTGGTCCGGCAAGAACCCGCAGCGGCTCGGTCAGTACGTGCGCGACATCAACGCCGGAAAACGTCCCCGTTGTCGCCCCGTTCTTCGAGCTGACTACGTCGACTTCCTGCGTCGACGTGCTGCCGGGAACGGAGAGTGACGTAGTCGTGACTGTCTACAGCGGATGGCTCAGGACGGATGCGTCGCCGCAAGGGGCCATGGAGACGCAGGCCGGGTTCCTGGACCGAATCGCAGGGCCATACTGGGACCAAGTGCGTGACGTCATCAACGACTGGTGCTCCCACCTGCCTGTTGAACTGCACGCGGGCATCCGCAGCCGCCTTCTGGATCGCAACCGGGATGTGAATGTCTATTCCGCACTGTGGGAGCTGTACCTGCACGAGTCTTTGCTCGGCTCTGGATGTTCGGTGGAGATTGAGGCGGCCGTCGGTACCCGAGGAAGGAGGCCGGACTTCCTGGTCTCCCGCGGTGGTGATCAGTTCGTCGTTGAAGCGATCTGGACTGCCGAACGCATCGATGATCCTCGGCACGGCCGGCTGGCGGCTCAGCTGCGTGACTCGATTGAGAAGAATGTTGTGAGCCCGGATTTCGTTCTGTCCATGGTGATCGATGCAGCGGGCCGGACTCTGCCGCCGCAGAAGGGGTTGAAGACGGAGCTGTCCCAGTGGCTGTCCAATCTGGACCGGGAACAAGTTGCTGCACGAGGGTTGCACCAACGCTCTCCGAGATACACCTGGCGCGAGGCAGGCTGGTCGATAACGTTCAGTGCCATACCGCGCCGTCGTGGCTCGCGGGGCGGGCGGATCATCGCTATCTACCCGGGCGTAAGCATGTTCCGAATCGATGGTTCGCCGTTGCTCGGCGCGGTCGAGAAAAAGGGCGCGAGGTACGGGAAACTTGGGCTTCCTTACATCGTCGCGGTAGGTGTCGCGGGCGCATTCGTCGAAGATGACGACATTCAAGCGTCCCTGTACGGCAGCACGATCGACCGCACCGACGCCGGAGTTGGACCGGCGCCGACATTGGCAGCGGACGGCTACTGGAAGCCGTGTCGGGATGACGAGCACTCGCTGGTGAGCGGAGTGCTCGTCGTCGACAATCCGGTGCCCGGGACCTGGACGAAGAAGAGCCCCACCTTGTGGTTGAGCCCCCGCGCAGGCTCGTTCCCCGCACCTGTCCTGCCGACGTGGTCGACGGCGCGACTCGTGGGAAACCAGGTCGACCATCGACCGGCGGCAGCGGCGCCGCACACAGCGTTAGGACTCGCCCGGGATTGGCCTGTCGGAGATCCGTTCCCTCGTGCAGCTGCCGCAGTCGACGACACGGCAGGTGGAACCGGCTACTGATCCCTGCGTGCAGGTGGACGCTGAGTTCCCCCTGTCGCTGCGAGAAGGCAGCAGGGTATTCAGTGGTTGTATAACGCCCTATTCGTTCCGGCTCTTGATGAGAGCGGCCGCGATCGCTACGTGTCGACTGCGTCGTCAGGACGGAGCAGACGTCGCGAAGTTGCTATAGCAGGGTGAGGTAGACGGCCCTGCGTGACGAGTGGATCGGCGCACGCCGCGTCAGCATCGAATCGACTGGCCAGTGTGGCGCTCGTCCAGGATGCTTGCTCGGTGTCGCACATGCGGCGCTGCAAGGTGGGCTCAGGTGACGGCCCAGATCGAAAGGTCCACGGTGAACGAACCCTCTGCCGACGCCGCACTTCGCGCGGAACCTGGCCAGACGCCCGATGAGGTCGAGTTGTTCCTGCAGCTCGGGTCCGCCCGCGATTTTGCCGCTGGGTGCCGTGAGCTGATCCAGGTCGCAGATGAGGTCGCCGCGCGCACCGATACCCGTTCACCGAGGGAAGTGGCCGGCGACGCAGCGCGGCAGGCGGGCATCCCCCCGGACGTCCGAAGCCGGGTGGACGACGTCTTCGCTGAGGCCGAGCTAGAGGCGAGCGCGCTCGTCGCCGCCGCGTTCGATGGAGACGGCGTTGCTGTTGATGAAATGACAGCTGATCCGTTCGCAGTGATCGCCCGACGCCTCCAGCCCGACGCGATTGTCGAACGAATCGCTACTCGGCTGCGTACGGAGTTCGCTGGGGAGCCCGGAGTCGAGCTTTACGTTGCGGCGTACGGTGCCGCAACCCTTCGCCGTCCGCGCAAGCCGCTCTTACTGCGAGCGTTGCTTGCGGCGATCTGCGGTCAAGTGGAGGTCTGCATACTTCGGATACTGCGTCGCGAACTGATGAGCCGGGATAGCTATTCCGGCATCAGCGATCCACAACTGGAGACCGATGTTCGGAAGCTGATGGTGGGCGGCCTCCTGGCGTGGCGGTCCCATCTCGACAGCCACCTGGGTGTCGACGTCATGGCCGGCTGCGCGGACTGGCTGGGTGTGATCGAGGTGTTCGAGCGTCGTCATCTGCTGGTTCATCGGGAAGGATTGGTTGATCACCGCTACCGGACGCGGGTGTCTGATGCGCCGCCGCCTGGGAGCTCGCTGGAGCCGACTTCGTTGTACATGCGTCAGGTTATTGACCTGTGCGAGACCGTTACCGTCGGGCTGATCGGGCAGCTTCTCGCTCGTCGGCGTCCGGAGTTGACGGACCAGCTGGTTGCGATCACAGTGGCTTGGGCCGAAGAGGCTGTTGCCGAGGGTGCGTGGTTGCGAGCGGAGGGCTACCACCTGCTTGCGGGAGTGCTGACGGCTGATCCGGTCGAGGGTGAGCGCCGTCGGGTCGATAGTTGGCTCGATCGACAGGAACGGTTGGGTGTGAACGCGACTCGCGACGAGGTCGCCGCCTGGGACACCGAGCCGCTGCCTCCTGAATTCGAGCTGGCTCGTTTGGTCCTGCTTGGTGAGGACGAAGAGGGTCTGCGCTTGCTGGCACAGCTTCGTGCCGAGGGGCTCGTCAGCGGTCAGGACGTCGACGTGTGGCGGCTCTTCGGCCGGTGGCGTAAGCAAGGTTTGATGTCATGACCGCGGTCCGGGACGCATCGGGTGGCCGGAGCCGACTCGGGAATGTCGGCTCCGGCGACTCTGAGGTCTCCAGGTCAGAACGGGAATGGGTGCGCTGTCTCCCGGTAGGTGACCCAATGCCACTGGGTTGAACTCGTCCCAGCTGCTCTGCGAGCCGAATCGGGCGCTGTTGTCGGACGCTCCGGTGCCGCTGAAGGGTGCGTACGCGTCGTTGTTGGGCGTCTGGTCGTTGACGTGCACGATGCCTGTCCGCAGACGCTGGTCGAGGTCGCGGCCACGCTCCAGCGAGCCGGTCTGTGCTGCTGTGACCAGGCCGTACTCGGTGGCGTTCGCGACCTCGACCGCTTCGTCCGCGTCGCGGACCACCGTGACCGATGCATCCGACGGGTTGCCGGCCAAGGTGGCGAGTCGGGCTGGACTGCTGTGACGCACCGACTGAACCACCTCACGCCGAGATCGGCCAGCGCCACGGCCACGCGTACGAGTCAGATACCTGTCCGGAGGTCGAACCTGCCCGGATTGCAGCCTTCTCCTCGGCGGGCAGCGGCTGTAGCACGGTCGCCACCCCTCCCAGCGGGGGTCCGTCCCTCTTGGCCGTCTGCCTCGTAGAACGCCCACATTCGCTGCTCGGCAGTTGGTTCCACACGTCCGTCCAAGCCTGTATGTAGGTCAGCAAGAGACGGTTTAGTGGTCGGATCCCGAGCCGGTGCAGGCGTTGACCGGTGACCCTTCAGCGCTCGGTTGAGCAGTTCGACCGCCAGGAGCAGGGCCGAGTGCCGGGCAACTCGACCTGACCGCCACCGATCACCGCTTCGACTTCGATCTGCTGGGGCCGGTGCTGGGAGCGTTGCGCTCCCGGGCGGCCACGAAGGTTCAATGCGCAGATGTACACCCTGCGTGCCATCGCCTGTGTGCTCACCGGGTCCTGGTAGGAGATCTGACGGTCGGGCAGTCGTTCAGCGACGAGAGCGTCGGCACCGACGGGCTCTTCCGCGCAGCCGCGCAGGTCGGCCGCGGCCGACCCGGCGGACATGCTGCGGTTCGTTGTTTATGTCGACCAACTCGCGATCGCGGCGACGGCGGTCAACAGCCTCATCTGGGGTCTGGGGCCCACGGGCATCCTCCACGTCGGAGATGTTCTGACCGAGCCGCATTAGTCGGACCAGGCCTGCCGCCGCCGAGCTAGGTTCCACGACGAGGCGCAAAGCCTGGACAACAGACGACGCTGCTGGCTTCTTGAGGAAGCTTTGATTGCGGCGGTCACCGTGACGTGACGTCGAATTCTAGATGGCGGCCCCCTCTCGGTTAATCCTCGATAACGCTTCTACGCCGTACGGGTGATGTGTTCGTTTGCGATGTCACGCAATGCAACTGGTGAACGACTTCGATGCGCACGGCCAGGGATGCCTGCGCCGATGTCGCAGCCGATGAGCACATCTGCGAGGAAACATGTCGAATGATCACGAGATCCACACCGGCGCCGACGGCGAATTGGTCGGGATGACACGCGCCGATGTCGAGCGCATCATCGGCGAGGCCACGACCGGCGACCGGATCGTGCTGCATTTCCACGGCGGGCTCGTCGACGCGGCCACCGGCACGGCGGTAGCCGGAAAATTGCTTCCGGTTTACCAGGGCGCCGGTGCGCGGCCGGTGTTCTTCGTCTGGCGCTCGGGCCTGGTGGAAATCCTCCGGAACAACGTCCTCGAGATCGCCCGTGAAGAAATCTTCGAACGGCTGCTGCGTCATGTGCTCCGCTGGGTCGTGGGCAAGGCACGGGCTCCGCAGGACGGCCGGGCCGGAGCCACTGGCTTGCCGCCCTCGGAAGAGGAACTTTCCGGGAAGCTCGGGAACAGGAAACGGTGGGACGATCCGGACACAGGAACGGAGCCCTTCGCCGGCGAACAGCTCGATTCCCGTGTCGGGGCGAGCCCCGCGGAGGAAGCGGACTTCTTCTTCGGAGTCGAGCAGGACCAGGAACTCCGGCGGCACCTGGCGGCCGTGGTCGCCGGACGAGGGTTGTCGTGGACCGACCACCACGGGGCGAGAGGAGTCCCGAGCGCGCCGGCGCAATCGACGCTTATGGACCACGACGTTCTCACCGGGATCGCGAAGGGGAACCCCGCCGATGCCCGTGGTGCCGCCAGTACGGTCGCGTTGGCGCGCAAGGTGTTCGAGGTGGTCCGAGCGGTCATCGCCCGCTACCGAAACCAGACCGACAGCGGGCTGTACCCCACCGTCGTCGAGGAGCTCTTGAGAGCGTTCTACCTCGCGAACGTCGGCGGCGCGGTGTGGAAGGCGATGAAGCAAGAGACGGCCGATACCTTCGAAGCAGCGGGTGCTCGTGGCGGCCACCTCGTTCTCGAAGCGCTCGAGGCTCGTCTCAAGGCGAAGTCGGACCTGCGGATCACTCTGGTCGGCCACTCGACCGGCGCCGTGTTCATCGACAACTTCCTGCGGGCGGTCCACGAGCGAAGGCAGCTCCCGGGCTCGCCATGGTCCGAGAAGCAGGTCCAAGTGGCACTGCTTGCACCCGCATGCACGACCGCGACGTTCGAAGAAGCCATTTCCGAGGCCGGTGACCTCGTCGGGAGGTTGCGAATGTTCACGATGTCGCCTGAAGCGGAAAAGCAGGACCGGCTCGTCGGAGCTGTCTATCCCCGTTCACTGCTTTACCTGGTATCTGGGCTGCTCGAGCGAGAGGGTGACCGTTCCGCGGTCGTGCCGCTCACCGGGCTTTCGCGGTACCTCGCAAGCGACCTGGATTCCTTGCTGGCATCCGATCAGGGCAGGTCGGCCAAGCTGAAGGAGGTGCGCGAGTACTTCGCCGAAGACGGGCGGGTCGTGGAGTCGCCGAGCCCGGCCGACGCTCCTCCTGGACGGCGGGCAGCCGCGATCAGCCACGGCGATTTCGACGACGACCCGCTCGTGCTGGCGAGTCTCGTGCAGCTGATCGAAAGCTGGTAGACCATGAACAGATTGCATTTCGCGGTCGTGGTCGGGATATCCCGGTATCCCGGAGGCTATTCGACCCTGAACGGCCCGATCAACGACTGCCAGGCGTTCGTCAGCTGGCTCGGCGACCCGGCGAAAGGCGGCCTTCCGGCCGCCAACATCAAGAAAATCGTCAGCCCGGGTTCGGCGAGCATGTCGTTGCGGAGTGCCCGACCCAGGAAAGAAGCGATCGACGACGCGCTGTGGAAGGTACGCCAGCAGTGCTGCGACGTCCTCCAAGCGATGCCCGAAGGCGAGCAGGCGACGGCACGGGACACGTCGCGCCTCTACCTATTCGTCGCCGGGCACGGGATCATGCCGGGGTCCGGGCAGTCGGCACTGCTCGACGCCAATGCGCAACCCGGCTGGCGGACCAACCTGGAGATGAGCTCGTACCAGTCGTGGTTCGAGAAAGACGGTGCTTTCGCCGAGGTGTGCATCTTCGCCGACTGCTGCCGCAACTACGAAGTGCTGGCCGAGGCCGGGAAGCCGTCGTTCGACCAGCCGGCTTACCTGGGCGGGAGCGTCCTTTCCCTGTACGGCTGGGCCACCACCCCGGGCGCCCTGTCGTTCGAGGACGCGGCCGGCACCGTGCCGGATGACGAGCGGCGAGGGCTGTTCAGCAGGGCACTCGTCGACGGGTTGAATGGCAACGCGGCCGACCAGCAAACCGGTCAGGTGACGTCGGTCGGGCTCCGGTCCTACGTCGCCGAGCGGCTGGCGGCGGCGTCGGCGGGCAAGGCGCAGTATCTCCGGCAGAGCGTCGTCATGCCGATCGCCGATCCGGACCGGCCGTTGGTGTTCGGTCCGGTGCACGCTGTTGTCAAGGGCGCGCCGGGTGATCCGGTCGGCGTTCCGGGGCGGGTGCGGCGGAAGGTGGTGATTCATTTCCGGCCCGGATTCACTTCACCGGTGGAACTGGTGGCCCCGGACGGGACGACGATGTACTGGGATCCGGCCGACGGTGCCTGGCCGGTCCGGCTGTTCGACGGTCACTGGGTCGTCCAGCGGGCGAACACCAAGCTGGACACGTCCGGCCTGGGGAAAGACAGTGTTTTCACCGTGGCGGGAAGTGATCGAAATGTCTTCGTCTGAGCCGGCTCGCACCGTGTTGGCGGTCACGTCCCCGGGCGCGAAGATCGAAATCTTCGATGCGTTCCTGCAGCTGGTGCCCGGCGGTGAAGACGACGACGCGGTCGTCGTCGACGTCGGGCCGGGCGTGTACCGGGTGATCGCGACTGCGGGAGCCCGGCAGGAGACAAAGGTCGTGCTCGTCCACGAGGGGAAAACGGAACGGGTCATCATGCCGGTCCGGTTGGAGTCGCCTGCGCCGGTGCCGGGCACGACCGGCGAGAACGCTTCGTACGGCAAGCTTGTCGCGGAACTGACCCAAGCGTCCGGAGAGCCGGGGAGCTCCCGGCTGATCATCCTGGTGCGAGGTGTGGGGACGACCGTTTCTCTCGAGGACCCGCCGTTCTCTCTCCACGATTCGGAAGGCCGCGCGATCCATCTGCCGCTGCCGGCGCTGGATCCCGAAAACCATCCGGGGAACTTGCGGATCCTCGCCTGGAGCGTGCCGGTGGCACCGGGCGGCTACCGCATCCTGTGGCCCTCTCGCGATGGCCTGCAGCTGGAGCAAGCGATGTGGGCGGTGGCAGACTGGCAAACGGTGATCTTCGTGCCGCAGTTGCCGTCGGAGCTGGTGCCCTCGCGATCGTCGGTGCACATGGTGGCACTCGGCCGGTACTGGGATTCAGCCGATGAGCCAGCTGTGGGTGTCGAGCGTGCTTTGACGCGCCTGCGAGGAGGTCCGAGGCACGATCCACCACCTTTGTGGCACCAGGCGCTGAAAGACCAGCGCGATCCGATGTGGACGATCCTGACCCTGCACGACATGCTCCGGAACCGCCGTTTCTTCGAATCCGCAGACACCGAGCAGCGGCGGGTAGTGGCCGACGCGGTCTTCGAGCTCTTGGACCACCTGTCCGACCACCCTGATGTGATCTCGCTGGCCTTGGCGACGGGGGTGTCCCAGCCGGGTGATCAGCCGGGCACCGTGTGGCCGCCGATGCTCGCCGCGTCGTTCGACCTGCTGCTAGCCGCGGACCGTGAAGACGACGAGGTGATTCCGCGGGGCTCGCTGGCCGAAGCGGCCGGCGGACAGCGCTTCGCCGGTTCGCCATGGCTCCTCTGGAACCCGCTGGGCCTTCACCCGTCTGCCGGCCTGCCGTACGACACACTCGGCGGCAGGAGCGGATGGCTCAAGCCGCCGCCGATCGCCCAGGCGCGCGTCCGGAACCTCCTGGACTCGCTCTCGCCGAGGCTGGGGCTCTCGCCGGGGCAAACGGCGCAGCACCTCGGTGCGGCTCAGGTGGCCGACCGGCTCGGCATGACCTCCGGATTGGTCAACGCCTGTTTCGCCCTTCTGGAAGCCGAAGGCCATGAGCGACGCGGGACGCCTGACTTCGCATGACCTTGCGCCGCTGGATGACGCCTGGAATGCGCGATTCCGGTAGTGAAGGAGCTCGGGTGCTTCTGAAGAGCGAGACACGTGACCGGGGCTGCCCAGCGTTGACAGAGAATGCATGAGCTTTCCCCGGTACACCTTGGGACAAGGTGCGCACGACGGCCTCGAGGCATGTCAACGTGTACGCAAACACCTGCCGGATGACCCTGTGGGGCAACGGTATCCGCGTGGGAACGCGGACTCCGGACGACCACATCGCGCAATGGACCAGCTCGCGCTCGCGCCCGATGCGAAGGCGGAGGTCGCAGCGGTGCTGTCGGCCTTGATCGACGGGTGCGGTCTGGTCGCGCTCGGCCTGGCGGTAATCCGCGGCATGTAGCCGCAGCCGGCGCGCCAGCTGTCCGGGCGGGGCCGCAACCGCGCGGTGCTGTCCTGGTCGCCACCAGCCGGGGGTCGCGGAGCCGCGGCTCGCGCACACGAGGTGGCCTTGCAGCTTCCTCGCCCGGCGGTCCGGCTGTCGTCGGGGCGTTTGCCGGCTGCGGGCTGCGCGAGGTCGCCGGATGATCCACATGTCGCGGCGGCACGGGAGCAGCACACGCCCGGCACGGCACTGAGCGACGGGCTCGTCCTGGCCGCCTATTCACCTGCTGGCGGGAATTCTGGCCGGTCGTATCGAACTCCGGCTCGGAGGTCGGCGCGGCCACCGCCTGCCTGTGCGCGAGCCGCCGAACAGACGTCGCCGCCGGGTGCACTCGACCCGCACACCCGAGCACCTGGTCCGGGCGATCGTGCGGCTGCGCTGGCGGCAGCGACTGGGCCCGCTCCAGATCGCCGGCCGGCTCGACCTGCCCGCATCGACCGTGCACGCGGTCCTCGTGCGCTGCCGGATCAACCGCCTCACCCGCATAGACCGGGTCACCGGCGAACCGCTGCGCCGCTACGAACACGACCACCCCGGTTCGCTGATGCACGTCGATGTCACCAAGTTCGGCAACATCCCCGACGGCGGCGGCTGGCGCTACCTAGGCAGACAGCGAGGTAAAAAGAACAGATCAGCCACCTCACGACGCACCGGAACCTGGAGCGCCGACCGGCACGCTCGCACCGGCACCGCATTCGTGCACACCGTGATCGACGACCACTCCCGCCTCGCTTACGCCGACATCTGCGCCGACGAGAAAGCCGACACCGCCATCGGAGTCCTCCGCCGAGCGGTAGCCTGGTTCGCCGACCACGGCGTCACCGTCGAACGCGTGCTCTCTGACAACGGTGCCTGTTATCGCTCGTCGGCTTGGCGTGACACCTGCGCCGAGCTGGGGATCACCCCGAAACGGACCCGGCCCTACCGACCACAGACCAACGGCAAAATCGAACGCTTCCACCGCACCCTGGCCGACGGCTGGGCCTACGCCCGTTTCTACCCCAGCGAAACCGACCGCCGAGCGGCGCTACCGGGCTGGCTGCACTTCTACAATCACCACCGACCCCACTCATCCACCGGAGGCAAGCCGCCCATCACCCGGCTGACCAACCTCCCTGGACATCACATCTAGGCTTCCGGGATGAGCAGCGACTTACCCGATTTTGCGGTGATCAAGGTGCCGCCGTGGCTGTGGGACCACGCCCCCGGAGCGTTCTTCGAGAAGGCCAAACTGCACGCCCGGGCCATGGACGCCGCGATCGGCACCTGGCGGGTCAGGCCTCTTGAGAAGGAACGGCGGACCACGCCCGGCCTGCTCGACGTGCACCACCTCGTCGGCCCCGGCGTGCCTCGCCGGCGTTTCGACCACCTCGACACCTTTGCCGGACCACGCCTCCGAGGCCCAGTCACCCCGCGCGAGGACGAAGCACTTCGCAGGAGAGCGGAAAGAGCAGCCGCGAAAGGCGAAGTGATCGATGCGTTAAACTATTTCCAGCTCCTGACGGCCTTGGCCAACCAGGAAGAGCTGCCCCGGATCGCCGAGCATATCTACGACGAGCTGCTTGACTTCCCTCTCGAAGGGACACAGGCTGCGGCCTTTCCCCACAGCAGCGTTCACGTGGTGAGGCGACGTTCTGAGCTGGTTCACCGCGTCAAGATGGCCGGTGTTCTGATAAGGGTCGAACACGACCCGGAGCTGGCCGCCGGCAACATCACTCCCGCTTACACGGCATTGCAGGACGGCAGCACGGTGTTTTCGTCGTCCGACGAACTGGTCAACGGCGTGTACTTCCTGGACCTCTACTTCGGGCCATTGCTGGGTGCGCTGTCGCCGGCGATCTGGGGATTCCACACTCCCAACGAGATCGGCATGATGCTGTACAGCGTCGGTCGCCCTCTCAGCGGGTCTCGAGGCGACGCCGCCGAGATGTTGCACCTTCTGCCTTCCCGGTCTCCGATGACATCGACTCCCTTCCCCGAGCTGCCCAGGCACGCCACTCGGGAAGCACTCGATTGGTGGGCCGCCCGGCTCGACTCGCTGTTCGGCGTGCTCACCAATCCAGCCGTTTTCAGCGACCAGGACGGGGTATACGTACCGGTCAAGCACCTCCAGGGCCTGTCCACGGTCGAACAGTTGTTCAAGCGGGTTACTTCGCTACAGGCGTCCCACCGTGACACGACGGCGCGCAACGTCATCTTGTACTCCATCCTGGACACGTTGCCCAGGCTGACCAGCCGCACGCTCGAAAAGCACTGCACCCTGCAGTTCGCCAGGGAGACGCTCGCCCGGCTGGAAAAGGGCATACCCGCCGCAGCGGCGGAGATCCTCCTCCCCGGCGCACGGCGAGCAGTCGAGGCTCTCCGCCAGGTTCAAGACGGTTTCTTCCTGCTGCGCCAATCGGGACGCGAAGCGATCGATATTGTCGACGGCGGGAGAGTCGTATCGTCGATCAAACCAGAACTCGCCGCGGCCGAGTACATCAAGATCCTGCGCAACGCGACCCACGGTTTCGGTACTAACAAGACCAGTCGAACCGCAATCACGAACACGCTGCTCGCACACCACGACGGCACCGTTCCCCAGGATCTGCCCCTACTCGGCTACCTGTATCTCCTCGACCTCCTCAGCCACCCGGAGGTCGTGGCACGCTCACTGTATGAAGGCGGCAAGGGCTGAGACGTCTGCTTTACCGGAGTTCGCGAGAGCGCGAGCATGTCGGTCCGGTCCGTTCCATGGCCTTAGTGGGCTCCACGAGGCTGTGACCTGGCGGACACCCGCCCCGGGCGATGTCCGGGGAGCGTCGGAGACCGGGCAGGTTTTGACTGCCTCCTGCTCGTCTTCGACACCCCAAACGCGGCCTGCCGCCGCGCCACCTCTCCGACCTCTGATGCCGCCAGAAGTAGCTGTCTAGCTTACCTCGGGATGTGGACGGCGGAGGTGGTGAGCCGATCGGAAGGGTTGGTGCAGATCGACACTACGCCGCTGGACGTCATGGCGGTGCTGGGTGACGGGGTCGTCGGCCGAGTTGAGCTGACCATCGCTCTCGACGTCGCAACGCGCACCATCGCCGCGGCGGTGCTGCGTCCACAAGATACGAAAGCGGTCGACGCATCGCGGCTGCTGGCGTGGACCCTGTTCCCAAAACTGGTGCGGCCGGGCCGACCGTGCTGCTGTGCGGAGCAGCTCAGCTCGTGGCACCGGCGAGCGCGCATCGGTGGCGTCCAGTACTCCCGATCGCCGGGTCCTGGCTGATCGTGGCGCCGCTGGCGCTCGGCTACAACCACGGGACACCGGCGCCGGCCACCACCGCGAGCGACGTCGCGGCCGGCGTCGTCGTGCTGGCGCTCTGGGCCACCGGTGTTGTCGTGCTGGCCCGGTTGCTGCGCGATCGGAGTGAGCGGTGACCACAACGGAGCCGGTGGTCATCGTGTCCGGATACGATGGCACTCAGGAGTCTCTGCGCGCCGTTTTCTGGGCCGCGGCGGAGGCCGACCGTCGACGCGGCGCGCTCGTCCTGGCTCGTGTTCTGGACTGGAGCTGGCCGAGCGGGGGCTATCCCGAGGTCGCGCTCGCACCGTTGAACGGGGGAGCCGAGCGGCTGCGCGAGGACGCCGAGGCGCAGACACGCGCGGTCGTGCGGGAGGTCGGCCATTCGCATCCCGATCTCGAGGTGCGGACGGTTCTGCTCGAAGACGTTCCGGGCCCGGCCTTGGCGCGCGTCGCTGCCCGAAGCGAAGCGGCGATGGTGGTGGTGGGTCCGCCGGGGGCGGGCCCTCTGGGCCGGGCGGTCTTCGGGTCGACCACCGCTGGGCTGGCGAAGTCGTCCGGGCGGCCGGTCGTCGTCGTCCGAGGCGACGACCCGGCCGAAGGGACCGCGCGTCTTCCCGTCGTGGTCGGTCTCGACCCGGCGGCCGACAACTCCGCCGCCCTGGCCTTCGCGCTGGACTTCGCTCAACGGCACGCGGTCCCGGTGCGCCTCGTCCACGCTGTGACGGGCAGGTCCCGCAAGCATCCCGGCCCGTCGGAGGCGATGGTGACGGAGCTGGCGGAGTGGCTGTCCGCCTATCCCGAGGTTCCCTTCGAACACGAGCTGGTCCGGGACTTTCCCGAGCGGGCGTTGCTCGACCGCGCGACCCGTGCCGCACTGCTCGTGGTCGGCGACAGCCGCCGGAATCCGCTCAAGCGAGTGTTGTGCGGTTCGGTGAGCCGGACTGTTTTGCACTACGCACCCTGCCCGGTGAGCGTCGTCGGTGCCGGCAGGCTGCGCAGTATCGAAGGGGAGTGGCTCGACGAGCCTCAGCTACCCGAATCCTCCTGCTTGCGGCCGGCTCCGGTCCTCAACCGCAGTTCGTTCGCGCGCTACCGCTGGCTGGGGCTGCCGGTGGACGTCGCCGAGAGCGTCACGTGGAGCGTCGAGCGCTACGGGTACGACAGCACCGTGGTCCGCGCCTACGTCTGGGCGGAATTCCGAACGGGGCTGCGCGCGCGGCTCATGGAGCTGGCCTTCGCCCGGCTGTTCGGCGGCGTTGCTCGCGATCGCGCGCACACCCGCTCCGAGTTGCGCCACCTGAAACGGATGAGTGAGGGGCTTCGACGTGGAGCACGGTGATCCGGAGGAGTCGCGGCTGCGGGAGATCGCCGAGCTGATGTGGCGTGCAGCGGCGGTGCACCGGGCCCGCGCGGCCAGGCTCGCTTTGACGGGCGAGGAGGGGGCGCTTTCCGCGCCGGCCTCGAGCGAGGGCTGGCGAAGGTCGCGGCCGAGCACGCGATGGCCTACCAGGAACTGGCGAACGTCGTCCAAGCCCGGCGTTCGGCCGAGGGCAGGCCCAGTACCTCGCCGGACTGGAACGCGGCGATGAACCGTTCACGCGAGGCACTTAGCCGGGCCGAAGCCCACCACCGCCGGGCGGCGGCCGTGCCCGCGTCCGACGGGACGCGCCGGTGACCGTCCTGTTCACCGTGGCTCTGGCGATGATGGCGCTCGTCCTGGTCCCGGCGCGCTACCGGTTCTGGCGGCTGGTCGCCGTGCTCGGCTGGGCGGCTGTTTGGCTCGACGGGCACGCCGGCCTGAACCCCGGTTGGGACAGTGAGCTGCCGGTCGGGGCGATGCAGTATTACGCGGGTCCGCGACGGCTGTCCGGCGCGGAGGTCGGCACCGCTCTGCGCGGGTGAAGTTCAGTCGTTTACTCGGCTTCGGCGGCGACGTTGCGGATGCCCCGTGGTCGCCCGGACCGTGCCCACAGCCAGTACAGCGCGGCGGCGAGGAGCAGCGCTGCGGCGATCGACACGACCGGGTCGCCGCGCGTGAGGTTCACCGCCAGGGTGAACGCCACCGCGAGGGCGCCGGTGAGGTTGATCGCCAGGAACCCGAACCGGCGGTCCCGCCAGGAGAACCGGGCCATCGCGACCAGGCCGGCGAAGAAGCTGACGAACACCGAGGCGGCGTAGAAGAGCACCAGCTCCTGGTCCCGGCCGCCCGCGGCTGCGGTGACCAGCGCGGCCGCGGCCATGAAGACCACGACACCCCAGTACGGCGTGTGATGGCTGTTCGTGCGGCCCAACCAGGCCGGCAGGATGCCGGTGCTCGTGCCGTCGGCGTGCTGGTGGCGGGCGAGCGCCTTGAACAGGCCGGGACCGGCCTGGAACGACGAACTCGCCGCCGAGAGCAACAGCAGCGCGGTGGTGAGCTGGAACGCCGCGAAGACCGGCGTCGACGTCGCGGCCCGCGCGAGCTCGGCGATCTGGGTGGTGTTCTCGTGTGGGACTCCGATGCCGAGGCGGACCGCCTGCGCGGTCAGGCCCAGCGTGCTCGTGCCGACCACGCCGAGCGTCAGCCAGAGGGTCACCCGGCCGAAGCGGCGGCGCCCCGGGTCGTCGAGCTGGCCGAGCTGGGCGATCGCCGACGACGGTGCTTCGATGCCGGTGGCGAGCGCCATCGCCACCGGGAAGGCCAGTGCCACCGCGATGAACGGGGAGTGGCCGGGGTCGGGTGCCGGTGTGGCCGTCGCCTGAGCGGGGACGAAGAACGCCGACACCAGGACCGCGACGGTGAGCGCGATGAACGCCGCCGTCATCAGGGCGAACACCGTGCGGCCCAGGTGGCCGAACCAGGTGCCGCCCGCGACGCCGATCACCAGCAGCACCGCGATCGGGATCCGCCACGGCGCGAGCGCCGGGAAGAACGCGATCACGGCCGAGGCGCCCGCCGCCGAGCTGATCGCGATCGTCAGCACGAAGTCGACGATCAGCGCGCCGATCGGGACGAAGGCGGTCCCCTCGCCGAACGCCTCGCCGGTCGCGGCCGCGGCGCCGCCGCCCTGGGGATAACGGGCCACGAGCTGGTGGTAGTTCACGATGACCAGCACGACGATCCCGACGACCAGCGCCATCGTGGGCAACAGGAGAGCGAGGTCGCCGCGCAATGCCCGCAGCGCGGCTTCGATGGCGTAGGCGACCGAAGACACCGGGTCGGCCATCACGGCGAAGGCGAACGCGAAAAGCAGCACCCCGCGGCGGTGCGTCGCCGGCCCGCCACGGCTCTTCAGCTGGGTCAAGCGGGTTCCTCCAGGTCAAGCCGGGCGCCGGATCCTTGCGTAAACCGCACGGTGTGGGCATGCCCACCCTGGCGGCCGGGTATGCGCCGCCGGTTTGCCCCGCGCGGACCTTTGCGGCATCTTTACGCGTGGAGTGCCGGGAAGTCTGGTCGGCCCTTCGCCCGGAGCGGGTGGAGGACGCGGCTCGAGGACGGATTTTCCATGGCGCTCGTACTGGCGTTCGGCGTCGTCCTGCTCATCAGCGTGTCCCTCTCCGGGGTTGCCGCGCGGACAGTGCTGTCGACGGCCCTGCTGTTCCTGCTCGCCGGTGCGCTCATCGGCCAAGGCGGCTTCGGCCTGGTGAAGATCGCGCCGCACGACCCGCTGGTCACCTCGCTGGCCGACATCGCCCTCTTCACCGTGCTGTTCACCGACGGGCAACGTGCCAACGTCCGCGCGTTGCGGGAGGGCTGGCGGCTCTCCGGCCGCGCGCTCGGGCTCGGTATGCCCCTGACGATGATCGGGATCGCGGTCCCGGCGCACTTCCTGGTCTGCCTGGACTGGCCGACGGCCCTGCTGCTGGGCGCGATCCTCTCGCCGACCGACCCGGTGTTCGCGGCCGCGATCGTCGGCCGCGACGACGTCCCGCTGCGGCTGCGGCGGCTGCTCAACGTCGAATCGGGCCTCAACGACGGGCTCGCGCTGCCGTTCGTGCTGATCTTCCTGGCCACCGCCGCGCACGCCGACTCCGATCTCGGGAAGGTCGGGATCGAGCTGGTGCTCGGGCTGGTCCTGGGCGTCGCGATCCCCGCGCTGGTCACGCTGGCGTGGCGGCTGAAGGGCCTGACCGCCGAGCCCCGACTGCAGGCGCTGGGCCCGCTCGCGATCGCCGTGATGCTCTACGCCGCGTGCCACCTGACCCACGCCAACCCGTACCTAGCCGCCTTCGCCGCCGGGTCGACACTGGCCACGATGGACAAGATGGCCGCCGAGCACTTCGAACCGCTCGGGGACCTGCTCTCGGAGATCACGAAGTTCGCGGCGCTGCTGGTGTTCGGCGCGCTGGTCACGCCCGAGCGGCTCGGACACCTGAGCGTGGGCGGCTGGGTGCTCGCCGTGCTCGCGATCGTCCTGGTCCGGCCGGCCGCGATGGCGCTGTCGCTGCTGCGGACGAAGATGTCCGGCCGCGAGCGGGCCGCGGCCGCGTGGTTCGGGCCCAAGGGGTTCGCCTCGGTGGTCTACGGGCTGCTGGCCCTGCAATCGGGCATCCCGGACGCCGAGCTGGTGTTCGACCTGGTCACCGTCACGATCGCGTTGTCGATCGTGCTGCATTCCTCGACCGACGTCCCGGTGGCGAAGGCACTGAGCTTCGAACCGCCGGACAACCTGCCCACCGGCCGTCAAGAAACCGAAAGGAGCACCGGATAGTGCGCCGCGACCCCGGTCCGCCCGCCGTACCCTGGGCGGATGCACGCAGTGGAGATGGCCGAGGAGTACCCGGTCGTGGACGTGGACTCCGACGCTCTCGCGGCGGCGAAGCTGCTGGCCGAGCAGCGGCTGCCGGGCATCGTGGTGACGGACGCGTCCGGCTGCCCGTGTTCGATCCTGCCGGCGTCGCAGGTGGTGCAGTTCCTCGTACCGCAGTACGTGCAGGACGACCCGTCGCTGGCCGGGGTGCTGGACGAGTCGATGGCCGACCGGATCGCGGACAAGCTGGGCGGCAGGACGGTCCGGTCGCTGCTGCCGGAGAGGCCGTCGGAGCTGCCGCGGGTGCAGGGCGACGACACGATCGTGGAGGTCGCGGCGATCATGGCCCGCCTGCGCTGCCCGCTGGTCGCGGTGATGGAGGACAAGCGGCTGCTCGGGGTCATCTCGGCCTCGCGGCTGCTGGAGCTGGCGCTCACGCACCCCTGAGGCCGGGGGCGGGGCGATGAACTCCGTCATCGCCGTCGTGGTGTTCGTCGTCGCGTACGTCTTCATCGCCACCGAGAAGATCCCCAAGATGGTCGCCGCGCTGGCCGGCGCGGGGGTGGTGCTGGCGCTCGGGGTGACCGGCGCCGAGGACGCCTTCTACTCCCATGACACCGGCATCGACTGGGACGTCGTCTTCCTGCTGCTCGGCATGATGATCATCGTCGGGGTGCTGCGCCGCACCGGCGTGTTCGAATACATCGCGATCTGGGCGGCCAAGCGCGCCAAGGGCTCCCCGCTGCGCGTAATGCTGCTGCTGGTGCTGATCACGGCGGTCGCGTCGGCGTTCCTGGACAACGTCACGACCGTGCTGCTGATCGCGCCGGTCACGCTGCTGGTCTGCGACCGCCTCGACATCAAGCCGACGCCGTTCCTCATCGCGGAGGTGCTGGCGTCGAACATCGGCGGCGCGGCGACGCTGATCGGGGATCCGCCGAACATCATCATCGGCAGTCGGGCGGGCTTGTCGTTCAACGACTTCCTGGTGAACATGGCCCCGATCGTCGTCATCGAGCTGGTGGCCTTCGCGTTCGCCCTGCGCTGGGTGTTCCGCGGGTCGTTCGCGGTGGATCCGGCGCGGGTGGCCGATGTGATGCGGCTGAACGAGCGGGAGGCGATCCGCGACCGGCGGCTGCTGGTCAAGTGCGGTGCCGTGCTGCTGGCGGTGTTCGTCGGGTTCGTGGGGCACTCGGTGTTCCACATCGAGCCGTCGGTGGTGGCCCTGCTCGGTGCCGGGGTGCTGGTCCTGATTTCGCGCGCCGAGCCGAAGGACTTCCTGGCCGGGGTCGAGTGGGAGACGCTGCTGTTCTTCGCCGGGTTGTTCATCATGATCGGTGCGCTGGTGAAGACCGGCGTCATCGGGAACCTGGCGAAGCTGGCCGCCGACGCCACCGGCGGCAACGCCCTGCTCGCCGTGATGCTGATCCTCGTGGTGTCCACCGTGCTGTCGGGGGTGATCGACAACATCCCTTACGTGGCCACCATGAGCCCGCTCGTCCTCGCGCTCACCCAGGACATTCCGGATCCGGCGCATTCGGATGCGCTGTGGTGGTCGCTGGCCCTGGGCGCGGACTTCGGCGGCAACATGACGGCCATCGGCGCGAGCGCGAACGTCGTCATGCTCGGCATCGCGGCCCGCTCCGGCAGCCCGATCTCTTTCTGGGAGTTCACCCGCAAAGGCGCTCAGATGACGTTGCTGACGGTGCTGATCGTGGCGCCTTATCTCTGGCTGCGCTACTTCGTGTTCGGCTGAGATCGCAAGGCAATCGTCAGGTCGGCCGGCCGTCGCGTGCGGGACAGTGGAGTCCGGCGCCGGCAGGCCGGAGCGGCTGTCGTGAGCGAGGAACGCGTCATGGGTTCGGGGGCGCGGACCCCAGGTGCCGAACGGCTTCGGCCTGGGCGGAAGCGGCGTCGTGACGCGGCGGCGGGGGCACAGCGTTGTGTCCCCGCCGCCGCGCCGATTCTTCGTCGGAGGAGTAAACTGTTGTCTTGTGCAACGGTAAGCGACGAGGGACGCCGGAGGGGTCATGGTCACTCGTGGTGGCGAACAGCACTTCTGGATCGGTCCGGGGACCGAAGGCGCGCTGACGCCCAGCCTGCCCAGTTCACTGGCCTTCGTGGCCGCTTTGTGGCTCGGGTTCGCGCCCTACGTGCTGCACTTCAGTCAGGTGCGGGGCGGGCTCGCCGACGGCATCGACGTGCTGGTGGCCCTCGTGGTTGCCGTCCTTGCCCTGGTCCGGACGGTCGTGCCCCGGGACTACCCGGCCTTCAGTGTCGTCAACGCCGCACTCGGTCTGTGGCTGATCGTCGCGCCCTTCGCGCTGGGGTACGGCCTCGCCCGCGTGATCGTCACCGACCTCGTCGTGGGTGTTCTGCTGCTGGGCCTGAGCGGGCTCAGTGCGGTGCTGACCTATCGGCAGCGCGCGAAAGCGAAGGTGGGGGGACGCCGCCGCGTGACTGAACCAAGTGTTGCATAATGCAATAGTGTCTTCAGGTAGTAGCATGTCGGTCAGGCGCGTTCCGGTCCCGGTCCGGCAGCCGATCGGGAGGTGGCTGCGGGAAAGCCGGAGCGGACTGGTCGGGCTGGCCGTCCTCATCGGCGCCGGCGCCGGGCTCGGCGCCATCGTCTTCCGCTGGCTGATCACAACCTTCACCCACCTGTTCTCCGGCCAAACCGACTACTCCGACGCCGGGCGCGCCGCCCATCCCTGGCTCCCCGAGCTGGGACCGTGGTTCCTGCTGCTCGCGCCGGTGGTCGCCGGGCTGGTCTACGGGCCGCTCGTGTACAAGTTCGCGCCGGAGGCCCGCGGCCACGGAGTTCCCGAGGTGATGTACGCGGTCGCCGAGCGCGGCGGCCGGATCCCCGCGCAGGTCAGTGCGGTGAAGGCGCTGGCCTCGGCGCTGACCATCGGCTCCGGCGGATCGGTCGGCCGCGAAGGCCCGATCGTCCAGATCGGCTCCGCACTGGGTTCGACGCTGGGACGAATCACGAAGCTGCCGGAGTCCCGCCTGCGGGTGCTCGTCGCGTGCGGCGCGGCGGGCGGGATCGCGGCGACGTTCAACGCACCGCTGGCCGGGCCGTTCTTCGCGATGGAGCTGATCCTGCGGGACTTCGCCGCGGAGTCCTTCGGCGCGGTGGTCCTGGCCAGCGTCACAGCCAGCGTGGTGGGCCGTGCGGCGCTCGGGAACGTGCCCTTCCTCGACCTGCCGCCGTTCACCCTGCGCAACCCGGTGGAGTACCTGCTCTTCGTCGTGCTCGGGGTCGTCGTGGGCGCCTGCGGAGTGCTGTTCACCCGGGTGCTGTACTGGATCGAGGACTTCTGCGACTGGGTGTGGCGGGGGCCGGAGTGGCTGCGCCCGGCTGTCGGGGGCGTGTTCCTCGGCGGGCTGTTGCTGGTGCTGCCGCAGATGTACGGCGTCGGGTACCCCGTGCTGCAGAACGCCGTCGAAGGCAAATACCTGATCGGATTCTTGCTGTTGCTGCTGGTGGGCAAGATCGTCGCGACGAGCCTGACGATCGGGATCGGCGGGTCGGGTGGGGTGTTCGCGCCGTCGCTGTTCATCGGGGCGATGGGCGGGACGGCGTTCGGCATCGTGGTCCACGCATGGTTGCCCTCGCTGACCGCATCGCCCGGCGTCTACGGGCTGATCGGGATGGGTGCGGCGTTCGCGGGATCGGCACGGGCACCGATCACGGCGGTGATCGTGCTGTTCGAGCTGACCGGGCAGTACACGATCATCCTGCCGATGCTGACGGCGATCGTCATCGCGACCGCGACGAGCCGGGCGTTGTCGCGGGACACGATCTACACGCTGAAGCTGCGTCGCCGCGGGGTCGACTTGGACCGGCACCCGCAAGAACGCCGGCTCGCCGCGACGATGGTCGAGGCGGTCGCCGAGCCACTTCCCGAACCTCTGCCTGCCGGCACGCCGCTCGAGCGGGCCGCGCACGCACTCGCGGTGTCGGGGCACGGGATCTTGCCCGTGGTCGACGAAGATGGCCGTTACCAGGGCTGTGTGACGGCACAAGCCGTCGCCGAGGCGCTAGGGGACGACTTCGACGGCGAGGTGGGGAAGCTGGCCGAGCTGCCGCCCCTGGTCACCTGTGAGACGTCGCTTGCCGACGCGCTGACCGCCTTGACGAACGCGCCGGGCACCGGCCTGCCGGTACTGGACGGCGAGCACCAGCTGACCGGGTGGCTCACACACCAGGCGGTGCTTTCCGCGCTTTCCGGGCGGCAGGGGAACGAGTGATGCTGGACGCCGACGCGACACACGAGATGTCGGCTTGGCAGGCTACGTGCGAGCGGTGGCCGCGGCCGTAGGGGTGCCCTGGCCGGATGCGGCCTGGGAACTCGGCCACCACCCGGCCGCCTACCTCGCGCTACCCGGTCGCTGCGTCGACCGTCCCGGTCGTGACCTGATCCTCATCTGGTCGTCCCGGCGCGGGTGGAAGCTCGGCACGGAAAGCACGCTCCACGACCCGCCGGCGGTTATCGCCCGGCTGGGAACACGCGTTGTCCCGCCGCCGGCCGAGGTCGGGGAATTCGTGGGCGAGGTGCTTGCCGGACGTCGTAAGGGTGGTCGATCGGCGCCGTCCTTGGCAGAGGAAGGACCGGGGCTCACCGAGCTCCTGTCCGGTTACGCGGTCGGGCGGGACGCGCCGCGGCTGTAGCCAGGTCGCGGTCAGGTCCAGACGGCTTCGGGAGCGACGGTCGAGGCCGGGGGTTCGCCGCCGGCCTCGGCGAAGGCGGTGAGGCTGTCGACCAGGCCGTGGCGGGCCTCGTCGGGCATCCCGGCGACGATCTTCGCGATCTCCTTGCGCCGGCGCGCGGTCACCTGGCGGACCACCTTCGTGCCCTCGCGGGTCAGCGCCAGCACGATCTCCCGGCGCGAGACGGTGCTGTGCTGCCGGTCGACCACGCCGACAGTGACGAGCCGGTCGACCATCCGGCTCGCGGTCGAGGGTGTGACCTGCAGGTACTCGGCGAGGTCGGCGTGCTTCAGCGGGCCTCGGGTCTGCAGGATCACCAGGAGCCGGAACTGCGGCAGGGTGATCGTGTCGCCCGCGGCGGCAATCGACCGCGCGGACACGGCGACCAGCAGGCGGGAGGCGGTCAGCACGGCGTCGGTGACAGCGTCGACGTCCGTCGCGTCGAGGGCAGAGGAACTGCGGGGCATGCCCACCAGTGTGCCCGATAGGCGCTTGGACGCGCCGATCAACCAGGCACGTCTCCTGCGAGACGCCTAATTCATCCGGAATGTCCGGGCGATCGACCTCACAGGCACGCGTCCGCAAAGTATTGCATACTGCAACAATGAGTGGAGGAACATATCGCGGTGGAACGCGCATGAGCCCGCGTGAGGGCCCGTCCCGGCCGATGTTCGGGCAGATCGACCCGTACTGCCTGCTCGCGGTGCTGCCGATGCTGCTCGTCGCCGGGATGATCGCCGCGTTGGTCAGCGTGCCCGTGGGGCTCGTCGTCGCGGTGTTCGCCGGGCTGATCCTGGTGTTCGACTCGTGGGCGAACCGGCCCGGCCCGGTGCCGCCGGTCCGGCACCCGCGGCCGCAGGCGAGGCCCGTGGCGGCACGCCGGCCGCGACCGACCGCGGCGAGGCCGATCCCGTACCGGCCGCGGCCGGGGGTGCGGCAGCAGGCGCCCGGGGCGCCGTACCGCCGCTGACCCGCGGCCTCACAGGTTCGGCACCGGAAGTTGCGCGTAGTCGACGTCGCCGGTCTTCTCCAGCAGGTTGATGTGGGTCTTGATGTAGTCGCCGGCGAGGTCGGCGAACGGCCGGACCAGGGTGTTGCGGGTGTCGGCGCGCACCGTCGAGACGAGGATCAGCGCCTCGGCGTGCGCCTTGCGCAAGGTGTTGACGTAGTCCCGGTCGAACTCCTCCCCGAACTCGCCGCGCATGCGGTCGATGCCGACCTGCATGTCCGGGGCCGGCTGGGTCGGGACGGTCAGGTGCATCCGGGTGCTGATGTCGGTGTCGCGGGTTTCGAGGTCGTTGTGCTGGTTGATGATCACCCGGGCGGCCTCTTGGACGGCGGGGTTGGCCGATCGCTGGATGGCCCAGTTCGAGGTGGTGATCTCGCGGAGGCTGGTCTGCTCCACGATGGTGAGGAGCTTCTTCGCGGCCGGGCTGATCGGCCCGAACGGCGTCTCGGTGAGGTCGGCTTCCGTCCGCGTCGCGGGCGGGGCCGCGGGCGGCTGACCGGTCACGGCCGGGGCTTGGGGCGCGGTGACGACCTGGGCGTTCGGCGGGGCACATGCCGTGACGGCGAGGGCGAGTGCGCCGCACAGCGCGATCCACGGCTTCCGGGACTTCATCGTCGGCCTCCAGGGGAGTTCGGTGTCTTCCCTTGGAAACACGGATCCCGGGAGCAGCTGGTTCAGTCAAACTGTTGTTCCATCGATCTGTTCGACGCAGAAACTGACAGGGTGAACCGGTTGCGGCCGAGCCAGCCGATCGTGTTCCGGACCGCTTCGCGGGTTCCTTCGAACCGGATCGCTTGCTCGGCCAGTGCCTCCCGCCAGGTCCGGTGGCCGAGCCAGACGCCGGCCAGCGCGGAAACGGTGCAGTCGATCCGGGCGACCGTGGGCAGCCGCGGATCGATATCGGTGGACGAGGCGCCTTCGGGGGACAGGACCAGCCACCACCAACGCGGTGGTGGCGTCTCGGCGAACCTCAGGTGCAGAGAGACTTTTTCTCGTGGCAGCCGGGCGGGGTCGATGCCGCGACAGATGTCGAGCAGCAGCAGGTTCGGCTTCAGGTCGCCGCCGCGCGGGGGCGGCAGCCACCGGCGACCCCAGCGACCCAGCTGCTCGACCACCGGCGCGAGATCGCGGCCCGCGGGAGTGAGCGCGAAGCGCCCTTCACCGGTAGACGCGAGCCGCGTCACGACGCCGGCCTCCGCGAGCTGCTTGAGCCGCCGGGCCAGCATTGCGGACGACATCCCGGGCACGCCGCGGGCGATCTCGCTGACGCGGCTGTTGCCGTGCAACAGCTCGCGCACGACCAGCAACGTCCACGACTGGCCGAGCACCTCCGTCGCGGTGGCGACCGGACAGTGCTGGCGGTAGGCCGTCATGAGCGTTCGAGGGTGCGCAGGACGCGGAACCGGGCCAGCCGGTGCAGCATCTCGCCCATCGCTTCGGGCACGATCTGGCCTTCGAGGTCCGTGCGCGCCGACCGGACGATCGCGACGATGTCGGCCGCGGGCAGCAGTGAGGCGAACTCACTGGTCAGCCAGGTGCTGACCTCGTCGGTGATGGCCTCCGCCTGGTGCGTTTCGACGCTCATGCCCTCATTGTGTGGGCGACGGCGTGGGCTGCACCTGACGACTGCCTGACGATTCGAGGGTGGGTGTGCAGGGCGTCGGTGGCGCCGGCCTGCTGGTGACGGTCGGGGTCGCGGTCGGAACGGGCGTGGTGATCGGTTCCGGTTCGTCCTCGGTGGTCACTCCACAGCCGGCGAGACACAGAGACGCGACCAGGGCGAGGGCGATCCTCATGACGTGGCCTCCGGAAGCTCGACGACGAACCGGGCACCGCCGCCGGGGCGGTCTTCGACCCAGACGCGGCCTTCGTGGCGGTGGACGTGGTCGGCGACGATCGCCAGGCCGAGGCCGCTGCCGGTGTCCTGATCCCGGCGGGCAGCGTGCAAGCCGCGGGCGAACCGTTCGAAGATGCGCTCGCGCAGCGCGGGCGGGACGCCGCTGCCGGCGTCGTCGACCTCGATCCGGGCGTGGTCGTCGTGGCGGTGGACGGTGATCGCGATGGCGCCGCCACCGTAGTGGTCGGCGTTGTCGAGCAGGTTGGCGACCACGCGATCGATGCGTCGGCGATCGGCGGAGACCAGCGGAGTGTCGGGCTCGGTCTCGATGCGTACTTCGCAGCCCGGCCGGCGGTCGACGATGTTGCGGACGAGCTCGCCCAGGTCGACGAGCTCGACGGTGCTGTCGGCCTCGTCCTGGTCGGCTCGTGAGATCTCGAGCAGGTCGACGACCATCCGCTGGAACCGGCGTAGTTCCGAGCGCAGCAGCCGCAGGGCTCGCTGGGCCGTCGCGGGCATGGCTTCCTGCCGGCGTTCGAGCACCTCGGTGACGTTGACCATGGTGGTCAGGGGTGAGCGCAGTTCGTGGCTGACGTCGGAGGCGAACCGGGCGTCCCGGCGCACGCGTTGTTCCAGGTTGCCGGTGGTGGTGTTGAAGCTGGTGGCCAAGGGCGCGAGATCGGGGTCGGACTGGTCGGGGAGCCGGGCCGTCAGGTCTCCGCGCGCGACGCGGGAGGCGGCTGCGGTCAAGGCGGTCAACGGGCGCAACGCCCGGCGGGCGGACCAGGCGCCGAGGCCCACCCCGAAGAGTGCGGCCACGACGGTGCCGGCGATGAGCAGGGTGCTCAGGTAGCGGAAAGTGCGGTCCAGCTCCAGCAGCGGGTACAGCTCGACGTACACGCTGTCCGGGCCGACCGGTGTCGCCACGCCGAGCACGGGAATGCCGTCGGCGGTGAACCGCTGCCGGGCCGACACCCCGTTGCGCGCCTGCTGCAGCAGGCCGCCCGGCATGACGGCGGGATCAACCTGCCGACCGCTGGTCAGCCAGCCGGCCGGGCAGGACAGCAGGATCGAAGAGTCCGGGCCGGTGGCCAGGCCGGTGAGCAGCTCGTCGAGGTCGTCGGCGTGCTCGGCCAGCGCGGCGTCGACGAGGCGGACGTTGACCTCGGACTGGCGGGTGACGCTCTGCTCACGCTGGTCGAGCATGTAGCCGGTGGTGAGGTTCCAGGTCGCCACCGCGAGGACGGTCATCACCAGTGCCAGGCCGATGCCGAACGCGGCGGCGACGCGCCAGCGCAGCGAAAGGCGGCGGATCACGGCTCGGGGGCGATGCGGTAGCCGCTGCCGCGCACGGTCAGCACCAGGCTGGGCGTGTCGGGATCGAGTTCGACCTTGCGACGCAACCGTCTGATGTGGACGTCCAGCAGCCGGGTGTCGCCGAAGTAGTCGTGCCCCCACACGCGCTGCAGAAGCTGCTCGCGAGTGACGACCTTGCCGTCGGCCGCGGCGAGCTCGGCCAGCAGCCGGAACTCGGTGCGGGTCAGGTGCACGGGAACGCCGTCGCGGTGGACTGCTTCTTCGTCCGGGCGGATCTCCAGCCCGCCCAGGCTGACCCGGGCCGGTCGTTCCGGCGACGCCCGGCGGAGCAGCGCGCGGATGCGGGCGGCGAGCTCGCCCGCGACCAAGGGTTTGGTGACGTAGTCGTCGGCGCCCGCTTCGAGCCCCGCGATGACGTCCTGGGTGTCCGTGCGCGCGGTGATCACGATGATCGGCAGGTCGCTTCCCTCGCGCACCGCGCGGCAGACGGTGAGCCCGTCGATCCCCGGCAGCATCAGGTCGAGCAGCACGACGTCGACGGTGGTGGACTCCAGCAGCTCCAGGCCGTCTTCGCCGGTCGCGGCGGTGGTCACGGCGAAGTCTTCGTCTTCCAGGGCGAGGCTGAGGGCTTCGCTGATCATGGCGTCGTCTTCGACGAGCAGTACTCGCGTCGGCATCTTCAGGATCCTATCAGCGGTCAAATTGTTGCATAGGCGAACAGTTGTGCTAGCCTGTTCTGGACGCGGTAGGACGAATGTTCAGGGCGATCGTCCTGGAGGAGGTCGCGATGTCATCTCCGTCCGCTGCTCGGGGTGAAGCGGTCAGGCAGCGATTGCTTGCCGCCGCTGCCGAGCTGATCCCGGAGCGTGGCTGGACGGCGGTGAGTACCCGGGTGCTCGCCGAGCGGGCCGGTGTCACGCCGAGCGTGGTGCACTACCACTTCCCCTCGGTACAGGCCGTGCTGGTCGAAGCGGTGCTGGGGGCGATGCGGTCGGTGTCGGCGGAGCTCGGCCCGGTGCTGACGGCAGCCGGGACGCCCGGAGCTTTGGTCGAGGCGATGGTCGCTGCGGTCGAGCAGTACACCGGCACCGACCCGATGTCGCTGCTGTTCGTCGAGGGCTATCTCGCCGCGACCCGCGACGACACGCTGCGCGCGGGCATCGCGGCGGTCCTGGCCGACCTGCGCGGCGTGATCTGCGACCGGCTGCGCGAGCTCGGCGTCGCCGATCCCGACGGCACGGCCGCGGTGCTCGGCGCCGCGATCGACGGATTGCTCATGCACCGCGCGGTGGCTCCCGACGCGGCTCCGGCCGGCGTTGCGGGCGTCCTGCGGCGGCTCGTCTGAAACGAAGGAGAAAGCAATGAAAGTCGTGGTGTGCGGGGCCGGCATCACCGGCCTGGCGATGGCGGGCAAGCTCGCGCAAGACGGCGTCGAGGTGGTCGTGCTGGAGCGGGCCCCGGCACCGCGCGAGCAGGGGTACATGATCGACTTCTTCGGCGCGGGGTTCGACGCCGCCGAAGAGCTCGGTGCGCTGCCGCGGATCCGGGAGCTGGCCTACCAGGTGGACGAGGCCAGCCTGCTCGACGAACAAGGCCGCCGTCGCGCGGCGGCGCGGTACACGACCTTCGCCCGCGCCATGCGGGATCGGCTGTGTGGCATCATGCGCCCCGACCTCGAACAGGCACTGCGTGAGCATCTGCCGTCCACGGTGGACCTGCGGTTCGGTGCGGGAGTGACGGCGGTCGAGGACCTGGGCGACCGGGTGCGGGTGACCGCCGGGGGCCAGGTGGTCGAGGCGGACGTGCTCGTGGGCGCCGACGGCATCCATTCCGCCGTGCGACGGCTGGTGTTCGGCGAGGACAGCGAGTTCCTGCGGTACCTCGGGTTCCACACCGCGGCGTTCGTGTTCGCCGACCCCGAGATCCACCACGCGATCGGCGACCGGTTCTGCCTCACCGACACCATCGGCCGTCAGATGGGCTTCTACAGCTTGCGCGACGGCCGGGTCGCCGCGTTTGCCGTCCACCGGACCGATGATCCCCGGCTGCCCGAAGACATCCGGACGGCGCTGCAGAGCGAATACGGTTCGCTGGGCTGGCTGGTTCCTCGCGCGCTGCGGCGGTGCCCGCCGAGCGAGGCGGTGTACTACGACCAGGTCGCCCAGATCGTCATGCCGCGCTGGAGCCGTGGGCGCGTAGTCCTGGCGGGGGACGCATGCTCGGCCGTCTCGTTGATCGCCGGACAAGGCGCGTCCCTCGGCGTCGCCGGCGCCTTCGTCCTCGGCGAACAGCTGCAGCACCGGTCGGTCACCGAGGCGTTCACCGAATACGAACGGCTGATGCGGCCGGTGGTCGAGGAAAAGCAGGGAGTGGCGCGGCGGAGTGCCCGCTGGTTCCTGCCGGAAAGCCCGCTCCAGCTCAGGATCCGGCGCGCGGCGCTGCGGTTGTCCCGGTTGCCGGTGCTCGACCGTTACGTCGCCGCAGTCCTCGCGGGCAAGTCCACCGCGGTGGTCACTAACCTCCGCCGGGCCGCAGCCGGGGCCGCGCGGTGAACCGGATCGCCAGAGCCGTCTTCCGCGCGCCGGTCCGGTTGTACGACAAGGGGTTCGGCCGGCTGCTCGGTCACCGTTTCCTGTGCCTGACCCACCTCGGGCGGAAATCCGGGCGGATGTACCGCACCGTGCTCGAAGTCGTCGGCCGGGAGGGCAGCGAGTACGTCGTGGTCGCCGGGCTGGGCGCGGGAGCGGACTGGTTCCGCAATATCACAGCTCGGCCGCCGGTCGAGGTCGTTGTCGGACGGCACCGGTTCCCGGCCGACCATCGCGTCCTCGGTGAAGAGGAGGCCGTCGCGGTCATCGCCGGCTACGAACACCGCAACCGCCTGGTCGGGCCGGTGGTGCGGTTCGCGCTGGGGAAGTTGCTGGGGTGGCGTTACGACGGCAGTGACCTCGCTCGCCGCCGGATGGCGCGGCAGCTGCCCCTGGTCGGGCTGCGGCCGCGATCGTAAGGCAGCCGTCAGGTGAAACTTCCTCCTCCCGTGTCAGGGTGGAACCCGAGCGAGGAAGAAGGAAGGTGACCACGACATGACGACCGACGTAGCGGTGAAGGAGAACTCCGGAACCTGGGTGCTCCCGGAGGTCCGCAAGCTGCGCCTGGATGCGGAACGGGTCTGGGAAGCCGCGGAAACGCACCGCAGCTTGGCGGTCGAGCTGGAAACCGGCGTCGAACCCGACGGCCTCTACCGGGGAAAGCAGCAGCGCTGGCTCGCGGATGTGGCCGACTGCCACGCGATGGCGTATCTGGAGCTGGCCTCGGCCGCCGAAGCTCGTGGCGAAGCGCGGCGGTACCCGCGGCACACTCCACAGTGGGCGCGGTTGGTGGAGGAGTCCTTCGCCGCGATCCGCCGCGCGGAAGCCCATCACGAACGAGCAGCCGCTCAGTCCGCCAAGGCGGCCGGAGACGAGGCCGCGGCCCGCAGGCACGAGGCCGCCGCGGTAGAGGCGGACCGTCGTGCGTTGGCACCGATGAAGCGCAGCGCCTGACCCGGAAATGCGTCGATTCCGAACCGTCGTGCACCGCGGTGGCCCCGCGGCGCAGCACAGGGATCGGGAGAACTCGGTGGCTCGCAAGCTCCGGGAGGCGAAGCCGGCCGTCCGGGTCGATCGCACGATGACCGAGGACCAGATCCTGGCCGCGTACCTCGACGTGGTCCACTTCGGGACGAGCGCCGCGATGCTCACGGTCCTGCAGGCGGCCTTGCTCGCCGGAATGGTGAACAGCCCGTCGCGCTACGACCCGTACACCCATCCCGACGCGACGTCGTCCTGGACGCGATGGCCGACGCGGGCACACTCCCCGTTCCCGCCGCCCGCGCGGCTTGGTCCTCGGCGTCTGTGCGGCCGTGGCCAACGCTTTCGCCGTCCAGCTTGGCGCCGGCTGGGCCCGCGGGCTGTCCCCGTTCCGGTACTACATCGGCGGGGAGCCGCTCAAGAACGGCGTCCAATGGGCCGACACCGGGGTGCTCGCCGGCGCGGCCGGGGTCCTGGTCGCCCTTGCCGCGGCGAGCTTCGCCCGGCGCGACCTGGCCACCTGAACCGGCGTCAGCGGCGCTCGGCGTAGACCGAACGCTCGACTTCCGACACGGGCAGCGTGCGTCCGCTCGGCCGGAGGTAGCGGTCGGTGAACTCGGCCGGCCCGCACTGCTCGACCACGTGCCAGCCGTATTCGGCGAGGAACGCGCCGACCTCGCCGGGATTCAGCCCGAAGTGCCACAACCGGCGCTTCACCACGAACTCGTCGTAGGCGGCTTGGGCGCCGAAAGTCCGCGTCCCGTCGAGGAAGTCCCGGCGGAGGTAGGTGAACGCCAGCTTGCTGCCGGTCACGGCGGTGGAAAGCGTGTCGAGGGTGCGGCGCACCGCGGCCTCGGTCAGGTACTGGGTCACGGCCTCCCAGACGAAGAACGTCGGCCGGTCGGCCCGGTAGCCGTGCTCGCCGAGCTCACCGGCCAGGTCCTGGGTCTCGAAGTCGACGGGGACCAGCGTGACGTTCTCCGGCGGCCGCCCGAAAACCCTCCGAAGCGCGGCGCTCTTGCGGGCGATGTTCGCGGGCAGGTCCACCTCGTAGACCGGAATTCCCCGAACCGTGGCCGACCGGTACGCACGGGTGTCGAAGCCGGCGCCCAAGACGACCACGGTGTCGATGCCGGTCGCGGCGGACGAAAGCTTGTCGTCGATGAACCGCTTGCGGCACAACATGCTCGCCCACAAGCCCGGCATCTTCGCCTCGGTCGCCGAGACGAGCACCTTGCGCAGGGGCTGCCACGCGGTCAGTGCGGCGGTGATCCGTCCGGCGGCGGGCAGCATCTTGCGGGCGAGGTCGTCGGTGACCAGTGGCGAGGTTTCGTGCTGGTCCGCGGCGACGATGACCATCGGTCCGAATGCGGTACCGGCCGGGCCCTGTGGTGTGCGCCTTCGCTTCGCGGCGTTCACTTGCGGTTGAGCCGCCGATGCGCGATCCGCAGTCCGGCCGCGAGCACGAGAAAACCCGCGATGAGAGCGAGTGCGTCGACCAGACCGGACACGCGATCCTCCTCGAGCCGAGCGGCGTACCGATGACCTCGGATCATCTCACGGTACGCCGCCCGCCGCCCGTCTCGGTACTACGCGGAGACGGCTTCGAGGGCTTCGCCGGCCGGCCGCGGCGTATCCACGGCGGCGGGGGTGTTCCGGCCGAGGAAGCCGTAGCCCGCGCCGACGAGCAGCCCGCCGCCGACGAGGTTGCCCAGCCCGACCAGAACCAGGTTGAGCGCGAATGCCCCGAAGGTGGCACTCGGCACGTCCTCGAACAGACCGAGGGAGAACACCGTCATGTTCGCCACCACGTGCTCGAACCCGGAGCCGATGAACGCCAGCAGGCACCAGAAGATCAGCGCCAGCTTCGCGCCGTCGGACTTGGTCCTCGCGGCCATCCAGACGGCGAGGCAGACGAGGAAGTTGCACAGCACACCCCGGAAGAACAGCATTCCGGCCGATTCCGCGGCCTTCGCCTTCACCGTCGCGGCCAGCAGCGCTGCAGCCGGAGCGGCGTGCCCGGGCGTCGCACCGGCCTGCAAGATCCCGCTTTCGTGGACCAGCCAAGCGAACACCACCGAACCGGCCAGGTTCCCCACGAACGACCCGGCGATCACGGCGAGCCCGGCTCCGGCGCCCCGCCGGCGGGCGAGCGCGCCCTGGACCATCGTCATCATGTTGCCGGTCGACAGTTCCGCACCGGCGAACACGACCGCAGTCAAGGCGATCCCGAAGACCAGCCCCTGCACGAGTTTCGTCCAGGGTGACTGTGCCGCGCTGAGCGGACCGGTCACGGCGAGCAGCAGCACCACGGCGATGCCGATGTACGCACCCGCCAGCGCCGAGCTCAGCAGGTACCGGCCGGGCCGCCGCAGTTCGGCTATCTTGCTCCGGGCGGAGTCCGCTTGGGCGGTGAGAGCTTCCGAGAGGGGAACGGGCACGTTTGCTCCTGCTGGACGTGTCGGCTGGGGCGATCGGGCGATCACTTGCTCAGTCGAACTGTTGCCTGATGCGCGCCGATGACCCCGCCGTCACAGCCGGATGAGCGGAACCGCACGTCCGCACTCGGCTCCGGTGAGATCGCCTATTCGCCCGTCGACCGGGCAAAGTAGTCGTATCCGGCTCGGAGCCCGGTCAGCACCGGTTCGACGATGGCGACGCCCACCGCGCCGGCGTAAGCGCGCGCCGCGGCGTCGGCCCACGAGCCGCGACCGGCGAGTTCCCTCGAGGCGAGGTTCCGGGAGAGCCGCCGGATGTCGAACCGAACCGTCCCGGCGACCGTGCCCCTGGCGTCGCGCGACGGCGCCGACCGGAGGGGCCACGGGGTGCCGTCCACCGCCGCGGGGACGTCCGCCGACCGGGCCGGGATGGCCGAGCCTCCCGTGGTGACGGCGAAGGACAGATCGGCCCCGCTGGTACCGAGGTGGACGATCTGGTCGAAGCGGCGGTGGAAGGCGGTGCCGGCCCGGCCACTCCGGCCCCACAACGCGGTGGACGTCCTCGAGGTCCACTCGTGGAAGATGCCGGGGCCGAACCGGTCGACCGTGTCGATGATCCGGGCGCCCCAGCCGGCTCAGCCGGGGGACGGGCGCTCAGCAGCCCTTCGGTGACCGCGCCGATCGCCTCGGCCTCCGGACCCGCCTCGTCGAGGCGCGGGTGTTCGGGAGATACGAGGTGGAACGTCTTCCCGTCACCGGCCCAGAACTCGTGCCGGGCACCGGGTTTCGAAGCCGGCCGCAGGTCGTACAGGCAGGTGCCGACGTCCGCCGGCTGCACCTGTTCGACCCCGGCGATCGCGACCGGTTGTTCACCGCCGGTCCCGCGAGCCAGCACCACGCTGCCCGCCCCCAGGATCCCGATGCCCCGCTCGCCGAGGCCAGGGACGTCCCACGCGAGCGCGTCCGGGTCCACCGCGAGCAGTTCGGGCCGGTTTCCCGGCGCGCGCTGTTGGTCGAGCTGGCCGTTGTGGCTGACGCGGCAAGGTCGCCTGGCGTCTTCGCCACCCGTTCGGCCGACGGCGTCGACGTTGCGCCTTCAACTCGGCCAGGCAGCGCATCTGTTCGGCCGCGGCGTTGCACCGGTAGTGGCTACGTCATCGCGTGGAGACCACGAAGAACTCGCTCCATGAAGTCGATGCTGGGACGATCGCCGGGGGCCAGCTTCGTGTCTTGGACAGCTACCAGGCCACGGTCGGCGAGATCGGACACCAGGACCCGTGCTACGCCCAGCGGAATTCGCCGATACGCGGCGATCTCCGCGACCGATTGAGAAGAGCGGCACAGGAGGCAGATCGCTGCTTCTTCCCGGGAGCAGGTGTGCTCCGGATTGCGGCCTCGTTCGGTTGCTGCGATGAGCGTTTCGACGGGGAGCGTGCGCGTGGGCCGCGTACGTCCATGAGTGCGGAAGTACGGCCGGACAAGATCTGCCGTGCCCGGGTCGAGCCCCAACGCCGGCTCCACATCGGCTCCTCACTGAAATATCGACTGTCGAAAAGTATTTGCCGGTCAACCAATCGTCGGCAATCGACCGAACGGGTAGGGAGCTGATAACGGTCGCCGGCTTCGGCATCGACGCGGTCGAGCTGCCGATGGAGCAGGTGGCCGAGGGCGGGATCGACGACCGTGATCATGGCGAGTTCGGTGTCGCGGACAGGTGCAGGTGCCCAGCGCATCCGCGCTGGCTGGGTCGTATCACCGTGCGCTGCGCCATACCATCGTGAGTCGCCGTGGCGTGGGCGACTTCAGGTGGTGAGCGCCGGAGTGAAGGCGGGGAATCGACCGTCGAGGAGCGCTTCGAGCAGCTCCGGCAACCCGGCCGGGAGCAGCTTGTCCGCGCAGTTTGCCAGTGCCGAGATCGGCCACCAACGGCGTTCGATGAGGCCGGCGCGCTCGTTGGCAGTGTGCCGGACGGCGACCTGCGGCGTGGTCGGGTCGGTGCGGGCGAGGTAGACGTGGTCGAGGCGGTGGTGCTCGCGGCCGCGGTAGGTGAAGCGGCTTTCGCGTGTCCAGAGCTTGCGGCCGACCTCGTCCAAGACCAGACCGGTGTCCTCGGCGATCTCGCGGCGGGCCGTGTCCTCGAGCTTCTCACCGGGGTCCTGACCGCCGCCGGGCAGCTCCCACCAGTGATGGGCGGGGGCGTCGTGACGGGAGGCAGACGGATGCTCTTTGTCCTGCGTGGTAGAGGATCCGTAGGCTCCGTTCGAGTTCGGTGTGAAGGTCAGTGTGGGGCGGCTGCTGTCAACGGGGTGGTCATGTGAGCATCTGCATGCCGCCGAACACGACGACCAGCACGGCACCCATGCCGAAGCCCGTCAGGAGTGCGCCGCCGATGTCGGGGCGGAGCCGGACGCCGGCGTAGGCCAAGCCGAGGGCGAACATCATCCAGGCGCCGACGAACGCGATGTTCGTCATCATGGTGTTGCTGAGCTCGAAGGCTCCCTTCGCGCCGGCCGCGACCACCAGTGCGAAGACCACGGCGATTCCCGCGCGTGTCCAACGGATGGTGATCGGTGATCGGTGTGCGTGACTGCGGGTCATGGTGACCTCCTCGTCGGATCACCTCAGTCTCACACGGATCGTCGGCGGTGATCCTTACCGTGCGGTTACGCGGAACTCTCCGCCGCAGGACTCGGTTTCCCGGCGGTGCGGGCGGGCGTTGTGGACGGACAGCAGGGCGTAGGTGAGGAGCCGGTGGATCTGGGAGCCGGTCCAGCCGGTGTCCTCGACGATGTCGGCGACGCTGCGGCCGGCGAGCGCGGCGCGGAGCGTGTCGCGCTGGCGGCGGGGGAGGTGGTCGACGGTGTCGGTGAGCAGCGCGTCGGCGACGGCCTGGTCGAGCACCGCACCGTCGGTCATCGGGCTGAGGGCCGTGTGGATCCGCCGGGCCAGGAATCGGGGTGTTTCGGTGGGGTTCAAGGCCAGTCGGGCGCAGAGCCGCTCGGCGCGGCGACGGGAGCCGCCGGTGGCCAGGGTGATCCGGTAGACCAGCGTCACGGCGCGGCCGAGGTCGTCGTCGCTCATCGGCCGGTGACCCGGACGCGGCAGCGGCTGGACGGACTCTGCTCGGCTGCTGCGGCCAACGCGGCGGGAACGTGCTCGCTGCCGGTGTCGGAGACGATCAGGACGACCACGCCGGTGCAGAGGTCGTAGGCCTCGGCGAGCTCGGTCGCCAGCATCGGGACGTCGTGGTGGGAGAGGACGCCGATCGCTTCGACCGTCATTGTGCCGTCGGCGACCAGCGTCCGGATCTTGACTCCCGATGCCGGCTTCGGCTGTGCGTGTATCTCGGCTGTGCTCATCCACCCCACCGTTTCGCTGGCCCGCAGAATTCCCGCTTACGGAGTTCTTACACCTCGGACTCGACGACGTGGGGGCCGCCCAGCGATCCGGTCTTGCCGTAGCGGTGCGCCGACCTGCGGCTGAGTCGTTGCGCACAGCCGATGCGGCAGACGTGGCAAGGGGGTGAGTTCACCCAGTGGTGTGAGACTCGGCACGTGGCCCGTCAGGTCGCCTCAAGGTCGAAAGCCGTGGCTTCCTTGGTGGCTCGGGGCGGTGCCGGAACGGCGGGCTCAGGCGCAGAGGGCTCGGTCATCAGCTGGGCCACTGCCGTGCGCGGGTCGAGGCGGCGCAGCTCGCCGAGTTCGGCGAGCGGTTTGCGCAGCTGCGCGAACTCGGGCCCGATCTCCGCTTCGATCTGCTGCTGTGCGGAGGCGAGGGCGTCCTTCGCCTTCTGCGCGGTCTTGCGGACAGCTGAGAGGGCACCAGGGAGTCGTTCCGGGCCGAGGATGAACAGGGCGGCGAGCAGCAGGACGAGCAGGTGTTCCGGGCTGAGTCCGAGCATCGCGCTCTCCGTCGTGGTCCAGGTGCGACGGGGTGCCGGGCCGCCCCGACAGCGGCCCGGCACCCCGCGCGGGTCAGTTGGCGGCGCTGGTGTTGACCTCGCCGTTGACGCCCTTGGGGAAGAACCCGCCGGAGGTGGCGGCCTTGTTGGTCAGGTAGACGATGTTGAGGACCTGGCCGGGGGAGCGGCTGTAGGCGATGCCGTTGGCGTCGGTGGGGACGATGTTGGCGTTGCCGTGGCTGTCGATGACGCCTTGGTCGTCGTCGCCCGCGCCGTCGAGGCTGTCGCGGGCGTTGGAGAGTTTGACCGTGGCCGGCGCTTGTCCGCGCTGGTAGAGGGCGCTGCGGATGTTGGCCGCGTGGTACGCCTCGACGGCGAGGATGCCCGCGGCGGCTTCGAGGTAGGTCTTGTTGGTGATCAGCGGGGCGGCGCCCTTGTAGGCGGTGACGCCGACGTCTTCGAACAGGAAGGCCGCGAGCAGGAAGTTCTCCTCGCAGGAGAACGCGTCGAAGCTGCGGCCCGGCTTCACGAGCCCTGCGGCCTGGGCGGCGGCGGTGAAGCTGGACTGCAGGTCGATCGCCGGACGGCTGACGGCGGCCGAGCCGAGCGCGGTGCGCAGGAACTGGACGTGCGCCTTTTCGTCGGAGGCGATCTCCTGGGCGTATTGGCGGGCGGCTTTGGTCTGGAAGTGGACGGCGCGACCGCCGGTGACGCCGCCGCGGGTGCCGGTGCCGGTGGTCATCGAGTCGGCCAGGCCCTTGCCGGTGACGGCGTGGAGGTAGAACTCGGCTTCGAGGTATTCGAGGTTGAGGGCGAAGTTGAGGACGGCGCCGTCGCTCACGCCGCTGGGTGCGGCCGCTGCGGCGGTGGGCCGGGCTGTGGCCGCGGTCGCGGTCCCGGCGGTGAGGCCGCCGAGCGCTCCGGCGCCGACGACGCCGAGGCCGGTCATGCCGGCCGCCTTGAGGAAGCGGCGGCGGTCCTGGTCGTTCTCGGCACTTCGGTTGATCATCGAAGCGGCATAGCGTTTGCCGAACACGTGTTCTCCTTCCCGCCCGCGCGCGACCGAGCACGACATCGGGCGTGTCCCGTGCGCCCGGTGTGGCCTCCCCGGGCGCACGGGATGGATCCGTCGTTGACCTCTTCCGTTCGGGGCCGTGGGGCCGGCGGACAGGTCGAAATCCGGATCGGGTGAGGCGGGTTGCGAGCCGGCGGCGGTGGTGTCCACTCTGTCCGGTCCGGCGGCGAAACCTCCCTGGAGCAGCAAGAAAACTTCGACGCATACCCACTACCGGTCGGTAGAAACCCTTGGTAAGAAAGAAAAAAAGATTGCCGCCACGCCCAATCCGGTGACGATCTCGCGGCGAAAGCCCACTGAAGGGTGAAATTCGCACTCGAAGGGAGGTGAGATGGATGAATACTTCCCAGTTCGACAGTGTGTCGGCGGACGAACGCTCGGTGTTGGTGCGGGTACTCGTGGTCGCGGGCACGCTGGTCGGGTTCGGTGTCCTGGCGGTGCTGCTGTCGGGCACCGCGAACGCGTCCGAAAGGCCGCCGGACCAGCCGGACCGGCCTGGCCTGCTCTCCGTGGTCGACAAGCCGCTGCGGAGCACGGTCAAGCAAGCCGACCCGGTGCTGCGGCCGGTGACCGACGTCGTGCACACGGTGTCGTTGCAGGTGGCGCCGGTGGTCAAGCCGGTGACCGACCTGGCGGAGCCGGTGCTCGCGCCGGTGACGCGGCCGGTCGTCAAGGCGGTCGCGCCGGTGCTGTCGGTGGTGCGTCCGGTGACCGAGCCGCTGCTGCGGCCGGTGCTGGACGCGGTCGCCCCGGTGACTGAACCGGTGGTCCGCGCGGTGGGAGCCGATCCCGCGGTCAAGGCTGTCGCCGGAACCGCGGCGACGACTCCGCGGGACGACGTCACACCCGCTCCCGCGTCGCCGGCACAGCCGGCGACAACGGTGCCGGCCGGACACTCCGATGCGGTCACTCCCGCGGAGAAACCGCTTTCGGAGCGGGTGCTGTCTTCTGCCGCGCAGGAGCAGCGGCACCCGAGCGTCCCGGCTGATCACGAAGGTGCCGGCCGGATGTCCGGATCGGACGGTGGCGGCAGCATGCCGCCGGCGCCCGCCGCACCCGCGGCGAGCGGTGCCCTGTCGGTGAGTTCGGCCGGTCAGCACGGCGGCGAGTACGCCGTGACCGAGACCGGTTCGACCGTGCCGGGCACGGACCGCACCTGGCGAGCACCGCCAGGGGGTCGGCCGTCGTTGTACTGGCTGGTCTTCTACGGAAACGACCATCCGAGCTGACGAACCCCTTTCCATCCTCAAAATCCACAATGGACAGAGAGTGTGAAAGGGAAGTCATGCACAAGTACGTGCGACGCGGCCTGACCGCCGCGTTCATCTCCGGCGGGTTCGTCCTGCTGGGGTCAGCGGTGGCCAGTGCGGACACCGGGAACCAGGGCCCGCTGGGCGGGCTCGGCACCACGCTGCACTCGGTCGTCTCCGGCACCGCGAATGGCGGTAACGGCGGCGACTCGGGCTCCGGCGGGAACGCGACCAGTGGCAACAACGCTGTCAGCGGGAACTCCGGTAACTCGGGCAACTCCGGTTCGACCGGCGGCAACAGCGCTTACGGCGTCTGCGTGCTGGCCCAGTGCAGCACCTCGGTGTCCTCGGGCAACTCCGGGAACACGGGTGCGACCGGGTCGACCGGGAACGCCTCGAACACCAGCACCACCACCGGCGGCAACTCCGGGACCGCCGGCCACGGCGGCTCCGGGACCGCGGCGGCGTCGGGAAAGAACACCGCGGACTCGCGGGGCGCCCGCGGCGTCCTCGGCTCGGTGACCGGGGCCGCGAAGGGCGGCAACGGTGGCAATTCCGGCGATGCCGGGAACGCCACCAGCGGCAACTCCGCGGTGTCGGGGAACTCGGGCGACTCCGGGAACTCCGGTTCCACCGGCGGCAACAGCGCCTACGGCCTGTGCGTGCTGGCGCAGTGCAGCACCACCGTGTCCTCGGGTGACTCCGGGAACACCGGCGCCACCGGTTCGACCGGCGACGCGACCAACACCAGCACCACCATCGGCGGGAACTCCGGGAACGCGGGCAACGGTGGCGACGCCACCACGGCCGCGTCCGGGCACAACTCCGCCACGAACACCGGTGGGCACGGCTGGGGCTGGAACCGGCACGACCAGGGCGGCAGCACGGGCGTCCTGGGTGTCGTGACCGGTACTGCCAAGGGCGGCAACGGAGGCAACTCCGGCGACGCCGGCAACGCGAACAGCCACAACAACGCGGTGACCGGGAACTCCGGCAACTCGGGTGACTCGGGCTCGACCGGTGGCAACTCCGCCATCGTGTGGACAGTGGGCGGCCAGAACAACGGCCGCGGAAACCACGGCGGCTGGAACCACGAGAACGGCACGAAGTCGGCCACCACGGTGACCTCGGGCAACTCGGGTGACACCGGCGCCACCGGCTCGACCGGTGACGCGGGGAACCACAGCACCACCACCGGCGGGAACTCCGGCTGGGCGGGCAACGGTGGCGACGCCACCGTGGTGAGCACCGGCCACAACTCCGCCACGAACAACGGTGGGCACAGCTGGAACCGGCACGAGCAGGGCGGCCGCACCGGCGTCCTGGGTGTCGTGTCCGGTACCGCCAAGGGTGGTAACGGTGGCAACTCCGGCGACGCCGGAAACGCCACCAGCCACAACAACGCCGTGAGCGGCACGTCCGGCAACTCGGGTGACTCGGGCTCGACCGGCGGCAACACCGCCGTCACGTCGACCCGCGGGCACGAGCAGCAGGGCCGTCACCACGGTGGCTGGAAGCACGACGAGGGCACGAAGTCGGCCACCACGGTGACCTCGGGCAACTCGGGTGACACGGGTGCCACCGGCTGGACCGGTGACGCCGGGAACCACAGCAGCACCACCGGCGGGAACTCCGGCTGGGCGGGCAACGGCGGCGACGCCGGCGTCCACGCCTCGGGCTGGAACACCGTCGCGCACGCCCCGCACACCGTCTGACGGTTCGCGGGAGACCAAGGAGCGGGGCACCGGAGGAATCCGGTGCCCCGCTTTTCTTCGTACGGCGACCGATCCGGGCCCGACCGAGCCACGAACGACCAGGGACAGTGTCCTGAGCCGAGTGGACACACAGGAGGCGCGCCGCTCGTGACCACGATCGCGATCGTCGCCGGCGGGATCGCCGGCATCGGGATGGGTTACGTGCTGCAGCGCGCCCAGCTGTGCTTCCGTGCCACGTTCTCCGGTGTTCTCGAGCGGCGGTTCCTGCTGGCGCGCGGCTGGCTGCTCGGCGTGGCGATCGGCTCGGTCGGGTTGTCGGCGCTGTTCCTGACGCCGCTCGGCGACGGCCTGAACCAGGGCCTGCCTTTCGCGCCGGTCGCCGACGTGGTGGGCGGCGTGGTGATCGGTGCCGGGATGGCGGTCGCCGGGACGTGCGTGTCGGGACTGTTCTTCAAGCTCGGCTCGGGCATGCTCGGCTGCCTCGCCGGAATCGGCGGCTGGGCGGCCGGCGAGCTCGCCGCGCGACAGGTCGTGCTGCCGGGGCCGACCCTCCTGCCCGGGGGAGCCGGGGCGACGTTTCCGGCGCTGATCGGCGTCCCGCGGCCGGCGTTCGCCCTCGCGTTCCTGGCCGTCGTGGGTGGCGTGCTGTGGATCTGGCGCAGCGCGGACCGCCCGCGACCGCGGCAGTGGGACTGGCCGATCGCCGGCGTCGCGCTCGGCGCCGTGACGATCGCGGGCTGGGGGCTCGTGGGCGCGGCCGGTGCGGGCTTCGGGCCCAGCACGGTCGGCGCGGTCACCGGCTTCGCCCTCGGCGAGCCGAACTGGTGGCTGACGGCGTTCCTGCTGGGCATCGTCGCGGGCGGCGTACTCGCCGCGCGGGTGACCGGCGACTTCCACCTGCGTGGCGAGTCCCGCGTCCGCTACCTGCGGCTGATCGCCGGTGGGTTCCTCCTCGGCGCCGGCGGGTGGCTGGCCGGTGGCTGCAACCTCGGCCACGGCTTGTCCGGCGTCGCTCAGCTCAACGTGTCGTCCTGGGTCGTCGTGGCCGCCATCCTCGGCGGTCTCGGGATCGCCCGAGGTGTTCGTGCCCTGGTCGACCGCCGGGTGGATGCCTGAACTGGGTCACCGGTGCGGGGCACCGGAAGCCCGGTGCCCCGCGGTGCTGCCGGAGGTCAGTCGCCGAGCGTCAGGCCGCCGTCGCCGAGGAGGCCGCCGTCGCAGTCGTCGCCGTCGTGCCAGCCGCCGTGGCCGGTGATCTGCAGGCCCAGCACGAGGCTGAGGTGCAGGCCCAGGCCGTGGTGATGGTGGTGTCCATGGCCGTCGTCGGAGGACTGCGCGACCGCCGGGGCGGGTGCGGTGGAGGCGGACGCCGCGCCGGGGGCGGCGAGCAGGAAGCCGAGTGCCGCGGCGGGCAGCGCGGCGGTCACCAGCAGGCGACGGCGGAATGTGCTCACGGTGTTCTCCTTCTCCTCAAACGGTCATCGGACGCGATCCGGATGGCGAGTGGATCACCAGGAGTTCGGAGGGGCCGGGCTCGGCGGACAGGTCCCTGGCGTCGGACCACGCCTGTGGGTGACAGCACGAAGGCCCGGTCACCATCGTGACCGGGCCTTCGTGCCGGCTTCAGCTGACCGTGAGGGTCGCGACCGACGGTGTGGTCGGCTGCAGCGATCCGGTCGCGGGCTCGACCGTCACCGCGACACCTTCGGTGCCCGCGGGGAAGGCGGTCTCGACGGTGCCCTCGGGCCCGACCAGTCCCGCCGACCGTGGCGCGCCCGGGCCGGTCAGCCACACCTCGTAGGCGTGGCCGGCGTCCAGCTTCGGCAACGCCTGCGCGGCGACGAGGACCTTGCCCAGCTGCCGGGAGACCGTGGCCGAGACCGAGCCGCCAGTGGTCGCGGCGGTCCGCACGGTGCTCGCGTCGGGTGCGGAGGTCACCGCGCCGCCCTCGGCTACCGGCACCGGGCGGCCGGGGACCGACTGGTCCAGCCCGATGCTGATCCCGCCGACGAGCACCGCCGCCGCCGCGGCGACGGACGCGATCCCGATCAGCGCGCGCTTGCGCCACGGGGCGCGGCGCGCCGGGACGGCGGGTTCGGTGACGCGGGGTCGCAGCTGCCGCGTCTGGGAGATCTCGGCGAGCACCCACCCGCGGAGGCTCTCGGCCGGAACGGCGTCGGCCGCGGCACCCAGAAGCGCAGCGGTCTCCTGGAAGCCGGCGACCTCCGTGGCGCACTCGGAGCATTCGCTCAAGTGCCGGGCGAAGGCGGCGCGTTCGAGGTCGTCGACCGCGTCGAGGGCGTACGCGCCGGCGAGGATATGGGCGTCGGCGGTGGTCATCGGTGCACTCCCAGAGCGTCGCGCAGGCGGATCAGTCCGTCCCGCATGCGGGTCTTGACGGTGCCGATCGCGACACCGAGCTTTTCGGAAACCTCCCGGCAGGTGTAACCCTGAAAGTAGGCGAGCAGGATCGACTCCCGCTGGAGATCGGTCAGGACCGCCAAGGCGGCGCGGACCTCTGCCCGGTCGAGGTGGTCCAGCGTCGCTTCGGTGACGTCGTCGTAGGGACGGCGCAGGTCCAGCTGCTCGGCGCGGTCTTCCCGGTTGACGGACGCCTGCTCGGACCGGACCCGGTCGATCGCGCGGCGGTGCGCGATGGTCAGCGCCCAGGTCTGCACGCGCCCGCGCCCGGCGTCGAACGTCGCCGCCTTGCGCCAGATCTCGAGCAGGACCTCCTGGGTGACTTCTTCCGCGTGGGCCCGGGAGCGCAGCACCTGCAGCACCGTTCCGAAGATCGGGCCGGCCAACCGGTCGTAGAGCTCGGCGAAGGCCTGCTCGTCGCCGAGGGCGGAGCGGGCGAGCAGCTGCTCGGGTGAGTTCTCCGGTTCCGGCACCGAGGCGATGCCGGTGTGGAGCGCGACTGCGCGGGCGGTCATGGCAGTCGTTCGTCTCGGCGAGCCCCTGCGGATTGGTGCTGTGACGAGAAACCCAGCCGGGTCACCCACAGGGAGCAGCGGACTCTCGCTGTCCACAGTGGATCAGGCAATCCTCGGCGCCGGTCGCTCCGAACAGGAGGGGAAACCGTTGAGGAGAATCTGATGACCGGCTCGAAAGCGGTCTCGTTCGGGCACTACCAGCCGAGCCGGACGGTCACGAACGACGAACTCGCCGACCGGCTGGGGACGTCCGACGCCTGGATCCGCGAACGCGTGGGCGTGCGCAGCCGCCGGGTCGCGGCCCCCGGTGACTCGGTCGCCGACATGGCGACGGCCGCCGCGGAAACCGCGTTGCGGCGGTCCGGCCACGGTACCGCCGACGTCGACCTCGTGATCGTCGCCACGTGCACGGCGTTCGACCGGATGCCCAACGTCGCCTGCCGGGTCGCCGAGCGGCTGGGGATCACCGCGCCCGGTGCCTTCGACCTCAACGCGGCGTGTTCGGGGTTCTCCTACGCGCTGGCCGCGGCCGACCACGCGATCCGGGCGGGCGCCGCAACCCGGGCGATCGTGGTGGGCGTCGACAAGATGAGCGACTTCCTCGACTGGACGGACCGCACGACGTGCGTGATCTTCGGCGACGCCGCCGCGGCTGCCGTCGTCGAGCGGGCGCCGGCCGGGATCGGTCCGGTGGTGTGGGGTTCGGATCCGGCGAAGGGCCGCTGCATCACGCTCGAGGCCGCCGGGCCGGGCGGCCTGCCCGCGGTGTTCCGGCAGGAGGGCCAGGCGGTGTTCCGCTGGGCCACCACGGCCCTCGCCCCGATCGCCCGGGAGGCGTGCCGTCGCGCCGGTGTCGACCCGGCCGGCCTCGGCGGGGTCGTGACCCACCAGGCCAACGTCCGCATCATCGACGCACTGGCCCGCAAGATCGGCGCGACCGGCGCGGTGGTCGCCACGGACGTCGCCGAGTCCGGCAACACCTCGGCCGCCAGCATCCCGCTGGCGCTGTCGAAGCTCATCGAGCGACGCGAGATCGCGGCGGGCGCGCCTGTACTGTTGTTCGGCTTCGGCGCCGGGCTGACTTACGCCGGCCAGGTCATCAGCTGCCCGTGAAATTCGGCTCTTCACCCGATCCGGTGAAAATAATCAGCACGACCAATACTTTGACCGCGCACTAACGAATTGCTGGTATGACCGCCACCGAGCTCGACGTCCCGGAAGCGCCCTCAGCGCCGCCGCACACCCGGTTGCGGTTCTTCGCGGCCGCGTTCACCGGTGTCCTGGCGCTGGCCGCCGCGCTGGCGGCCGGGCACCTGGTCGCCGGGTTCATCAGCATCAACGCCTCGCCGTACCTCGCGGTGGGCAACGGCGCCATCGACCTCACCCCGGTCGAGCTGAAGGACTTCGCCGTCCGCACCTTCGGCACCTACGACAAGCTCGTGCTGCTGGGCAGCATGGCCGTGGTGATGCTCGGTGTCGCCGCGCTCGCGGGTGTCCTGTCGCGACGGTCACCGGTGCCCGGGACCGTGCTCATCGCGCTGTTCGGCCTCGTCGGCGGGTTCGCCGTGTTCGAACGGCCGGACCTGACGGTGGTCGCGCTGCTGGCCCCGGCCGCGAGCCTGGTCGTGGGCATCGCCGTGTTCCTGCTGCTGCACCGCATCGCACCCCGCGTCTGGCGGGAGCCAGACTCCGACGAGAAGACCGGCACCTCACGGCGAGCGTTCCTGCTCGGCGGCGCCGGCGTCGTCGTCGGCGCCGGCGCGGCCGGGCTGGGCGGACAGCTGATCAGCTCGTCGCGGGATGCCACCGCGTCGCGGGCGGCGGTCGGCAAGCTGGTCCCGGCACGCACCGCCCCGACCATCCCGGCCGACGCCGACTTCGCGAAGCTCGGGACGCCGCCGTTCCTGACCCCCAACGACAAGTTCTACCGCGTCGACACCGCGTTGTCGGTGCCGCAGGTGCGCACCGAGGACTGGAGCCTGCGCCTGCACGGCATGGTCGACCGCGAAGTCCGCTTCAGCTACAACGACATCCGCAACCGGCCCCTGGTCGAACGCACCGTCACGATGACCTGCGTGTCCAACGAGGTCGGCGGCGACTACGTGTCGACGTCGAACTTCATCGGCGTCGACCTGGCCGACCTGCTCGCCGAAGCCGGCGTGAAACCCGGCGCCGAGCAGCTGTTCTGCACCAGCGTCGACGGCTGGACATCCGGCACGCCGGTCGCGGCGGGGCAGGACCGTGCCCGCGGCGCGATGCTCGCGATCGGGATGAACGGGGAGCCGTTGCCGCTGGAGCACGGGTTCCCGGCCCGGCTGGTCACGCCCGGCCTCTACGGCTATGTGTCGGCGACGAAGTGGGTCGTCGACATCGAAGTCACGACGTGGGCCGCGCGGCAGGCGTATTGGCTCAAGCGGAGCTGGAGTCAGGAAGCACCGATCAAGACCGAGTCACGCATCGACTCCCACCGCGGCTTCGCCAACGTCCAAAAAGGAAAGGTGCGCGTCGCCGGGGTCGCCTGGGCGCAGCACACCGGGATCGAGAAGGTCGAAGTGCGCATCGACCAGGGTCAGTGGCAGGACACGACGCTGTCGCAGGAGGTCAACCTCAACACGTGGCGGATGTGGTGGACCGAGGTCGACATCCCGTCCGGGGTGCATCAGGTGTTCTGCCGTGCCACCGACAAGTCCGGCTACACCCAGACCGACCAACGCGCCGGGACCGTCCCCAACGGCGCGACCGGGTGGCACAACGTCACGTTCACGGCTGCCTGAAAATTTCTTCCCCGATCGACCAATCCGGTTCCTGCCGGGTCCCGAATCACCAGTAACAAGAGGCTCTCGCCGCCTCGGCAGCCTCAGCCGCGTAATCAATTGGAGTGAATTCTCGTGCGTAATCTTCGTATTGCCGGTATTGGTCTGACCGCGGCCGCTGCGCTCACCCTCACCGCGTGCAGCGGCAGCGACACCGCTTCCTCCGCCTCGAGCAGCGCGCCGGCTCCGTCGTCCTCGGTGGCGGCGCCGTCCTCCAGTGCCGCGGCCGGTGGCGACGGCATGACCACCAACGCCGACGTCTTCGGCCCGGCCTGCTCGCAGCTGCCGCAGGGTTCCGCGCCCGGTTCGCTGGACTCGATGGGCCCGCAGCCGGTCGCGTCGGCGGCGTCGACGAACCCGCTGCTGACCAAGCTGGTGGCGGCGGTGAAGGCCACCAACCTGGTCGACACCCTCAACAGTGCCCCGGCGATCACGGTGTTCGCGCCGGCTGACCCGGCGTTCGCCGCGCTGGGTGACGCGAAGTTCGCCGAGCTGGCGGGCAAGCCGGCCGAGCTGTCGCCGATCTTGCAGTACCACGTCGTCGGCAAGCGTTACGACGCCAAGGGTCTGGAGGGTGCCGGCACGCTGGAGTCGCTGAACACCGCCGGTGGGCCGCTGAAGATCGAGGGCTCGGGCGAGAACATGACCGTCAACGGCGCGAAGATCCTGTGCGGCAACATCCCCACGAAGAACGCCACCGTCTTCGTGATCGACAAGGTGCTGACCCCCGGCACCAACAAGTAACACCGGCTTGGCCGCCGACGGGCGGCCGGCACCGGACGGCTGACTCGGGCTCCCCAACCTCCTGGAGCCCGAGTCAGCCGTCCTCCGCTGTCGTGGCTCCGACCGCGGCCGCAGTCTGGCGGCGGGTTGCAGGAGATCCGCCGCCGGGGACGCCGAAGCGGCGGCGTCCGCCGGTCGTCGCCACTGCCGGGTCACTCCAGGGCCGTGGCGACGACCGGCCCCGCGCAAGCAGCAGGGCAGTCAAAGGCAAAAGGGGAAAGACCCGGATCGGCATCAGCGCCCCCACCACTTTCCCGTCGCTGTCGGCGCGCACGCCCCGATCGATGGACAGCTGCTCCACCAGCCGGAGTCCGTACCCACCGGAGCCCGGGTGGCAGACCCTCACCGATGGCGCACCGAAGGTCGGCGACCCGACGACTTGTGAGCGCACCGCGCGCAGATCCGGAAGATCACCCAGCGGCAGTCGTGGGGAAGACCAGCCTGTCCTGCCCGGCGGCCGTCGCGAATCCACAGTGGACTTGTCGGCCGACCCCGGAGTTTTCGTGATCAAGGTTCGTAGTACCGGTACCGTTCTGGCCGCAGCGGCCGTGCTCTCGCTGACCGCGTGCGGCGGCAGAGTCACCGCTGTCCCAGGCGGTCCCGGCAGACCGATGGTCCCGGCGCCGAGTACCGCCGGGACGACGGGCACTCCCGACGGTGTGACCTCCAGCGCCGACGTCTTCGGCTCGGCGTGTTCGCGGTTGCCGCAGGGCACTGCGCCCGGCTCGCTGAGCTCGATGGGCTCGTTGCCGGTCGTGTCGGCCGCCGCGACGAATCCGCTGTTGACCAAGCTGGTCGCCGCGGTGAAGGCGGCGAGCCTGGTCGACACCCTCGACAGCGAGCCCGCGCTCACCGTGTTCGCGCCCGCCGACGCGGCGTTCGCGACTCTGGGGGACAAGAAGACGGCCGAGCTGGCGCCGATCCTGCGCTACCACGTCGTGGGCGAGCGCTACGACGCCAAGGGCCTGGCGACCGAGGGGGCGGCCGAGACGCTCGACGCTGCAGGCGGCCCGCTGACGATCGAAGGGGTGGGCGAGAGCATGACCGTCAACGGCGCGAAGATCCTCTGCGGCAACATTCCCACGAAGAACGCCACCCTCGTCGTCATCGACAGGCTGCTCACTCCCGGAGCGAACAAGTAGCGCCACGGGCTACGGCCGCCACGGTTCCTCGATCACGGGAACCGCGGCGGCCGCTGTCACCCGGGAACGCCGAAGCGGCGGCGTCCCCAGGTCGCGCTTGGCACCTAGTGGGGCAGGTGGAAGTCGTTGCCCGAACCGATGGACAGGTGGCTCAGGTCGGCACCGATGTTGCCGCTGAGCGCGCCTTCGCCGATGTTGCCGACGACGTCGTGGACGTTGCCGCTGTCGGACGCGATGTCGCCGACGTGGTTGGTCACGTCGCCGAGGTGGGTGGTGACGTCGCCGAGGGTGCCGTTGTGCGAGACGTCGCCCAGGTGCGCGGTCGCCTGGTTCACGACGTCGCCGACGGTGTGCTCGATGCCGGCGTTGGTGCCGAGGTTGCCGGTGAGGTCGCCGATCGTGGAGCCGACGCCCTGGGCGCCGTCGACCGCCGAGGTGAGGCCGGAGACGTTCTGCAGGCCTGAGGTGAGGTTGCCGGCGTCGAGCGCGCCGGTGACGTCGCCGCCCGTGACGTGCCCGGTGACGTCGCCGAGGGCGCCGGTGACGGTGGTGACCGGGTCGGCCTGGCCGCCGCCGATGTGGTCGATGTTCCCGGTGAGGTCGCCGGCGGCGGAGAACGGGTCGGTGATGTTCTGGGTGAGAGCGGTCATGCCGCTCACCGCGCCGAGGACGTTGTTCTCGGAGGTGGCGTCACCCAGGGAGAGGTTCTGGGTGAGGGCCTTGAGCTGCTCGATCGCGCCGGCCTGGCCGGTGGTGATCGAGTCGAGGTCGAGGCCGTTCGCGCCGATGTTGCCGACCGGGGCGAAGTCCAGGACCAGCGGGAGGATGTCGTGCAGGTCGGCGCCCGAGATGTCGCCGAGGCCCGCGCCGTCGAGGGTGCCCTGCGGGTCGTCGCCGAAGGCGCTGCGGGCGGAGGAGTCGTTGAGCAGGTTGAGCGTGAATTCGTACAGCGACTGCGCGGGGTTCATCGACCAGGCTCTCTGTGGGGAACGGATGGTGTCGTCGACCACGGGGATCACCGACCGCACCGAAGCTAGGGCGTCGGCCGGTCCGCAGGCATCGGGCGTGACGCCTAACGGTGATCTTCGTGATCCCTGAGGGGGTTCCGTGACCCGTTAGGGGGTAGCCCGTTCGCGTGACCTGGGTCTCATGCGAAAACGGGGGACGTGTCGCCCATCTGACGCGGTTCGCTGGCACGAACCTCTTGTAGGTGGCCATTCCGGGGGCGCCGTCAGGGAGGTGTCGTGGAGGAGCTGCTGTCGGCCCGGCTGCGTGAGGTGCTGGCCGGGATCGACGCCCGTCCGGGTGATCCGGTGCGGCTGGTCCTGACCGGCGCGCACGGGCACGGCAAGTCGACGGTCTTGACCGCGATCGGCCGGAGATATCAGGCGGCCGGTGTTCCGGTGATCGGCAAGGACGACCTCACCACGACCATGATCACGTCGGATGCAGCTGTGCTTCTCGACGACGCCGAAACGCTCACCGGCGAAGCCGGCGAGGCCTTGCTCAGGCTCGCGGAAGGCACGTCCCGGCTGGTGCTCACCCACACTCCGGGAGTGGCGGGCCCAGTCGTCACCATGCTGGCCGGGTTGCCGGCCCGGTACGTGCGCTTGACGCCGTGGAGCGCGGGCGACGTCGTCCGGTTCTCCGGCGACGTGCTCGGCCGGCCGCTCACCTGGGAGCGTGCGGTGTCGGTGCAGCGGGCCACGAGTGGAGTTCCACGGCTGGTGACGCGCTGTCTGCGGATCCCGGCGGTGGAGGAGCTGATCGACCAGTTGCGGGCCGAGCTGGACGGCCTGGGCGAACCGGGGCTCACTTATCTGATCGCGGCCGGGGCCGGCGGAAGCAGCGACCTGGAACTGCTCGCGGTCGCCCTGAACCGTCCCCGCGACGCGGTGTCGGCGGTGGTCGAGCAGGTCCGGGCCGCCGGGCTGCTCGCCGCCGACGGCGCGGTGCCGCCGGTCGTGGCGCGCGCGGTGCGCGAGCACACCGGCGCTGATCGCCGGTTGACCGTGCTGGTGCGGATGCTCGAAGCCCAGCTCGCCGCTGAGCGGCCGGTACTGACGATCGCACGGGAGCTGCTGCGGCTCGGCGCGGCCGGCGGTCTGGTACGCGCCGGGTTCGAGACGGCGGCGGCCGAAACTGTCGCCGACGACCCCGCGCTCGCTTCCGACCTCTACGCCGCCGCAGCCCACGCCGGCAGTTCACGGATCCGCCTGGCGCCGGACTGGGCGCGCGCGGCGGTGCTGAGCGGGCGGTACGACACGGCGCTGCAGCTCGGCGACGAACTGCTGAGCACCGCCGAGCAGCCCACCCGGAGCCGGGGAGCGCTCGTCGCCGGCACGGTGATCGCCCGCCGCGGCGACCTCGCCCGCGGCGCGGAGCTCCTGCGCTGGTCCGCCGATCCCGCAGCGGCCCAGCTGGCGGACCTGGCCGCGATCGCGCTCGGGGAAACCATCGTCGACCCGCACGACGTGCCGGCCGACCTGGCTTCGGCCTACGGGCGTGTCGCCGCGCAGCTGCTCGCCGGCATCCGGGAGTCGGTGGCCGGCCGGTCGGAGGCCGCGCTGGCGACCTTGCTGGGCGCGGCTGATTCGGCGGCGGCCACCGGGACCGGGCACCTGCTGCCGGACTCACCCGCGGTGCTCGCGGCGCTGGTCGCGCTGCACGCGGCCGAGTTCGACCTCGCTCGCGGGGTGCTCGAGCGGGCCGGTGGGGGAGAACGGCACGTGCTGCTGCTCGGCTGGACGGCGATGCTGCAGGGCGACCTCGCCACCGCCGAAGCCCACCGAGCCGCGGCACGCCGGTCGGAAGTCCGTCTCGTGCCGCGCGACGAGCTGTTCCTGCACGGGCTGGAGCTGGGGCTGGCGCGCCGCGGCGGGACACCCGAAGTCGTGCGGGAGCGCTGGGGAGCGGCGTACGAAGCCGTGATGCGGCAACCGGTCGACCTGTTCGCCCTGCTGCCCCTGGGGGAGGTGCTCGTGGCCGCGGCGCGCATCGACGAGGGCTATCGCGTGACCGTGCACCGGGACCGCGCCTTCACGTTGCTCGACCGCCACGGCTCCCCGGTGCTGTGGTCCGCGTGGCTGCACTGGGCAGCGTTCCACGCGGCGATCGCTTCCGGCGACGAAACCACCGCGCGGAAGGCGTTGCGCCCGTTGGCCGCGACCACCGATCCCGGACGGCTCGCGCGGGCTTTCGCCACCGCCGGCGCACAGTGGCTGGCCGTCCTCGCCGGCTCGGTCGAGGTCGAGCCGGTCCTGGCCGCCGCGGACCTGCTCAACCGCGCCGGCGTGCGGTGGGACGCGGCCCGGCTGGCCGGTCAGGCCGCGGTCCGCGCGACCGACCGCACGGCCATGGTCACGCTCCTGCGCGCGGCCAAGCAGCTCCCGGCCGGCGCCACCGCGCCCACCCAGACCACGCCAGTCGCGGCGCCGGCGGCCGAGCCACCGGTCTTGACCCCGCGCGAGCGCGACATCGGGCTGCTGTTCGTCGCCGGGCACACCTACAAGGAGATCGGCGAACAGCTGCACATCTCCGGCAAAACCGTCGAACACCACATGGCCCGCATCCGTGCCAAGCTCGGCGTCTCCGACCGCCGTACCCTCGCGACCCTGTTGAGCGGTCTGCTGGGCGACAGGAACTGAAGCAGCCGATCCAGGGCACCCGACGGTGCGGGCGAGGCCCGCAGCGCGGCCTCGGGATGATCGGGAAGTCGATCTTGTCTCGGTAACGGGGCTCGATTTCGCTCCAGTCGTAGTACCTGCCCATCGGCAGGTCGTTGAGAGCTTCGCGATCCATGTGGACGAGGAACTCGTCGCCCGCCCTTCGCGGGCGGGGCCGCTATCCGACGGCTCACCTCGAACCGTTGCGCCGTCCTGGGGTTCGAGCCTGCCACGGACAGCGTCCCGCGCGCCGTGCGGATCGGACGCGGTGCCGGTCGGCGTCATCCGGGCACGACGCAGCGGCACCCGCCGCCAGTGTGGAGTCCGCGAAGGCACAGGCGTTGCTCGAGGCGCCGGCGCCTCAGCAGGCCGGGGACAGCGACCAGATCGTCGTGTCCGTGCAGGACGGTTCGATCCGCGACGCGACCGTCCGGGACAAGGTCACCCGGATGCCGGACAAGGACGGCAGGACTGCCCATGCGACGGTGACGTTCGACGCGGCGGCCGACCGGATACCGATGCTTCGGAGGGCGGAGCGGAAAGCACCGAGGCAGTCGGGGTGGAACCGCCGATGTGCGTGTGGCAACTGCGGCCGCCGACGTTCAGCGGGATCTGCGGCTGCCAAGCCCCTGACCGCCATCCAGGACCTGACGCTTGAGCACGACCAGGTCGTCGCGCTGATCAGCCGCGTCCGCGCCGCACAATGCGACGTCCGGCGATGGCCGAAATGGCGGGCCGGATCACCGGGATCCTCGGCCCGCACACGGCGGTCGAGGACGAAGGCCTGTTCCCGGCGCTGGCGGCCGAGTTCCCGGACCACATCGCCGACCTGACCGCCCAGCACCGCTTCATCGAGACCGTTCTTGGTGAAGCGGACGACGGGGCGCCCGCCGACCCGGGCTGGCCGGCCCGCCTGCTGGAGGCGCTGCACGTGCTCCGCGAGCACATCCTCGCCGAGCAGGACGGCGTCTTCCCCACGGCACTCGGCCGGCTGGACCCGGCAGACTGGGACGCGATCGAGGCGGTCCGCGGGCACAGCACCCACCGCGCCGCGCGGACCCTCATCACCGGGACGACGCACTCGCCGACGGCGCCGAGCTCGCCGAGCACGACTCGCCGCCGGCTTCCCCCCTCTACGTCGTCACCGGCCGGGTGCGGTTGCACACCCACGACCACACCTGGACCCTCGAACGCGGCCAGCTCGCCCGCATCCCACCGGACCGGCACGGGCTGACCGCGCTCGCCGACAGCGCCGTCCTGCTCACGGTCGCCCTGCATTGAGGCTGTGCTCCGTCAATGGCGTTGCAGGACAAGGAGAACTCGGCGATGCCGTGGTCGGCCAGTGACCCGAAGGGGTCGTAGCCGACCGGGCTCGGCAGGGCGGTGATCACCGCCAGGCTTTTCCCCACTGTGAACCTCCTGGCCGCGAAGACCGGGTTCGAACACCAGCTGAACGGCCTTCCGGAGGTACCAGCAGGCGTCGCTCACCTTCCGGTGGGGAGTGCCCGCATGCGCGGGCGGCTCCACCCAGGTCCTTCACGTCCGTATCGCACTGGTACTCCGAGCATCAGGCTCGGCGTGGCCGCGCGTGGGCCGGCCGGGTGCCGTGCTCGGTGGCGAACGGCGCCAGCAGGTCGTGCACCTCGGCGGGCGACAGTGGGCCATTGCGCTTGTGCGTGGCCGGGGCCGGTTCGATGTGGTCCAGCCCGAGCATGGCCATCAGCTCGGTCTCGTCGTGGTCGTCCCGGGCGTGCCGCTTCACCACTCGGCCGGCGCGGCTGCGCTCTTCGGACGTAGGCTCGTCGAGCACAGCGGTGCCGTCTCAGCACTCGGGCTCGGCGACGTCGAGCCGGTAGCCGGGGACGAGCCGTGCTAGACCGGGGCTGAACTCGACCCAGACCGAGCCGGGCCGCAGGTCGGGCGCGTGGCCGACGACGACGCCGGTCCGTCCGGCGAACCGGCCGCCGTGCGCGCACACCCGCAAACCGCTGGGGAATCCGCCCGCCCGCGCTGGCCCGACGTCGCGATCCCGGTGGGAGAAGCTCATCTCGGCCCCCTGTCGTCGTGGGTGCCGGCGCTTGCCGACACCCACGAGGATCCCGCCAGGTGAGGGACCGCGATCAGAGGCGGAAGCCCGGTTCTTGTGAGAAGTTCCTCCCATCCGGTGGGGTCCTTGGACCCACGAGGTTTCGCGCGCTTCTCGGCTGCGAAGCGCATGGCCGGGATCAGCGGCCAGGGCCGCGCGGGGCCGGGGTCGAGCTGAACTGGCCCTGCCAGCTCGCCTGGGCTCCGGAGTCGCCGATGCGGTAGATGTCGTACACCGCCGCGCCCGCGGCCGCGACCGCCAGGACCGACAGCACCACCGTCACGGCGCTCGACGCCGGGGCCAGGAACGTGCGGCGGCCGGTGGTGTCCGCGGCTGGGGTCCGCAGGCTTTCCCGCCGGCGCCACCAGACCAGGAGTGCGAGCACGGCCACCGGGATCGCGACCCACTGTGCGGTATCACCCAGTTCGGTGTGGGTTCGCACGAGCGGGGTCGAGGCGACGCGGCGCTCGAGCCATTCGCCGGCGTCGGTCGTGATCGGGACGAGGATCACGACGATGACCGACAGGATCGCGTTCGGCCCGGCGAGCTTGCCGCGTGCGGCGGGCCAGAGCGCGCTGAGCACCAGCAGGAGCGCGGACAGGGGGAGCAGGACGACGATCGCGTGCACGAGCAGCACGTGGGCGGGCAGTCCGTTGACGGTGGTCATGGTGGGAGCGCGTGCGAGTGCGGCGACGCGGTAACCCGGCGCGCGCGTCGCGACCCATCGGCGACGTCGTCCCCGCCACGGGCGAACGCGGCCGTGGCGAAGACGTCGGCCCACGACAGCGTCGGGCCGGTAACCGTCACGGCGAGCAGTTCGCGCGGGTGGAGGCCGGTGTGCGGGTCGATGATGTGCGGGCCGCGGGCGGCGGAGCCGGAGGTCGCGATGCCGCCGTCCCGGAGATCGAGGACGGTCAGAAAGGCGCACTTGTCGGTGGGGTTTTCGACGGCGACCCGCCACGGTGGACCGTGCGCGATGTCGGCGCGGCCGGTGATGTCGCCGCCGACGTTGAGGTAGTGGTCGAACCCGTTCAGGTGGGTGAGGTGGGCGGCGGCGCGCTCGGTGGCCCAGCCTTTCACCAGACCGGAGGGATCGAAACCGCCGGGCAACGCAGCGTCGAAGTAGCCGTCCGTGCGGTCGCGCGCTTCCTCGCACAGCGCTACGACTTCGGTGAGCCACGGGTGCCACTCGCCGCGGGGCAGCGTGCCGCGGCGGAGTGCGCTGACCTGGCTGTAGCCCTCGAGGTCGAGGGCTCGGACGAGCGACTCGCGGATCGCGCGGTCGTCGTCGGCGAGCAGGACGCGGTGCGGCATGGCCGCCATGATGCCGGGCGCGGGCTCCCCGTCCTGTCGGGTTTTCGTTGTGCCAGCAGAGGGTTAGCGGCCGGTAAAGCGCGGTGTCATGGCGGCCCCGATTCCGTCGAGTCATCCGCGTCCGGCAGACGGGCGGGCCGGCGGCCTTCGACCCGGTCGAGGCTGATCCGCAGCAGCCGATCGCGCGGTGGGGGAGCCCACGAGCGCAGGCCGGCACCCAGCTGTGCGGCCACGGTCTCGACGTCGGTTGTGAGGGTGGCGATCCCGCTGACGATCACGCTCCAGCCTGTGTGGCCGCCGGGGTCGTAGGCGTCGGCTTCGAAGGTGACCGGCTGCCCGTCGAGCCGGTCGGCCCAGGAGTTCCGGCCCGCCCGCAGCCAGATCGCGTCGCCTGCCACGGTGAAGTTGACCGGACGGATCGCCGGCCGCCCGTCGCGGACGAAACCCAGACGGCCCAGGGGGACGGAAGCGAGGAGCGCGCGGCAGCGGGCCGGGCCCAGCGGGGCCAGATCAGGGGCGCTCATCGGTCTCGGCCCGGTACTTCAGCTTCGCCAGCCGCGTAGCCGCGAAGAGCGCCGCCACGGCGATCGCACCCAGTGTCGCCAGGAGGCGGTTCACGTCGATCGCCGGCTCCCAGTGGAGCTTGCCGTCCTTGATGACGTACGCCCCGACCGGCTTGGCCGACAGCCCGAACCCGCCGCCTTCGCCGGAGCGGCCCTTCTCGTCGCGGCTGTCGCCGCCGCCTCCGCCGGTGCCGACGCTCGACGCCACGATCACCGTGACTCCGTCGACCTCGTACGGCTCGCCGTAGACCATCCTGGTCTCCAGCCCGTCCTTCGCCTTCGCGAGCAGTTCGTCGACCTTCATGCGACGCAGTCTCACCGCGCGGGATACCCGGGTGGCAGTGCCGATGGTCCCTCCGGCCGGTGACCGAGGGCCCCGGTGCCGGGGGCGTTCGCCAGCGGTGGTGGGACCCCCGGCGCGATTTGCTGGGCTCGTCACGCATTCAGCGACTCCGGAGGCCGCCATGGCGCACCGTCCCCCGCTGGCCGAGCTCGGGCTGAACACCGGCAAGAAGACCCGGCTGCACCGCATCCTGCACGAGCACGGCCTGCGCAACGGCACGGCGTTCTTCCTGCCCTACGACCAAGGCCTGGAGCACGGGCCCCGCGACTTCTTCGCCAACCCGGCCGCGGGCGACCCGAAGTACATCCTCAAGCTCGCGATCGAGGGCGGCTTCAACGGCATCGCGATCCAGATCGGGCTGGCCGAGAAGTTCTACTGGGACTATGCGGGCGAACTGCCGCTCGTCCTGAAGCTCAACGGCAAGACCGAGATCCCGTCCGACGCCGAGGCGCTCTCGCCGCTGCACGGCAGCGTCGAGGACGCCGTCCGGCTCGGCGCCGACGCGGTCGGCTACACCCTCTACGTTGGGACTCCCTCCCAGGAACAGGACTTCGCGCAGCTGCGGCGGGTCCGTGCCGACGCGCACCGGCTGGGGATGCCGCTGATCGTCTGGGCCTACCCGCGCGGCTCGGCCATCGAGGCCAAGGGCGGCCGCGACTCGTTCTACGCGGTCGACTACGCCGCCCGGACCGCGTCCGAGCTCGGCGCCGACGTCGTCAAGGTGAACTTCCCGCACCCGGCGAAGATCGACAACGTCCCCGGCGCGTACGCACAGGAGACATCCAGCCAAGAGGCGATCGACGCGGTCGTCCGCTCCGCCGGGCGCACCTTGCTGCTCGTCTCGGGCGGCAGCAAGGCCGGCGACGACGCGATGCTGGAGAAGGCGCGCGAGTCGATGGAGGCCGGCGCGACCGGGCTGATCTTCGGCCGCAACGTCTGGCAGCGCGACCACGACGAGTCCTTGCGGTTCGTCTCGGCGCTGCGGGACATCCTCGCGAAGTACCCGAGCGCATGAGCGTGACCGAGGTCCGCATCCACGGCCGCGGCGGCCAGGGCGTGGTGACCGCGGCCGAGCTGCTGTCGGTCGCCGCGTTCACCGAAGGCCGGCACGCGCAGGCGTTCCCCAGCTTCGGCTCGGAGCGCACCGGCGCGCCCGTCGTGTCCTTCTGCCGGATCGCCGATGGGGTGATCCGGACCCGCGAGCCCGTCGTGCGACCGGACGTGCTGATCATCCAGGACGCCACGCTGCTGCACCAGGTGAACGTCTTCGAGGGATTCGAGCCCGGCGGGTACCTGTTGATCAACTCCGCGCACGGCTTCGACGAGCTCGGGCTCGGCGAGTTCGTGCGCGGGTTCCGACGCGACCGGCTGCTGGTCGTTCCCGCGACCGAGTTCGCCCGTGAGCACCTCGGCCGTCCGGTGCCGAACGCCGCGTTGCTCGGCGGGTTCGCCGCGATGACCGGGATCGTCGGGCTCGAGAGCGTACTCGCCGCTATCGCCGGCCGGTTCCGCGGCCGGGCCGCCGAAGGCAACCTCGCTGCGGCGACCGCCGCGTACGAGTTCGTCCGGGCCGAGCGGGAGGAGCTGGCCGGTGCTCAGGCAGATTGAAGGATCCCGGGCCGTCGCCGAGGCGGTGGCGCTGTGCCGCCCGGAAGTCGTCTGCGCGTACCCGATCTCGCCGCAGACCCACATCGTCGAAGGCCTGGCGGAGCTGGTGAAGTCCGGTGCGCTCACGCCGTGCGAGTTCGTCAACGTCGAGTCGGAGTTCGCCGCGATGTCCGTGGCGATCGGGGCGTCCGCCGCCGGCGCGCGGGCCTACACCGCGACGGCCAGCCAAGGGCTGCTGTACATGACCGAAGCGGTGTTCAACGCGTCCGGGCTCGGCCTGCCGATCGTGATGACGGTGGCCAACCGCGCGATCGGGGCCCCGATCAACATCTGGAACGACCAGAGCGACAGCATGGCGCTGCGCGACGCCGGGTGGATCCAGCTCTACGCCGAGACCAACCAGGAAGCCGCCGACCTGCACGTCCAGGCGTTTCGGATCGCCGAAGAGCTGTCCACGCCGGTGATGGTGTGCATGGACGGCTTCGTACTGACCCACGCCTGGGAACCGGTGGACACACCCACCCAGGAAGAGGTCGACGCGTTCCTGCCGCCGTACGAGCCGCGCCAGGTCCTCGACCCGGCCGAGCCCTCGTCGATCGGCGCGATGGTCGGTCCGGAGGCCTTCACCGAGGTTAAGTACCTCGCGCACGCCCGGCTGATGGAAGCGCTCGATGTCGTCCCCGACGTCGCGGATCGCTTCGCCGGGGCGTTCGGCCGCAACTCGGGCGGGCTCACCCGCTCCTACCGCACCGAAGACGCCGAGACGATCGTCGTCGCGCTCGGCTCGGTGCTGGGCACCCTCAAGGACACCGTCGACGAGCTGCGGGAGAACGGCTTGCGCGTCGGCGTGCTGGGCCTGACGTGCTTCCGGCCGTTCCCCGTCGACGCCGTCCGCGCGGCGATCGGGCACGCCCGGCGCGTCGTCGTCCTGGAGCGGGCCTTCGAGCCCGGCGTGGGCGGGATCGTCACGCAGAACGTCGTCACGGCGGCGCCGGCGGCCGATGTCCACACGGTGGTCGCCGGGCTCGGCGGCCGGGCGATCACGAAGAAGTCCCTCACCGGGATGCTGCGGGCGGCGGACCGGTTGCCGTCGTTGACCTTCCTCGACCTCGACCATTCGCTGATCGGCCGCGAACTGTCCCGGCTCGCCGCGACGCGCCGGTCGGGACCGACGGCCGAAAACATCCTGCGCGACCTCGGTGCGGTCGCCTCAAGAATCGGGTGAAGACATGGCGGTGATGCCGATCAAGTTCTACCAGACCGGCAGCTTCGCGGTCGGCGGGCGGCTGCTCGGTGAAGACCAGCGCAGCGTCCAGTCCGACCGCGAGCGGATCAACTCCATCGACTGCGGGCACCGCGCCTGCCAGGGCTGCGGCGAGGCCCTGGGCGCGCGGTACGCGCTCGACGCGGCGATGCGCGCGACCGGGAACCGGATGGTGGCGGTCAACGCGACCGGCTGCCTGGAGGTGTTCTCGACGCCCTACCCCGAGACGTCGTGGCGGATCCCGTGGCTGCACTCGCTGTTCGGCAACGCCCCGGCCGTGGCCACCGGCGTCGCCGCGGCGATGAAGGCCAAGGGCCGCGACGACGTCCGCGTGGTCGCGCAGGGCGGGGACGGCGGGACCGTCGACATCGGGTTCGCGTGCCTGTCCGGCATGTTCGAGCGCGACGACGACGTGCTCTACATCTGCTACGACAACGAGGCGTACATGAACACCGGCGTCCAGCGCTCCGGGGCCACCCCGGCCGCCGCGCGCACGGCGACGACGCCGACCGTCGGTCCCGAGCCCGGTGCGGTGTTCGGCCAGGGCAAGAACCTGCCGATGATCGCGATGGCGCACGAGATCCCCTACGTGGCAACGGCGACCGTCGCGGACCTGCGTGACCTGGAGACGAAGGTGACGCGGGCCATGGAGTTCCACGGCGCGCGCTACCTGCACGTCCTGGTCCCGTGCCCGCTCGGCTGGGGCAGCGCGTCCCACGACACCATCCGGATCGCGCGGCTGGCCAAGGAAAGCGGGATCTTCCCGGTGTTCGAGGCCGAGCGCGGCGAAGTCGTCGCCACTTCGAAGATCCGCCACCGGGTGCCCGTCGAGGACTACCTGCGGTTGCAGACCCGGTACGCGCACCTGTTCGGTGACGAACCGCGGACCGGCGTGATCGCCGGGATCCAGGCGCAGGCCGACCGGAACATCCGCCGTTACAACCTGCTCGGGGAGGCCTGAGGTGGCGCACGAGAAGCCGTTCGCGATCACGCTCGACGTCGGCTCGAGCCGGGCGAACAAGACCGGCGCCTGGCGTTCAGAGCGGCCGGTCTACGTGGACCTGCTGCCGCCGTGCAACCAGGCGTGCCCGTCCGGGCAGGACATCCAGAAGTGGCTCTACCACGCCGAATCCGGTGACTACCAGGACGCGTGGCGCGGCATCATGGCCGACAACCCGCTGCCCGCCGTGCTCGGCCGGATCTGCTATCGGCCGTGTGAGAGCGCGTGCAACCGCGGCCAGCTCGACGAAGCCGTCGGGATCAACTCCGTCGAACGCTTCCTCGGCGACGAGGGCATCAAGCACGGCTGGACGATCCCGGTCGCGGAGCCGTCCGGGAAGCAGGTGCTCGTCGTCGGTGCCGGTCCCGCCGGGTTGTCCGCCGCCTACCACCTGGCCCGGCTCGGGCACGCCGTCACCGTCCGCGACGCCGAGGCGGAGCCGGGCGGGATGCTGCGCTACGGCATCCCGCGCTACCGGCTGCCGCGCGACGTCATCGACGCGGAGGTCGGCCGGATCCGGGACATGGGCGTCGTCTTCGAGCAGAACTGCCGCGTCACCGACGTCGTGGCGGCGAAGACGGGGTTCGACGCGGTGTTCCTCGCAGTCGGTGCGCAGGTCGGCAAGCGGGCCTACATCCCGGCCGGTGATTCCGCGCGGGTGCTCGACGCCGTCTCGCTGCTGCACGACCTGGAAGCCGGTGAACGACCGCTGCTCGGCCGCCGGGTCGCGGTCTACGGCGGCGGCAACACCGCGATGGACGCCGCCCGCACCGCGAAGCGGCTCGGCGCCACCGACGCCGTGGTCGTCTACCGCCGCACCCGTGACCGGATGCCGGCGCACGAGTCGGAAGTGGCGGAAGCGGTCGAAGAAGGCGTCGCGATGCGCTGGTTGTCGACGATCAGCGAGATAGACGGCGAAGGCATCACGGTGGAGAAGATGAGGCTGGACGAGTCCGGGTTCCCGCAGCCGACCGGCGAGTTCGAGCGGCTGGCCGCCGACAGCGTCGTGCTGGCCCTCGGGCAGGACACCGATTTGTCCCTGGTGGACGGACTCCCGGACGTCGAGCGCGCGGACGGTGTGGTGCGCGTCGGCTCGGGTCGGATGACCGGGCACCCGGGCGTCTTCGCCGGCGGCGACATGGTGCCCTCGGGGCGCACCGCGACCGTCGCGGTGGGGCACGGCGCCAAGGCGGCCAGGGAGATCGACTCCTGGCTGCGGGGCACCGCCGTCGCCTCGCCGCCGCTCGCGCGCCCGGCGACGTTCGAGAACCTCAACACCTGGTACTACAGCGACGCCGACCGGAAGGTCCGTCCACACCTCGACCTGTCCCGGCGGGTGTCGACGTTCGACGAGATCAAGGGTGGGCTCGACCCGTCGACCGCGCTGTTCGAAGCCCGCCGTTGCCTGTCGTGCGGCAACTGCTTCGAATGCGACAACTGCTACGGCGTCTGCCCCGACAACGCCGTGATCAAGCTCGAACCGGGGGACCGCTACGCGATCGATCTCGACTACTGCAAAGGATGCGGGATCTGCGTCGCCGAATGCCCTTGCGGCGCCATCGAAATGGTGCCCGAAGAATCCTGAGGAGGAGCCGTGCACGAGAAACGCTGGCACGTCGAGGTGCACATCGACGAGGACGACGACGGCCGGACCCGGGCCACCGCCCGGCTGGAGACCGCCGACGACACCCGGATCTCCGGGACCGGGACCGCCCGGCTCAACCCGGCCGACCGCGGCGTACCCGAGGTCGGGGACGAACTGGCGGCCTCGCGGGCGCTCAGCGACTTGGCCCACAACCTGCTCGAATGCGCGGCCGGCGACATCGAAGCGCTCACCCGCAAGCCCGTCCGGCTCGACCGCTGAAAGGAATGGACATGCGGATCCTCGTCGTCTTCGAATCGATGTTCGGCGCCACCGAAGAGGTGGCCGAGGCCATCGGCAAGGGGCTGGCCGTGACCGCCCCGGTCGAAGTGGTCAACGTCGACAAAGCGCCACCCGACCTCACCGGTGTCGACCTGCTCATCGTCGGTGGGCCGACCCACGTGCACGGCATGAGCCGCGCCACGACCCGGAAGTCGGCCGCGGACCAGGTGGACGACCCGCCCCGGTCGCGGACCGGCGTGCGCGAGTGGCTGGACTCCCTCGAAACGGTGCCGGCCGATTTGCCGGCCGCGACCTTCGACACGCGCGTCGAGAAGGCTCGCGTGCTCACCGGGGCGGCGTCGCTCGGCGAAGCCAAGCGCCTGCGCCGGCTCGGGTCCCGTCTCGTCGTACCCGCCGAGAGTTTCTTCGTCGAAACGAGCCCGGCCGACGCCGGGTTGAAGGCCGGAGAGGCCGAGCGGGCCGAAGCGTGGGGTGCGGCACTGGGCCGCATCGTGTCCTGATCGTCGTGGGGGGTCCGCTGACGATCGGGGTGGAGGAGGAGCTCGTGCTGCTGGACGCCCGGACCGGGATGACCGTTCCCGCTGCGCCGCGGGTCCTCGATGCGCTGAGCGGCGAACCCGGTGTGGTGCCCGAGTTCCTGCGCTCCCAGATCGAGACGCTGACGGGGGTGTGCCGGTCGCTGGCCGAGGTCCGCGCGGACCTGACCCGGCTGCGCCACCGGGTGAGCGAGGCCGCGGGCGACGCGGGGTGCCTGGCCGTGGCGACCGCCGTCGCGCCGTTCGGGACCACGCCTCTGGTCACCGCCGACGCGCGGTACGAGCAGCTGGCGACGCGGTTCCCGGCTCTGGTCGGCGGCGCGGGGACCTGTGCCTGCCACGTCCACGTCGGCATCCCGTCCCGTGCCGCCGGCGTACGGGCGCTCGCCGGGCTGCGGCCGTGGCTCGGCGTCCTCCTCGCGCTGAGCGCCAACTCGCCGTACGTCGACGGCCTCGACTCGGGCTGGGCGAGCGCGAGGTACCCGCTGTGGTCGCGGTGGCCGACGGCCCGCCCGCCGGCGGCGTGGCGCGACGTCGCCGAGTACGACGCGGCGGTCGGGGAGGCGATCCGGAGCGGAGCCGCACCGGACGCCCGCGGCGTGTACTTCTACGCCCGGCTTTCGCCGCGGCACCCGACGGTGGAGGTGCGGATCGCCGACGTCTGCCTGGATGTCGGCGACACCGTCGTGCTCGCCGGCCTGGTGCGGGCACTCGTGATCACGGCGCTCGGTGAAGGGGATCCGCTGCGGCGGCCGCCGGACTCGATGGTCGCGCGGTCGCTGCGCACCGCCGCCCGGCACGGCCTGGCCGGGCCGGGTCTGGACATCACCACCGGATCGCCGGCCCCGGCGGAGAAGCTCGTCGCGGACCTGCTGGCCTACGTCCGGCCGGCTTTGCTTTCCGCCGGCGACCTCGACGAGGTGCGGCGGGGGTGCTGCGCCCTCGGGTCCCGGGGTGGCGGCGCGGGCCGGCAGCGTGCGCTCCGAGCGGCGTCGGAAACTCCGGCGGCGTTCGCCGCCCGGCTGGCCGCGGTAACTCGGGGTACGGACGACGAGAGCCTGGAGGCGGCACGATGAGCTCCGGAACGGTGATGGACACGAACGAGTTCCACGCGCTGCCGGTGCCCGCGGTCGCCGAGCGGCTCGGCGTCGATCCCGGGCGCGGACTAAGCAGCGAAGAGGCCGAAGCGCGGCTGAGCCGCTTCGGCGCCAACACCGTCAGTGTGCCCGCCGGGCCGGGGCCGATCCGGCGGTTCCTCGTGCAGTTCCACAACCCGCTCATCTACGTCCTGCTGCTCGCGGGCGTCGTGACGTGGGTGTTCGGCGGTCGCGTCGACGCCGGGGTGATCGGCGGGGTCGTGCTGCTGAACGCCGTGGTCGGGTTCGTGCAGGAGTCACGGGCCCAGCGGGCCCTGGAGGCGCTGTCGACCATGGTCCCGGTGGCGGCGACCGTCGTCCGGGACGGTGTCCCGCAACGGATCCCGGCCGCGCGGCTCGTGCCCGGTGACGTCGTGGAGCTCGCGGCAGGCGACCGCGTGCCCGCGGATGTGCGGCTGGCCGAGGTGCACCTGGCCGAGATCGACGAGTCCGCGCTGACCGGGGAGTCGGTGCCGGTGGTGAAGTCCGTCGATGCGGTGCCCGTGGCGGCTCCGGTCGCCGACCGCGCCGGCTCGGCGTACTCGGGGACGCTGGTGACCCGCGGCCAGGCTCGCGGTCTGGTGACCGCCACCGGCGGCGCGACACAGCTGGGCGACATCCAGCACCTCGTCGCCACGGCGGAAGTCGTCACGACGCCGTTGACGCGGAAACTGGCCCGGTTCTCCCGGCAGCTGAGCATCGCGATCGTCGCGGTCTCGGCCGGGGCGTTCGCCCTCGGTGTCGTGCGGGGCACGCCCGCGCCGGAGATGTTCACCGCGGTGGTCGCCCTCGCCGTCGGCGCGATCCCCGAGGGGCTGCCGGCCGCGGTCGCGATCGTCCTGGCCATCGGCGTGGTGCGGATGTCGCGGCGCGGCGCGATCGTCCGGCACCTGCCGGCGGTCGAGACCCTCGGCGGGACGACGGTGATCTGCACGGACAAGACCGGCACGCTGACCCGCAACCGGATGACCGTCACCACCCTCGCGGCGGCCGGCGAGCTGATTCCCCTGGCACAAGCGGAAAGCACGCTGCGAGAGTGTCTCGTCGCCGGCGTCCTCTGCAACGACGCCGAACTCGATGAAGGCGATCCGACGGAGATCGCGCTGCTCGCCTCGGCGTTCGAGGCCGGGCTGGATCCGGCCGCGATCCGGGCCGCCGCGCCGCGGACGGAGACTGTCCCGTTCGAGTCCGAAACCCGGACGATGACCACGGTCCACGGCGGGGTCGCGTATCTCAAGGGTGCGGTCGAAGAGGTCGCGGCCCGTTGTGAGACCGAGGTGCTGCCCGGTGGCGGCGAGCGTCCGCTCGACAGGGACGCGCTCGACGGGCTGCACCGGACTCTGACCGGCCAAGGACTGCGGGTTCTCGCGTTCGCGAGGCTCACTCCGGTGCCGGCGTTGCTGGGACTGCAAGCGATGCAGGATCCACCGCGCCCGGAGGCGGTCGCCGCGGTCGCGGCCTGCCGCAGCGCGGGAGTCGATGTCAAGATGATCACCGGTGACCACGCCGGGACGGCGCTCGCGGTCGCGGACGCGGTCGGACTGGCCGATTCCGCGCGGGTCCTCACCGGAGCCGAGCTGGCGGAGTTGCCGCCGGCGGAGTTCGACGAGGCCGTGGCGGAAACCCCGGTGTTCGCCCGGGTGTCGCCGGGGCAGAAGCTCGAGCTCGTGCAGGCGTTGCAGCGGCGCGGGCACGTCGTCGCGATGACCGGCGACGGGGTGAACGACGCTCCGGCGCTGCGTCGCGCGGACATCGGCGTCGCCATGGGCGCGGGCGGGACCGACGCGGCCCGGCAAGCCGCGGACATGGTCCTGACCGGCGACGACTTCGCGTCGATCGAGGCGGCCGTGCGGGTGGGCCGCGGGGTGTTCGACAACCTGCGCAAGTTCATCGCCTGGACGCTGCCGGCGAACATCGGCGAGGGCATGGTCGTGCTGGTGGCGATCGTGCTCGGCGTGACGTTGCCGATCGTGCCGGTGCAGATCCTGTGGATCAACATGACCACGGCGGTGTTCCTGGGCTTGACGATGGCGTTCGAACCGACCGAGCCCGGCGTGATGCGGCGTCCACCGCGGCCCCCGTCGCGGCCGTTGTTCACCGCGTCGCTGCTGCGCCGGGTCGTGCTCGTCTCGCTTCTGCAGGTGGTGGTCGCGTTCGCCGCGTACCGCCTGCAGCTCGGTTCGGGTTCGTCGGTCGAGGAGGCGCGGACGACCGCGATCAACGTGTTCGTCGGCGTCCAGGCCGCTTACCTGCTCAGCTGCCGCTCGCTCGACCGCCCGGTGCTGCGGGCGTGGCCGGGGCACAGCCGGATGTTCGCGCTGGGGATCTTCTTGACGGCCGGGCTGCAGCTGGTGCTCACGTACGTGCCGGTGATGAACACGTGGTTCCACACGGCGCCCGTCGGTGCGGCGTCGTGGCTGTGGGTGCTGGGGGCCGCCGTGGCGGCGTTCGCGGTCGTAGAGGTGGACAAGCTGCTCTGGCTGCGGTTCACCGGGGGCGCGGTGCGGGGAGACCGGCGGCGATCAGGGCTTCCCAGAGGGGCCTCGCGTCGAACCGGCGGAGACCGAGCCCTTCGACGAACTGGCAGCCGTGACTTTCGGCGGTGAGGGTCGTGGTCCGGCCCTGGGCGTCGAGGAACCGGAGTTCGTAGCTCGGTCCCAGTTCGAGGGTGCAGGCCAGATCCCGCGGCGGGGTGGGCAGGGAGCACGCGGCGCCGGCGATCTTCCTGATCGCGGCCGCGTCCGTCGAGCGGGTTTCGTCCGCTGGACGTCCTGGGGCGGTCGGCAGGCCGGAGGGAAACGCCGGGTACAGCGGGCCGTGCTCGACGAGCTCCCGGGGATCGTACGACGGAGAGCACAGCGCGTCCCCGCCTCCGGGCAGCTGCTCGTTGCGCCCGCATGCGGACGCGCCCAGGACGAGAAGGAGCACGCCCGAGGCGGCGGACAGTCTTCTCATGGAGAGCCCTCCTCGGTTTCGGTGCTTCCTGGACGAGACGGCCCGGGTGCGGGGTTGCACTGGCGCGGTCGCCCGTGGTCGGTGGGCCTGACTGCCGTCTCCTGTGACTCGTTGACGTCGCGCTTTTCAGGTGCGCGCTCCCGAGTGGGCGTGGGGTCAGCCGGGCGACGGGGCCGAGACGGCCTGGGCGCGCCGAGCGTGCGACCGTGCGTGGGCGACAGCGTCGTCGAGGCTCGTGAAGAGATGGTCTTCGTGCGCGAGCCGGCTGAGCGCGCCGGTGGCGGCGAGCACGTGGTGGTGACGTTCCTGTACGCCCTTGACCAGCACCGTGACTCCGCTCGCCTCGAGGTCCTCGATCGTGTCACCGAGTGCCTTCGCGCCGGTCGCGTCGAGCAGGTGCAGATGGGACAGCCGGAGGATCACGACGCGGACGTCGCCGGCCGCGCCGGCGATTCCGGCCAGAACGCGTTCGGAGGCGCCCCAGAAAATGGCGCCCTCGAACCGGAACAGCGCGATGTGCTCATCGCCGGCCGCGGCGGCGCCGGGTAGCGGCTCCAGGCGGGCGCCGGCCGCCCGTGCGACGGTCCGCAGAGCGAAGAACGCCGCGACCACGAGACCGATCTCGACGGCGAGGATGAGGTCGGCGGCCACGGTGACGGCCGCGGTGATGGCGAAGGTCACCGCGCTGGACCTGCTCGCGCGGACCACGTCGCGGATCGTGCCGGCGGGCGCCATCCGCAGGCTGGTGATCATCAGGACACCGGCCAGGGCGGCCAGCGGGATCCGGGACACCAGTCCGGTGGCGGTGTAGATCACCGCCATGACGACAACGGCATGCACCACCGCGGAAAGCCGGCTCCGCGCCCCGGAACGGACGTTGACCGCCGTGCGCGCGATCGCGCCGGTGGCCGGCATTCCGCCGAACAGGCCGCTGACGATCGAGGCCAGCCCCTGCCCGACGAGCTCGCGGTCTGGCCGCGTCGGTCCGACGGGTGGTCCGACGCGGGTCATCGCCACCGCCACGCGGGCCGAAAGCAGGGATTCGATCGCGGCCAGGGCTGCCACCGCGACGGCTCCTCCGGCCAGGTCGCCGATCGTGCCGGGCGTGAACGAGGGCAGGGCGACGTCGATCGAGTCCGGCAGGATGCCGATCCGCGGAACGGGCACACGGAGGACTTCTGCGGCGATGGTCGTCAAGGCGACCGCCACCAGCGACGCGGGAATCCCGCGGTGCAGCCGCGGTAGGACGAGCATGATCACCGCGACCACGACGACGACGGCCACCGTCCAGCCGGCCTCGGACCCCGAGTGCGCCACGGCGGTCAGCGCGGCCAGGAAAGAGTTCTGCCCCGGGGCCGCAGCCTTGCTCACCGCGGCCGGGACCTGCTGTAAGAAGATGATGCAGGCGATCCCGAGCGTGAAGCCCTCCACAACCGGCCAGGGCAGGTAGCCGACCAGCCGGCCCAGCCGAGCCGCGCCGGCGAGGAGGACGAGGACGCCGCCCATGATCGACACGAGGGCCACGGACGACGCGCCGTGGGTCGCGACGATCGGGGCGAGCACCACGGCCATCGCCCCGGTCGGCCCGGACACCTGCACCGGTGAACCCCCGAAGATCGCGGCCACCACTCCGGCGACGACGGCCGTGACCAGCCCGGCCGCGGCGCCGGCGCCCGAGCTGACGCCGAACGCGAGCGCCAGCGGAAGCGCCACGACCCCGACGGTCACCCCGGCGATCACATCGACCCGTACGACCGAAGGACGGAAGTCGTAGTCGTCGCGGGTGGGAAGCAGGGCCTTGACCGCCGATAGCCCTCTCACACGCGCTCCGCGACAGCGTCGAGAATGGCCTGCGGGCTCGCGCCGGGAAGCGGCGGCAGTTGCCGGGCCAGCCGAAGCTGATCCGATCCTGGCCGGAGACTCGACAGCAGGAAGGCGCGGGCGACCACGAGGATTTCGGCGACCAGGGGTTGCGCGAGCCAATACTCCACGGCGTTGCCTGTGCGTGTCGAGGTCACCACCCCGCATCGGCGCAGGACGGCCAAGTGCTGGGAGAGCTGCGAAGCCTCGCATCCGGTCACTTCGAGCAGTTTGGTCACGGCGGTGCCCTCGTCGCCTGCGGCGGCCAGTACCTCCAGCACCTGGATACGGGTCGGGTGGGCAAGGCACTTGAACAGGTCTGCCTTGATCCGGTAGAGCGGCTCGGTCGTCCGGGACCTCGCGGGCATCGGCTTCACCTCCTGGTTTGATGACTATATCAATCCATCAACCGGTCGGATCGTCGGTCTTCGACGGAGGGGACTGTGGTCCTGGGGCAGCCCAGGGCACGAGGGCACGTGCGGTCTGGGCGACCACGACCGGCGGAGATCCGGTATACGGACAACCGGGCGGTCAGGAACCCCTGCCACCAAAGGAGTTCAGAGCCAGTCCCGGCGCTTGAACAGCGCGTACAGCGTGGCGGAGATGACCAGGATGGCCAGCGTCGAGACCCACACGCCCGAGGCCTGCCCGAACCCGGGGTAGGGGATGTTCTGCCCGTAGAAGCCGGTGATCGCCGTCGGCACCGCGATGATCGCCGCCCAGCTCGTCACCTTCTTCATGATCGTGTTGAGCCGGTTGCCCTGGATGCTCAGCTGGGTCTCGCGGATCGTCGCGATCAGGTCGCGCAGGGACTCCGTCCACTCCGTCACGCGCAGGACGTGGTCGTAGACGTCCTGGAAGTACGGCAGCAGTGTGTCGTCGCGGCGCATCAGCGAGGCCACGATCTCCCGCATCGGCACGGCCAGGTGACGCAGCCTGCTGAGGCTCCGGCGCAGGCGCAGGGACCGGCGCTGCAGGTCCGTGTGGTCGACGTGGTCGGCGAACACCAGGTCCTCGAGCGCTTCGACCTGCTCGTCCAGCACCTGGACGGCGTCGAGGTGCCCGTCGACGAGGTAGTCGAGCAGCCCGTGAAGCAGGAACGCGGCGCCGTTCTTGGCGAGTTCGGGAGTGCTGTCCCACCGCTCCGTGAGGGCGTCGATGTCGGTGGTGTTGTTGTGGTGCACGGTGATCAGCACGCGCTCGGTGAGGAACGCGTCGATCTCCGACGCCGCCAACGTGCCTTCGGTGACGCGCACGGTGTACGCGGCGAGGAACGAGTGCCGGTCGTAGTGCACGAGCTTGGGCCGCTGGTGGTCGTCGTCGAGCACGGACGCGACGGCGAGCGGGTGCAGGCCGAGCTCGCCGGCGAGGGCGGCCAGGTCTTGCGCGGTGGGAGCGTCCAGGTCGAGCCACAGCGTCACCGACGGGTCGGTGAGGTGGTAGGCGGCTTCGGCGGCGGGGAAGTCTTCCCGCTCGAGGACACCGCTGCGGTACAACCGGCTGCGCGTCATCGTCGGCTCAGCGGTCGTGCGCGGCGGCCAGGCTCGCGCGGCAGGCGCGGACCAGCTGGCGGGTGGCGCGCGTCGAGGGCGTTTCGCCGCAGGACGGGCAGCACACCGAGACGTCGCCGGCGAGCTGGTCGATCGCGACGTTCAGCGCGCATTCGCAGGTGCGGCACCAGCGGGTGCCCGTGACGATGACGACGTGCAGCGGGGACGCGACGCAGTCGTGCAGCCAACGCCGGTGGGTGCGGCAGGTGACGCGCTCCAGCGCCTCCAGGCCGTCCTCTTCGGACCGGTCTTCCGCGGTCAGTGTGCGCGCCAGGCGCTGGTCGGCGACGTCGGCGTAGCGCGGGTCGACGAAGTCGGCGGGGCACAGGGCCAGCCGGTCACGGCGGTTGCGGCGGAGGGACGTCGGCTCGGCGGTCGTCGCCGGGGTGGTTCCGGGCTGGGTGTCCATGGTGTGCCTCGCTTTCGTCGTGATCCAGAGTCCGCTCCGCGAGGCCGGGCGACGAGGGCCGGACCGCCCCGGATCCCGGGGCCCGGTGGCCCCGGTTCCGAGGGGGCGAAGGCCCATCCGGGTGAGGACTTCGGTCGTCTCGGGAGGCAGCCTGGCCGCTCCGGGGTGGCTCAGGAGGTGGTGCGGACGAGGTACACCGGGCACGTCGCGTTGTGCAGCAGGGCCTGGCCCGTGGAGCCCAGCAGCAGGCCGGGGAAGCCGCCGCGGCCGCGGTCTCCGAGCACGACGAGCTGCGCGGTGGCGCTGCGTTCGATCAGCTCGCGACGGGGATGGCCGCGGACCACGACCCGCTCGATGCGGACGTCGCCGGCGTCGTGCGCATCGGCCAGGCCGGTGAGCAGCCGCTGACCGGCATCGGTGACCGTCCGCGGGTCCAGGTGCGGTTCGGCTTCCGGGCGGGGTGGGTCGTCGGCCGACGCGTGCACCACGACCAGGCGGGTGTGCCGTGCCCGCGCCTCCGCGACCGCCGTCGCCAGGATCCGGCCACTCGGTTCGCTGCCGTCGATCCCGGCGACGATCGGCCGGTCTTCCACGCCGGGCGCGTCCCAGGAGTCACCGCGGACGACCACCACGTCGGAGAAGGCGTGTGCGCCGACGGCCGAGGCGACCGAGCCGGCGAGGAGACCGGTGAGCCGCCCGCGTCCGCCCGAGCCGACGACGACGAGCGAGGCCTTACGCGACGCTTCGATGAGTGACTGCGCGGCCCGGTCGGAGTCGAGCCGGGTGGTGACGGCGGGTGCGCCCTGCGCTTCGGCGATCTCCTGGGCCGCGCGCAGGTAGCGCTGCCCGTGCGCGCGGAGGACGTCCTTCATCTCCTCCGGCGGGGGCACGACGCCGCCGGCGAGCAGCGCCGAGAAGTCGAGGGCGTGCACGATCTCCAGCGGAGCGTCGTGCAGGCGAGCCTCACGTCCGGCCCAACGGACGGCGTCGAGCGCCTCGCCCGACCCGTCCACTCCGGTGACGATCGGTCGGTGGGTAGTGGTCATGCCAGCTCCTGAATACGGGTGTCGTGGCCCGACCGTAGGGCGGCGTGGTGCTGCAGGGCTGCGGCCGGAAGTCCTCCGGAGGCGGGACTTCCGGCCGCAGCTCGGAGGTTCTCGCGGCCCGCATTCCCGATTCGGGCGGTCCTGGCGGTCACCCATCGACGGAACACCGAATGGCACCCGATGTCCAGTCCGGGTCGGTGACGCTCCACATACATCGCCCACCGGTGCCGCCGAAGCCGTTCCAGAAACAGACATCGCCGAGACTGCAGTCCCACGGGGCGAGTGTGGCGCCGGTCTCGGCATCCCAGGTCGCCGGAGCGGGTTTTCCCGAAGCGGCGACAGTCGTGTGGGCCACCGACGTGACCGCGGTCTTCGCCTGTTTCGACGGCGCCGCACTGTGATTACTCGAATGAGTGCCGGCCATGCCGACTGGTCCTGAAAATTAGCCCCGTCGGGTGGCCAAAGCACTGGCGTGCACGGCCATCCGTGTGAACCGCTTGGCGGTTTTCCGCATCGGCCTGGCCGGACTGCTAAGACGGAGGCGGACACGGGTCGCGCTGGGGAGGGCGGATGGTCCGGATGGTCATTGCTACTTTCGCGGGTCGCCCGCAGCGGGTCGAACGGCGAGCCCCCTCGTCTCCCCGTGCGTGCCGGCTGCGAGCGATCCGCGGTTTCACGATCGCATCCGGGCTGTACACGATCAGCACATCCGGCGAACATTGAGGGATAACGAGGGATCGAGCGGAGGGTCTCGTGGAGTTCCTGCTCCTGGGGTCGGTCGACGCGCGATCTGGCGCCGAGCATCTGCGGCTGACCTCCCAGCGGCAACGCGCTGTCCTTGCGGCCCTGCTGATGACGCCCAACGTGGTGGTGCCGCTGCGGCGGCTGGTGGAAGTCGTCTGGGGGGAAGCTGCGCCGGCGTCGGCGATGGCGAACCTGCGGACGCACGTTTCGCGGCTGCGACAGCAGCTCGCCGCGTTGGACAGCGGGCAGCGGATTCAGGCCAGGGCGGGCGGGTACCTGATCGAAACCCGGCCGGACGAGATCGACGTCGAACGGTTCCACCGCATCGCCGATCACGGGCATCGTGCGTTCCTGGCCGGAGACGACGCATTGGCCGCACAGCTGCTTGGCCAGGCGTTGAGCCTATGGCGAGGGCAACCGCTGTCCGGTCTACCCCCGACCCCGGCGATCGATGGTGAGGCCCAGCGCCTGCTCGAGGCCCGGTGGGCTGTCGTCGAGGACGACTGCCGGGCTCGGATGAACCTCGGGGCGTGCGCCGACGTTGCCGGTGAGCTGCGCCGGCTGGTCGCCGATCACCCGCTCCACGAACGGCTGTGGTCACTGCTGATGCTTGCGCTGGCCGGCGCCGGGCAGCAGGCGGCCGCGCTCGACGCTTACGGCGTCATCCGCGACCGGCTGGCCGGCGAGCTGGGCGCCGAGCCAGGACCCGACTTGCGCGACGCTCACTTGGCGGTCCTGCAGCAACGCGGTGTTCCCGCCGCATTGCCCGTGACGCCCGCGCAGCTGCCCCGGGCCGCCACCGGATTCCGTGGGCGTCACGCCGAACTCCTCGCGCTCGACCGGCACTTGCTCTCCGGCGACGGTCCACGCCTCGTGGTCATCGCCGGGACTGCAGGAGCCGGCAAGTCCGAGCTCGCGACCCAGTGGGCGCACCGAGCCCGCGAGAGGTTCCCCGACGGCCAGCTCTACGCAGACCTCCACGACACGTGCGGTCCCGCCTCGGTCCTTGCGCGGTTCCTCCGGGCGCTCGGTGTCCCGGCTCAGCAGATTCCGCACGACGTCATCGAGGCAACAACGCTGTACCGGTCGGTGCTGGCCACGAAACGCGTGCTCTGCCTCGTGGACAACGTCACCGACGCCGCTGACGTCCGGCCACTGCTGCCGGCGGCGTCGAGCTGCGCGGTCGTGGTCACCAGCCGTAACCGCCTGGATGGACTGATCGCTCTCGAGGGTGCCCACCGCATCAGCTTGGACGTCTTGCCCCCGGCCGACGCTGTCGCTGTGCTCACCGCTGCTATCGGCGCAGAACGTTCGACAGAAGAATCGGCGGCCACCGCCGAACTCGCCGAGACGTGTGCGCGGCTGCCCCTCGCGCTGCGCATCGCCGGGGCGCAGATTCGGCACCGCGCCGGGCGCCGGGTGGCCGACCACCTCGCCGACATGCGCAGTCACGGTGTGCTGAACAGCCTGACCGTCGACGGCGACACCAGTGCGGTCCGCGCTGCCTACGATCTGTCGTACCAGGCTCTCGACGGCGCTACCCGTCGCACGTTTCGCCTGCTCGGCCTGGTGCCCGGGGGCGACATCACGCCGGATGCGGCCGGTGCGCTGACCGGCGCGCCGACCGCAGTGATCACCCGCCAGCTGGAGCGGCTGGCTTTCGCGCACCTGGTTCAAGAGCACGCACCGAACCGCTACCGCCTGCACGACTTGCTCCGTCACTACGCTGCCGAACGCGCCCAGACCGAGGACGACAGCGACGCAGCGACGGGAGCGCTTCTCGGGCACTATCTCGTCTATGCCGACGCGGCGGCAGATCTCTTGTACTCGCCCATGCTGCGCCTGCCCGGGTCGCGCTCGCATCCGGATGCGTTCGCTGATCGGGATGCCGCTCGGGCATGGTTCGGGACTGAGTTCCTCAATCTGGTCGCTGCGGTCCGTTACGCCCACACGCGCGATAACCCCGTGTTGGTGTGCCGGCTCGTCGACGCCCTGCGTGGGTACTGCATGACCAACTGGTCTGTCGAAGGGCCGGAGCTCGCCCGCATCGGGCTGGAATCGGCGAACGCCACCGGCCGGCCCGATCTGTGCGCGGTGGCGCACAACCACCTCGCGGCATGCCACGCCGTCCGCTGCGATTTCCCGCCCGCTATCAGGCACTTCGAAGCCGCCTTGCACCTCTACCGAGCACTGCGGTCCCGCCGCGGCATGACCGCTGTATTGAGCAACCTCGCCTCGCTTCTCCTGACCACCGGAGACCTGGAGCGTGCGACCACTGCTTTCGCGGAGGCGATCGCGCTGGAGGACGCGCCCAATCCATGTCGTCAGCTGAGCCTCGGCATCTTGCACGAATACCGTGGGGACGTGACGAAGGCCGCGGCCATTTACACGCAGGTGGCCGATGACCTCCAATCTTGCGCTCTTGTCCTGCTCGCCCGGGTCGGCGTTCGTGTCGGTGACTACGTCGCAGCGCGTCACGCCGCCGAAGAAGCCGCCGAACAGGCCAGGCGCATCAACGACCGCAGCACCGAGGCGTCCGCACTCACGGTGCTCAGTACGGTCCATGCCGGCGTCGGCAACCACGCGGGCGCGGTGCAACTCGCTGAAACCGCGATCGAGTCCGCCGCCGACCCCGCCGCTGAAGCAGCCGGGTATGCCGCCTTGGCTGCAGGCCACCTCGCGGGCAGTCAGTACCGGCTCGCGCTGCTCAACGCCCACCACGCGCTCCACCTCACACGTCGGCTCGGTACCCGCTTCGAGGAATGCGAGGCACTCTTGCAATTGGCCCACATCCACCGCGCCGCCGGTACCCGGGCAGAGGCCGACCACTACTTCGGTGCGGCCCTGCGAATCGCTGAATTCCACGGCTATCGCGGTCTCGCCGGCCGTGGACTGCGGCCAGCGGCAAGGACGTCGTAGCCGTGGAGTGCTGACCCGAGCCACAGTGCCGCGCAGTCTCGTCAGGCGCCCGCTCGTCGGCATGAGCGGACATCCAGGAGCGGATCGCGGCCGGATAGGCTGTCTCCTCGTGAAGAGCGAGGAGTGCGCGATTGTCGCTCGAGGCTGGGACGGGTCGTTCTATCGAGTCCGGACTTCGGTCTTCGATGTGACCTTCATGGTCGGCGGTGGCGAACGACTCGAGGCGGTGGCGAACGTCGATGCCGAAGTTCGGTTGCCTGACGGCTCTCGCTGGAGCGTGACGATCTTCACGCTGGCCGAGGTAGAACGTCTCATGCGGGAATGGGCCGGCACCGGAGAGCACGGCGGGGGAAGCTACTTCTGGTGCTTCGACGGCATTGTCGTCCGTGAGCCCGGCGTGGACAACATGGTCATCGCGCTCGCAGACCTTTGCCGCAGCGGCAACCTTCGCAACGCACTGCATCGCCTCGACGAAGCGGCCGGGTAGCTCGGGCGACACGGTCCGGGCTGGACCGGATACGGCATTCTCCGCACACGCTCTTCGGCATGAGCGCGCGTACCGCCGTACGCCCACTCATCCGGGTGGCCCGGCCGTCGACCGCCGACTCAGCGCTGTGAACTACCCCTTGGACGTGAGGAATCCCCGAAGTGGATCTACCCCGTAGCTTCACCATCCGCGAAAGCGGCCACCGCATCCACAACCCGCTCACCAGCGGGAAACTGGCTGTCCTGGGCGAGGCGCTGAATCCGGCGCCGGGCACTCGGATGCTCGACCTGGCTTGTGGCTCGGGCGAGCTGCTGTGCACCTGGGCGCGCGATCACCGCATCACCGGAACCGGCGTCGACATCAGCACCGTGTTCCTGGCCTCGGCCCGGGCGCGGACGATCGAGCTGGAGGTCGCCGAGCAGGTCGCTTTCACCCATGGTGACGCGTCGAACCACGTCGCCGACGACCCGGTCGACATCGGGTCGTGTGTCGGCGCGTCCTGGATCGGTGGTGGCGTCGCCGGCACCGTGGACCTGCTCCGGCGCAGCGTGCGCCCGGGCGGCGTGATGCTGATCGGCGAACCGTACTGGCGCAGGGAACCCCTGGACCAGGCGACCGTCGAAGGCTGCCACGCCACGAGTGAAGACGACTTCCGCGCGCTGCCGGAACTGCTGGAACAGTTCGGAGAGCTGGGGTGTGACGTCGTGGAGATGGTCCTGGCCGACCAGGACAGCGTGAGTACCTCGGTTGGGGCGTCTTCGCTCTGATGGATCGCTGACACCAGAGTGAGTCCCGGTGACCCGTCACCGGGACTCACTCGCCTCGGCATCGAGCGAGGACGGTGTTGACATGGTCAGCACACTTCTTCGCGCATTTTCGCGGCGGTCCCGGACGCGAAATGGCCGAACGTCCCCGACCGCGAGGACCGGGGAAGGTCGCGCCGCGCCGTTGGTGGCGGCATCCTGGCCGAATCCGTCCGCGATTGAGGAGGCCGCCCATGGATTTGCCGACGTCGATGACGGCTTGGCGCGTTACCCGTCCGGGCCCGATGGCTTCGGGGCCGCTCGAACGGGCCGGGGTACGAGTGCCGCGGCCGGCCGCGGGTGAGCTGCTGGTGCGGGTACTCGTGTGCGGCGTGTGCCGGACGGACCTGCACGTCGCGGAAGGCGACCTTCCCGTACACCGGCCCGGGGTGACGCCGGGGCACGAGGTCGTCGGCGAGGTCGTCGCGCTCGGCGACGACGTCACGGGGTTCGGCACCGGCGATCGGGTGGGTATCGCGTGGCTGCGCGAAACCTGCGGCCGATGCCGGTTTTGCCTGCGCGGGCGCGAGAACCTCTGCCCGGAGTCGCGCTACACGGGCTGGGACGCCGACGGTGGCTACGCCGAGTTCGCGGTCGTGCCGGCGGCCTACGCGCTGCCGCTGCCGGCCGGCTACACCGACGACGAACTGGCGCCGCTGCTGTGCGCCGGGCTGATCGGCTACCACGCCCTCGCCCGGGCCGAAGTGCCGGAACACGGCCGGCTCGGGATCTACGGCTTCGGCGGGAGCGCCCACCTGACCGCCCAGGTCGCCCTCGCCCGTGGCGCCACCGTGCACGTCATGACCCGGAGCGCCGACGCGCGCAAGCTGGCCTTGGAACTGGGTGCGGCGTCAGCCGGCGACGCCGCGGACCCGGCGCCGGAGCCGTTGGACTCCGCGATTCTGTTCGCCCCGGCCGGCGAGCTGGTGCTGCCGGCGCTGGAAGCGCTCGACCCTGGCGGAACGCTGGCCATCGCGGGCATCCACCTGTCCGACGTGCCGGGGTTGAACTACCGGCAGCACCTGTTCCAGGAGCGTCAGGTGCGCAGTGTCACGGCGAACACCCGGGCCGACGCGCGGGAGTTCCTGGACTTCGCCGGTACCCACCACTTGAGCGTCAGCACGGTGCCCTACGCCCTGGACCAAGCGGACCAGGCGCTGACCGACCTCGCCGAAGACCGGGTCAACGGCGCGGCGGTGCTGCGGGCCGGCTGACCCGGCCACCGGCCGGCTGGTCACGGCCGCCCGGCCGGGGCGCGGACGTGCCGGACCGTGGTCACCACCCGCAACGTCACGATCAGTCCGACGCGCGGGTCCGGGCCCGCGCACCGAACACGTACGCAGCCGGGCCCGGCACGAGCGCTGTCACGGCCATCGCACGAGGGCCGTGGACCCACAGCGCCGCTCCGCCGGTCACGTAGCCGACGTACAGGCGACCGTGGCCAAGACCGGCACGGACGCCGCGGCGTCTCGCCATTCCTGTCGCATCGCGGAAACCTCCTCGCGGCTCACGATGCCCGCACCGTCGTGCGGCCAGGAGCGGCCGAAGGTCACTCGGCACGGGGACGAACGACCGCAGCGACCGCCACGGCCGGCGACCTACCGTCGGGCCCACGAACTCGAACCGCGGAGGGAAATGTCATGGTCGCAACCGGAAACCCGCCGATCGTGGTGGCCGTCGACGGCTCGGAGAGCGCCGCCGCGGCCGCGCTGTGGGCGGCCGGGGAAGCGGCCCGCCGGCACGCTTCGCTGCTCGTCTTCACCGCGTACGGCTACGAAGACGTCGCGTTCGGCGGCAAGGTCTATCCGCCGTCGGACTGGCTCGCGGTCAAGGAAGCGGAGGCCGACCAGCTGCTGCGAAAGACGCGTGCGGCCCTCGAAGCCGCCGTCCCCGGTCTGGAGATCGCCACCGAGGCCAGTGACCGCGGCCCGGTCCCCGCGCTGCTGGAAGTCTCGGGACATGGCCGGCTGCTCGTCACCGGCGAGCCCGTCGGCCCGATCGCGGGCCTGTTCAGCGGTTCGCCCGACGTCGACCTCGCCGCCAAGGCGCACTGCCCGGTCGTCGTCGTGCGCGGGAACGAGAGCGTCGACGGCCCGGTGGTCGTCGGCGCCGACGGCAGCCCGCTCAGCGAAGCGGCGATCGCGTGGGCCTTCGAGGAGGCCTCGATCCGCAGCGCGCCGCTCGTGGCCCTCCACACGTGGCACGACGGCGACACGGCCGGCCTGTTCAGTGACGGCAATGTCGCGTTCCAGGGCGAATCCCTGCGGGACTCCGGTCAGCGGCTGCTCGCGCAACGGCTCGCCGGGTGGCAGGAGAAGTACCCGGACGTGTCCGTCGAGCGCCGGGTCGAGCACGACAAGCCGCGCTCCCGCCTGCTTTCGGCGAGCCACGGCGCGCAGCTGGTCGTCGTCGGCAGCCGTGGCCGCGGTGGCTTCACCGGTCTCGTCCTCGGCTCGACGAGCCAGGCCCTGCTCCACCACGCCGCCTGCCCGGTGATGGTCGTCCGCACCGAAAACGTCTGAAACGCAAGGAGTCCTGCCATGACCACGGTATCCGCGGTGATGACCGCCGACCCGATCACCGTCCCCCCGCAGACGCCGTTCAAGGACATCGCCGAGCTGCTCACCGGCAACGGGATCAGTGCGGTCGGTGTCGTCGACAAGACGGGCGCGCTCGTCGGCGTCGTCTCCGAAGCCGACCTGCTGCCGCATCTGTGGGAAGACCCGAAGCCCCGGTGGCGGGACCGCAGGCTGGCCCGCAAGGCGACGGCGTGCACCGCCAAGGACCTGATGACCAGCCCGGTCGTCACGATCGGGTCCGACGACCCGCTCGCGGCCGCCGCGGCGAAGTTCGCGCGCACCGGCGTGCGCCGGTTGTTCGTGCTGCGCAACGGGAAGGTGGCGGGCGTCCTGGCCCGCCGCGACCTGGTCCGGGTCTTCACCCGCGGTGACGCGGACCTCGAGCGGGAGGTCAGCGTCCGGGTGCTGCGCGAGCAGCTGAACCTCGGCCCGGACCGCGTGCGCGTCGAGGTGCGCGCCGGGATCGTGACGGTCGTGGGCCGGGTCGAGCGGCGCAGTGACATCGACCCGGTGACGCGGCTGATCCAGGAGCTGTCCGGAGTCGTGGAGGTACGCAACCGCCTGGACTACGTCTGGAACGACGTGGCTTGATCAGGGGGCTCACCCGGCGGTCGAGACGACGTCGGCCGGGTGGCGCGGATGATCGCCGAGTGCAGCCGGTCGCCGACTTCGTGAGTGGGCCGGACGTCGATGGCGGTGAACCCGGCGTCGCGGAGGAGAGTGCGGTAGCGAGCGGCGGTCAGCGCCCCGCCGAGGCATTCGACCGCGCCGGTGCGGGCCGCGCGTTCGGCGTCGGTCAGCATGTCGTCGGCCAGGATGTCGGTGATGCCGAGCCGGCCGCCGGGGCGCAGGACGCGGGCGATCTCGGCGAACACAGCCGGTTTGTCGGGGGACAGCGCGATCACGCAGTTGGAGATGACGACGTCGACCGAGGCGTCCGGCAGCGGGATCTGTTCGATGGTGCCCTTGACGAACTCGGTGTTCGTGACGCCGGCCTGCTCGGCGTGGCGGCGGGCGAGGGTGAGCATGTCGTCGGTCATGTCCAGGCCGATGGCGCGGCCGCCGGGGCCGACGCGGCGCGCGGAGAGCAGGACGTCGAGTCCGCCGCCGGAGCCGAGGTCGAGCACGGTCTCCCCGGGATGCACGTCGGCGACGGCCAAGGGGTTGCCGCAGCCGAGACTGGCCGCGGCCCACGCCGGTGGGATCTCCTCGCCGGGGTAATGGACGGCGCCGAGCTTGTCTTCGTCGCCGGCGAGCAGCCCGGTCACTTCACCGTTGAGTGCGTTCCGGGCTGCGTTGGCGTAGCGCTCGCGGACGGCGTCGCGGTCGGGGTTCATCCGGCGGTCTCCTCGCGGGTGACAGCCGCGAACGGCACGGCTTCGCGGCCCATGACGACGTCGGCGGCGGTGGGGAAGCAGGACACACAGCGCTGGTTGACCTGGTAGAGCCGGGCCGTGCCGCGTGGTTCGGCGAGCACGAACCGGGCTTCGGTGAGGACTTTCAGGTGGGCGGACACGGTGGACTGGCCGACGTCGACCCGCTCGACGATCTGCCCGACCGTCATCGGTGCGCCGGTGGAGGCCAGCAGGTTGAGGATCTGGACCCGGGTCGGGTCGGCCAGCGCCCGGAACCAGCCGGCGTAGGTCTCGGCGGTAGCGCGATCCAGCACGGCAGCCCCTTTCATCGTCGATCGACGATAAACGATGAAAGCTTCTCGCGGAAGACTCAGGTGACGGCGGGGACCAGCTCGGCGAGCAGGGCGCGGACCCGGCGGTCGATCTCGTCACGGATCGGTCGGACCTGCTCGACGAGCAGGCCGGCGGGGTCGTCGAGCTGCCAGTCGAGGTAGCGCTTGCCGGGGAAGATCGGGCAGGCGTCGCCGCAGCCCATGGTGATCACCACGTCGGCGGCCTCGACCGCGTCGGTGGTCAGGCGCTTGGGGAACTCGCGGGAGACGTCGATCCCGAGTTCGGCCATGACCGCGACCACGGCCGGGTTGACCTCGTTCGCCGGGGTCGACCCGGCGGAGCGGACGGTGACGCGGCCGGCGGCGTGGTGGTCCAGCAGCGCGGCGGCCATCTGGGAGCGGCCGGCGTTGTGGACGCAGACGAACAGGACTTCAGGGGTTTTCACGGGGTGACCTCCACCGGGGCCGGGGTGAAGCGGCGGCGCAGCGCCAGGGACACGTACACGAGTGCGACCAGCACGGGGACTTCGATCAGTGGCCCGACGACCCCGGCGAGTGCCTGCCCGCTGGTCGCGCCGAACGTGGCGATGGCCACGGCGATAGCGAGTTCGAAGTTGTTGCCCGCAGCGGTGAACGCGAGCGTCGTGGTGCGCTCATAGGACAGGCCGACAGCGCGGCCGAACGCATACGACCCGGCCCACATCAGTCCGAAGTAGACCAGCAGCGGCACCGCGATGCGGACGACGTCCAGTGGTCGGGCGGTGATCTGCTCGCCTTGCAGGGCGAAGAGGACCACGATGGTGAACAGCAGCCCGTAGAGCGCGGCCGGGCCGACCTTGGGCAGGAACCGCGTCTCATACCAGGTTCGGCCTTTGGCGCGTTCGCCGAGACGGCGGGTCAGGTAGCCGGCGACCAGGGGGATGCCGAGGAAGATCAGCACGCTTTTCGCGATCTGCCAGCCGGAGACGGCGAGGTCGGCTTGGGGGAGGCCGAGCCAGCCGGGCAGGACGGACAGGTAGAACCAGCCGAGCAGGCCGAACGCGAGCACCTGGAACACCGAGTTCAGCGCGACGAGCACGGCGGCGGCTTCGCGGTCACCGCAGGCGAGGTCGTTCCAGATGATGACCATGGCGATGCAGCGGGCGAGCCCGACGATGATCAGCCCGGTCCGGTACTCGGGCAGGCCCGGCAGCAGCAGCCAGGCCAGGGCGAACATCAGCGCCGGGCCGACGACCCAGTTCAGCACCAGCGAGGGCCACAGCAGTCGCCGATCGGCGGTGACGGTGCCGAGCCGGTCGTAGCGGACTTTCGCCAGGACCGGGTACATCATGACCAGCAGCCCGAGGGCGATCGGCAGCGAGATCCCGTCGACCTGCACCGCGGACAGCGCGGCGTTCAGCCAGGGAACCCACCGGCCGGCCAGCAGCCCGGCGACCATCGCGGCGCCGATCCAGACGGGCAGGAACCGGTCCAGGATGGACAGCCTGCCGACGACGGTGTCACTCACGCCGGGACGATCGCGTCACCGGGGACCAGCACGGCCGAGAGCCGGGCCAGCACCTCGGGGTGGACGCGGTAGTAGACCCAGGTCCCGCGCCGTTCCCCGGTGATCAGCCCGGACTCGCGCAGCACCTTGAGGTGGTGGGAGATGGTCGGGCCGGTCAGATCGAAGGCGTCGGTCAGGTCGCACACGCACGCCTCACCTCCGGCGTGGGAGGCGATCAGCGACAGCAGTCGCAGGCGCACGGGGTCGGCCATCGCCTTGAACAGCTTCGACAGCTCGACGGCCTGGTCCTCGTTCAGCGGTTCGCGGGCGAGCGGGGAGCAGCAGGCGTCCATCGCGACGATCGGCAGCTGTTTAGGCATGCGCCTATCTTGACATACTTCTAAGTAGAGGACAATCTAAGTCTCGTCAGTGATTTGATGAACGCCTATCCAAGGAGGATGGGATGTCACGGGTACAGCTCGCGCTGCGGGTCGGGGACCTCGCAGGCTCGATCGACTTCTACTCGAAGCTGTTCGGCGCGGAACCGGCCAAGCTCCGGCCCGGGTACGCGAACTTCGCCATCGCCGAACCCGCGCTCAAGCTCGTGCTGCTGGAGGGTGAGCCCGGCCAGGCGACCGTCATGGATCACCTCGGGATCGAGGTCGAGTCGACCGACCAGGTCGATGAAGCCAGCAAGCGTCTCACCGGCGAGGGCCTGGAGACGCTGACCGAGGACAACACCACCTGCTGCTACGCCGTGCAGGACAAGGTGTGGGTGCACGGTCCCGGCCAGGAACCGTGGGAGGTCTACACCGTCAAGGCCGACTCGCAGACCTTCGGCACTGACAGTCCGCGATCGCCACCCCGGCCACGTGTTGCACACCCGACGCCGAGACCGGCCAAGCCGCCCGGCCCGAAGGCTGCTGCTCCTGAACTCCGAACCCCGGACGACCTTGCTCTAGCCGAAGGTCAGCTGACGGCGGTGGAAGTCGAAGTGCCGCGTCGGAAACCGGTAGACGTCGGCCAGGGTCATGTAGTCCTGGAAGAAGGGGTCCCACCGCGTCGGGTAGTGCATGCCCCGTGCGAGTTCGTCGTCCGTTTCGCGGTCGAGGCGGCGGTGCAGCGCCGCGATCGTCCGGTCGAACAGCGTCAGCATCCAATGCCGTCGCATCAGGGTGCCGCCGAGCCAGGAGCCGGCGAAGTTCACCGCGTCGAACGGCACAGTCCCCGCATTCATCAGACGTGCGAACTGCCGGCTCGTCCCGCGGGGCAACCGATCGAACAGCCGGACCAACCGTAGGAGGGCGCGGATGATCAGATAGCCGAGCAGCATGTGGAACAGCACCTGACGGTTGTTCCACCGCGTACCCGTGCTCGCCCGCCGCAGATCGCTTTCGCTCACGCCGGCCAGCAGCTCGTGGAAGGTCCTGCGCGCCCGCTCCAGCTCCTCGTGCACAGCCGCCCGGTCCACCCGCACCTCACCGGCCACGCAGTTGTTCGGGGATCGGCAGCCCCGTGCCGTACGGGTGGGGGAACGGCCGGAGAACCTCTCCGATCGGTCGCCGCGGCGTCGCCGGCAGGGGAGCCGTGTTCTCGGGCAGGCGACCGACGCGCACGATCAGCTGCGGTTCGAGCCGGCCGCCCAGCACGCAGTCCCGGACCAGGCCGCGCGTGCTCGTGAGCTCCAACGGCTCGGCTCGGTGTACACGCACGACGCGAGGTTCAGCCGGGTCGCGGTGAGCAGCACCGCGCTGGCGGCCTCTCCGGCGCGAAGGTGGTCGAGAGCGGTGTCTCCCGCGGTGGCGAGCACCGTCAGGACCGCGCCGTCGGCACCGGCCGTGTCCGGCAGCCGCGCGCCGGCGAACTCGCGCACCCGCAGTTCGTGCGGCGAAACCGAGGCGAGGACGGCGTTCCGCGCGGGCACGCCGTCCGGGGCGTAGTCGCGCCCGCTCCACGCCGCCAGTTCGATCTCGTAGTCCGGGTCGGCCCGGTGCAGACCGGAGGCCTCCGTGGCCGCGCCCGTGAGCGCGGACCGGGGCGCTGCCTCCGTGACGATCCGCAGGACCGCGCCCTGGTCGGACGCACTCTTCTGCAGGAACACCTCGTCACGCACCGGCAGCGGCCGGCCGGCGAAGCGCCGGCGGTCCGAGCGGCGCCGGGGAATGGCCGCGGCCAGGGCGATGTCGCCGTCGCGGGTGTCGTGGGGCACCAGGTCGATGCGGGCCAGCAGGTTGGGCTGCGCGGGGTCGGGCAGCCGGTGGGCCTGTGCGGCCCAGCCCAGCGCCGCGGCGGCGACCGTGAAGTGGTGCAGCGCGCAGCCGCAGCTGACGAACAGGTCGCGTCCGTCGGGGTCGGCGCGCCGCAACCGGCGGCGCCGGTCGGCCCGCAGCTCGACCGTGCGGCCGCTGAAGTGCCACTGCCACGGCTGGGAGTTGTGCACCGAAGGGGCGCGCACCGCGAGCGCGACGGCCGCCCTCACGGTGTACGCGTCGGGCATCGTGTGGTCCATCGCTCCTCCTCGGATCGCCTGTCCCCATGCTTGCTCCGGGCCGGTCTCGGACCCAGAGTCGAAGGGCTTCGTCGAAGGGACCCGGTTGAGGCCCTTAGGCCCTTTCCGGCCGAGGCCCGGCGGCCGACCCTGGGCCGACACCCGGGAGGATCCATGCACTCGAACGATCCCTTCGCCCACGCGGAGAACACCGCACACCGGTGGCTGGTCGTGGTGGGCGACCGGCTCGGCACCGAAGACCGCCAAGCCGCTTACCGGATGCTCCGGGCGTGGCTGCACACCGTGCGCGACCGGCTGACGGTCGAGGTGGCGGTCCACTTCGCGGCGCAGCTGCCGGAACTCCTCCGCGGCGTCTACTACGAGGGCTGGACACCGAGTCACGTACCGACCCGCTACGACACCTCCGGGTTCGTCGCGCGGTTCGCCGGCTCGGCGGGCATCACCCGGGCCGAAACGTCCGCTGCCGCGGCGGCGGTGACCGAGGCCCTCGACGAGCTCTGCTCGCCGGGTCAGCTCGACCACGTCTTGAAGCTGCTGCCGGACCGCCTCGCCGAGCTGCTCATCGGTGTCGGCCGTGCGACCTGAAGCACGGCGGGAGGCCGCCCTGCTCGGTGGCGTCCTGCTGCTCGTCGCGACCGGTGGTGTCGCGTGGTGGCTGGCCGCCCCGGTCGCCGCGAACGTCGTCTGGGCCGGCGCGGACCTGGTGACCCTGGTCCCGGCCGTGGTGTGGGTCGCGGCGGATCTGCGCGCCCGCCGCTGGGGCGCCGACCTGCTCGCCGTGCTGGCGCTGGTCGCCACCCTCGCGGTGGGGGAGTACCTCGCGGGCGCGATCGTCGCGGCGATGGTCGCCACCGGACGCGTCCTCGAAGCCGGGGCGCAGCGGCGGGCGAGCCGGAACCTGACGGCGCTGCTCGATCGGGCCCCGCGCGTGGCCCACCTGCGGACTCCGGCCGGCCAGGAAACCGTACCGGTCGACGCCGTGCGGCCCGGGCAGCTCGTGGTCGTATTACCGGGTGAGGTCGTGCCGGTGGACGGCGTGCTGCCCGACGGCGGGACCTTCGACGAGTCCGCGCTGACCGGCGAGCCCCTGCCGGTGCCGCGGCCCGCGGACGACACCGTCCACAGTGGAGTGGTCAACGCCGGGGCCGCCGTCGACGTCCTGGCGAGCGCGGCCGCGGCCGACAGCGCCTACGCCGGCGTCGTGCGGCTCGCCGAGCAGGCCGCGGCGCGCACCGCGCGGGTGGCCCGGATCGCCGACCGCGTCGCGGTCTGGTTCCTGCCCGCGTCCCTGCTGATCGCCGCGCTCGCCTGGGTGCTGACCGGAGAGGCCGGCCGGGCGGTCGCGGTCCTGGTGACCGCGACGCCCTGCCCGCTGCTGCTGGCCGTGCCGATCGCGGTGACCGGCGGCATGTCCCGGGCGTCGAAGGCCGGCGTCGTCGTCAAGGACGGCGCCGCGCTCGAGGCGCTCGGCCGGGCTTCGGTGCTGTTGATGGACAAGACCGGCACCGTGACGCGGGGTCGGCCCGAGATCACCGATGTCGTCTGCGCGCCGGAGCACGACCTGGCCGAGGTGCTCGCCCACGCGGCCGGTATCGAGCAGTACTCGCCGCACGTGCTGGCGGCGGCGGTCGTGCGGGCCGCGGCTTCGGCGGGAGTCGGGCCGGCGCCCGCCGAGGACGTCACCGAGGAGGTCGGTGCGGGCGTCGGCGGCAGGATCGGCGAGCGGCGCGTGCGGGTCGGCCGCTCCCGCCGGAGCGACCTGCCGGCGTGGGCGCGGGGCGCGGCCCGCCGTGGCCGGCTCGATCTCGCGTCCGTGCTGTGGGTGGAGTTCGACGGCGAACCGGTCGCCGCGCTGCTGGCCAAGGACCCGATCCGGCCGGACGCGGCCCGCACGATGCGCCGGCTGCGCGCCGCCGGGATCGGCGAAGTCCGGCTCCTCACCGGCGACCGCGTCGACAACGCCCGCGAGGTCGCCGCGATGCTCGGCCTGGACGACGTCCACGCCGAGGTGACGCCGGCGGAGAAGGTCGCCGAGGTCGACGCCGCGTGCGCCCGCGGTGTGACCGTGATGACCGGTGACGGCGTCAACGACGCGCCCGCGCTGGCCGCGGCCGACGTCGGGGTCGCCCTCGGCTCGCGCGGAGCGACGGCGGCCGCGCAGGCCGCCGACGCGGTCATCCTCGACGACCGCCTCGACCGGCTCGCGGACGCCGCCGAGATCGCCCGCAGGTCGCACCGGCTGGCGGTGCAGAGCGCGGTGGCGGGGACGTTGCTGTCCCTGGTGGCGATGCTCGCCGCGGCCGGCGGCTTCCTGGTGCCGGTGGCGGGTGCCCTCGTCCAGGAAGCCATCGACGTCGTGGTGATCTTGAACGCGCTGCGCGCCCTCGGCGACCGGAAAGCGCGGGGACCGGCACCGGCGGCGATGGTGCGGAGGTTCGAGTCGGAACACGAGCGGTTGCTCCCCGCGCGCGCAGCCGTCCGGCAGGCCGCCGACGCACTGGCCGGAGGTCCGTCTCCGGCGGCCGACGCGGCGGCGCGGACAGCCGCGCGGCTGCTGACCGACCAGCTGCTGCCGCACGAGGAGGCCGAGGAGACCGAGCTGTACCCGGCGCTGGCCGAGGCGCTGGGCGGACCGGAGGGCACGGTGACGATGAGCCGCGAGCACGCGGAGATCGGCCGGCTCGCCCGGCGCCTGCAGCGGCACCTGACGGAGGCGCCGGACGGGATCCAGCCCGATCAGGTCGACGACCTGAGGGCGACGCTCTACGGCCTGGACGCCGTGCTGACCCTGCATTTCGCGCAGGAGGAGGAAGCGTACTTCACGCTGCCGTCTCGGTGAACGGAGTCGGCTGCGGTAGATCAGCGGCGGAACCACACCGGAGTGTCAGCCGTCGATCGTGACGGCGGTGAGTCAGCTACGACGAACGCCCTTTCCGGCGCATCGGGCTGTCCTCCAGCAGCGCACGCCGGGAGACCTCGGCGAACTCTGTTTCGGCCGCTCGGCATGCGTGGACTACCTCTGTCGGAATCTGCCCGAAACCGTCCCGTGCTCGGGACCGCAGGAGTTTGAGCAACTTCCAGTGCGCGTCCCGAGCTACTTCGACCACTTCCTGTGACGTCATGACGATCGACAGTTGCGAGATCGCCTCGTCGTACGCCTGGATGTACGGCTCACTGCCTTCGATCGACCAGCTTCCTTTCGTCGTCTCGCTTCCCGGTACTTCATGCACCGGTACGTCGTTGTACATGGCGTATCGACGGTAGCGACGGACCGCCTGAAGGAGCGCGATGCAGGCGTCCTGCTTGCGGTGGAAGACCGCGATTTCGAACTCGACGTTCTTCTGCCGGGCCTGGGAACGGAAGGTGATGTAGCCGCCGATGATCACGCCGATCACCGCGCTCAGCGGGCTCACAACGGCGGACAGGGTGTTCACTGGCGCGGTCCGGGTCGGACTGCGAAGTCTGCTGGCATAGGCCCATTGTGTCGCACTGGCCCCGGAGAGAAATGACCAAAGACCCCTGCTCAGCCGACGTCCGGCCGCAGCACCGGTATGCGGGGGATTCCTACTGTCGAGGCATGGCCGGACGGAAGAAGGCGCGGATCCCGCGCGCGAGCTACGAGCGTGAGCTGCTGCGCCTGCAGGCCGAGCTGGTGAAGCTCCAGGAATGGGTGCGGGCCGAAGGGGCTCGCCTCGTCGTGGTGTTCGAGGGCCGGGACGCCGCCGGCAAGGGCAGCACGATCAAGCGCGTCACCGAGCACCTCAACCCGCGCGTGGTGCGGATCGCGGCGCTGCCGAGCCCCACCGAACGCGAACGCACGCAGTGGTACTTCCAGCGGTACGTCGAGCAGCTGCCCGCCGCGGGCGAGATCGTGCTGTTCGACCGCAGCTGGTACAACCGCGCCGGCGTCGAGCGGGTGATGGGGTTCTGCACCCCCGAAGAACACCGGCGGTTCCTGCAGCAGTGCCCGATCTTCGAACGGCTGCTCGTCGACGACGGCATCCTGCTCCGCAAGTACTGGTTCTCGGTCAGCCTCGACGAACAGGAGCGCCGGTTCTCCGCGCGCATCGACGACCCCATGCGCCGCTGGAAGCTCTCGACCATCGACCTGCAGTCGGTGACGCACTGGGAGGACTACTCGCGGGCGAAGGACGAGATGTTCGTCCACACCGACACCGCCGAATCTCCTTGGCACGTGGTGGAAAGCGAGGAGAAGCGGCGCGGGCGGCTGAACATGATCGCGCACCTGCTCGCGAGCGTGCCCTACTTCGAGGTGCCGCGTCAGGCGGTCTCCTTGCCACCGAGGCCCGAGCCGAGCGGCTACTTCCGCACCGACCGGCGGCTGCAGACCTACGTACCCGACCACGCGGCGAGCCTGCTGCCGCACTGACCGGAGGAGAGAACAATGGACGAGAAGGAAAAGGCGGTCATCGAAGCCGAGGCGCGTCGCGACGTCGCCGAGCGCGGCCGGCACGGCCCGAACGTGGGTCGCTACCTGCACGCGGTCGAGCACCACGCGGTGAAGGAGAACGAAGAGGACGTCGTTCCGGCTACCGAGGACGAGCCCCGGCGGCCGGCGGCGGGACGTCAGGACTGACCGGTGCGCGTGTAGGCCGCGAGGGCCCGTTCGCGGGCGTTCGCGGCCATCGTGCGGACGAGCGCGGTGTGAACGGAACCGAGGGCGGGCCGGAAGATCCGCCAGTGGCGGCGGAACTTCAGCCAGCTCTCGGGGTCGCTCAGCCGGATCCGCGTGTGGACCGTCAGCACCGTGCGGTGCGGACCGTACGGGAACGCCGACACGGCCAGCACGAGCTTCCCGTACCCGGGCTCGTCGAACGCGGCGAACTCGTCGGTCGGCACCCGGCGCCAGGTGATCACCGGCTTCCAGAACTTGCCCGCGACGCCGAGCGCGAACTCGCTGCCCGGCCGGTCGCCGAGGAGGGTCCAGTCCGAGCCGGCGTCGAGGTTGTCCGGGGTCAGCCGGGTCGGGCGCCGGGGTGGGCCGTGGCGGCGGTTGTGCCGGCGTTCGGGCAGCAGGCGCAGCCAGGCCGCGGCCGAAAGGACGCCGCCGCGGACGTCGGTGAAGTCGAGTTCGCGCGCCGCCGAGCAGGTCTCCTTCACCGGCGCGTCCACGATCTCGGTGCGCACCAGCTCGAAGTGCGGGTGCGGCAGGAAGTGGTCGATGAACAGATCGGGTGCGGTCATCGCTCCAGCGTCGGCGAAGCCGGCCGCGGGGGCAGGCGGATTTGGTCCCCGGCGAAAGGGACTTCGTGCTCTGACCGGCGAGTACCCGCCCGGCCCATGCTGAATTTCCGGACCGCAGGAGGACCCGATGACCGCTACCCGGAACCGCCCGGTGCTCGCCGGGGTCGACGCCTCGGCGCCGTCGCTCGAAGCTGTTCGCTGGGCGGCGAAAGAAGCGCAGCGCCGCGACACGACGCTGCGGCTCGTGCACGCCTGCATCTTCGACGACACGCCTCCGCGAGAGCACGACGAACTGCTGCTCGAACACGTCTACCGCTGGCTCCACCGCGCCGCCGAGATCGCGCGCGAGGTGGCGCCCGGCGTGCGGGTCGAGACCGCGGTCCGGCTCGGCCTGGCCGTCGACCTGCTGCTCGAGGAAGCCGCCGACGCGGCGCTCGCGGTACTCGGCTCCCACGGCCTCGGTGGTCTGCGTGGCGCGCTGATCGGCTCGGTGGCCCTGCGGGTGGCGGCGGAGGCGCCGTGCCCCGTCGTGGTGGTCCCCGGTCACCAGCGGGCCCGGACGGGCCCGGTCGTCGTCGGGATCGACCGGACGGAGTCCGCGGAACACGCGCTGCGGTTCGCGTTCGAGGCGGCCGACGCGGCACGGGCCGCGGTGCTGGTCGTGCACGCCTGGCACACCGGAGACGGCGTCGCCGAACAGCGGGAACTGGAGACGCGGGCCGCGGCCTGGCAGGACAAGTACCCGAACCTCGAGGTCTTCACCCAGGTCGTGCGGGACCGCGTACCCGCGCGCGCCCTGCAGCACGTGGCGCCCGGCGCTCGCTTGATCGTCGTCGGCACGCGTGGCCGCGGCCCGGTCGCCGGCGGAGTACTGGGCTCGACCGGGAACGCCCTGCTCACGCACGCGCCCTGCCCGGTCGCCATCGTGCACTGATCTCAGAGAGGAGCCGTCGTGAAGGCACGCGACATCATGACCAGGCCCGTCGTGCGGGTCGGCCCGGGAACACCGGTCCGGGAAGCGATCGTGCTGCTCACCGAGCACTGCGTCGCGGCCCTGCCGGTGGTGGGGGCGGAGGACGCCGTGCTCGGGATGTTCACCGAAGCCGACGCGCTGCGCAGCGGCGTCGCGGGGGAAGGGCCGGCGGCCGAGCTCCTGGTGGGCTCCAAGATGACCACCCCGGCCCAGACGGTGGAGCTCGACACCGACGTCATCGAGATCGCCCGGCGCATGCTCGGCGACCGCTTGCGCAGCATCCCGGTGGTCGACGACGACGGCGTGCTCGTCGGCATCGTCAGCCGCCGCGACATGCTCAGCCCGCTGGTGCGCCAGGACGACACGATCGCTTCGCACCTCAACGCGCTGCTGACCGACTACTCCGGCCACCGCGACCGGTGGACGATCTCCGTCACCGGCGGAATGGTGACGATCCGCGGCGTCTTCGTCGACGAGGCCGAGCGCCGCGTCGTGACCGCGCTGGCGAGGACGGTTTACGGCGTCGTCGGTGTCGAGCTGTGGGAAGAGGCTTCGGTGACGACATGAAGATCCTCGTAGCGGTGGCCACCCGGCACGGCGCCACCAGGGAAATCGCCGAAAGCGTGGCCATCGCGCTGACCGACGCCGGCCAGTGGTCACTGGTCGAGGTCCGCGACGCGGGCCTGGTGCACTCGGTCGAGGGTTTCGACGCGGTCGTCGTCGACGACCTGGTGCGGCGGCTCGACGCCCACGGGCACCGGCTGTTCGGCGGCAGGATCGACCGCCACACCCTGAACGTCCCCGAACGCGCCGCGGTGGCGGCGCTGCGGGTCGCCGACGCCGACAACCGGGACTGGCCTTCGATCCGCGCCTGGGGTCGCGAGATCGGGACGAGCCTGGCCCACGCGGAAAGGAGCGTGTCATGACCGACTACCCGGTCCGGGTCGAGGCGACCTTGGACGAGCCGCTGTCGCGCGGACTCTGGCTGGTGAAGTGGCTGCTGGCCGTCCCGCACTACCTCATCCTGGCGTTCCTGTGGTTCGCCTACCCGTTCGTCACGATCGCGGCCTTCTTCGCGATCCTCGTGACCGGCCGGTACCCGCGGCCGTTGTTCGAGTTCACCTCCGGCGTGCTGCGCTGGAGCTGGCGGGTGCAGTACTACTCCTACGCCGCGCTGGGCACCGACCGGTACCCGCCGTTCACCTTCGCCGATGTCCCGGACTACCCGGCGCGGCTCGAGATCGCTTACCCCGAAAGGCTTTCCCGCGGCCTGGTGCTGGTGAAGTGGTGGCTGCTGGCCGTCCCGCACCTCCTCATCATCGGCCTGTTCGTCGGCGGCGGCAGCTGGCTGGCGTTCCGCGCGAGCGGGGACGGCTTCGACTGGGCCGCCGGTGGTCTCGTGGGCGTACTGGTCGTCGTGGCCGGTGTCGTCCTGCTGTTCACCGGCCGCTACCCCCGGCCGATCTTCGACTTCGTGCTCGGCATGGATCGCTGGGTGCTGCGCGTCGCGGCCTACGTGTCCCTGATGACCGACGAATACCCGCCGTTCCGGCTCGACATGGGCGGCGCCGAGGCGGGGCACGAGCCGCCGCACCCGCAGCCGGCCCACCCGCACGCGGGCGGCTGGACGGGCGGCCGCATCGCCGCCGCGGTGACCGGCGCGGTGCTCGTGCTCGGGTCGATGGGCCTGCTGACCGGCGGCGGGGCCGTGCTGTGGGCGGACCGCACCCAGCGTGACGCCGACGGCTACCTGACAGCGTCGACCACGTTCGTCTCGACCGGCTACGCGGTCGCTACCGACCCGGTCCGGCTGGAAGGGGTGGCCGCACCGAAGATCACGAGCTTCGTGGGCGACGTCCGGATCCGCGTGACCGGCACCGCCGGTCGCCCGGTCTTCATCGGCATCGGCCCCACGGCCGACGTCGAAAGGTACCTGGCGGCGACCGAGTACACGACCGCCGGGGACCGGCCCCACTCAGGCGGCGCCCCGGCTGTCCTGCCCGGTGACGCCGGGGTGTGGGTCGCGAGCGCGTCGGGCGCGGGCACGCAGACCGTCGGCTGGCCGGTGCTCGACGGGCAGTGGACCGCCGTCGTGATGAACGCCGACGGCTCGCGCGGGGTTTCCGTGCGCGCCGACGCGGGCGCGACCGCGCCCGCGCTGGGCTGGATCGCACTGGGCCTGCTCGCCTCCGGGTTCGTGGCGCTGGCGGGCGGCGTCGTCCTGATCGGCGTCGCCGCGCACCGCGCTTCGCGGCGCCCGGCGGCACCCACCCCACCTGAGCCGTCCACAGTGGACATTTGAGGAAGGAACGATCATGCACGCACAGCTGGGCGACTGGCTCGTCGTCAAGGGGCCGCGGGTCGACGCGCCCGAACAGCGCGGCCGGATCATCGAGGTCCGCTCGGCCGACGGGTCTCCGCCGTACGTCGTCCGCTGGACGGCCGACGACCACGTGTCGACGGTCTTCCCCGGCCCCGACGCCATCGTGGTTACGGCCCGTGAAGAACACGAGCGGGTGGAGCGGATCCTCCACGAGGAGGACGGTCATGTCCGCGTTCGTTGACGGTGCGGTCGTCGCCGGGATCGACGGTTCGTCGTCCGCGGTCCAGGCCGCGGTCTGGGCCGGTGGGGAAGCCACCCGCCGCGGCCGTCCGCTGCGGCTGGTGCAGGTCTACACCCTGCCCCAGGTGAGCGCGCCGGTCGTGTTCGGCACCCACGAGCAGGTCCGCGCCGGACTCGCGGAACAGGCCGAGGAGTGGCTCGCCGAAGCGAAGGCCGCGGTGCTCGAAGCGCAGCCCGGCGCCGAGATCGTCACCGCGGCGCGGGAGTGGAGCCCGGTCACCGCGCTGATCCAGGAGTCCCGGCACGCCGAGCTGGTCGTGCTGGGCTCGCGCGGACTGGGCGGGTTCACCGGATTGCTCGTCGGCTCGACCGCCGTTTCGATCGTGGCGCACGCCCACTGCCCGATCGTCGTCGTCCGCGGCCGCACTCCGCACGACCCGCCCCCGGCCGCCGGCCCGGTCGTGGTCGGTGCCGACGGCTCGCCCGACAGCGAAGCCGCGTTGGCGTTCGCCTGCGAAGAAGCCCGCCTGCGTGGCGCCGGGCTCGTCGCGGTGCACATGTGGAGCGACGTCCTCGCCGACGGAATGCTCCGCCCGCACCCACTGGAGGAGGACCCGGCGGCGATCCAGCAGGCGGAGCGGGACAAGCTCGCCCAGCAGGTGGCAGGCTGGCAGGAGAAGTACCCGGACCTCGCGATCGGGTTCGACGTCACGCGCGGGCGGCCGGTCCGCGCCCTGCTGGAACGCGGCGAGCACGCTCAGCTGATCGTGGTCGGCTGCCGCGGCCGCGGCGGCTTCACCGGCATGCTGCTCGGCTCGACCAGCCAGGCGCTGATCGCGCACGCGCCGTGCCCGGTGGCGGTGGTGCGACCCCAGCGGACCGGGAGCGGGACGTGACGACGCTGCGGACCCGCGCCACGATGCGGGTGCTGGCCACGTTCGAGACGCTGCTCGCCGCGAGCGCGGTGTACGGCGGTATCTCCCTGATCGCCGGAGCGCCGGGGTTCGCGCTGCCGGTCGACTGGCTTTCCCCGCTGGGTCTGACCAGCTGGGTGCTGCCCGGGATCGCGCTCGTCCTCGTGGTCGGCGGATCGCTGGCGTCGGCGTCGGTGTTCGCCTGGCGGATCGACTTCCGGGCGCCGGTCGCGGCGCTGGCCGCGTGCGCGGTGCTCGCGGGCTGGCTGGCGATCCAGTTCGGCGTGATCGGCGTGCGAGCCCCGGTCCAGTGGGTGACCCTGGTGCTCCTGCTCGTGCTGCTCGGGTTGGCACTGCTGGCTCGCCGACGGCTGGCGTCGTCATGAGCGCGACCGTCACCGTCCTGCACGAAACGGAGTTCTTCGACACCGAGTCGCTACGCCTGCTCCGGAACGGCTTGACACTGGGCATCGATGCCGGACGGTGGTGCCTCGACACCCCGGATGGGCCGATCGGCATGTCCGGCTCGGCCGCGGGTGTGCCGCCGACGCTGGCCCGGCTCGTGCGCGCCTACACCCGTGACGACGAGCTCGTGCCGGTTGCCCGGCTGCGGGGCGGCGCCGCCGAGCTGCGGGCCCTGCTCGGCGACCGGCTCGCGGTGCCGCCGCGGCCACCCGACGACTCGGCGCGGGGATTCGTCCTGGCGTACGTGCGGGAGCAGATCGCCGCGCTGGCGGCCGCGGATCTGGCGGTGCGGCAGGGGAAGTCCGATTCCGTGCACCGGATGCGCGTGGCCGCCCGGCGGCTGCGGGGCGTCTTCTCCACCTACGCGCCCGTGCTCGGCGGGCGCAAGCTGCTGAAGGAGCTGGGCGGTGCCCTGCGCTGGCTGGGCGGCGAGCTCGCCCCGGCGCGCGACACCGAAGTCCAGTGGGCGCGGTCCCGGACCTGGGCGCGGGAGCGGACGGACGCCTACTTCGCGGAACTCTCCGAGCAGGCGAACACCCGGGTGCGGCGCGCCCTGGACAGCCACCGGTACGTGCAGCTGCTCAACGCGCTCGACGTCCTCGAAGTGGTGCTGAGCGAACAGCCGCGGCGCGAGTGGCGGAAGGCCGCTCGGCGACCGGCCGCGAAGGTGCTGCCGGGCCTCGCCCGTGCGGTCGCCGGAGACGTCGACGGCCGGGTCGCCGCCCTGCGCGCCGCACCGGATCGGGATCGCGCGGTGCACGACGTGCGCAAGGCCGCCAAACGGCTGAGGTACGCGCTCGAGGCCGGTGCGGACGTGCTGCCGGTCGACGCGAAACCGTTGCGGGCTTTCCAGGACCTGCTCGGCGAGTTCCAGGACGCGGTCGTCGCGCGAGAGCACCTGCGGCTGCTGCGAGCCCGGTACGGCGGGTTCGCCACCGCGTTGGACGCCGAAGCGGCCGCGGCCGAGCGGTGCGCGTCGGCGTTGCCCGGAGCGTGGCGCGACCTCCGGCGGGACCTTCGTCCTTTGTGGACGTAGTGGCGCGAAGGGACGTAAGTCCTCACGACCGGTGACCGACGCCAGCGGTCACCCGGTCGCCGCCGTCCTAGGTTGGGAGGTGACCGAAAGGCAGGAACCCCCCGATGCGAGCACGCGACCTGATGACCGCGCCGGTGATCACCGTGCACCCGTGGACGTCCGCCAAGGAGGCGGCCGAGCTGCTGTCCATGCACGGCTTCACCGCACTGCCCGTCGTGGACGACGACGACCGGCTGATCGGCATCGTCACCGAGGCCGACCTGATCCGCGGCCGCATCCCGGCCGACCCCCGCTACGTCCACGAACCCCGTGAATCCATCTCCGGCAAGACCGTCGGCGACCTGATGACGACTCCCGCCACCGCGATGGGCACCGGCACCGACGTCGCCGACCTCTGCCAGGCACTGGTGGACGCCCGGATCCGCGCGATGCCGATCGTCGACGGTTCGGCCGTCGTCGGCATCATCACCCGCGGCGACGTCGTCCGCGTGCTCGCGCGGGAGGACGTCGAGATCGCCCGGGACGTCAAGCACCGCTTGGAGATCTACGGCGGCGGTGGCCGCTGGCAGGTCGAGGTCCGCGACGGGTTCGTGCACATCACCGACCAGTTCGACGACGACACCGACCGGCACGTCGCCCAGCTGCTGGCGCTCGCCGTGCCGGGCGTCGTCGCCGCCGAAACCGCTTACGCGGGTGAGGAGCAGACACGATGACCGCCATCGACCCGAGGATCACTGTGGGCGTGGACGGCTCGGCGGGGGCCTCCGCCGCCGTCACGTGGGCCGCCAAGATCGCCTCTTTGCGGCACCTCGAGCTCAGGATCGTCCACGGGCTGCAGGTAGCCGGCCTCTACTACGGCGGTGGCTTGACCGGGATCGGCGCGGAACGGCTGTTCGACGCGATCGTGGCCGACGGGCAGCGGGCGGTCGGTGACGCGCGCACCCTGGCCGTGTCGATCGACCCCGAGCTGGTCGTCACGACCGAGGTGCCCAACGAGCCGCCGGTGCCGATGCTGATCGACGAGTCCCGGCACGCCCGGATGCTCGTCCTCGGCCACACCGGCACCGGCGGGTTCGCCGGGATGCTGATCGGCGGCACCGCGGCCTCGGTCGCCAGTCACGCCCATTGCCCCGTCGCGGTCGTCCGCGGCCGCCACGGCACGACGAACATTCCCGACACCGGCCCGGTCGCGGTCGGCATCGACGGCAGCCCGAACAGCGAACCGGCCATCGCCGTCGCGTTCGAAGAGGCGTCGCTGCGCGGCGTGCCGCTCGTCGCGGTGCACGCCTGGAACGATGCCACCTACGAGGACACCCGCGGAACCGCCCGGATCCTGACCCAGCCGGAAACCCTGGAGAAGGACGAGGAGCGGCTGCTGACCCAACGGCTCGCGGGGTGGCAGGAGAAGTTCCCCGACGTCGAGGTGCGCCGCGTGCTCGTGCGCGACCGGCCGCGGCACGCGCTGCTGGAAGCCGGTGCGGAAGCCCAGCTCGTCGTCGTCGGCAGCCGCGGCCGCGGCGGGTTCTCGGGCATGCTGCTGGGCTCCACGAGCCAGGCCCTGGTCCAGCACGCCGAGTGCCCGGTGCTCGTGGTCCGCCCGGAGAAGAAGGCGTGACCGCCCTCGACGCCCGGCCCGCGGTGCTCGGCGGCACCGAGCTCGCGCAAGTGGACGCCCTCTGGCGGGCCGCGAACTACCTCGCGGCCGGCCAGATCTACCTGATGGCGAACCCGCTGCTGCGGGACCCCCTGTGCGCCGGCGACATCAAGCCGAGACTGCTCGGGCACTGGGGGACCTCACCCGGCCTCAACTTCGTCTACACCCACCTCAACCGCGCGATCCTCACCCACGACCTGGACGTCATGCTCGTCACCGGTCCTGGCCACGGCGGCCCGGCCCTGCTGGCGAACACGTGGCTCGAAGGCAGCTACACCGAAGCCTGGCCCGAGGTCACCCGGGACGCCGCCGGGATGGCGGAGCTGTTCAAGCAGTTCTCCTTCCCCGGCGGTGTCCCCAGCCACGTGGCGCCGCAGGTGCCCGGCTCGATCCACGAAGGCGGTGAGCTGGGCTACTCGCTCGCGCACGCCTTCGGGGCCGCGTTCGACAACCCCGGCCTCGTCGTCGCGTGCGTCGTCGGCGACGGCGAGGCCGAGACCGGCCCGCTGGCGACGTCCTGGCACGCCAACAAGTTCCTCGACCCGGTCAGCGACGGCGCCGTGCTGCCGATCCTGCACCTCAACGGCTACAAGATCGCCAACCCGACCGTGCTGTCGCGCATCGCCCCGGCCGAGCTGGACGCCCTGCTGCGCGGGTACGGCTACGAACCGATCTACGTCGAGGGCAGCGACCCGGAGACGATGCACCAAGCGATGGCCGCCGCGCTCGACTCGGCGGTCGCCGACCTCGCGGTCATCCGGCGGCAGCGCAGCCGGCCGGCGTGGCCGATGATCGTGCTGCGCAGCCCCAAGGGCTGGACCGGTCCGTCCGTTGTGGACGGCAAGCAGGTCGAAGGCACGTGGCGTGCGCACCAGGTGCCGCTCGCCGAGGTCCGGCACAACCCGGACCACCTGAAGCAGCTGGAAGAATGGCTGCTGTCGTACCGGCCTTCGGAACTGTTCGACGAAGCCGGCCGGCCGGTCGCCGACGTCACCGCGATGATCCCGGTGGGGGAGCGGCGGATGGGCGCGAACCCGAACGCCAACGGGGGCGTCCTCCTGCGCCCGCTGACCCTGCCGGACATCGCGGCCCACGCCGTCGACGTTCCCTCGCCGGGAGCCACCCAGGCCGAGCCGACCCGCGTGCTGGGCCGGTTCCTGCGGGACGTCTTCGCGCTCAACGCCGACCGGGCGAACTTCCGCCTCTTCGGCCCCGACGAGACGGCGTCCAACCGGCTCGACGCGGTGTACGACGTCACGGCGAAGGAGTGGCAGGCGGCGGTCGAGCCGGTCGACGAGCACCTGGCCCCGGACGGTCGGGTGCTGGAGGTGCTCTCGGAGCACCTGTGCCAGGGCTGGCTCGAGGGGTACCTGCTTTCGGGGCGGCACGGGCTCTTCTCGTGCTACGAGGCATTCGTGCACATCGTCGACTCGATGGTGAACCAGCACATCAAGTGGCTGCGGGTGCACCGGCAGATCCCGTGGCGGCGCCCGGTGGCGTCGCTGAACTACCTGCTCACCTCGCACGTGTGGCGGCAGGACCACAACGGGTTCTCCCACCAGGACCCGGGGTTCGTCGACCACGTGGCGAACAAGAGCTCGGAGGTCGTGCGGATCTACTTCCCGCCGGACACCAACACGTTGCTCGAGGTCGCGGCGCACTGCCTGCGCAGCCGGGACTACGTGAACGTCGTCGTGGCCGGCAAGAACGACAGCCCGAACTGGCTCGACGCCGAGCAGGCGGCGCTGCATTGTTCGCGCGGCGTCAGCATCTGGGAGTGGGCGAGCACGCACACCGACCGCGAGCCGGACGTCGTGCTCGGCTGCGCGGGCGACGCCCCGACGCTGGAGATCCTGGCTGCCGCGAAGATCCTGCGGGAGGAGCTGCCGGATCTGGCGGTGCGGGTGGTGAACGTCGTCGACCTGATGCGCCTGCAGCCCGAAGCCGAGCATCCGCACGGTTTGAACGACCGCGAGTTCGACGCGCTGTTCACCCCGGACCGGCCGGTGATCTTCGCCTACCACGGCTACCCGTGGCTGATCCACCGGCTGGCCTACCGCCGGACCAACCACCACGACATGCACGTGCGCGGCTACACCGAGCACGGCACCACGACCACGCCGTTCGACATGCTGGTGCTCAACCACATGGACCGGTTCCAGCTGGTGATCGACGTGATCGACCGGGTTCCCGGTCTGGTGGCGACGGCGGGGATCCTGCGGCAAAAGATGAGCGAGGCCCAGGGCCGGCACCGCCGCTGGATCCGCACCCACGGGGAAGACCTGCCGGAAGTGCGGAACTGGACCTGGGAAGGCTGACCCGTGGACGCCACGGTCCTGCTGGCCGTGGCGATCGCGATCACCCTGGTCATCGACTTCACCAACGGGTTCCACGACTCGGCGAACTCGGTGGCCGCGCTGGTCGCGACCCGCGCGGCCACGCCCGGCGCGGCGCTGCTGCTGGCGGCCGCCTGCCACGTCGCGGGGCCGTTGCTGGCGGGGACGACCGTCGCCGACACCGTCGGCGGAGTGGTCCGGCTGCCGGCCGCCGACGTCCTGCCCACGGTCGGCGCGGCGGTCACCGCCGGGATCGTGTGGAACCTGGTGACCTGGTGGCGCGGACTGCCGTCCAGTTCATCCCGCGCGCTGGTCGGCGGCCTGGTCGGGGCGAGCGGGTTCACGGGCGGTGGGGCGGCCTCGACGGCCTGCACGTCTCCGGGGTGCTCGGAGTACTGGCCGGCCTGGCCTTGTCGCCGGTGCTCGGCGCCGGGCTGGGCGCCCTCGCCGACCGGCTCGCCCGCCGAGCATTGCGTCGCGCACGCCGGCGGGCGGACGTCGTGATCCGGCGGGCGGAGTGGGTGACCGCCGGTGCGCTGGCCTTCGGCCACGGTGTCAACGACGCCCAGAAGTCCATGGGGGTCATCACGCTGTTGCTGGTCGCCACCGGGCACCTGAACGCCTTCGCTGTCCCGTTGTGGGTGAAGCTCGCGGCGGCGACGGCTTTGACGCTCGGCACCGCGTCGGGTGGCTGGCGCGTGGTCAAGACCGTGGGCCGCGGCATCTACCGGATGCGCCCGGTCGACGGCTTGGCGAGCCAGGGCAGTTCGGCCGCGGTGATCCTCGCCGCCGCCGGGGTGGGCGCCCCGGTCAGCACCACTCATGTCGTGGCCGCGTCGGTGGTCGGCGTCGGCGTCAGCCGCCGCGCCCACCACGTCCGGTGGTCCGTGGTCGGTGAGATCTGTTCCGCGTGGCTGGTCACCCTGCCGGCGTGTGCCGTGCTGGGGGCCGTCGCGCTCCCGCTCTGGAGGTGGTTCGCGTGAAGCTCCCGAAGACGTGGTTCCTGCCGCACAACCCGGACGTCCTCGGGTTGTTGCGGGACCAGGCCGACACGGTCAGCGACGTGATGACCGCGTTGGCGGGCTGGGCCCGCGGCGAGCCGACCGGCGGGGAGTTGCACACGCCCTTGCTGGTCCAGTCGTCCGAACGCCGCGAGGTGCTGGTGGCGGTGCGGGAGGCGTTCAGCACGCCACTTGAAGCCGAGGACGTCTTCGAGCTGGCCGAAAGGCTCGGGGAAATCGCGGAAGCGGCCTACATGCTGGTTCGCGAGTCCGATCTGTCGCGAACTCCACCGGACGAGCACTTGATGGCGATGGTGCTGACTTCGGTGACCGCGTTCGACATGCTGCACGAAGCACTCGACGCGTTACCCGCCGCCGGTGCGGCGGGGGAGGCCGACGCGGCGGTGTCCTCTTTGGACGCCGCGGAGCACGCCTACCGGCGGGCGATCGCGGGTCTGGAGAACGAGCCGGATCCGCGCCGCGAGATGCGGCTGCGGGAGCTCTATCGGCGGGCTGAGCACCTCGCGTCGGCTGTGCAGCGTTTGGGGCGGCGCACGTGGTACGCGGTGTGCAAGATCTCCTGAAACGCCGGTGGGCGATTCACCGCACTGACGCACAGCGCGGCTTGACCAGCACCCGGTGGCGAGCGGGAGAATGTTCGCGTGAGCGGGACGGGCGAGGAGCAGGACCGGCTGACGTTCCCGGATCTGCCGCGGATGGAACTGGACCAGTTGCTGGGTCAGCTCGTGGAGCGGGCCCAGGAGGTCATGGGCACTCAAGGGCGCCTGCGGGGGCTGCTGCACGCAAGCCAGATGGTGACCGGGGACCTTGCGCTGCCGACGTTGCTGCGCCGGATCGTCGAGGCGGCCAGAGAGCTGCTGAGCGCGCGGTACGCCGCACTCGGCGTGATCGGGCCGGACGGCCAGCTCGCCGAGTTCGTCCACGTCGGCATGGACGACGAGACGGTCGCCCGCGTCGGGCAGCTACCCGAGGGGAAGGGGCTGCTCGGGGCCGTGGCCGAGGACCCCCGGCCGATCCGGCTCGCGAACATCACCGACGACCCGCGCTCGTCCGGGTTCCCCGGCGAACACCCGCCGATGCGCAGCTTCCTCGGCGTGCCGATCCGGGTCCGCGGGGTCGTGTTCGGGAACCTCTACCTCACCGAGTGCCGGCACGGTGAGTTCACCGCGGAAGACGAGCAGCTCGCGCTCGCGCTGGCGGCGACCGCCGGCCAGGCCATCGACAACGCGCGGCTCTACGAGACCGCGCGCAAGCAACAAGAGTGGCTGGGAGCCTCCGGCGCGATCATGCGCGAGCTGCTCGCGACCCGGTCCGGGCGCCCACTGGAGCTGATCGCCGAGCACACCCTCGACCTCGCGGACGCCGACCTGGTCACGGTGGTGCGGCCCGACGGCGAGCGGCTTCGCATCGAAGTGGCGGTCGGCTTGGGGGCCGGCGAGCTGGCCGGAAGCGTGGTCGATCCCGCCGGCACGATGTCCGGTCAGGTCTTCGCCACCGGCGCGCCGTTGCTGGGGTCGTGGCTCGACCGGCAGGCGCGGTCCGACGCGGCCGATCCGCTCCGCGCCGACCTCGACGCCGTGCTGGTGGTCCCGTTGACCGGGGCCGGGCAGGTGAACGGCGTGCTCACCGCGGCTCGGAAGATCGGCAGGCCGGGGTTCACCGGCGACGACCTCGAGATGGCCGCCGGCTTCGCGAGCCAGGCCTCGGTCGCGATCGAGCTGGCCGACGCCCGGGCCGAGCAGCAGCGCAACGAGCTGTACGACGAGCGCGACCGGATCGCGGCGGAACTGCACAGCCAGGTGGTCCAGCGGCTCTACGCGATCGGCTTGTCCCTGCAAACCACCGCCGGAGCGGCCCGCTCCGAAGTCGTGGCCCGCCGTGTCCGGACGTCGATCGCCGACCTCGACTCGGTGATCACCCAGATCCGCGACACGGTGTTCCAGCTGGACGACGTGCTGCCGCGGTCCGCGGCCAGCGTGCACGACCGTGTGCTCGAGGTGCTGTCGGAGGCAGGCGAGGAGCTCGGGCTCACGGCGTCCACGGAGTTCTCGGGCAAGATCGACGCGATCGCGTCGGACGACCTCGCCGACGAGCTGGTGACGGCACTTCGGGAGGGACTAGCGCTGATCGCCCGGCACACCGGCGCCGGATCGGTCCAGGTGGCGGTGCGTTCGGGAGCGGAGCGACTGAGCGTGATCCTCGCGCACGACGGCAGCGGCACGCTCGCCGCGACGTCGAGCGAGGAGCTGGCCCGGCTCACGGAGCCGGCGAGCCGCCGGGGCGGGCTTTCCGAGGTCAACGAGCGCGAGCTGATCTGGTGGGTGCCGCTGTCCTGACGTGGACGGGTCCCGCGGTCGGCGGGGCCGGGCTTTCGCGGGCCGGATCGATGCATCATGATGGCCCGGACAATGCGGTGGGGCTGACCGCGAAGGATGCATGTTGTGCTGGAGTCGGTCCCTTGCCGTGGTGCGCGGCGGCCGGTGGAGGACACCGTTCTGGCGGCGCTCGGACGGGCGCAGCGGGGTGACGAGGAAGCCTTCCGCGTGCTGTACCGGTCGGTCCATCCCGGGTTGTGCCGGTACCTGCGGGTCCTGGTCGGGCAGGACGCCGAAGACGTCGCTTCGGAGGCGTGGCTGCAGATCACCCGGGACCTGGCGTCGTTCCGGGGCGACCTGGACGGCTTCCGCGCCTGGACCGCCACGATCGGACGGCACCGGGCTCTGGACCACCTGCGCCACCAGCGCCGCCGCCCGGTCGGGGAAGCGGCGGACGAGTGGTTTTCCGAGCGGCCCGCGCCCGACGACACCGCCGGGGCGGCGATCGAAGCGACGACCACCGACGAGGCGCTGGCGCTGATCGCGACACTGCCGCGCGACCAGGCCGAGGCGGTGCTGCTCCGGGCCGTGATCGGCCTCGACGCCAAGGCCGCCGCGGCGGTGCTCGGGAAGCGCCCGGGGGCCGTTCGCACCGCCGCCTACCGGGGACTTCGCACGCTCGCCGACCGTCTCGGTGGGCGACAGTGACACTTTCGGGCGGCCCGGCGCTGAGGGATACGTGATGGGCAAGCAGCGAGGCCGCCGGATCGACCGGCACACCGCGGAGCAGGTGCTGCGGGGTGTGCCGGTCGACACCGCGGACGCTTTGACCGGTCTGCTCGCCGCCGCGGCCGCCCCACCGCGCGACGGCGAGCAGACCGGTGAACAAGCGGCCGTGACGGCGTTCCTCGAGGCGGGCCGGCACGCCCCTGCCCCTCGGACCCGGAGTTCCCCCATGATCGAGAGCGCGGGGATGAAGCTGCGTACGGCGAAGGTCGCGGCCGCCGTGGCGGCGGTCCTGGCCGTCGGCGGAGTCGCCGCGGCGGCCGCCACCGGCGCACTCCCGCTGCCGGCGGGCGACTCCCCGCCGGCTCCCTCGGCGTCCGACCACGCTCACCCGGCCGCCGGTTCTCCGGCCACTCCCACCACGACGCGTGCCCGCGACGAGACCCCGGCGGTGCACCAGCCCGCACCGGCACCCTCGCTGGTGGGCCTGTGCCGTGCCTACGACGCCGGCGGCAAGGCCGAGCGGGGGAAGGCGCTGGAGAGTCCGGCGTTCACCGCGCTCATCACGGCCGCGGGTGGCGAAGCCGGGGTCGACGGCTACTGCGGAGGCCTGCTGGAGAACGCGGCCCGAGGGCACGGCACCGACTCGTCCGGACCGCCTGCCGGCCCGGGGTACCCGGGCAACGGCAAGGACCATCCGGCCGGGCCGGCCGCCACGCACCCGTCCGGGCCGCCCGCGACCCGCCCATCTGGGCCGCCGGCCACGCATCCCGGCCACTGATCCACCCCGCCACGAACCGGCGGCGGTCCCACCACCCCCATTCCGGGACCGTCGCTACCGGACGGGCGGCGGCCGCACCCCATCATCGGGCCGCCGCCCGTTCATCCACCGGACGCTCCGGAGCACTCGTGAGCCGGGCCGACGGAAGCCCGGGGAACTCCGCGGGCCGGTGTGTGACGACCAGCGCCGACCGGCCTTCGGTCGCCGCCAGCACATCGGCCGCCAACGCCGTGGCCGTGCTGGCGTCCAAGTGTGCCGTCGGCTCGTCGAGCAGCAGGATCGGGCGGTCCGACAGCAGCGCCCGGGCCACGCCGATGCGCTGGCGCTCGCCACCCGACACCGGGGTGCCGTGCGTGCCCAGCGCCGTGTCGAGGCCTGCGGGCAGGCCGCCGAGCCAGCTGCCCAGCTGCGCCAGGCCGAGCGCGGCGGTCAGCTCCGCGTCGGAAGCGGAAGGCCGGGCCAGCCGGAGGTTCTCTCGCAGCGTGCTGTCGAACAGGTGGGTTTCCGGCCCGCACCAGGCGATCTGCTCACGCACCGAGTCGCCGCCGTAGGTCCGGGTGTCGACGTCGTCCAGCAGCACCCGCCCGGCCGACGGGTCGAGGTAGCGCATCAGGGCCGCGATCACCGTGCTCTTGCCCGCCCCGGACCGGCCGGTCAGCGCGAGCCGCCGGCCGCCACCCACCCGGAGGTCCACGCCGCGGACCGCATCCGCCGGTGCCGACGGCCAGCGGACCGACAGGTGCTCGGCCGCCAGTTCCGCGGCGATCGGCGCGGGCGTCGCGGACCCGGGCTCGGCCGGCCCGGCGAGCGTGTCCAGCTCCGCGAGCCGCCGGGCGGAGTGCCCGGCGCCGAGCAATCGCTGCGCCGCCTCCGGCAGTCCGGCCACCAGCTCGGCGGTCGCGAGCGGCGTCAGCGCCAGTACGGCCAGCGCGGGGCCCGGGATCGTGCCCGCGCGCACGGCCAGGATGCCGAGTGCCAGGCAGGCCACGGACGTGAGGCCGACGCCCAGCGTCGCGATCCCGGCGCCGAGCCCGCGGCGCGCCGCCGACCGGCGGGCGAGGGCCGTCAGCACGGCGTCGAGCTCGCGGAGGCGGAGGTGGCGGGGGACCGCCGCGTCGTGGGCGATCAGGTCGGCCGACGCCTGCAGCAGCTCCACCGTGCCGGCTGTGAGGTCCGCGCGCAGGCGAGCAGTTTCGCGCTGGGCCCGGCGGGCCGCCAGGGCCGCGACGAGAGGCGCCAGCACGCCCGCGACCGCCAGTCCGAGTGCTGCCGCGAAACCGGCGCCGGGCAGCACGATCCCGAGGGTGACGGCCGTCCCGGTGAGGACCAGGAACGTCGACACACCCGGCACCAGCCCGCGGACCAGGACGTCCTGCTGGCTGTCCACATCGGACACCAGCCGGTGCAGCAGGTCGCCCCGGCGCAGCCGCGCCGTGCCCGCCGGGCCGATCCGGACCAGCTGGGCCCACACCCGAACCCGGAGCTCGGCGAGGGCCCGCAGCGCGACGTCATGGGACAGCAGCCGTTCGACGTAGCGGAAGATGCCCTTCGCCAGGCCGAACGTCCGCACCGCGACGATCGCCACCATCAGGCTCAGCACCGGCGGGTGCAGGGCCGCGCTCGCGATCAGCCACGACGACGTCGCCGTGAGCGCGACGCCGCAGCCCAGCGCGGCCGTCGCGGCCAGGCACGACAGCGCCAGCCGCCACCGGTGGGGCCCGATCGCGTCGAGCAACGGCCGCCACTTCGAGCCGGTCAGGTCCACAGTGGACGACGGAGTGGCGACCGGCGACGCGGCGCGGACGGCCGGCCGGGACGCCGGGGAAGGCGATTCCGCGGCGGCCGGGACCGGACCGCCGAGCGAGACGACGCGGTCGCAGCGGGCCAGCACCGCGGGATGGTGGCTGACGATGACGGCGGTCCGCCCGGCGAGCACCTTCGGCAGCCGCTCGAGGATGGCGGCCTCGGTCTCCGCGTCGACACCTTCGGTGGGCTCATCGAGCAGGATCAGCGGCCGGTCGAGCAGTACCGCCCGGGCCAGCGCGACGCGGCGGCGCTGGCCGGTCGAGAGCCCGGCGCCCAGTTCTCCGACCACAGTGGACAGCGGGACGTCGAGTGCCGCGGTGTCGGCGGCGGCGAGCACGGCCTCGTCGGTGGCGTCGGGGGAGCCGAGCCGGATGTTCTCGGCCACCGTCCCGGCCACCAGGTGCGGCTGCTGCGGCACCCAGGCCAGGTGCCGGTGCCAGGTGGCCCGGCCGATGTCCGCCAGATCGGCGTCGCCCACCAGGATCCGGCCGGAGCCGGGCCGGCGCCAGCCGAGCAGGAGGTCGAGCAGCGTCGACTTGCCCGCCCCGCTCGGCCCGGTGACACCGACGATCTCGCCGGGTGGCAGGCGCAGGCTGAAACCGTCGAGGATCGGCCCGGACCGGCCCTCGACCGTGACGTCTTCGTAGCGCAGTGCGGTGTGTGTCAGGTCGGGCACCACCGCCGTGCCGTGGTCACCGGACGGCGTGTCGGCGAGCGCGATGATCTCCTCGGCGGCGGCGAGGCCTTCGGCGCTGTCGTGGAACCGCGCGCCGACCGCGCGCAACGGCAGGTAGACCTCCGGCGCGAGGATCAGCACGACGAGCGCGGTCCGCAGGTCGAGTTCGCCGGCCAGCAGGCGTAGCCCGATCGACACCGCGACCAGGGCGACCGACAGCGTGGCCAGCAGCTCGAGGGCGAGCGCGGACAGGAATGCGACGCGCAGGGTTCGCATGGTGTGCGTGCGGTACTTCCCGGTGATCTCCCGCAGCGAACGGATCTGCGCCCGCGCGCGCCCGAACGCCGTCAGCTCGGCGAGTCCGGCGACGAGGTCGAGGAAGTGATCACCCAGCACCGCAAGCGTTTGCCACTGGCGCCGGACGTCGCGCTGGGTGTACATCCCGATGAGGACCATGAAGACCGGGATGAGCGGCACCGTCAGGCCGACGACGACCGCGGCGACCCAGTCGGCGAGCAGGATCCGTACGCCCACGACGAGCGGGACCACCGCGGCGATCAGCAGTTGCGGCAGGTATCGCGAAAAGTAGCCCTCGAGGCGATCGACGCCGTGCGTGGCCAGGGCGGCGACCTCCGCGGGGGAGCGTTCCGCGTGGCGCGGCCCGATCCGCAGCGCGGCCGTGACGACCGTCTCCCGCAGCTGCGACAGGGCACGGGCGGCCGCGCGGTGGGCGGTCGTCTCCGACAGCCACGTGATCCCGGCCCGGGAGAGCACGACCAGCAGGAGCATCCCGAGCGGCACGAGCAGATCCCGCATCGAGAGACCGTCGAGGAAAGCCCAGGTGATCGTCTTCGCCAGCAGCTCCGCCTGGGCGAGCACGAGCATCGCGGTGAAGACGCCCAGCGCGGCGCAGGCCAGCACGAACGGCCGGACCGCGCTCGCGTGGCGCAGCAGCCGCGGGTCGAGGGGCTTCACCGGCGGCCCGCGGGTAGGCCGCCACCGGCGGGGATCGAGGCGCGGCTGATCCGCTTGCGGAACACCCAGTACGTCCAGGCCTGGTAGGCCAGCACGATCGGGGTGAACGCGACCGCCACCCAGGTCATGATCTGCAGCGTATAGTGCGTCGACGACGCGTTCGTCGTGGTCAGGCTGAACGCGGGGTCGGTTGTCGAGGGCAGCACGTTCGGGTAGAGCGACCAGAAGAGCGAGAAGGTGACGGCGATGATCGCGCCGGCGGTGCTCGCGAAGGCGAGCCCGTCCCGCTCACCCGCGGCGAACAGCACGGCGGCGACCAGCAGCAGCGCGGCGACCAGCGAGGTCAGCCAGGACCAGCCGCCGTGCTCGACCGCTGTGTAGGCGAGGAACACGCCACCGAACACGATCGCGGCGCCGCCGAGCGCGCGGCTGAGCGTCCGGGCGCGGTCGCGCAGGGCGTCGGTCGTCTTCAGCGTGAGGAACACCGCGCCGTGGAAGGTGAACAGGCTGAGCGTGGCCAGCCCGCCGAGCAGCGCGTAAGGGTTCAGCAGCGTGAAGAACGTCCCGGTGAAGTGGTGCTGCGCGTCGACGGGTACGCCGTGGACGATGTTGCCGAACGCGACGCCCCACAGCAGGGCGGGCGCCGCGGAACCGAACACGATGACCCAGTCCCAGGAGTTCCGCCAGCGCGGACTGTCGATCTTGCCGCGGAACTCGAACGCCACACCCCGCAGGATGAGCGCGACGAGCACCAGCAGCAGCGCGAGGTAGAAGCCGGAGAAGAGGCTCGAGTACCACAGCGGGAACGCGGCGAAGGTGGCGCCGCCGGCGACGAGCAGCCAGACCTCGTTGCCGTCCCAGACGGGGCCGATGGTGTTGACGAGGACGCGGCGGTCGGTGTCGTCGTGGCCGAGGACGCGCAGCAGTGTGCCGACGCCGAAGTCGAAGCCTTCGAGGACGAAGTAGCCGGTCCAGAGGACCGCGATGAGCAGGAACCAGATGTCGGTGAGGGCCATGGCGGTGCTCCGGCGTCAGTAGGCGAAGGCCGCGGGGCGCGGCTCGTCGGAATCGGTGTCTTCGCTGGGTGCTTCGGGCGGCGGCCCGGCCTTGGCGTAGCGGACCATCAGGACACCGTCGACGACCGCGAGGACGCCGTAGAGCACGGTGAACACGATCAGCGACGTCAGCACGCTGCCCGCGGCGACGGTGGGGGACACCGAATCGGCGGTCTTCAGTACTCCGAACACCGACCACGGCTGGCGGCCCATCTCGGTGAAGATCCAGCCGACGCTGTTGGCCAGGAACGGCAGCGCGAGGCCGAGCGTCGCGACGGGGAAGAACCAGCGGGCGCGCGGGGTGCGGCCGCGGCGTAACAGCCAGAGTCCGACCAGGGAGATGAGCAGGCAGAGGAAGCCGAAGCCGATCATCAGGCGGAACGTCCAGTACGTGACCGGGATGTCCGGCCGGTACTCCCCGGGCCCGTAAGCCTGCTGCTCCTGGGCCTGGAGGTTGTTGATGCCTTCGACCCGGCCGTCGAACGTGCCGGTGGCCATGAAGGAGAGCACACCGGGGACGCGGATGCTGAACTTCTCCTGCGAGCCGTCGAGCGAGCCGATGGTGAACAGGGAGAACGACGCGGGCGCGACGGTGTCGTAGAGCGCTTCGGCGGCGGCCATCTTCATCGGCTGCTGCTCGGTCATCAGCCGGGCCTGCAGGTCACCGGTGACGATGACGCCGAGGCTGGCGATGAGCACGGTGACCAGCGCGAGCTTCATCGACGGCCGGAAGACGTCGGCGTCGCGCTGCTTCTTCAGCTGCCACGCGCTGATCCCGACCACGAACATGCCACCGGTCAGGAAGCACGCCGTGATGGTGTGCGCGAAGGCGCCGACGGCGGTCGAGTTGGTGAGCACGGCGCCGAAGTCCTTGAGCTCCGCGCGGCCGGTCGCGGGGTTGACCGCGTAGCCGACCGGGTGCTGCATCCAGGAGTTGGCGGCGAGGATGAAGTACGCCGAGAGCACGGTACCGATCGAGGCGAGCCAGATCGTCGCGAGGTGCAGCTTCTTCGGCAGCTTGTCCCAGCCGAAGATCCACAGGCCGAGGAACGTCGACTCGAGGAAGAAGGCCAGCAGCCCTTCGATGGCCAGCGGCGCGCCGAAGATGTCGCCGACGAACGTGCTGTAGTCCGACCAGTTCATCCCGAACTGGAACTCCTGCACGATGCCGGTCGCCACGCCCATGGCGAAGTTGATGAGGAACAGCTTCCCCCAGAACTTCGTCATCCGGCGGTACTTGTCGTTCCCGGTGCGCACCCACGCCGTCTGCATCCCGGCGACCAGGAAGGACAGCCCGATGGTCAACGGGACGAAGAGGAAGTGGTAGACGGTGGTGATCCCGAACTGCCATCGGGCGAGGTCCAGGGCGTTCATCCGGTTCTCCTGCTCGCGCGGACGCTGTGACCACGGAAGCATCGGGTCCGGCGGTCCTCCGGCGAGAGGGTCCTTGGTCACTTCCCGGACGGTCACTGGACCCCGAAGGCCGGTCCGGCGGAACCGGACCGGCCCTGGCCGTGCGCTAGCCGAAGTTCACGTCGCTGCACCACATGTAGGTCTGGTCCTGGTGGGACGCCTGCCAGATGGTGAACACAACGTGGTGCCCGCGGTAGGCGCCGGCGGTCTGGACGGTGAACGTGATGTCCTTGGCCGGGGCGTACCTGCCGGTCTGGGTGATGAAGTCGAGGTTTCCCCAACCGAGGCGCTGGGTGGTGGGGTCGAACCCGTTCTTGCTGACGTAGACCCGGAGGTAGTCGGCGCCGTGGCTGGCCTGGTCGTACAGGTGCATCGAGAAGCTGCTGCCGAGGCTGGTGGTCTTCCACGGGCCGGGAGTGTTCAGGGAGTCGTTGCGTGACAAGGCATTGCTGCAGAGCTGGCCGTCGGGGGTCTTGCCCTGGAAGTTGCCGCCGAGGCCGTCCCGTAGTGCGCTCATCCAGTTCCACATGGTGTCGGCGTTGGCCTGGAAAGCCTGCCAGCACGGGGGGTCCTGCTGCTGCATGGCCGGGTTCGTGTGCTGGCTGCCCCAGTCCTGCCAGCACTGGTAGGCGCGGGTGGCGGGGCTGACGATGGTGCCGTGCGCCGAAGCCGCCGGCACCCAGAGGAACAGGCCGGCCAGCGCGGCGACCAGTGCTACGACGATGCTCCGCCGTCGGGTGGTTCGTGTACGCATGAATGGGCCTCCAGTCGTGATGAGTGGTGGTGATCCATTGGGAGCGCTCCCAGCGTGGGTGACAGCGTAGCGACGATCCGGAAAAACGGCAACGAAACCGACAGGGATTCCGGTGCCTGTTCGCCAAACGTGCCGGGACCTGTGGCGCGGAGCCGGGGACTTTGGTCCTCACCGCCCGGGGCCCGGTGGTCGTATCCTGATCTCGGTACAGCCGTCCACGGGAGGTCGGAATGCTCCGCGTTTTCCTGGTCGACGACCACGAGGTGGTTCGTCGTGGTGTCGCCGACCTGCTGGACGAGGACGAGAACCTCACGGTGGTCGGCCAGGCAGGCAGCGTCTCGCAGGCCCTGGCCCGCATCCCGGCGCTCGACCCCGACGTCGCCGTCCTGGACGTCCGGCTGCCCGACGGCAACGGCATCGAACTGGCCCGGGAGCTGCGGTCCAAGCTGCCCGAGCTCAAGTGCCTGATGCTCACCTCCTACACCGACGAGCAGGCGATGCTCGACGCGGTGATGGCCGGCGCCAGCGGTTTCGTCATCAAGGACATCAAGGGCATGGACCTGGTCTCGGCGGTCCTGGACGTCGGCGCGGGCAAGTCCCTGCTCGACGCGCACGCGGCTGCCGCCCTGATGGCCAAGCTGCGCGACAGCCAGGCCAAGAAGGGCCCGCTGGCCGATCTGTCGGATCAGGAGCGGAAGCTGCTGGAGCTGATCGGCGAGGGGCTCACCAACCGCCAGATCTCGGAGCGGATGTTCCTGGCCGAGAAGACGGTCAAGAACTACGTCTCGCGCCTGCTCACCAAGCTGGGCATGGAGCGACGGACGCAGGCCGCCGTGCTGGCCACCGAGCTGCGCAACCAGGCTCACTAGCGGTTCGAGGCGGCCCGGGCGGCTAGACCGTCGCCAGCATGACGTCGTCGAGCGAGCGCCGCGGTGTCCACGGGACCGGCGTGCCCCGGCCCAGGCGCAGCACGATCTGCGGCCACAGCCCACCGCCGAGCAGCTGGCGCAGCTCCGATCGCACCCCGGACACTTCGACCGGCTGGGAGATGAACGACGCGTCCAGCCCGGCCGCTGTCGCCGTCAGCAGGACCCGCTGCATCGCCTGGCCCGCCCGGATGCGGTCGACCGGGGTGTCGTCGAAGGAGCCGATCACCACGACCAGCGGTTCGGAGTGGTCGGTCCGGCCGCGCGGCCGTGAACCGAAGTCGCGCAGGACCCAGCCCCCGTTGTTCGACGGCATCGCGCCGGCCGCGTACTCGGGGACGCCGTCGCGGCTGTCGGGTGTGCGGGCGGTCCAGCGTTGCCATTCGTCGAGGAACGCCGGGTCGGAGACCTGGGTGTGGTGGGCCTTGTGCACCAGCTCCCGCAGCCCCTCGAGCTGGTTCGCGTCCAGCCGGGGCAGCCAGGCCTGCTCCACCTCCGCGGCGTGCCGCAGCTCGGCGACCACCGACGGCGGGATGACGTCGGCCTCGAACGGGGTCCGGTTCGTGTGCCGGCGCGGGATCGCGTCGGCCAGTTCGACCATGCGCGGGTCGGGGCGGCGGGCCCCGAACGGCCTTACCAGCGCCACCAACGCCGGATGGTCGCGCCGGGGGAACAGCGTCGTGGCCGGGTGGGCGCCCAGCGCGTGGATCGCGGTGCGCAGGTTGAACAGTGCGGCGCCGCACGACACCAGGAGCTCCCGCCGGTCGGCGTCGGCGATCGGCAGGGCGCGGTCCGGATCGGCGTGCAGCTCCAGGCCCGCCGGGGTACAGCGGAACCGCCAGGGCTGCGTGTTGTGCGTCGACGGCGCGAGCACCGCGGCGCCGATCACGGACTTCACCTGATCGGAGTCCAGCAGGCCGATCGAGGTGATGGGTAGTGTCATGGTTTCCCCTTGGTGCCGTGGAGCGGCACACTGTCGAACCGAAAGCTTCCTTCGACGATCTCTCGCGCCGCGGTGCCGCGGAAAGGGGACAAAGTCACTCATGATGCGGAGGCCTCGGTGAGCGAAGCCCGGCAGGAGCCGCGGCGCATGGCGGGCACGTTGTCCGGCCTGCGGCTGCGTGAGCTGCTGCGCGATCTGCAAGACCGGATCGAGCTGCTGATCGGCACCCGGGACAAGATGGACGGTCTGCTCGACGCCGTCCTGGCCGTCGCATCCGGACTGGAGCTGGACACGACGCTGCGGCGCATCGTGCAGGCGGCGATCGAGCTGGGCGAGGCGAAGTACGGTGCGCTCGGTGTGCTCGCCGAGGACGGGACCCTGTCCGAGTTCGTCTACCTCGGCATCGATGACGACGCGCGGCGGCTCATCGGCGACCTGCCGGAGGGCCACGGTGTGCTCGGCGTGGTCATCGAAGAGGCGAAACCGCTGCGCCTGCAGGAGATCTCCGAGCACCCCGCCTCGGTGGGGTTCCCGGCGCACCACCCGCCGATGCACACGTTCCTCGGGGTGCCGGTGCGGGTGCGCGACGAGGTGTTCGGCCGGCTTTACCTCACCGAGAAGAAGAACGGGGAACCGTTCACCGACGACGACGAGGTCGTCGTCCAGGCCCTCGCCGCGGCGGCGGGCATCGCGATCGAGAACGCCCACCTCTACGAGCAGGCGCGCATCCGGCAGCAGTGGCTCGCCGCCACCAGCGAGGTGACCACCGAGCTGCTGGGCGGCACGGACCCGGCCGAGGCGCTGAACCTCATCGCCAGCCGGGCGTTGGAGCTGACCGGTTCGGACGTCACGATGCTCGCGCTGCCGAACTCCGGGCGCCTCGACGTCGACGAGGACTGGGGCGACGACGTCGACGACCTCACGGTCACGGTGTGCGCCGGGGCGCGGGCGGCCGAGCTGTCGGGAACGCACATCGACCTCGAAGACAGCGTCCCGGGCGCGGTGTACCGGGACCGCACGCCGCGCAGCGTGCCGGAGCTCGCGCTGCGCGAGCACCGTTTCGGACCCGTCATGGTGGTCCCGCTGCGCGCGGGTGACCGGACGACCGGCGTGCTCATCGCCGCCCGGGAAGTCGGGGCGGGCTCGTTCGAAGTGGCCCAACTGTCGGTGGTGGCGTCGTTCGCCGACCAGGCGGCCCTGGCGCTGCAGCTGGCGGCGCAACAGCGGGCGGCACGGGAGCTGGACGTGCTCGGCGACCGCGACCGGATCGCCCGTGACCTGCACGACCACGTGATCCAGCGGCTGTTCGCCGTAGGGCTGTCCATGCAGAGCACCCAGCGGCGGACGAAGTCGCCGGAACTGCAGAAGCGGCTCGGCGACAGCATCCAGCAGATGCACGAGATCGTCCAGGAGATCCGCACGGCGATCTTCGACCTGCACGGCGGCGCGGCGGGGGAGACGGGCCTGCGCCTGCGCCACCGCCTGCACGACGCGATCGCCGAGCTGACCGACGACGCCCCGCTCCACCCGACGGTCAGCATGGCCGGGCCGATCGACACGGTGCCGGCGCAGCTGGCCGAGCAGGTCGAGGCAGTGGTGCGCGAGGCGGTCAGCAACGCGGTACGCCACGCGGAGGCCTCCTCGGTGATGGTGTCGGTCGCGGTGACGGACGACGCGATCCGCATCGTGGTCGTCGACGATGGCAAGGGGCTGGCGGAAGGGATCTCGCCGAGTGGCCTCGGCAACCTGCGGGACCGGGCCGAGGCGGCCGGTGGGACGTTCACGCTCGGCAGCGGCCCGGAGGGCGGGGTCAAGATCGAGTGGGTTGCCCCCGTCGGCTGACCACCTTCCGGAAGACCGGTGTTCGGACGGCGTCACCGGGGACGATCCGATAGCGTCCGGGCGCTACCTCCCCTCGGTGCGCCGGTCCGCACGTCCTCGCTGGTCTCCGGCCCAAGCCCGCCCGACTTCGGTCTCCGGCGCCGTCGTCGCGGCCTCGACCGTTTTCTCCCCGTACCTCAGGCGGTGACAAGCGGGCCACCGGGGCATCGCATCCGAACCGGTGACGAAGGTCCTCGCGGTTCGGGTAGTCCGGCCGCGTCGGCAGGCCCCGCCACCGAGGTCTCCTTGTCCTGCGACACCTGATGTCGCGGAGAGGAGAGAACGGATGACTGCCCTGGTGCCGGGCTCACGCCTGGCGTTGCCGAGCATCGCGGCGTGGCTGGACAATCCCTGGCCGTTCGCCGAGCACAACCCGGTCCGGATCGAGGAGTCCACAGAGGACGGACGGTACCTCGTGCGGGCCGAACTGCCCGGCTTCGACCCGGAGAAGCACATCTCCGTGACCACGCACAACGGCCTGCTCACCATCGCCGCCGAACGGGAGGCGAAGGAGCAGGCGGAGGGTCGCAGTGAGTTCTACTACGGCACCTTCAGCCGCACGGTCAGCCTGCCGGCCGGGGCGGACCCGGCGAAGGTCAAGGCGACGTACACCGACGGCATCCTCGAGATCTCGATGCCGGTTTCGGAGCACCCGCGCGACAAGCACGTCAAGATCCAGGTCACCAAGGACTAGGTGACCCCCTTCGGTGGGCGCGGCCCCTTGGCCGGTCGCGCCCACCCTCGCGCCCGAAGGAGAAGCGATGACCCGCGCCCTGCTCGCCGGTGGTGACGTGGTGCTCGTGCGCCCGTTGCACCCGGCCGACACCGCCGAGGTGCTCGCCCTGCACACCCGGCTGACCCAGCAGGACACCTACTTCCGCTTCTTCGGCGCACCGTCCGGCCTGGCCAAACTGGCCGCCGACATGACGGCCGAACCCGGCCCGGGCCACTACGCGGTCGGCTGCTACCGCCGCGGCGAGCTGCTCGGCGTCGCGAACTACGAAGTGCTGAAGGAGTCCACCGATGCCGAGGTCGCGCTCGTCGTCGACGCCTCCGTGCGCACTCAGGGTGTCGCCACTCTGCTGATGGAGCACCTCGTCTCCCACGCCCGGAAGACCGGCTTGCGGCGGTTCCTCGCCGAGGTCCTCGCCGAGAACGCCAAGGTGATCCACGTCTTCAAGGACCTCGGGCTCAGCTTCGAGGCCAGTATCGGCGGCCCCGAGCGTGACGTCGTGATGAACCTCGACGAAGACCCCGCCTACCTGGACGCCGTGCTGAAGCGCGACTCGGTCGCCGACGCGGCCAGCTTGACGCACTTGCTCAGGCCTTCCTCGATCGCCGTGATCGGTGCCGGCCGGAAGCCGGGCTCGGTGGGCCACGCGGTGCTGGCCAACCTGGCCACCTCCGGTTATCGGGGCCCGGTCGAGGTGGTGAACCCGCACGCGCGCGTGATCCTCGGCGTGCCGAGCGTGTCGACCGTCGCGGACCTGAGCCGTACCCCCGAGCTGGCCGTGGTCTGCTTGCCCGCGCCTGCCGCGGCCGAAGCGGTCGAAGCGTGCGGAAAACGCGGTGTCCGGGCGGTCGTCGTCGTCTCCTCCGGGCTCACCGGTACCGAATACGGCGACCGGATCCGCGCGGCCGTGCACGAGTACGGCATGCGGCTGGTCGGGCCGAACTGCCTCGGGGTCGTCTCCACCGACCCGGCGTGTCCCTTCGACCTCACGTTCCTCGCCACTCGGGTCCGGCCGGGCAACATCGGCGTCGCCACCCAGTCCGGCGGCGTCGGCATCGCCCTCGCCGAATCGCTCGACGACCTCGGCCTCGGCATGTCCACGCTGGTCTCCACCGGCGACAAGTACGACGTCAGCGGCAACGATCTGCTGATGTGGTGGACGGCCGACCTCCACACCGAAATGGTGGTGCTCTACCTCGAGTCGTTCGGCAACCCCCGCAAGTTCAGCCGCCTGGCCCGCCGGCTCGCCAAGACGCGCCCGGTGCTCGCGGTCCGCTCCGGCAGCGGCGACACCGCCCAGCGGGCGGCTGCTTCGCACACCGCCGCGGCCGCGACCCCCGCCGTCACGCGGGACGCGCTCTTCGAACAGGCCGGGGTCATCGCCGTCGACACCGTCGCCGAGCTGGTCGACGTCATCGCCGGACTGTCCTGGCAGCTCCTGCCCGGCGGGCCCCGCGTGGCCGTCGTCAGCAACGCCGGGGGCGCCGGTGTCCTGGCCGCCGACGCCTGCGAGCGCGAAGGCCTGGTCATGGCGGATCTGTCCGACGAAACTCGTGCTCGGCTCGCGAAGCTCCTTCCGGCCGAGGCCGCGGTGCGGAACCCGGTCGACACGACAGCGGCGGTCGCGCCCCGGGTGTTCGCCGACGCCTTGCGCGCGGTCCTGGACGACGACGGCGTCGACGCGGTCATCGCCGCGACGGTGCCCACCGCTGTCGGCGATCCCGGCACGTCGCTCGCCGACGTGCTCCCGCCCGAGTACAAGACCGTCTTCGCCGTGCGGCCCGGGCAGCGCGCCCGCGTCGCGCCACTGGTGCCTGGCACCGGCGTGACAGCCTGCTACGACGATCCCGCCGCGGCTGCCGCCGTGCTGGCGCGGCTGGTCCGGTACGAGCAGTGGCTCAACCGGCCCGAATTCGAGAAAGACCTCGCTCCGCTGGACGATCCGGAGGCCCTGCGCGGGTTCGCCGCCGAGCGGGAGGGATGGCTCCCACCCGTGGACGCCGTCGAACTGCTGCGCCTCGCCGAAATCCCGATGGTGGAGACCCACTACGTCGAAGCCGACGACTCGATGGCCGCCGTGGCGGCCGACCTCGGCTCCCCGGTCGTGCTGAAGGCCGATGCCGACGGCCTGCTGCACAAGACCGCCGGCGGCGGTGTGCTGCTGAACGTGCACGGCGCCGACCGGATCCTGGAGGCGTTCCGGACCCTGCGGTCCCGGTTCGGGTCCGCGCTGCGCGGCGTGACGGTCCAGCCGATGGCCGAGCCCGGCCGCGAGCTGCTCGTCGGCGTGCGCTCGGACCCGGTGTTCGGGCCGCTGGTCGTGTTCGGCCTCGGCGGTGTCGACACGGACCTGATCGCCGACCACGCCGCCCGGCTCGCGCCCCTCACCGATGCCGACGCCGACCTGTTGCTCGACAGCCTGCGCTCCTCGAAGGCGTTGTGGGGGAACGGACAGCTGGACCGGAGCGCCGTGCGCGACCTGCTGCTGAAGGTCAGCCGGCTGGCCGCGCTGGTGCCGGAGCTGGCCGAACTCGACCTCAACCCGGTGCGCGTCGGGTCCGCCGGTTGTGTAGCGCTCGATATTCGCGCCCGGCTGGAGCCGTCCGCGGCCGCCGATCCGTTCCTGCGCCGGTTGCGGGACTGACTTCCCAGGAGGAAAGCCGTGCGTGTGCTGACCCTGAACCCGGGCTCGTCGAGCATGAAGGTGTCGCTGGTCGACGACGGCACGGGCGTCGGCTGGGCCGCGTGGGACCTGGCCGATCCGGGCGCGATCGCCCAGGCGATCGGCCGGTGGTCCGAGGTGGACGCCGTCGCCGTCCGGTTCGTCCACGGCGGTTCGCAGAAAGTCCCGGCCCGCGTCGACGACGCCCTGCTCGCGAACCTGGCGCGGCTGACGTCGCTGGCGCCGAACCACCAGCCGCTGTCGCTGCGGGTCACGCGAGAGGTCCGGCGCCTGCTGCCGGAGATCCCGGTGGTCGCCTGCTTCGACACCGCCTTCCACGCCCGGATGCCCGAAGCCGCCGCACGCTACCCGCTGCCCCGGGCGTGGACCGCGCAGAACCGTTTGCGCCGGTACGGTTTCCACGGCCTTTCGTGCCAGTACGCGCTGCGCCGCACCGGTGAGCTGCTGGGCAGGGCGCCGGAGCGGCTGCAGGTCGTGTGCGCGCACGTCGGTGCCGGGGTGTCGGTGACCGCGATCCGTGACGGCCACGGCGTGGACACCAGCATGGGCTTCACCCCGCTCGAAGGCGCCATGATGGCGACGCGGTCGGGCTCGGTCGACCCGGGCCTGCTGCTGCACGTCATGCAGACCGTGCCGATGAGCGCGGCGGAGATGGCCGACGCGCTGTTCCACCGCTCGGGTCTGGCCGGGATGACCGGCACCAACGGCGACCTGCGGCGGGTGCTCGCCGCGGCCGCGAGCGGTGAGGCGGACGCCGCGGTCGCCCTCGACGTCTACCGCCACCGGCTCCGGCGCGAGATCGGGGCGGCCGCGACGAGTCTGTCCCATGTGGACGCCGTGGTGTTCACCGGCGGGGTCGCCGAACACCAGCCCGAGCTGATCACGTCCGTCGTCGACGGGCTGGGAGTGCTCGGCCTGCGGGCCGGGAAGGTGCCGCACACCGAAGTCGACCGGGTCATCACCCGGTCGGACTCACCGGTGCCCGCTCTGATCGTCCTGCCCCGCGAAGACCTGGAACTGGCCCGCGGCGCCGAAGAGGCGCTCGCCCGAGAGTCCGTGAGGTGACACCATGCACGTCCTGCTGACCGAAGCATCCTTCGGCGACGCCGACTTCCTCCTCCAGCCCCTGCGCGACGCCGGTTGCCTCGTCAGCCGCTGCCACAGCCGCGCCGGGCTCTGCCGGGCGCTCGCGGTGGGCGGCCGCTGCCCGCTCGACGAGCCCTTCGCCCAGCCCGACCTCGTCGTCGACGTCCGCAGCCAGGAGTCCGAGCTGACGGCACGCGAGTTCGGCGTCGTGTGCGCGGTCCGCGACCACGTGCCCGTCGCGCTGGTCTCCCCGGATCCCGACGTCCGCGCCGAGGTGCCGCCGGGCCTGGAGAACCGGGTCACCGTGATCGACGTCGACGGCCTGCTGGCCACGTGCCGGGCCGCCGAGAGACACCTCGGCGTGCCCGTCACGGGCAGATGACCCGGCCGGGGTTCCGCTGGGAACGGTCGTCGCGCGCCGTGCTCGGTGACGCCCTGGAGCGGCTGGGCCCGAACCGGTGCGTCGCCGAGGTCCGGTCGGACGAGGTCGTGCTGACCGAGCCACCCTCCCGGCGTGAACGGGCGGGCAACGCGGCCCTCCTCGAATGCGGAGCCGCGTTGTCGACCACCTGGACCGTCGTGCGGGTGCTGGGCCGGGAGCCGGCCGTGACGTTCCCGGCCGACCCGGATCGGCCCGACATCACCGCCGTCGTCCGGGTGGGCGGCCCGCGCGTCCCGTCGAGCGGGGAGTGGGCGCGGTACGTCGCGCTGCGCGAGGTGGCGGATCCCGGCCGCGGGACGGTCCTGCGCCCGGTCAGCCTCGCCGTGCTCGGCGCGCTGGCCGGCGACGACTTCTGGCCGGAGACCGACGTCCGGATCGTCCGGCCCGGCTGGGCTTCGACGCTCAACCGGCTCGGCGCCGACGTCACCGGGCAGTCGTCCCTGCTCGTCACCACGCCGGGTGACACCCGCCGCCACCACGTCCTCGCCGGCGCCGCGCTCCACGCGACCCGGCTCGCCGCGGCGGTGCGCGGATTCGGCTCGGCGCGGGTCCTGCTGCCCTACGTGGCGCCCGCCGAGCGGGCTCGCTACGCCGAAGTGCTGCCCGGCGTCCCGCAGGGGCTGCTGCTGGTCGGCCTCGCCACCCCGAAGCGAAGGAAGGCATGATGACCACCCACCTGAGGACGAAACCGGCCGCCGCGGAGGCACCGCCGGTCGATGCCCGTGAGCCGGTCGCCCGGCTGCTGCGGGACCTGCGGACCGCCCCGGCCGGCCTGACGGCGCGGGAAGCCGCGCGCCGGCTGCAGGTGAGCGGTCCGAACGTGTTGCCGTCGCGTGGCGGGCACCGCTGGCCACTCGCCCTGCTGCGGCAGCTGATCCACCCGCTCGCCCTGCTGCTCTGGGTCGCGGGCGGGCTGGCCTGGGTCGCCGGGACGACGAACCTGGCGATCGCCATCGCCGGGGTCATCCTGCTCAACGGGCTGCTGGCGTTCGTTCAGGAGCAGCAGGCGGAAAAGGCCGTCGAGGCACTGGGGAAGTACCTGCCGGACCGCGCGCCGGTCCTGCGCGACGGCCAGGTGCGGCACGTGCCCGCGACCGAGCTGGTGCCGGGAGACGTGCTCGTGCTCGAGGAGGGCAACCGGGTCCCGGCCGACGCCCGGCTGATCGACGGCACGGTCGACGTCGACGCCTCCATGCTGACGGGGGAGTCGGCCCCGGTGACGCGGATGGCCGACGCGACCGACGACGCGACGCGTGCGCTCGATTCCCCGGTGCTCGTGTTCAGCGGCACGGTGTGCGTCGCCGGGGCCGCGCACGCCGTCGTCCACGCCACCGGCCGGCACACCGAGATCGGCCGGATCGCGTCGCTCTCTTCACGCGTCGGTCGTGAGGAGAGCCCGCTCGAACGGCAGGTGCGGCGGGTCGCGTGGCTGATCGCGTTGGTCGCCGTCGTCGTGGGGATCGGGTTCCTGCCGCTGGGGTGGCTGGCCGGGCTGTCATGGTCGGCGGCGTTCGTGTTCGCGATCGGCCTGCTGGTGGCCAACGTCCCCGAGGGGCTGCTGCCGACGATCACGCTCGCCCTGGCGGCGGGCGCGCGGTCGATGGCCAAAGAGGGAGCGCTGGTCAAACGGCTCTCCGCGGTCGAAACGCTGGGGTCGACGACCGTGATCTGCACGGACAAGACCGGCACCCTGACGCGGAACGAGATGCGCGTCGAGGAGGTTCACCCGGCGGGGGAGCCGGAACCACTGGCCGCGGCGCTGGCCCGGTGCAGCACCGCGGATCCCGCCGGCGCGAGCGGTGACCCGACGGAACTCGCCCTGCTGCGCTACGCGGACTCCCACGGTGCCGATCTGTCCACCCGGGACGCGCATCGGAAGGCGTTGTACCCGTTCGACCCCCGGTTGAAGCGGATGTCCACTGTGGACGCGGTTGGCGAAGAGCTGTGGATCTCCACCAAGGGCGCGCCCGAGCAGATCCTGCCGCGCTGCGCGCTGCCTGCCGAAGAAAAGACCCGGCTCGCGGCGCTCGTCGACGAGATGGCGGGCCGGGCCTTGCGGGTACTGGCGGTCGCCGGCCGTCCGGTGCGGTCGGTACCGGCGGACCGGGTGGAAGCGGAGACGGACCTGCGCCTGGTGGGGCTGGTGGGACTGGTCGACCCACCGCGGCCGGAGGTCGCCGCGGCGGTCGCGGACTGCCACTCGGCGGGGATCAAGGTCCACGTGGTGACCGGCGACAACGGCCTGACCGCCGCCGAGATAGCCCGCCGTGTCGGCATCGGCGCGGACCGCGTGATCAGCGGAGAAGATCTGGCCCGCATGCCGGAGCCGGCCCTCGACGACGCCCTCACCGCCGACGGGGAGGTCGTGTTCTCCCGGGCCGCGCCGGAGGACAAGCTGCGCATCGCGGACGCCTTGCGCGACTGCGGCGAGGTGGTGGCCATGACGGGCGACGGCGTCAACGACGCGCCGGCCTTGCGCCGGGCCGACATCGGCGTGGCGATGGGGGTGGGCGGTACGGACGTCGCGAAAGAAGCCGCGACGGTGGTGCTGACGGACGACAACTTCGCGACGATCGTCGCCGGCGTGCGGGAGGGGCGGCGGGTCTTCGACAACGTCCGGAAGTTCGTGCTCTACATCTTCGCCCACGCGGTGCCGGAGGTGCTCCCGTTCCTCCTGTTCGCGGTGTCGGGCGGGATGATCCCGCTGCCGCTGACGGTCCTGCAGATCCTGGCGATCGACCTGGGCACCGAGACGCTGCCCGCGTTGGCGCTGGGGCGCGAACCCGCCGAACCGGGCCTGATGGCGCGACGTCCGCGCCGGCGTTCGGAAGGCGTGGTCACCGGCCGGATGCTGCTGCGTGCGTGGGGGATCATGGGCCTGCTGTCGGGAGTGCTGGTGCTGGGCGCGTTCTTCGCGGTGCTGTACGCGGCGGGCTGGCACCCCGGAGCGGACGTCTCGTCGGGCGCTTTGCACTCCGCTTACCTGCAGGCGACGACGGCGAGCTTCGCGGCGATCGTGGCCTGCCAGGTGGGTACGGCATTCGCATCCCGGACCGAGCGCGTGTCGTTGCGTTCGGTGGGGTTGACGACGAACCGGTTGCTGCTGGGCGGGATCGCGTTCGAGCTGGTCTTCGCGGCGGCGTTGATCTACCTGCCGCCACTGCAGTCGCTGTTCGGAACGGCGGCGCTGCCGGCGTGGGTGGTCGCGATGCTGCTTCCGATGCCGGTGCTGGTCTGGGGTGCGGACGAGCTGTTCCGCCGGCTGACCCGGTAGTGATCGGTCGGTCCGGCTCGTCCCGGGTCACCCGCGGCACGGCCCGGACGACCTTGCCGCCCGACGATGCGCCGGCCCAGCCCCGGAGCCGGGGTTCCCGCCCAGTCGCGAAGGCGAGCCGCGACGAACGGGAACACCGTCGCGGGTGAGGCTTCGCCGATGGCGAGGTGACTCACCTCGGCGATCGAGCCGCGCGGCGCGTCCGCGGCGATCTTGACCAGGCCGTCCCGCAGGACCGCGGCGAGGTCCTGACGTGTGACCGAACCTTTGCCCGCCAAGAAACCCGCGCTCACGCGGGCGCGAGCCGGTGGGCGGCTTCCGGGGTGATGACCACGACCGGGCACCGGGAGAAGCGCACGCACTCCCGCCCCACGCTGCCCAGCACCAGATCCGCCACCGCGCCACCGCGGTGGGTGCCGAGCACCAGCAAGTCCGCGTCGGCGGACGCCGTCACCAGCTCCGTCGCCGGGTCACCGTGGACCTGCCGGGTCTCGACCGTGGCCGCGGTCTCGATGCCCAGTTCGCGCACGTGGGAGTCGAGGGAGTAGTCGACCTCCGGCACCCGACCGTGCGGCTGGATGGTGAACGACGTGCCGGGCAGCAGGGTGTCCCGGGGCCGCACGAGGATCGCGCGGACCGTGTCCCCGGCGTGCGCGCCGATCTCGAGGGCCCAGCGCAGCGCCGCGTCGCCGCGGGGGGATCCGTCCGTTCCGACGACGATGACGCGTCCGTCAGCCATGGCTTCCTTCTTTCTCTTCGGGTTGTGCCGATCGTGCGACTGGGGCGAGGCCGCCGGTAGGGGACGAATTACGCCGGACCGAGGGACTTTGTGCTCCGGTGCCCGCCCGGCGACCGCGGCGACCATGAACGGCGGCGGAGCGTCCGGTTCTCCGCAGGAGGAGGACTGACCGCGATGACCGCCGCCGCACCGGCCGCACTGACGTCCGACCAGATCGGCGTCCTCGCCCGGGCCGTGAGCCGGGCGCCTTCGGTGCACAACAGCCAGCCGTGGCAGTTGCTCGTCCGGGGCACCGAGGTGGACCTGCTCGAGCGCCGGGACGTCGAGCTGCGCCGGCACGACCCGTTCGGGCGGGACCGGCTGCTCTCCTGCGGCGCCGCGGTGACGAACCTCGAACTGGCGGTCCGGGCTCTCGGCCGGGACTGTCACGTCCGGTACGGAAACGACGTTGCGGCCACCGTGACGATCGGCCGCCCGCACGCCACGCCGGCCCGGGACTTCGCGCTGTACAACGCCATCTCCCGTCGCCGCAGCTACCGGCACGGGTTCTTCCACAACCGGGTGCCCGCGACCGTCGGCGCCGCCGTGGCCGCCGCCGGGGAGGCCACCGGCGTGCACCTCGTGGTACCCGGGCGCTTGGACAAACTGGCCGAAATGCTCGGCTTTGCCACGCGCGTGCTGCGCGAAGACCGCGGCTACCAGCGTGAGCTCGAAGTCTGGACCGCGCACACCCACGGCTGGGGAGCTGTCGGCGACGGTGTTCCGGAGGACGCGCTGAACGGCGAAGCCCTGCCGGTGGCGGGCCTCGTCCGCGAGGACACCCCGGTGCCGGACGACGTCGTGCTCGCCGACCGGCTGGCCGAAGAGAACCTGCTGATCGTCTGCACCGACGGCGACACCCGAGCCGAGCACCTCGCCGCCGGCGCGGCGCTGCAGCGCGCCTGGCTCGCCGCGACGGTGAAGGCGCTGGTCGGCTCGGTGCTCACCCAGCCCCTGCACCTCACCGGCTTCCGGGCGCGGCTCGTTTCGGAACTGGCGCTTCCCGGTTGCCCCCAGGCGATCTTCCGCTTCGGCTACCCCGCCGTCCCGGCGGCACCCTCACCTCGGCTTCCGCTCGGCGAGCTGTTCCCACCCTCAGGAGGACCCCGATGACCTACGTACGCGACCTGACCGAGATCCGGCTCGCCGACGACGAAACCGTCGGCGGCAAAGGTGCCAACCTCGGCGAACTCATTTCGGCCGGCTTCCCCGTGCCGGGTGGCTTCGTCATCTCCCGCGAGGGCTACTGGGCCGCGCTCGAAAAGGCGGGTGTCCGCGCCGAGGTCGCCGACCTGCACGCCAAGGCACTGTCCAATGTGGATGATGCCGATGCGCTGTCCGAGCACTGCGACCGCATTCGCGATCTCGTCCGCCTCTCCGGCCTCACCGGCGAGCTGCGGGAGGAGATCGCGCAGGCCTACCGCGAACTCGGCGCGTCGACGCCGGTCGCCATCCGGTCCTCGGCCACCGGTGAAGACGGCGCGGAAGCCTCGTTCGCCGGGATGAACGCCACCTACACCAACATCTGGGGCGACCACGCGGTCGCCGAGCACGTCATCGACTGTTGGACCTCGCTGTTCAGCCCGCGCGTCGTCAGCTACCGCGCCAGCCGCGGCTTCACCGGCGAGCCGGCGATCGCCGTCGTCGTGCAGCGCATGATCCGCTCGGAACGGTCCGGCGTGATCTTCACGGCGGACCCGCGCACCGGCGACCTCGACCGCGTCGTCATCGAAGCCGTGTTCGGCCAGGGCGAGGCGATCGTCAGCGGGGCGGTCGAGCCCGACACCTACGTGGTCGGCAAGCAGGACCTGCTGATCCTGTCCGTCCGCGTCGGCAAGCAGACCCACAAGATCGTCGCGGACGAAGGCGGCGGCGACGTCACCATCCAGCTGCCGGAGCCCGCGGGCGGACGCCGCGTGCTGAGCGAGACCGCCGTGCTCGAGCTCGCACGCATGGCCACCCGCGTCGAGGAGCACTACGGCGTGCCGCAGGACATCGAGTTCGCGATCGCCGACCACGAGATCTTCCTGGTGCAGTCCCGGCCGATCACCACCCTGCCCCCGACCACGCCGGCGAGCACTACGGCGCTGGTGACCGGGCTCGGGGCGTCGCCGGGCGAGGGCAGCGGCGCGGTGCGCGTGCTGCACGACCCGGTCGAGGCGAAGCACCTGCGCGACGGCGAGATCCTGGTCGCGCCGATGACCAACCCGGACTGGGTGCCGGCGATCCGCCGGGCGGCCGCGGTGGTCACCGACGGCGGCGGGATGACCTGCCACGCGGCCGTCGTCGCCCGCGAGCTCGGCGTGCCGGCCGTCGTCGGCACCGGCGACGCCACCCGCGTCCTGGCCGACCGCAGCCTGGTCACCGTCGACGGGACTCAGGGGGAGGTCCGGCCCGGTGCCGTGAAGCACGAAGCCGCTCGCACCACCCCGGTCGTGGCTCAGGTGGCGCCGGAAGCGATCGGCACCAAGCTGTACGTCAACCTGGCCATGCCCGAGCACGCCGAAGAGGTCGCCGCCCAGGCGGTCGACGGCGTCGGCCTGCTGCGCGCCGAGTTCCTCCTCACCGAAGCCCTCGGCGGTCGGCACCCGCGGGACCTGCTCGCCAAGGGCGAGGAACGGTCCTTCGTGGACAAGATGGCGGAGTCGCTGCTGAAGATCACCAAGCCGTTCGGCACCCGCCCGGTCGTGTACCGGGCGACCGACCTGCGCACCAACGAGTTCCGCGGCCTGGCCGGCGGGGACGCGTTCGAGCCGGTCGAGAGCAACCCGATGATCGGCTACCGCGGCTGCTACCGGTACGTGCGCGAGCGCGACCTGTTCGCCCTCGAACTGGAGACCCTGGCCCGGGTGCGCGAACAGTCGCCGAACCTGCACCTGATGATCCCGTTCGTACGCACCAAGTGGGAGCTGGAGGAGTGCCTCGAGCTGGTCGACGCCAGCCCGCTCGGCCGGCAGCGCGGCCTGCACCGCTGGGTCATGGCCGAGGTGCCCTCGGTCGTCTACTGGCTGGGCGAGTACGCCGGGATGGGGATCGACGGCGTCTCCATCGGCAGCAACGACCTCACCCAGCTGGTGCTGGGCGTCGACCGCGACTCGGGCCAGTGCGCGGAGCTGTTCGACGAAGCCGATCCGGCCGTGCTGGACACCATCGAGAAGATCGTCCGCATCGCGCGGCACCGGAACATCACGTCGTCGCTGTGCGGCCAGGCACCGTCCACGAAGCCGGGCTTCGCCGAGCACCTGGTGCGCTTCGGGATCACCTCGATCTCAGTCAACCCGGACGTCATCGGTACCGCTCGCGCGACGATCGCGGCGGCCGAGCGGCGCATCCTCCTCGAGGCCACCCGGTGAGCGCGGCGATCGAGATCCGGGGCCTGCGGAAGTCCTTCGGGCGCACCCGCGCCCTCGACGGGCTCGACCTCACGGTCGAAACCGGCGAGGTGCACGGGTTCCTCGGCCCGAACGGCGCCGGGAAGACGACGACGCTCCGGCTGCTCCTGGGCCTGCTGCGCGCCGGCGCCGGCGAGATGCGGCTGCTCGACGGCAACCCCTGGCACGACGCGGTCGCGCTGCACCGGCGGCTCGCGTACGTGCCGGGGGAGGTGTCGCTGTGGCCGAACCTCACCGGCGGGGAGGTCATCGACCTGCTCGGCCGGCTGCGCGGCGGGGTGGACCCCGCGCGCCGCAAGCGGTATCTGGACCGCTTCGAGCTCGACCCGCGCGTCAAGGGCCGGGCGTACTCGAAGGGCAACCGGCAGAAGGTCGCCGTCGTGGCCGCGCTCGCCTCCGACGTCGAGCTGCTGCTGCTCGACGAGCCGACCGCGGGACTCGACCCGCTGATGGAAGAGGTCTTCCGGGAGTGCGTCCGGGAGGAACGCGAGCGGGGCCGCACGGTCCTGCTGTCCAGCCACATCCTGTCCGAGGCGGAGGCCCTGTGCGACCGGGTCAGCATCATCCGCGGCGGCAGGCTGGTGGACTCGGGCAGTCTCGACGACCTGCGTCACCTCACCCGCACCGCGATCACCGCCCGGCTTTCGGGCCCGCCGGACGGCCTCGCGACATTGCCCGGGGTGCACGACTTCGTGCTGGACGGGTCCGATGTCCGGCTGACCGTCGACACCGCTTCGCTGTCGCCGGTGCTGGCCGCGCTCGGCCGGTCCGGGGTTCACAGCCTCGTCAGCCGGCCGCCGACGCTGGAGGAGCTGTTCCTGCGGCACTACCGGAGCGAGCCGGAGGCGGTGCCGGTATGAGCGAAGCGCTGACCGGCGCCGGCGCGCTGGTCCGGCTGGCGCTGCGGCGCGACCGCGTCCGCCTGCCGGTGTGGATCGCCGTCTTCGCGGCGACGGCGGCCTCCGCCGCGGCCGCGACGATGGCGGTCTACCCGACGGACGCCGACCTGCGCGCGGCGGCCGGCAGCATCAACGCCGTGCCGTCGCTGCGGGCGTTGTACGGCCCGGTGCACGAGGCGACCCTCGGCGCGACGTCGGTGTTCAAGCTGACCGCGTTCGGGGCCGCGCTGGTCGGCCTGCTGATGATCTTCACCGCGGTCCGGCACACCCGGGCCGAGGAGGAGGCAGGGCGCCGCGAGCTGCTGGGGTCGGCGGTGGTGGGCCGGTACGCCGGGCTCGCCGCCGGGCTGGCCGTCACGGCGGGCGCGAGCGTCGTGCTCGGCTTGGCGACCGCCGCGGCCCTCGTCGCGACCGGGCTGCCGGTTGCCGGCTCGCTGGCCTTCGGGCTCTGCTGGGCGGCCGCGGGCCTGGTCTTCGGCGGTGCCGCGGCGGTGACGGCCCAGCTGACGAAGAGCGCCCGGTCCGCGTCGGGCCTGGCGGTGCTCGCCCTGGTCGTCGCGTACTTCCTGCGCGCGGTGGGCGATTCGTCCGGCCCGGCCTGGCTGTCCTGGGTGTCGCCGATCGGATGGAGTGAAGAGGTCCGTCCGTACGCGGGAGACGTCTGGTGGGTGCTCCTGCTCCCGGTCGTCACGGCCGCGACACTCGGCGGGCTCGCGGTCGCCCTGGTCCAGGTCCGCGACCTCGACGCGGGCTTGCTGCCCGACCACCCGGGCCCCGCCGGCGCGGGCCGGTCGCTGCGGAGTCCCTGGGGCCTGGCCTGGCGGCTCAACCGGGGATCCCTCGCCGTCTGGGTGAGTGCGTACGTGCTGCTCGGGATGGTGTGCGGCAGCCTCGCCGGCAACGTCGGCTCGATGCTCACGAACTCGCAGGCGCAGGCGATGATCACGGCACTGGGTGGTGAGAAAGGGATTTCGGACGCGTTCCTGGCCGCCGAGTTCGCGATGGCCGGCGTGATCACGTCGACCTACGTGATCGCCGCTCTGGCCCGGCTGCGTGCCGAAGAACGGGCCCTGCGGGTCGAGCCGCTGCTGGCCGCCGCGGTGGACCGGCGCCGGCTGCTGGGCGGCTACCTCGTGTTCGGAGCGGCGGCGCCGGCGGTCCTGCTGACCGCCCTCGGCCTCGCTGCCGGGCTGACGAACGGCGCGCAGCTGGGCCGGGTCGGGCCCGAGGTGGCCCGGCTCGTCGGCGCGGCGATAGCGCAGCTGCCGGCGGTCTGGGTGCTGACCGGCATCGCGACCGTGGTGTTCGGGCTGTTCGGCCGCGCGCTGACCGCCGCCTGGGTCGCGCTGGTGGTGTTCCTGCTGCTCGGGGAGTTCGGCACGCTGCTGAAGCTCGACCAGTGGGTGCTCGACCTGTCGCCCTTCACGCACTCGCCGAAGCTCCCGGGCGTCGCGGTGCAGGCGACGCCGCTGCTCTGGCTCACCGCGCTCGGGGCCGCTCTGGTCGCGACGGGCGTGGTGGGGTTCCGCCGGCGCGACATCGCCGGCTGACCGCAGGAAGGGGACGAACCGATGTCCGAGGGCTCCCGCGCCGCCGCGCTCAGCGCCGCCCGCCGCGCGTCCGCGCGCTACCGCACCAGCCCGTGGCCGGGCGGGCTCCACGTGACCGGCCACCGGCTCGCGTCCCACCCCGGCCCGGTGCTGACCTTCCTGGGCGGCACCGGCTGCGCCCGGTACCTCCTTGAGACGCCGGACGCGAAGCTCGTGGTTGGGTGTGGCCTGTTCGCCGGGCCGGACACCCTGTGGCGCCGCAACTTCTCGCCCGGCCCGGACGAGCTGCACGCGGCCAACGCGGTCATCCTGCCGAGTGCCGGCCTCGGCCACGCGGGGTTCCTGCCGCAGCTGGTCGCCGAAGGCTGGCACGGACCGGTGTTCGCGACGCCCGGGACGGCCGCGTTGCTGCCGGTGGTGTTGTCGGACGCGGCGAAGCAGTTCGCGGCGGATGAGCATCCGTTCGGCGTTGCCGTGCCGCCGTTCCGGCCGGACGACGTCACGCGGGCGGTCGCGCTCGTGCGGCCGGTCGAGTTCGGCACGCTCCGGCGGCTCGAGGGTGCCGAATTCGAGTTCGGCCGCGCGGGCGGGCGGCTCGGGGCGGCCGGGGTGCGGATCCGGACCGGCGGCCGGTCGGTCGTGTTCGCCGGACCGCTCGGCGCCGCGGGCCACCCGCTGCTGCGTCCGCCGGACCCGCGGCCGCGTTCGGACGTCCTCGTGATCGCCGCGCCGTGGCCGGCCGCCGAAGGCCACCTGCCCGGCCGCTTCGCGGCGGCGGTGTGCCGCGCGGTCCGCCGGGGCGGCAGTGTCGTCGTCCCCGCGTCCGCTGCCGGCACCACCGAGCTGCTGACGATGGTGCGTGACCTGGTGGAGGCGCGGGAGATCCCTCGGCTGCCGCTGGTCCTCGACGGCGGCACCGGGATCGAAGTCCATCGGCGCGCGGTGGCCGAGCACTGGCACGAGGTGCGGCGCGACGGCCGGCTGGGCGCCCCCGAACTGCTCTCCGACCGGGTTCCGGACCGGCCCTCGATCATCGTGGCCGGGCTGGAGACGGCGGACTCGGGCCGGGTGCTGGGGCATCTGGAAGCCCTGCTGCCGGATCCCCGCAACGGCGTCGTCCTGCTGGGCCATCCCACGCCGGGGACGCGTGCGGCGCGGCTCGCGGCCGGGGCTCGCCAGCTGAAGCTCCACGGGCGGTACGTCCCGGTCCGGGCGGAGGTGACGGCGCTGGGTCCCACCGGCGAGTTCGCCGGCCCGGCGGAGGTGCTGGAGTGGGCGACCGCGGCCCCGGCCCCGGAGACGTCGTTCGTCGTCGAGGGAGAGGAGGAGCCGGCGCACGCGCTGGCGAAGGCGTTGCACGCCGAAGCGGGCTGGTGCGCGGTCGTCCCGGAGGACGGCGAGCGAGTGCTTTGTTGAATCGTGCGCCGAACGGGTGATCTCGGGCCCCGAAGCGAAACACGGAACCGTCCTCTACCGAATGGGTCGGCACGATCATCGGCATCCGACCCTGTGAGGAGGGAACGTGAAGAAGGAGGCGCGCCTGCTCAAGGACAAGTCGCTGGCTTCCCTGACACTGAGCGTCGAGCATTTCAACCGGCCCTGGGATGTCGGACGTACGGATGCGGTGCTGATGCTGCTCGACCATGCATTCGAGATGCTTCTCAAAGCGGCGATCCTGCACCGGGGAGGGCGGATCCGGGAATCGGGCGAGAAGAACACCATCGGCTTCGACCAGTGCGTGCGTCGCGGGCTGTCGACGGACGGTGTCCGGTTTCTCAGCGACGAACAGGCGCTGACCTTGCAAGCGATCAACGGGCTGCGGGACGCCGCGCAACACCACCTCGTCGACATCAGCGAGGCCCACCTCTACCTGCAGGCCCAGTCGGGCATCACGCTCTACCGCGACCTCGTCCGGGAAGTGTTCGGCGAGGAGTTGCGTGACGTACTGCCGGAGCGGGTGCTACCGATCGCGACTGTCGCGCCGCAGGATCCGCTGGCGTTGTTCGCGGACGAGATCGCCGAGGTCGCCCGGTTGCTCCGGCCGGGGACACGCCGACGTGCCGAAGCCACTGCCCGGCTTCGGGCGCTGGCCATCGTCGACGGGGCGATGCGGGGGGAGAAGCTCCAGCCGGGCGAGGCGACTCTGCGGAAGCTCGGCGGGCGGATCGGCGCAGGCGTCACCGACATCGACGTGCTGTTCCCGGGGATCGCCGCTGTCCAGTTCGTCACGGATGGGTCCGGACCCACGATCAGCCTGCGCATCGCCAAGAAGGAGGGCATTCCGGTCACCCTGGTGACGGACGGGGCGGCCGACTCGAGCGTCGTCGCGGTCCGGTGAGTTTCCGAGCTGGACTTCTACAACCTGCGGTTCAAGGGACTGGCCGAAAAGCTGGATATCACGACCAACCAGGTCATCGCCTTGATCAGCCTTCTCGGGATCAAAGAGAACGAAGACTACGCGAAGCACTTCTTCAACACATGGTGCTATTCGCAGAAGGCACTGGCGCGGCTCCGCGAAGCGCTTCAGGATCAGACGCCCGAGCAGTGGTGGCGGCAGTACAAGGCTCAAAAGGCGGCGTGAGTCCGGACCGGAAGGCCTTTGGTCCTTCCGAGACGTGACGCGCGGCCGTCGTCGTGGTGGGCGGGTGGCGGTGATGCTGAGGGTGTTCGTCCCCCAGGAACCGGAGCCCGACGATGAGCCGACCGCTGCCAGCCGTGTTCGACCAGGCCCTCGCCTCGGCCGTGCGCGCGCCCTCGCCGCACAACACCCAGCCTTGGCGGTTCGTCGTCGAGCACGAGGTGATCGAAGTCTGGCTGGACCGTGAACGCGTGCTCGCCGTCGCCGATCCGCACGGGCGGGAAGCCCGGCTCGCCTGCGGGGCGGCCGCCTTCAACCTGCAGATCTGCCTGCGCGCCAACGGGCTCGCCACCGTCGTGCGGTTGCTGCCCGACCCGGCCGAGCCCGACCTGGTCGCCGTGATCCGGCTCGACGGCAACGAAAAAGCCACCGCCGTCGAGCGCAGGCTCGCCGAAGCCGTGTTCCGCCGGCACACCAACCGCCGTCCGCTGCTGGACAAGGAGGTGCCGTCCGTGGCGCGGGCCGCGCTCAAGTCCGCGGCGCTGAGCGAAGGCGGGCAGATCGAGTACCTCGACGCTTCCGGCCGCTACACCCCGGTCGCGTCGCTGGTCCGGCAGGCCGAAGCGCTGCAGGCGGACGACCACGCCTTCAGCGCGGAAGCCGCGTTCTGGACCCACCGCGAACCCGACAGCCCCGACGGCGTCCCGAAGATCGCCGCCGGTCCGCCGCCGCACAGCCCCGGGATCGTCTCGCTGCGCGGGTCGCACGAGAACCTCGAACTGCCTGAGCGCGAATACGAACAGGAGCCGCTGCTCGGTGCGGTGCTGACCCGGGATCGGGGACCGCACGCGGAAGTCCGGGCCGGGATGGCGATGCAGCGCGTGCTGCTCACCGCCACCGCCGAGGGCCTGGCGACGTCGTTCCTGTCCCAGCCGTTCGAAACGCCGCGGACGCGGGAGGCGCTCGACCATCTCTTCGCCGGGCTCGGGCAGCCGCACACCCTGCTGCGCATCGGCTACGGCTACCCCACCCGGCTCACCGCCCGTCGCCCGGTGGGGGAAGTGCTGACCCACCGGACCGGGCCGGACGTGCCGGCGAGCTGACGGGTCAGGCGTGCTGCCCGCGCAGCACGTCCTGGAAGGTCACCATGCCGACCACGTGCCCGCCTTCGACGACCGGCGCCGACCGGACCCCGGCGTCGGTCATCAACCGCGCCAGCTCGCGCACGTCGGTACCGGCGGACACGGCCACACCGGACGTCCGCATGACCGCCCCCGCGGTGCGTGCCCGGCTGTCGAGGATCACGCCGGTGTCCGGGTCGCCGGCCGGCTCGGGTGCCCGCAGGATGTCCGCTTCGGACAGCAGACCGAGCAGCCGCCCGTCCGGGTCGACCACCGGCATCGTCGTGAACCCGTGCGAGGTCATCATCTTCGCGGCTTCGTCGAGCGTCGCCGAGGGCGACAAGGCGAACGTCGGGGTGGTCATGATGTCGCGTGCGCGCATGGCCCGTGCTCCGTTTCCTTCGGGTGCCCCGACGATCTCGCTCTCCTCTTCCGCCGCACAGGGTCCTAAGTCCCCGGCACGCCCGCCGACGGGCTCGAGGCCGGGGCCCAAGGCCTCTTCGGGCCGGCCCCGGAATCGAAGATGCTTGACGGGGAAACGACTCCCGGCGCTGAAAGGGCAGGAACCATGAGCACGTCGTCGAACCCGCTCGCGCGGATGTGGCACACCGTCCTGCCCCGGCGTGGTTCGGTGGCCCGCGGCTCCGACCGCTTCCAGGCCGGCCTGCTGGTCTTCGTGGTGCTGCTCGTGCTCGCGGCGCTGCCGGTGGCCGCCAGCTTCGGCTCGGAAACCTATGCGCGGCAACAAGGACAGTCCGCACAACAGCTGGGGGAGCGCACCATGGTGACCGCGACCCTGCTCGCCGACGGCCCGGCCATCACGGTGAACTCCCGCGCCGGTGTCGCCGGCAGCGGCGAACCCACCGACGCGACCTGGACGCTCCCGGACGGAACCCGCCGCGTCGGCGAGGTCGTCGCCGACCAGGGCACGGTCAAGGGCGACACGCTGGCCGTCTGGGTGGACCGGGACGGCTCCGTGGTGGACCCGCCGCTCAGCGGCGCCGGTGTGGTCATCGACGCCGTCGGTGTCGGGCTCGGCCTGTGGCTCGCCACGCTGACGCTGCTGGCGGCCGGCTACCGGCTCGCCGTGTTCTCCCTGAACCGCGCCCGGTTCGCCCGGTGGCAGCAGGAGTGGTTCCAGGAGCAGGACCGCAAGACCCGTTCTTGAGACAGAGGAAGGTGAAACCGAAATGACCACGGCAAACCAGGGCGACATCGTCGTCGGTGTCGACCATTCGGCGGTCAGCGTGGCCGCCCTGCGCTGGGCGGCGGCGGAAGCCGCGGAAAGCGGCCGTCAGGTCGTCGCGCTGCGGGCTTGGACGTTCGAGCCGGTCTACGACCTCGGCGCGGCGGTCGCCGGGACGCCGCAGACGGTCGCCGAACGGGAGCGGAAGCAGCTCGACGACGTCCTCGGCGAGGTGCGGACCGAGCACCCGGGCGTCGTCATCCGGGCCGAGCTGGTCGAGCACTCGGCCACGGTGGCGCTGGAGGAGGCGTCGAAGACCGCGGCGATGCTCGTGCTCGGCAGCCACGGCCGCGGCCGGCTGCTGAAGCTGCTCGTCGGCTCGGTCGCCGAGCACTGCCTGCGCGAAGCGAGCTGCCCCGTGGTGGTGATCCCGGCGCGGACCGTTCCGGAGCCGGAAAAGGAGAAGGCTCCGGCCGCGGAGCCCGTGGGCACCTACTACCCCGGGCCGCTGCTGTGAAGGAGATCAAGATGCCCAGTCGCCGCAAGGTGGGTTCGGTCATGACGACCGACGTCGCCACCGTCGGGCCGGACACGCCGTTCAAGGCTGTCGCCGTCCTGCTGGCCTCGTGGAACATCAGCGGTGCGCCGGTCGTGGACGAAGACGGACAGGTGCTCGGTGTCGTGTCGCAGGGTGACCTGCTCGAGCACGAGGCCCCGCACGGTCTGCTCAAGCCCGGCTCGCGCCAGGCGAAGCGGAAGGCCGGGGCGGCGTTCGTCGCCGACCTGATGACCAGCCCGGCGGTGGTCGTGCGGACCGGTGACGACGTCGCCGTCGCCGCGAAACTGCTGGAGGAGCACCACTTCCACCGCTTGCCCGTCGTGGACGACGCCGGGAAGCTGGTCGGCGTCGTCTCCCGGTCGGACCTGCTGCGGGTGTTCTTGCGCACCGACCAGGAGATCCGTGACGAGGTCCGTGACGAGGTGCTCCTGCGTGACATGGCACTCGACCCGTCCGCGCTGTACATCGCGGTGCACAACGGCATCGTGACGCTCAACGGCACGGTCGAGCGGGAGAGCATGGTCCCGGTGATCGTCGCGCTGATCCGCCGGGTCGACGGCGTGGTCGAGGTGCGGCAAACCCTGCGAGGGCACTTCGACGACCGCGGTGTGTCGCCGATGCCGCCGGGGCAGGTCGGGGTGCTGAGCCCGCACAAGCCGCACAACTGAAGCTCCGCGGCGAAAGGGGCCACCGTCCGAACCGGACGGTGGCCCCTTCGACGTGCTCAGCTGCGGAACAGCGCGACCTTCAGCGCATTGCTGTCCTGCGGGTGGGCGAAGACGTCATAGGCCTCGTCCATCTCGTCCAGGCCGAACCGATGGGTGACGAACCGGCTCGTCTCCAGCCGGCCGGCCGCGAGCATGCGCAGCAGCATCGGTGTGCTGGACGTGTCGACCAGCCCGGTCGTGATCGTGACGTTCTTGATCCACAGTTCCTCGAGGTGCAGGGTGGCCGGCGCGCCGTGCACGCCGACGTTCGCGACGTGCCCGCCCGGGCGGACCAGCTTCGTGCACAGCTCGAACGTCTCCGGGACACCGACCGCCTCGATCGCGACGTCGGCGCCGAGCCCGCCGCTCGCCTCGGCCACCGCGGCCGCCGCTTCGTGCGGCCGCACCATCAGGTCGGCGCCGAACGACTTCGCCGCGTCGAGGCGGGCCGGTTCCTTGTCGACCACGATGATCGTGCTGGGGGAGAACAGCTGGGCGTTGGTGATCGCGGCCAGCCCGATCGGCCCGGCGCCGACGATCACCGCGATGTCGCCCGGCTTGACGCCGCCGTTGCGGACGCCGACCTCGTACGACGTCGGCACGATGTCGGCCAGCATGAGCGCGGACTCGTCACTGACCCCGGACGGCAGCACGTACGTCGACGTGTCGGCGAACGGGACGCGCGCGTATTCGGCCTGGACTCCGTCGGTCGTGTGCCCGAGGATCCAGCCACCGCCGCCGAGGCACTGGCCGTAGGAGGCGGTCCGGCAGTACTCGCACCGGCCGCACGCGGAGATGCAGGAAACCAGGACCCGGTCGCCGGGCTTGACGGCGGTGACGGCGGACCCGGCCGCGACGATCGTGCCGACCGCTTCGTGGCCGAGGATCCGGCCGCGCTCGACCTCCGGGACGTCACCCTTGAGGATGTGCAGGTCGGTGCCGCAGATGGTGACCGCGTCGACCCGGATGATCGCGTCGGTCGGGGCCGTGAGCTCGGGGTCGGCGTGGTCGGTCCAGCTGCGCCGGCCGGGGCCGTCGTACACGAGTGCCTTCATTTGGTCTCCTTCGTCGTCGGGACAGCCGAAAGGGCGCCCGCCGGTCGGCGGGCGCCCGTGGAACGGATCGCTTTCAGCGCAGCCACTTGCGGTCGCCGACGAGCTCGGCCCAGCGGCGGCCGAGTCCCCACGTGTTCCCGGCCGACGCGGCGGCCAGCGCGATGAGGATCAGCGCGTAGATGATGTGGTAGTCGACGATCGGGTTAGTCGAGTGCGTCGCCTCGCCGGTGCTCATGCTCTGCGCGAACGGCCATTCGGCGGCCCACATCATGAGCATCATCAGCGAGCCCGCGGCCGCGCTCAGGCGCAGCCCGATGCCCGCGATGACAGCGATGCCGACACCGGCCAGGCCGAGCATGAACAGCGTGTCGGCCCACCAGGTGCCGGCCCACGCGTGGAACATGGACTCGAACGGGCCGACGTGGACGCCGCTCAGGAAGCCCTTGGTCGGCGACCCGCCGCTGATCCAGGCGCCCTTCGCCGGGGTCGCGTAACCCAAGCCGAACAGCTTGTCCAGGAACGCCCACAGGAACACGAATCCGGTGACGACCCGCAGGGCGGCCAATGACCTCCCGGCGATCGTGGGCCCGGCGACGAAATCGGGGATCGGCGCCGGCTCGGTGACCCGGTGACCCTGGTTGGTCTTCTTCTCGTCCGGTCGGATGGACATGGGGAAACCTCCGTTCTTTTCGGTGCTGCGGTCAGTTTGTTCCGGTACCCCGACGGTTTCTGGGGCCGAAGGTCCCCGGCTGGGAGGCCCTTGGGCGCCGGTTGACAGGGACCGCGGGAAGAGGACCGAAGTCCTCCTGGGCGAGGGCCGAAGCCTCGCGCCGCCGACGGCTTCGGTCGGTTGACTTTCCAGCGTCGAAGGGAGAATCGGATGAGCGGCACGGAAATCGTGGTCGGCATCGACGGCTCGGCCGGAGCACTCACGGCGGTCCGGTGGGCGGCTCGCGTCGCACGGGAGCGGAATTTCGGCCTTCGGCTGGTCCGTGCCCTTCCGGGACTTCCCGCGCCCTACCCGAGGGCCGATCTGGTACACAAGCAGCTGCTGGAAGCGGCCGCAGGGCAGAGCCGGGCTTTGCTGGCCGAGGCTCGTGACGCTGTTCCGGATGTGCGCGTGAAGACGGTGTTGCGGCCCGAACTACCGGCCGACGCCCTGGTCGCCGAGTCCGAAGACGCGGCGATGCTCGTGCTGGGCACGCCGGGATTGCGGCCGCTGGGCCGGATCCTGCTCGGGTCGGTCACCGTGGCACTCACCGCGCACGCGCACTGCCCGGTGGCCCTGGTCCGCCCGCACGCAGGTGAAGAAGAGCCGCCCACCGAAGGACCGGTGGTGGTCGGCATCGACGGCAGCTCGGCCAGCGAGGAGGCCATCGCGACCGCGTTCGAGGAGGCGTCTTGGCGGGGCGGCCGGTTGATCGCGGTGCACTGCCGTCACGACGGCTGGTGGGACGGAGGCGAGTCGGCCGAGCAGTACGGGCATGAGCTGCTGGCCCAGCGGCTGGCCGGCTGGCAGGAGAAGTATCCGGACGTCGTGGTCGAGCGTGAGGTCGTGACCGGGCGCCCGGCTGAGCGGTTGCTCGACTTCGCCGACCGCGCGCAGTTGCTGGTGGCCGGCAGCCGCGGCCGGGGCGGGTTCGGCGGCTTGGCCCTCGGTTCGACGAGCCAGGCGTTGATGTCCTACGCGCTGTGCCCGGTGGTCGTGGTCCGGCCTCGGGTGAAGTAGCGCAGCGGATCGACGAAGGGGCGAAAGACCTCCTGCCCGGTGACCGTCGCCCGCGGCGCCCGACCGCACGGCATTCCTACTGTGAGCCAAAGCCTTTCGACGGAGGTGTGCCATGCGCGGTCCGCTGGTGTCCGACCTGATGACCTGGCCCGTGGTGTCCGCCGGACCCGGGACGCCGTTCAAGGAGCTGGTCTCGCTGCTGGCCGAGCACGCCATCGCGACGATCCCGGTCATCGACGAGCACCGGCGGCCGATCGGGTTGGTCGGTGAGGCGGATCTGCTGGCCCACCACAGCCGGGACGCGCACCGGCCGGAGCCGGTGTTCCGGAAGCGCCGGGTGTGGACCAAGGCCCAGGGGCTGACCGCGCGCGAGCTGATGACCCGCCGCGTGCCGACGGTCGCCAAGGAGGAGCCGGTGACCGGCGCGGCTCGCCGGCTGGTCGAGACGAACCTGCGGTGCCTGTACGTGGTCGACGGCTCGGGGAGGCTGGTCGGCGTCCTCGCGCGGCGGGACGTCCTGCGCGCCTTCCTGCGGCCCGACGACGAGATCAAGGAGACCGTCGAGCGGGAGGTGCTGCGGCGGTCGATCTGGGCCGACCCCGCGACGGTCGCCGTTCAGGTCGACGACGGCGTCGTGACGTTGAGCGGGGTGATCGACCGGCGCAGCGAAGTGGAGCGTGCCGAGTGGCTGACCGGGTCGGTGCCCGGCGTCGTCGCGGTGCGGAACCGCCTGAAGTACGCCCAAGACGACGGCGCGGCCGCCGAGTTGCACTGACAGGAGTGAAGTGATGAAACGCATTGTCATCCTGGGTGGCGGAACCGGGGGTACCCTCGCGGCGAACCGCCTGCGCCGCGACTACGGCGACGGCGCGGAAATCACCGTCGTCGACCGGGACGACCACCACGTGTACCAGCCGGGGCTGCTGTTCGTGCCGTTCGGCATGGCCGACGCCGAGGACCTGGTCCGCTCGCGCCCGCGGCAGCTGGCCGACGGGATCGGCTACCACCGCAGCGAGGTCGAGCGGGTCGACATCGACGCCGACCGTGTCCACCTGGCCGACGGCACCGTGCTCCGCTACGACGTCCTCGTGATCGCCACCGGCGCCCGGCTCATGCCGGAAGAGACCGAAGGGCTGACCGGCCCGGGCTGGCGTTCGCACGTCGACACGTTCTACGACCTCGACGGTGCGGTCGGCCTCGCTTCGGCGCTCGCGGCGTTCGACGGCGGCCGACTCGTGGTGAACGTGATCGACCTGCCCGTGAAGTGCCCGGTCGCGCCGCTGGAGTTCTGCTTCCTCGCCGACTGGTTCTTCACCGAGCGCGGCATCCGCGACCGGGTCGAACTGACCTACGTGACGCCGCTCGACGCCGCGTTCACCAAGCCGGTGGCCGCGCGGACGCTCGCCGGGATCCTGGAGGCCAAGGGCGTCGAGCTGGTCACCGAGTTCACCACCGGCGAGGTCGACGGCACCGGCAACCGGCTGGTGTCCTTCGACGGCCGCGAGATCGCCTTCGACCAGGCGGTGGTCGTCCCGCTGCACGGCGGGGCGTCCTATGTGGACCGGTCACCGGGGCTGGGCGACGAGCTCGGGTTCGTCCGCGCCGACGAGCACACCCTGCGCTCCAAGGTGAAGGACAACATCTTCGTCCTCGGTGACGCCGCCTCCGTGCCGACGTCGAAGGCCGGCTCGGTCACGCACTTCGAAGGCGAGGTGCTGGCCCGCAACGTCGGCCAGTTCCTGGACGGCAGGCCGCTGGACGCGAGCTTCGACGGGCACACGAACTGCTTCATCGAAAGCGGGTTCGGCAAGGCCCTGCTCATCGACTTCAACTACGAAACCGAACCGCTGCCCGGCCACTACCCGGCCGAAGCGGGGCTGCCGCTGCTCAAGGAGTCGCGGCTCAACCACCTCGGGAAGCTGATGTTCTCGTGGCTGTACTGGCACAGCCTGCTTCCCGGCCGGGACCTGCCCGGCGTGTCGAGCGCGATGCCGCGTGCCGGCAAGCGCTTCCCGGAACCCGCCGAACGATAGGAATCCCATGTCCACGAAGGTGTACGCGGGTACGGAAGTGCCCGTGAACGACGAAGGTTTCTTCACCGACCCCGCGTTGTGGCGTGAGGAGATGGCGCCGGAGATCGCGGCCGAGGCCGGTGTCGGCGAGCTGGGCGAACGGCACTGGCAGGTGCTGAAGTTCGTCCGCGCCGAGTTCGCCGAGAAGGGGACCGGCCCGACGGTCCGCGTCCTCGGGAAGACATCCGGGGTCGCGGTCAAGGAGCTCTACCAGCTGTTCCCGAAAGGGCCGGCGAAGCTGGCGGCCCGCATCGCCGGGATCCCGAAGCCACGCGGCTGCATCTGAGAGGCGCATCATGACCGACAAGATCGAAAAGATCTCCATCATCGTGTCGAAAGGTTCCTTGGAGGGGATCTACCCGGCGCTGATCATGGCGAACGGCGCCCGGGCCGAGGGCATCGAGGCGAACCTGTTCTTCACCTTCTTCGGTCTGGACGCGATCCACAAAGCCCGCCACGAGCACATCAAGCTCGCCACGGTCGGCAACCCGGGCCTGCACCTGGCGACGTGGGCGGGCGGCCTGCCCGGCCTGTCGTCGGTGATGACGCACTACATGGCGCGCAAGATGGAGGCGCTCGACATCCCGTCGATCCCGGAGTTCGTCGAGATGATCGCCGACACCGGGGCCGGGCTCTACGCGTGCCAGGCGTCGGTCGACCTGTTCGGGATGGAGAAGTCCGACTTCATCGACCAGGTGAACGGGATCATCACGGTCGGCGAGTTCTACGACCTCGCGGCGGGTGGCCAGATCATCTTCACGTGACCGGGTGATGGGGACGGGTGCCCGCCGGGCCGTACCACCGGCGGGCACCCGGCGCACTACGCCAGCGAGCGCCCGATCAGCTCCACCAGCTCCACCGTGCGGGTCGCGTAGCCCCACTCGTTGTCGTACCAGCCGAACACCTTCGCCAGGTGCGAATCGGCCTTCGTCAGCTCCGCGTCGAACACGCACGACGCCGGGTCGCCGATGATGTCGCGGGACACGACGGGCGCTTCGGTGTACCGCAGGATGCCCTTGAGGTCGCCGTCGGCGGCCTCGGCGAACGCGTGGTTGACCTGCTCCGCGGTCACCGGGCGCTCGAGCTCGACCGTCAGGTCGGTCAGCGAGCCGTCTTCTACCGGGACGCGCACGGCGACGCCGTCGAGCTTGCCGGCCAGCTCCGGGAGCACCAGCCCGATCGCCTTCGCGGCGCCGGTGCTGGTGGGCACCACGTTGACCGCCGCGGACCGGGCGCGGCGCGGGTCCTTGTGCGGGCGGTCGAGCAGCGCCTGGTCGCCGGTGTAGCTGTGGATCGTGGTGAGCAGCCCGCGCCGGATGCCGAACGTCGTGTGCAGCACCTTGACCATCGGTGCGACGCAGTTGGTCGTGCAGGAGGCGTTCGAGATGATGTGGTGCTTCGCGGGGTCGTAGTCGTCTTCGTTGACCCCGAGCACGATCGTCGCGTCGACGTCCTTGCCGGGCGCGGAGATCACGACCTTCTTCGCGCCCGCGGCCAGGTGGACGCCCGCGGCTTCGCGGGTGCGGAACTTGCCGGTCGACTCGACGACGACGTCGACGCCGTACTCGCCCCACGGCAGTTCGGCGGGGTCCGCGGTGGAGGTCACCTGGATCAGGTGGTCGCCCACGCGCAGGGCTTCGCCGTCGACGACCTCGACCGGGATGCGCAGCCGGCCGTAGGTGGAGTCGTACGCGAGCAGGTGCGCCAGCATCTCCGGCGACGTGATGTCGTTGACCGCGACCACTTCGATGGGGCTGTCCGGCGTTTCCAGCACGCACCGGAGGATGTCCCGCCCGATCCTGCCGAAGCCGTTGATCCCGAGCCGTACCGTCATGGGGTTCTCCCTGTCTTCGTCTGGTCATCCGATGGTCGGCCGCCGGGGTGTGCCGGTCGTAGGGCCCAAGTTCCCCAGCGGGAGAGCCGAACTTCCCCGGCCGGTGACCTTCGGCCCTAGGACCGCGTACCGGGACCGGCTTCCCTGGAGGGGGCGAAAGGGGACTGCCGATGGCGGCCGCAATCCGCGTGCTCGACCGCGCCGGGCTCGACCGGCTGGTCGAGGTGCTGCAGGGGGAGGGCTACCGGGTCGTCGGCCCGGTGGTCCGCGACGACGCGATCGTGCTGGCCGAGCTGGGATCGGCGGCCGAGCTTCCGGCGGGCTGGGGCGTGGAGACCGCGCCCGGCCGGTACCGGCTGCGCCGCCGGGCGGACGCCGCGGTGTTCGGCCATTCGGCGGGACCCCAGTCGTGGAAACGCTTCCTGTACCCGCCCCACCGGGCGCTGTGGCACAGCGGCCCCGACGGCGAGTACGTCCCGGCGGAAGAAGACGTGCCGCGGTACGCGTTCCTCGGCGTCCGTGCCTGCGACCTGGCCGCGATCTCGGTGCTCGGCACCGTCCTGGCCGTGAGTAGGTCGTTCGAGCGACGGCGGCAGGGACTGTTCACCATCGCGGCGAACTGCACCGAACCCGGCGAGGTGTGCTTCTGCGCTTCGATGGGCACCGGGCCGGGCGCGACCGCCGGGTACGACCTCGCCCTCACCGAGCGGCTCGACGACGACGGTCACCGGTTCGTCGTCGACGTCGGGTCGGCCGAAGGCGGCCGGATCCTCGAGCTGGTCGCCACCCGCGAAGCGGCGGACGGCGAAGTAGCCGCCGCGCGAGCGGACGTCGAGGTCGCCGCGGCGAAGATGGGCCGCGCGATGCCGCCGGGTGACCTGAGGACACTGCTGCGGGACTCGCGCGAGTCCCCGGTCTGGCCGGAGATCGCGAGCCGGTGTCTGACCTGCGGCAACTGCACGATGGTCTGCCCGACCTGCTTCTGCACGACGACCGAGGACGTCACGGACGTGACCGGCGAGCACGCCGGGCGGGCCGAGCGCTGGGCGTCCTGCTTCGAGCTCGACTTCTCCTACGTGCACGGCGGCAGCGTGCGCGAATCGGGGGACAGCCGGTACCGGCAGTGGATGAGCCACAAGCTGAGCACCTGGCACGACCAGTTCGGCACGTCAGGCTGCGTCGGCTGCGGGCACTGCATCGCCTGGTGCCCGGCCGGGATCGACATCACCGCCGAAGCCGCTCGGCTCGCGGGGGAAGGAGCCGGCCGTGTCGGCGGTTGACCGCTTCACCGCGTTGCCCCCGTTCTCGCGCCTGACGCCCGCGGAGACCGCCCAGCTGACCCGCGCCACGCGCGAAGTCGCGTTCGCCGCGGGCGAGTGGCTGTGCGAGGAAGGCCGCCCGGCCGACCGGCTCTGGGTGCTCGAGAGCGGCCGGGTCGAGGTCGGCACCGCGGTGCCCGGCCGCGGCGACGTCGTCGTGCAGACGCTCGGGGCGGGCGAGCTGCTCGGCTGGTCGTGGCTCGTCCCGCCGTACCGCTGGGACTTCGGGGCCCGCGCGGTCACCACGGTGACGGCCGCCGAGCTGGACGGGCACCTCCTGCGCGACCTCGCCGACGAGGACCCGGTGTTCGGCTACGCCCTGACCCGCGCGATGGCCGAGGTGCTGGCGCACCGGCTGCGCGGCACCCGGGCCCGCCTGCTCGACCTCTACCGGAGTGGTCGTGACTGAGCCGATGCTGCCGGTGCCGTACCGGGTCGAGCGGCGCACGCCGCAGACCCGGGACACCGCGACGTTGCGGCTCGTTCCCACCGGTGGCGGCCTGCCGAGGTTCCGGCCCGGGCAGTTCACGATGCTCTACGCCCGCGGTGTCGGCGAGGTCGCCATCTCGATCAGCGGCGATCCGTGCACCGAGGACGGTGTGCTGGAACAGACGATCCGGGACGTCGGCGCGGTGAGCCACGCCCTGCACGACGCCGGGCCGGGCACCGTGCTGGGCGTGCGCGGGCCGTTCGGGCGCGGGTGGGACGTCGAGTCGGCCCGCGGCCGGGACGTCGTGATCGTCGCCGGGGGAGTCGGGCTGGCGCCGTTGCGCCCGGTCGTGCTGGCGGTGCTCGCCGACCGGGCCGCCTATGGCCGCGTGGTCCTGGTCGCCGGGGCCCGCACGCCCGGCGACTTCCTCTACCGCGACGAGTTCGCCGCGTGGGAAACCTCGCTCGAAGTCCGCCGGACCGTCGACCAGCCCGCCGAGGGCTGGACGGGCGAGGTCGGCTTCGTCACCGAGCCGCTGGCCCGGGTGAAGCCGGTAGCCGGCCGGACGACGGCGTTCCTCTGCGGCCCGGAGCCGATGATGCGCTTCAGCGCCCGGGTGCTGCTGGGCGACGGGCTCGCGCCGGAAGACATCCGCGTCTCGCTGGAACGGAACATGCAGTGCGGCACGGCCCTGTGCGGGCACTGCCAGCTGGGCCCGCTGCTGCTCTGCCGCGACGGCCCGGTCGTGTCCTACGCCGAGGCCGAACCCCTCCTCCTGGTCCGGGAGCTGTGACATGAGCCTGCCCACCCTCGCCGTCTGGAAGTTCGCCTCCTGCGACGGCTGCCAGCTCACGCTGCTCGATTGCGAGGACGAGCTCCTGGACCTCGCCGGTCGCGTGAAGATCGCCTACTTCACCGAAGCGACCAGTGCGGTGCTGCCCGGTCCCTACGACGTCTCGCTCGTCGAAGGCTCGATCACGACACCCGCGGACGAACGGCGGATCCGGGAGGTCCGCGAGAAGTCCCGGGTGCTCATCACGATCGGCGCGTGCGCGACCAGCGGGGGCATCCAGGCCCTGCGGAACTTCGGGGACGTCGCCGAGTTCGCCGCGTCGGTCTACGCGAGCCCGGAGTACCTGTCCACCTTGGACACTTCGACCCCGATCAGCGCGCACGTGCCGGTGGACTTCGAGCTGCGCGGCTGTCCGATCGACCGCGGCCAGCTGCTGGAGACGCTCACCGCGTTCCTCGCCGGGCGCACGCCCGACCTGCCGGACACCAGCGTGTGCACCGAATGCAAGCGCCGCGGCCTCACCTGCGTCACGGTCGCCGACGGCACACCGTGCCTCGGCCCGGTCACCCACGCGGGGTGCGGTGCGCTGTGCCCGGCGCACCGCCGGGGGTGCTTCGGGTGCTTCGGGCCGATGGCGAAACCGAACACCGCCGCCCTCCTGCCGATCCTGCGGACCTGCGGAATGGGTGAGGACGCCATCGGCCGCGTCTTCGCCACGTTCAACGCGGCCGCGCCCGACTTCGCCGCGGTCTCCCGGGAGCGGCGGTGACCGCGCGCCGGCTGGCCGTCAACGCGATCGCCCGCGTCGAAGGCGAAGGCGCGCTGCGGCTCGTCGTCGAGGACGGCCGAGTGCGCACCGCCGAGCTGAACATCTACGAACCGCCCCGGTTCTTCGAAGCGTTGCTGCGCGGCCGGTCCTGGACCGAGCCACCGGACATCACGTCCCGGATCTGCGGCATCTGCCCGGTCGCCTACCAGACGAGCGTGTGCAACGCGCTGGAGGCGGCGTGCGGGGTCGAGCTGACCGGGCCGCTCGCGGACCTCCGGCGCCTGGTGTACTGCGGCGAGTGGATCTCGAGCCACGCCCTGCACATCCACCTGCTGCACGCGCCGGACTTCCTCGGCTACCCGGACGGCATCGCGATGGCGGCCGGGCACCGCGGCGCCCTCGAACGCGGCCTGGCGCTCAAGAAGACCGGCAACGCGCTGATGGAACTGCTCGGCGGCCGGGCGATCCACCCGGTGAACGTGCGGGTGGGCGGGTTCTACTCGGTACCCTCGCGGGCTGATCTCGCTCCGATGCGCGAGCGGCTGCTGGGCGCGCTGGACCAGGCTCGTGGCGTGGTGCGGTGGGTGTCCGGGTTCGACTTCCCCGACTTCGAGACCGACCACGACCTGCTTTCGGCGAGCGAGCCCGGGCGGTACCCGATCGACCGCGGGACCGTCGTCACGAGCACCGGGGAGACCTTCACCGCGGCGGAGTTCCCCGACCACGTCGTCGAGCGGCAGGTGCCGCACTCCACCGCGCTGCACGCGAGTCTCGACGGCCGCCGGTACCTGACCGGCCCGCTCGCCCGGTACTCGCTCAACTCGGCGCTGCTCGGCCCGGCGGCGCGCGAAGCGGGCGCCGAGGCGGGGCTGGGCGCGGAATGCCGCAACCCGTTCCGGTCCATCGTGGTCCGGGCCGTCGAAGTCGTGTACGCGGTCGAGGAAGCACTGCGGCTGATCGACGGCTACGAGCGGCCCGACCGGCCGTGCGCCGAGGTCGTCCCGCACGCGGGCACCGGGCACGGCGTCAGCGAGGCACCGCGCGGGCTGCTGTACCACCGGTACACCCTCGACGAAGCCGGGCTGGTCACCGCGGCGGCGATCGTGCCGCCGACGTCGCAGAACCAGGCGGCGATCGAGGACGACCTGTGCCGGCTCGCGAGCACCCGGCTCGGCCTCGGCGACGACGCGCTCGCGCTGTTCTGCGAGCGGGCGATCCGCAACCACGACCCCTGCATCTCCTGCGCCACCCACTTCCTCGACCTGACGGTCGTCCGGCGATGACGGACGTGGTGCTCGGGCTGGGCAACCCACTGTGCGGCGACGACGGAATCGGCCCGGCCGTCGTCGCCGCCCTCCCGCCCCTGCCCGGGGTGCGGGCCGTGCCGCGGATCGCGGACCCGGCGGACCTGGTCGAGGCCTGGGCGGGTGCTGGGCTCGCGGTGCTCGTCGATGCCGTGCGCGGTCCCTTCGCGGCGGGCGAGATCATCCGGTTCGCCGGCGAGGGCGGCTGGCCCGGCGGTGCCGGGCGGGGCGGCCACACCCTCGACGTCGCGGCGGCCGCGCGGCTGGGCGCGGTGCTCGGCCGGCTGCCGCGGCGGCTCGTGGTGCTCGGCGTCACGGGGCGGGATTTCGGTGCGGGACAGGGGCTTTCGGCCCCGGTCGCCGCGGTGCTTCCGGCCGCGGTGCGGGCCGTGCTCGCGGAAGGCCTTTGGTCCTCGCAGGTCGGGTAGAACTCCTGCTTCGCTGCACGTCCCGGGCGAGTTCGCTGGAAGCCGGAGGGGACTGTGACCGAACGGAGCAGCGATGACGGAAGCAACCGCGAAGAGCCGGATCGTGGTCGGCGTCGACGGGTCGGATGCGGGCACGGCAGCTCTCGTCTGGGCGGCCGGGCAAGCGGCGGCCACCGGCGCCGAACTGGACGTCATGACGGTGTGGATGCACGACGAGATGCTCGACGAGGCGTCGGTGAACCGCAGTCTCGAAGAGGCCAGGCGGGTGCACTTCCACGAACTCGAGAAGCTGGTCGCCGCGGTGACCAAGGACCTCACCGGCGTGACCGCGCGGTGCTCGGTGCCGGACGGTGATCCCGCCGGGATCCTGGTCGACCGGGCGAAGGACGCGACCATGCTGGTGGTCGGCTCGCACGGCAAGGGCAAGCTGCGCGCGGCACTCGCCGGCTCGGTGAGCAGCGCCTGCCTGCGGCACGCGACCTGCCCGGTGGCCGTGATCCCGCCGCCGGCCCGGACGGCGGAAAGGCCGCTGGGCCGGCGGCTGGCCGAGGTCACCCCGGGAAAGGCCTGACCCCGCCGTGACCGCCACCGCCGAGCGACCCGCCGACCTGTCGTCCGCCGAGCCGGCCGGGACGCCGTTGCTGCGCGTCCGGGGCGTCACCAAGCGGTTCGGCCCGGTGCAGGCCCTGGCCGGAGTCGACCTGGACATCCCGGCCGGGCAGGTGACCGCGCTGGTCGGCGACAACGGCGCGGGCAAGTCCGTGCTGATCAAGTGCATCGCCGGGATCCACGTGCCGGACGCCGGGGAGTTCATGTGGCAGGGCCGGGAAGTGCGCATCCGCAGCCCGCGCGACGCCGCCGCGCTCGGGATCGAGACCGTCTACCAGGACCTCGCGCTCCGCGACAACCTGGACGTTGTGCAGAACATGTTCCTGGGCCGGGAAAAGCTGCACCACGTGACCCTCGACGAGGACGCCATGGAGCTGGCCGCGAAGGAGACCCTGCACAGCCTGGGCGTGACGACGGTGACGTCGGTCCGCCAGCCCGTCGGGTCGTTGTCCGGCGGTCAGCGGCAGGCGGTGGCGATCGCCAAGGCCGTGCTGTGGCACTCGAAGCTGGTGATCATGGACGAGCCGACCGCGGCGCTGGGAGTGCAGCAGACCGAGGTCGTGCTGCAGCTCGTCGGCCGGCTGGCCGATCGCGGCCTCGGGGTGGTCGTCGTGTCGCACAACATGAACGACGTCTTCGACGTGGCCGACCGCATCGCGGTGCTGTACCTCGGCCGGCTGGCGGGCGTGTTCGCCACCGGCGAGCTGACCAAGGAAACGGTCGTCGACCTGATGACCGCGGGCCGCTCCGACCGCTGGGGCGACCCGACCCGAACGAAGGGAGTCGCGTCATGACCGGCTGGCTGATCGTCGCCGCGGTCGTCATCGTCGTGCTGGCGCTGTCGATCCGGATCGTCAAGCAGTACGAGAAGGGGGTGCTGTTCCGGCTGGGCCGGGTCGTCGGGGTCCGCGAGCCGGGGCTGCGGTTCATCATCCCGGTGGTCGACGTGCTGCGCCGGGTGTCCCTGCGCATCGTCACGATGCCGATCCAGTCGCAGGGCATCATCACGCGCGACAACGTGAGCGTCGACGTCTCGGCGGTCGCCTACTTCCGCGTCGTGGACGCGACGAAGTCGGTGGTCGCGATCGAGAACGTCCACGCGGCGATCGACCAGATCGCCCAGACGACGCTGCGGAAGGTCGTCGGCCAGCACACCCTCGACGAGACGCTGGCGGAGACCGACAAGATCAACTCCGACATCCGGCAGATCCTCGACGTGACGACCTCCGATTGGGGCGTCGACGTGACCCTGGTGGAGCTGAAGGACATCCAGCTGCCGGAGACGATGAAGCGGGCCATGGCCAAGCAGGCCGAGGCCGAGCGGGAGAAGCGAGCCAAGATCATCAACGCGGAAGGCGAAGCCCAGGCCGCGGCGGCGCTCGGCGCGGCATCGGACACGATGATGGCGCACCCGCTGGCGTTGCAGCTGCGCAACCTGCAGACGCTGATGGAGATCGGCGTCGACCACAACAGCACGGTGGTGTTCCCGGCACCGCTGATGAGCACGATCGGCGAGCTGGGCACGTTCCTGGCCCGCGAGGCGGCCGCGGCCGTTCCCGCTTCCGCCGCGGGCGACGTCGCCGCCAGGGTGGTGCCCAACGGCGAACCCACGGTTCCGGCACCCCGCTGACCCTGTGGTGCGCGAGTCGGTCGTCTCGAGGAGCTCGGAGTTCCTGGAGACGACCGACACGCGTAGGCGTTGATCCGGTCGAAGCCGCCGGCCCACGGCGTGTCGTCCCGCGCGAGACCGCGCATCGCGAGCGAAGACGCGATGCCGAAGCCCCCCGTCACGAGCGCGTAGCCGCGGAACCGGCCGGGGTAGGCGACGGCCGAGAGGACCATGTAGCAGTCGTACCGCGAGGCGGGAGAGGGGGTCTCCGGCGGCGTACACCGCGACCGCGGCGGCCACCGCCGGGACCAGGAAGCGATCGCTCACCGAGCCAGCCAGCGGGTCGCCCCGCGCAGGCCGAATGCCATCGCGTCCCAGCCCGTGCCCGTGAGCACCGGCAACCCGGCGCGGAACCGGCCGCGCACGTAGGTGCCGAAGGCCTTCTTGGCCACGCGCCAGGCCGCCGACGTGCCGACGCGGTAGGCGTCGAGCCGCTCCGGGTCGACGACCACCGGGTGGGCCGGGTCGCCGGTGACGGACAGGGGCACCTGAGCGAAGGCGGCTTTGTCGAACATCTCCAGCACGCCGACGCTCACCGGCTCGAACCCGGGGCCCGGCAGGTGCACGCCGATGTCGGCCGCGATCTGGCGGCCCACCGCCTGCGCCTGCAGCAGCGCCAGGAAGTCCTGCTTGACCGGGAAGTCACCGGCGTCACCCGGGGCGTACACGTTCGGGTACCCGAGCACTTGGCGCGTGCTCTCCTCGCAGACGAGGAACCCGCGCTCGTCGGCCGGGAGTCCGTCGAAGCGCTGGGCCGCGACGTGCGGCGGGTACGCCACGAGCAGGGTGAACTCCTGCGCGGTGCCGTCGGTGTAGGCGATCTCGAGCTCGCCGATCTTGTCGGGTGACCTGCCCGTGTGGCCTTCGATGCCGCGCTTGGCGAACTCCGCGGCCACGACGTCGTGCAGCTTGGGCCCGAACGCCGATGCGTAGCTGTGCTCGGCCGTGGTGAACGCGAGCTGGACGTTGTCGCGGACCTCGCGGCGGCGCAGCCACGTGTCGAGCATCAACGCGATCTCGTACAGCGGTTCGGCGCCCCTGGTGCCCGGCGGCACCAGGAAGAGGACCTGCTGCAGCCGGGCGTGGCTCGCGTTCTGCGCGCACCACTGCAGTTCCTCGCCGAGGGCGTGCAGTTGCCCGGGGGTCCGGACGGGGCGACCGTACTCGGCCAGGCCGGGCACCTCCTCCGGCCGCACCGCGGCCCCGGTGGCGACGACGAGGTGGTCGTAGGGGACCGGGCCACGCGAGGTGTGCACGACGCCGCGACCGGTGTCGACGCCTTCGGCCGTGGCGATCCGCAGGTCGATCGCCCGGCGGCGCAACGGTTTCGCCAGCGATACGTGCAGCGGCGACTCGGCCGCGCCGAAGGGCAGGTAGACGGTGTCGGGCCGGAAGAGGAAGTCGTCCCGGTCGGAGACCAGGGTCAACCGGGCTTGGTCCGGGCTCGCGAGGGCGCGCAGCGCGAACGCGGTCTCCAGCCCCGCGAACCCGCTGCCCAGCACGACGACGTGGGTGGGGGACATGAATTCCTCCGATGCTCCAGAGTTTCGGCCGATGTCTCCACGATGCGGCCCGAAGGATGGGCGAGGCAGGGCCCTCGGCCGTGCGCGCGGAGGACTTCCGGCCCTTTTTCTGGCATCCGGCGCGGACGGACAGTGGGCATGTGCTGAACACGCGAAAGCTCGCCGGACCACATCGCCGGATGCCCGCGCAGGACAGCCTGTGGCTGCACCTGGACCGGCCGGAGAACCTCATGGTCGTCACGTCCGTGCTCTGGACGCGGACGCCGGTGGATCCGGCGCGGCTGCGGTCGGTCGTCTCCGACCGGCTGCTCGCCCGGTACCCGGTGTACTTCCAGCGAGCCGTGCCGCACGGCCGCGGCCTCTCCTGGGAGACCGATCCCGGCTTCGACCTCGGCAAGCACCTGGTCGTACGGGACCTCCCGGCGCCGGCGGACCAGGCGGCCCTCCAGGAGTTCGTCGCCGCGCGGCGGAGCGAACCGCTCGACCCACGACGTCCACTGTGGACGATCGATCTGCTGCAGGGCTACCGCGGTGGCAGCGCGCTGGTGTGCCGCACGCACCACGCGATGGCGGACGGGATCCGCCTGACGCAGGTCCTGTTCAGCCTCCTGGACCCGGTCGACGGTGAATCCGCGCCGCACGCGAAAGTGGGTGGCGCCGCGCCGCACCGCGAAGCCGTGGCGCAGCCGGTGGTCCGGCTCGGCGCCGCGATGCTGCGCGCGCTCGGCGACACCGGCGCCAAGGCCCAGCAGCGGGCCGCCCGGGTGCACCCGGTGCTGGAGTCCGCGGTGGCGCTGCCGGTGCTCGGCGCGAGCGCGGCGGTGGGCGCGACCGGGGCCGTCGCCGGCTTCGTGTCGTCGGCGTTGAGCGGCGGGCCGCGCCGCGCGGTCGACGCGGTCGCCGGCGCGGCGACGACGCTCTGGCACAGCGCCACCGGCACCGGCGACCTGCTCGGTCCGTCCACCGCCACCGGCTTGTGGGAGGGCGATCCCGGCGTCGAGAAGACCGCCGCCTGGGGAGACCCGGTCCCACTCCTCACACTGGCCCGGATCGGCCACGAAACCGGGACGACGCTCAACGACGTCTGCACGGCGCTCGTCGCGGGCGCGCTCGACCGGTACTTCACGGCGCACGGCACCGCCCGCCCCGACCCGTCCGACCTCGGCTGGATGATCCCGGTCAGCCTCTCGTCCTTCGACGAAGAGCTGCCGGCGGACCTGGGCAACCACTTCTCGCTCGTGCTGGCGCAGCTGCCGCTCGGACGCCGGACGTTCGCCGAGCGCCTCGCCGAGGTGCACCGGCGGGTCGCCCGGATCCGTGACTCCTACGAGCCCGTGCTGACCTTCGGCGTGCAGTACGCGATCGCGCAGAGCCCGGCGGCGTTCGGCCTGCCGGTCAGCCGGTTCTTCGCCGGCAAGGCGGTCGGGGTGCTCACGAACGTCCCGGGCCCGCGCCGGCCGATGACCCTGGCGGGCGCACCGGTCGAGGGCATCGTCGGCTGGGCACCGTGCAGCGGCCGCCAGGCGATCACGATCTGCATCTTCAGCTACGCCGGCGAGGTGCGGTTCGGCTTCGGGACGGATCGGAAGCTGATCCCGGACCCGGAGGCACTGGTCGACGCGCTGGCGGCGGAGTTCGCCGCGGCCGCCGGGCCGAGCCGCCGGGTGATCGACGTTCCGGCACCGAGCGGACTCTGACGGCTCAGCGGGCCGCGTCGCGCAGCGCCGGGATCTCCCGCTCGATCGCCTTGACGAGGACCTCCGTGTCCGGCATCGAGTCGGCGTCGGAAGTGATCCCGAACGTGACTTGCCCGGCGTAGCTGAGCATCGCCACGCCGATCCGCACCCGCAACGCGATCGGGACGTACGGGAAGATCTCCACGATGGGGCGCCCGAGCGCGGACAGCGGTTCGGCCGGCCCGCGCACGTTCGTCGTCACCGTGACGATGTTGCGCTGCGGCAGGTGGGCGGCCGCCCGGATCGCCCACGCCACGGGGGCGAACGGCTCGTGCGCGGCCGTCGCGGTGAGCAGCGCGCCGGCGGCGGCTTCCTGGCCTGCCTTCAGCGCGCCCAGGCGGTGGCGCACCCGCACCAGGCGCTGGGCCGGATCGGCCAGGTCGACCGGGAGCAGCGGCAGGAGCAGGGAGACCTCGTTGTCCAGGGCGGTCCCGATCCGCACGGACACCGGCACCAGGGACCGCACACTGTCGGCGGCCGGTGTTTCCCCGCGGTGCAGCAGCAGCTCGCGGAACCCGGCGGTGACCGCGGCCAGCAGGACGTCGTTCACCGTGACGTCGTAGGCTCGCGCCACGGCCTTGATCTCGGCCAGCGGCACGGAAGCGGTCGCGTAGTGCCGATCGCGGCCGAGTGATCCGGTCAGCGGGGTCGGTGACACCGGCAGCAGCGCCGAGGTCATCGCCGCGAGGCCGCGGGCGGCGTCGCTGACCCGGCGCGCCAACCGGTTCGGGTGCAGGAGTTCACGAGCGGCCAGACGCGCTTGCTCCCACGGATTGCGCACCAAAGAACCCATGGCTTCCAGCAACAGTTTCACCGTGCCGGGGTCGGGCGCCTCGACGCGAGGATCCGGGTCGGCCGGCGCGTCCCCGAACAGGACCGTCTGCAGCCGGGTCGCGGCGAGCCCGTCGGCCAGCGCGTGGTGCACCTTCGACAGGATCGCCCAGCGCCCGTCGGGCAGGTCCTCGATCACCCAGAACTCCCACAGCGGCCGGTCGCGCTCGAGCCGTTCGCCCATCAGCAGGGCGACCAGCTCGCACAGCGCAGCCCGGTCGTGCGGCGCCGGGAGCGCGACCCGGCCGAAGTGCGCGGGCGGGTCGAAGGCGGGATCGTCCACCCAGGCCGGGGGCCCGAGGTCGAACGGCACCGTGCGCACCTTCTGGCGGTAGCGCCGGATCCCGGCCAGCCGCGCCAGCACGGCCACCTCGAACTCGTCCTGAGCGGGCGCTGGTCCTTCGGCGATCGCCACCGAGGCGATGGCCAGGGACGAGCTGGGGTCTTCGTCCTCGATCTGGAGGAAGGCCGCGTCGAGCGGGCTGAGCCGGTCCATGACGTCCTCTCCGTGGGTGATGTCAGCCCGCCCGCGCCAGGGCGTCGCGACGGCGTTCGTACTCCTCTTGGTCGATCTCGCCGCGGGCGAACCGTTCGTCGAGGATCCGCCGGGCGGTGTCGGCCGGGTTCGGGGCCTGCGGCCCCCGCCGGGCCAGCACGACGGCGAGCGTGATGACCGCGGCGAGCACCAGCGCCATCAGCACGAGCATGCCGATGCCGCCGGCCCAGCCCATCATTCCGGGGTTGTGCCACCAATACGGCATGACGACTCCTTTCCTAGTGAGCCTGGAAATGCTTCGGGGGAGCTTCCAGCGGCTGCAGGACGTCGGCGAGTTCGCGGCGCGGTGTCGCGGGCAGCGGGTCGGCGTTGGCCGGCGCCCAGCCGATGCGCAGCACCATCTGCGGGAACGACCCGCCGGTGACGCGCTCGGTCACGGACTCGCGGACGTCGCGCAGCTCCAGCGGCTCGGTGAGCGGGCACGACGACAGGCCGAAGGCGTTCGCCGTCAGCAGCACGGCGCTGGTCGCCTCACCGGCGCGCAGTCGCGACATCCGGTCGTCCGACGCGGTGCTCAGCACCAGCAGCACCGTCTCGTCGTCTTCGGCCTTGGCATCGGGCGGCTGGACGAGGAGAGGGTCGGCGAACGGCCTGGCCCGCAGCGCGCCCGGCGTGTCGTCGGGCGCCGGGGTGTTGCGCGCGGGCACGCCGTCCGGCGAGAGATGACGGCCGCTCCAGGCCGCCAGCTCGGTGCGGTAGGCCGGGTCGGCGGCGTGGCGACGCGAAGCCTCTTCGATGGCCGTCCCCAGGTAGTAGCGCGCCGAGTTCTCGGCGACCTGAAGCACGGTGCCTTCCGACGCCGCGGCCTTGGCCATCGCCTCGACGTGCCCGCGCGGCACGGTCCACGAGCTGTGCCGGCGGCGGTCGGTGCGCCGGCGCGGGATTGCCGCCGCCATCGCGATCTCGTCGTTCTCCGGGTCGTGCCGGTGCAGCGTGATCGCGGCCAGGTGGTCGGGCTCGTCCGGGTTCGGCAGCCGGTGGACTTCGGCGCCCCAGCCGAGGGCGGCGAAGCCCACCCGGAGGTGGTGCAGCGCCGCGCCGCAACTGAGAATCAGGTCCCGGCCGTCCGGGTCGGTTTCCCGCAGCAGCCGGTCCCGGTCGGCGTAGAGGTGCAGAGAGCTGTGCCCGATGCGCCAGTACCAGGGCTGGGAGTTGTGCACCGACGGCGCACGGACCGCCATCGCCACCGCGGTCTTGACGGTGAAGTCGTCCGGAAGTCCTCGCTCCATCATCGGCCTGCCTCGGGATCGGGGGTGTCATCGGCTTCGACCTTCGCACCGCGGCTCCGGTCGCCGGGAGGGCCGGAGTGCCTCTGCCCGAGGGACTTTGGGTGCTCGGGCACCAGCGAAGCGATCGCCCGCGCGAGAGAGTCGGCCGGGCTGCCGGTCGTCGGCAGCGGGTGCGCCTCGGGCCACGGGTCGGAGTCCGTGGCCATCCGGTGCGCGATCTCCGGAGTGGCGTCGGACAGGGCGCCGGTCCGGGTCGTGATCCGGCGCGCCGCGGTCTCTTCGGGGACGTGGCACCGCACGGCCAGGAGCGGGCTGTCCGTCCGCTCGGCCACACCGGCGGCGAGCGCGCGGTGCCGGGCGGCGGTCCAGGACGCGTCCAGCACCACGGTCTCGCCGAGGGCCAGCAGTTCGCCAGCCCGGCGCACGAGCTCCGCGTAGGTCGCGTCCGTGTGGGCGACGTCGTAGAGGCCCTGCCGATACCCCTCCGCGGGCCGCCGGACCGGGGCGAGCCCGGCCAGCTCCTTGCGCAGCCGGTCCGACTGCAGCAGCGTGGCACCGGTCCGGTCGGCCAGCCCGGCGGCGATCGTGGACTTCCCCGTGCCGGGTTCCCCGCCCACGAGGAGCAGCCGTACCCGGCCCAGCCGCAAGTGCCAGATCGCGAGATCGGCGTACTCCCGGGCCAGCGCGGCCGCGTCGGCGTCGCCCTGGGCGTGGCGCAGGCAGGCCACCTTGACCCGGACGAACGCGCGGTAGGCGAGGTAGTGGTGCACCAGCGCCGGGGGAGCGGGGTCGCCGGTGAACTCGCGGTAGTCGGCCAAGAGCTGTTCACCCAGTTCCGGCGCGTCGAGGCGTTCCAGGTCCATGGCGAGGAACGCGATGTCGTCGAGGACGTCGACGTGCCGGAGGTGGTCGTCGAACTCCAGGCAGTCCAGCACGCGGGGGCCGTCGTCGAGGCAGAAGACGTCGTCGGCGAGCAGGTCGCCGTGCCCGTCGACGACGTGCCCCTCGGCGATCCGCCGGTCGAACAGCGGCTCCCGGCCGGCCAGGAACTCCTCGGCGAGAGCCTCGATCTCGAGGGCGGTGGCCGGATCGAGGACGTCACCGTGGAACGGCCGGACCTGCTCGAAGCTGTCCCGCCACCGGCCGCGGACGGCGTCGCGGGTCTCGTCGGCGTCGATCTCCGGCCCGCGCGCGGCCCGGGAGTGGAAGGCGGCGAGCTGCCGGGCCAGCCGCCGGACCGTCACGTGCAGCGGTGCCCGCCGACGGACCAAAGTGGACATTCGCCGGTCCTCGGGCATCCGGCGCATGACGACCAGGTGGTCGCACGGCTCGCCGTCCGGACCGGTGACGTCGGCGACGCCGAGGTAGACGTCCGGCGCCAGCCGCCGGTTCAGCTCCACCTCCCGGTGGCACACCCGTTCGCGGGCTTCTCGCGTCGAGAAGTCCAGGAAGCCGAGGTCGACGGGCTTCTTCAGCTTGTAGGCGAGGTCCCCGACGAGGAAGACCGCGCCGATGTGGGTTTCGTGCACATCGGCCCAGGGTCCGTTCATGCCCCGAGCATCGGCCTCGGCCCTGGTCGTGCACCGGGGACGAAAGTCACCGGGGCCGGGGACCCCGGCCACCTGTCGCCGGCCGGGCGGGCGCCCACCATGGATCCGTCGAGAGCGGAGGAACGACGTGGACGAAGCGGCGATCGAGGTGGCCGGCCTGCGGTTCCGCCGCGGCGGGCAGGAGGTGCTGCGCGACATCGGGTTCACCGTCCGCCGCGGCACGGTGACCGGCTTGCTCGGCCCCAACGGCTGCGGCAAGAGCACGCTGATGCGGTCGATCGTCGGCGTGCAGATCGTGGAAGCCGGGCAGGTGACCGTGCTCCGCCGACCGGCGGGGAGTCCCGAGCTGCGCCGGCGGATCGGCTACGCGACCCAGGAACCGGCGATCTACGCGGACCTCACCGTCCGATCGGACTCCGGTGTGGCGTGGCCATCGTTGCTTTGGCGCGGCGGCAGCGCCAGGCGTCACCGCGACGCCCGGCGCTGCGTGGTGACCCCGCGCCGGAGATCGCCAGGCAACGGGCGGACCCGCTGGAGGTCCCGGCGAGTCGTCGAGTGCAGCTGCCAGGGGACGCTGGTCACCATCACCCCGGGTTCGAACAGCAGCCGCCCCTTCAAGCGCAGAGAACTCTGGTTGTGGAGCGCATTTTCCCACCAGCGGCCGACGACGTACTCGGGGATGTAGACGCACACGACGTCGCGGGGGCTCGAGCGCCGCAGGGTCTTGACGTACTGCACCACCGGCCGGGTGATCTCGCGGTACGGTGATTCGATGACCTTGAGCGGGATCTTCATCCCGCGCTGCTCCCACTGACGCTGCAGTTCGCGCGTGTCGGCGTCGTCGACGTTGACGGTGATCGCGGCGAGGGTGTCGGGCCGGGTCGCCCGGGCGAACGCGATCGCGCGCTGACTCGGTTTGTGCAAAGTGGATACCAGCACGACGGCGTGGACCCGGCTGGGCAGCAGCTCGCTCTCCTCGTCCGGCAGGAGCTCCTCCCGGACGTGGGTGTAGTGCCGGTGGATCGTCCGCATCAGGACGAACAGGGCCGGGATCGCAATCACGACCAAGTACGCGCCGTGGCTGAACTTCGTGACCAGGACGACGATCAGGACGATCGCGGTCAGTGCCGCGCCGACGGCGTTGATCAGCCGGGAGCGGTGGATCGACCGGCGCTCGCGGGCGTCCGTGCTGCCGGCGAGCGCGCGGTTCCAGTGCCGGACCATCCCGGCCTGGCAGAGGGTGAACGAGGTGAAGACGCCGAGGATGTAGAGCTGGATCAGGCGGGTGGTCGAGCCGTCGAAGGCGAAGATCAGGATCCCGGCGACGACGGCGAGCGCGACGATCCCGTTGGAGAAAGCGAGCCGGTCGCCGCGGGTGTGCAGCTGGCGCGGCAGGTAGCGGTCCTGGGCGAGGATCGAGGCGAGCAGCGGGAACCCGTTGAACGCGGTGTTCGCGGCGAGGATCAGGATCAGCGCGGTGGCGGCCTGCATGAAGTAGAACAGGACGGAGTGGTCGCCGCCGAACACGGCGGCGGCGATCTGGCTGATCACGGTGCGCTGCGGGTCGGTGGTGCAGTCGCCGCGGAACCCGGTGAGGTCGCACGTGTTTTCGGCGATCCGGACGTGGCTGATCATGGCGAGCGCGGTGATGCCGCCGAACATGACGACGGCGGTCGCGCCCATCGCGGTCATCGTCTTGGCGGCGTTGGTGCTCTTGGGCTTGCGGAACGCGGGCACGCCGTTGGAGATCGCTTCGACGCCGGTGAGCGCGGTGCAGCCGGAGGAGAACGACCGGAGCAGCAGGAACACCAGTGCCAGGCCGGTCAAGCCGGCCTGTTCGGGGCGGACGTCGTAGCCGGCGCTTTCGGCGACCGGCGCGTGGCCGGTGACGGCCTGGCCGAGGCCGAGGGCGATCATCAGCATGACCCCGCCGATGAACAGGTAGGTCGGGATGGCGAAGGTCCGGCCGGACTCGCGGATGCCGCGCAGGTTCATCGCCATCAGCACCAGGACGAAGCCGAGGTTCAAGGCGATGCGGTAGTCGTTGAGCTCGGGTACCGCGGAGATGATGTTGTCGACGCCGGACGCGACCGACACGGCCACGGTCATGATGTAGTCGACCATCAACGCGCCGGCCACGACGAGTCCCGCCGAGCTGCCGAGGTTGCGCGAGGCGACCTCGTACGAGCCGCCGCCGCTGGGGTAGGCCTTCACGACCTGGCGGTAGGACAGCACGACGACGGTCAGCAGCACGGCCACCGCCAGGCCGATCCACGGCGCGAGCGTGAGGTACGCCAGGCCGCCGATGCTCAAGATCAGCAGGATTTCCTGCGTCGCGTAGGCCACCGAGGAGAGCGGGTCGCTGGCGAAGATCGGCAGGGCGAGCCATTTCGGCAGAAGCGTCTCGCCGAGGGTGTCGCTGCGGAACGGCCGTCCGAGTACCAGCCGTTTGAGCCATGAAGTGGGTGCCGGCACGTATCGGAGCGTGCCTGACCGGCCGGGGGAGCGGCATATGGAAACCGTCAAGATTCCGGCCTGCGCGTAGGGAAACCGTATAGGCGGCGGGGCCGGTCGTCAGGGTTGCGTCAACGGTCCTTCCCCGCCGGGTCGAGCTGCCTAGGGTCGCGCGGTGGCAGACGACCGCCTCACCCGCGTGATCTGCTGCCCCGGCGCGGCGGAACTGCTCGACGAGCTGGCGATCGAACCCCGCCGGTTCGGCGAGCTGCGCGGGGTCGTCCCGCCGCGATCGCTCGAACCGGCGTTGCGCGTCCTCGCGGCGGAAGGCGCCGTGTCGCGCCGCACCGCCGGAAGCTGGGACGGACGCCCGGGCGGCGACGCGGTTTTCGCACTCACCCGCACCGGACGCCGGCTCGTCGACGAATTGTCCGATTTGGACGTGTGGGTCGCGGTGTACGACCGGTACCTGAACGGTTAGCCCGGTCAGGAAGGCGTCGACGGATCGAAGAGGCGTCGGCCAGTTGCAGGTCGCGCACCTGGCCGTCGAGGGTCACCACCACGGAGATCGCGCCGTCGCGGCTGCTGTGGCTCACCTGGACGGTGCTCGGCCGGGGACGAGACGCTCGGATGTCGGGCTCGGCCGCCAAGGAAAGAGCGGCCCCGAATTCCGGCCGATGCGAGCCGTTCACGCTGCCGACGCCGATTTGTGACCAAGTCCGAAATGGACGCTCGGTGATCGTTGGTTCTCCACCGATTCCCTCGATCGGGTGATGGATGTTTCTCTGCGTAGTCGTCGGCGTCAAGAACGCGTCAACGCGGTGTGAAGCCGCATCAAGACTCTGTCAGGTGACATCCGGTCCGGAACTCCGGGAGGCACGCTTCCGCCAGCCGGGTCACCATTCGGTCGACCTCTGTCCGGTTTGCGTGAGAAGGGAGCAGTCGTATGGCCGATCTGGCCTATGTGCTGCTGGCGATCGTCGTGTTCGCCGTGCTGGCCTTGACCCTGCGTGGATTGGAGCGGTTGTGAGCGGCACCGGCGTGTTCGCCAACGTCCTCGGCGGTGTCCTGGCGCTGGCCCTGATCGTCTACCTGTTCATCGCGCTGATCAAACCGGAGAAGTTCTGATGTCCTCGACGTGGGCCGGCCTCGGGCAGGTCGGCCTCCTCCTGCTCGCCCTGGCACTGGTATACCGGCCGCTGGGCGACTACATGCACCGCGTGTTCACGAGCACGAAGCACTGGCGGCTCGAGAAGGCCGTCTACAAGATCGTGCGCGCCGACCCCGAGTCCGAGCAGCACTGGAAGACCTACGCCTCGGGCGTGCTGGGCTTCTCCTTCGTCTCGGTGCTGTTCCTCTACCTGCTGCAGCGCATCCAGCCACTGCTGCCGCTGAACTTCGGCCGCACGGTCGACCCCGGGGTCGCGTTCAACACCGCGATCAGCTTCGTGACCAACACGAACTGGCAGTCCTACATCCCCGAGGGCGTCATGGGCCACGTGGTCCAGATGGCCGGGCTGACCGTGCAGAACTTCGTCTCCGCCGGCGTGGGCCTGGCCGTGGCGATCGCGCTCACCCGCGCGTTCGTCCGGTCGAAGAGCGACCGGCTGGGCAACTTCTGGGTCGACCTGACCCGCGGCACGGTCCGCGTCCTGCTGCCGCTGTCGTTCGTGTTCGCGATCGTTCTGGTCGCGCTCGGCGTCGTGCAGAGCCTCAAGTCCGGCGTCGTGGTGACCAACCCGGACGGCTCGGGCAGCACCATCGCGCTCGCCCCTGCCGCGAGCCAGGAAGCGATCAAGGAACTCGGCACGAACGGCGGCGGCATCTTCAACGCCAACTCGTCACACCCGTTCGAGAACCCGAACTCCTGGTCCAACCTGATCGAGATCTTCCTGCTGCTGGTCATCCCGGTCAGCCTGACCCGCACGTTCGGCAAGCTCGTCGGCAACACCAAGCAGGGCTACGTCCTGCTCAGCGTCATGGGTGCGTTGTGGGCCGGCATGCTCGCGGTGATCTGGTGGGGCGAGACGCACGCGAACGGCGCGGCCGCGCGGCTGGCGGGCGCGGCGCTGGAGGGCAAGGAAACCCGCTTCGGAGTCGCGGCGTCGGCGTTGTTCGCGGACTCGACGACCGGTACCTCGACCGGTGCGGTGAACTCGATGCACGACAGCTTCACCGGGCTCGGCGGCTTCGGGACGCTGCTGAACATGATGTTCGGCGAGCTGTCGCCCGGCGGCGTCGGCACCGGCCTCTACAGCATCCTGGTGATGGCGATCATCGCGATGTTCCTGGCCGGGCTGATGGTCGGGCGCACCCCGGAGTACCTGGGCAAGAAGCTCGGCAAACGCGAAGTCACCTGCTCGGCCATCGCGATCCTCGCCATGCCGACGGTCCTGCTGATCGGCGCGGGCGCGGCCCTGCTGGTCCCGGGCAACACCGACGCGTTCAACAACCCGGGCGCGCACGGCTTCTCCGAGCTGCTCTACGCCTACACCTCCGCCAGCAACAACAACGGCAGCGCTTTCGCCGGCATCACCGTGACCAACGACTGGTACCAGTCCACGCTCGGCGTCTGCATGGCTCTCGGCCGGTTCATCCCGATCCTGGCCGTGCTGTGCCTGGCCGGTTCGCTGGCGGCGCAGAAGAAGGTGCCGGAGACCGCGGGCACGCTGCCGACCACCAGCCCGCTGTTCGCCACCATGCTCGCCGGCACGGTCGTGCTGGTCGCGGCGCTCACGTTCATCCCCGCCCTGGCCCTCGGGCCGATTGCCGAGGCTCTCGCATGACCATGACCACCGAACGTTCCCCCGAGGAAGTCACCCAGCACCACGTCGAAAACGCGGGCCGGGTCGGCGCGGGAGTGTTCAACCCCCGCCAGCTGTGGACGTCCCTGCCGGACGCCTTCCGCAAGCTCAGCCCGCGCCACCAGCTGCGCAACCCCGTCATGTTCGTGGTCTGGGTCGGGTCGGTGCTGGTCACCGTCTTCGCGATCACCGACCCGGGCGTGTTCAACATCGGCGTCGCGGTGTGGCTGTGGTTCACGGTCCTGTTCGCGAACCTCGCCGAAGCGGTCGCCGAAGGGCGGGGCAAGGCCCAGGCCGAGTCCCTGCGTCGCACCAAGAAGGACACCGTCGCCCGGCGCCTCACCGAGGACGGCTCCGAAGTCCGGGTGCCGGGCACCGAGCTGAAGATCGGCGACCTGGTCGTCGTCGAGGCCGGCGAAGTCATCCCGGGTGACGGTGACGTCGTCGAAGGCATTGCGACGGTCGACGAGTCGGCCATCACCGGCGAGTCGGCCCCGGTCATCCGCGAGTCCGGCAGCGACCGGTCGGCGGTCACCGGTGGCACGACGGTGCTGTCCGACCGGGTCGTCGTCAAGATCACGACCAAGCCGGGCGAGTCCTTCGTGGACCGCATGATCGCGTTGGTGGAAGGCGCTTCGCGGCAGAAGACGCCGAACGAGATCGCGCTGACGATCCTCCTGGCCGTGCTGACGATCATCTTCGTCCTCGCCGTCGTGGCGCTGCAGCCGATGGCCCGCTACTCCGGCGGCCTGGTATCGGTGATCGTGCTGACCGCGCTGCTCGTCTGCCTGATCCCGACGACGATCGGCGCGCTGCTGTCCGCGATCGGGATCGCGGGCATGGACCGGCTGGTGCAGCGCAACGTCCTGGCGACGAGCGGTCGTGCGGTCGAAGCCGCGGGCGACGTCTCGACGTTGCTGCTCGACAAGACCGGCACGATCACCTTCGGCAACCGGCAGGCCACCGAGCTGCTGCCGGTCGGCTCGTCCACGATCGACGACCTGGCGATCGCGGCCCGGCTCTCCAGCCTGGCCGACGGCACCCCGGAGGGCCGCAGCATCGTCGACCTGTGCGCGCGTGAGCACGTCCTGCCGACCGAGGCGAGTGAAGCCGAGAAGTCCGGCGAGTTCGTCCCGTTCACCGCGCAGACGCGGATGAGCGGCATCGACCTGAACGGCCGGGTCGTGCGCAAGGGTGCGGCCAGTGCCGTGCGGGCGTGGGTCGCCGAGCACGGCGGCACGGTCCCGGACGAGGTGCACGCGGTCGTCGACGCGATCAGCGCCGACGGCGGCACTCCGCTCGTCGTGGCCGAGCAGGTCGAAGGCGTCGCCTCGGTGCGCGGGGTGATCCGGCTCTCGGACGTCGTCAAGCCCGGCATGCGGGAGCGCTTCGCCGAGCTGCGGACGATGGGCATCAAGACCGTCATGATCACCGGCGACAACCCGCTCACCGCGCGGGCCATCGCCCGAGAGGCCGGGGTCGACGACTTCCTCGCCGAGGCCAAGCCCGAAGACAAGATGGCGCTGATCAAGAAGGAGCAGGAGGGCGGCCGGCTGGTCGCGATGACCGGCGACGGCACCAACGACGCCCCCGCGCTGGCGCAGGCCGACGTCGGGGTGGCGATGAACACCGGGACCATGGCGGCCAAGGAAGCCGGCAACATGGTCGACCTCGACTCCGACCCGACGAAGCTGATCGAGATCGTGGAGATCGGCAAGCAGCTGCTCATCACGCGCGGCGCGCTGACGACGTTCTCCATCGCCAACGACCTCGCGAAGTACTTCGCGATCCTGCCCGCGATGTTCGCGGCGATCTACCCGCAGCTGGGCGGGCTCAACATCATGGGCCTGCACTCGCCGAACTCCGCGATCCTGTCGGCGGTCATCTTCAACGCGCTGGTCATCGTGGCGCTGATCCCGCTGGCGCTGCGTGGCGTGCGGTACAAGCCTTCCACCGCGAAGGCGTTGCTGCGGCGCAACCTGCTGGTCTACGGCCTCGGCGGCATCGTGACGCCGTTCGCCGGGATCTGGCTGATCGACCTGCTCGTCCGACTCATCCCGGGAATGTGACCATGAAGGTGCTGTACAAGCAGACCATCGCCGGTCTGAAGATGCTGCTGGTGCTGACCGTGCTCCTCGGCGTGGTCTACCCCCTCTCCGTGTGGGCGGTGGCCCGAATCCCCGGCCTGTCGGATCGGGCCGAAGGCTCGATCGTCACGCAGAACGGCCAGGCCGTCGGGTCGTCGCTGATCGGCGTCGACCCGGTGGCGAAGGATCCGGCGCACGACCCGTTCTTCCACAACCGGCCCTCGGCGGGGTCGAAGGACCCGCTCGGCCCGGGCGACCCGTCGACCTCGGGTGCCTCGAACAAGGGCACCGCCAACGAAGACCTGCTGGCCACGGTCAAGGAGCGGCAGGAGCTGATCGCCAAACGCGAAGGCGTCGACGTCTCGAAGATCCCGGCCGACGCCGTGACCGCGTCCGCCTCGGGGCTCGACCCGCAGATCAGCCCGGCCTACGCCGAGCTGCAGGTGCCGCGGGTCGCGCGGGAGAACGGCCTGAGCGAAGACGAGGTCCGCAGGATCGTCGCGGACAACACCACCGGGCGCGGAATCGGCGTGCTCGGCGACCCGGCGGTGAACGTGCTGGGGATGAACCTGGCGGTCGCGGCGGCCAGGCACTGACCGTGACGACGGAAGACGCGAGCTCGCCCGGCAGACCCCGCCGCGGCGAGCTGCGGATCTACCTCGGGGCCGCCCCGGGCGTGGGGAAGACCTTCGCCATGCTCGGGGAGGCCCGTCGCCGGCTCGACCGCGGCACCGACGTCGTGGTCGGGCTGGTCGAGACGCACGGGCGCCGCAAGACCGCCGAGCTGCTGGACGGGCTGGAGGTGGTGCCGCGCAAAGTCCTGGACTATCGCGGGCACCCGTTCGAGGAGATGGACGTCGACGCCATTCTCGCCCGGGCGCCCGAGGTCGCCGTCGTCGACGAACTCGCTCACACCAATGTCACGGGTTCTCGCAACGCGAAGCGGTGGGAAGACATCGACGACCTGCTCGACGCCGGTATCGACGTGCTGTCGACGGTCAACGTGCAGCACATGGAGAGCCTCAACGACGTCGTCGAGCGGATCACGGGCATCGCCCAGCAGGAGACCGTGCCGGACGAGGTCGTCCGCCGCGCCGAGCAGCTGGAGCTGGTCGACATCACCCCGGAGGCGCTGCGGCGGCGGCTCGCGCACGGCAACGTCTACCCGGCGAACCGGATCGACGCCGCCCTGGGCAACTACTTCCGGCCCGGCAACCTGACCGCACTGCGGGAGATCGCTCTGCTCTGGGTGGTCGACCAGGTCGACGTCGCCCTGCAGCGCTACCGCTCCGAACGCGACATCACCGACACCTGGGAAGCCCGGGAGCGGGTGGTCGTCGCGATCAGCGGCGGCCGGGAGAGCGAGACGCTGATCCGGCGGGCGCGGCGCATCGCGAAGCGGGCCGGTGCCGAGTTGATGGTGCTGCAGATCCTGCGCGGTGACGGTCTCGCCGGCGTCTCCCCGCAGGCGCTCGCGGAGTACCGCAAACTGGCCGAGGACGTCGGTGCCTCCTTCCACACGGTCGTCGGCGACGACGTGCCGACCGCCCTGCTCGACTTCGCCCGCGGGGTGAACGCGACGCAGGTCGTGGTGGGCACGTCCCGGCGTTCCCGGGTGGCGCGGCTGTTCGACGAGGGCATCGGCGCCACCGTGGTGCAGGAGTCGGGGCCGATCGACGTGCACATGGTCACCCACGACGAGTCCGGCGGACGGCTGCGCGCCAGGTTGTTCCCGCGCAGCTCCCTCGCCCGGCGCCGGCTGATCCTCGGCTGGGTGCTCGCGCTGGCCCTGCCCGTGGTGGCGACCCTGATCGGCGTGCTGCTGCGGCAGACGCTGATCCTGTCCACCAACGTCATCGACTACTTCCTCGCGACGATCATCGTGGCGCTCGTCGGCGGGCTTGGGCCCGCGTTGTTCGCCTCGATCACGAGCGCGCTGCTGCTCAACTTCTTCTTCACGCCACCGCTGTACACGCTGACCGTCGACGCCCAGCAGAACGTCATCACGCTGGTCGCGATGGTCGTGGTCGCCGTGGCGTTCGCGCTCGTGGTCGACCGCGCTTCCCGGCGGGCGGACGCGGCGGCACAGGCCCGGACAGAAGCGGCGCTGCTGGCTTCCTACGCCCGGACCGTGCTCGGGCACGACGAGCCGCTGCAGCGGCTGCTGGAGAAGGTGCGGGAGAACTTCGGGCTCGAATCCGTTTCCCTGCTGGAGAAGCAGGACGACGAATGGGTCCGCGCGGCCTGCACGGGCGAGCGGCCGTGCGACGATCCGGACGAGGCCGACGTGGACGTGCCCGTCACCGATGACGTCCACCTCGCGTTGCGCGGCCGGACACTGCCGGCCCACGACCAGCGGGTGCTCGAAGCCGCCGCGGGCCAAGCCCTCATGGCGCTGCGGCAGCAGCGGATGGCCGCCCAGACCCAGCAAGCACAACGCCGGGCCGAGACGACCGAGCTGCGTACGGCGCTGCTGTCGGCCATCGGACACGACCTGCGCACCCCGCTCACGTCGATCAAGGCCGTCTTCGGTGGCTTGCGCGCCCACGACGTCAGCCTGTCCGAGGAAGACGCTGAGGAGCTGCTGGCCGCGGGGGAGGAGTCCACCGACCGGCTCTCCGGGCTCATCGACAATCTCCTGGACTCGTCGCGGTTGGCGACCGGCGCGGTGCAGCCGGTCCTGCGTCCGGTCGGGTACGACGAAGTGGTCGCGACGGCGCTGACCGCGGTGGAGGGCGGCGGCAAGGTCGTGGTCGACGTCGATCCGGGGTTGCCCGCGGTGACGGCCGACGCCGGCTTGCTGGAACGGGCGGTCGCGAACGTGATCGACAACGCCGTGCGCCACGGCGGAGGCGACGTCGCCGTGCGGGCCAGCGCGTACGCCGGCCGGGTCGAGCTGCGGGTGGTCGATCACGGCCGGGGCCTGCCGAAGGGAACCGCCGAGTCGGCGTTCGCGCCCTTCCAGCGGCTCGGCGACCGCAACACGACCACCGGGGTCGGCCTGGGGCTGTCGGTGGCCAAGGGGTTCGTCGAGGCGATGGACGGCACGATCCGTGCCGAGGACACCCCCGGCGGTGGCTTGACCCTCGTCGTGTCCCTGCCCGTCGCCGCCGAGGTGGTGCCATGACATCCGTGCTGGTGGTCGACGACGAGACCGCGCTCGTGCGGGCCTTGCGGATCAACCTCACCGCCCGCGGCTACTCCGTGGTCACCGCCACCGACGGCGCCTCCGCGCTGCTCGCCGCGGCAACCGAGCACCCGGACCTGGTCCTGCTGGATCTGGGGCTGCCCGACATCGACGGGATAGAAGTGATCCGGGAGCTGCGCACCTGGAGCGCGATGCCGATCATCGTGCTGTCCGCGCGGCACGACCCGGCCGACAAGATCCAGGCTCTCGACACCGGCGCCGACACCTACGTGACGAAGCCGTTCGGCATGGAGGAGCTGTTCGCGTGCCTGCGCGCCGCGGAACGCAGGCTGGCCCTGGGCGCGCAGCCGGAGCCGGACGTCGTCGTCGAGACCGCCGCGTTCACCGTGGACGTCGCGTCGAAGATCGTCCGCCGGGGCGATGCCACGGTGCACCTCACCCGGACGGAGTGGGCGATCCTCGAGCAGCTCGTCCGCAACCCCGAGTCGCTGATCAGCGGCAAGCACCTGCTGACCACGATCTGGGGGCCGGACTGCGCCGACCGGGCGCACTACCTGCGCGTGTACATGGCGCAGCTGCGGCGCAAGCTCGAGCCCGAGCCGTCGCACCCGCGGTACCTGCTCACCGAGCCGGGCATCGGGTACCGCTTCGTCCCGGAGGAGACGTCGTGACCGATCCCGACGTGCAGATCGAACTCGCCGCCGAGCGGGGCGATGCCGGCGAACTACGGCGGTGGGCCGCCCAGGGGTACCCGGACGCCGTCGACCTGCTCGTCGAGCTGGCGACCGAGCGGGAGGACCTGGCCGAGCTGCGTCGCCTCGCCGACGGTGGTAGCCAGACGGCGGCCGAAGTGCTGGCCGAGCTCGAAGGCGAGTGCCGCTAGGAATCCGCAAGTTCGGCACGGACGGCCTTCCCGCCGAGCCGCCTGTGGGTTTTCCTGGTGTGCATGGGCAGAGGTGACGTTCGTGGGTACGCGCGGGGCGTGCGCCATGACGACCGGCCGCCTGATCCGGGCCCGGCCGGTGCTACGCCGGTCCCCGGCGGTCCACCGGCCGGTCACCGACCCCTGCCCACCCGGCGCCTTCCCCGCGCCGATGAGTCCACTGTGGATGAACCATGCCCGAAAACCCCGTGATCATGGTGACCGGCACGAGCGAAGGGCTCGGCTACGAGACCGCCCGGTTGCTGGCCACCGGAAGCGCCACTGTCATCGTCCATGCCCGCAGCCGCGAAGAAAGTGATGTGGCGTTCGAGAAGCTCGTCGGCTCCGGCGTCGACGAACGACGTCTCCAGCCGGCGGTCGCCGACTTCACCGACCTGCGCCAGGTCGCCGACCTGGCCAAGGCGATCGCCGAGCGCTACCCCCGCGTCGACGTCCTGGTCAACAACGCCGGCACCGCGGGCGCCGGTGGCCGGAGCGTCACCAAGGACGGCAACGAGCGGGTGTTCCAGGTCAACTACCTGGCGCCCTATCTGCTCGTGCGGCTCCTGGAGGACGCGCTCGCCGCGTCGCCGGTGAGCCGCGTGGTCAACGTGTCTTCGTCCCTGCACCGCGGTGGCCGGATCAACTGGGGCGACCTCGCCTTCAAACGCCGTTACCACCGAGGCGCCGTGTACGCCCAGTCGAAGCTCGCGCTGACGATGCTCACCACGGCGCTGACCGAGTTCCGGCCGAAGGTGCGCGAGGCGGTCAGCGTGCACCCGGGCATCCTCACGACGGCGATGCTGTCGCACTACAGCTACCGTGGCCGCCCGGTGGTCGAAGGCGCCGAAGTCGTAGCGCGGCTGGCGAATCGGGAGACGAAAGTGATCAACGGCGCCTACTACGACGGCAGGCTGCCGGCCAAGGCCGCCGCGGCCGCGGCCGACCGGGACGCGGTGACGAAGCTGTGGCAGCTCAGCGAACGGCTGACCCTCCCGGCCAAGCACCGCGCCTAGCTCCGCTCATCGTGGTTCACCCGCGCCGGCGCGGCCTCGTCCCGGCGCGGGTGAACCTCGCACCAGCGTTCCGCCGCGCGCAACACCACGGTCAGCACGACGAAAGCACCGATCAGCATCAACGTGTAGGCCAGGTCGCTCATCGAAATCCTTCGGTCCGGCGTAGGGCGTCACCGAACGATGGCGCGGTGCCGGCGGCCGCGCACACCGCGCCGTTGGTTCTTTCACGCCGTGCTCCCGGATGTTTACGCCGGATTGATCCGCCGTCGGGCCCGGGGGAATCTGAGGGGGCGGTACCCGTGTCAGGACGGAGTCAGGGTGCTGTCAGGAGAGACGCGGACAGTGGCCGCATGACAAACAGCAACGCTTCGCCGACCGCCTCGACCTGGACCGGCATGGTGCCGGTCGAAGACACGGCGTTGGCCGTCACCGACACCGGCGGTTCCGGTGTCCCGGTCCTCTATTCCAACGGCCAATTCGCCACCCAGGGCTACTGGCGCCGGGTCCTCGCCGAGCTCGGCGGCGAGTTCCGGCACATCACCTTCGACGAGCGCGCCCGCGGCAAGTCGGCGCGTTCGGCGGACTACTCCTTCGAGGCTGCCGTCCGCGACGTCGACGCCGTGCTCGCGGCCCGGGGTGTCGACCGGGCGCTGGTGGTGGGCTGGTCCTATGGCGCGGTCGTCGCGGCGCACTGGGCCGAGCGGAACCCGGAACGGGCAATGGGCGCGGTCCTGGTCGACGGTGCCTACCCCTACGACTGGCTGGACGAGGCCATGGAACGACGGATCAGGAAGCTGTTCAAGCGGCTGAACTGGGTCATGCCGTTGCTGCGGCCGACCGGGCTGACGCCGCGGATGACCGCTGCGCAGCAGGCGGAGAGCAACATCGAACTCGGGGTGCTGTCCCGCGAGCGCGAGCTGGGCCCGGTGCTGGACGGCATCACCGTTCCGGTGCGCTACGTGGTCGCTTCGGGGGTGTCCTTCGGCAGCAAGGGCGACGAGCAGGAAGTGCTCCGCACCAGCCTCGACGGCGTGACCGCCCGCAACCCGAACATCGAGGTGAGCGCGAAGGTCGCGAGCAACCACGGCGCGATCCTGAAGAAGGACGCTCCGGCCATCGCCGCGGCCGTCCGCGAGGTCGCGGCACTGGGACGCTCCGGTAGCTGAGGAGTGTGAGCGGCGAACGGCCATGAGAACCGCTTGCCGGAGGGGTACCCGACCTCCCCGAAGCCACCGCGTCGAATTCCCGTCAAGACGCTGGACTCGGGCGGTCCCGATTGGACAGTGTGGACCCATGTGCACGACCACGGACCTCCTGCGGCTGACCCGGGACACCGCTGCCGCGATGGAGCAGGCCACCCTTGCCTTGGAGGAAGCCGACGTCACGCTGGCCGACGACATCGTCGCCGGCTCGGTCCGGCTCGATCGCGACCGCGAGGAGCTGACCCGGTGGACGTACGCGGAGCTCGCGCTGCGGGCACCGGCCGTCACCGTGCTCGCGACCATCCACGCGCTGACCGAGCTGGAGCGGATGAGCGGGCTCGTGCTGCAGGTCGCCCGCAGCGTCCAGCGGAGCTATCCGCACCCTGCGGTGCCGCACGCGCTGACCGGCGAATTCGTCGAGCTGGGCCGGATCGCTGTCTGGCTGGCGGATGTGGCTGCCGGTGGTGACTACGTCCGCGCGCTGTACAGCGCCGAAGACGACTTCGACGACCTGCACCGCGTCTTGGCGTCGCTCCGCGAACACGACGAGGTCGCGGTGCTGAGCCGTCACTACGAGCGGTTCGCCGGCCACGCGGTCGTTCTCGGCCGCCTCATCAAGTCCGCGGTTCCCCGTAGCCAGGCGACGGGAACAGCGGCCTGAGCGGGTCCGCGGACCGTCTGGGGGCGGACCGCGGACCCGTTCGGTTCTCGCTCACCGGCGCCGGAAGTACGTCCGCGCCGACGGCAGCGCCAGCAGGACGACCACCAGCAGCGAACCGGCCGTGGCCAGCACGAGCTTGGCGCCGTCGACCACCGGCAGCCACCCGGGCATCGCCTGCGCGGCGGCGTCGACCAGCTTGGTGACATCCACCCGCCGCAGCAGCGGATCGCCGGAGCCGCCGAAGCTCGCGGCGAGGAAGGTCGCGGTGAACAGCTGCGCCGGGACGATCAGCGCCCCGGCCACAGCGAGGATCGGCTGGAAGACCCACGACAGCACCTGACCGGCCCGCCGGCCGGCGAGGTTCAGCAACGCCAGGACGACGAGCACCACGATGATCCCCGCCGGCAGCGGCGTTTCGGCCGTGCCGGAGCCGAAGCTGATCCCATGCGCGGTGAGCAAGGACGAGGGCAGGCCCTGGCGGACGAGCTCGTCTTCGGCCGCCGCCTGAGCCCCGGCTCCGGAAGTCCAGACGACGACGATCGACAGCAGGAACGGCAGCGCGGTCAGCAGCTGCGTCAAAGCCGCGAAGACCACGGCACGCGGCCTCGGTTTCGTGACTGTCCCGGCCACGGCAACCCCCTTGCTCGGATCGCCCGATTCTCGGGCCGAACCCGGCCGAACGGCGGGAAACCGGCCTGAAACCAGGGTGAAACCAGGGTCGCGCACCCTCGCCTCAGCCGTGACCGTCCGGGTCGTGGCAGACGAGAGGAGCACCGTGACCACCCCCGCGATAGCGGCCACCGGGCTGCGCAAGTCCTTCGGCGGGCTGACCGTGCTCGACGGCATCGACCTGGCCGTTGCCGAAGGCACGATCTTCGCCCTGCTCGGGCCCAACGGCGCGGGCAAGACCACCGCCGTGCGGATCCTGTCCACCTTCATCCACTCCGACGGCGGGCAGGCGTCGGTCGCCGGGCACGACCTCGCCACCGACCCCGACGGAGTCCGTGCGGCGATCGGCGTCACCGGCCAGTTCTCCGCCGTCGACAACCTGCTGACCGGCCGGGAGAACCTGCTGCTGATGCGCCTACTCCGGCGGGATGCGGCGGCGGCTCGACCCGCGCAGCCGGCACACGATGTGGCGGATCATCCGCGACCTGGTCGCCGGCGGTGTCACCGTCTTCCTCACGACGCAATATCTGGACGAGGCCGCCGAATTGGCCGGCCGCGTCGCCCGTTCTCGATCACGGCCGCGTGGTCGCCGAAGGCGCGCCTGAGGATTTTCCGGCAATGAACAACTTCGACGAATGGTAACGTGAACCGTGCGTGCAATAGTGATCTGGTGCAGCCTCGCCACGTTCGGCTGCCTGGCCGGAATCATCGACTCGCTCACCGAAGGAGCGCCCCACCTTCCCGAAGCCCTGTGGGTAATCCCATTGATCGGTGTCTTTCCCGTAGCGCTCGCCGTGGTAAAGAATCTGCTGCTGCGGGGTCGGCGTGAGTCACCTGCGCACGTTCTGGCCGAAGTGGCGAAGTCGCTGTCGGCGGGCGAGCGGTGGAGCGCAGGACTGCTGGTCATCGTCGCCGTGGTTGTCGCCGTGGTCGCCGCCGCGGGCCTGCGTAACGGCGCGCCCGAAGTGACCGCGACCGGCTATCAGCTCTACACCCGCCTTGGCAGCACGGCGATCACCCGCGATGAGTACCTGGGAGAACTTGCCGGCAGTCAGCGGCTGTTCGCCGCGCTTGGATTCGGTCTCAATGTCCTGTTCGCCGCCCTTGCCGTGGGATCCAGGCGGACGAAGACACCGACCCGGCAAGACATCATCGCGTAGCCTCGGCGTCCACGAGGGGATGGCCGTCATCTGCGTCAGGTCGTGGTAGTGGCCTGTGCGGGGTCAGCGGAAGATTTCAGCGGGAAGGTCGGGATCGTCGAGAGCGAGGCTGATCGCCGAGATGGCCTGGGCGACGGCAAGCGCCGCGTGGGCGGTGACCAAGTCATCGAGTGCGCCGTAGCGGCGGTGACCGGTCTGCGGGGGTCACGCCGGCCAAAGCGGACGCGACCGGCACCCCGGATCGCTTCCGCGTCCTCGATCACCGATGCGCGGCGGGTCCGATGTCGAGGCGCTGCTGCGGATGAAGTACCTGATCGAGCAGGGCTTCACCACGGAGAACGCGGCGGCGCGGGGGTTCAGCCCCGGCGGTATGACCGACGCGGTGACGTTGCTGGCCGCGGTCCGGCAGCTGAAGATCGACACCGCGACGGCACTGCTCGACGCGCACCTGGCCGTTCACGACGTCATCGAGACCTGGGACCGTCGCTGCCAGCCGAGCCGAATGCTCTGCAACCTGCCGGCCGGCAGAACCCAGGGACGGACGCGCTCACTCAAGCTGCAGGACGGTGGTGAACTTGAGGGTGGGGTTATAGATCAACTCGGCCCTCGGACACTTCCCATAACCCCAACTGTGCGCATCGAGACTGATCTCGATGCGCACTAGTCGTTTACCGGGGCGGTAGGTCGCGCGCAGCTGGAGCTGCCGGTGGACCTCCGCTTTGCGGTCAGGTTCGGCGGCGGCCAGAATCTTCCGAATGTCACCGAGCCGCTCGACCGGCGAACCGGGGGACTGGAAACTCGACGATTCGGCAGCGCTGGGTGACGGCAGGACCGTCGACAAAGGGGGCGAGCCGGTGCTGATCGGGGAACGCATCGAACGGGACCGGATTGGGTCGAGTCGTGCGTGCTCGGTGGTTTGGGTGCTCGATGCCGGCAGTTGGCAGCGGGGCGAACTGGGCTGTCCCAGGGAACAGGTCAGTGTTGCGGCGAGCCTGCGGGACGGCCGAGTGCTCCTGGCGAGTAGCCGTGACCTCTGGGTCCGGCCCTGAGGTGTGAAGGGCGCCTTCAGAGCATTCGGTGGAACGATGGCGTGACGGATTTATGCGGTCGTCGCACCATGCTCTGTGTGCTGCGGGCGTTCATGGTTCACGTGGCCGACCACGGTGCGGCCGCGGTCGCCCGGCGCTGGGCTTCACCGACCCGTGCTTCAGCCGGGCGTTCCATGCGCTTCAGCCTGCCCAGCGCCGTGGGCAATGATCGACCGTTCAGTGCCAGCCGAGCTCGGCCAGCTTTTTTGCGGCTTTGCCCACGGGCCAGAAGCTCAGCTTGTCCAGCCGGCCCGACTCGGTCCGGAACTTGACGCCGCGGCTGAACGGGCCACGCACCCAACGCAGGCCGGTCACCTCGGCGCGGGCGATCCGGATCGGCACAAGGACCCGGACGCGCAGCTCGATCTGGTTTCGGCTGACCAGCAGGGCGGCGATCGGCCAAGTCACGTTGATGCCGTTGACCCAGGCCCCGCCCCGCAGAACGAGGTCGTAGTCCTCGTCCCGCAGCGTGGTAATCCGGCGCCCGTACTCCGGGGCCGGTGGCGGGACCTGGCCGAGGCCTCCGGTCTTCTCCCGCCGCCGGATCCCGGCGAACACCGTCGTCACCAACAGAGCGCAGATCACCAGCACGACGATCCCCACTTCCGCACCGGGACTCATCGACATCCTTCCCGCATCACCGGCGAAGTATCTCAGTGCTGAACGACGCCGACCACGTGTCGGACACCCCGCCGCCACTCAGCCCACCGATATGGACCGGACGCTCGCTGGCGAGGCGTGCCGCGAGTGAAATCCGGCGCATCGTGCGTCGTAGATCCGGTGCGCTGGTCGCCCCGCGCACCGCCGGATGGGCTGAGGCGTCCTGGTGCTGGGCGTGGTCACGCCGTCGACGCCATCGGACCGAAGGGTGGTGCACTTCGCCTCGCGCATCGCCAGCCTGATGCGCGGAAAGGACCGCCGGTCGCCGGCTGTACACCCGCCTCAGCCGTTGCTAGCCTAAGTGAGTTCAGTTCAATCCTCGACGAGGAGGGTTCATGGGCGGTACCCGGCGATGGCGCGCGTTGTCCACCGTGATCACCGGCGTGCTCGTCGCGGCGCTGGTCGCCGCCGGGCAGGCATCCGCTCAGGCGGGCGGCCACGGGCCGGCACCCTGGCCAGGCCGACGGTGGGAGCCGGGCCCGGCCCGCTACGGAATGACCGTCGTCTCGAGCGTTCCGGTGCGGATGGACGACGGCGTGATTCTCACAGCGACGGCCGCCTACCCGGCTGACCCCTCGACCGGGCGACGCGCGCCCGGCAGGTTCCCCGTGATCTTGCAGCAAACTCCGTACACGGACGAGGTCGATCCGTACTTCGTCCACTTCGGATACATCTTCGCGACCGTTCGGTCGCGGGGCACCGGTACGTCCGGAGGGCAGTTCGGGTACGTGTCGGAGCGCGATCACCGGGACGGTGTGCGGACCGTCGGCTGGGCCGCTCGCGAGCTGACCGGCTCGAACGGCGCCGTCGGCGGGTACGGCTGCTCCTACGCCGGCGAGACCCAGCTCTACACCGCCGCGAACATCGGCCGCGACTCACCCCTGAAGACGATCATTCCCACGTGTACCGCACAGGACTACCTTCGCGAAACCTTCCTGGTGGACGGGATTCTGACGGGCGACTTCCCGTCCTGAGCCGCGCGGCCGCCTCCGTCGGCGACACACCGTCGGCGAAGTCCTTCTTCGCCGGCCTGGTCGACGAGATCCAGACCGGCGGGGACGCCGCCTACAATCGCGAGTTCTGGCGCACCCGCCAGCCCGCCCGGTTCGCGAAGTCCATTGCGGACAACGGTATCTACGCGGCTCTGCAGAACGCGTACCGCAACCGCCCCGTCCAAGCTCCGATGGCTCCCGGCCAACCGGCCACGGGCCGCTACCAGATCATCGTCGGCCCGTGCACAAGAACACCGGCATCGACCAGACCCGTACCCCGATGCACCTCTACGAACTCCGCGGCGACGGTTGGATCAACACGGCACGCTACCCCCTCGCTGACGACTACACCACGTACTACTTGGGCCCCGACGGGAAGCTCGGATCCACCCGATCGGCCCGCGGCAGCCGGCAACACCAACCTCATGCTGATCGCCACCCTCTCCGACGTCGCACCCGACGGGACGGCGGCGCCCATCACCTTCGGCGCGGTCCTCGGCAGTCAGCGCGCTCTCAGTCCACTCGAGACCTGGCGTGACCGCGACGGGACGGTGATCCGCCCTTACACCGCGCAAACCCGCGACGACTACCTCCACCCCGGTGCGGTGACCCGCTTCGACGTCGCGCTCCATCCGCGCCTGTGGGCGGTGCTCCCCGGGCATTGGCTCCGTCTCACGCTCACGACCCAATCCGCCGTGACCCCCTGCGCGGGCTTCAACATCCTCCCGTGCGGCCTCACCGCGCCGGCGCGGGACAGCGTGCCCGGTGGCACGTACCGGGTCCAGCGCAGCTCGACGTGGCCGTCGTCGGTGCACCTGCCGCTCCTGGAGGCCGGCTGCTTCGGCACGGCGAGGAGCTCGGTCACGCCGACGAGCGGCGGCTTCTCCGAACCCGTGAACTGGTCTACCCCAAGGGACTCCGCATGTCGTTCGTACTGATCCACGGCGCCACCATGGGCGCCGGCTGCTGGGACCGCCTGACCCCGCTGCTCGACGGCGAAGTGCTCGCCGTGGACCTGCCCGGCCGCGGCACGCGCGGCGATGTCGACGTGCGCACCGTGACGCAGGACGACTGCGGCAGGGCCGTGGCCGCCGACATCGTCGAGCGCGACCTGACCGACATCGTCCTGGTCGGCCACTCGTTCGGCGGCGTCACCGTGCCTCGGGTCATGGCGCTGGTTCCGGAGCGCATCCGGCGGGTGGTGCTGCTGTCGGCGGTGGTGCCGGAGGACGGCACACGGGTGCTCGACCAGATCGACCCGGACGTGCGAGCCTCGGTGGAGGCGGGCATCGCGGACGGCACCTACACCGTCGACGCCGAAGCGGCACGGGCGATGCTCTGCAACGACGCCGACGAGGAACAGGCGCAGTTCATCCTCGGCAGCGTGGTCGACGACGCCGCCGCACTGCTGTCCGAGACCGTCGACCTGAGTGGCTACCGGCTTCCCGTTCCGCGGACGTATGTGCTGCTGACGGAGGACCGCTGCTACCCGCCCGAGCTGCAGGCCGAGTCGGTGCGCCGGACCGGCGCGGACGTGACCCCGCTCCGGTCCGGCCACATGGCGATGGTGACGATTCCGGACCAGGTCGCCGCGGTCCTCGATTCGTGACGCGTAGCCGATGCTGTAGCCCGTCCACGGTCCCATCCTCACTTGCCAAACTGAAATCAGTTCGAGCGCGGGTCGAAGTTGCCGGTGATCATGGCGTAGCGGTCCCGCGCGATTAGTTCGGCAGGATCGGCTGGAACCGTTCGTTGAGGAAGCCGTAGCAAGGGTTCTGGACGAGACGGCGGTAGTTGCTGGTGGTGATGCCGTCCACCGACAGGCACAGGCCGCTGTTGACGTTCTGGAACTGCGCGTCTCCGTAGTAGTAGTCCCAGATCATCCGCCACTGCTGGTTCGTGCCGACGAGACAGTCGTACTGGATGATCGGGTTCCCCTGATCCATTCCGTACCCGGCGTCGTCCAGGCACTTGGCGGTGGCGACGTTCTGCAGCCAGAAGACGTCGGGGTCGTCGGTGGCCTGTCCCATCCGCCATCTCTGGTTGTTCTTGTACTCGCAGGTGAACTGGTCCACCGGGGCGGCGTCGTCGTAGCGTCCCTTGTCGACCTGCACGCACTTGAGGCCGGTCGAAGGGCTGCTGCTGAGGGGCTGCCAAGCCAGCACGTCACCGCTCACCGGCGGCATGACGGTCCGGTCGGCGTAGGCGGGGGCGGCGCCCGTCAGCGCCACGACGGCGATCACGAGCGGAACCAGGATCGCGCGGGGCGAAGGCAGCATGGGTCTCCTCGGAAGTACGAATGCGGGCAGGGACCCGCCGCAACGCGGGGAACACTAGGGATCACCACGGCGGGACTCCAGGAGGAACCGGCGGAAAAGCCGGCGGAACTCAGCGGCCGCCGAGGTGGACGCGGATGCGGGCCTGGTCCGGAAGGCCGATCGGGAACGTCAGTGCCTCGCGCAGCAGGGCGTCGCCGCGCGGGTCGTCGGTGGCGACGGCGGTCTCGCCGAGCGCGAGCAGCGCGAGCCCGGTTGCCTGGGCGTGCTCGGCTTTGCGAGCCAGGTCCAGCGCTCGCACGCCGGTTGCCGTCGCGTCGGCCCAGCGGGTCTGGCCGGCGTGGGCCTGGGCGAGCAGCGCCAGCGCGAAAGCCTCGGAGCCGGGTTCGCCGAGGGCGGCGAACGTTGCCGCGGCTTCGGTCAGCAGGATCGCGGCATCGGCGTGGTCGCCGGTGTCGTTCTGCACGGCACCGAGGTTGAGCTGTGCCACCGCGACGCCGCGCCGGTCGCCGAGCTCGTGCTTCCGGCGCAACGCGGCAGCGTGATATTCGATCGCTTGCGCGAAGTCGCCGCGGTCGTGCGCGAGCGCGCCCAGGTTGTTCAGCGCGATCGTCTCGCGGCGCGCGTCGCCGGTGGTCCGGGCCTGGTTCAGGACGTCGGTGTACGCGGCCGCGGCGTCGGCGTACCGGCCGGCGAACTTGTGGGCGTTGCCGATCAGGGTCAAGGTCGCCGCCCGGCCGTCCGGATCGGCGCCGAAGGCCTCGGCTGCGGACGCCGCCAGCGCCAGCGCCGCCTCCGGGTCGCCGTTCTGGTTGGCGGTGACCGCGGCGCCGTGCCAGGCCCACGCCCGGGCCTGCTCGGTGGGCGCGGCGGCGGCCGCCCCGGCGAGCATCCGGCGTCCCTCGGCGAACCGGCCCCGGGCGACGTAGTGGCCGGTCAGCGCGCGCACGGTCGCCACATGCAGCAGGGTAGGCGCGGTGTCGACGGCGTGCTGGACGGCGGCACGGACGTTGTCCTGCTCGTCACCCAGCCGCGAATCGCCGTCGCGGACCAGGCGGAGGAAGTGGTCCGCGTGCTCGTCTCGATCGCCCGCGCTGGTGAGCTGGTCCTCGACGACCTCCCGGATGGTGTCCAGCATGCCGACGCGGGGATGGTCCGTAATGGTGATCAGGCTGTGCGCGGCCAGCGTCGCCAGCGAATGCGGCGGGGCACCGAACACGGTCTCGACATCGACCGGGTCGGCGCCACCGGCGAACGCACCCAGCAAGCCGAACAGCCTGCGGTCGGTATCGGTGAGCCCGCGCGTGCTCCACTCGACCGTGCGGCGCAGGCTCAGGTGCCGGTCGGCCAGATCCACCGTGTCGCCGTGCAGGTCACGGACCTGGGCGAGCACCTGCGACGGCGTCTGGGTGCGCAGCCGCGCCGCGGCCAGCTCCAGAGCCAGCGGCAAACCGTCGAGCCGGCGGCACAGCGCGGCGATCGCGGCGGCGTTGTCCCGGGTGAGCGCGAATCCCGGCCGGACCGCGACGGCGCGCTCGACGAGGAGTGCGACCGCCGTGTTGCCGGCCAGGGCCGCCGGGTCGTCACTATCCGGAGTGGACAGTGGGGTCAGCGGCCACAGGTGCTCGCCCCGCAGCCGCAGCGGCGCCCGGCTGGTCACCAGCACGGTCAGCCGCGGGCACCCGGCGAGCAGCGCGGCGACGGTGGTGGCCGCCGCGGCGACGTGTTCGAAGCTGTCGAGCACCAGCAACCATCGCCCGTCGCCGATCACCGTGGCCGGATCGGGCGTGTGCAAGGATTCCGCCAGCGCCTGCGGGACGTCGTCGGACTCCCGCAGGGCACTCAGGTCGAGGCCGTGCACGGTCTCGAACCGGCTCGCGGCCTGCCAGCCGGCCTCCAGCGCCAGGCGCGTCTTGCCGACCCCGCCGGTGCCGGTGATCGTGACCAGCCGCACCGCGGGATCCTGAACCAGCCGAAGCACGGCGGCGAGGTCGTCGGACCGGCCGACGATCGAGGTGACCGGCGCCGGCAGTGCCGGACGCGCGGTCCGCCGTCGACGCGTGTCCGGCGGCGGCGCGGTGCGGGCGGTCCGCGCGAAGGCCTCTTTTTCGTCCGGCGTCAGGCCGAGCGCGCCGGCGAGTGCACGCAGCGTCTCGCGCTGCGGGCGCCGCGTAGCGCCGCGCTCGATCTCCCCGATGGCGCGGACGCTGATCCCGCTCCGCTCCGCCAGCTGCTCCTGCGACAGGCCGCGGCTGCTCCGCAGTCCTGCCAACATCTCGGACAGCGTCTGCCCCGATTGCACCGCGCCATAGTAGTGACGCCGTGCGAGGGTGCACGAGTTCGGTGGGGTGACGTCGGCGCGGCGCCGTCGCTCTGGAGCGGGCAGGATGTGGGGCAGGGGAGTCGTGCATGTCGGACGTGCGATCCCTTACCCGGCCTGAGGATAGGACGCAATGGGACGCTCGTCGGTGTTCACTTTCCAGTACATCGCCATCGACACGGAAGCTGGTGTCACGCCGGAGGAGTTCGAGACCTTCGTGCGTGATGAGGGCGTTCACCTGCCCTTGTACCCGGGGTGGCGGTGGACTCTGCTGCGCGGGTTGCGCGGGGAGCGGACCGGGCAGTACCTGATGTTGTACGAGATCGACAGCGCCGAGCAGCGCGACCGCTACGTCACGGCCCGGGGTGAGCAGACCGAGCCGGCCCGGCAGTTCTGGGCGCGGCACCCGGAGGCGGAGGCGGTGCTGGCGCGGTGGCGGCGGCTGGGCACGTTCGGTGAGCTGCCGACGTTGTTCACCGACTACCGGCTGCTGGCCGACAATCCGCGGAGCACGGTCACGCCCGGTCCCCGCTACCGCGACCGTCCAGGGGAGGAGCCCGTCGCCCGGGTCGTCGGGATCCACAACCTGGCGTTGCGCGCCGGGGTGACCGAGGAGATGTTCGACCGCTTCATCGCCGAGAACCACCACCGGATCGACGACTACCCGGACTGGCGGTTCCACGTGCTCAAGGGCGAGCGGGGCAACCGCCTCGACCAGTACGTGATGATGATGGAGATCGCGAGCCTGGACGCGCTGGACGTTTTCTACCCCGAGCCCGACATCGCGACCGGCGAGGCCGCGGAGTTCGCGTCCGCTCACCGCGACACCAAGCAGATGTACGAGGAGTGGAAGCGGCTGGCCTCGTTCTCGGGGTCGCCGCAGATCTACACGGACTACCTCGCTGTCGCGGAGAACCCGGCGTAGTCCCGCACGACCGGGACGGGTCCGGGGTTTCGTTGAGGATCTCGCGGCGGGCGTCCCGCCTTACAGCCGTGAAAGTAACACCTGCTACATTTGTACTCGTGACAGATCGGTCGGGCAAGTGGCAGGTGCTGGTGGTGCGGGTACCCGCGGAGCCGTCGCGGCACCGGGTCGCGGTGTGGCGGGAGCTGCGCCGGATCGGTGCGCTGTCGCTGGGACAGGGGACCTGGACGGTGCCGGACGTTCCAGGCTTCGCCGACGGGGTCGGCCGGGTGATCGAGCTGGCCGAGCGCGGTGAGGGCGAGGTGGTCGTGCTCGAGGCGGCCGGTCGCGGCGAACGGGACGCCGCGCGGTTGGAGGCGCTGTTCACCGCCGACCGTGAGGACGAGTGGCGGGAGTTCCTGGCCGACTGCGGCAAGTTCGACGCCGAGATCGACAAGGAAATCCGCGTCGGGAAGTTCACGGTGGCCGAACTCGAAGAGGAAGAACAAAGCATGGAACGCCTGCGTCGCTGGCACCGCGAACTGAAGGTGCGCGACGTCTTCGGCGCGCCGTCTCTCGCGGAGGCCGAGCAGCGGCTCAAGCACTGCGCCGACCGGCTCGCCGACTACACCGAGCGGGTTTTCCAAGCCCTGCACCAGATGTGAGGAGTGGACCGGGGTGACGGGACGTCTGGCGCCGCTGCCGGATCACCACGGCTACCCGGCGATCGCGGGCGGCAACATCGGCTACGCGATCGGCCGCTTCGGGGGCCGCCGACTGGTTCTGCGGTTCGGCCGGTACGTCCTGTTGACCGAGAAGCGGGTGAACTCGGCCGAGCGGTTCCTCGCGTTCAACGCGCTGGGCGCCGTGCTGTGGGGGGCGTGTGGGCCGGGCCGGGTGGTCGTGGCCGCACTGATCGTCCGGCACGTCGTCCGGAGGCGCCGGCCGGGAGAGGAACCACGCGCATGAGCACCGAGCCCTCCGAGCACATCACCACCGGTTCGGCCGCGCGGTTGCGGCCGTTGTACGCGGCCGGGTTCGTGACCGCGTTCGGCGCGCACAGCATCGCCGCCAGCCTGGGCGCCTACACCCACGGCGAGCACGCGTCGCTGCTCACGCTGGGGCTGCTCCTGGCCGTGTACGACGGCGCCGAGGTGGTTCTCAAGCCCGTCTTCGGCTCGCTGGCCGACCGGATCGGGCCGCGCCCGGTGCTCCTGGGCGGACTGCTCGCCTTCGCCTTCGCGTCCGCGGCGTTCGCGGTCGCCGGAAACCCGGCGGCGGTCGGGCTGGCCCGGCTCGGCCAGGGTGCTGCCGCGGCCGCGTTCTCCCCGGCGGCCGGCGCCCTGGTCGCGCGGCTGTCGCCGGCCAAGCGGCAGGGCCGGGCCTTCGGCGGCTACGGAGCGTGGAAGAGCGTCGGCTACACCCTGGGCCCGCTGCTGGGCGGGGTCCTGATCACCGTCGGCGGCTTCACCCTGCTGTTCGCCACGCTCGCGGTTCTGGCGGTCGTCGTCGGCACGTGGGCGTTGCTCGTGGTGCCCGTCGTGCCGCCGCTGCCGCGCACCCGCCAGACCGTGCTCGACCTGGCCCGCCGCCTCGCGCACCCGGGCTTCCTCCGTCCCACCGCGACGCTCGCCGCGACGACCGCGGCGCTGGCGGTCGGTGTCGGGTTCCTGCCGGTGACCGGCGCCGGGGCCGGGTTGACGACCCTGGTCACCGGCGCGGCGGTGTCCCTGCTGGCCCTGTGCTCGGCGCTGGTGCAGCCGTGGTCGGGCCGGGCTCGCGACGCCGGACGGCTGCGTGACGGGGTCGGCATGGCCGGCGGGCTCGGCCTGGCCGCGGCCGGAATGGTGCTGGCGGCGCTCGTGCCCGGCGTCGTCGGCGTCCTGGCGGCGGCGATCGCGATCGGCGCGGGAGTCGGGCTGGCGACGCCACTGGGCTTCGCGCACCTCGCCGCGGCCACCCCGCGGGAACGACTCGGGCAGACGATGGGCGCTGCCGAGGTCGGCCGCGAACTCGGCGACGCGGGCGGCCCCCTGCTGGTCGGCGCGCTCGCCGCGGCGGCCACCCTCGGTGCCGGGTTCCTCGGCCTCGCCGCGCTCCTGGTCGTGGCCGCGCTGGCCGTCATCGGCGCGCGGACGGAAGGGCCGGCCTGACCGGCTCGCGGTGATGAGCCAGTCGCAGATGGGTTTCCTTCGCGCCGGATCCAGCGCATCCGCAGCTGGTACGTGTCGAGCACGCCGGGCACCGCGCGGACGGCGCTCTCGGCGGGGTCAGCGTCGTCGCCAGTGCCGCGAGGCCGGGGTGCCACCAGTGGTGCGGGATGCGGATCGGCGGCGCATGGTCTTCGGCCATCCGGTTGCCCCAGGTCGCCATCGAGTCCGATTTACCCGCGTCAACTCGCGGTTCTGTTCTTGGAGCCGCGCAGGTTTGCCTTCTTCGCCCGGTTGCCGCAGGTTGCCATCGAGCACCAGCGGCGGTTGCGTGGCCGGCTGGTGTCGACGAACAACGTCCCGCAGCCGGGGTTGGCGCAGGTGCGGATCGGGTTGTCGCCGCCGAGGGTGTCGACGGCGTCGACCGCGATCAAGGCCAGCGCCGCGTGCACGGGCTTGTCGGCGGGGAACGCCCACGTGGTCCGGCCGCGGTCCAGCACCCGTGTCGCGCTGCAGCGGGCGGCCCACTCGTTCAGCGTCGCCTCGTCCCGTCCGTCGGGGACCGCGCCCGCGGCGACGGCGACGCCCGCCCGCTGGATCGCCTCGCGCAGCTCACGAGCTTGCGCCAGTAGCTCGGGTTCGATGGCTCGAGGAGCGCCGGTGAACAGCCCGGTGACTTCAAGCCATCGGAACAGATCGGTGTCAGTAGCGATCCTGTCCACGGGCCGGGCACCGCGCTCCCGCACCGTGGCGGTGAAGGCGAAGCAGAGTGGTGGGGGAGCCGCGTCGGGCACCGGGCACTCCTGGATGCGAACCGTCAGTGGGCGGCCTTCCGGCCGTGGACGAACCACACCGCTTCGGCCGGGACGTCGCCCCGGTTCGTCAGGCGGTGCGGGGTCGTGGAGTCGAACGCGATCGAGTCGCCCGCGTGCAGCTCGTAGGTCTCGAACGCCAGCGCGACCTCGAGCGTGCCGCTGATGATGTAGCCGTACTCGATGCCGGAGTGGCGGGTCAGCTTCTCGTCGGGCACCGAGCTGCCGCCCACTTCGTAGTGCACGCGGAGGAAGTCCACGGAGCTGTCGTGCACGGGGGACAGCTGCTCCCAGGTGACCCCGGAGTCGAGCACGAGCTGACGGCGCTCGCCGGGACGCAGCATCGGGCTCGCCCGGTCCGCCGGTTCCTCGTTGAGTTTCGCCAAAGCGCCGTGGAAGCTGTGCTTTTCCGGGGCGGCCACCGGCGCCGCGGCCGCGCCGGCGCTGCTGAACAGCTCGTCGATGGAGACGTTGAGGGCGCTGCACATCGCGTACAACGTCGCCACCGACGGCTGCGACTTGTTGTTCTCGATCTGGGAGACGAACGCGGCCGAGACGCCGAGGTCGCGCGCGAACTGCCGCAGCGAGAGCCCGGCCGCCTGCCGGCGGGCGCGCAGCTGCTCGCCGATGTTCGCGGCCGCCGGGTGCTCGGCTTCCGCGTCGTTCTTCCCCGCCACGTCGTGCTCCTCCCCATCGATCAACGCTGTTCACTGTAGCTTGACGCCGGCTCGGGTCAAGCCGCCGGGTCGCCGACGAGCCGGTCCCGGACGAACTCCAGCTCCCGGACCACGTAGTCGGTGATGTCGCCGCTCTTGAGGTCGTCGGGCAGTACGTCCCACGTGTAGGTCTCGATCTCCAGGTGGGTCGACTGCGGCTGTGCCCGGTGCCGGTCCAGGGCCTGTTCGACGGCGAACCTCGTGGTGCGGAACGGGCCCAGGTCGTCCAGGAAGACCGGGACGTGGAAGTGGGTGCGCCACTCGCGCGGCCCGCCGGGATTCCGTTGCCAGGCGGCGATCGCGTCGGTGAGGTTGAGGTACCGCTTGAGAACTCCGTCGCGCAGTTCGGACGTCTGGCTCAGGTAGATGGTGTGGGTGAAGCGTTCGAGCTCGCGGACGACGTCGCCGGTCACCTCGGGCACCCAGAGTGCGGCGGCCTGCTGGAGCTTGAAGATCGGCACGCCGGCCTCGGCGAGCAGGTCGAGCGAGGCCGGGATGTCGTCGAACTCGACGGCCTGGTGGCCGATGTCGAACACGATCCCGACGTGCCGGCGCACCGCCCCGTAGGCTTCGGCCAGCGGCAGGTCCGCGAGCTCGGCGAGCATCTCGGCGCCGGCACGGGAGTACAGCCGCGAAGTGAAGTAGCGGACCGTCTCCTCGATGGTTTCGAGGTAGCAGAACGGTTCCGGCTCGAGGGCGAGCTTCACGCGGCGCCCGGTGCGGCGTTCCAGCCGGACGAGGTGGGCCGCCACCCGCAGTACGTTGCGGGTGAACAGGTCCACGTAGGGTTCGCCGGTGACCTTGGGCCGGTACGCCAGCGGCACCGACTGGATCGTCGGCTCGACCCCGTCCGCGGCTATGTCGGCGAGCACGTCGGCCACCCGCGTCGTGTAGGTGACGCGTTCCTCCGTGCTCCAGTCCGGTTCGTACACGTTCTCCATCACCGAACGGCCCTTGAACGGTCCGTGCGGGAACGCGTTCACGGTGTAGACGTACAGATCGTTCTCGGCCAGGTACCGCTTCACCTTCTCCCGCGCGGCGACGTCGCCCGCGAGCTGGTCGGCGGAGGCGCCGGACAGCCGGAGCGACACCCCGAACGGCGCGTCGGGGGACACTCGGCGCTTCACTTCGGGCAAGTACGTCGTGAGGCTGCTGCTCATCTCGTCCCAGGTGTCGCCGGGATGCACGAGCGTCGAGTAGGTCAGGTGGCCCAGCCGGGATCCGAGGTCCATGCGTCTCCTCCGTGCGTTTGCCAGCAGTGAACAGCGCGAGTTTGGTCGATGTCAAGCCTGAACAGTCGCTGACCTCGTGTTTCGCAGAATTTGCCGGTCCGGTCTTGACTCCGGAGAACCCGCGCTGTTCACTGTGGCTGCACAACGGCGTCGGACGGGGTTCACCCGGGTCACCAGACGCCCCGTCCGCGCCCGGAACACGGCTGCGCGGGCCTCCGTCCGGTACGAGGAGAGAAGCATGCGCGCCGCGGTTTTCCACGACAAGCACGACATCCGGGTCGAGGACGTGCCCGAGCCCGCCGGGGTCGGGGCGCGCGAGGTGCGCGTCCGGCCGGCCCTGTGCGGGATCTGCGGCACCGACCTGCACGAGTACGCCGCCGGGCCGATCGTCATCCCCACCAGCCCACACCCGCTTTCCCGCGCGTCGGCCCCGCAGGTCCTCGGGCACGAGTTTTCGGGGCAGGTACTGGAGGTCGGCGCCGAGGTCACCGGCATCCGGGTCGGCGACCGGGTCGCGGTGATGCCGCTGATCTACTGTGGACACTGCTACTACTGCCGCCGCGGGCTCAACCACCTCTGCCCGGAGATGGCGTGCACCGGGCTCAGCTGGCACGGCGGCGGGATCAGCGAGCAGGTGGTGGTCCCGGACTACCAGATCGCCGTGCTGCCCGAGTCGGTCACCGACGTGCAGGGCGCCCTGATCGAGCCGGCCGCGGTCGCCGCGTACGGCGTCGACCGCACCGGCTTCCGTCCCGGGGACACGATCCTCATCACCGGTGCCGGCCCGATCGGCGGTCTCGCCGCGCTGTACGCCCACGCGGCCGGGGCGGCGCAGGTGATCGTGAGCGAACCCAACCCCCGGCGGCGGGCTCTGCTCGACGCCTTCGGCATCGCCACCGTGCTCGACCCGCTGGCCGAGGACGTGCCGGAGGTGGTCCGCGCCCTCACCGGCGGGGTCGGCGCCGACGTCGCGGCCGAGTGCTCGGGCTCGGAGGCCGGGCTCGCCGCGGCACTGGCCGGCCTCCGGTCACACGGCACGGCGACCCAGGTGGGCCTGCACGTCCGCCCCGCGAAGATCGACCCGATGGCCCTGTCGCAGCGGGACCTGAGCCTGGTCGGCACGTGGTGCTACCCGGTCTACGACTTCCCGCGCATCATCTCGCTCGTCGGCACCGGCCGCTTCCCGGTCGAGCGGGTGCTGACCGAGGTGATCGACGTCGCCGACGTGGTGCCGCGCGGGTTCGACCGGCTGCTCGACCCCGACGGCGACGCCCAGAAGCTGCTGGTCAAGGTCGGCTGATCCCGCCGCGGGGAACCGCCCGCGGCCGCCCTTTCCCGAGTGTCCACTCCGTTCCACTGTGGACACGATTCGTCCTGCCCGCGAACCGGTGCGAGCGAGCACCCGAGGAGCACTGCGATGACCGACACGACAGGGGTTTCCGTGATGGCCACCGAGCCATCCCCGGCTCCGGGGACCGCGAAGCCGTCCGCCCGGCCCGGCCCGTTCCGGCGGACGACGCCGGTGCGTGCCTCGCGCGGCTTGGTCACGATCCTGGTCGCGACCCTGCTGCTGTTCCTCGTCAGCCTGGTGCTGCAGCCGGAAAGCCTGGGCCGCAGCTCGCTGCAGGGCATGCTGCCCTTCGCGGCCGTGCTGGCCGTGGTCGCGCTCGGGCAGACGCTGGTCGTGCAGCAGGCCGGGATCGACCTGTCGGTGCCGGGCACCGTGTCCCTCAGCGTCATCATCGTGACCCACTACCCCAACGGGGACAACGGAAAGCTGCTTCCGGCGATCCTGCTCGCCTACGTCGCGGCGCTGGCCGCGGGGCTGCTCAACGGGCTCGTCGTCAGCCGGCTGGGCATGTCCGCCATCGTGATGTCGCTGGGGACGAACGCGCTGCTCTACGCCGTGGTGCTGGGGGTGTCCGGCGGCTCGCCGGCGAGCACGACGGCCGCGCTGCACTCGATGGCCACCGGCCGGTTCCTCGGCCTGCCGTACTCCGTCTGGTTCGCCGCGGTGCTCGTCGCGGTGACCGGGTTCGTGATGAAGCGCATGGTGGCCGGACGCCGGTTCGAAGCGGTCGGCGACAACCCGGCCGCGGCGGACCTGGCGGGGCTTCGCGTGCGGCGCCACCAGCTCGGCGCGTACGTGGGTGCGTCGCTGCTCTACGGCACCGCGGGCATCCTGCTCGCCGGCGTCGTGACGACACCGGGGGCGTTCCAGGGCGACTCGCTGCTGCTGCCGTCGGTCGCGGCCGTGGTGCTCGGCGGGACGTCGCTGCTCGGCGGGAAGGGCAGCCCGGTCGCGAGCGCGGTCGCCGCCCTGTTCCTGAGCCAGCTCGACCAGTTCGTGCTGACCCTCGGGGTCAGCCCCGCGACCAACAACATCGTCCAGGCGGTCGCGCTCGGTGCGGGCGTCGCCGTCTACACCGTCGACTGGGCCGTCGTGCGCGGGTGGTTCCACCGCGCTCCGGCCGCCCGGATCCAGCCCTAGAAAGGTTTCCCATGGCTCCCTCGTACTTCCGCAGGACAGTGCTGTCCTGCGCGGCCGCGGCCACCCTCGTCGCCGGCGGCTGCGCGGTCGACGACAACGGCTCCGGCGGCAGCCCGGCCGGCAAGCCCGCGAGCGCGAACGGGCCGTCGTGGTGCGGCTCCAAGCAGGTCTCGCTCGGGCTGGCCGACGGCTTCGGCGACAACAACTGGCGGAAGGTGACCACCGCCGAGGCCAAGGCCGAAGTCGCCCAGTGCCCGAGCGTCACGTCGTTCACCTACACCGACGGCCAGGGCAACACGCAGAAGGCGATCTCCGACATCCAGGGCCTGGTGGCCAAGGGAACGCAGGCGATCGTGGTGTTCCCGGACGCGGGCCAGGCCGTGCTGCCCGCGCTGCGCAGCGCGCACAAAGCCGGCGTCGTGACCGTTCCGTACCGGGTGAACCCCGGTGGCACCCCCGGCCAGGACTACGACACGTTCGTCAGCACCGACTTCGAGCAGGCCGGCGTGCTGTGGGCCAACTGGCTGGTGAAGGCCTTGAACGGCAAGGGGAAGGTGCTCAACCTCGGCGGCCCGCCCGCGAACTCGCAGAGCCTCGACGAGTACAAGGGCATGCAAAGCGTGCTCAAGGACCACCCGGACATCCAGTTCGTCGGCACCACGCCGTACGAAGTGACCAACTGGGACGCCGCGCAAACGCAGAAGGTGATCACCGCCGCGCTGGCGAAGAATCCGGAGATCGACGCCATCACCACCGACTTCGGCGCCGCGCTGGCGAGTTCGTTCTCCGCGTTCGCCCAGGCCGGGCGGAAGATCCCGGCGATCGCCACCGAGGACGCCAACCAGCTCGCCTGCAACTGGCAGCAGCAGAAGGACGCCGGCAGCGCGTTCCCCCTGTTCACCGTTTCCTCGCAGAACGCCATGTCCCGGCTGGCGATCCAGGTCGCGGTCGCGAAGGCGACCGGTGGGGTGGCGCCGCAGGGCACGGTCTACCCGCAGTCGCCGTTCGAGGACTCGATCACCGGCCAGCCGCACCCGGTCACGTGCGACAAGGAGCTTCCGTCGGACGCGTTCGTGTCCAGCTCCCTGTCCAAGACCGACCAGATCGCGGCCCTGAAGTAGAGGAAGCAGACCATGACCGAGGTTCCGGCGCTGAGCCTCTCCGGCGTCTCCAAGCACTACGGGCCCGTCCGGGCGCTCTCCGACGTGTCGCTCGACGTCCTCGGCGGACGCGTGCACGCGCTGCTCGGCGAGAACGGCGCGGGCAAGTCGACGCTGATGGGCATCGCGTCCGGCGCCGTCCGGCCCGACGAGGGCCGGATCACCGTCGCCGGCGAACCGGTCCCCGTCCTGACCGCCGACCAGGCGAGCCGGCTCGGCATCGCGATCGTGCACCAGCACCCGGCCGTGCTGGCCGACCTGACGGTCGCCGAGAACATCCGGCTCGCCGTCCCCGCCGAGCGGATGCCGGCGGGCGACCCGAAGGTGTGGATGGTCGACCTGCTGCGCAGCGTCGGTTCCGACCTGCGGCTGCAGGACCGCGTCGACGACCTCGGCGTGGCGCAGAAGCAGCTGCTCGAGCTGGCGAAGGCCATTGCGCTCGAGCCCAAGGTCCTGATCCTCGACGAGCCGACGGCGCCACTCGGCCCCGAGCAGACGGCGATCCTCTTCGACCAGGTGCGCCGGGCGACCGCACGCGGGACCGCGGTCGTCTACATCACCCACCGGCTCGCCGAGGTGCGGGAGATCGCCGACGAGGTGACCGTGCTGCGCGACGGCCGCGCGCGCGGCCACGCGAACGTCGCCGACCTCACCGACGACGAGATGCTCCGGATGATCGTCGGCCGGGAACTGGCGTCGACGTTCCCCGCGAAGCACCCCGACCCGGCGGGCGCGAAAGCCGCCCTCGAAGTCGACGGTCTGTCCGGGGCCGGCTTCCACGACGCGCGGCTGGTCGCGCACCACGGGGAGATCGTCGGGCTCGCGGGCATCGTGGGCAACGGCCAGAGCGAGTTCCTGCGTGCGCTCGCGGGACTGCGGCACTCCACCGGGTCGATCGAGCTCGACGGCAAGCGGCTCAGCGGTCGCGCCCTGGTCGGGGCGACGGCGTACATGCCGGCCGACCGGCACACCGAGGGCCTGTTGCCCGCGATGTCGGTCCGGGAGAACGCGGCAGTCGGCGCGTTGCCGTCGTTCGCCCTCGGCGGAGTGGTCGCCGGGAGCCGGGAACGCGCCGCCGTGGACGCCGAGCTGGCGAAGCTGTCGGTGAAGACGGCCTCGCCGGAAGCGAACGTGATGGCCCTCTCCGGCGGGAACCAGCAGAAGGTGGTGATGGCGCGCGCCCTGCTCGCCGCACCGCGGCTGCTGCTGGCCGACGAGCCGACCCAGGGTGTCGACGTCGGTGCGCGCTCCGAGATCTACACGATCATGCGCGACGTCGCCGCGTCGGGCGTGCCGGTGGTGGTCGTCTCCTCCGACGCCAAGGAGCTGGAGGGCCTCTGCGACCGCGTCGTGGTGTTCTCGCGCGGCCACGTCGTCGCCGAGCTGACCGGCGACGACGTCACCGAGGAGAAGATCACCGGCGCGGTCGTCAACGCCACGACCCATCGTCAGGAGACGCTGACCGCGAAGGCGGCCAAGGCGACGCGCCTGCGTGACCTCGCCAAGGGCGACTACGCGCCCAGCCTGGTGCTGGCGCTGGTGATCCTGGCCCTGGGCGCGTACACCTTCGCGCACAACGTCCGGTTCCTCGCCCCGTTCAACGTCACCTCGCTGCTGACCCTGCTCACCGCGCTGGCCTTCATCAGCCTCGGCCAGACGATCGCCATCATGACCGGCGGCATCGACCTCTCGGTCGGCCCGCTCGCCGGGCTCCTGGTGGTCATCGCGTCGTTCTTCGTGACCGACGGCCGGTCCCCGGTCGTGATCGCGCTGGCGTTCGTGATCATGCTCGCCGTGGCCGTGGTGTCCGGGCTGCTGAACGGCGTCCTGGTCCGGTTCGGCGGGTTCACCGCCGTCGCCGCGACCCTGACCCTCTACATCGGACTGCAGGGGATTTCCCTGCTGCTGCGGCCCTTCCAGGGCGGGTTCATCAGCGCCTCGGTCACCGACGTGATCACGGCGACCGTCGGGTTCGTGCCGATCGCGTTCATCGTGGCCGTGGTGGTCGCCGTCGCGCTGGAGCTGGCGCTGCGGTTCACCCGGTGGGGCCACGGGCTGCGCGCGGCCGGGTCGAACGAGGGGTCGGCGCGCCGGCTCGGCCTGAAGGTCGACCGGATCCACGTACTCGCCTACGTCGGCTGCGCGGTGCTCACGTTCTTCGGGGCGCTGCTGCTCATGGCGCAGATTGGCGTGGGCGACCCGACCCAAGGGGTGAGCTACACGCTCACCAGCATCACCGCCGTCGTGCTCGGCGGCGCGAGCCTCGCCGGTGGGCGCGGGTCGTTCATCGGGACGCTGCTGGGCGCCACGCTCATCCAGGAAGTCCTCAACGCCACGACGTTCCTGAACCTGAACCAGAGCTGGCAGTACTTCTTCCAGGGTGTCCTGATCCTCATCGCGGCCGCGATCTACACCCGGGTGCGCCGCCGCACCCCGGCCCTGGCCTGAACCGAAAAGGAAAGAGAACGTGAGCGAATCAGCACTCGTCGTCGGGGTCACCGGGATCGCCGGGGCCGCGGTGGCCGCACGGCTGGCCGAACGCGGCTGGGCGGTCACCGGGGTCTCTCGGAGCCCGTCCGGCCTCGCCGGGGTCAGGTCGGTCCGGGTGGACCTCGAGGACCCGGCCGCCCTGGAGGCGGCCCTCGCGGACGTCGCGCCGACGCACGTGTTCCTCACCGCGTGGTCGCGCCGTCCGACCGAGGCGGAGAACATCGAGGTCAACGCGGGCATCGTGCGCAACGTGCTGGCGGCGGCCGGCGGCAGCGCCCGGCACGTCGCCCTGATGACCGGGCTCAAGCACTACCTCGGCCCGTTCGAGGCCTACGCGGCCGGGGCCCTGCCGGACACGCCGTTCCACGAAGACGAGGCCCGGCTGGACGTGCCGAACTTCTACTACGCCCAGGAAGACGAGCTCTTCGCGGCCGCCGAGCGGCACGGCTTCACCTGGAGCGTCCACCGCGCGCACACCGTGATCGGGCACGCCGTGGGCAACGCCATGAACATGGGCATGACGCTGGCCGTCTACGCGGAGATCTGCCGGGAGACCGGCCGGGAGTTCCGGTTCCCCGGCTCGGAAACCCAGTGGAACGGGCTCACCGACATGACCGACGCGGGCTTGCTGGCCGAGCAGATGATCTGGGCCGCGACCACGGACGGCGGTCGCGACGAAGCGTTCAACATCGCCAACGGGGACGTCTTCCGCTGGCGGTGGATGTGGCCGCGGATCGCCGCGCTGCAGGGCGTGACCCCGGCCGGGTTCGACGGCAAGCCGGCACCGCTGGAGCAGCAGATGCTCGACGCGGGCCCGGTGTGGCACCGGATCGCCGAGCGGCACGGGCTGCGCGAGGCGGACGTCGGCCGGGTCGCGTCCTGGTGGCACACCGACAGCGACCTCGGCCGGCCCATCGAGTGCCTGACCGACATGAGCAAGAGCCGCAAGGCCGGCTTCACCGGCTACACCAGCACTTTGGACGCGTTCGCGCGGCTGTTCGAAACGCTGCGGGCGGAACGCGTCATCCCGGCCGGAGCCCCGTCGTGACCGCCCGGTTGGCCGGCCGGACGATCGTGGTGACCGGCGCGGGCCGCGGGATCGGTGCGGCACTGGCACGGGGGATGGCGCTGGAAGGCGCTGCCTTGGTCGTCACCGACCGGGACGAACCCGAAGCCGCCGCCGTCGCCGAGTCCATTCGCGACAGTGGCGGCCGCGCCGTCCACGCGCGGGTCGACGTCACCGACCGCGACGAGGTCCGCGCCGCGATCGCGCTCGCCGCGGCGGAGTTCGGCCGGCTGGACGCGTACTTCAACAACGCCGGGTTCAACGAGCCGGAGAAGTTCCTCGACATCACCGAGCCGGTGTGGGACCGGATCTTCCGGGTGAACGCCTTCGGGGTCGTCGTGGGCAGCCAGGAGGCCGCCCGCCAGTTCCTCCGGCAGGGCACCGGCGGCAAGATCGTGAACACCGCCTCGATCGCCGGACGCCAAGGCTTCGCCAGCTTCGCCCCGTATTGCGCGAGCAAGGCCGCCGTGATCTCGCTGACCCAGGCCGCCGCCCGGGCGCTGGCCGAACACCGCATCACCGTCAACGCGTTCTCGCCCGGCGTGGTGCGGACTCCCTTGTGGGAGAAGCTCGACCGCGATCTCGAGCGGATCGGCGAAGGGGACTCGGGGTTCGACGCGATGGCCGGCGACATCCTCCTCGGCCGCCCCGCCGAACCCGAAGACCTCGTCCCCACGGCCGTCTTCCTAGCCGGCCCGGACTCGGACTACATCACCGGCCAGGTGATCCCCATCGAGGGCGGGATGGTCCTCGTCTGAGCGGGTCAGCACCCCTCATCTACTCCGGCGGTTCCCGCCGCAGGAAAGGAAAGCACATGCCGATCGCCACCTTCGGGACGAACGCCGTCGACTGGGAGAACCGGATCGACCACGACCGCCTGCGCACGCAGCGGCTGCAGCGCCTGCGCGAGCAGCTCGACAAGTCGAGCCTTGGCGCCGTCCTCGCGTTCGACTTCACGAACATCCGCTACATGTCCGCCACCCACATCGGCACCTGGGCCATGGACAAGCTCATCCGGTTCTCGCTGCTGACGCGCGCCAGCGACCCGATCGTGTGGGACTTCGGCTCGGCGGCCAAGCACCACCAGCTGTACAACCCGTGGCTCGCGACCACCACCGCGGAGGCGGACGCCGACCCGCACGCGCCGCACCACGGCGCCGTCCGACCCCGGGCCGAGTCGGGGGCGCGGGCCGGGATCTCGACCCTGCGCGGCGCGTTCCACCCCGACGCCGGCATCGCCGACGCGGTGGCGGCCAAGATCAAGCGGGAGCTGGAGAAGTTCGGCCTGCTGGGCGAACCGCTCGGCGTCGACGTGATCGAGCTGCCGATCCTGGCCGCCCTGCAGCGCGCGGGGGTGACCGTCACCGACGGGCAGCAGGTCTTCATGGAGGCCCGCCGGGTCAAGACGGCCGACGAGATCTCGCTGCTCACCCAGGCCTGTTCGATGGTTGACGCGGCTTACGACGACCTGTACCGGTTCCTGCGTCCCGGCGTGCGCGAGAACGAGTGCGTGGGGTTGGTGTCGAAGTCGCTCTACGACCTCGGTTCCGAGTACGTCGAAGGCGTCAACGCGATCTCCGGCGAACGCTGCTCGCCGCACCCGCACGTCTTCTCCGACCGGCTGATCCGGCCGGGCGACCCCGCGTTCTTCGACATCCTGCACAGCCACCAGGGCTACCGCACCTGCTACTACCGCACGTTCGCGGTCGGCTCGGCCAGCAGCGCCCAGCGCGACGCCTACGTCCGGGCGCGCGAGTACATGGACCGCGCCATCGCGCTCGTGCGTCCCGGTGCCACGACCGCGGACATCGTCTCGGTGTGGCCGACCGCGCCGGAGTTCGGTTTCCCCGACGAGGAAGCCGCGTTCGGCCTGCAGTACGGCCACGGCGTCGGGCTGTCCATCTGGGAGAAGCCGATCTTCTCCCGGCTCGTCTCGCTGGAGCACCCGGAGACCCTCGAAGTCGGGAACGTGTTCGCGCTCGAGACGTACTGGCCCTCGGCCGACGGCATCGGCGCGGCGCGGATCGAGGAGGAGCTCGTGGTGACTCCGGACGGCTGCGAGGTGATCACCAAGTTCCCGGCCGAGGAGCTGCTGATCGCCGGACCGCGCTACATCGCCGTGAACGGCGTCCTGCCGACCGCGCGGGAGTCCCAGTCGCACCTGAACACGGCCGCGGGCCGCGGGGAGGCCATCGCATGACCCTGCCGCTGCAGCAACACCCCTACGGCGAGCACCCCGTGGTGCTCCCACCGCTGGAGAACCGCGACCTGGACCGCGCCGACATCGCGCCCGAAACGCGCCGATCGCTGTACCGGCGGCTGCAGGAGCTGCGCCAGTTCGAGAAGCGCGCCTACGACCTGTTCATGCGGAACCTGGTCAAGGGCACGAGCCACCTGTCGCTGGGGATGGAGGCGATCTCGGCCGGGTTCGGCGAGGCGATGCGGGCCGACGACTACACGTTCGCCACCTATCGCGGCCACGCCCACACGCTGTCCCGTGGCGTGCCGATGGCACCCGTGCTCGCCGAGCTCATGGGCCGCTCCACCGGCCTGCTCGGCGGCAAGGGCGGCTCGATGCACCTGACCAGCGTCGAGCACGGCATGCTCGGCTCGTACGCGATCATCGGCGCGCACCTGGTGATCGCCAACGGCGCCGCGCTGTCGGCGCAGCTGCGCGGCAGCGGCCAGGTCGCGGTGTGCTTCTTCGGCGACGGCACCACGAACATCGGTGCTTTCCACGAGGCACTGAACTTCGCCGCGGTGTACGCGCTGCCGGTCGTGTTCGTCTGCGAGAACAACCTCTACATGGAGTACACCGCGATCGCCGACATCACGGCGGTGGCGCGCCCCGCGGCCGACCGCGCGGCGGCCTACGGGCTCGAGGCCCGGACGGTGGACGGCAACGACGTCGACGCCGTCTACCTGGCCGCCCGGGAGCTGCTCTCGCACGCGCGGTCGGGGGAGGGCCCGTGCCTGCTGGAGGCGACGACGTACCGGCACGGCGGCCACTCCCGGGCCGACCCGGGCAAGTACCGGCCGGACAAGGAGGTGCGGGCGTGGCTCGACTACGACCCGATCACCCTGTACCGCAACCGGCTCGCCCGCACCGGCGTGCCGGAGTCCGAAGTGGACACCATCGACGCGGAGGTCGCCGCCGCGGTCGACAAAGCGACCGAGACCGCGCAGAACGGCCCCGAGCCCGACGGCTCGGCGGCGCTGACGGACGTGTGGGCCGACGGAGGATCGTCATGGCGGAACTGACCTACCGCGCGGCCGTCGCCCGCGGCATCGCGCAGGAGATGCGCCGCGACGAGCGGGTCCTGCTGCTCGGTGAAGACATCGCCGGTGCGGGCGGCGTCTTCAAGACCACGCCCGGCCTGCTCGACGAATTCGGTCCGCGGCGGGTGATCGACACCCCGATCGCCGAGCAGGCCATCCTCGGTGCCGCGATGGGCGCCGCGATGACGGGGCTGCGGCCGGTCGCCGAGATCATGTTCTCCGACTTCTTCGCCGTCGCCTGGGACATCGTGGTCAACCAGATCGCGAAGACCCGGTACATGACCAACGGGCAGGTGACCCTGCCGCTGGTGATCAAGACCGGCAACGGCGGCAACCTGCGGTTCGGCGCGCAGCACTCGCAGTCGATCGAGAACTGGGCGATGGCCGTGCCCGGGCTGAAGGTCGTCACGCCGTCGAACCCGCGTGACGTCGTCGGGCTGATGGCCGCGGCCGTCCGCTCAGAGGACCCCGTGCTCTTCTTCGAGCACAAGGGCATGTACGCGAGCAAGGGCGAGGTACCCGACGGCGAGATCGTCGACAGCCTCGGCACCAGCGTGGTGCGGCGAGCCGGGTCGGACGCCACTGTGCTCGCGCTGGGTCTGATGGTGCCCCGCGCCGTCGAAGCGGCCGAGGCGCTGGCCAACGAGGGCATCGACCTCGAGGTGATCGACGTGCGTTCGCTCGTCCCGTTGGACACGCGCACGATCCTGGGATCGGTGGCGCGCACCGGACGGCTGTTCACGGTCGAGGAGAACCCGCAGCTGCTCGGCTGGGGCGCGGAGATCGTGTCCCTCGCGGCCGACGAGGTGTTCTGGGACCTCGACGCGCCGCCCGTCCGCATCACGTCCCCGCACGTGCCGCTGCCGTCGGCCGCGGCGCTGGAGGACTCGGTGATCCCCAGCGTGGACCGCATCGTGCAGACGATCCGCAAGAGGCTCGGATGAGCGTGACGACGCCGTATCCCCGGCCCGCCACGCCGCGCGGCGGCCCGTGGTCGCCGGCCGTCCGGCGGCTGCTGCACGAGCGCCGGATCGACTCCGCCCGCTTCGACATCGGCCCGCACCGGCTCACCGCGCGCATCCTGACCGCGCTGCTGGCCACGCCGCCGGCCGTTGGATCCGCGACGCCGACAGCCGTCCACCAAGCGGCGGCCGAGGTCCCTGACGTGTCCCCGGACCGGCTGGCGCAGCTGCTCGACAGCGCTATCACGCGCGTCTGGCCGGGTCCGGTGCCGCGGGTCGTCGTCGGCTCGGTGCCCGGGGTCCGGACGGCCCCGGCCGCGGCACCCGGCGAAGCCGTGCTCGCCGCCGGGGTGCCGACGCTCGACGTCGTGCCGGTGCGCCTGCCCGACGGCCAGCCCGCGCTGGCCTGGCGCACCCGGGTGCCGCTGACCCTGGTGGCACCCGGCGACCTCGACGGCGCCGGGCTGCTTCGCGCGATCGCCGACCAGGTCTCTTCCCCCGACAGCAACGGAGTTCGATGATGAAAGCGATGCGGTTCACCGCCGCCGACACGGTGTCCGTCGACGAGCTGGCGGTGCCGCGGATCGCCGCGGACGAGGTGCTCGTCGCGGCCCGGTCGGTCGGCATCTGCCACTCCGACATCGAACTGCTCGAAGGCCGGTACATCATCCCGTTCAGCTACCCGATCATCCCCGGCCACGAGTGGTCGGGCGAGATCGTCGAAACCGGCGCCGCGGTGACGGCGTTCGCGCCGGGCGACCGGGTGGTGGGGGAGTGCGTGATCGGCGAGGACCACTTCGGCTTCTCGGTCAGCGGCGCGGCCGCGGAGTTCTTCGTGGCCAAGCCCGCCTGGCTGCACCGGCTGCCGGACTCGCTGTCCTACACCGACGGGGCGCTCGTCGAGCCGTTCAGCTGTGGGTACAACGCGCTCGTGAAGGCGGGCAATGTCAACGCGAGCGACACCGTGGTGGTGTTCGGGGCCGGGCCGATCGGCCTCGGCGTCACGGCCGGGGCGGCAGCGCTGGGCGCGCGCACCATCACGGTCGAGCCGGCGGCCGGGCGTGCTGACGCGGCGCGGAAGCTGGGTGCCGAACTGGTCCTCGACCCGACCGTGGCCCCCATCGCCGACCAGGTGGCCGAGGCGACCGGCGGCACGGGCGGCACCGTGGTCGTCGAGGCGACCGGCCGGACGGCCGTGATGGCCGACGCGCTCGAGGTCGCCGCCCACCGCGCCCGGGTCGTCTACGTCGGCATCGACGTCGGCGGCAGTTCGCCGGCGAAGCTGGGCCTGCTGCAGTCCAAGGAACTGAGCGTGCGGGGCATCGCCGGATCACCCGGGGTCTGGCCGGACACGCTCCGGTTCATGCATCGCGCCGGCATCGACCTGGCCGACCTGGTGACCAGCCGGTTCCCGGTCGACCGCGCGGCCGAGGCCATCGCCGCGTCCCGCGACACGGCGGCGACCATCAAGGTGCACCTCGAGTTCGGCGCGGCCCGATGATGCGCGCGGCGGTCTACCACGGGCGTCGGGACGTGCGGATCGAGCACGTTCCGACGCCGCGCCCGCGGTCCGGCGAGGTGCTGCTCGCCGTCCGGCGCAGCGGGATCTGCGGCTCGGACGCCACCGAGTGGGCCGCGGGCCCGAAGATGGTGCCGCTCACCCGGCGCCACCCCGGCAGCGGCCATCTCGGCCCGATGATCATCGGCCACGAGTTCGTCGGCGAGGTCGTCGAGAGCTCGAGCGGTTTCGCGGCGGGTGACCTGGTGACCTCCGGGGCCGGTGTCTCTTGTGGACAGTGCGACCGCTGCCGGGAGGGCCGTACCAACCTGTGCCGCGGGTACTACACGCTCGGGCTGAACGCGCCGGGCGGGCTCGCCGAGTACGTCGCCGCGCCGGCGAGCACCCTCCGGCGGATCCCGGACGGGGTGTCGCTCGACCACGCCGGGCTGGCTCAGCCGCTCGCCGTCGGCCTGCACGCCGCGCGGCGTGCGGGCGTCCGGCCCGGCGACTCCGTGGTCGTCATCGGCGCCGGTGCCATCGGCTCGTTCGTCCTCGCCGGGCTCCGGCACCTGTACGACGCCGAGGTGACGGTGATCGACTTCGCCGGCGACAAGCTGGATCGCGCGAAGCGGCTGGGTGCGGCGCGGACGGTCGACGCCGCCGACGACGTCGTCGAAGCAGTCCGCGGCGCCGACGTGGTGATCGAGGCGAGCGGTGCGCCCGGGCAGTTCGAGAACGCGGTCCGGATGGTCACCGACGGCGGCCGGGTCCTGGCGGTCGGGCTGCCCAAGCAGGCGCCGACGGTCGACCTGTTCGGGTTGGTCCTGCGGGAGATCACCGTCGAGTCCACCGTCGCGCACGTGTGCGGCGAGGACCTGGCCCCGGCGCTGGACATCCTCGCCGCCGGAGTGCTCGGCACCGAGCTGCTCGACTCCGTGATCGGGCTCGACGAGCTCACCGATCGCGGGCTCGCCCGGCTGGCCGCCGGGGAAGTGGACGGCAAGGTTCTCATCGATCCCGGGAGGCGCTCATGAAGGTCGCGGTGCTGGGTCTGGGCGCGATGGGCTCGCAGCTGCTGCTGCGCCTGATCGACCAGGGCGTGGACGTCACCGGCTGGAACCGCAATGCCCTTCGGGCGGAGCGGGCCGGGATCCCCGGGCGGTTCGTCGCGGCCTCGGCCCGGGAGGCCGTGGCCGGGGCCGAGGTGGTGCTCACCATGCTCGCCGACGGCCCGGCCGTGCGCGCGGTCCTCGGCGACGTCGCCGACGTGCTCGGCGAGGGCACGCTGGTGCTCGACATGAGCACGTCCGGCCCCGCGATCTCCCGTGAGGTCGCGGAAACGCTGGCCGGGCGGCGCATCCGGTTCGCCGAGGCACCGGTGTCGGGTTCGGTCGGCGCGGCCCGGGGCGGGACGTTGACGGTGCTGTTCGGAGGCGCCGAGGAAGACCGTTCCGCGGCGGAACCGGTCCTGCGTCACCTGAGCAAGAAGACGATCCTCCTCGGGCCCGTGGGCGCCGCCTCCACGTTCAAGCTCTGCCTCAACGCGCTGCTGCACACCTTCAACGCCACCCTCGCCGAGGTGCTGGGGGCCGCGACGCGCGCGGGCATCGACCTGCGGACGGCGTACGACACGATCGGCGAGTCCGTGATCGCCGCGCCGTTCGTGCACTACAAGCGGGACGCCTTCCTCGCGGACGGCATGCCACCGGTGGCCTTCGCCGTCGACCTCGTGCGCAAGGACCTCGAGCTGTTCCTCGCCGCGGTCACCGACCCGGGCCGCGACGCCCCGACGGTCGGTACGGCCGCCGGGGTCGTGCGGCGGGCTCAGGAAGCGGGCCTCGGCCAGGAGGACATGGCTACCCTCGCGCGGCTGTACCGGCCGTGACACCGGCGGCTGCCGGGGGCGACCGGTCAGGCCTGGTCGACGGCGTGGGCGGCCCGGTAGGCGAACGCGATGATCGGCCCGAGCGTCGCTCCGCCGGCCCAGTAGGCGCGGCCCGACGCGGAGGCCACGCAGTTGCCGACCCCGTAGAGGCCGGGGATCGGGGCGCCGAGGTCGTCGAGCACCCGCCCGTCCGGATCGGTGCGCGGGCCGCCCTTGGTGTCGAGCGTGCCGCCGGTGACCAATGCGGCGTAGTAGGGCCCGGAGGTGCTGATCGGCCACAGGGTCGGGTTGGCGCGGCCGGGCTCGTCCTTCACCGGGCCGTTGAACACCAGCTGGATGGCGGTCTCGCCGCGGGCGAAGTCTTCGTCCTTGCCGTTCGCGGCGAACTTGTTGAAGCGGTCGATCGTCCCCGGCAGGTTCGCGGCGAAGTCGTCGGCGAGGGTGAAGCCGCCGGTCTCGGCGGCGAGGGAGGCGAGCCGCTCGCGGATCTTCGTGGTGAGCTCGTCGAGGGTCGGCGCCTGGAGCACGTGGGCGTCGTCGGTACCCGGCGGGACGATCAGGCGGCCGTACTCGTCACTGGCGGAGTGGTCCTGGCTGCGCTGGTCCCAGAGCTGGACGAGCACCAGGTTCGGGTAGCTCCCGGTGGCCGGGTCCCAGTGGAAGAACGTCCGCGCGGCCTCGTTGTAGGGCAGCTTCTCGTTGGCGACGCGCTCGCCGTGCCGGTTCACGAAGATCATCGAGTCGCCGGCCACCGAGAACATGCCGACCAGGTCGGGCCGCCCGACCTTCTCCAGCGGCACCGGGCACATCCAGGCGTGGTTCATGGTGCCGAGCTGCGTGCCCACGGTCGACGCGATGCGCAGGAAGTCGCCCTCGTTGGTGATCGCCGCGCACCCCGGATAGGCCGGCACGCCGAGGTGCTCGCGGCGCAGCTGGTCGTCGTGGGTGAAGCCGCCGGTCGCGAAGACAACGCCCTTGCGCGCGAGCACCCGGACGGTGTCCCCGGCCGCCGTCGTGGCCTCGACCCCGGCAACACGGCCGCCGTCGAGGATGAGCCGCTGGACCCGGTGTCCCGTGCGCACGTCGACGCCGTCACGCTCGGCCGCTGCGGACATCTGCTCGACCGCGCGCACACCGCCGTCGGACATCGACTCCCGCGCGTCGGCGGGCACCAGCACGCGGCCGGTCGGCGCCTTGTCCTCCGGCAGCTCCGACCAGTAGTCGGGCACGTCCGGGCAGTGCCGGTAGGTCAGCGCCCCGCGTTCGGCGAGCAGCTCGGCGGCGGGGCTCGCGCTCGTGTGGATGGCGCGGACCATGTCGGCTTCCCACGCGGTCAAACCGGCGGTCGGGCTGTCCGGGTCGTACCGGGTCGGCTGGGAGAGGCGCGCGACGTAGCGGAGGAAGTCATCGAACCGGTCCTCGATGCCGAGCGCGCGCATGGGCTCGTTGTCCGGTACCCAGTACCAGAACGCGGCTTTGCGGGCCGTGCCGCCGAGCTCGGGCGCCTTCTCCAGCAGGACCACGTCGTTGCCGAGCCACCGGCTGAACAGCGCGGCGGGCAGCCCGGCCCCGCCGCCGCCGACCACGACCACATCGGTTTCGACGTCCGCGGAGGTGAGCGGCGCCGGCCGGGCAGTCTCCCGGCGAGGTACGGAATCCGTCGTCATGCCCCCAACCTTGACGGGCCGGCGACGTGCGCGGTTGTCTCACAATGAGACAGGCGGTCCGGTGACCACAATGGAGTGACCACGGATGGGCTACGAGATCGACACGCGCGACGGCGTCGCCCGGCTGCGCCGCGCCAGGGAACTCTTCCTCACCGACCGGCGGCTGCCGGAAGACCTGCCCGCGTGGCTGTCCGCGGCGTGGCGCCGGTCGTGTTTCGCCGAGCTGGACGTCACCCGCGACCACGTGCCCGCCGTGCCCGTCTCGCTGGAGACCCCGCTGGTCCGCGCCGCGACCCCGGTGCTGGCCAAGCTCGCCGGCGACCTGGCCGGGCTCGGCGCCGCGGTGGTGCTCGGCGACCGGCACGCCCGCGTCGTCGGCTGTTGGGCCGACGAAGAGGCAGTCGGCGCCCACCTCACCCGGATCGGCACCCGGCTGGGGACGGACCTGTCGGAGCGTTCCACCGGGACGAACGGGATCAGCCACGTCCTGGACACGGGCGGTCCGTGCGTGATCGGCGGCCCCGAGCACCTTTTCGAGCTGTACCAGCACACGGTGTGCGCGGGCGCTCCCGTGACCGACCCGGTCACGCGCGGAGTCGTCGGCGCGGTCGCGGTGGTGTGCGAGCTCGACGCGCCGCTGCGGGTGCTGCACGCGATCACGACCACGGCGACCGGGGCGATCGAGCGCGAGCTGGTGCACGCCGTGTCAGCGCACGAGCACCGCCTGCTCGAGGCCTACCTGCGTGCCGGGCCCGGCAAGTACCCGATCGCCGTGCTGGACGGCCGGACCAGGCTGGTCAGCGATGCCGTCGCAGGCTTGCTGCGGCCGCGCGACATCGAGACGTTGGAGTCCTACGCGATCGAGGCGGCCCGGGACGGCGCATTGCCGACGACCGAACTGATCTTGGACGACGGGGTGAAGGTCCGCCTCCACCCCGCGTTGCCGGGTGACGGCGGGGGCCTGCTGGTCGTCGTCGAACCACCCCGGCCGCGTCCGGCGCGCCGGCACGCCAGGCTTTCGCTCTTCGCGGACGCGGGGCTGTCCGGTAGTTCGCCGGCCTGGCGGTCGTTGGAGCGGTCCGTGGCGAGGGCCGGCTCCCGGCCGATGGTGCTGTTCGGCGAACCGGGCGTGGGCAAGACCGAAGTGGCCCGTGCCGTACTCGGCGACCCCGTCGTCCTCGACGCGGCGGACGACGACGGCTGGCGGGAGGCGCTCGCACAACCTGCCGGTGCGGTGCTGCTGCGTCACGTCGAACGCCTGCGCCCCAGCCTCGCCGGTCGGCTCGCTTCCCTTCTCACCGAGCATCCGGGGCGGGTGATCGCGACGTTGACCACCGGTACCCGCCCGGGAGGCGCGGAAGTACTGCGCACCGGATGGTCGCCGGTCGAGATCCGGGTGCCCGCCCTGCGCGAGCGGACGGCCGACATCCCCGAGCTCGCACGGCGGTTCGGCGGTGGCGCGCACCTCACGCAGGACGCGCGAGCGATGTTGCAGCGCCACGACTGGCCCGGCAACGTCACCGAGTTGAAGGCCGTGATCGCGTCGGCGCGAGCGGAGGCCGCCGGCCCGACCGTCAGCGCACGCCACCTCCCGGGACGGCTGCGCTCGGCACGGGTGGATCCGCGGTTGACCGAGCTGGAGAAGGTCGAGCGGCTGGCCATCTCGGACGCGCTGCTCGCGGCGGACGGCAACCGCGTCCAGGCGGCGGCGCTGCTCGGTATCGGCCGCGCGACGCTCTACCGCAAGCTACGGCGTTACCGGCTCAAGTGATCGTTCACCGGCGGCGCACCTCGAACTCAGGTGGAAGCCGTCCGGTGTTCCGCTCTCCGAGTCACCCGTCCGTTCGGTCCCTGGTTGACACGGGGATGGTCGTCCGTTAACTTTTCTGCAACCGATCTCAGCAACCGATCTCAATGAGGGTTCATGACCACTGCTCCTGGTGCGCGGACATGAACGAAGCCAAGACGATCATCCTCGGTACGTCGCACTGGCACGTGCCCCTGTGCGCGGACCGGATCGCCGAGCGGCACGATGTCGTGGGGGTCAGCGACCCCGACCCGTCGCGCACGGAGCACCTCGCGCGTCTTTGGGACGCACCTCTCTACCAGTCTTGGGAGGAAGTGCTTGCGGCCCACGGGGACGCCGAGCTGGCGTACGTCTTCGTCCCGCACGACGAGATGCGCGAGGTCTGCCTCGCTCTCGTCGCCCGGCGCATCCCGCTCGTCGTGGAGAAGCCGGCCGGGGTCTCGTTGGAAGAGCTGGTCGACGTCCGCGCGGCCGCGGACGCCGCCGGGGTACCGATCGCCGTGCCTCTCGTGCAGCGGGGCGGCCCGACCGACCGCTGGCTGGCCAGAGCCGGCCGCTCGGTGTACGAGAGCGTCCAGTTCATCGCGGGCCCGCCCGACCGCTACCTCGCCGGCGGCAGCCCGTGGATGCTCGACGCCGAGCGCGCCGGCGGCGGGTGCCTGGTCAACCTCGCTCCGCACTTCGTGGATCTCTTCCTCCGCTCGGCCGGTACGGCGGAAGTGGCGGTGACGGCGGCCCTGTCGTCGACGCTGCACCGCCGCGACGTCGAGGACTACGCGTCGATGACGCTGACCACGGCCGACGGACGGATCGCCACCATCGAGGTGGGATATGCCTTCCCCGGGTCGCCGCTGAAGCGGCACTGCTCCTTCATGCGGATCGGCGCCGCGGGGACCGCGACCGTCCGGTCCGACGGGAACGCGTCGTTCACCTCCGTCGACGGCGTCACGGAGACCGCGGTCTTGGTCGTGGACAGCGACCCGTTGTACGGATTGTTCGTCGACCGGGTGGCCGAGCAGCTGAGACATGATTTCGTGGACCTCCCGCGCATCAGCGATCTCGAGACCACGATGGCTGTCATCTGGGACGCGTACGCGCACGGCCGACAGGAGAGAAACCGGTGTCCACACCCAGCATCGATGAGGTAGCGGCGGCAGCCGGGGTCCACAGGTCGACGGTCTCGCGGGCGTTTTCCCGCCCCGAGGCCGTCAAGCGGGAGACCCTGGAGCACGTCCGCCAGGTGGCGGCCTCAATGGGCTACCGGATGAGCCCGCTCGCCCAGGCGCTGCGAACCAAGGTCAGCACCCTCGTGCCGCTGATCGTCCCCGACATCACCAACCCGTACTTCGCCGAGCTCGCGAAGGCCATGACGGCCGCCGCGGGGGAGCGTGGCTACCAGCTGGTGCTGTGCGTGACGGAGAACGAGGCGGACGCCACGGCCCGGTACCTCGACGCCATGCACGCGATGTACGCGCCGTTCGCGGTGATCGCGCCCTACACCCGGGTCTTTCCCGCCGAGTTCGAGTCCTCGGGCTTCGGAAAACGCCTGGTCGTCATCGACCGGGTCGAGTCCGGCGACCAGACGTCCACGGTGACCGTCGACAGCGCGACCGGGATCGCGCTCGCGTTGGACCACTTGTCCGAGCTCGGGCACACGTCCATCGCCTACGTCTCGGGGATCGCGGGGACGCACACCGCCGCGGACCGGCGCCAGGCTTACCGGACGCTGGCGGAGAAGCACGGCATGACGCCGATCGAGCTCGACAGCAGCGGCGTCGGCGTCGGTGCCGGCGAACGTGCCGCGGAAGAGCTCGTGAGCCTCCGCGTGCGGCCGACAGCCGTCATCGCGGGCAACGACCTGGTCGCCTTCGGGCTCATCAGCTCGCTCGGCTCGCGGGGGATGTCGGTCCCCGGCGACGTCTCGGTGGTGGGCTTCGACGGCCTGGCGTTCGGCGCCCGCAGCAACCCGCCCCTGACCTCGGTGCAGCAACCCATCGCCGAGATGGGCCGCATCGCGATCCGGCTCGCCGAGCAGGTGGCGAACGGCGGCCCGGTCGAGCACGTGGTGCTCCAGCCGCAGCTGCTCGTCCGCTCCTCGACCAGGTCGGTCCGGTGACCGGCCGGCTGCTGCCCGGGCTCCGTCACGTGGACCATGCCGCGTACACGGTCCCCGAACTGGACGAGGCGGTGCGCTTCTTCGTCGAGGTCCTCGGGGCGGAGGAGCTCTACCGCTCCCGGCGCGGTCCCGACCCGTCGTTCATGCCGGCGCACTTCGACGTCCCGCCGGACGCGGTCCTCGAACTCGCCATGCTGCGGCTCCCGCCGAACCTGAACGTCGAGCTGTTCGAGTGGCAGTCCGCGGACCAGCGGACCCAGCACCCTCGCCACAGCGACCGGGGCGGTCATCACCTGTGCTTCGTCGTCGACGACGTCGACGCGGCGATCGCCCACCTCGGCACGATCCCGGACGTCCGGGTCCTCGGCGGCCGCAAGGAAGTCGGTCCCGACAGCCCCCTCGTGGCCGGCAACCGGTGGACGTACTTCGTCACCCCCTGGGGCCTGCTGATGGAGCTCGTGGACCGGTCCCGGGTGCAGCGCCCCCCGAACCTCGTCGGCCCGGCGGACTGGAACCGCCCGCCCATAAGGAGCACGCCCCACTCATGATCATCGCCGGACACACGCTGGGAACCCCGGGCCGTGACCTCGCCGAAGCGCTGCGCCTCTTCGGCACGGCCGGTCTCGACGCCGCCGAAGTCATCTACCAGGACGACTACCCGGCGGCCATCAGCCCGTCGGACCCGCGGTCGGCGCGGCAGGCCGCCGCGATCGCCGACGCCGAAGGTGTCCCGATCGTCGCGCTCACCCCGTACACGACCTCCCTCAACAGCGTCGACGCGGCGAGCCGGCAGCGGGGGATCGACGAATTCCGCGCGTGCCTCGAGGCCGCGCACACCGTCGGTGCGACCCGCGTCCGGGTGTACGCCGGCGCCTGGCACCCGGGGGACACCGATCACGCCCGGCACTGGGAGCGGCTGCGGAGCGCGCTGACGGTCCTCGCTCCCGAGGCCGCGCACGCGGGCGTCGTGCTCTGCGTCGAGAACCACTTCGGCACCATGACGCAGACCGCCGCCGACACCGCCCGTCTCGTCGGCGAGGTCGGCCTCCCTTCCGTCCGCGTCCTGTACGACCAGGCCAACCTGACCTTCACCCACGACGAGACCTGGCAGGAGGCCTTTGCCGTCCAGGGCGAGCTCGTCGGCCACGTGCACGTGAAGGACCTGGTCTTCAAGGACCCGGAGGCGCCCTTCCGGGCCTCGGACACCGCCCGGGTCAAGGCCGAGGAACGCGCCGTCCGGTCCCGGGTCGTCGGTACGGGCGTCGTGCCGTGGCCGGACATCCTCGCGGAGCTCGTGCGCCGCGGTTACGACGACGTGCTTTCACTCGAGTACGAGTACCGGTGGCATCCGCAGGACCTGCCCGACCCCGCGATCGGCTTCAAGGACTCCGCACTCGCGCTCCGCGAGATGCTCGCCACGGTGGTGCCCGCGTGACGAGTCCGGACGTGCTGCGCATCGGTGTGGCGGGCGCCGGCAACATCGCGAGCATCGCCCAGCTCCCGACCCTCGTCGCGCGCGACGACGTGGAGCTGCGGGGCCTGGTCACCCGCAAGGACGACCCACAGCCCCTGATGCGGCGCTGGGGCTTCCGCCGTGCCTACCCGACGGTCGAGGCGGTGCTCGAGGCGGAGGAGCTGGACGCGTTGTTCGTCCTCACGCCCCGGTCGGAGCACGTCCACGCGACGCGTCTCGCGCTGGAAGCCGGCGTCGACGTCTTCTGCGAGAAGCCGCTGGCGACGAGCGCGTCGGACGCGCAGTCTCTCGCCGAGCTGGCCGCCGCCCGGGAACGGGTGCTGATGGTCGGGTTCAACCGCCGCTTCGCTCCAGTGTACGAGGCCGGCCGCGCGGCTTTCGGGCAGAGCGGCGCGAGCTTCTGTGTCGCCCAGAAGAACCGGGCGGGCTCCGAGTACCGCGCCACCTTCGAGAACGCGATCCACATGGTCGACCTGCTGCGCTGGTACTGCGGGGGCGAGCCCGTCGACGTCAGCGCGCACGCGGCCGGCGAGGACCGCTGGCAGGAGGACGGCGTGGCCGCGCTCGTCCGGTTCGACAACGGTCACACCGGCGTGCTCGTGGGGGCCCGCGACGCCGGCGGCTGGAGCGAGAAACTCGACGCCCACGGAGCCGGGACGAGCGCGAACGTCACCGCGCCCGACCGGATCTCGATCACCCGGCCCGACGGGACGACCGTGCGCGAGATGTCGCCCGAGGCCTTCGGCTGGGCGACGGCGACGCAGACGTTCGGCTTCGCCGGAGCGGTTCACCACTTCCTGGACCGGGTCCGGGACCGCGGTGAGCCCTTGACGTCCGGGGCTGACGCGGTGAAGACCCAGCTCCTCCTCGATCGCATCCTCGCCGCCGCCGGGCTCCCCACCGACGAGCAACCGGGACGGGCCTGGAGCAGCCACGCCAAGAAGTGAGGGATTTCGACGTGATCATCAACACGTTTTCGTATCTATGGTCGTCGACGGCGATCGATGCAATTGCGGAATTGGTCGACAACGGGTACAAGACTTTCGAAGTTCCGATCAGCTCTCCGCACTGTTGGCCGGATGAACTGGCCGGCTCGGAGCGCTCGGCCATAAAGGCAAGGCTCAGTGATTACGGTGCGAGTATCCGATCGCTCAATGCCGGTGGATATGACATCAATCTGGCGAGCCCCGGTGCGAATATGCGTCGTAAGAGTATCGAACACGTCAAGTCGGTGATCGACTTGGCTGTGGCTTGGGATGTCCCCGAGGTGGTGATATCTCCCGGTACCAGGCGCCCGATGATTTCACCTTCGCTCGAAAAAGCGTACGGATGGATGTACGAGAGCCTGGGCGATCTGATTCCACTGGCCAAGCAGGCCGGCACGCGGCTCCTTCTGGAAAACACTCCCTACTGCTTCACTCCTACCGTTCGGGACCTGGCGGGTATCGTCAGTACGGTCGACGATGATGCGCTCAAGATCGTGTACGACGTCGCCAATGCCGCCTACATCGAAGAGGATCCCGTGGCGGGTTTGCTCTCGCATCAGGAATCTATTGCACTCGTGCATATTTCTGATACGGGCTTGGAAACCTGGGGTCATGATCCGATCGGCACTGGAGTGGTGGATTTCGAAGGGCTGGGGGCCGCTGTCGAAGCGACATGCGGGGTAAGCAATGTCGTGCTCGAGGTGATTCGCGAAGAAAACACCCTGCATGAGTTCAGTCAGGCCATGCACGACCTCGGAAATAAGGGCTGGAAGCTGGGAATCTAGCTCTCAAGAGCCGGAGCTCGGCCGACCGGGAATGTGGCTGAGAATGGACTTCGAGAAGCCGCCGTCGACACAGATGTCCTGCCCCGTGACATAACCCGACAACGGGCCCACCAGGAACTCGATCACATTCGCGATGTCCGCGGGATCCCCGATTCGCGCCAGCGGAATGATGCCTTCCCTTGCTTTCTTGATCTGGGGGTCGGCGTACATCTTCTCGGTCATCGATGTATGAGTCATGCCGGGGGACACCACGTTCACGCGAATACCGTCGGGAGCCCACTCCAGGGCGAGCGTCTGGGCCAGCATCGTCAAAGCGGCTTTGCTGGGGCTGTAAGCACCTGATCCGGCATGGGGTAGCTGCCCGGACATCGAGGACGTGAAACAAGCCGAACCGCGACTGCGCTTCAGGTGCGGGTAGCTTGCTTTGGCGAGAAGCCACGCGCCGCGGAGGTTGACGGAGAACATGTCGTCCCAGGCCTCGACGGACAAGTCGCAGATCGCGCCGGGGCTCGCGATTCCGGCGTTCGCCACCAGCCCGTCCAGGCCGCCGAATTCGGCCACCGCGGCTTCCACGAGTTGACCTGGCACGTCGGGATCACCGAGGTCACCCGCCAATGCGATGGCAGTACCGCCCAGTGACCGGATCGAACGGACGATCTGTTCTTGACCGGTGGTCACTTTGTGTCCGCACACGGCGATCTGCGGCCGCTCGCCCCGGGCGAGAGCCGCCTCCGCGAGCCTCACGCAGGTGGACGCGCCGATGCCGCTGCTTCCACCACTGACCAAAGCCCTCATCGTGCACACTCCAATAGCCGGGAATCACTAGGACGGGAGCTGCGCGGCCGCGCGCAGATCGTTGGGTGTCGCGCCTTCGAAGCCGAAGAACTCCAGGTAGGCGGGAATCAGCTCGAACAACATGTCGCTGCCGACCTGGATCGTGCAGCCCTTGTCCCCGGCTGCCCGCAGGAACGGGGTCATGTCGGTCTTGAGCACCACGTCTCCGACGTACGAACCGGAGGCGATCCGGTCGACGTCGACGGGCAGCGGATCGCCGTCGTTCATTCCGATGGGCGTGGCGTTCACGATCAGGTCGTAGCCCTCGGGATCCCTCGACCCCAGCACGACCCGCACGTCCGAGTAGTGCCGGCCGATGCGCTGGGAGAGCGCTTCGGAGGCGGCTGCGTCGGGATCGAACAAGCCGATCCCGGCCAGGCCGAGGCCGGCCAGCGACGCGGCGATCGACGAACCGACCCCGCCGTTGCCGACGACCAGCGCGCGTTTCCCGGCCGGGTCGAACCCCTTGCGCAGCATGCCGCGGACGAAGCCGGCGCCGTCGAACTGATCGGCGAGGAGCGACCCGTCCTCGCGCTTCAGGACGGCGTTCGTCGCGCCGGCGATCGCGGCGGTCGGGCTGATCTCGTCCACCAGCTCCATGGTGGCAACCTTGTGCGGCATGGTGACCAGCGCGCCGCGGATGTTGGTGAGGGTGAAGATCGACCGGAAGAAGCCCGGGTAGTCCCCGGCCTTGATCCCCATCGGGACGACGACGGCGTCGATGCCGTTCTTCTCGAACCAGGGATTGCAGATCAGCGACGACTTGAACGTGTGCGTGGGGTGGCCCAGGTGCGCGACGAGCGTGGTCGTTCCGCTGATCATCGGGGGCCTCCATCCGTGCCGGTCCCTGGCTCCTGCGCGTCGTTGGAGAGCTCGGACATCCGTACGCCGCTCCACGCGCACCGCAGCCCGCCGTGCACGGCCCAGTACTCGTCCCAATGGGCGAGCTTGACCTGGTCGCGTTCGAGGCCACGCTTGCGCAGCCGGTCCTGCAGCGTCCTCGGGGAGACGCGGACCCGTACCACCTCCACGTCGATCGGCGGCCAGTCGAAGCGCTCCGCGGCCGCGGTGATGAAGGTGGGGTCGGACAGGTAGGGGCTGAAGGGCGCGTCGACCACCACGGGGCGGCCGAGGCGGAGGTTGGCCCCGGCGACGTCGAGCAGCGAGTCGTACTCGAGGGGCAGGATGGTGTCGCGGTAGAACGGGTTGGCCTCGCGGTCGCCGGGGTCGTACCCGGCCGACACCAGGGCGGCCTCGACGAACCGCGCGCTCATCGCGTCCTTGTCGAGGTACGCGGCGCCGTGCTGCCGCGCGAGGCGCCGGGCGATCGTCGACTTGCCGGAGCCCGCCGTGCCGATGACGATGCGCAGGGTCGGCGCGTTCATCCGCGCGCGTCCCGCACCGCCGTCAGGAAGTCGCGGGCGGCGGTGGTCACCCGGGTGAAGTCGCCGTCGGGCTGCCACGCCTTGGTGACGGCGCTGCCCACGCCGACCCCCGCCACGCCCGCGGCGAACCACTCCTCGACGTTCTCGGCGGTCACCCCACCGGCGGGCATGATCGGCAGGTGCGCCAGCGGCGCGAGCACGGCCTTGGCGTAGGGGATACCCGCGTTCTCGGTGGGGAACAGCTTGACGATGTCCGCGCCCGCCTCGGCGGTCTCGAGGATCTCGGTCGGGGTGAAGGCCCCGCTGATCGTCGGCACCTGGTAGCGGTTCGCGACGCGGATCATCCCGGAGTTGAGCTGCGGGCTGACCAAGAACGCGGCACCGGCTCGGATGCACTCGTACGCGGCGTGGCCGTCGAGGACGGTTCCCGCTCCCACGGCGACCCCGTCCGGTGCGTACCGCGTGGCCAACCGCCGGATGAGCTCGACGGCCCCCGGGATGGAGAGCGTGATCTCCAGGGCGCGGAACCCGCCCTCGATCGCGGCGTGCGCGACGCGCTCCGCGCTGTCCGCGTCGGGCAGCCGAACGATGAGCACGGCGCCCGACTCGTCGATCGAGCGCAGTGTCGCAAGCTTGGTGAACACCTGTGTCCCCTCTGGACGGGAGCGTGATTGACAAATACTCGCACGCTCCTTACGGTCTCTGCAACCGATCTCAGCAACCGATCTCATTGTGGAGCGCTCAATGACGACGAACTCCTCAGACGCCTCCGGGACGTCAAGCCCTCCCGAGCTCTCCGAGGTTCTGGACCGCCCTCGCCGCCCGGTCAACCTGGTGGCGGGCACGATCGGCCACTTCGTCGAGTGGTACGACTGGTACATCTACGGGTTGCTGGCCGCGGTGTTCGCTCCGCAGATCTTTCCCAGCCACTCGCCGTTCGCCTCGCTCATCGCGGCGCTGCTCACGTACGCGATCGGGTTCGTCGTCCGCCCCTTCAGCGGGATCATCGTCTCGCCGCTGGCCGATCGCTACGGCCGGCGGGTCATCCTCACCCTGTCCGTGTCCGGGATGGCGCTCGGCGCCCTGATCATCGCGCTCACCCCCGGGTACGAACAGATCGGCTACGCGGCGCCCATCCTCTTCGTGGTGGCCCGGATCCTGCAGGGCATCTCGGCCGGCAGCGAGCAGCAGAGCGCCATCTCGTTCATGGTCGAGCACGCGCCGCCGAACAGGAGGGGCCTGTTCGGGTCCTTCTCGAACATGGCGAGTGGCTTGGCGACCCTCGCCGCGACCGGGGCCGCCGCGATCATCACCTCGGCCTTCTCCCCGGACGAGCTCGCGGCCTGGGGCTGGCGCATCCCCTTCCTCGTGGGCGGCCTCCTGGGTGTGGTCGGCCTCGTCCTGCGAGCCCGCGCCGACGAGACCTCCGAGTTCGAGGCCAGCTCCCTCGTCGACAAGAAGTCGGCACCCGCACGGCTGATGGCGCTGCTCCGTGAGCATCCGAAGGCCCTGCTGCAGACGGCGGCGCTGTCCGCGCCGGCCGTGGCCTACTACACCTGGGCGACCTTCCTGCCCACCTACGCCCAGCTCACCAGCGGACGGGACAAGACCTCCACCTTGGTCGGCAGCGTCATCGGGCTCACGCTGCTGGTCATCGTCGTGCCGATCTGCGGCGCGCTGTCGGACCGCCTCGGCCGGCGCAAGATCTTCCCCGTCGTGGGTGCGGTCGGCATGATCGTGCTCTTCTACCCCCTGCTGCTCCTCCTCGACCGGCCGGGCTTCTGGGTCTACGTCGTGGTGGCCGCGTCGGGATGGATCGTCCTGGGCATCTGGCAGGCGGTGTACCCGACGATCCAGGCGGAGCTGTTCCCGGCATCGGTCCGGGTGGCCGGCATCGGCTTCTCCCACCAGCTGGTGATCGCCCTCTTCGGCGGCACGGCCCCGCTGATCGCCGCCGCGTTCGTCGGCGCCGGGCACCCCAGGTTCGTCGCTCTCTACATGATCGTGATCATCGTCGTCTGCCTCGCCGTCTACTTCACGCTTCCGGAGACGGGCAGCAAGACACTGCGAGCGACCGTCGCGCTGAAGGACCCGGAGGTCGTGGAAGGTGGGCTGGAGGAGGCCACGGTGCGCACCCCGACGAGGGGTTCCGTGTCGTAGGCGGCTCTCCGTGAGCTGCACGCTCTGCGGAGGGGCGTGGAGCTGCGGCGGACCAGGTCGCCGAGCAGGGGCGTCGGCCGTGGCCGCTCAGCGGACTCTTCGCGGGGCACGTCGGGCGGGTGCCGTCCTCGATGTCGGCCGCGGGCTCATCGAGCGCCGGGGCGGTCGCGGCGCGGCAGCCGCTCGACGACCAGGTCGTAGGAATTCTCGACGGCGTCGGTGATCAGTCGCTTGGTGATGCCAGGGCCCGGCCCCAGTGAGATCCAATGCCGTTTGTCGAGATAGCGGCCCGGGGTGATCGAGGCGTGGCCACGTTCTTGCGCGCGGGCGTATTCAGGTTCGCACTTGACCGTGATGATCTGGTCGTCCGGGTCGTCGGTGACGATCAAGAACACCTTGCCCGCCACCTTGTACACGTCCAGGTGCTCGGTGAACGGGTAACCGTGGTCGGTCCCGGGCAGGGCGAGGGCCGTGGCGCGCGCGGCGTCTTGGAGCCGGTCACCGGCCGCGCTCACCTGGCCGCCCGGGTGCCGCTGCCGTAGGTGCGCGGGTCGACGGGCCGCTCGGCCTTGGACAGGTGGGAGACCACGAGCAAGTAGGAGTCGGTGACGAGCTCCTCGACCAGCCCTTCGTCGACGCCTTCCCCGGCCTCCAGCGTGATCCAGTGCTTCTTGTTCATGTGGTAGCCGGGGGTGATGTGGCGGTACTGCTCCCGCAGGGCGAGGGCCTCGCCGGGGTCTGCCTTGAGGATCACGACGGGGCGCCCCGGAACCTCGGTCATCAGCATGAACACCTTGCCGCGGACCTTGAAGACCTCCCAGTCGGGGCCGAAGGGATGCTCCAGCCGAGCTCCGGGAAGTCCCTCCGCACGATCGGCGGCGGTCTTCTGCAAGTTCATCGTGATGGCCTTCTCGGGTGGTGACGGGCTGGGGCAATGATGCTCCGGTACGTTGACAGGGTACAGATGTTCTGTCTAACGTACCGCCATCTGAAACCGCTGTTCAGCTCATCGAGGAGCGCCGCATGCCGCACGTGTACGAGATAGATGTCCGGATTCCGATGCGTGACGGCGTCGCCCTGGCGGCCAACGTGTGGCGCCTGGCCGAGGGCGAGGGGCCGACGCTGCTCGTGCGTCTCCCGTACGGCAAGGACGCCATGGGCATCACCCAGTCGGTCATGCCCGACTTCCTCGCTTTCCTCGAGGCCGGCTACGCGCTGGTGGTGCAGGACTGCCGGGGTACCCATCGCTCGGAAGGCGAGTTCGTCCCGCACATGGCCGATCGCGCCGACGGCGAGGACACTCTCGCCTGGATCGCCGGTCAGCCGTGGTCGGACGGAACGGTGGGCATGTACGGGCCGTCCTACCTCGGGATGGTCCAGTGGGAGGCCGCCGCGACGGGATCTCCCGCGTTGAAGGCGATCGCGCCGTCGGTCACGTCGATCGACAACTACGAGGCTCCCTGGTACTCCGCGGGCGGTGCGCTTTCCCTGAGCCTGGTCACGTTTTGGAACTCCATGATGTACGCGGCCGACGCGCAGCGGTCCTTGGCGCTCGGCGAAGGCTCGTTGTCCCAGGTGCGGGAGCTCGTCCAGGCGGTACTGACTCAAGAGTCCCTCAACGAGGTGCTGCCGACGGCCGAGGTCCCGGTCTTGGCGGCGTACGGGAAGTGGTGGGACGACTGGATGGCCCACCCGTCGCACGACGGGTACTGGGACGCGATGGAGCTCACGTCCGAGCTGAAGAACGTCACCGCCCCGGCCCTGAACATCGGCGGCTGGTACGACCTCTACATCGGACAGACCGTCCGCACCTTCACCGCCGCCCGCCGGAACGCCGGCAGCGAGCAGGCGCGCGAGGGACAGCGGCTGATCATCGGTCCGTGGGACCACCTCTCCGCGGACGGCGTCTATCCCGACCGGTCCTTCGGCCCGATGGCCACGGCCCAGCTGATGGGCCTGACCGACCTGCACGTGAAGTTCTTCGACCACTGGGTCAAGGGCGAGACCACCGCGTTGGACGGTGTGGCGCCGGTGAAGATCTTCGTGATGGGCATCGACCAGTGGCGCGACGAGCAGGACTGGCCGCTGCCCGACACGCGGTGGACCGACTTCCACCTCGGCAGCGCCGGCCACGCCAACACCGCCAGCGGCGACGGCATGCTGACCACCGAGCCGGCGGCGATCGCCGAGCACGACACCTACCTCTACGACCCGCGCCGCCCGGTGCCCACGGCCGGCGGGGCGTGCCTGCCGATGACCCCGGGCTTCGGCGGCCCGGTCGACCAGCGGACCGTCGCCGGCCGCGAGGACGTCCTGTGTTTCAGCGGTCCCGTGCTCGAGGAGCCCGTCGAGGTCACCGGACCGGTCTCCGCGAAGTTGTTCGTCTCCTCGTCCACTGTGGACACCGACTTCACCGCCAAGCTCGTCGACGTCTTCCCCGACGGCAAGGCGATCAACCTGTGCGACGGGATCCTGCGCGCCCGCTACCGCAACGGCCTCGCCACGGAAGAGCTGATGGAGCCCGGCACGGTCTACGAAATCACCGTCGACCTGACCGCGACCTCCAACGTCTTCCTTCCCGGGCACCGCATCCGCCTGGACGTCTCCAGCAGCAACTTCCCGCGCTACGACCGCAACACCAACACCGGCGGCGTCATCGCCCGCGAGACCGAAGCGCAGATGGTTCCCGCGATCAACCACATCCACCACGGGCCGAGCCACCCCAGCCGGCTCGTCCTGCCGGTCATCGACCGGACGGAGCAGCGGTGAGCGCCGCGGACCGGGTCGCCGAGCTGACCGCGGAATTCACCGCCCCGGTCCTCGACGTGGCGTGGCTGCTGTGCGATCGGCACCCCTCCGATCGCGTCGCGTTCACCGTCGTCGACGGCGAGCCGTTCACGCTGTCCTACGGAGAGCTGGCAGCGCGCTCGCACCGCTACGCGCGCGCGTTGCATGGGCTCGGCGTCGGTCCCGGCGACCGGGTGGCGACCTTGATGGGCAAGAGCACCGACCTGGTCACGCTCATCCTCGCGATCTGGCGGCTCGGCGCGGTCTACGTCCCGCTGTTCACCGCGTTCGCGCCGCAGGCCATCGCCCTGCGGCTGGAGGGCTCGGGTGCGCACGTCGTGGTCGTCGACCCGGATCAGCGCCACAAACTCGACCCGGGTCCCGACCTGCCGCACGACCCTCGGCGCCGCGTCGTCACCGGCGCGTCGCTGGCGGACCTGGCCGCCGCCGCGTCCCCGGAGCCGGTGGCCCGGGTCACCACGAGCGGGGACGGGCCGCTGGTGCACATGTTCACCTCCGGCACCACCGGCAAGCCCAAGGGAGTGATCCACCCCGTCTCCTACATCGCCGGCTGGCAGATCTACCTCGAGTACGCCTTGGGTGTCACCCAGGCGAGCAGCTACTGGTGCGCCGCCGATCCCGGCTGGGCCTACGGGCTGTACTCCGCCATCGTCGCTCCGCTGGCCGCGGGCATCCCGAGCCTGCTGCTGGCCGGCGGATTCTCCGTGGAGACGACCTGGCGCACACTGCTCGAGCACTCGGTCACCGACTTCACCGCCGCCCCGACGGTGTTCCGGGGGCTGCGCGCGTCCTCGGTGCCCGTGCCACGGGGGCTGAGCCTGGAACGGGCGTCCAGCGCGGGGGAGCCGCTGACCCCCGAGGTCAACGACTGGGCGCGGGCCGCACTCGGGCTCGCCGTGCACGACCACTTCGGCCAGACCGAGGTCGGCATGCCGTTGGCCAACCACCACCATCCGGACCTCGCCCGTCCCCTGAAGGCCGGGTCGATGGGCCGGCCGGTGCCCGGCTGGAGCCTCACCGTCCTGGCCGACGACCAGGACGAGCCCGTCGAACCCGGCGTGCTCGGCCGGGTCGCCATCGACGTCGCCGCGAGCCCGTTGATGACCTTCCGCGGGTACCAGCTCCCCGGGCAGAGCGACGCCAAGTTCACCGACGGCGGACGCTGGTACCTCACGGGCGATGCCGGGCGGTTCGACGCGGACGGCGACTTCTTCTTCTCCTCCCGCGACGACGACGTCATCATCATGGCCGGGTACCGCATCGGGCCGTTCGAAATCGAGAGCGTTCTCGTCCAGCACCCCGCCGTCGCCGAGTGCAGCGTCATCGGCGCCCCCGACGACGTCCGCGGGGAGGTCATCGAGGCCTACGTCGTCCTCCGCGACGGCCACGACGCCTCGCCGGCGCTGGCCACCGAGCTCCAGCAGTTCGTCAAGACCCGCTACGCCGCCCACGCCTACCCGCGCACCGTCCACTTCATCGAGGCCCTGCCCAAGACGCCCAGCGGCAAGACTCAGCGCTACCTGCTGCGCCGGCGGCGAGCGGAACTGACCGCGGGGACACGGTGACCGAACCGCTTCTCGTCGAGCAACGCGGCGCCGTCCGGTGGTTGCGGCTCAACCGCCCCGAGCGGCGCAACGCCCTCGACGTCACCCTGATCGAAGCCCTGGACAAGCAGATCACCAGCGCCGAAGCCGATCCCGCCACCGCGGTCGTCGCGGTGGCGGGCACCGGGCCGAGCTTCTGCGCCGGCGGCGACTTCCACCAGTTCCTGGAGCTGCACGACCGGGGCGAGAACCCCGTCGGCTTCCTGACCGACGTGTCGGCCTGCTTCACCCGGATCGCGGCCGCCACCAAACCGTGGGTCGCGGTGCTGCACGGCCACGCCGTCGCCGGCGGCCTCGAACTCGCCTTGGCCTGTGACGTCGTGGTCGCCGCCGACACCACCCTCATCGGCGACGGTCACCTCACCCGCCGGCTCGTCCCGGCGGGCGGATCCAGCGTCCGGTTGCCCGGGGCGGTCGGGCGCGGGCTGTCGCGCTGGCTCCTGCTCACCGGCGAGCTGCTGCCCGCGACCGCGTTCGCGGGTACCGGCTGGCTCCGCGCGATCGTCCCCGAAGCCGATCTGCACGACACGGCCGACCGCGTCTGCCGTCAGCTGGCCGCGCGTGCCAGTCCGGCCCAGCAGCGGCTCAAGACCTTGCTGCACCGCATCGACGGTGTGGCGCCCGAACCCGCCCTGCGCGAGGAACTGGCCACCTTCGCCGACAACTGGCCCGCGAGCTCAGTAGCTGAGGCCCTGCGCGCGTTTCTCGAGACCGGAGACCACCGATGAACCGCTACCACGGACGTGTCGTCGCCATCACCGGTGGCGCGCAAGGCCTGGGCCTCGCCATGGCGACCCGGTTCGCCGCCGAAGGCGCCACTGTCGCGGTGGCCGACGTCAACGGCGAAGCCCTGGCCGGTCCACACCGCGCCGACGTGGTCGACGTGACCGACTCGGCCGGGGTGAACGCCTGGATCGCCGCCGTCGTCGAGGACTTCGGCCGCCTGGACGTGCTGGTCAACAACGCCGGCATCATCCGCGACAACCGGGTCGAGGACATCACCGACGACGACTGGCACGCGGTGCTCGACGTCAGTCTCACCGGCAGCTTCCACTGCGCGCGCGCCGCGTTCGGGCCGATGAAGCGCCAGGGCTACGGACGCATCGTCAGCTTCTCGTCCATGTCGTGGCGCGGGAACTTCGGGCAGGCCAACTACGTGGCCGCCAAGGCCGGCATCGTCGGCCTGACCCGCACCCTCGCCCTCGAGGGCGCGCGCCACGGCATCACCGCCAACGCCATCGCCCCGGGCCTCATCGAAACCCCCATGCTCGCCTCCATGAACGGCCCCGCCCGCGACAAGCTCACTGGCAAGATCCCGATGCGCCACACCGGCCGGCCGGAGGACATCGCCGAGGCCGCGGCGTTCCTGGCCAGTGAGGCTGCCGGCTACCTCACCGGCGTCGTCCTGGACGTCGACGGCGGCATCTCCATCGGCTCGTCAATCCGATGATTGTGGCGCGCTGAGCCCGTGGAGCAGGAGATCAGCCATTTCGGTGTACGCCTCACCCGCGCTCAGGCCGCCCTGCAGGAGCACTCCGGACTGGACCCCTTCGATGGCCAGTGCCACGAGCTGCCCGGCGAAGTTCCCGTCTATCGAGCGCAGCGCGCCTTCCTTGACGCCTTCGGCGATCAGCTCCCGGACGCGCCGGGCCGCGGCCGCGGAGTTCGTCCGATAGATGCTCGCGGTGGACCGAAAGCCGATCATGTCGGCGTAGAACTGGGTCGAACACCGGCTCATCGCGCGGCCGACCCCTGACAGGTAGGCCGGAATGCGCAGCCGCGGGTCGGCCACCTCGGCCAGGGCCTGCTCGATCTGCTCGGTCGCCTGCCGGAAGAATCCCTTGGTCAGGGCCACCACCAGCTGTTCCTTGTTCCCGGCCACGCTGTAGAGCGTCGCCTTCGAACAGTGGAGACGGTGCGCCAGGTCGTCCATGCTCAGCGCCATGAAGCCCTCGGCGAGCACGAGTTCCTCGAGGTCCCTGAGCAGCTGAGCGCGGCGTTCGGGGTCGACCCGGCGGCGTCGCGCCGAACCGTTGCCGGTGTCGTCCAGTGCGGTCATCAGGGGCCCCGTCGTCACGGACCCAGTATGACCCGGGGGAGAGGTCCGGGCCCGGGCGGCTTCGCCGGCCCTCGGGTCTGGACCGGCGAAGCCTGATTCCGGGGTTCCTGCGCGCCGAAACCCCAGAACTGGAAGTCTGACTACCCACTTGTGCGAAAATCACACCGATTGGGGGATCGGCGCTGCGCCGTCCGGGGGAATTCGTCGATCGTCGGGCGATGGCACCTGGGGCGTGTTCGAGCAGCCGGCCGGCCGAAAGCCGATCGGGGGCCGCGTCCTGCCTCGCGCTTGGGTGACGAGGCGTTCCGCTGTTCTGCTTCGCCCGCGGCGGGATCTTCGTCGGGAACCGCTTCGTCCGACTCGACCGCATCCTCTCGTGCGTCAGCGCCTCGGCCTGCAGTCCCACGCGTCTCAGAAAATCTATGCCGACTGAAGTAGACATTGGGTGGCGGGTGTGTGTAGTGTTCTACTCGTAACGAGGAAGACAACGTCAAGCAGGCGCGGGAGAGGACGTAACTACCCGCGAGGTGAGACAAGGCGGTCAGGCAGCGCGGAGCCGATCACGGAACAAGGTTTCGGCTGGTGGCCGCGAGTTCGGCAGTACCGATAGTGAAGATCAGCAGTACTCGTAGTTGTTTGTGCAAGTCGCAAGTGCAGTGGCAGGACCGGTCAGGTGGCCGGAGCCGATCAATGAACGGGGCTTCGGGCAGTGGCCAGCGGCGTCAGCGTGCTGGGACCGATCAGTGGAAGGGTTCCAGCCGTGGCGCCGGTAGCAGTCAACGCAGTACCGGAAGTAGCAGCAGTACCCAGTAAGTGGAAAACACAGGAGAGAAGGGATCGGGAGCATCATTGGATCGCCCGCAGCGGCTGGGTAGTAGCGCCGCGCGGGTGCCGCAGTCCCATCGAGTTCGGAGGTGGTGCTCGGTCACGAGTAAGCGATCCCCGCGACACCCGGCTTTCGGCCGGACGCGGGTGCAGGAAGCCGGCGGTCGCGCCGGTGGACAATGGTGAAACCCAACCCTTGAGGACCCCGGGTGCCGTGCGCGGCACCCGGGGTCCTTTGTGATGTGGAGGTCGGATGATCCCTGAGCAAGCAGGACCGGCCACGCCCGGCGCGGCCGACAAGTTCGACGACGAGCACTACCCCGCCTACACGATGGGCCGGGCCGCCGACCTGCTCGGCACCACCCAAGGCTTTCTGCGCAGCCTCGACGAAGCCGGGCTGATCACGCCGCAACGCTCCGCCGGCGGGCACCGCCGCTACTCACGGCAGCAGCTGCGACTGGCCGCCCGCGTGCGCGAACTGGTCGACCGGGGAACCGCCATCGACGCCGCCTGCCGCATCGTCACCCTCGAAGACCAGCTCCACGAAGCCCAGCGCCTCAACACCGAACTCCGCGCCGGAAACTGAGCTCCACACCCGAGCCGGCCGCGTGGAGATGCTGCTCCTGGAGCGCGGCCGCAGTGTGCGCGGCCGACTCGGCGGTCCGGCGGCTGTAGAGGGTGATCGCACCCGGCATCGGCTTTGACTTGCGACTCGGCAGGATCGTCGTGGCCGGCAGTGAACCGAACCGCTGGGCCGGCGGTCCATCCGCGGCGACGCCGCAGCGGTCGATCACCCCGATCCTCCTCAGCGCACCGTCACGACGACCTTGCCTCTGGCGCGTCCTTTGTCGACGTACGCCATGGCGTCGTTGGTCGCGTCGAAGGGGAAGATCCGGTCCACGACCGGCTCGATGACACCGGCGTCGATGAGGGAGGTGATCTCGCGGAGCTGGGGGCCGTCGGCGCGCATGAAGAGGAACGAGTAGTCCACCTGGCGGCGCTTGGCCGCGGTCCGGATTCCGTGGCTCAGCACGCGTGTCGCCGGGCGCAGGATCCACGGCTTTCCCATCTCCCGCGCGAAGTCCGGGTCGGGTGGGCCGGAGAGGGAGATGAGCTTGCCGCCGGGCTTCAGGATCCGCAGGGACTTCTTGAGCGCTTCGCCGTCGAGGCTGTGCAGGACCACGTCGTAGCCGTGCAGGACGTCTTCGAAGTCGTCCTTGCGGTAGTCGATGACGACGTCCGCGCCGAGGCGCTCGACCAGGTCGACGTTCGCCGTGCTCGTGGTCGTGGCGACGGTGGCGCCGAGGTGCTTCGCCAGCTGGATCGCGAATGTCCCCACGCCGCCGGAACCCGCCTGGATGAAGACCTTCTGCCCCTTGCGCAGCCGGGCACGTTCGATCAGTGCCTGCCAGGCGGTCAAACCGACGAGCGGGACGGAAGCGGCTTCCTCCATCGTGAGCCGCTTCGGCTTCAGGGCCAGGTCGTCTTCGTGGACGGCGATGAACTCCGCGAAGGTGCCGATCCGGTCCTTGTCCGGGCGCGCGTAGACCTCGTCGCCGGGCTTGAACTCGCGCACGCGGGCCCCGACGCGGAGCACGACGCCGGCCACGTCGTGGCCCAGCACGAACGGCGGGCGGTAGGGGAGGAAGAGCTTGAACTCCCCGTCCCTGATCTTCGAGTCCAGGGCGTTGACGCCGGCGGCGTGCACCTCGACCAGCACGTCGTGCTCGCCGACGGCGGGCTCCGGCACGTCGCCCGCCCGCAGTGTGTTGCCGTTCTTCCCGTAGCGATCGACGACGAACGCCTTCATCTCAGTCACCCATCTTTAGATTATGATCGTACTACAATATGACCGGGCGGGTCGAGGTGCAAGGGGTCGGCCGCACTTAGATTATGATCGTACTAACATAAGGGCTTCGGTCCCGGTGAGTGGAGGCGCGCGTGGTGCGGTACGCGAAAGAGCACAAGCAGGCGACGCGGCAGCGGATCATCGAGACGGCCGGGCGCCGGCTCAAGCGCGACGGGATCGACGGCTCCGGCGTCGCCACGCTCATGAAGGACGCGGGCCTGACCAACGGCGCCTTCTACGCCCACTTCGAGTCCAAAGAGGACTTGGTCGCCACCGTGGTCTCCGAGCAGCTGCGCGGTCAGCGCGAGTGGCTCACCTCGTTCCCGCCCGGCCGCGACGGCGTCGAGCAGATGGTGCGTACGTACCTCTCGCCCGAACACCGCGACAACCCCGAAGAGGGCTGCCCGTCCGCCGCGCTGCTGGACGAGATCGGCCGCTGCGCGGATCCGACCAAGGAGACCTACACCGGCAGCGTGCTGGCCGTCATCGACGACATCGCCGCCCGTCTGGCCCCGCACGACCCGCCGTCGGCGCGCGTCAAGACGCTCAGCATCTACGCCCTGATGGTCGGGACCCTGCAGCTCGCTCGCGCCCTGGCCGACCGGCAGCTCTCCGACGGCGTCCTGGAGCAGGGGATCCGCAACGCGCTGACCGTGCTGGACGCCCCGCCGGCCGGCTGAGCCGCCGCGTCACGAACGGGAGTGCTTGCACCGCTCATAGAATTATGGTCATAATATAAAGCATGACCACGTACACGGCTGACACCCTCGAGAACCACACCGCCGCGGGTCCTTCCGCGGTCTTCACCTACCGCCGCACCGGACCGCGGGGTGGCGTGCCCCTGGTCCTGCTCATGCGGTTCCGCGGCACCATCGACTGGTGGGACCCGGAGTTCGTCGACCGGCTCGCCGCGGACCGCGACGTGATCCTGTTCGACAACGTCGGCATCGGGTACACCGGCGGCGAGCCGCGCGACACCGCGGAGGGGTTCGCCGACGGCGCGATCGAGTTCATCGAGGCCCTCGGGCTGGGGCCGGTCGACCTGCTCGGCTGGTCGCTCGGCGGCATCGTGGCGCAGCTCGTGGCGCTCCGGCGGCCCGGTCTCGTGCGCAAGATCGTCGTCGCCGGCAGCAGCGGGCCGGGTGTCGCGCCGGGCACCCCGGCGATGGGGGAGCGGGTGCTGTCCATCATGGCCAAACCGGACGCGGACGCCGAAGACCTGCTCTACCTCTTCTACCCGGAAACCGACCAGGCTCGGGCCGCGGGCCTCGAGCACCTCGGGAAGGTGGCCAAACGCCTCGAAGCGGGCGGTCCCGCGGTCACCGAGGACGCCGCCCAGGGCCAGCTCGCCGCCGTCGGACGCCTCCTGGCCGTGGAATGGGACCAGCTGAAGGCCCAGCTGCGGGCGATCGGCCGGCCGGTCCTGTACGCCAACGGGATCCACGACGTGATGATCTCCGCCCTCGGCTCCTACAAGGCGGTCGAAGAGGTCGCCGACTCCACGCTGGTCCTCTACGGCGACGCCGGCCACGCCTTCCTGTTCCAGCACATCGACGAGTTCGCCGCCCAGGTCGACCTCTTCCTCGGCAAGTGAAGGACGAACCATGACCAGCAACCAAGACGTCGTCCTGTCCTATCGGGACGCACCGACCCGCACCGTCTCCGCCGGCGGCGTCGACTTCGCCTACCGCGAGCTCGGCCCGAAGACCGGGGTCCCGGTCGTCTTCCTGACCCACCTGGCCGCGGTCCTGGACAACTGGGACCCCCGCGTCGTCGACGGGATCGCCGCGCACCACCGGGTCATCGCCTTCGACAACCGCGGTGTGGGCGCGACCACCGGCACTACCCCGAAGTCGATCCAGGCGATGGCGGCCGACGCCGTCACCTTCATCCGCGCGCTGGGCTTGACGAAGGTCGACCTGCTCGGGTTCTCGATGGGCGGCATGATCGCGCAGGTGATCGCCCAGACCGAGCCGGACCTGGTCCGCAAGCTGATCATCGCCGGCACCGGCCCCGCCGGGGGCGAGGGCATCAAGAACGTCACCCGGATCTCGAACCTCGACACCGTCCGGGCGCTGCTGACGCTCCAGGACCCGAAGCAGTTCCTCTTCTTCACCCGGACGCCGAACGGCAAGCGGGCGGGCAAAGAGTTCCTGGCCCGGTTGAAGGAACGCACGAACGACCGGGACAAGGCGATCGCGCCGAGGGCCTACCTCGCCCAGCTCAAGGCCATCCACCGGTGGGGCCTGGAGAAGCCGTCCGACCTCTCCGGTATCCGGCAGCCCGTGCTGGTCGCCAACGGCGACCACGACCGGATGGTGCCGACGAAGAACACCCACGACCTGGCTCGTCGCCTGCCGGACAGCGAACTGGTGATCTACCCCGACGCCGGCCACGGCGGCATCTTCCAGTTCCACGCCCGGTTCGTCGACAAGGCCCTGGAGTTCCTGGCGCGATAGTGCCGGATGCACCGCGCGGGGCGAATCGGGGTGCGGAGTGTCGTACCCAAGGACGATCGCGATGGAGACAGTGGAGCCTCACGATCGACCGACAAGGACAACCAGATGCCGGATTTGACGCCCCCTCGGCGAAGAGTGCGTGGTGCTGCTGCCGCCGCCGGCGCGGTCGCGGTCGTCACGGTCATGATCGGGAGCACCGCCCGCCGGCGTGGCGAGTCGTTCGGTCTGCACGCTCCACGCCGCAGGACGCGGGTCGCTTCCCCGCAGGCCCAGCAGCAGGTGAAGAGCCGGTGGCTGGTCCTTCTCGCCTACGGGCTGCTGGCGGCCGCGAGCCAGACACTCTTCGTAACCTACGCGCCCGTGACCGGGGACGCCGCGCGGCACTTCGGCGTTTCGGTCGGGGCGATCGGCTGGTTGTCGCAGGTCTTCCCGCTGGTCTACGTGCTTCTCGCGATCCCGGCGGGCCTCGCACTCGACCGGTTTCTCCGGCCGGCCCTCGTCGCCGGCGCGGTCCTCACCGCCGCCGGGGCGTTCCTGAGGCTGGCCGCCGACGATTTCACCTGGGCCTTCGTCGGGCAGGTCGTCGCCGCGGCCGGGCAGCCGTTCGTCCTCAACGCCATCCCGGGGCTCGCCGTGGGCTATTTGTCCGAAAAGGACCGAGCCACCGGCATCGCCGCCGCGTCCTCCGCCACCTTCGGCGGCATGGTCGTGGGGTACCTGCTCGGGGCGTGCCTGCCCGGCGAAAGCAACATTCGCACTCTCACGCTCATCACCGCGCTGATCGCCCTGGACGCCGCGCTGTGCCTCGTCGGAGCGCTGCGCTTCGCGCCGGCGCAGGCGAGCCCCGTCGGCGGCCTCCGAGCCGTGCGTGCGGCGTTCGGCAACCGGTACATCCGGCGGTTGTGCGCGGTCGTCGCCGTCCCCATGGGCACGTTCATCGCCCTCGCGACGTTCGCGCAACCGCTGCTGGCGCCGGCCGGAGTCCCGGAATCCACCGCCGGGCTCATCCTCGCGGGCACCATGATCGCCGGGGTGCTCGGCTGCGCCGTCGTGCCGGTGTGGGCGGACCGGCGCGGCCGCGAGGTCGGGCTCATGGGCGCGGGGATCGCGTTCACGGCCGTGGCATGCCTGCACCTGGCCCTGGTGCCCAGCACGCCGATGGCCTTCCTCACGCTGCTCGGAACGGGTTTCGTGCTGCTGCCGGCGCTGCCCATCGTGCTCTCGCTGAGTGAGCGGCACGCGCCCGACGCCGAGAGCACCGCCGCCGGCCTGATCTGGATGGCGGGCAACCTGGGCGGGGTCGTGCTGGCGACGGCGATCGGGTTCCTCGTGACCAGCCCGGCCATCGCGTTCGTGGCGCTGTCCGGCGCGACCCTGCTGGCCCTGCCGGCCCTGCGCTGGTTCCGGAAGCTGCGGTGAAGCTCAGCCGACCATGATTTCGGGCGCGATGTCCAGGACGAGCAGGGCCGCCGCGACATGGGTGGGGTTGTCCTCGACCTTGACGACCGCGAGCTCGTTGGCGCGGGAGACCCGCCGCTCGACGGTGTTGCGGTGGGCGTAGAGGGCCGCGGCGGCCCGGGTGGTGTTGAAGCCGCACTGCACGTAGGTGAGCAGCGTCCGCCGTAGCTCCGGGTCGGCGTCGGCCAGCGGACCGAGGGTGTTGCCGACGAACCGGCGGGCGCTCGCGCGGTCCTTGGTGAGGGCGTCGATCAGCTCGACGTCGGCGTAGGCGGTGAACCGCCGGGCGGAGCCGAGCCGAACGACCAGAGCTTGGGCCGAGAGGGCGTCCTGGTGGCTGGACCGGAACCCGTCGAGCCCGCGTCCCGGCCTGCCCACCGCCACGCGAACCTCCTCGGCCACGACCTCCTCGACCTTGGGCAGGTCGACTGACTCCGTGCCGGACAGCCAGATCCAGCGCGACGTGGCACTGGCACGGGCCACCAACGTGCTCCGGTCCGCCGTGGCGGAGCGCACGGCCGTGGTCGCCTCGTCCAGCGCGTCGTGCCGCCCGGGATCATCGACCCACAGCACCAGGCCCACGTGCCACCGCGCCATCCGGTAGCGCAGGCGTCCCTCGGCGAAGTCCTCCGACATCGGCGCGCCGCCGGCGATCATCTGGATCAGGGCGATCGCCTCGGCGTCCGCGTTGCCCATCGCCGCGGCGAGGCTCACCTCGCGCAGGACCGAGACCGAGTCGAGGGCGTACTGCACCAGCGACTTCGCCGACACGTCCAGGACCCCCACGAGCAGGTCGCGATCCGCGCAGTGCGCCGCGCACTCCTCCAGCCACCGGCGCCAGCCGATCCCCAGCGCCGCCCGCCACCCGCCGGCGAAGTCGGGCGCGATGCCGCGGGCCACGAGATCGCCGATGTACGCGGTGATCCTCGGCCCGACGTAGGGTTCCACCCGCCGCCCCGGGTGCTGGATGTTCGAAGTCAGCCACTGCACCAGATCCGAACGGTTGAGGTGGCGGTCCTCCTCGACCAGCGACGCGTCCGAGAGCAGCGCGGGGTCGTCCTGCGCCGTGAGCGCGAGCGTCGAGATGGCGTCGGTCAGCGCGTCCGTGTCCGCCAGGAGCCGCTGGCACACGGACCGGATCGCGTCGGCGACGTCGAGGGGCGGCGCCGGCCACAGCTCTTCCATCCCCGAAGTGTGCACCGTGCACCAGCTCCGCGCGAACCCTGTGCCCGCTGTCGTTGTGACCGCGGCCATGGCTTGGCGACAGTGAACCCATCACAAAGCCGGCTCGGCGAGGAGAGGCAGACCATGGCAGCTGAGGTGCTGGACGCCGACGAGGAGTTCGACGTCGTCGTCATCGGCGCGGGGATTTCCGGGATCGGCGCGGCGACGTATTTCAGCCGGGAGCTGCCCGGCAAGTCCCTCGTCGTGCTGGAGGGTCGCGACAACATCGGCGGGACCTGGGATCTCTTCCGGTACCCCGGTATCCGGTCGGACTCGGACCTGCACACCTTCGGCTACGAGTTCAAGCCGTGGCGCCACGAGGCCGCGATCGCCGACGCCCCGCTGATCCGGGAGTACCTCCGGGAGACGGTCGAGGAGAACGACCTGGCGCGCCTCATCAGGCTGCGCCACCGGGTGGTCCGGGCGGAATGGTCCTCAGTGGACTCGAAGTGGACGCTGCGCGTCGAGGCTCCGGGGTCCGTCAAGACGATCCGCGCGCGCTGGGTGTTCGCCGCCACCGGCTACTACCGGTACGACAAGGGGTTCTCCCCGGAGTTCCCCGGACAGGACGACTTCGCGGGCCGGATCGTCCACCCGCAGCACTGGCCCGAGAACCTCGACCACAGCGGCAAGAAGGTCGTCGTCATCGGCAGCGGCGCGACCGCGATCACGCTGGTGCCGGCGATGGCCACCGGGGCAGGCGCTGCCCGGCACGTCACGATGCTGCAGCGCACTCCGACCTACGTCATGGCGCTGCCCCGCGTCGACCGGGTCGCGACGACGCTCACGAAGCTGCTCGGCGAAAAGCGCGGGTACGCCGCGACGCGGTTCAAGAACATCTGGATCGAACACGCGACCGTCAAGGGCCTGCGGGCGTTCCCCCGGCTCGGGCGAGCGGTGATCCGCCGCGAGAACCGCAAGCGGCTGCCGAAGGGCTTCGACGTCGACAAGCACTTCACCCCGCCGTACGACCCGTGGGACCAGCGGCTGTGCCTGGCACCGGACGGCGACTTCTTCGACGCGATCAAGGCCGGCACCGCTTCCGTCGTCACCGACACGATCACGAGGTTCAGCGAGCGTGGCGTCGTCCTGGCGTCGGGCGAGGAACTGGAAGCCGACATCATCGTCACCGCGACCGGGTTGACCATGCGCCTCTTCGACGGGATGCCGATCGTGGTCGACGGGCGCGAGATCGACCTCGCGGACTCGGTCTCCTACCGCGGGATGCTGCTGAGCGGGATCCCGAACTGGGCGATGGCGATCGGCTACACGACCTCGTCCTGGACCCTCAAGGTGAGCCTGATGTGCCGCTACTTCATCGACCTGGTCCGGCACATGGACGCGCACGGCCACGACCGGGTGGTCCCGGTCGCGCTCCCGGGCACGCCGCGCCGGCCGGTCATGGACCTGCAGGCCGGCTACGCCAAGCGCGCCGAGAAGATCCTGCCCAAGCAAGGAGATGTCGCCCCCTGGCGGATGGCGATGTCCTACCCCGAAGACGCCAAGGCGCTGCGCGGCCCGGTCGCCGACGAGAACCTCGAGTTCGGCACCGCGCTGTCCGCCGGACGGCGGTCCGCCCGTGTCTGAAGACCACTACGCGGCGCTGCCCTCCGGCACGACCATCTGCTACCGCGACCACGGCGACCAGGCCAGTCCGGCGATCCTGCTCATCGCCGGATTGGGCGAGGACCTCACCTTCTGGACCGGCTCGTTCGTCGACTCGCTGCTGGCCCGGGGTTTCCGGGTCGTCACGATGGACAACCGCGACGTCGGCCGGTCCACGTTCGCGACCACGCCACCGCCCTCGTTGTGGCGTCAGCTGCTCGCGCGCCCTCGTCGTGACGCCTACTCGCTGGCGGACATGGCCGCCGACGCGCTCGGCGTCCTCGACCACCTCGGGATCCGGCAGGCCCACCTGGCCGGCCGGTCCCTGGGCGGGATGATCGCCCAGACGGTCGCCGCGACCGAACCCGCGCGTGTCCTGTCCCTGACGTCGATCTTCTCGACCACGGGGGCGAAGAAGGCCGGTCAGCCGGCCCGGTCGACGCTCCTGCTCCTCGCCGGCCCACCGGCCCGGACCAGAACCGCGGCGGTACGCGCCCACCTGCGGATCACCAGCCACATCGCCGGCACGGGATTCCCCATCGACGACGCGGCCGAGGCCGCCATGGCGGCAGGGGGCTGGGACCGAGCCGCCGGCGACCTGGCCGCGGGCGCCGCTCGGCAGATCCAGGCGATCCAGGCATCCGGGGACCGGACCGCCCAGCTGCGCCGGATCACCGCGCCCACCCTGGTCGTCAACGGCGACCGGGACCTGCTGGTCGCCCCCAGCGGCGGCGCCGCGACGGTGAAGGCGATCCCCGGCGCCCGGCATGTCGTCATTGACGGCATGGGCCACCACATCCCCGAGGCCCTCGTCGAGCCCATCACCCGGCACATCTCGGACCACGCCGGCCGCGTGACGGAAGGAGCATCATGAGGATCGACAACGTCGAGTGCGGCACCTTCAGCGGCTGGATTGACCCGCCCACCGACGTCCTGCCCAGCCTCGACGGCGACCTCACGTGCGACGTCGCGGTCATCGGCGGGGGCATGGGCGGCATGGCGACGGCGTTGCGGCTCGCCGAGCGCGGTCAGGACGTGGTGCTGCTGGAGGCCGAGTTCTGCGGCTACGGGTCCAGTTCGCGCAACGGCGGCCAGATCGCGAGCGTCCCGGGCGGGGACCTCCGCCTGCTGAGCCTCTTCTACCCCAAGAAGGTGCCGGGAATGGTGCGCCTGGCCGAGAATTCCGCGAGCTTCGTGGAAGACCTCATCAAGACCCACGCCATCGACTGCGACTACGAGCCCAACGGCCTGGCGTTCGCCGCGGTGGGACCCGGGCAGATGCTGCGCATCCGGACTTTAGCCGCGATCCTGCGGCGCGCCGGCGGACGCGGTCACGTCGGCACGAGCGAGCAGCTCGGCATTCCCCGCGGCTTCGTCGGCGGCATGCGCGAGGCCGTGGGCGGCATGCTGAACCCCGGCAAGCTGAGCCGGGGCGTGCGCGGCGCCCTGGTCTCGTCGTCGGTCCGGGTTTTCGAACGGACCAAGGTCACCGACGTGACGCAGCGGGGCGGCCAGGTCGTCATCTCAACCCCCGGCGGCACCGTGCGGGCGAACAACGCGGTGCTCGCGACGAACGCCTACTCGGGGGAGTGGGACATCACCCCGAAACGGCTCTCGGTGCCGCTGTGGCTCATCGAGATGGAGACCGAGCCCATCGCCCCGGAGCGGCTCGCCGCGCTGGGGTGGAGCAGCCGGTCGGGCGTGATCACCCAGCACCAGGTCATGGAGCACTACCGCCTCACCGCGCGCGGCACCATCGTGTTCGGCGTCCGGCGCGTCGAGCGCGGTATGACCTACCCCCTGCCGGCGAAGGCCCCGGACCGCGAGCTGGTCGAAGAGCTCGCCGGCGCGTTCGCGAGCCGGTTCCCCACCCTCGCCGACGTCGCCGTCGAGCGGGCGTGGGGCGGCTGGATCGCGATCACGTCGTCCTGGCTGTCGATCGCCGGCCGGATCGAGGACAACGTCTACTACTCGATCGCGTGCAACGGGCACGGCCTCGCCCAGGCACCGTACGTCGGATCACTCATCGCCGACTCCATTGTGGACGGATCGCGGCACGAGGACCTCGAGGGCATCTGGGCGGAGAAGCCGAAGTTCCCGCCCTTCGCGATGGTCGGCCCGCGCAGCCTCCGTCTGGTGTCGGCACTCGACCGCTTCACCGACTCGATCAACGGCAGCCGGCGCCGTGCCCTGCGTGCGGCCGCCCGTGTGCGCTGAAAAGGAGAAAATCATGTCGCCCTCTCGTGAGCGCCGTCCCGCGGCCACCTCGGTCGACGTCGTGGTCGTCGGTGCCGGGTTCGCCGGCCTGAGTGCCGCCGAGCGGCTGGTGAGCACCGGCCGGTCCGTCCTCGTCCTGGAAGGGCGTGACCGGGTCGGCGGCCGATCGCTGTCCGGCGAGGTGGCGGGCGTGCCGGTCGACTTCGGCGCGACGTGGGTCGCCCGGCGGCACACGGCGATCCGCGATCTCGCCGACCGCGTGGGGTGCACCACGACCGGCCAGTTCGCTCAGGGACGCAACGTCCTGTGGATGGCCGGCCGGCGCCGCACCTACCGCGGCACCATTCCCAAGGTCTCGCCGGCGGCGCTGGTCGACATGGCCCGCGTCCAGATGGCGCTGCAGAAGCTGGTCGCGGCCGTCGACGTCGACGCGGCCTGGGAGTCGCCCCGGGCCGGCGAGTTCGACGCGATCTCGTTCGGCGAGTGGCTCGACCGGAAGAACGCGCTGCCGGCCACCCGTGCCCTGATGACCGTCGTCAGCAAGGTGCAGTGGGGCTGCAGCCCGGGAGACGTCTCACTGCTGCACGCGTTGCGCTACATCCGCGCGGCGGGCGGCGTGGACCACATGCTCGACGTGGAGGGCGGCCAGCAACAGGACCGCTACCTCGAAACCACCCAGGAAATCGCGAAGCGGGTCGCGGAGCGGCTCGGTGACCGCGTCGTCCTGGGGACACCGGTGCGCTGGATCAGCCAGGACGACAACGGCGTCATGGTCCGCACCGACTCGGACGAGATCACGGCGAAGTACGCGATCGTCACCGTCGCGACGGCACACCGCGCGGGTATCGCGTTCCACCCGGCGTTGCCCGAGCCGGCCGAAGGGCTCGTGAAAACGTGGCGCATGGGCGTCCTGAGCAAGGCGTTCGTCGCGTACGACAAGCCGTTTTGGCGGACCAACGGGCTTTCGGGCGAGGCGGTGACCGACACCGGGACCGTGTTCGTCACCTTCGACGTCTCGCCCGACGGTGGCCCCGGCGTCTTGATGGCGTTCTGCGACCCGCGCGTGTTCGACGGCTTCAGCCCCGAGACCCGGCGCAGCATGGTTTTGCGGCAGCTCGTCCAGCTGTACGGCACGCAGGCGAGCGCCCCCCTCGACTACGTCGACCACTGCTGGGGAGCCGAACCGTTCGCCCCGGGCGGCCCGAACCCGGCCGTCGCCCCGTACGCGACCACGACCTACGGCCCCGCGCTCACCGAGCCCCACGGCCGCGTCCACTGGGCCGGCACGGAAACCGCGGGCGAGTGGGCGGGGTGCATGAACGGTGCCGTCCTGACCGGTCAGCGCGCGGCCGAGCGCGTCGCGGCCCTGGTTTCGCGCGAGGTGGCGCTGCGATGAAAGATGTGTTCTTCCTGCTCGCCGACCTGTGGATGATCTTCGTCGGCTACTTCTTCGGCTGGCGGTTGATCCGCCGCTACGGCAACTACCTGCTCGGTCTCGAATGGATGGTCGTCGCGACTTCGGGCAGCAACTTTCTCCTCTGGTCGTTGCTCGGCGGCGACAAGAGCAGCGTGCTGTACGGCGTGGCGTACTTCTTCGACGCCTTCTCGCGGTCGGTCGGCATCACGCTCATCCTCGTCATGGGCTTGCTGAAGGTCACCCGTGGCTACAAGCCGTCCGTCGCCGTCGACGTCGGAGTGTTCGCGCTCGCCACCGCGGCCGGGCTGGTCCTCCGGCACTTCCACGGCGAAGACCCCTACGCCGACCATGCCGCGTTCGCCGTCGCCGCGTTCTACGTCGTGGCCAACCTCGTCACGGCGGTCTTCCTGGCGCACTTCGCCAAGCGGCTGTGGGACGTCGGCGCGAGGTGGCCCGCGATCTGGACGGGCCTGGTCACCGCGGCCGGCACCACCATCGCGATCGTCTACGACTTCTTCCCCTTCCCGTTCGACGACGCGAACCGCACGTTCTTCTACACCGCCGCTTTGGCGACGTGGGGCACGCAGGGATTCGTCTACTTCTTCGCCTACCGCGCGCTGCACGACCACAACGTGGCCTCGAGCGCGAAACCGACCCAGGAAGCGGGTGCGTCTTCATGATGGACCGGGCGCTCGACCTGGCCGAGAAGGCCTATCGGTCGAAAGCGACCACGGTGGCTCAGCGTGCCGAACTGCTGCACTCCGTCGCCGCCCTGCACACCGCGCGCAGCGGCGAACTCGCCCGCCTCGCGCACGAGGAGATGGGCAAACCTCTGGACGAGGCCGTCGCCGAGGTCGAGTTCAGCGCGTCCATCTACGCCTACTACGCGGCGAACGCGGAGACGTTCCTCGCCGACGAGCCCGTCGAGCTGATCGAGGGGGCGGGCACGGCGTTCGTCCGCCGCCAGCCGATCGGCGTGCTGCTGGGCATCATGCCCTGGAACTACCCGTACTACCAGGTCGCCCGGTTCGCCGCGCCCAACCTCGCCCTGGGCAACACCATCGTGCTCAAGCACGCGCCGCAATGCCCGGACTCGGCCGCGGCCCTGCAGCGGATCTTCACCGACGCCGGCTACCCCGAGGGCTGCTACGTCAACGTCCGGGCGACCAACGAACAGGTCGCCGACGCCATCGCCGACGCCAGGGTGCAAGGCGTGTCCTTCACCGGTTCCGAGCGAGGCGGAGCGCAGGTCGCAGAAACGGCGGGCCGCAACCTCAAGAAGGTCGTGCTCGAACTGGGCGGCTCGGACCCGTTCCTCGTGCTGTCCACAGAGGACCTGGATGCCACGGTCCAGGCCGCGGTGGACGCCCGGTTCGAGAACACCGGGCAAGCGTGCAACGCGGGCAAGCGGTTCATCGTCGCCGACGACATCTACGACGAATTCCTCGGCAGGTTCACGAAAAAGGTGCTCGCCAAGACCGGCGAGCTGGCTCCGCTGTCGTCGGTGACGGCCGCCGAGCGCCTCGAAGAACAGGTCCGGCGGGCCGTCGACGAAGGCGCGACCCTGGTCTGCGAAGGACGGCGCGAAGGCGCGTACTTCCCGCCGGGCGTCTTGACGGGTGTGTCGCCATCTTCGCCGTCGGCCGCGGAGGAATTGTTCGGCCCCGTCGCGACCGTCTACCGGGCGGGATCCGAAGCCGAAGCCGTCGAGCTGGCCAACAGCACCCCGTACGGACTGGGCTCCTACGTCTTCACCACGGACCCCGAGCAGGCGATGCGCGTCGCCGACCGGATCGAGGCGGGCATGGTCTTCGTCAACGGCGTCGGCCTGGAAGGCCCCGAACTGCCGTTCGGCGGGATCAAGCGGTCCGGCTTCGGCCGTGAGCTGGGCCGGGCGGGGATCGACGAGTTCGCCAACAGGAAGCTGATCCGCGGGGGGACCTGGTCGTGACCATCGAATTCGACGCCGCCGTCTTCAGGACGCCGGACGCGCCGCTGACCGTCGAGCGGGTTTCGCTTCCCGCCACGCCGCCGGGTGAAGTTCTGGTGCGGCTCAAAGCGAGCGGGGTCTGCCACAGCGACCTGCACGTGCTCGTCGGCGAATGGGAGGTGCCGTCGCCGATGATCCTCGGCCATGAAGGCGCCGGAATCGTCGAGAGCGTGGGCGAAGGGGTCACGACGCTGGCGAAGGGCGATCACGTCGTGCTGTCCTGGACACCGTCGTGCCGCCGGTGCCGCTACTGCGTCAGCGGCAGGCCCGTCCTCTGCGACCTGGTCAGCCGGCACTCGGCCAACCACCTGTCGTTCGACGGCCGGACCCGCGTCACGGCGGACGACCGGGACGTCCACAGCTTCGCGGGCGTCGGCACGTTCGGCCAGTACGCGCTCGTGCCCGAGTCGGGCGCCATCGCGATCCGGGACGACGCCCCGTTCGAGCAGGCGGCCCTGATCGGCTGTGCGGTCACGACCGGGATCGGGGCGGCGGTGAACACCGCGAAGGTCCGTCCGAGCGACACCGTGCTGGTGCTGGGCTGCGGCGGCGTCGGGCTGAACGCGATCCAGGGTGCCCGCCTGGTCGGCGCGCGGAAGATCATTGCCGCGGACATCGCCGACCCCAAGCTCGAGCAGGCCCGCGTATTCGGCGCCACCGACGTGATCAACAGCGCGCGGGAGGATTTCGCGGAGCGGGTCGCCCAGCTCACCGGAGGACGCGGCGTGGATGTCGCCATCGAGGCCATCGGGCTGCCCGGCACCATCGAGTCGGCCTACTCGGTGCTGGCGCGCGGCGGAAGGGCCGTCGTGGCCGGGCAGGTGGCGGACGGCGTGCGCGTTTCGATCGATCCGTTCGTCCTGTCCGATCGGGAACTTTCGCTCGTCGGCTCCAACTACGGCTCGAGCAAGCCCGCCGTCGACTTCCCGTTGCTGGTCGAGCACTACATGAACCACCGCATCGATCTCGACTCGCTGGTGACGCGCGTGATCGATCTGGCGGACGTCAACGAGGCGTTCGACGAGATGAAGCGCGGCGTCGGAATCCGGACGGTGATCAAGTACTGATGGCTCTGGAATCGTCCCGTCTCGCGTTCGAACGAACCCGCCGCAGCGTCGGTGGCGGCGTGGGGTCGGGCCTGCGCGCCGCGATGCGTCCCCACCCGCTCTTCGTGCGGGAGGCCCGAGGCGCGCACGTGTGGGACCTGGACGGCGACCGGTACGTCGACTACGTGATGGCGTGGGGGCCGCTCGTGCTCGGCCACGGCGACCCGCGCGTGCTGTCCGCCGTGTCCGACGTCGCGAAGAAGATGCAGGTCGTCGGCACCGGCCACGCCCTCGAGTACCTCGCCGCGGAGGCGGTCCTCGACGCCGTGCCCCACGGCGAGCGGCTGCTGTGGAGCAACACCGGAACCGAAGCGGTGCAGGTCGCCCTGCGTCTCGCTCGGGCCGCGACCGGGCGGCGCCGCGTCCTCAAGTTCGCGAAGAGCTACCACGGCTGGCACGACACCGTGCACGCCGGAATGTCCGAAGAGGACGGTGACCGGCCCGCGCGGCCGGGCGGGAGAGGGCAGTCGGCGAGCGTTCTGGACGACTTGGTCGTCGGGCGCTTCAACGACGTCCCGCTGACCGAGCGCCTCCTGGGCGAGCCCGACCTCGCGGCGGTGCTCGTCGACCCGGTGATGAGCAACGCCGGTGTCGAGGCGCCGTCGCCGGAATTCCTGGCCACGCTGCGGAACCTGTGCGACCGCCACGGCGTCGTCCTCATCTTCGACGAGGTGATCGCCGGGTTCCGGATCGCACGCGGCGGCGCGGCCGAGAGGTACGGCGTCCGCCCCGACCTGTCCGTGTTCGGAAAGGCGATGGCCGGGGGCTTCACCCAGAGTGCCGTCGTCGGCCGGGCGGACCTGATCGACCAGGTGACGGCCGGCGTCGTCCACGCGGGAACGTTCAACGCCAACCCGATCGCGCTCGCGGCCGTCGAGGCGACGATGCGCGTGCTGGCGGACCCCGCGGTCTACGAGGCGCTCGAGAAGACGTCATCGGAGTTCGAAGCTCTCGTCGGCGGCGCCCTCGGTTCGGGCCGCTTCAACCGGGTCGGCTCGCTCCTCCAGTACGTCCCGGCGGATGGGGCGACCGGACTCCACGGCACCGGCGGGCTCTGGACGGTGATCCTGGAGGGGATGCTGCGCCAGGGCTTCCTGTTCATGCCGTCCGGCAAGGTCTTCCTCAGCACAGCGCACACCACCTCGGACATCGAGGCAACGGCCGGGGCACTACCCGCGCTCCCCGCCCGCTGACCGGTCGGCTACAAGTCCGTGGCCTGGCTCTGGTGAGCAGCCTCGTACTGCTCGTCCGTGACCGCTTCGAGCCAGGTCGTGCCGTCGCCGTCGTCGGTGCCTTCGAGCATGGCGAGGTGGCTCATGCAGGTGGTGTTCGTGCCGCCGTGCCAGTGTTCTTCGCCGGGTGGGGTCCAGACGGTGTCGCCCGCGCGCATGCGGATGACCTGGCCGTCGCGGTTGGCGACGTAGCCGGCGCCCTCGGTGACGTGGAGGGTCTGTCCGTTGGCGTGGGAGTGCCAGTGGGTGCGGGCGCCGGGGGTGAACCGGACCAGGGAGGCGATCAGGTGTGAGGCGGGTTCGGCCTTCTTGATCGGGGTGACGTAGACGTCACCGGTGAAAGCGGCCTCCGGTGCCTTGGCGGTGTCGTTCACGGGGGTGAGTTCCACTGGTGTCCTTCGGTTATCGGATGTGCTGGTCGGTGGTGTGGGTGGCGGCCCAGCTGGCGAGCAGTGCCAGTGCGTCCGCCGCCGGAGTACCGGGTTCGGCGGTGTAGGCGGTGAGGGTCAGCTTGTCCGCGGTGTCGCTCGGTAGGTCCAGGGAGTCGAAGTCGAGGTCGAGGTCACCGACGACGGGGTGGTGGAAGCACTTCAGCCCGGCGCGGTGGAGGCGGACGTTGTGGGCGCCCCAGCGGGTGCGGAAAGCGTCGCTGCGGGTGGCGAGCTCGCCGACGAGGTCGGTGAGCTCCCGGTTGTGCGGGTCGCGGCCGGCTTCGGTGCGCAGCAGCGCGACGGTGGTGTCGCACGCCGCGTCGACGTCGGGGTAGTAGTCCCCGGCGGCCGGGTCGAGGAAGTTGAACCGCGCGATGTTGCCGCGGTGGGCGGGGTTGTCGAGGACCGGTGCGTAGAGGGCGTGGCCGAGCGGGTTGGTGGCGAGGATGTCCAGCCGCCCGTTGCGGACGAACGCCGCGGTCGTGGTCATCGAGTCGAGGATCCGCTGCACGCTCGGCCGCAGCTGCGGTCTGGCGCGCCGGCGCGGGGTTCGGCCGGGTTTGGCGGCGCGGGCGAGGTTGAACAGGTGGGTGCGTTCGGCTTCGTCGAGCTGCAGGGCGCGGGCGACGGCGTCGAGGACGTCGTCGGACACGCCGGCGATGTGGCCCTTTTCGAGCCGGATGTACCAGTCGGTGCTCACGCCGGCGAGCACGGCGACTTCCTCGCGGCGCAGCCCGGGTACGCGGCGTCTTCCGGCGCCGCGGGGCAGCCCTGCCTGCTCGGGCGTGAGCTTCGCCCGCCGGGTGGCGAGGAACTCCCGGATCTCGGCTCGCTGGTCCATGTACCTCACTCTACGTCGATCGTGGTCACGTGGGAGGTCGAGCTTCCACCCCCATAAACCCGATCTCCCACGCGCTTGCGAAGTGGGGTTTCCTCGACGGTGACCAATGGATCCCCGGGGTCGACCAGTGAGGAGACCATGACCAGTGAAGTAACTGAAAGTAGTCGCGTCGCGGACGGAGCACCGGCTTCCGCGCACCCGCACAGGGCCCTGGCAGCGGCGGTCCTCGGGTTCTTCGTCATCACTCTCGACGCGGTCATCGTCAACGTCGCGTTGCCGGCCATCCGCACCGACCTCGGTGGCGGGATCGGCGGGCTGCAGTGGGTGGTCGACGGCTACACGCTGATGTTCGCCGCCCTGCTGCTGACCGCGGGTTCGGTGACCGACCGGTTCGGGGCACGCCGCGCGTTCGCCGCCGGGATGGTCCTGTTCGTCGTGGTGTCCGCCGCCTGCGGGACGGCGCCGACGCTGCCGGCGTTGGTGGCCGCCCGGTTCCTGCAGGGGACCGCCGCGGCGGTGCTGATGCCGTCGTCGATGGCGCTGATCCGGCAGGCTTATCCCCACCCGGTCGCTCGCGGCCGGGCGGTGGCGGTGTGGGCGATGGGCGGCGCGCTCGCGTCGACGTCCGGGCCGCTGCTCGGCGGCGTCCTGGAGCTGCTGGACTGGCGGTGGATCTTCGCCGTGAACCTGCCGGTCGGGGCGGCCGCTCTGGCGCTGGTGGCCAGGGTGGCGCCGTCGCCGCGGCGGGCCACGCCGGTGGACTGGGCCGGCCAGGTCACCGCGGCCGCCGCGATGGGCGGGCTGACCTACGGCGCCATCGAGGCCGGCACGGCCGGATTGACCGCGCCCCGGGTCCTTCTGGCGTTCGCCGTCGCGCTGGTCGCGCTGGCGACATTCGTGCGGGTGCAGGCGCGGGTGACGCACCCGATGGTGCCGCCGCGGTTGTTCCGTTCCCGCACGGTCGTGATCGTCGTGGTGACCGGGTTCGCGTTCATGGTCGGCTACTACGGCCTGCCGTTCGTGGCGAGCCTGTTCCTGCAGCAGCAACGCGGGCTGTCCCCGCTGGGCACCGGGCTGGTGTTCCTGCCGATGATGGCGATCGGCGCCGCGCTGACGCCGTTCTCGGCGCGGCTGGCTGAACGCCTCGGCCGCCGCACCTTGATCACCGCCGGCCTCGCCGCGATGACCCTCGGTCTGCTCGCCCTCGGTCTGCTGCCGGCTTCGGCGCCGCTGTGGGCGTTCTCGGGGCTGATGGTGCTGGTCGGGCTCGGCGGCCCGCTGGTCGCCCCGCCCGCGACGGCGGTGCTGCTCGACGCCGTCCCCGGGGAGCTGGCAGGCACCGCGTCCGGGGTGTTCAACACCAGCCGCCAGGTCGGCGGCGCGCTCGCGGTGGCGGCGTTCGGTGGCCTGCTCGCCGACCCCGCGACGTTCACCCGGGGCGTCCAGACGAGCCTGCTGCTCGCCGCGGCCGTCTTGGCCGTCACCACCGCCGCGGCCCTTCGGCTGCGGCCGACCCTCGTGAAGGAGAACCCGTGACCGACTTCGACATCGTCGCCGCGGCCGACGAACTGGAGATCACCACCATCCGTCCCGACGGGACACCGCGGCCCTGGGTACCGATCTGGGTCGTGCGCGCCGGCGACCAGGTCTATGTCCGCTCCTACCGCGGATCCGGCGGCGCCTGGTACCGGCACGCCGCCGGTACCGGCCACGCCCGCGTGCGCGCCGCCGGTGCCGAAGCCGACGTCACCGCCGAGCACGCCGGGCAGGACGTCGATGCCGCGGTGGACGCGGCCTACCGCGCCAAGTACGCCCGCTACGGCCGCACTTACCTCGACCCGATGCTCGCCGCGAGGGCGGCGACCCTGCGGCTCGCGCCGCGCTGAACGAAAGGAACAGCTGATGCCCGACAACGAACCCTCCGGAGCCCGAAAAGCCTTCGGCGACTTCGCTCCGACGTTGGTCGACCTCACCGACACCGTCCTTTTCGGACAGGTCTGGCCCCGCGAAGTCCTGTCGCCGAAGGAACGCAGTCTCATCACCGTCGCCGCGCTGGTCACCGGCGGCAACACCGAGCAGCTGCGCTTCCACCTCGGCCTGGCCAAGGACAACGGCGCCACCGAGGACGAGCTCGTCGAAGCCGTCACCCACCTCGCCTTCTACGCGGGCTGGCCCAAGGCCATGTCCGCCATGACCGTGGCCAAAGAACTCTTCGCCTGACCCGAAAGGACCATCGATCCCACCGACGCGATCGTCCGCCTGTCTCGCCGTGTCCGGTCGGGGTGATGAAGCCCGAGGTGTCGATCGCCTACGGCATGACCGAGACGTCACCGGTGTCCTGCCCGACGATGGCCGACGACGACCTCGATCGCCGGACCGCCACCATCGGCCGCGTCGACCCGCACATCGAAATCACGATCGGCGTCATCGCGCTGATGGACGCTCTGAAGATCGATCAGGCGGGCTCGCCCGGGGCGAGGCCCTGCCGCCACCGGTAATTGTGGACGACGATCGCGACGTGGTCCGGGTTGGTGAAGTCGTGGCGGTACCGGTCGCAGCCGAGGGCGCCGCGCTCGGTGCACGCCCCAGTCGAACCCGCCGAGCAGTACGACGTCTACAAAGAGAAGCTCGCGTCCGCCCCGGTGATCGGGGTCCCGACGATCACGATCGGCAGCGACTTCGACGGCGCAGCTGCGGAGGGCAACGCTTACCGCGGCAAGTTCTCCGGGAGGCGCGCGAGTTCAGGTGCCTCTCGACTTCGCCGAGCTGGTCGAGCATCGCGTACACCTCCGCCACGTCGACCGCTTGCCTGTTCGGCAGGTGCTTCAGCTCCTCCATGGCCGCCCGACGCTCGGCCTGCGCGCGGTTTCATCGGCTCGACGAAGTCGAGGGGTCCACGCCCGCTTCGATGGCTGCCAGGTGTCTACGGCGTGACGTTGTCATGGTCGAACGCCGCAGTGCGCGCGTCGGCGTCTGGGGGGGGATTGCGGTTTCAGTTGCAGCAGTCCTCCGGCTTGGCCGTTTCGGCGTTGGGTGTGCAGCACGTTGCCGGGGTGACCAGCGCTGCGCTGTCGGTGCCGTACGTTGTCGAGTCGCCCTTTACCGTGTAGACCTCCCAGGGCTCCTTGCCCGGGCCGTGGACCCACACCTTGTCCTGTACCGCGTAGCAGCACGTCGTGTCGTCCTCAGTCAGCGTCTCGAGGCCTTCGCCGGTCAGGCGCTGGGTTGCCGCGTTGACCTGGTCGGTCGACTCCACCTCGACCCCGAGGTGGTCCAGCGCCGTCTCCTGGCCTGGCTCGCCCTCCAGGAGCACCAGCTTCAGTGCCGGCTCCTCGATCGCGAAGTTCGCGTAGCCCGGCCGGAGCTTCGCCGGCTCCGTTCCGAACAGCTTCGAGTAGAAGTCGATCGATCCGGACAGGTCTCCGACACGCAAGGCCAGCTGTACTCGTGACATCTCCGCTACCTCCTTGGATAGACATCTGTCTAACTAGGCGAACTTAGATTGCCGTCTATATGTGAATCTGTCAATATAGAAGCATGTCGAAGCAACTGCCGCTCGTCGCGATGGATGCCTGCTGTGCGCCTCTGGCCCGGGAGCCGCTGACGCAGGACCAGGCGGTCGAGCTGTCGCACCTGTTCAAGGCGATGGCCGACCCCGTCCGGCTGCGGTTGCTCTCGTTGATCGCCTCCCACGCCGGCGGTGAAGCGTGCGTCTGCGATCTCACCGACGCCTTCGACCTGACCGGTCCGACCATCTCCCATCACCTCAAGGTCCTGCGCGAGTCCGGGCTGATCACCGGCGACCGGCGCGGCACCTGGATCTACTACCGCGTGCACCCCGAAGTGCTGACGCGACTCTCGGCGGTGCTCACGACCACCGGTGAAACGGTCACCGCGTGACCGCGGTCGACACGCGGAGGCCACGGCTGTCCACTCTGGACAAGTTCCTGCCGGTCTGGATCGCCGCCGCGATGATTGCCGGGCTGCTGGCCGGCCGGTGGGTTCCCGGGCTGAACGCCGCGCTGTCCGCGGTTCAGGTCGACGGCATCTCGCTGCCGATCGCGCTCGGGCTTCTGGTCATGATGTACCCGGTGCTGGCGAAAGTCCGCTACGACCGGCTCGGCACGGTCACCCGCGATCGGCGGCTGCTGTGGCCGTCGCTGGTGCTGAACTGGGTCGTCGGCCCGGCGCTGATGTTCGCGCTCGCCTGGTTGCTGCTGCCCGACCTGCCGGAGTACCGGACCGGGCTGATCATCGTCGGGCTCGCCCGCTGCATCGCCATGGTCATCATCTGGAACGACCTCGCCTGTGGCGACCGCGAAGCCGCTGCCGTGCTCGTCGCGCTGAACTCGGTGTTCCAGGTGCTCGCGTTCGGTTTGCTCGGGTGGTTCTACCTCGCAGTCCTCCCCGGTTGGCTCGGTCTTCCGCAGACCGACCTCGCCGTGTCCGGGTGGCAGATCGCCAAGAGCGTGCTGATCTTCCTCGGCATCCCGCTGGTCGCCGGTTACCTGAGCCGCCGCTTCGGGGAACATGCCAAGGGTCGTGACTGGTACGAGAAGGACTTCCTGCCGAAGGTCGGACCCGTCGCGCTCTACGGGCTGCTGTTCACGATCGTGATTCTCTTTGCCCTGCAAGGAGAACAGATCACCAGCCGCCCACTCGACGTCGCCCGCATCGCGGTTCCGTTGCTCGTCTACTTCGGACTGATGTGGGCCGGCTCCTACGTGCTCGGCAAGGCCGTGGGGCTCAACTACGAGCGCACCACCACGCTCGCGTTCACCGCGGCGGGCAACAACTTCGAGCTCGCCATCGCCGTTGCCGTCGCGACGTTCGGCGCGACCAGCGGCCAAGCGCTCGCCGGGGTCGTCGGGCCGCTGATCGAAGTCCCCGTGCTCGTCGGGCTCGTGTACGTTTCGCTCGCTCTGCGGCATCGAGGGGAGAACACCCGTGACCGGCAAGCCTGAAGTCCTGTTCGTCTGCGTGCACAACGCCGGCCGTTCCCAGATGGCCGCCGCGCTGCTCGCCCACCATGCCGACGGTGCGGTCGACGTCCGCTCGGCCGGCTCCGCACCCGCCGACAGCGTCAACCCCGCCGTGCGCGAGGCGATGGCCGAGATCGGGCTCGACCTGTCCCGCGAGGTACCGAAGATGCTGACGACCGACGCGGTCGAGGCCGCCGACGTCGTGATCACGATGGGCTGCGGCGACGCCTGCCCGGTCTTCCCCGGCAAGCGGTACCTGGACTGGCAACTGGAGGACCCCGCGGGCAAGGGCGTCGAGGACGTCCGGCCGATCCGGGACGAGATCGATCGTCGGGTGCGGGAGCTGCTCGCCGAGCTCCGTTGACCGAGCGCAAGCCGGGGACGGTGCTGGCCGTCTTGTGCCTCACCGAGATCGTCAGCTGGGGCGTGCTGTTCTACGGTGATCCGGGCCGCGCCGAGGATCTTCGGCGAGGTCGCGGGCGAGCTGGCCGCTCTCGTCGCCGCCGGGGTCGTCCTCCCCGCCGACCCCGTCACCCGTGACCTGGCCGACGGGCCGAAGGTCCTCGCGGACCTGGCCGGCCGGGTGACCGTCGGCAAGATGGCCCTGATCCCGGCCCGCTGACCTGCGTTTCGATTCCTTTCCCGCGGTGTGCCGGTCGTACCGGGCGACAATGTCGATCGGCCGGGACGAGGAGCGACGCATGGTGAACGGGCAGACCGCGGCGACGAGCGCAGGGGAGGCGGCGGACCGGGACCGGTTCGCCGCCGAGGCCGCCGGATTCCGCCGTGAGCTGCTGGCGCACTGCTACCGCATGGCCGGTTCGGCGCACGACGCCGAGGACCTGGTGCAGGAGACCTACCTCCGGGCATGGCGGGCATACGGCGGTTTCGAGGGCCGTTCGTCGATCCGGTCGTGGCTCTACGCGATCGCCACCAACGTCTGCCTGACCGCTCTGCAGCCGCGTGCTGCCCTCGGGGCTGACCGGTCCCCATGACGGACCCGATCGGCCGCCGAGCCAAGCCGCACCGGGGGAGGTGTCGTGGCTGGAGCCGTTGCCGGACCACTGGGTCGCCGACCCGGCGGCGGTCGTGGTGGCGCGTGAGTCCCTCCGGCTGGCGCTCATCGTCAGCCTGCAGCACCTGCCGCCGCGGCAGCGCGCGATCCTGATCCTGCGGGAAGTGCTGGCGTTCACCGCACCCGAAACCGCCCGGATCCTCGGTACCACCACGGCTGCGGTGAAGAGCGGCCTGCAGCGCGCCCGAGCCCGGCTGGACTCCGTCGAGGCACCGTCCGAGGACCTGCTCGAACCGACCGACCAGCGGGCGCGGGCGCTGCTCGAGGGCTACATCGCCGCGTTCGAACGCTCCGACGCCGGTCTGCTGGAACGGGTGCTGCGCACGGACGCCACGTTGGAGGCGACCCCGTTCCGGCAGTGGTATTCGGGCCGGGCGCACTGCCTGCACGTGCTCGGCGCCCACGTGCTGGGCGCGCCGGGCGACTGGCGCCTGACCGCGACGACGGCCAACGGCCAACCGGCGGCCGCCGTGTACCACCGTGACACCAGCGGCACTCTCCGGGCGCACGGCATCGTGGTCCTGACCGCGACGATCACCGGGGTCTCCCGCGTGGTCGAGTTCCACGACCCGGCGCTGGTCTCGACGTTCGGCTTCCCGGAGAGCCTCGCGACGTGATCCGGACGCGCGAAGGTCGACCGGCGCGCCGTTGTGGAAGGTGGCGTTGTCGCGCAGGGTGAACAAGCTGTCCGACCCGGACGCCCGGCTGACCCTCGAGCTGGCGCTGCGCGCGGATCTGCTTCTCGAACCCGGGCCACCGCGCTGACGCAGGGGCGATGCAAACGCAGGCCGAACGGCCGACCCGAGCAGCCAAGGGCGGATGACTTCGCGCAGGCAAAAGCGCAGCTAGACTGCGTATCTGCCCCGGCGAACGCCCGCCGGGTCTGCATCGCACCTGGAGCGCCTATGGCGACGATCTCCCCACCGAAGATGTCCGCGGTGCGCGCCCAAGTACGGGACGCTCTCTTCGCGCGGGTCGCAGGCCCGGACGGTCCCCGCAACCGGGCGCGCATCCACGACAGCCCCGGGCCTCGGTGGTTCGAACCCGACAGTCCGATCCGGCGGGTGCACGGGGACACCGCGATGTTCGTCGGCGGGCTGCGGGCGTTGCTCCTGCAGTCGCTGCATCCCCTCGCCATGGCCGCCGTCGCCGCGCACTCCGGGTACCGCGGTGACCCGTGGGGGCGGCTGCAGCGCACCAGCACCTTTCTCGCCGTGACGACCTTCGGTACCGCCGATGACGCCGAGGAGGCCGTCTCGGTGGTGCGGGGCGTCCACGCCCGCGTGTCCGGAGTCTCCCCGGACGGGCAGCCGTACCGGGCCGCCGATCCGCACCTGCTGGCCTGGGTGCACGTCGCCGAGGTCGACAGCTTCCTGCGTGCCCACCAGCGTTATGGCGCGCGCCCGCTCGACGACGAGGGCTGCGATCGGTACGTCGCCGAGACCGCGGTGATCGCCCGCAAGCTCGGTGTGCTCGAGCCGCCGCGGACGCGGGCCGAGCTCGACGACGCGCTTGCCACGTACCGGCCGGAACTGCGTGGGACCGAGCAAGCGCGTCAGGCGGCTCGGTTCCTTCTCCTGACTCCGCCGATCCCGTGGGCCGCAAGGGTTCCGTACGCCGTGCTGGCCGCTTCGGCCGTCGGGATGCTGCCGGCCTGGACCCGGCCGCAGCTGCGGGTGCCGTACGCGCCCCTGGCCGAGGCGACGGCCGTCCGGCTGGCCGGGCGCACCCTGGTCAAGGCGGTGCGGTGGGCGATGACCGCGCCCCTGTGATTCGATTCCCGTTTCCGACGGCGGAGGAGGCCGGGTGGGCAGCACGTCCGGGACGCGGTCGCTCAGCTCGAGCGAGGTCGCGCGGGCGCTGGGCGTCTCCCAGGTGACCCTGCGCACCTGGGAGCAGCGGTACGGGATCGGCGCCACGCTGCGCGAGGAGAACGGCCGCCGCCGGTACACGCCCGCGGACGTCGAACAGCTGCGGCGCATGCGCGCACTGCAGGCCCAGGGGACCGGCGCGCGCGAAGCCGCCCGGCTGGTGCTGTCGCGCTCCGCAGCGGCCACGACCGCGCACCAGCGGCAGGAAGGGCTCGCCGAGGCCGCCGAGCTCCTCGACCTGCCGACGATGGGCGGCCTGGTCGACGACGCGCTCGGCAGCCTCGGCGTCGCGAAGACGTGGACCGACGTCGTCGCGCCGGTCCTGCGGGCGATCGGCGAACGCTGGGCCCGTCGCGGCGACCGCAACGCCATGGCGGCGGAATGGGCGCTGGCCACGGCGGCGTCCGGCGCGCTGGACCGCTACCCGGCCCCCGCGCCCGTCCGGGCGGGGCAGGCACCGGTGCTGTTCGTGTGCGGGCCCGCGGAGCGGCACGAACTGCCGGTCAAGATGCTCAGCACGGCGTTGAGCGACAACGGTGCCCCGGCGATGTTCCTGGGCGGACTCGTGTCGCTCGACGTGCTGCGGGTGGTCACGACCCGGTTCGTCCCGAGCGACGTGGTGGTGTGGTCGATGACCTCGCAGTCCGCGGACGTGCGGATCCTGCACGCGCTGAGCGCGGAGGGAGTGTCGGTCCGCCCGGCCGGCCCGGGGTGGCGGGGACTGCCCACGGCGGGCGAACCCCTGCCGCCGTCGTTCGCCGGGGCGCTGGCGGCCTTCGGCGGCTGACAACGCGGGCGCAAGCATCTGCATCGGAGATGCATCGAAGATGACGTGCTGATTCGGCACTTTTCGTGCACATTCGTTACCGTGGAAACACGATGAGTCGAATGTGCATCGGAGGTCTGGATGAGCGTGGAGTTCTCCGGCGTCGTGCCCGCGCCGCTGGACGAGGTGTTCGCCTGGCACGGCCTGCCCGGGGCGATCACGCGGCTCGCCCCGCCGTGGCAGCCCGTGCGCGTCGGCGCGGAAGCCGACTCGCTGCGAGACGGTTCGGCCCGGCTCGTCCTCCCCGGCGGGCTGCGCTGGACCGCGGCGCACGAGGCCGCCGGCTACCGGCCGCCGCACCAGTTCGTCGACCGGCTCGCCACGCCGGTCCTGGCGACGGTGCTGCCGTGGCGGCACACCCACCGGTTCGACGCCGACGGTCCTGATCGGACAGTCGTCACCGACCGCGTCGAGACGCCGCTGCCGGAGTCGGTCCTGCGGCCGATGTTCGCCTACCGGCACCGGCAGCTGGCCGGCGACCTGGCCGCGCAGCGGCGGTACTGGCACGAGCCGCTGACCGTCGCCGTGACCGGGGCGAGCGGTCTCGTCGGCTCGGCGCTGACCGCGCTGCTGACCACCGGCGGGCACCGCGTGGTGCGCCTGGTGCGCCGCGAAGCCCGCACCGCCGACGAACGGACGTGGCGGCCCGGCGAGCCCGACGAGAAGCTGCTCACCGGAATCGACGCGGTCGTGCACCTGGCCGGCGCCTCGGTCGCCGGGCGGTTCGACGACCGCCACCGGCGCGCCGTGCGCGACAGCCGCCTCGGCCCGACCCGCGCGCTCGCGGAGCTGGCCGCCCGCACGCCCGACGGCCCCGGCGTGTTCGTCTCGGCCTCGGCGGTCGGCTACTACGGCCCGGAGCGCGGCGACGAGGTCCTCGGTGAGGACGCGGCCCGCGGTGACGGTTTCCTGGCCGGCCTCGTCGACGCGTGGGAGGCGGCTACGGCGCCCGCGGCCGAGGCGGGGATCCGCGTGGTCCGGGCGCGCACCGGGCTGGTGCTCAGCCCCCGCGGCGGCCTGCTGCGGCTGCAGCACCCGCTGTTCGCCGCCGGGCTGGGCGGACCGCTCGGCGCCGGCCGGCACTGGACGCCGTGGATCGGCCTCGACGACCTGACCGACATCTACCTGCGCGCGCTGACCGATCGCGCGCTCGCCGGCGTCGTCAACGCGGTGAGCCCGGAACCGGTCCGGAACGCCGAGTACACGCGGGTGCTGGCCCAGGTCCTGCGGCGGCCGGCGGTGCTGAAGGTGCCGAGCTTCGGCCCCCAGTGGGTGCTCGGCCGCGACGGCGCCCGGGAACTGGCCTTCGCCGACCAGCGCGTCCGGCCGGACGCGCTGATCGAGGCCGGGCACGTATTCCGGTATCCGCGGCTCGAAGACGCGCTCGCCCACCTGCTCGGCCGGGCTCCGTTCCCGGCCGGCCGCCCGACCGTAGGAGAACCGGCATGACGACCGTGCACCGTTCCGCCCCCGCGCCGATCGTCCTGGCCGGGTTCGTCGCCGCCGTGGCGGTGGTCGCCGCGATCGGCAGTCTCGCCGCCGTGCGGTCCCGCGCTGTCTACGAAGGACTGAACCAGCCGTCGTGGGCTCCGCCCGGGTGGCTGTTCGGTCCGGTGTGGACGGTGCTGTACCTCCTGATCGCGTTGTCCGGCTGGCTGTTCTGGCGCGCGGGCGGCACCCGGCGCGAGTTCGCCTGGTACGCGGCCGGTTTGGTGCTGAACGCGGCGTGGACACCGTTGTTCTTCGCGGCCGGCGCCTACACTCTCGCCTTGGTGGAGATCGTGGTCCTGGACCTGGTGATCATCGGGACGGCGCTGGTGTTCCGCCGTCGTTCACCGGCCGCGGCGGCGCTGCAGCTGCCGTATCTGGCGTGGACCCTGTTCGCGACGTCGCTCAACGCCGCGATCGTCGTGCTGAACTGACCGGAAGGACCGCATGCTGCTCGACACCGTGCTCGACCGAACCGTGCTGCTGGGCTACTCCCGCGTCGGCTACGCGCTGCGGCGCCGCACATGGGCGAGCGACGACCCCGCGCCCGGCTCCCTGGCCGGCCGCGTCGCTCTCGTGACCGGCGCGAGCTCCGGCCTGGGGGAAGCCACGGCGGCCGGACTGGCGCGGCTCGGCGCCGAAGTCGTCCTCGTGGTGCGCGACCTCGAACGCGGCGAGCGGGCGCTGGCCCGCGTCCGCGCGGCGGCGCCGGAAGCGAACCTGCGAACGGCCCGCTGTGACCTGGCCGACTTCGGTTCGGTGCGGGAGTTCGCGGCCACAGAGCCGAAAGTGGATGTCCTGGTCCACAACGCCGGCGTGCTGCCCCCGGCGCGTCAGGAGAGCGCCGACGGGCACGAGATCACTTTCGCGACCCACGTGCTCGGACCGCTCCTGCTGACCGAACTGCTGCTCCCGGCCCTGCGAGCCGCCGATGACGGCCGGGTGGTCATGGTGTCCTCGGGTGGGATGTACACCCAGCCGCTGGCCGTCGACGACCCCGAGTACCGGAACGGGCGCTACCGCGGCGCGACGGCGTACGCGCGCACCAAGCGGATGCAGGTCGAGCTGACACCGCTGCTCGCCGAACGCTGGCGGCCGGACGGAGTTTCCGTGCACAGCACCCATCCCGGTTGGGCCGATACCCCGGGGCTGGCCGGCTCGTTGCCGGCGTTTCGCCGGATCCTCGAACCGGTCTTGCGCACGCCGGCCCAGGGCGCCGACACCGCGGTCTGGCTGGCCGCGACCCGCCCCGGACCCGTCCCGGGCGGCTGGTGGCACGACCGGCGGGAGCGGCCCCGCCACGTCATTCCGGGCACCCGCCCGAAACCGGGCGAAGCGGAACGCCTGCTGCGGCACTGCCTGGACGCGATCGGCCGGTGACCCGCGACGCGCGGACGGGCCCGGGCGGGGTGCCCGGGCCCGTCTCACCTGCCGGTCAGGACCAGTTCGAGCAGTGCATGTCGTAGTCGTCGGTGTCCGTGGCGATGCCGCCGACGTAGATGGTCGCGTGCTTGCCGCTCGGGCAGGAGTCGTTGAAGTCGCCCCAGCCGAGCGACTGCTCGTGGATGGTGTTGCCGAACGGCTCCATCCGGACCTGCCAGTGGATCCACGCCACGTTCGCCGGCACGAAGAACGTGCGGTGGCCGGTGTGGCCGAGGCTGCCGCTGAAGTCCGACCAGACTTGCCGGTTCGACGAGTCGTAGGCCTGGATGTCCGCGTACGCCCAGTAGTAGCCCTCGTTGTGGAAGTGGACGTCCACCACCTTCGTCGAGTCCGCCAGCGCCGGGGTGCCCCCGGTCGCCATGATCCCGAACGCGACGGCGATCGCCGCCAGCAAGCCGAAAACGCGATTCCGCACGGAGTTTCCTCTCCCTCGTGGTTCCGCGGCGCCCGCTCCGGCGGGCCGTCCGCGTTGACGGACACACGATCCCGCGCGCGGCGGGTCAGCCGAATCGGGGAAAACACGTAAGGTCGAGGTCGACGACCTGGACGAGCTGGGTCCGGGAGCGGACGCCGACCTTGCGGTAGATGTGCGAAAGGTGCGTCTCGACGGTCCGCCGGCTGAGGAACAGCGCGGCGGCGACTTCGTCGTTGCTCCGCCCGGCGGCGACGAGCGCGGCGACCCGGTGCTGCGCCGGGGTCAGCCGGTCCGGCGCGGTCCGCCGCAGGCCGAGGCTCCGCAGCTCGGCCGCCACCCGGTCGTGCCACTGCTTCGCGCCGAGCCGGTCGAAGATCTCACCGGCCCGGTCCAGGACGTCCGCCGCAGCGCGCTTTTCCTTGCGCCGCCGGAGGATCTGACCCTGGACGAGCAGCGTCCGAGCGCGTTCGAACGGCAGCGGCAGCTCGGTGTCCGCGACGTCGATGAGGTCGGCGCGGGCGAGGCCCAGCAGGGCACGGCTTCGGGCGGCGACACAACGCCAGTACGGCGATCCGGCGCGCCGCTCCAGCTCCGCGACCACCGCCGCCGCCCGGTCCACCGCACCCAGCTGCAGCAGGGCTTCCACGTGGTCGCCGGCGAACGTGCCCGGCGCGGCCGCCCGGGTGAAGTGGCGGTCGGCGGCTTCCGGGGCACCGCGGGAAAGCTCCGCGAACCCGAGCACGGCCAGGTTCCGCACAGCTGTCGCTTTGTCCATTATGGACTCGGCGTGGGCCAGGCCTTCGGTGGCCGCGGTAATCGCCATGTCGACTTCGCCGCGATGGGCGGCCACCAGCGCGGTCACGTGCAGCGCGTGGGCACGCCACCGGCGTCCGGCGAGTTCGGTCAGCTCCCCGGCATATCGAGCGGCGACGTCGAGTTCGCCCAGGCGGCACTCGATCTCGGCGAGCTGCGCGAGGGTGTGCGGAAGAGTGGTGTCGTCCGCCACCTGGTAGCGGGCCAGCCACTCGGCGCGGGTGCGCAGGATGTCCGGGCTCTCGGCCCAGCTGTCGGACCGCCGCAGCACGTCGTGGTCGGTGACGGACGTGATGCGCTCGTGGAGCGTGTCGGCCAGTTCCCGGCCTTCGCTGAGGGCCTCCCGCAGCGTCGCGACGGCCGCGCGGGGACCGTCGTCGTAGAAGCGGATCGTTCCCAGCCACAGCAAAGCCCGCGCGCGATGGGGTCCCGGTTCGGCCGCCGCCGGTTCCAGGACCGTCCGCGCCCCGGGCGTGTCACCGGCGGAGAAGAGGCTTTCGGCCGCTGAGACCGCGCGTCCCCAGGCGGCGGGGTCGCCGGGCGGCGTCCGGTCACGGGCCAGCAGCCACAGTTCGGCGGCCACTTCGGGACCCTGCGCCCGGCCGGCCGCTTCGGCCACTGCGTCGGCGACGCCGGCGTCGGGACCGTCCACCGCTCGCGCCAGGTGCCGGGCGCGCTCGTCGGGATCGTCGACGAGCGTGGCGAGCCGCGCGTGCAGCGTCCGGCGGTCTTCGGCCGGGGCGCGCGCGTAGACGGCGTCGGCAAGCAGGGGAGGAATGAAACGGACGTGCCCGTCGCGGATTTCGATCAGACCCGCGTCCTCCGCGGCCTGCAAAGGGCCATCCGCGGCGGGAGTCCGGCTCGCGGCGGCGACGAGCAGCGCCTCCCGCGTCTCGGGTGGCAGCCGGTCCAGGCGTTCGACGAGGGAACCGGGCAGCCGCAGGGGTTCGTGTGCCAGCTCGAGCGCGTAGCACGGGTTGCCGCCGGTCGCGTCCGCCAGCCGCCGCAGCGCGCGTCCGGTGAGGTGTGGGCCACGGCGCCGGACCAGCCGCCGCAGGTCGGCCGGTGGCAGCCCGGCGAGCCGGAGGCAGCGGATCCGGTCGGGCTCCAGGCCGAACGGCACCCGGGTCCCGCGGGCCGCGGCCAGCAGCCCGACCCCGCGCCCGAGCACCCGGCGGGCGACGTGGCCGAGCACGTCCGCGCTCGCCGGGTCGAGCCACTGCGCGTCGTCGACGGCCAGGACGACCGGGCCGCCGCCGGCGAGCAGCCGCACCAGCGCGAGCGTGGCCACGCCCACCGCGCGCGGGTCCGGCACCGGGCCCGCCGCGCGCAGCAGCGCGACCTCCAGCGCCTGCCGCTGGAACGCGGGCAGCGGGCGGAACTCCTCGTCGGGGACGGTCTCGAGGAGATCGGTCAGCCCCGAATACGGCAGCGCGCGGTCGGGTTCGCCCGGCCGGCACGTCAGCACGCGGCAGCCGCGGTCGCGCGCGCGTGCGGCCGCGTGGCGCCAGAGCGTCGTCTTGCCGATGCCGGCGTCGCCCAGGATCACGTACGCGGCGTCCGTTACGCCGTCCAGTGCCCGGAGCTCGGCCGTTCGGCCCACGATGTGGTCGGTGTCCACGGATTCCCCCTGCGCGCGAGCCGGGCGGCCCGCTCCCGGCCACCCTCGCCGGACCCGGTGGCCGATAGCATCCGCAGAACTACGTACCGGGGGAAGGCAGCGTGGCACCGACGTCGTTCGTGGGCCGTCAGCGGGAGCTCGCACTCCTCGACCGGCTCCTGGCCGAAGGCGCCGCCGGGGTGTCCCGGACCGTCGAGATCGCCGGCGAGCCCGGCATGGGCAAGACGCGGCTGCTCGCCGAGCTGGCGGCCCGGGCTCGGGAAGCCGGGTGGCTGGTGCTGTCCGGGCGCGCGGCGGAGGCGGAGCGGCACGTCCCGTTCTCCGTGCTCACCACGGCGCTGGAGGAAACCGACCTGGCCGGGCTCGCGCCGGACGAGGCCGACCTGCTGCGTTCGGCGTTCCCGGCGCTGTCCACCGGTGCCGCGCCGCCCGAGATCTCCCCGGCCGAGCGCTACCGCCTGCACCGCGCGGTCCGCCGGCTGCTGGAAACCCTGGCGGGGCCGGCCGGGCTGCTCGTGCTGCTCGACGACCTGCACTGGGCCGACGAAGGCACCGCCGAGGTCGTCGACCACCTGCTGCGGCGCCCGCCGGACGCCCGCCTGGTGCTGGGCCTGGCCCACCGGCCCCGGCAGACGTCGAGCCTGCTGCGCCGCGCCCTGGCCCACGCCGGCGACGTCCACCGGCTCGAACTGGAACCGCTGACGCCGGCCGACGTCGCCGAGCTGGCCCCCGCCGGCGGCGCGGCCCTGTACAGGGCGAGCGGCGGAAACCCGTTCTACGTCCAGGCTTTGGCGGGTCCGTACGGCGAAGTGCGGGCCGCGGGAGACAGCGGCGCCGGCATCCCGGAACCCGTGCAGGCGGCGCTCCTCGCCGAGCTGCACACGTTGTCCCCGCAAGAACTCCTGGTGGTGCAGGCCGCGGCCGTCGCCGGTGACGGCGTTCCCGCCGGCCTGATCGCGCACACCGCCGGCGCGGCCCTCGACGACGTCCTCCCGGTCCTGGACGACCTCGTCCGCCGTGACCTCCTCCGGCCGGCACCGGGCGGCCGGTTTCCCTTCCGGCACCCGCTGGTCCGCCGCGTCACCTACGACGCGGCGGGCGCCGGCTGGCGCGTCGCCGCCCACGCGCGGGCCGCGGCCGCGCTGCGCTCGGGACCGGTCACCGAGCTGGCCCACCACGTCGAATGCTCGGCGGCCCCGGGTGACGCGGCGGCCGTCGACGTCCTCCGGCGGGCCGCGGCGGTTTCCCTGCACCGGGCGCCGTCGGCGTCGGTCCACTGGGTTCAGGCGGCGCTGCGGCTGGTCCCGGAGCCGTCGCCGGCCCGGATCGAGCTGCTGCTGATGCGCGCCCACGCGTACGGCCTGACCGGCCGGTTCCGCGACTGCCGGGCGACCCTGCACGAGCTCCGGCGGCTCCTCCCGGCCGAGCTGACCGAGCAGCACGCGCAGATCGCGGCGTTCTGCGCGCTGATCGAGCGGTTCCTGGGCCGCCACGCCGAGGCGCGCGCCCAGCTCCTGGCCGAGCTGACGGCCCTGACCGACCAGCACGGCAAGGCGGCGCTGGCCCTCAAGCTCGGTCTCGCGAACGGTGTCGCGCTGAGGGCCGACCGGGACCGGAGCCGCGACTGGGCCGCGGAAGCCCTCGAGACGGCCCGCCGCCACCCGGAGCGCCCGGCGGTCGCGGCGGCACTGGCGATGTCCGCCCTCCAGTCCCATGTGGACGGCCGTGTGGACGACCGGACGGTGGCCTGGCTGGACGAGGCCGCCCAGCTGGTCGACGCGACCACGGACGCGGAGCTGGCTCCGGTGGTCGAGACGGTCGGCCTCCTGGGCTCGGCCGAGCTGTGCCAGGAGCGCTTCGACGATGCGGTCCGCCACCTGACGCGCGCGTTGCAGATCGTCCGCGCGACGGGCCAGAGCCACGTGGTGACGCACCTGTACTCGATGTTGTCGGGCGTCGATCTCATGCGGGGCACCCTTTCCCGCGCGGCCGGTCACCTCGCCGACGAGCTGGATTCGGCGCACCTGACGGGAAGCCCGGCGTTGCGGAGCTTCGCATTGCGGAGCCACTGCCTGCTGGCGATCTCGAGGGGCGATGCGGAGACGGCGGTCCGCCTGGGCAAGGAGGCACTGTCCATCGCCGACGAGGCGAAGCTCCCCGAGATCGGCATGGTCGCGGGCACCCTGGGTTTCGCCTGCTTCCTGGCGGGCGACGCGGCGACGGGCGTGGAGCTGATGACGAGCGGCCCGGACCTGTGGGAGGTCTACCCCGTCGAGCGCCCCAACTGGTACGAAACCCTGGCCGCGGCCGAGGCCGCCCTGGGCCACGAGAAGGAGGCGGCGGAGTGGGCCCGGCTCGCGTTCGCCCAGGCGGCCGGCCTGCCCCGGCGCACCGGCTTGGCCCACCTCGCCGAGGCGCACGCGCTCCTGCCGTCGGATCCTCGCGGCGCCGCCGCGGCCGCGGTCCGGGCTATCGACTCGCTGCGCGTCGCCGGTGACCGCCTGGGGGAGGGGCGGGCGCACGTCGTCGCCGGGACGGCGTTCGGCGCGTTCGGGGAGATGGGCTCGGCGCGCGCGCACTTCGGCGAGGCCTGCGTGCGGTTCGAGGCCTGCGGGGCGCCGTTGCGGGTCGAGGAGGTTCAGCGCGTTCAGCGCCGGGTGAACGCGCAGCAGCCCCGTGGTCACGGCTTCGACACCCTCACCGGGCGTGAGCGGCAGGTGGCCGAGCTGGTCGCGAAGGGGCTGACGAACAGTGAGATCGGGAAAGCGTTGTACGTGAGCCCGAAGACAGTGGCCGTCCACGTCGGACGGGTGCTGACGAAGCTGGGGGTGTCGCGCCGGGCGGGCGTCGCGAGCCGGCTGACTTCGGAGCCCTGAGCGTCAGGCGTCCCACTCGGCGACGACGGCCTCGGTGTCCGCGCCCGGCCTCGGCGGCGGGGCCGGGCGGCCCATGGCCGTGCGGGAAAAACGCGGGGCCGGGGCCGCCTGCTCGACTCCGTCGATCTCGATGATCGTCTCGCGCGCGGCCAAGTGCGGGTGGGCGGCGACCTCCTCCGGGGCCAGGACCGGTGTCACGCACGCGTCCGTGCCGGCGAAGACCGCCGCCCACTCGTCGCGGGGGCGGGTGAGGAACGCCGCGGCGAACCGGGCGCGCAACGTGGGCCAGCCCGTGCGGTCGAGCCGGCCGGGCAGGGTGGCCGGGTCGAGGTCCAGGCCCGTCAGGAGCGCGCTGTAGAACTGGGGCTCGAGCGCGCCGACGGCGACGCAGCGGCCGTCCTGGCAGACGTACGTGTCGTAGAACGGGGCGCCGCCGTCCAGGAGGTTCGTGCCGCGCCCGGCCGACCACGTGCCCTGGCCGCGCATCGTCCACAGCATCTGCAGGAGCACGCTCGTGCCGTCGACCATCGCCGCGTCGACCACCTGGCCCTCGCCGGACCGCTCGCGCTCCCACAGGGCGGCGAGGATGCCCGTGACGAGGAACATCGAGCCGCCGCCGAAGTCGCCGACCAGGTTCAGCGGGGGCACCGGCCGCTCGCCGGCGCGGCCGATCGCGTGCAGCGCGCCGGTGAGGCCGATGTAGTTGATGTCGTGGCCGGCCCGCGCCGCCAGCGGCCCGTCCTGTCCCCAGCCGGTCATCCGCGCGTAGACCAGCCGCCGGTTCCGCTCCCGGCACGCGTCCGGGCCGACGCCGAGCCGCTCGGTGACGCCCGGGCGGAAGCCTTCGACGAGCACGTCGGCCTTCGCGATCAGCCGCAGCGCCAGCGCCCGTCCCGACTCGGATTTGAGGTCCGCGGCCACGGACCGCCGGCCGCGCAGCAGGTGATCAGGCTTGCCGCCGGTCAGGTCGAGCGTGCCCTGAGGGCGTTCGATCCGGACGACGTCCGCGCCGAGGTCGGCCAGCACCATGGCCGCGTGCGGCGCCGGCCCGAGGCCCGCCAGTTCGACCACGCGCAGTCCCGTCAGCGGCCCGGTCACGAGGTGAACTCCGGCGGCCGCTTCTCCAGGAACGCCGACACGCCTTCACGGCCGTCCGGGGAAGCGGCCCGCGCCCGGATGGACACGGCTTCCCGCCGCAGCGCGACCTCGGCCGCGGGGACGGCCGTCTCGCGCAGCAGCCGTTTCGTCGCGACCTGGGCCGCTCTCGACCCGGCGGCCACGCGCCGCACGACTTCCTCGGCCGTGGCTTCGAGCTCGTCGTCCGGGTGGACCTGGGCGACCAGCCCGAGCTCGCGCGCCTCGTCCGCGGTGACGACCGGGTTCAGCAACGCGATGCGCAGCGCCCGGTGCAGGCCGAGGGAGGCCGTCAGCAGCGAAGCGCCGCCGTCGGGGGAGAAGCCGAGTTTCGTGTAGGCCAGGGTGAACCGCGCCGACGCGCCGGCGAGCACCAGGTCGGCCGCCGCGGCGAGCGAGAGCCCGGCGCCGGCCGCGGTGCCCTGAACGACCGCGACGACGACGGCATCCATCCGGTGCAGGTCGCTGATCGCGCGGTGGAGGGCGTCGGCCAGGTCGTCGACCAGGACACCCACGTCGCCGGCCGCGGCGAACGCCGAAACGTCGCCTCCGACGCTGAACGCACGTCCCTCGGCGGACAGCACGACGACGTGCGCGTCGTCGGTCCGGGCCTGCCGCACGGCCTGTCCCAGAGCGTCCACAGTGGACAGCGTGAGGGAGTTTCCGCGATCGCCGTCCGACAGCCGGATCCGGGCGACGCGCCCGTCGAGGGTGTAGGTGACCGCGCTCATCGGGCGGCCGCCACCGGGTTGCCGGTGCAGGTCCAGCGGTCCCTTCAGCGTGGTCATGGTCGGCCTTCCTGTGCGGGGGTCACGAAGCGAGGGCGGCGTGGCCGCGGTCGACGAGCGCGGGGACGAACGCGCCGAGGCGGTCGAACCCCTCGCCCACGGTGAGTCCCCGCTGGGCGCGGTAGTGGATGCCTTCGAAGATCGCGGCGATCTTGTAGAACGCGAACCCGAGGTACCACGGCAGGGCGGACAGGTCCCGGCCGCTGCGCCGGGCGTAGGACTCGACGAGGAAGTCGCCGGACGGGAACCCGGGGACCGCGCCGGGCGTGGCGGCGACCGGGGTGGCCGGGCCGTCCCACCAGACCACGGCGGAAGCGAGGTCGGCCAGCGGGTCGCCCAGGGTGGCCATCTCCCAGTCGAGGACGGCGAGGACGTTCCCCTCGGCCGGATCGACCACGATGTTGTCCAGGCGGTAGTCGCCGTGCACGATCGCCGCCGCGCCGGACTCCGGGATCCGGCGGGCCAGGCGTTCACCGAGCGCGGTCAGCTCGGGCAGGTCCCGGCTGTGGGAGTCGCGCAGCTGCCGCGCCCAGCGTCGCAGCTGGCGCTCGAGGTAGCCGTCGGGGCGGCCCAGGTCGCTCAGCCCGACCGTCGCCGGATCGGTGTGGTGCAGCCGGGCGAGGGTCTCGACGAGCGCGCCGGCCAGGCGGGTGGCCTCCGCGCGGCCGAAGGACTCGAGCTGGTGCTGGTCACGCAGGACGCTGCCCTCGACGAACTCCATGACGTAGAAGGGCGCGTCGGCGACGCCTTGCACGATCGGCTCGGGCACCGGCACCGCGCTCGGGTGCAGCGCGCGCAGGACGCGGAACTCGCGGTCCATGTCGTGCGCCGTGGCCAGGACGTGGCCCAGCGGCGGGCGGCGCAGCACCCGGCGGCCGGACCCGTCGGTCAGCAGGTAGGTCAGGTTGGACCGGCCGCCCGCCAGCAGCTCCACGCGCAGCGGCCCGGAGAGCAGTCCGCGCTCGCGGAGGAACGCGGCCAGTGCGGGAACCGAAACTCCCGGTGGGCTCGACATAGCCAAGAACCTTTCGATACCGAGCGATCGAACGGTAAAACTGAACAAGATGTCGAGTACCATCCCCGAGGCGGTCGGAACTGTCAAGCGCCGAGAGGACGGACCCGTGGGGGCACGTGGGATAGCGCCGGAGGAGCTCGACGCCCGGAAGGAGGTGGGCGCCCGGCTGCGCGACGCCCGCCGGAGCGCCGGGCTGACCCTGCGTCAGGTGGCGCAGGCCCTCGACGTCAGCGCCGGCACGTGGAGCGCGGTGGAGAACGGCGGGACGAAGCTCGACGACGCCCGGCTCGCGCGGGTCGCGGACGTCCTGGGCACCGACGTCGCGACCCTGCGCGGCGCGCCGGTCGCCGGGAGCTGGCGCGACTTCGCGCCGCTGCGGCTCGAACCGCCGCTGGCCGGGGCCCTCGCGGCCTTCGCCGAGCTCGGGTACCACGGCTCGACCATCCGCGACATCGCCCAGCGCGCCCGGCTGTCGGTCCCCGGCGTCTACCACCATTGGCCGGCCAAGCAGGACCTGCTGGTCGCGTTGCTCGACCTGACGATGGCCGACCTGCTGACCCGCGCCCGCGCGGCGCGGGCCGAAGTGGACGGTCCGGTCGAGCGGTTCACCCGCCTGGTCGAGTGCCTGGCGCTCTTCCACACCCACCGGCGCGAGCTCGGGTTCATCGGGGCGAGCGAGATGCGCAGCGTCGAGGAGCCCGACCGGTCCCGCATCGCGGCCAGCCGCCAGGAGATGCAGCACATGGTCGACGACGAGGTGGTGGAGGGCTGCCGCCGCGGGGTGCTGGCCACGCCGCTGCCGAAGGAGGCCGCGCGGGCCGTGGTCACGATGTGCACCGCGCTGCCGCAGTGGTGGTCGCCGTCCGGGCCGTCGTCGCCGGAGACGGTCGCGCGCCAGTACGTCGGGTTCGCCTTGGACGTGGTGCGGCTCGCGCGTTGACACCCGGCGTGGCCGATCGTACGGTCATTCCGACCAATCGCTCGGTTGCGTTCAGGAGTATCTCGTGCCGGATTACGCTCTGCCCGCCCCCTCGGCCCACGCCCGCGAGCTCCACGACCGGATGCTGGCGTTCGTCCGCGACCGCGTGCTCCCGGCCGAAGCCTCGTACCTGGCGCACCGCCGCGCCGCGGGGCCGGACGACCACGGCGTCCCGCCCGTCGTCGAGGAGCTGAAGACGGCGGCCCGGGCCGAAGGGCTGTGGAACCTGTTCCTGCCCGCCGAGTCGGGGCTGACGCAGCTGGAGTACGCGCCGATCGCGGAGCTGTCGGGCTGGAGCCTGGACCTGGCGCCCGAAGCCATCAACGGCCAGGCGCCCGACACCGGCAACATGGAGCTGCTGCACCTGCTCGGCAGCGACGAGCAGAAGCGCGACTGGCTGGCGCCGTTGCTGGCGGGGGAGATCCGGTCGGCGTTCGCGATGACCGAGCCGGACGTCGCCAGCAGCGACGCGACGAACATCGCCACGCGCATCGTGCGCGACGGCGACACCTACGTCATCACCGGCCGCAAGTGGTGGACGAGCGGGGCGATGGACCCGCGGTGCGCGTTCTTCATCGTGATGGGCAAGACCGACCCCGAGGCCGCGACGCACCGGCAGCAGACCATGGTGCTGGTGCCGCGCGACACGCCCGGCGTGACGATCGTGCGCGACCTGCCGGTGTTCGGCCACCACGACCAGCACGGCCACGCCGAGGTCCGCTTCGACGACGTCCGGGTGCCGGTCGAGAACGTGATCGGCGAGGAGGGCGGCGGGTTCGCGGCCGCGCAGGCCCGGCTCGGCCCGGGCCGGATCCACCACTGCATGCGCGCGCTCGGCGCGGCCGAACGCGCCCTGGCGCTGATGGTGGCGCGGGCGCGCGACCGGGTGGCGTTCGGCGGGCCGCTGGCCGAGCAGGGTGTGGTGCAGCAGCAGATCGCGGAGTCCCGGCTGGAGATCGAGCAGGCGCGGATGCTGTGCCAGCGGGCCAGTCACGTCATCGACGTCGCGGGCAACAAGGCCGCGAAGGACCTGGTGGCGATGGCGAAGGTGGCGGTGCCCCGGGCGGCGACCCGGGTGATCGACCGCGCGATCCAGATCCACGGCGGCGCGGGCGTCACCGACGTGACGCCGTTGGCCGCGATGTACGCGTGGCACCGCGCGATGCGGCTGTTCGACGGGCCGGACGAGGTGCACCTGCGGTCCATCGCGAAGGCCGAGCTGCGGGCGACTCCGGTGCTGCCCCCGGACGTGTCCCCCTGAGTGCGCTGGTCGTCCATCGGCTGGTGGCGTATCCGCGGGGCGCCCGGAGTGCCGGCGGTGGTCAACTTCGGCCCGGAACCGGCGGACTTCGGCGGTTTGGTGCCGGTCCACCTGCATGCGACGGCCGGGGCGGAACCGATCGGGCCGGGCCGGCTGTGGGTGCCAGGGTGCGGGTTCCGGTGGCTGACCTTCGCCCTCTGACCCGACGCGGCTGGGTGTGCACCTTCTACACCTCACCCGCCGCAAAGCCGGTCGGGGCGATGGGCCGGAGGCCGGCCAGCAGGAGGTCCAGCAGGCGGCCGGCCTTGGCTTCCTGCTCGGGCAGGGGAGCCACGGTGAAGATGCCGATGAGGGACGCCGCGATGTCCTCGGCGCTGACGTCGGAGCGGAGGTCGCCCGCTGCATGACCGGCGGAGAGGATCGTCGTGATCGCCGCCAGTAGCTCGGTGCGGGTCTGCGCGTGGGCGATCTCGCCGGACTCGACCATCGCGAGCAGCGTGTCGAGCATGCCGTTCTTGGTCGCGATCCAGTCCCCGAACAAGTCGGTCCAGCGTCGCAGCGCCGCGGCCGGGGGTAGCCGGCCGAGGAGCTCGTGGGCGCCGGTCGTCAGGCGGGCGACCTGGTCTTGGTAGACCGCGTCGACCAGGGACTCGCGGGTGGGGAAGTGGCGGTAGAGCGTCGCGATGCCGACGCCGGCCTCGCGGGCGATCGCTCGCATCGACGGCTCGGCGTCCGCCGATGCGAACACGCGGGTCGCCACCGCCAGCAGCTGGTCGCGGTTGCGGGCCGCGTCCGCCCGCGGTGCGCGCATGTCACTCAAAACGGAACACGCTCCGGTTGTGTTATCGTCGTCCAGGTAAACGGAGCATAGTCCGTTTTACCGGAGGACAGGTGTACATGCAGGCACACAGCAGCAGAGCAGTCCGGCTCGACGCCTTCGGCGGTCCCGAAGTGCTGGACGTCCGTGAGGTTCCGGCTCCGGAGGCCGGTCCGGGGCAGGTCCGCGTGCGGGTCACCGCCGCCGGCCTGAACCCGATGGACTGGATCATGACCGCCGACGCCGATACCGCCGGCCGGTTCGGGTTGAGCCTCCCGGCCGGGTTCGGGACCGACTACGCGGGCGTCGTCGACCAGGTCGGCGACGGCGTCACCGGCTTCGCGCCCGGTGACCGGGTGTTCGGAAGCGCTCTGTCCCGGGCGGTCGCCGACTTCGTCGTGGTCGACGCGGCCGGGGCGATCGCGGCGAACGAGGCCCATCACACCCCGGACGGCGTCGACGACCGCACCGCCGCGACCCTCGCGATCGCCGGTCGGACGGCGTCCGCCGCCCTCGCCGTGGTCGATCCCGGCCCGGACGACACCGTGCTGATCGGCGGCGCCGCGGGCGGGGTCGGGGTGTTCGCCGTCCAGCTGGCCCGGATCGCCGGCGCGCGCGTGATCGGGACGGGATCCGCGACCTCGGCCGATTTCCTGCGTGATCTCGGTGCCGAGCCGGTCGGCTACGGCGACGGCCTCGCCGACCGGGTCCGAGGCCTCGGCGTTGTCACCGCCGCCATCGACCTGCACGGAACGGAGACCGTCCACGCGGCGAGGGAGCTCGGCGTCCCGGACGGCCGCATCTGCACGATCGCCGCGCAGGTCGACGGCGCGTCGGCGGCCAACGGCGCGAACGTCGCTCCCGGCGCGCTGGAGGAGATCGCTCGCCTCGTGGCGGCGGGCCGGCTCCGGGTGCCGATCGCGGCGACCTTCCCGGTCGAGCAGATCCGTCGCGCGACCGAACTGCAGGCCGGCCGGCACGTGCACGGCAAGGTCGTCATCGATCTCTAGCTCACGACGGTGACGGCGGCCAGAGGTCCCGGAACCGGTCCGACACCACGGCGTTCGACATCCTGACGCCGGTGATGGCGTGGAAGGAGAGCGGCCGGCAGCTGGGGCGGACGGGACGCGGCTGCTGTGCCGGGCCGCCGAAACCTGGCTGACGCGCAAGGCCGCCGCACCCCATCGCTCATGAGGGGAGTTCGAGGGCTCGGCGCCAGTAGCCGGTGACGCTGCGGCGCACCTGGTCGACGTCGACTCCGCGCGGGTCCAGCAGCCGCTGCAGGGCGATGCCGCGGAGCTGGCCGACGAGGGCGATCGCGACGTCGTCGGGCCGCAGGCCGGGGTCGATGTCGCCGTCCGTGATGCCGGCCTTGACGTCGTCCCGCAGGTCGGCGCGGAAAGCTTCGTCGCGCTCGCGGAAGATCGTCGCCAAGTCGGGTTGGGTGGCCGCCTCGGCCCACAGCAGCAGGAACGCCTGGTTGAAGACGCCGAGGCGGGCGAGTTCGCCGAGGTAGCCGTCGATCAGCCGCAGGAGCCGGTCCAGGCCGGGCGGTAGGTCGCCGAGACCCGGGACGAACCCGGCCTGCGTCGCCCGGGCCAGCCGTTCCACCAGTGCCTGCTTGCCGCCGAAGTGGTGCGTGACGATGCCGCGGCTGTACCCGGCGCGTTCCCCGACCCGGGCCAGCGTGAGCGAGCGGACGCCGTGCTCGACGACGAGCTCGGCGGCGGCGGTCAGCAGTGCGGCTTCGGCCTGGTCCCGGCGTTCCTGCTGGGTACGGCGGGTCGCGGTCATGGCGCGGAGTCTAGCATCAGAAACTTGCGTGTCGACCAACAAGTATGTGTAGGGTGGGAGTCGTGAAAGCAGAGTCGCGCGACTTCTCCGAGTGCGACCGGCCGGCGATCGCGGTCTCCTCGCGCAGCTATTGGGACCACTTCGCCCCGGGCGACCGAGTGCTGGTGTTCGGCGCGCCCGACCCGGTTCACGGCCGGCGCCGAGTCCGGCGTGGGACGGTGCTCGCCCCGCTTGCGCCCGACGTCATCAGGATCGACTTCGGGGACGAAGGGCTTGGTGAGTTCTCACCGGCCGATCCGATCCGGGTCAGTCACGCCGCCGGCGCGTGCCGGTGCGTGGTGGCGCTCTCGTGAACGCTTACCTGTTTCTCGCCAAGGCTTGCTTCACCGTCCGCTGCCGGGGCTGACGGGGGTCGCGGACGCGCCACGTCATTCCCTGCCACCAGATCCCGAGGGCGGTGAGCGAGCCGGCGACGAGGACGATCGTCGCCGCGTAGGCGACAATGCCGGCGACGTCGGAGAAGCGGTCGTGGCTGGTGAGCCAGGCGGCCGTCGCGACGAAGGCGATCGCGGTGGCGAGCGTGATCGGCCAGTGCCGCAGCGACACCACCAAGCGCCGTCCACGGCCGGGCTTGCGTGGTGGGGGTGAAGGGCCCGGTAGGCGAGCGAGAACCCGATCCCGGGCAGCACCACGGTGCCGGCGATGAGCCAGAGCGTGCCGGAGCCGCCGGTCGGCTCCAGGGTCGAGTCGTAGGTCAGGAACCGAGGGCCGAAGGACGACACCAGCCGGTCCCCGGTGCTCACCATCCCCGCGAGCACGGGCAGCACCCCACGCCGCATCATCGATCCTCCCGCACTGGCCGGCCGGGGAAGATTCTCCCAGGGCGCGGGAAGAAGCAAGCCGCCGGAATCGCTGTCTCGCAAGGAAATGACGGGTTGCCGGCCGCCGTTCACTTCACCGGCGTACCCGGTAGCGCAGGTGAAGCACCCGATCACCCTGCACCACCTCGGGATCCTCCAGCAGGTGCTGCGCCTGGACCGACCCGAAGTAGCGCTTGCCTCCTCCGAACACCACGGGGACGACGTCCATGCGCACCTCGTCGACCAGGCCCGCCGCGAGCACCTGGCCGCCGACGTCGCCGGCCGCTACCTCGACCACGCGGTCGCCCGCGAGCTCCTGTGCCTTGGCCATGGCCGCCTCGACGCCGTCGACGAAGTGGAACGGTGCCTCCGGGTTCCAGCCCTCGGGTGCAGGCCGGTGGGTCACGACGACCACGTGGTCGATTCCGCCCGGTGGCTTTCCGTCCCAGCCGTCCGTCATGTCGAAGACGTGGCGGCCGGCGATCGTCACCCCGATTCCGTCCCAGTACGGCCGGGTGTGGTCGTAGGACGTCTGGGACACCTTCAGCGCGCCGCTCTCGTCCAACGGGACGTCGCCGCCGGACAACCAGTCGAACAGGGGTCCCGGCTGGTCATTCTCGTCCGCGACGAAACCGTCCACGGACACCGAGCTGTACATGACCACCTTGCCCACGGGACTCTCCTCTGCTTCGGGATGCCCAAATTAGCGTCTCGTGAGCCGTCGTTCTTGTAAGAAATCAATCGACCGGCAGCGGCCAGCCGTCCAGTGCGTGGCCGGGGTGCTCGCGCAGGAACCGGCGCCGGACTTCGAGGTAGCGGGTCGGCGTGAGGCCGGTGAACGCCCGGAACTCGTGGCCGAAGTGGGCCTGGTCGAAGTAGCCCGCGCCACCGGCGACGTCGCTCCAGTCGATCGGTCCGGCGGGGTCGATCGCCAGCACGGTGGCGGCGAAGCGGTGGGTGCGGGCCAGCCGCTTCGGCGTGACGCCGACGAGCTCCTTGAACCGCCGCGCCAGATGGGTGCCGCTGACACCGGCGGCGACGCTCAGGTCGCCGATCGCCACCGCCCCGCCCGTCGCCGAGATGACGCCGCCGGTGTGGCGGATCAGCCCGAGGCCCGGGGTCTCGCGCAGGCGTCGCATCAGCTCCTCCTCGAGCAGCGTCAGCATCGCGCGCGGTCCGTCCGCCGTGGCCAGCCGGTCTCGCAGCTCGGCGACGGCGGGCCGGCCCCAGACCTGCTCCAGCGTCACCGGCCGGTCGCACAGCTCGGCCGAGGGCATCGGCAGGAACGGCGCCGGCCCCCACGGCTTGAAGTGCACGCCGACGGACCGGGTCCGGCGGGGGTAGCCGAACTCCACCGCGCGGGTGGGCGTGGTGACCACGCAGCCGTCGGCGTACTCGGCCGGCTCGACGTCGGTGCCGCCGCGGATGCGGAACGGCGCCCCGAGGTTGACGATGAGAAACGCGCCCGGCATCGGCGGCAGCGTCAGCCGGGCGTACGGCGACGTGCCCGCCAGGTAGTAGAGGTCGTCGACCAGCCCGTCCAGCGGCGGTCGCGGCACTCGGGACACGTACTCCACGCGCCCAGCATCGCCGACGCCCCGCCGGTGGTCCAGCCGCCCTCGCTCAGGCGTAGCCGCGCTTGAGCAGCATGCCCGCGGCCTTGTCGAACTCGGCGCCGGTCGGGATGGCGAAGCCCAGCGCGTTGGCGTAGCGGGTGACGATGTTGAACAAGGCCGCGACCGCGGCCGCGTCGTCGAGTTGCCGCCGGGTGACCCCGGCGGCCAGCGCCGCTCGGACTTGCCCGCCCTCCAGCTCGCCGGGGCGCGAAGTCATGGTCTCCAGGACGGCGAGCGTGGCGCGCAAGGGATCCGAGATCGGTGCGGTGTGGTAGTCGGCGAGCGCGGCGTCCGCCACCGCCTGGTCCATGCCGCGCACGGCGATGGCCCTGTGAGCCCCGACGCAGAAGGGACACGAGTTCCACTTCGCGACCATCGCGGCCATCAGCTCCCGCTCCGCGACGGACCATTCGCTCGGCCCACGCATCGCGGCCTGCGTCCACGCGCCGAGCGCGGTGCCGACGAAACCCTTGTGGTAGAAGGCAACCCGGGCCGCGTCCGGGAGGCGTGCGCGCAGGGCCAAGGTGATGACCCGGATCAGCAGCCTGGTGCGGAGACCGTCACCGCGTTCGACTTCAGGCAGGCGCATCGGTCGCCTCCGCGATCACCCGGGCGGCGGCGTCCCACCGTGCGAGGCCTGCCCCGATACAGGCGGACATGACGATCTCGAACGCCGCCTTGTCGCTGCCGGTCGCCTCCCGGACGGCGTCGACGTCGGCATCGGTCACCCGGTAGGAGGCCTCACCGATCCGCCGGGCCAGGTCGTCGTACGGTTCGGCGACGGGCGGCCCGCCTGCCGCTCGGGCCGCTACCGCCGTCCGCAGGGCACTTTCGGTGATTCCGGTGTGCCCGGCCATCGCCTGGCGCACCGTTTCCGCGCGGTGGCGGTGCGAGTCGTCGCTCATCGGGGTCCTTCCAGTGCGTGGATCCGACCGGCGAGGAAGCGCTGGTCGGCGGGGTTGGTGGCGAGATCGTGAGCACGCCGGTACGCCGTGATCGCGTCGGCCGCGTGGCCCAGACGGCGCAGGAGGTCGGCGCGGGCGGCGTGCAGCAGGTGGTAACCCTCCAGGCCCTCGATCCGGTCGATCAGGGCCAATCCCTCGCCCGGAGTGGTGGCCATGGCGACCGCCACGGCGTGGTTGAGCGCCACCACCGGCGAAGGCGTCAACCCGAGCAGCTGCTCATACACCGCGGCGATTGCGGGCCAGTTCGTCTCCTCGGCCGTCCGCGCCTGGGCGTGCAGGACCGCGATGGTCGCCTGCAGCAGGTACGGCCCGGATGTCGCCCACCGCAGGGCTCGGTCCAGCAGCCCGACGGCTTCGGCGATTTCGGCGCCGTCCCAGCGGGACCGGTCCTGGTCTTCGAGCAGGACCAGGTCGCCGGTCGACGCGTACCGGGCGGCCGAGCGCGAATGGTGGACCAGCAGCAGCGCGACCAGGGCGAGAGCTTCCGGCTCGTCGGGCATGAGGGTGGCGACGAGCTTGGCGAGGCGGATCGCCTCCCGCTGCAGCTCGCCGTACTCCGGCCGGTCGCCGCTGGCGGTGTAGCCGCGGGTGAAGATCAGGTAGATCACCGCGAGGACGCCGTCGAGCCGCTCGGGCAGGAGGTGGTCGGCGGGGACGTCGAGGCTGATGCCCGCGTCGCGGATCTTGCGCTTGGCACGGACGAGCCGCTGGGCCAGCGCCGGCTCCGCGATCAGGAACGTCCGGGCGATCTGCCCGGCCGTCAGTCCGGCCACGGCCTGCAGCGTGAGGGCGACCCGCGCCTCCTCGGCCAAGGCCGGATGGCAGCAGGTGAAGATGAGGCTGAGCCGCTCGTCGCCGACGCCGAGCAGGCGTTCTTCGCCGAGGTTCACGGTCACCTCCGGCCGCCCGGCGAGCTGGGCCAGCTTGTCCCGGCCGTTCCGGGCCCGCCGGAGCCGGTCGATCGCGGTGTTGCGGGCCGCGGTCAGCAGCCAGGCCACCGGGTCGTCGGGTGGCCGGTCGTCCCAGGTGCGCAACGCGAGCGCGCACGCGTCCTGCAGCGCGTCTTCGGCGAGCTCGAAATCGCCCAGTACGCGGACCAGGGCGGCGAGCATCTTCGCGCGGTGCTCGCGGTAGGCCTCCGACAGGACGGGCGCGGCCGTCATACGCCCGTCGACGCGCGGTGGTCGAGGTCCGGGACGCCGGCGATCGGCCGGACCTCGATCGTGCCGTCCGCGGCCATCGGGCAGAGCGCGGCCAGCTCGAGGGCTTCGTCGAGGCCGCGGCAGTCGAGGATGTAGGCGCCGCCGAGGTGCTCGTGGGTCTCGGGGAACGGGCCGTCGGTGATCAGCGTCTTGCCGTCGCGGACGCTGACGGTCGTCGCCGTGTGCTCGCCCTGCAGCGGGTGGCCGGCGACGAACGCGCCTCGCCGGCGGCATTCGTCGGCGAAGGCGTTGACCCGGGCCAACGCGTCGGGGAAGGCCGGGTCACCGGGCTCCGGACGGTCGCAGTTGTAGATCAGCAGCATGTAGTGCACGTGTCCTCCAGCTCACTGCTCGGGTGCGTCCCAGAGGATGACGAACGGAACGGCCGCATCTCGACAGTACTTCCGGAGATTGCCGGCGTCGCGTCAGTGCGCCTCCGGCTCGGAGCCGATCCGGTAGGCCACCGGCTGCCCGTCCGCGTCCCGCACCGGGACCGGCCGGCCCTGCGCGTCGACGATCTTGCCGTCGACGACCTTGTCGCCGTTTTCGAGCCGGGAAAGAGCCTTCAGGTCGGAGTAGTCGATCACCCGGGTCGCCGTCGCGAACACCGACGGCTCGGTGCCCGCCTTGCCCGGTTTCAGGTGGTTGAACACCAGGTTCAGCACGACGGCCAGGAGCGCGGCGGAGCTGATCCCCGAGTGGAAGATCGTGCCGACCCACGACGGGAACCGGTCGTAGAAGTCCGGCACCGCGATCGGGACCATGCCCAGGCCGACGGAAGCCGCGACGATCACCAGGTTGAGGTTGCCGTTGTAGTCCACCTTGGACAGTGTCTTGATGCCGGACGCCGCGACCGTGCCGAACAGCACGAGACCGGCGCCGCCCAGGACCGGGTACGGGATGGCGGCGACCACCCGGCCCAGGACCGGGAGCATGCCGAGGACCACCAGGACCCCGCCGCCGGCGGTCACCACGAACCGGCTCCGGACCCCGGTGATCGCGACGAGGCCGACGTTCTGGGCGAACGCGCTCTGGATGAAGCCGTTGAAGATCGGCGCGATCGCCGAGGACGCCATGTCGGCGCGCAGGCCGTCGCCGATCCGGCGCTTGCCGACCGGCGTGCCGACGATTTCCCCCACGGCGAGGATGTCGGCCGTGGTTTCGGTGAGGGTCACCAGGATGACGATGAACATCGACACGATCGCGGCGACGTCGAAGGTCGGCGCGCCGAAGCCGAACGGCGTCGGCACCGCGAAGATCGGGCCGTTCCCCACCTGCGAGAAGTCGGCTTTGCCGAGCACGGCGGCCAGCGCGGTGCCCACCACGATCGACAGCAGGATCGAGAGCCGGGAAACCGCCGGAATGGCGACCTTGCTCAGCAGCAGCACGATCACCAGCGTCAGCGCGGCCAGCCCGATGTTGGACACCGACCCGGAGTCCGGTGCCTTGGTGTCGTTGCCCATCGCCCAGTGGGCCGCGACCGGCATCAGGCTGAGCCCGATCACCGTGATCACCGTCCCGGTCACGACCGGCGGGAAGTACTTCACCAGCCGGGAGAACAGCGGAGTGATGAGCAGGCCGAGCACCGCGGACGCGATCACCGAACCGAACACCGCGGGGAGCCCGCCGTCGGCGACGATCGCGGTCATCGTCGCCACGCCGGCGAACGAGGTGCCCTGCACCAGCGGCAGCCGGGAGCCGAAGAAGGGCACGCCGTAGGACTGCAGGATCGTCGCCAGCCCGCCGATGAACAGGCACGACGCGACGAGCAGCCCGATTTCGCCGGGCGACACGCCCGCGGCGCTGCCGATGATCAACGGCGGCGCGATGATCCCGCCGTACATCGTCAAGACGTGCTGGACGCCGTAGGCGAAGCTCTTGCCGATCCCGAGCCGTTCGTCCTCGGGCTTGCTCACCGCGTCATCCTTCGCCATCGAACCTCCCGAAGTTCCGTTCTGCGGAGGTTAACTTCCACATGGCAGAATAAGCAACACCTGGGCCGCAGACTGTCGAGCAGGCCGACTGGGTGCTGGGCGATGCGTGCGAGGTGTCGATCCTGGAGGAGTCCGGGATCGAGCAGTGCGACGTCGTGATCGCCGCCACCGGCGACGACAAGGCGAACCTGGTCGTCTCCCTGCTGGCCAAGACGGAGTTCGCGGTGCGGCGCGTGGTGGCGCGGGTGAACAACCCGGCCAACGAGTGGCTGTTCACCGACGCCTGGGGCGTCGACGTCGCGGTGTCGACCCCGCGGATGCTCGCGGCGATGGTCGAGGAGGCGGTCAGCGTCGGCGACCTGGTGCGGCTGATGACGTTCCGCCAGAGCAACGCGAACCTCGTCGAGCTGACGCTGCCGGCGGAGACCCCGCTGGCCGGCAAGCCGGTGAGCGAACTTTCGCTGCCCCGCGACGCGACGCGGGTGACCGGGTGGCCGGGTGACCGTGCCGCAGCCGGCCCTACGCGCGCGGAGGGGATCGCCGTCAGCCCGGGTGGGGCGACTCCACCGTCCACGGCATCGCCACGTCGAGACCGGCGGCGAGGGTGACGATCGCGTCGAGGACGGTCACGACCTCCTTGCGCGGTTCGGAGCGGGTGGTGCGGTGGCGGGCGATGAGGGTGCGGGTCCCGAGGCCGGGCAGGGACACGGCCTTCACCCCGTCCGGCACGGCTTCGCGCACCGCGAGCGCGGGCACGATGGCGATGCCCAGGCCGCCCGCGACCATCGACAGCGCCACGTTGTAGTCGTAGTAGCTGTGCCCGGGCGCCGGTGCGGACGGAAGCCCGCCGCGGGTGCGTTCGGTGGCCGCGTGGGCCGCGGTCTCGGAATCGACGCCGAGCCAGGTGTGGTGTTCCAGGTCGGCCGTGCTCACCGGGTCCGCCGTCCCGGTGGGCAGGACGACCAGCCAGGGCTCTTCCAGCACCGGCACGTCACGGGTGCCGCGCGCCGGTTTCCCTTGGCTCGCCGGGCTTTCCGCTTCGAGGAGGAGCAGGTCGACCGCCCCCGACCGCAGGGACTGCAGTGCCTTCCGGGTTTCCATTTCGCGGATCACCACCTCCAGCGCGGGGAACTGCTCGCGCAGCTGGTGCAGGAGCGGGATCAGCAGCGTCCGGATGACCGACTGGAAGGCGGCGATGACGACCGTGCCGGTGACGTCTTCCTGAAGCGCCGCAAGGGCTTTGCGCGCGTCGATCAGCTCGGATTCGATGTGTTCGGCGGCTTCGGCGAGCACCCGCCCGGCGGGGGTCAGGACGGCGCCGGTGGGCTGGCGGTCCAGCACCGCCACGCCGATCGCCTCCTCGAGGCGGGCGATCTGCTGGGACACCGCCGACGGCGTCAGGTGCAAGAGGTCGCCGGCGGCGAGCACGCCACCGGCGCGGTGCACGGCCAGCAGGACGGCGAGCCGGCGTGGATCGATCTGCATTCAGCGGAGCTTAACCCCCGGAGCAGATAACTTCGATTGCGCTGCACCCCCGACGGCAGTCACGATGGCGGCATGGAGGAAATGATGTCCCTGGCCGCCACCGCGGCCGGGTGGGTGGGCGCACTGGGTACCGCGGCGGCGTACGGCCTGGTTTCGCGCCGCGTGATCGAGCCGGACTCGGCCCTGTTCCAGACGCTCAACCTGTCGGGTGCCGCCCTGCTGGGTGTTTCGGCCGCCGCCAACGGCGCGTGGCCCGCCGTCGCGGCGAACTTCGTGTGGGTCCTGATCAGCGTCATGGCGCTGGTCAGCGCCCGCGGCGTCCTGGACGCGGTCCGCCGGCGCCTGCGCCCCCGTCGTGCCGGTGACCAGCAGCTGGTGTGCGCCGCGCCGGGCCCCGAGCCCACCGCCCCTTGACCTTGACACCGTGACAAGGTCTTCACTGGCGGCCGGAGGTGATCTCGATGAACGCGTACCCACACCTGGCCGCCGCCGACCCGTCGACCCGCTTGGAAGCCGCTCTCGCGGCCGGCACGCACGCCGACCCCGGGCTCGTCGACGCGCTCGTCGGCCGGTGCGCGGTCGAGCCCGACTTCTTCGTGCGCGACATGCTCACCTGGGCCCTGACCCGGCTGCCGGCGGCGGTCACTGTTCCCCGGCTCCTGGCCGAGCTGCGTTCGGAGCACGCGCAGGCCAGGAGCCAGGCGCTGCACACGCTGTCGAAGATCGGCGACCGGACCGCGTGGCCGGCGATCACGCCGGCGCTGCTCGACGACGCCGACGACGACGTCAAGCGCAGCGCGTGGCGGGCCGCCGTCGTCCTCGTGCCCGACGGTGACCGCGCGGAGCTGGCGGTCCGGCTGGCCGCCCGGCTCGGCCGCGGTGACCGGGACACGCGGCTGAGTCTCAGCCGCGCGCTCGTCGCGCTCGGGGACGTCGCCGAGCCGGCGGTGCGGACGGCGCTGACCGACGCCGACCCGGTGGTGCGCGCGCACGCCCGTGCCACCGAACGGCTCCTGCGTGACCCGGACGCCGGGTTCGACCTGGCCGTCGAAGAGGCGAAGCGGGTCGTCGCGCTCGGTCCGGAGCGGGCCGGGGGCGCGGCGTGCTGATCGGTGAGGTGGCCCGCCGGTCCGGGGTGAGTGCGCGGATGCTGCGGCACTACGACTCCCTCGGGCTGGTGCGCCCGACCGGCCGGACCGTCGGGGGCTACCGCGAATACACCGAGGCGGACATCCGCCGGATCTTCCACGTGGAAGGCCTGCGGTCGCTGGGGTTGTCGCTGCGGCAGATCGGCAGCGCGCTGGCGGACGCGGACCTCGCGCCGGCCGCCCTGGTCGGCGACCTCATCCGGCGGACGGAGGACCGGCTCGAGCGCGAGCAGGAGCTGCTCGAGCGGCTCCGGGCGATCGACGCCTCGGCGCCCGACGGCTGGCCGGACGTCCTGCGCGTCGTCGAGCTGCTGCACGGGCTGGAGTCCCCGCACGCCGCGCGCCGGCAGCAGGCGGCCCTCGCCCCGGCCGAAGACGGATCGGTGCCCGCCGACGTGCTGGCCAAGGCGGTCCTCGCCGAGTCCGATCCGAACGTCGCCGGCGCGCTTCGCTGGGCGCTCGCGCGGGCCGGGAGCGACGCCGTGGCCGGCGTGGCGGCCGGTCTGCGCTCGGCCGACGCGGGCGTCCGGCGGCGGGCGGTCCTCGCGCTGGCCGAGCTGTCCGGCGACGAGGCGACCGCGGAGCTCCTGGGCGCGGTCGGCGACCCGGACCCGGCGGTGCGCCGGCCCGCCGCGCTGGCCGCGGGCAGCCGAGGTGCGAGCGTGGCGGTGCCGGTCCTCGTCGCCATGGTGGTCGAGGGAGCGAACGACGTCGAGGCGGCCGAGGTCCTGAGCACGCTGGCGACCGACCACGGCTGCGCGGACCAGGTCATGAGCGCGCTGACCGGCGAGCCGGCGGCCGATTCCGCGGTGCGGATCCGCCTGGTCCAGGCGCTGGCGGAGCTGCCGGCGTCCCTCACGCACGACGTCCTGCGGCAGCTGGCGCACGACGACGACCAGGCCGTCGCCCGTCTCGCCGCCGCCCTGTCGGCGAAGGAGCACTGACCGGTAGACGGCCGGGAGACGGCGGACGCGGCAAGATGGCCGGCATGACGTTGCCTGCGCTTCCCGAGGAGTCCTTCCGCCGCGTGCTCTGCGTCGTCGCGCACCCGGACGACATGGAGTACGGCACGTCCGCGGCGGTCGCCCGCTGGACGGCGCGCGGCATCGAGGTCGGCTACCTGCTGCTCACCCGCGGCGAGGCCGGCATGCCGAACCCGCCGGAGGAGACGGCTCGCCTGCGCGCCGCCGAGCAGCGCGCCGCCTGTGACGCCGTCGGCGTCGAGCAGCTGACGATCCTGGACCACCCGGACGGGGTGCTCGTCTACGGCCTGGACCTGCGCCGGGACATCTGCCGGGAGATCCGCCGCTTCAAGCCCGACGCCGTGTTCGGCACCGGGTTCGCCGTCGAAACGCCGTACGGCTTCGACCAGGCCGACCACCGCGCGGCCGGGCTCGCGACCCTGGACGCGATCCGCGACGCGGGCAACCGGTGGGTCTTCCCCGAGCAGGTCGAGGACGAACACCTCGAACCGCACTCCGCGCGCTGGTACCTCACCTCCGGCATGACCGACGCGACCCACGGCGTCGACGTCACCGGTGAGCCGCTGCGCCGCGGCGTCGCCTCGCTCGAGGCGCACGGCGCGTACCTGGCCGCGTTGCCGGACCACCCGGCCCCGGCGGACTTCATCCCGCAGATCGCCGCGATGGGCGGCCAGGCCATGGGGGTCGAGCACGCGGTCCTGTTCCGTGCCTACGACCTGCAGGCACGACCGGAGGTCTAGCGTCGGGTGGCGAGTGCCCGGCGCACCTCGTCCGCGCCGAGCACCACGGGGGAGCGCAGCGAGCCGACCTCGCCGATCTCGATCTCGACCACGTCGCCCGGCCGCAGTCCTTGATCGAGCCCGGGCACGACGGACGTGCCCGTCGAAAGGACGGCGCCGTCGGGGAAGTCGTTGTCCCGCCACAGGTATTCGACCAGTTCGGCCGGTTCGCGGTTCAGCTGCGCGGTACTGGCTTCGCCGGCGAACACCTCCTGACCGTCGCGCAGGATGCGCATGCGGAGGCCGAGCGCCAGCGGGTCCGGCACCTCCCACGCCGGTCGCACCCGGGCCGACACCGCGCACGAACCGGTGTAGATCTTGGCCTGCGGGAGGTACAACGGGTTCTCGCCTTCGATGCTGCGTGAGCTGACGTCGTCGACCACGACGTACCCGGCGATCTCCCCGGTCCCGGTCAGCACCAGGCCGAGCTCCGGCTCCGGCACGTCGTTCGCGGAGTCGGCGCGGATGGCGATCGGCTCGCCGTCGGTGACCACGCGCCAGGCGGCCGACTTGAAGAACAGCTCGGGCCGCTTCGCGCGGTACACCCGCGCGTAGACGTCCTCGTCGGCGCTCTCCTCGCGGCGCGCCTCCTCGGACCGCAGGTAGGTCACCCCGGCGGCCCACACCTCCATCCGCCCGTCCAACGGCGGCAGCAGACGCGTCCCGGCCGAGGGCACGGGCTCTCCGGCGGCCTCGGCCAGCTCGCGGATCTCGGCCACCGACCGGCGCAGCAGGTCACCCATCGACGCCACCGCGAGCGGCCGCAGCTGCTCATCGGTGAGCAGGCCGACTCGGACGTCGCCGGCTCCGTCGGCGAACCGCACCAGGTGGCTCATCCCGGACCTCCTCGTTCAATGACCCCGACCCGCGCTCGGTGTCGAACCTACGGAGTGCGGAGCGGGGTGGTCAACGAGTGCCGGGTATTGCCGGAAGCCGGTGACGGTGGTCCGGTCGTACGGCCGCGGGCCGCAAGCGGGCGGGCCGCAATTCGCCACCGGCGGTGCGCTCGGTCGTGGAGACGGTGCGGAGCCGGCTTGCCGAGGTGGCCGAAACGGGAATGTCCTTTTTGGAGCGCTGATGGGTCACGTCGACGTTCGTCTGGGACAACGGCGGCACGCCGAACATCCTGACCGACGGGACCACCAGCTACCTCTACGGTCCCGGGCGGCTGCCGATCGAGCAGATCGGCGCCGCGGCGAGCTCCTGGTTCGTCCACGACCAGATCGGTTCCAACCGGACCGGCCTCAGCTTCTGGGACAGCCTCGGGTGGGGGCTCGCGATCGGCGGCGCGATCATCGGCGGCGTCGGCTGTGCGATCCTCGAACCGTGCGGCGCGATCGTCGCGGCGGGCGTCGGGGTGGCTGCGGTCGGCTCGGAAGTGGCGGTCGGCGTCGCCGCCCTGGCCACCACGGGAGCCGCCGTCCTCATGGGCGGCACGTTGTACGCTGCGACCAGCGGTGGTGGCGGTCTCGACGACTCGATCCTGCGCGACTGGGACAAGGGCGACAACTACGACGACGACGGCAGGACGACGTCGAAGAGCCGGGAGTACCAGCAGAAAGAAGTGGACGGCGCTTGGAACGAGATCGTCCGGCGGGTGCGACAGCTCACGGGGAAGACGCTCACCAACGCGGACCGGCGGGCCTGGCACGGGAACATCCACGATCTGGGCGGCCGGTACCAGGAAATCCTGCGAGAAGGACTGCGCATGTTCGGATGTGGTGAATGACCTCGATGGCGGGAGCGGTCAAGGCGCTGGAAGGCATGCGCCTGATCGAGATCAGGCGGATCGTGAACATGGTGGTCGTGGTGTTCCGGCCCGACGACGGGGTAGACCACACGATCCACGCGCAGTGCCCGTTCCGCGTCGTGCACGGCGAGGTGATCCTGCTCGGTTCGCGGGACCTGAACTGGCCGCGTGATCGCGGCACCGATCGCGACGAGGCGTTCGAGAACGGCTCCACGAAGTACGACGCGCAGGCGGAATTCCTGACGGCACGGTTCGCGGAGGGGGACTTCCGGGTGACCGGCACCGAATTCGGTCCCGGCGGTCTGCTGGTCGTCGAGGCCGCCAACGATGGGGATGCGATCCGGCTCGAGATCTTCCCGGACTGCTCCGGGCCGTGGATCGAAAGCTGGCGCCTGTTCGGGCTCGGCGACGACGATCAGCACTGGGTGTACCCGGAAGCCGCCGGTCGCGACTGAAAGTGCCGGGTTCAGCGTGGGGGAGCGGTCGTGCGGCGGGGGACCAGTTTCGGTGACAGCTTGATCTGGGCCGCCGGGCGGGTCCGGTCGGCGATGCGCTCCAGCAGGAGCCGGGCGGCGGCCGTGCCGATGTGGTGGCCCGCCTGGTCGACGCTCGTCAGCGAAATCGGGCCGAGGGCGGCGAAACTGGTGTTGTCGTAGCCGGCCAGGGAGATGTCGGCCGGCACTGACAGGCCCGCTTCGCTGAGCGCCGTCAGCGCGCCCATCGCGACGATGTCGGCGCCGGCGAAGATGGCGGTCGGATGTTCTTGCCGGGCGAGGATCTGCTGCGTTCCCAGGTAACCGCCTTCCTGGGTGTAGCTTGTGGACACGATGTCGACCGGCAATCCCCGGTCCCGCATGGCTTTCCGGTAGCCGTCGGCGCGGACCGCGTTGGGCATTTCGGCCAGGCGGGCGGGTTCGGTCTCGTGGTGTTCGATGTGCGCGATGCGGCGGTGGCCGAGGTCGGCGAGGTGGCCGACGACGAGCTCGGCGCCGGTCGTGTCGTCGTCGGTCACCGTGTCGTAGTGCGCCGACCGGGAGTGGCGGCCCACCACGACCGTCGGGACGGTCTTGGCGAGCCGCTCGAGACGCGCCTGCGACATCACCGGCGCGATGAGCACGAGGCCGTCCATGCCGCGGTCGACCATCGCGTCGGTCAGCTTGCCTTCGTCGGTCTCGTTGTCGCAGCTGGGCCCGAGCAGGACGTGGTAGTCGGTGTCGCGCAGCGTGTCGGTGAGGCCGTCGAGGATGTCCGGGAAGAACGGGTTCCGGATGTCCGGCAGCATGACGCCGATGGTGTAGGTCTGGCCACGCAGCCCGCGGGCCGCCGCGTACGGCCGGTAACCCAGCTCCTCGATCGCCTGCTGCACCTTCGCGCGCATCGCGGGGCTCGCGCCGTAGGCGTTGCGAAGCACCTTCGACACCGCGGTCGTCGACACGCCCGCGTGGCGCGCGACGTCGACGATCGTCACCCGTCGTTGCTGCTCCGCTCGGTCCATATGGGAAACGTTACCTGTCGGACGCAAGCTCGGCACCAGGTGTCTTGACGCGCCCTCGCCGGACTCTTAAAGTCGTCCGCACCCTTCAGTGGGCAACGTTACCCAAAGCGTCTCGAACCAGGTCAAGCGGCCTGGCCGCAATGTTGAAACGTTCAAACAAGGTGGGCGCCAATGACTGTCGCCATCAAGGAACCGCACCCGGACGTCGTCACGGCCACGCCGAGCCGTCGTCGCGGCGCGGTGAGCCGGCGGGGTGCCCCGTGGTGGTTCACCGTGCCGGCCCTGCTGCTCTTCGCGTTCGTGGTGCTCGTCCCCAGCGCGCGCGGCGTCTACTACGCCTTCACCGACTGGGACGGCCTGTCCCCGGACTTCTCCTGGGTCGGGTTCGGCAACTTCGCCGCCATGCTCGACGATCCCGCGGCCACCCAGGCGGTCGGGCACACGCTGGTGATCGCGGTGGCCATCACGGTGATCCAGAACGGCGTCGGCCTGCTGCTCGCGCTCGGCGTCAACAGCATCATCAAGTCCCGCAACGTGTTGCGGGTACTCCTGTTCGCCCCGGCCGTGGTCACGCCGATCGTGTCCGCCTACCTGTGGCGCAACATCCTCGGCCCGGACGGCGCGGTGAACAGCCTGCTCGACGCCGTCGGCCTCGGCTCGTGGCGGCAGGACTGGCTCGGCGACCCGGACATCGCGCTGTGGTCGGTCGTGGGCGTGATCGTGTGGCAGTTCGCCGGCTACTCGATGGTCATCTTCCTCGCCGGGCTGCAGTCGATCCCGCGGGAGGTCCACGAAGCCGCGGCGATCGACGGCGCCGGAGCCATCCGCCGGTTCTGGTCGGTGACGCGGCCGCTGCTCGCGCCGGCGTTCACGATCAACCTGATGCTGTCGATCATCGGCGGGATCAAGCTGTTCGACCAGGTGTACGCGCTGACCGGCGGCGGTCCGGGCCACGCGACCGACACGCTCTCGACGTTGATCTACAAGGACGCCTTCACGTTGGGGGAGTTCGGTTACAGCATCGCCCTCGCCGTGGTGCTGACCCTCGTCGTGTCGGTGGCCTCGACCGGGCAGTACCTCGGGCTGTCGCGAGCCGAGAAGGCCGTGTCGTGAACCGCTACCGCGGCCGCACGCTGACCCTGGAACTGGTGATGATCGCCGTCGGGCTGGTCTTCGCGTTCCCGGTGTACGTGCTGGTCAACCTCGCCATCCGGCAGCCGTCGGACACCTCGTCGCCGATCGCGCCGACGACCTCGCCGACCTTCGACAACTTCACGCAAGCCTGGCAGCAGGGCGCGCTCGATGGTGCGCTGGCCAACAGCGTCCTGGTCACCGTGGGGTCCGTGGCGGTCATCCTGGCCGTCTCGGCGCTCGCGGCCTACCCGCTGGCCCGGGTCGCCGCCCGGTGGTCGCGGTGGACGTTCCTGCTGATCATGCTCGGCCTGGTGCTGCCGTTCCAGCTGGCCGCTTTGCCGCTGTACCAGACGATGCGCGACCTCGGCCTGCTCGGGACGCCGTGGGCGCTGATCCTCTTCTACTCCGGGCTGCAGGTGCCGTTCACGACGTTCCTGTACGTCGGGTTCCTGCGCGCGGTCCCGCGCGAGTTCGAGGACGCCGCGCTGATCGACGGCTGCACGACGTTGCAGGGCTTCCGGTACGTCGTGCTGCCGATGCTCAAGCCGGTGACCGTGACCGCGCTGGTGCTCAACGCGGTCGCGGTGTGGAACGACTTCTTCACCCCGCTGCTGTACCTCAGCGGCGGCGCGCAACAGACGTTGCCGGTCGCCATCGCCGGGTTCGTCGGCCAGTACGTGTCCGACTGGAACCTGATCTTCGCCGCGCTGGTGATCAGCATCGTGCCGATCCTGGTCGTCTACTTCGCCTTGCAACGCAGCATCATCAACGGTTTCGCCGGAGGGCTCAAAGGATGACCGACACCCTGACGCCGTACGCACTTCAGGCCGAACAGCGCCACGAACCCCTCGGCCTCGGCGAACCCCGGCCACGGCTGTCGTGGCGGCTGGCGAGTGATCGCCACGGCGCCGCGCAGAGCGCCTACCGGATCACCGCCGCCGAACGCGCGGCCGACCTCGACGACCCCGCGCGGCTGGTGTGGGACAGCGGCCGCCGCGAGTCCGGCGACGGTGTGCTCGTGCCCTGGGCCGGGCCGGTCCTGCGCTCGGCCACCCGCTACCACTGGCGCGTCGAGCTGTGGGACGAGACGGGTACCGCGGCGGGCACCGGGGAGAGCTGGTTCGAGACCGGGCTGCTGCACCGCGACGACTGGACGGCCGCGTGGATCGGCCGCGACGCCCACGCCCAGCCCGTGTTCGACCCGCCGACCGACCACGACCAGCCTCGCGGCGAGCCGCCGCTGAACCTGCGCCGGGAGTTCGAGCTGACGCGGGAGCCGGTGCGCGCACGCTTGTACGCCACCGCGCACGGCGTCTACGAGGCGTCGCTGAACGGCGTGCGCGTCGGCGACGTCGAGCTGGCGCCGGGGTGGACCGAGTACCACCACCGGCTGCAGTACCAGACCTACGACGTCACCTCGTCGCTGCGGACCGGCGGCAACACACTCGGCGCGGTCGTCGCCGACGGCTGGTGGTCCGGGTTCGTCGGGTTCGACGAGCGTCGGCCCGCGCGCCACTACGGCGAGCACCCGGAGTTCTTCGCGCAGCTCGTCGTGGACTTCGCCGACGGCTCCCGCCAGGTGGTCGCCACCGACGCCGGCTGGACCGAGCGTCCCGGCGCCGTCCGCTTCGCCGACTTGCTGATGGGGGAGCACGTCGACGCGTCCGGTGTGGACGGACCCGGCCGGCCGGTGGCGGTGCTCGGTACCGAGCCGGGACCGCTGGTGGCCGAACCCGACGCGCCGATCCGCGTCACGCGCGAGGTGCCGCCGATTTCCGTGGTGGAAAGGGAACCCGGGCGGTTCATCGTCGACTTCGGACAGAACCTGGTCGGCCGGGTGCGGCTCACCGTCCGCGACGCACCCCCCGGCCGACGGATCGTCCTGCGGCACGCCGAGATCCTCGACGACGGCGAGCTGTACGTGACGAACCTGCGGCGCGCCACGGCCACCGACAGCTACACCAGTGGCGGCGAACCGGTCGAGGTGTTCGAGCCGCGGTTCACGCTGCACGGCTTCCGGTACCTGGAAGTCACCGGACACGCCCTCGCCGCGGAGGACGTCGTGGCGCGGGTGCTGCACAACGACACGCCGTGGACCGGCACGTTCGAGTGCTCCGATCCGCTGGTCACCCAGCTGCAGGCCAACATCCGCTGGGGCCAGCGCGGCAACTTCGTCGCGGTCCCGACCGACTGCCCGCAGCGCGACGAACGCCTCGGCTGGCTCGGCGACGCCCAGATCTTCGCCCCGACCGCCAGCCGCAACGCCGACGTCGGCGCGTTCTTCGCCCGCTGGCTGGCCGACGTCGTCGACGGCCAGGACGCCGACGGCGCGTTCGGCGACGTCGCCCCGCGCATCGCGATGCCCCGCGAGGCCGCCCCGGCCTGGGGCGACGCCGGCGTGATCGTCCCGTGGCACCTGTGGCGCACCTACGGCGACCGGCGCGTGCTCGAGCGGAGCTTCGACGCGATGGTCGCCTGGGTCGCCCACATCCACCGCCACAACCCGGACCTGCGGTGGCGGCACCGCACCGGCAACTCCTACGGCGACTGGCTGCAGATCGACGTCACCACCCCCCGGGACGTCCTCTCGACGGCCTACTTCGCCCGCAGCGCCGAGATCGTGGCCGACGCCGCCGAGGTGCTGGGCCGCCCGGACGTCGCGGCCGGGCACCGGGCTCTCCACGCGTCGATCCGCGCCGCGTTCATCGAGTCCTATGTGGACGAAGACGGCACGGTCGAGGGCGGGACCCAGACCGCGTACTTGCTGGCGCTGGCGTTCGGGTTGGTCCCGGACGATCTGGTGCGGGCCGCGGTGGACCACCTCGCGGCCGACGTCGAGAAGCGCGGCAACCGGCTCACGACCGGGTTCGTCGGGGTCGCGCTGCTCTGCCCGGTGCTCGCCGACCACGGCCGCGACGACCTGGCGTACGCGTTGCTGCAGCAGGAGGAGTTCCCGTCGTGGGGCTACTCGATCCGCCAGGGCGCCACCACGATCTGGGAACGCTGGGACGGCTGGACCGAGCACGGCGGGTTCCAGTCCGCGGCGATGAACTCGTTCAACCACTACAGCCTCGGCAGCGTCGGCGACTGGCTCTTCGGCCGCGTCGCCGGCATCGACCAGCCCCCGTCGTCGGTCGCCTACTCCGAACTCCTGCTGCGTCCCCTGCCCGGTGGCACGCTCACCTGGGCCCGGGCCGAGCAGGAAACCGCACGCGGCCGCGTCGCCTGCGGGTGGGCCCTCGACGGCGACCGGATCACCGTCACCGCCGTCGTCCCGCCGGGGACGACCGCCGTCCTGGAAGTCCCCACCACGGACCCGGCGAGCATCGCGAGCGAGACCGGGGGCCGGAGCGGCACCACGCTCCGGCTGACCTCGGGCCACCACGTTGTCACCGCCACCTTCTCGAAGGAGCTGCCATGAAGATCCGCCACGTCCTGCTGGCCGTGACGACCGGCGCCGCGCTGGTCGCCTGCAGTGGAGGCACGAACGCCGCGAGCACCGGCGGCACGCAGACGCTGTCGCTCGCCTCGGTCGACCAGGGCTCGGTCGAGGACGTCGTCAAGGCGTTCGAAGCCGCCAACCCGGGGGTGAAGGTGAACTTCACGACGAGTGGCGCGGACCAGTTCCAGCAGCAGATCCGCACCCAGCTGGCGTCCGGGACCGCGCCCGACGTGATGTCGGTGTGGCCGGGCAGCGGCAACCCCGGCACGGTCACCGTCCTGGCCAAGGGCGGCTACCTGAAGGATCTCTCGGACCAGCCGTGGGTCGCGAAGTTCCCCAAGGTGGTCAGCGACGTCGCGCAGTACGGCGGCAAGACGTACAACGCGATCTACGGGATCAACGGCATCGGCGCGGTCTACAACCAGGAGGCGATGACCAAGGCCGGCCTCACGGCGCCGGCGACGTGGACCGAGCTGCTCGCGTTCTGCCGCGCGGCGAAGGACAAGGGCACGCCCGCGTTCGCGCTGGGCATCCAGGACAACTGGGTCACCCAGGTGGCGTTGTACCCGCTGGCCGCCACCCTGGTCTACGGCCCGGACCGCGACTTCGAGAAGAAGATGGCGGCGGGCCAGACGTCGTTCGCGAGCTCGCCGTGGGCGGCCGCGTTCGCCAAGTACGGCGAGATGGACCAGGCGGGCTGCTTCCAGGAGAACCCGCTCGGCACGAGCTACGAAGCGAGCCAGAAACTGGCCGCGACGGGCAAGACGCTGGGCATCATCCAGGGAAACTGGGTGATCTCGCTGCTGAAGAAGCAGAACCCGGCGGGCACGTTCACCCTCAAGCCGGTCCCGGCCACCGACGACCCGGCCCAGACGATCATCCCGGCGGCGGCCGGCGCGGGCTACGGCGTCAACGCGAAGGCGAAGAATCCCGAGCTGGCGATGAAGTTCATCAGCTTCGTGATGTCCCCGCAGGGGATGAACCTGTTCGCGGAGAAGCAGGGCGGGCTGCCGGCGCTGCCGGACACCGGGTTCAAGCTCGACGCGTCGCTGACCGAGCTGTCGACGTACATCAACCAGGGCAAGACGGTCCCGTTCATGGACCAGCTGTGGCCGAACCCGAAGGTGCAGCAGACGATGCTGACGGGCATCCAGGAGGTGTTCAGCAAGCAGTCCACCCCGGACAAGGTGCTGGCGTCGATGGACGCCGACTACAGGTCTGGCGCCTGACGCCGGGACCACTGCGCCGCGTCCGGCGTCGAGCGTGACCACCTGCTGCGGGAACATCAACTCGACCGTCGGCGCGGACGGCGTCTTCCTCGGCCGCCGATGGGCTACTTCTTGAGCCGGCGGCTGCCCGCGTGCCAGTCCTCGGTCTTGCCCGTCTCTCCGGTCGTGACGCCGAACGACGGCAGCTGCGGCTGCTCGCGCAGGCTGCGCTTCAGCTCGGCGAAGCCGGGGAACCGGGCGAGCCCGACGACGTGGTCCCACAGCTCCCCGGCCTGCTCCTCGCTCGGCAGCCTGCTGATCACCGGGCCAAAGAACGCGACGCCGTGCGGGGGTTCGAAGTGGATGATCGGGGTGCCGACGTCCTTGCCCGTCAACGACAGCGCCTCGTCGGACTCGGCCTGGATCTCGGCGTCGCGGCTCGTGTCGTCGAGGAACTCCGCGAACGTGGTCGGCAGGCCGGCGGCGGTGAGCGCGTCGGCGGCGAGTTCGGGGGTGCCCTGCCAGCCGAAGGGCTTGCTCCCGTCGGGAGCGGCCTCGAGGATGCGCGCGCCGAAGGCCTCGTAGAGCGGGCCGATCGCCTCGCGGCCGTGGTTCTCCCGCACCGCCGACGCCACCCGCAGCAGTCGCAGGCCCGCGGTGTGCTGGGCCTCGTACTCCGGCGGGAAGTGGGTGTCGTAGTCGAGGTGCGCGTTGATCAGCCGCAGGGAGATGAACCGCCAGTCGACGGTGTAGTCACGTTGCGCCTGCACGATCCGGATCCACTTGCTCGTCATCCATGCGAACGGGCAGATGGGGTCGAAGTAGAAGCTGATGTCGGTCATCGGGTCCTCCTCGGGAAGGCGTGAGTGCGGGCGGAAACGACGATGAGCACGGTCGTCACGACGGCGAGCACGAGCGACTCGCTGCCGAGGCCGGCGAGCAGCAGGCCGCCGGTCGGCCCGCCGAGGCCGATGCCCACGTTCCACATGGTCACCATCATCGGCTGAGCCGCGTCGGCGTGCTCGCCCGCTCTGCCCGACCCGCTCGACGAGGGGCTCGTCGCCGGTCCGGGGGTCCGTTGTGATTTGTACCTCTCGGTACAGAACCGGCCGCCGGAAATCTCGGCCGCACTGCAACAGGGCGCCGGGGCAGCGGCATCTTAAGAGGTGTGCAGTTCGAAGAGTTCTCGCGCGAACAACTGCCGGGCCTGGTGCGGTTCGCCGCCGTGCTGACCGGTGACCGTGAGCTGGCCCAGGACGTCGTGCAGGACGCGCTCGTGCGCGCGCACCAGGGCTGGCGGCGGGTGGCGGCGGTGGATCGGCCGGACCTGTACCTGCGGAAGATGGTCGTCAACGGCTATCTCGGCTGGCGCCGCCGCTGGTACCAGCGCTCGGTGCACCCCACCGCCGACGTCACCCGGTTCGACCAGCCCACCGCGCCCGATCCGGCGTGGCGGATCGCCGACGCCGACCAGCTCACCGGCCTGCTGGCCGGGCTGAGCCGCGCCCAGCGGGCCTCGATCGTGCTGCGGTTCTACGAGGACCGTGACGACGAAGAGATCGCCGCGGTCCTCGGGTGCGCGACCGGAACGGTGCGCAGCCACATCTCGCGCGGCCTGAGCTCGCTGCGCGTCCAGCTCAAGGAAGGTAAGGAAAGCGTGTGATGACCGACCTCGACGAGTTGCGCCGGGTGCTGCGCGCCCAGGCGGACCTGGCCCCCGATCCCGGCGAGGTGCTCGCCGTCGCGACGCGGCGGATCCGGCGTCGCCGCACGGCCGGCGTCGCCGCGGTGGCGGTCGCGGTGCTCGCGCTGGGAGCGGGTGCCGTCGTGGTGCTGGACCGCGGGAGTGCGGCGGTGCCGCCGGCGACGCTCGCGAGCTCGGCACCCACCACGCCGCCGGCCGGCGGGAAGGTACCTCCGGCCGCGCCGGCGCTGAGCCTCCAGGACGGCTCCTGGGATCTGGCGATGTGGGCCGTCCAGCCGCACTTCGCGGCCCTGCACTACGCGCAGGACCACAAGTACGCGTTCGAGATCGACGTCCGCGACGGCGCCGCGCCCCGGGGCGCCCTGGCCGCGAAACCCTCGGCCGCCGGTCAGATCGCGCACCCGCAGTCGGTCATGTGGCAGGACGGGCCGGACCGCTGGATCTGGGCGCAGACGACGAAACCGGTGACGGCCGCGGAGATGTTCGCCCTGCTGGCGAAGATCGGCGCGACACCGCCGGTGGTCGCGTCGCCGCTGAAGTCGGTGCAGGTCCCCGACGGGCAGCAGGTCACGACGTTCACCAGCGAGCCCGAGACCAACACCCTCGTGCTCTGCCCCGACCCCGAGGCGAACCGGGCCCCGCTCGACGTCCGGTGCTTCTCGTTGACCGTGTCGCTGACCAGCCGGGCCGGGGACAGCGCGTTTCCGGAGGACCCCCTGCCCGTGCATCAGCACCGGGTGATCGGGGCCTACACCGTCGAAGTCGACAGCTCGCGCGCCAACGAGCGGCCCGCGCTGGCCCTGCTGAACTCCGTCCAGCTCACCAGGTGACCTCGCGGTGCGCGTTTCCGTGGTCGTCCTTCTGGTGGTCGTCACCTTCGGGGCCCTCGCCGCGGCGGTCTGGCTTCGCCCCGCCGGCGAACCGGCCCCGGCGGACAGGCCTGTCTCGTACGTGCCGTCGGCCTTGAGCGGTCCTCCGGTCGCGTCGCGGCCGGAGGACCTCAAGGTGACGGTCGAGGTCCGGGGCGAGTGGTCGTGGGCGCTGCGCGAGCTCGACACCGGAGTCGTGGTCGGCGACGGAACCCTGCGCACCACGACCGAGTCGATGATCAAGATCTGGCTGGCCGTGGACTTCCTCGCCTCCCGGAAGTCCCGGATCCCGGCCGCGGACGAGGATCGGGTGACCCGGATGATCCGGGCGAGCGACGACCACGCCGCGCAGGTGCTGTACCTCCGGCTCGGCGGGGACGACTCGATCACGCGGATGATCCGGACCTGCGGGCTGCGGGACACCCGCGTCCACCCGGACTGGTGGTCCAAGACCACGATGTCCGCGACCGACGCGACCCTGCTCGGCCAGTGCGTGGCCCGTGGTCCGGGCCTGAGCCCGCAGTGGCGAGACAGGCTGCTCGACCTCATGCGCTCGGCGGATCCCGGCGCCGCGTTCGGCATCCCCGAGGCGCCGGCGCTGGCGGGCACGCACCCGGCGGTGAAGAACGGCTGGACCCGGCACGGGACCTGGTGGGTGGTGAACTGCCTGGCGGTCTGGGACCACTGGGTGCTCGCGGTGCTGGTGCACTACCCGGACCAAGGCGACGAGCACCGGTACGGGGCCGAGGTGTGCAAAAGCGTTGCCCAGCAACTGTTCGGCCGGATGGACATCAGTTTCGCCCGGTAGTGCCTCCCGGGCCGATCAGGCTGAGGACCACGGCGGTCACCCGCATCGGGCGTCACCACGTGACGGGCAGGCTCGTGACCCCGCGCATCAACCCGTCGCGGCGCCACTCGATGTCTTGCGCGGGGATCGCGAGGCGCAGCCCCGGCAGACGGCGAACCAGGGTCGACAGCAGGCCGCGCAGCTCCAGCCTCGCCAGTGGCGCGCCGACGCAGTGGTGCACGCCGAAGCCGAACGCGACGTGGTGGTTCACCTTGCGGCCGAAATCCAGGTCCCCGGCCGAGGCGAACACCGATTCGTCGCGGTTGGCCGAGTCCAGCTGGACCAGGACCGCGTCGCCGGCGCGGATCGCCTGGCCGCCGAGCTCGAGGTCCTCCTGGGCGATCCGCGCGAGGTCCGCGACCGTCGCCAGCGGCACGAACCGCAGCAGCTCCTCCACCGCCGACGGGATCAGCTCGGGACGCTCGACGAGCGCCGTCCACCGGTCGCGGTCGGACAGCAGCTCCACCAGGAAGCTGCCGGTCAGGTTCGCCGTGGTCTCGTGGCCGCCGGCCAGCAGGGCCACGCCGAGCATGAGCAGCTCGTTGTCCGTCAGGCGGTCTTCCTCGTCGCGGGCGGCGACGAGCGCGGTCAGCAGGTCGCCGGTGGGCTCCGCCCGGCGCTGCGCGATCAGCGTGTTCAGCGCACCCGCCAGCTTCGCGCGTGCTTCGGTGACGTCCGCGGGTGTCACGGTTCCGCCCGAGGCGAGCAGCGTTTCGGTGCACTCGCGCACCATCCGGCGTTCGCTCGCCGGCACGCCGAGCAGTTCGCTGATCACGAGCACGGGCAGCTCCCACGCCACCGCCGAGGCGAAGTCGACGGGCGGGCCGATGCCGTCGAGGAGGGTGTCGACGATCTCCTGGATCCGGGGCTGGAGCAGCTCCACCCGGCGGACGGTGAACGCCTTGGCCACCAGGGCCCGGATCCGGTGGTGCTCCGGCGGGTCCATGGCCAGCAGGTTGCCCGCCGGTTCGAGGCCGGGACGCCCGCGCGGCACGTCCGCGCCGGCCGCGGCGGCGCGGGAGAACCGCGGGTCCGACAGGACGACCCGCGTCTGCTCGTAGCGCGTCACCAGCCAGGCGTCGCCGCCGTAGGGCATCGTGACGCGGACCGGCGTCCCGGACTTCCGCAGCTCGGCGAAGCGCGGGTGGAGTCGTAGAGCTTCGACGTCCCCGAAGGGGTAGGGAGCGGGCTGGACCTCCATCGCCTCATCGTGCGGCACGCGTACGTCGCGGCGTACCGCCCAACGGCGGCCCCGGACCGAACGTTGTTCACGGCCGGTCCCAGGTGCTATACCGGCAGCTGCCCGGTGTCGCGACGACGCGACACCACGAGCGAGCGGAGTGTCCGGTGGCAAACCGTGCTTTCGTCGTGGCCGCCCTGACCGCGCCGGTGCTCCTGCTGGGGACCGCGACCGCCGTGGCCGGCACGCCACCGGGGCGGCAGCTGACGATCGAGACGGTGTCGAACCCGCGGCCCGCGCTCGTCAGCGGGGGACAGGTCCTGGTCAAGGTCGTCGCGCCGGGGAGAACGCGGGTCACCGTCACCGGCAACGACCACGACGTCACCGCGAGCTTCCGCGCACAGCCGGACGGCAGCCTGCTCGGCCTGGTGACCGGGCTGCGCGACGGCGTCAACGACCTCAGCGCCCGGACGAGCGGCCACGGCCCGGACCAGCGCGCGAACCTGCGCGTCACCAACCACCCGATCACCGGGCCCGTCTTCTCCGGCTCGCAGCAGCGTCCGTTCTACTGCGAGACCCAGGCGTTCGGCCTGCCCCCGGCGTCCCAGCCGTTGTGCAGCGCCCCGACCCAGGTGAGCTACCAGTACAAGACCACCGCCGGGGCGTTCGCGCCGCTGGCGGACCCGGCGACCCGGCCCGCGGACCTCGCGACGGCCACGGTGAACGGGCACGCGGTGCCGTACGTCGTCCGCGTCGAGCGGGGCACGATCGACCGCGCCGTCTACGAGATGGCGGCGCTCTACGACGGCGTGCCGTCGCCCGTCGCGCCGGACACCAGCTGGAACGGGAGGCTGGTCTACACCTTCGGCGGCGGCTGCAACGCGGGCTACCACCAGGGCAACTCGACCGGCGGGGTCGTCAACGACCTGTTCCTGGCGCGGGGGTACGCGGTCGCGTCGTCGAGCCTGAACGTGCTCGACAACAACTGCAGCCCGATCATCTCGGCCGAAGCGGCGATGATGGTCAAGGAGCACTTCGCCGAGACCTACGGCCCGATCGCCCACACCATCGGCTGGGGTGGCTCGGGCGGGGCGATCCAGCAGTACGACATCGCCGAGAACTACCCCGGCATCGTCGACGGCATCATCCCCGGCGTCTCGTTCCCGGACCCGCTGAGCGTGGGCGGCCCGGTGTCGGACTGCCGCCTGCTGGACCGGTACTTCGCCGGGCCGGGCGCGTCGTTCACCGCGGCACAGAAGCAGGCCGTCGCGGGGTTCGCCAGCTACGACACCTGCACCTCCTGGGACGCGACGTTCGCCAGCCGCGCCACCGCGACCGGCAGCTGCAACGCGGCCATCCCGGTCGCGGCGCGGTGGGACCCGGTCACCAACCCGCGCGGGGTGAAGTGCAACTCGAACGAGCAGCTGGTCAACCAGCTCGGCCGGGACCCGAAGACCGGGTTCGTGCGCAGCCCGCTGGACACCACCGGCGTGCAGTACGGCCTGGCCGCGCTGAAGGCCGGGACGATCACCGCGGCGCAGTTCGCCGACCTCAACGCCGCCATCGGCGGCCTCGACTACACCGGAGCGCCGGTGGCACAGCGGATCGCGGCCGATCCGAAGGCGCTCGAGGCGGCTTACGCCGACGACATCCTGAACTCGGCGTCGCAGGGCCTGCGGGAGACGCCGATCATCGACCAGCGCACCGACCTCGACTTCGCCGGGTTCGGCAACGACATCCACACCACCGAGTGGTCTTACGTGATGCGGCAACGACTTCTGCGGGCCAACGGCACCGCGGGCAACCAGGTCATCATCGAAAACCACCCCACCGCACCCGAAGCGGCGGCCGCGAGCGTGTACGAGCTCGACGCGATGGACCGCTGGCTCACCGCGATCGACGCCGACGGTTCCCACCGGAGCCGCCAGCAGAAGGTGCTGGCGAACCGCCCGCGCGACCTCGGCGACGGCTGCTACCTTTCCGCGGCGTCGCGGATCACGGAGAAGCTGACGTACCCGGCAAGCGGCCAGTGCGGCGCGCAGTACCCGGTGGCGGCCAACACCCGGATGGTCGCGGGGGAGAGCCTGGCCCTCGACGTGCTGAAGTGCCGGCTGAAGCCGTTGGACTTCCGGGAGTACCCGGTGGCGTTCACGACGGCGGACCGGAAGCGGCTGCGGGCGACGTTCCCCGATGGGGTGTGCGACTACAGCCGTCCGGGAGTGGGGCAGCGTCCGCCGGTCGGAACGTGGCTGAGCTACGGCGACGGGTGGACGGGTGCCACGCCGTCGACGAAGCCGCGGTGACGGTTGCGGTTCCGGGCGGCGCCCCGGCTCTTGCCCGCGACCGAATGGGCTAACACTCCTTGCGGCACAACATCATCCGCGCACATTCGAGAAAAACTCGGGCAATCCGGCTGCCTCAGCGTGCCGAATGTCTGGGGAGCGGGCGGTGCGGACGCCCACAGCAGTGAGGAGTTGGCTCATGGCAAAGGAAGATCAGGCCGCGCCCGGCGGGGGCGTCTCTCGGCGGCGGGCGCTCGTGGCCGGGGGCGGGCTTGCCGCGGCCGGGTTGGCCGTCGGTGTGGTGGGTCCGTCCGTGGTCTCCGCCGTCGCGGAATCCGATGGCCCGGTGGAAAACCCGGCTGATCCCGTCATGGTGCACCTGCGGGACGCCGGCTCGGGGGAGCTCGACGTGTTCGTGGGCGACCGCCGGATCCAGGTCATCGATCGCGCCTTCGCCGCGCGCTTGGCGAAGATCGTCAACGCCGCCTGAGCGGCCGCATTCCCAGTGCCGGCCCTGTTGTCCGGCTTCCTTTTTCCAAACCCGTGAGGTTGAACCATGTCTTCACACCGTGAGGCGCCCGAAATCTCCAAAGACCCCGTCGCCGACTCCAGTGATGTCTACGCCTTCGTCAGCCCGGACAGACCGGACACCGTCACCCTGATCGCGAACTACGTGCCGCTGCAAGCGCCGGCCGGCGGGCCGAACTTCTACGAGTTCGGCGACGACGTCCGGTACGCGATCCACGTCGACAACGACGGTGACGGCAAGGCGGACGTCAGCTACGAGTTCCGCTTCACCACCCAGGTGCGCAACGAGAACACCTTCCTCTACAACACCGGCCCGATCCAGGCACTGGACTCGCCGAACTGGAACCGCCGGCAGTTCTACTCGGTCACCCGCCGGGACGGCAAGGGCCGTGAGCAGCTGCTCGGGCGGAAGTTCCCTTGCCCGCCCTGCAACATCGGCCCACTGTCCACACCGGACTACGGTGCGCTCGCCGACGCGGCGGTGCGCGATCTCGGCGGCGGGCGGAAGGTGTACGCCGGGCAGCGGGCCGAGGGGTTCTACGTCGACCTGGGTGCCATCTTCGACCTGCTCGACCCGCGGCCGTTCGCCGACGCGCACGCGCACTTCGGGCTGACCAAGTTCCCGCAGTCCGGGGAGGGGGTCAACGCCACCAAGAACCTCAACGTGCACTCCATCGCGCTGCAGGTCCCCATCACCGACCTGACCCGGGAAGGCCGGCCGGGCCGCGACGTCACCGACCCGCGCGCCACCATCGGCGTGTGGACGACCGCGAGCCGCCAGCGCGTGCGCATGCTCGACGCCGACCGCGACAACACCTGGAGCACCGGGCCGCAGCGGCAGGTCTCGCGGCTGGCCAACCCGCTGTTCAACGAGGTCATCGTGCCCATGGGGCGCAAGGACTTCTGGAACACGCAGTCTCCCGACGGTGACAGCCGGTTCGCGAAGTTCGTGGCGAACCCCGAGGTCGCGTCGCTGCTGCCGGGCCTGTTCCCGGGCGTGTTCCCGAACCTCGACGTGCTGAACAAGTCCGGCAAGCCGCGCGCCGACCTGCTGGCCATCCTGCTCACCGGCATCCCCGGCGGGCTCATCCCGGGCTTCCAGAACTTCACCGGCAAGACCCAGGCCGACCTGATGCGCCTGAACACCGCCATCCCGCCGTCGGCGAAGCCCAGCATCTTCGGGCTGCTCGGCGGCGACCTCGCCGGGTTCCCCAACGGGCGCCGGGTGTTCGACGACGTGGTCGCGATCGAGCTGCGCGCGATCGCGGGCGCCACCTATGCCCTGGTGGACAAGACCTACACGCCCGACCCGGCGGCGGCGAAAGTGGACGACGGCGTGACCCCGGACGACCTCGACATCCCCTACCTCGACCGCTTTCCCTACCTCGGCGTGCCGAACAGCGGCTTCACCACCCCGAAGGCCTGAACGGAGAACCCACCATGGACACCCTGATCCTCGACATCGGCGGCGACGTCGGCGCGCTGGTCATCCACACCGGCCAGCAGCACTGCGAACGGGAGATCGAAATCAGCCCGGGAGCGGACTCCGAAACGCCGCGCAGCCACAACGTGGTGCACGCCCGGCACAACCGGGAGCGGACGGCCTACACCGCCGTGTTCCCGAGCGTGCCGGCCGGCGACTACACCGTCTGGCACCCCGACGGTGCACCGCACGCCACCGTGACCGTCCACGGTGGCCAGGTGAGTCAGCTCCAGCTGTGAACCCGGGACAGCTCAAGGCAAGCGTGCGCACCGGCTTGACCCGGCAGGATCGCCGCCGGCTGGTCGGCATGGGCGGCTTCGTCGTCTTCCTGCACCTCTTCGGTGTGGGCATGCTGCTGCTGGCGGCGAGCGGCGGTGGTGCCCAGGGCTTCGGGGCCGGGATCGGCGTCACGGCCTACGTCCTGGGCATGCGGCACGCGTTCGACGTCGACCACATCGTCGCGATCGACAACACCACCCGGAAGCTGCTCGGCGACGGGCGCCGGCCGCTGTCGGCCGGGTTCTGGTTCTCACTCGGCCATTCGACGGTCGTGTTGCTGCTCTGCGTCGTGCTGGGTCTGGGCTTCCGGGCGGTCGCCGACAGCGTCGTCGACGACTCCTCTCTGCTCCACGACGTGACCACGGCCGGGGGTGCCCTGATTTCGGCGGGGTTCCTCCTGCTCATCGGGGTGCTGAACGCGCGGGCCTTCACGGGCGTCCTGCGGGTGGCGAGGCAAGCCCGCGACGGCGGTCACGACGAGGCGGAGCTCGAACGGCAGCTGAACTCGCGCGGGCTGGTCGCCCGCCTGCTCGCCCGGCTGACCAGGTCGGTCGGCCGGGAATGGCACCTGTACCCGATCGGGCTGCTGTTCGGCCTCGGGTTCGACACCGCCACCGAGGTCTCCCTGCTCGTCCTGTCGAGCAGTGTCGCGCCGGCCGTGCCCTGGTACACGTTCCTCGCGCTGCCGGTGCTGTTCGCCGCGGGGATGAGCGCGTTCGACGCGGCGGACGGGGTGGTGATGACCGCCGTCTACGAGTGGGCGTTGCTCAGCCCGGTGCGGAGGATCCGCTACAACCTGCTGGTCACCGGGATTTCGGTGGTGACCGCGCTGCTGGCCGGCGGCTTCGGGCTGGCCGGCCTGCTCGGCACCACGTCCGGGCCGCTCGCGTGGGTCGGGGACATCGACCCCGGTTACGCGGGGCTCGGCATCGTCGCGCTGTTCCTCTTGACCTGGCTGATCGGTGTGCTCCTCTGGCGGGCCGGGCGGCGGGTCAGCTCCTCGTAGGCCGCGGTGAACGCGTCGCCGATAGGGGCGATGAGGGAGGCGAGGCGGCGGGCGCCCGCCGCGCCGATCGGGGCCCACAGCGGCGCGCAGAGCCGGTCGGTTTCGCCCTCGATCCGTTCACGGGCCGCGAGGCCGGCCTCGCTCGCGGTGCCGTTGGCGGTGAGCCAGCCGCGCGCGACGAGACGCGCCGTCGCCGCGGCCCATTCCTCGTCGTCCCAGCCACGGGTGGCGCGGACGACCGCTTCGGGGAGCCGGCCCGTCGCGGTGTGGAGGACGTTGCAGTCGCAGGGCCCGAGGTCGTTGCCGGCCAGCACGGCGACGTGCGCGTCGCCGCGCCATTCGCGGGCCACGGTGAGCTGCTGCCACAGCGCGGCCAGCGGGTCGGCCGGCAGCGGGACCGACGCGTTCGCGGCGGCCAGCGTCTTGCCCGCGTAGTCGGCGTGGGCGACGACGGGATCGATCAGCGACCGCGCCTCCGCGATCCGGCCGGCCGTGAGGTTCACGCCGACGCGGTGCAGCGCAGCCACTGCGGCCGCGAAGCGGGCAGCCTGCCATCGGCCGGGTGACGCGGCGTTCCACACCCCGTCCATGGCGCGCACCGCCCGCGGGCTGAAGTTGTAGAAGGCCGCGAGCGTGACCTGCCACGGAACCGCGCCCATGGCGGCCGACCGGAAGGCGAAATACCGCTGCCCGCGGTCGGTCACGCCGAGTTCCGCGGCCTCCTTTTCGGACTCGGGGACCAGGTAGATGAACGTGTGGGCCGCGGAGACGGCGAGGCCGGCCTCCCGCACGGCGGTGCTCATGCGGGCGTTTCGGCGGTGGCGGTCAGGACCGCGCGGCCGAGGATGTGGCCCGCCATGGTGAAGCCGAGGACGGCCGGGGTGGCGTCGGCGGGGACGCCGATGGCGGCGACGTCGAGGGCGTGCACCACGACGAAGTAGCGGTGCGGGCCGTGCCCGGCGGGCGGGGCGGCACCCAGGAAGCGGGGCACGCGGGCGTCGTTGGGCAGCTGGAAGGCGCCCTCCGGCAGGCCGGACCCGGTGTCGTCGCCGGCGCCCTCGGGCAGCTGCGCGACGGTGGCGGGGATGTCGGCGACTGCCCAGTGCCAGAACCCGGAGCCGGTGGGGGCGTCGGGGTCGTAGACGGTGACGGCGTAGCTCTCGGTGCCTTCCGGTGCGCCGCTCCAGGACAGCTGCGGGGAGACGTCCTCGCCGCCCGGGACCCCCGAAGAGAACTGCGCGCGGGGCCAGGCGGCGCCGTCGGTGACGGTGGTGCTGGTGACGGAGAAGGCGGCCGCTTCGGGGAGTCGGGCGAAGGGGTCGTTGACGGTCATCGGGGATCCTTCCGGGGAGGTGACGTCATCGACGATAGCACAGATAATCGATTATTGACGCCAACATCTATGCTGAGGGCATGGGTCAGATGCTGTCGGAGCAGGTCTACGCACACCTGCGGGACGCGATCATGCGCGGCGACTACGCCCCCGGTGAAGCGCTCAAGCCCCAGGACCTCGCCCGGGACCAGGGCGTGAGCCTGGCCGTCGTGCGCGAGGCGCTCGTGCGGGTGGTCGGCGAGGGCCTGGCCGACCGGCTGCCGAACCGCGGCTTCGCCGTTCCGGCGTTCTCCGACCGGCGCTGGCAGGAGATCACCGAGGCGCGCCGGACCGTCGAGCCGGTCGTGCTGCGCCTTTCCGTCGAGCGCGGCGACGTCGACTGGGAGGCTCGCGTGCGGGCCGCGCACCACCGCCTGGCCCGCACGGAACCGTATGCGCCGGGCGAAGGCGAGTACTACAGCAGCGCCTGGTCCGAAGCCCACCGGAGCTTCCACCGCACCCTGCTGGAGGGGTGCGGCAACGCCGCCCTGCTCGAGACCTTCGACCGGATGTGGGCGGCGAGTGAGCTGGCGCGCCGGTGGTCGGCGCAGCGCGCGCCGGACCGGGACGCCGCCGGCGAGCACCGCCGCCTGGAGGAAGCGGTCCTGGACCGCGACGCCGACGCCGCGGCCGAGCTGCTCGCTCGGCACCTCACCCTGACCGCGGCGGCACTCGACGGCTGATTCCTCGCGGGCGCTGACCAGCGCAGCTGCGTCGAGGTTGCCGTTTCCGGGCCACGAGAACAGGTTTCGGGGAGGGGCGAAACGTTTTCGGGTCGGTTGACGCTGTTCGCGCGCCGCTGGCACGTTCGATCTTGCGAGAGCTCCTTCACTCACCTGGGGGATGAAGGCGCTCTCGGTGACTGGGGAAGGCGGAAGACCGCATGGCGAAGAGCGATGGCCGACGTAGGGGATCACGTCGGCACCGCGCCGGGGGAGGCCGGTGAAGGTCGCCGGCAGTTCCCGCCCAGGCGCGGGAACCCACTGATCGACCCGTTCCGGGAGTCCGGCCGCCGTCGAACGCGCGCGGCCGGCCGCGAGCGCGGGCACGAGAGCTGAGCGGTACCTGTCCGGCGGAGTCGCGTCACATCCTTTGACACCAACGAAGTGATCGTGGCGGACGACGCCGTCTTCGTCGTGCCGGTGGTGCCTCACCGGCCGAAAAGTCTTCTGCGGATTTCCCCGCTGTTCCGGCAAACCGAGAGAAAGTGTGTTGTCGTCATGAACTTGAGATCGAGAGTTCTTGCACTCCTCGCGATGGCCCTGCCCGCGGTCCTGCTCGGCGCCACGCCGGCGCCGGCGGCCACGGCCCAGACCGTGGAGATCGCCGCGCCGGCGAGCAGCGGCCTTCCGCCCTACGTCGCCGTCATCAAGACGGTCACCGCGGAACGGCTCGCTTCCAGCTGGCACGAGGGCTGCCCGGTCGGTCCCGACCAGCTGCGGCTGGTGAGCCTGAACTTCCTCGGCTTCGACGGTGCGGTGCACCGGGGCGAACTGGTCGTCAACGCCGACCGCGCCACCGAGGTCGCCCGCACCTTCGCCGACCTGTACTTCGGCCGGTTCCCCATCGAGCGGATGGAGACCGTCGAGAAGTACAACTCCGACGACGACGCGTCGATGGCGGCGAACAACACCTCGGCGTTCAACTGCCGGGCGATCACCGGCGGCACCGCGTGGTCCAACCACTCCTACGGGCGCGCCATCGACATCAACACCGTGCAGAACCCGTACATCTCCGGCAGTGGCGCGGTCTACCCGCCCAACGGCGCGCCGTACGTCGACCGCACGCTCACCACGCCCGGCATGATCCACGCGGGTGACGTCACCGAGCAGGCGTTCACCACCCGCGGCTGGACCTGGGGCGGCTCCTGGGACACCCCGATCGACTACCAGCACTTCGAGAAGCCCTGACGCCGTAACGAAAATTCGCCCGGGATCGTCGCCGGACAGGTCGGCGGCGGTCCTGGGCGGATCGTCGATCCCGAAAGGTGCGGGCAGGGGATTGCTGGAAGCCACGGTGCTCGGTCCCGTCGGCGCGCGGGTCCGGGGGACGCCGGTCCCGGTCAAGGGACGGCTGGGGCGCACGGTGCTCGCCGCGCTGGCGCTCGCCTGCCGGCGGCCGGTGTCGGTGGAGCGGCTGATCGACGCCCTGTGGGGTGAGCTGCCGCCGGCCACCGCGCGGACGCAGGTGCACATCCAGGTGTCCAAGCTCCGGGCCTCGCTCGACCGGGCGGGCGCGGCGGGAGCCGTGGTCACCGTGTCGAGCGGGTACCTGCTGGACTGCCTCGTCGACGTCGACGAGGTGCGGCGGCTGATGGGCACGGCCGGTGCGGCCGGGGATCCCGCGGACACGGCCGTCCTGCTGCGGTCCGCGCTCGACCGGTGGACCGGGACGCCGCTGGGCGGGGTGACCCCGCACCTGGCCGGCGCGGAGCTGCCCCGGCTGGAGGAGCTGCGGATCTGCCTGGTCGAGGAGTGGATCGACGCGGAGATCCTGTGTGGACGGTCCGCGCGGCTGCTGCCCGAGCTGACCGCGCTGGTCCGAGCGCACCCCCTGCGCGAAGGCCTGCACCGCCGGCGGATGCTGGCCCTGCACCGCGCCGGGCGGCGGGCCGACGCGCTGGCGGCGTTCCAGGAGGCCCGGCGCGTGCTGCGCGACGAGCTGGGGATGGATCCGCCCCGGGAGCTGCTCGCGCTGGAGGCGGAGATCCTCTCCGTCGAGACGCTGCCGGCCGCGACCGTGGTGCCCGCGCAGCTGCCGCCGCGGACGTCCGGGTTCGCCGGGCGCGACGCGGAGTCGGCCGCGGTCCGGGCCGCGGTGGCGCGCCGCTCCGACGCGCCGCCGCTGGTACTGGTCACCGGTATGCCCGGGATCGGCAAGACGGCGCTGGCCGTCCACGTGGGCGCGGCGTCCGTGCACGCCTACCCCGACGGGCAGCTCTACGCCGACCTGCGGGGCGCCGACGCCCGGCCGGCCGCGCCGCACGAGGTCCTCGCCGGCTTCCTGCGGGCGCTGGGGGTGCCGGTGCGGTCGATGCCGGCCACCGTCGAGGAGCGCACGGCCGAGTTCCGCAGCCGCACCGCGGGAAAGCGGGTGCTCGTGCTGCTGGACAACGCCGCCACCGTCCGGCAGATCGAGCCGCTGCTGGTCGCCGACCCGGGCTGCGCCACGATCGTGACCAGCCGGTCGCTGCTGCCGGAGGTCGAGCCGACGGTCCGGGTGCCGCTCGCGCCGCTGTCCGACCAGGTGGCCGGGACGGTGCTGGCGAACGTCGCGGGGGCGGCCCGGCTGGGGGAGCGCGAGGACGCGGTTGCCACGGTGATCGAGGCGTGCGGGGGTGTGCCGCTCGCGTTGCGGATCGCCGGGGCGCAGCTCGCCGCGTACCCGAAGCTCAGCGTGGCGGAGCTGGCCGCGCGGCTGTCCGACGAGTCGACGCGGATGCGGGAGCTGGTGGTCGGGCAGCGCAGCGTGCGGGACAGCCTCGACGCCAGCTTCCGGTTGCTGGACCGGGACGAGCGGACCGCGATGCTGGCGCTGGCGGCGATCGGGGCGCCGACGTTCACCGGCTGGCCGCTCGCGCCGGTGCTCGACGTGCCCCTGGCCCGCACCGGCGAGGTGCTGGCCCACCTGTGCGCGATGAACCTGCTCGACCAGGCCGGGCCGGGGCGCGACGGGGTGCCTCGCTACCGGATGCACGACCTGGTGCGGGCCTACTGCCGCACGGTCGGCCCGTCACTCGACCCGGGCGCCCTGGACCGGCTGGCCGGGTGGGCGGTCGCGCTGACCGGGCACGCCTACGAAGGCATCCTGGGCCTGCGGGCCGGGTACGCGGTGCTCGCCGAGACCGCCGCGCCGCTCGACCGGGACGTCATCGGGCGCGTGGTGCGGGAACCCCTGCCATGGGTGGGCGCGGACGTCGACGTCCTGCTCGCCGTGTTCGGCCTGGCCGTGCGCGGCGGCCGGCCCCGGGCCGCGGCGGCGCTGCTGCTGGTGCTGCGGGCGCCGCTCGTGCGGCTCGACCTGTCCGACCACGGCGCCCGGGCGGCCGCGCGCCTGGCGAACGTCGCCGGCCCGGACCCGGTCGTGCGGGTGACCGCGGCGCTGGTCGCGGCGACGGCGCGGATGCACCGCGGCCGGTACGCCGACGTCGTCGCCATCCTGAGCGAGGTGCCGCTGGCCGACGTCGACCTCGCGCTGCGGGCGGAGGTGCTGACCAAGCTGGGCGACGCGTACGAGCGGTGCCGCGACTGGCACCGCGCGATCACCGCCGTGCGCGAGGCGATCGTGTGCCTCCGGAAGTCCGGCAACCTGGCGGGGATGTCGGGCTGCCACGCCACGCTGGCCGCCCTCTACCGGGACCACCTCGGCGACCTCTGCGCGGCGAAGGTACACGGCACGAAGGCCCTGCGGCTGGCCGACGCCGCCGCCGACTGGAAGGGCCGCGCGCAGGTGCGGCTCGTGGTCCTGCGCACCGCACTGGCCTGCGGCGACGCGGTGACCGCGGCCGCCCTCGCCGACCAGGCCCGCTGCCTGGCGGAGCAGAACGGCGACCTGATCGGCCAGACCTGGTGCCTCACCGCCGAAGCCGACGCCCACCGCGCGAACGGCGACCTGGACGCCGCCCGGAGATCCGCGGACCGGGCGCTGGGCCTGGCCCGCCGCACCCGCCGCCCGGACGCCGAGTCCGCCGCGCTGCTCGCACTGGCCTCGATCGAGCTGGCCGCCGGTGACCGGGCCGCCGCCCGCCGCGTCGCCCACGCGTCCCTGCGTCTGCAGGACGAGTTCGACAGCCCGGTCGAACGGGCCGGGGTGGAGAAGGTGCTGGCGGAGATCGACTGTCAGCTGCCCTCCGGCGCGGGGCGGTGAGGGACCGCGCCGGCCACGCGGGCGACGTCGATGTAGCCGAGCTGGCGGGAATCCTCGCTGTGGCCGGTGTTGTCGCCGGCCACCACCACGCGGCCGGCCGGGACGACCGGGTGGTCCGCCGCCAGCCAGGCGGGGACCGGGTCGCCGGCGACCGCGGCGACCCGTTTGATGCGCCAGGCGACATCGATCGTCTCGGACCGCGGCCGGAAGACGATCACGTCGCCGACGCGGTAGTGCCGCCGCCGGGTCGCGACGACCCGCTCGCCGTCGTGGAAGGTCGGGGCCATGCTGTGACCCCGGACGTGGGCCACCACGAACCGGCGGCGCAGTACGACCACCAGGACCAGCAGCACCAGCGCCGCGAGCACGACCCCCGCGGCCATCATGCTTCCACCATCGCGTATCCCTTGGCCTGCAACGAGAACAGCCGGGCGTACTCGCCGCCCGCGGTGAGCAGCTCGTCGTGGGTGCCCTGCTCGATCACCCGGCCGCCGCCGAGCACGACGATCCGGTCCGCGCCGCGCAGGGCGGACAGGCGGTGGGAGATCAGCACGCTCGTCCGGCCGGCCCGGTGGGCGCGCAGGGCCTCGTGGGTCCGGGTTTCGGCGTCGGCGTCCATGCCGGAGCTGGGTTCGTCGAGGATGAGCAGGTCGGCTTCGGCGCGCATGAGCGACCGGGCCAGCGCCACCCGCTGCCACTGGCCGCCGGACAACGCCGCGCCCGCCTTGTCGTCGACGTCCAGGAACGCCCGGGACAGCAGGGTTTCGTAGCCGCGCGGCAACGCCGACAGCGCCGGGTCGATCTCGGCCAGGCGGGCCGCCGCGCGAATCCGGTCGAGATCGCCGAGGCGCGTGACGTCGCCGATGCCGATGTTGTCGGCCGCGGTCAGGTCGTAGCTGGTGAAGTCCTGGAACGTGGCGCCGATGCGGGCCCGCAGCTCCGCCGGGTCGCAGGAGCGGATGTCCACGCCGTCCCAGAGGATCCGGCCGCGGTCCGGGTCGTAGAAGCGGCACAGCAGCTTCACGAGCGTCGACTTGCCCGCGCCGTTCACCCCGACCAGCCCGACCGCCGCGCCGCGGGGGATCACCAGGTCGACCCCGCGCAGCACCCACGGGCCGGTCGGGTCGTAGCGGAACCACACGTCACGCAGTTCGATGCCGGCCGTCAGCTCGGGCACGGCGTCCGTCCCGGAGACCAGGTCCGGCGCGGTCCTCACGACTTCGAGGTAGTGCCGGAACAACCCGAGCGAGCCGCCGGCCCGGCCGACCTGGCCCAGCAGCGCGCTCACCGGGGACTGGATGCCGGCCACCGCGGCCGTGAAGAGGGTGACGTCGCCGATGGACAACGACCCCCGGGCGGCGCCGGTCGCGGCGACCACGAGGGCGACGCCGGCCACCACCGCCGACACGATCGCGGCGGTGACCCCGGCGACCGCGATCCGGCGCTGCATCGCGCATTCGCCGTCCGTGGCCCGGCGGACCGCGGCCACCATGCGTCCCCGGAACAGATCCGTGAGACCGAAGAGCCGGATCTCCTTGGCCGCCCGGATGTCCGAGCACAGCGAGCGGAACAGGAAGCGCTCCCGGTGGGTGGCCATCATCGCCTCGGCCTCCCGCACGCGCAGGCGGGACAGGGTCAGCTGGGAGATCGCCGCCGCGGCCAGTGACGCGGCCAGGAGCCCGGCCATCGGCGGCCACACGAGCAGGACCGCGCCGCCGAACGCGAGGACGGCGACCCCGGCGCGCACCGACTCGACGGTCAGCGCCAGCACCGCGGGCGTCGCCTCCTGTGCGCCCTGCTCGGCCAGCCGCACCTGGTCCAGGAACGCCGGGTCCTCGAGCCGGCGCAGCCCGGGCAGCGCGCCGACCGCGCCGACCAGCCGGTCCTCCGCCTCGATCGCGGACTTGGCCCGCACGACCGAGGTGCAGTACGAGGCGATCGCGGTGATCGCGGTCGCGAGGGCGAGGCCGGCCGCCGAGCCGATGGCCAGCAGCACGATCAGGCCCCGGTCGCGGCCGCCGACCAGCTCGTCGAACAGCAGCTTCCCCAGCCAGGCCGACACCGCCGGCACGGCCGCGGCGAGCACCGCCAGCGCGATCGCGCCGCCGGTGGCCGCCCGCGACGCGCGCCAGGCGATGCCGAACGCGGGGCCCGCCGTGCGGAACAGGTTCATCGGGCGTGCTGCGGGCGCACGGCGTCGAGGTCGTGACCGGCGGCGGCGATCCGCCGGTCACGCACGCGGATCAGGGTCGGGGTCACGTCTCCGGCGTCGAACGCGGCCGACACGGGGCTGCGGTCGCCGACGAAGGCGACGCGCACCGCGGGGCCCAGACCGGCCGCGTACTCGACGGCCTTGTCCCGGTCACCGCCGTCGAGCACGAACGCGACGGTCGGCTCGGTGAGCTTGCCGGCGAGGCGTTGGCACGGCCCGCAGGTCGGCGAGAGGAAGGCGACGAGCGCGTCGTCGAGTTCGCGGTCGGTGACGGTCACGCCGTCGGCGTCGGTCACCTCGAACGCCCCGATCTCGGTGCCCACCGCCGGCAACGCGGGCGTCGCCGGCCGCCGCTGCTCGTTCAGCATCCTGATGATCGCCGAGGACAGCAGGAGGTTGAGCACCGTCAGCACGGCCAGCACCGCGACCACGGCCACCAGGAACGACATGAAGAACCTCTTTCTGTGTTTTCGCTCAGCCGCGGGCGGTGTCCGGCTTGCGTATCAGGCCGGCCAGGCTGTCCCAGTTGATCGCGACGAGCGCGGCGGACGCGCCGACGAGCACGGCGGCCGCGACGGTGTCGAGGCCGAGCGCGGGTCCCGCCGGGACGGCGAGTGCGGCGGCGGCCCACGCGGCGAGCAGGGTGTTGCGGACGAGGTGGGTACGGCCGAGCACCGCCCCGGAGCGGCCGAAGCAACGGCAGGTGACGCGGCGGTCCAGCCGCATCGACCGGGCGATCGCGACGCAGAACACGAGCATCACCGCCGTCGCCAGCCCGAGCCCGAGCCGGTAGGTGGCGGGGAACGCGACGAGCACGGCGACGGCCAGTTCGGCGACGGCGGTCCCGGCGGCGATCGGCAGCCAGCCCACCGGCGACCGGCCGAGCGGCGCCAGCGAGTCGGCGAACTCCGCCAGCCGCACCCGCCCGGCGAGCTTGCCGACGGCCGCGACCGCGAACACCAGCCCGACCAGGACCCGGGCGGCGAGCACGAACTGGGCGCCGATCATCGGTGGATCTTCCTTTCGGTGCGGGCAAGGCACCGCCTTTCCCGCCACGAGGGCCGCGGCGGGAAAGGCGTGGGCGCCGTGGTTACTTGCAGCTGCCGTAGCAGTCGTAGTGGAACGTCTTGCAGACCTGGCCGTGCTCGGGGACGCAGGCGCCGGCCTTCACCTCGCGCAGGAACAGCCCCAGCAACCGGTCACCCAGGGTGTTGATCATGCGAGCCATGATCACTCCTCTCACTAGCGGGAATCGACCGGGAGATCGTGGCTCAGCCTCGCTATCCGTTCGCTATCGCGGCGAGGCCGGGCACGGCTCCCGGCCGTCGACGGCGATGCCGAGCTGCCGGGCGGCGCCCGCGGCCTGGCGGCGGGAACCGACGGCGAGCTTGGCCAGGATCGCGGCGACGTGGTGGTCGACCGTGCGGACCGACAGCATCAGCTGGGCCGCGATGTCGGCGTTGCGCAGTCCGTCGGCGAGCAGGGCGAGCACCTCCAGCTGCCGCGTGGTCAGGTTCGCCGGGTTGGCCACCGTGGCCGGGCGGGGCCCCCGCGGTACGCGCAGGCCGCCGAGCCGCCGCAACCGGCGCCGCAGCCGGCGTGCGGCCGCCGTGGCGCCGAGCCGGTCGAACGTCTCCAGCGCGCGCAACGACGCGGTGTCGTCGCTGCCGCCGGCCAGGGCCTCGGCCTCCTCGTACGGGCAGTTCAGCTCCGCCCACGCCGCCGCGGCTTCGCGCCAGTCCCCGGTGAGCAGCAGCCGATAGGGCTCCGCGTACCAAGCGGAGACCTCGGGCTCGGCCCCGGCGCGGCGCAGCCACCACGCCAGTTCGCCCGCGTACCAGGGATGACCGGCCCGGCGCGCCAGCTCGAAAGCGGCGGTGAGCTCGGCCGTCACCGGGATCGCCGCGTGCCCCAGCCACGTGTGCTCGGCCTGCGCGGCGGCGACCAGCGCGATGCCTCGCACCTCTCCCATCGCCCGGGCCGGGACGGCCGCCTCGCGGAGCAGCCCGGCCGCGGAAGCGTGGCCACGCCGGGCTTGCAGCCGTCCCAGCGCGCACAACGCCGGAACCACGATCGCGCCGGCCGGCCGGCGCCGTCCCAGTACGGCCAGCGCGTCTTCCTGCGCGCCGGGCCAGTCGCCGTGACCCAGGCGCTGCCACGCGCGCAGCGAGAGCACCTGCGTCGCGATGCCGGGCAGGTCGTGCCCGGTGGCGAAGCCGAGCGCCCGGTCGAGGTCCCCCGGGCGGGGATCACGGCGCGCGACGCCGTCCGCCGCGAGGTTCACCCACGCGCGGGCGGCGTCCTCGACCAGCCCGTGCTCCCGCGCGAGCGCGTGGCCTTGGTTCAGGTCACGACGCCCGGCGGCGTCACCGGCGGCGAGCCGTGCGGTACCGAGGTCGATCAGCGCCGGAGCCAGGCTGACCGGATCGTCGAGCCGCGCCGCCATCCGCATCGCTTGCCCACCGCGCGCGAGCGCCGCCGCGGGGGAGTGCGCGAGCGCGTCGAGCTGGGCCAGCGTTCCGTACGCCAGCGCGAGCTGCGGGCCGTCACCGCCGGGCTCCAGCGTCTCGACGGCGCGGTGCGCGGCCGCCTCCGCCTGCTCGCGGTGGCCGGTCCACCAGTAGAGGCGGGACAGCAGGCGCAGGTTCTCGCCGATCTTTTCCCGCCGGCCGGCCGCTTCCCGCAAGGAAAGCGCCGTCCGGCGGGCGGTCACGGCCTGTTCGGCGTCACCGGCGAGGAACAGGTGCAGCGCGAAGGACTCGAACAGTTCGGCACCGCTGTGCCCGGGCAGCCGGACCGCCGCCCGCGCGTACCGCAGGACCGCGGCGGTGTCGTTGCACTCCCCGGCGTGGTGGACCAGCCGCGCCGGGTCCACCTCCCCGCCGGACGGCCGCGACGAGAGCACGCCGAGAATCCGGCGGTTCAGCTCGCACCGGGCGAAGGCGGGCAGCGAGTCGTGCACCATCCGCCGCAGCAGTTCGCGCCGGAACCGGATCCGGTCACCGGTGCTGGACAGCAGACCGGCGCACAGGCACTCCTCGAGCACCGCGGGGCCGGCCGCCCCGGCGCCTTCGAGCAGCCAGGGTTCGGCCCCGTCCGGACTGACCGCCACGAGGCGGACGACGTCCTGGGCCGCCGCGCTCAGGCCGGACAGCCGGGACCGCACCAGAGCCCGGATCTTCGGCGGTGCGTCATTCCCGGCCGCGAGCAGTTCGGTGACCAGCAACGGGTTCCCGCCGGTGAGCCGGTACAGCTCGGCGCCGTCGTGCCCGGCCCGCCGGCCCAGCGCGGTGACCGCGTCCCGGGACAGCGGCGGCAACCGCAGGTACGACACGTGTTCCGACGGGAGGCTGGCCAGCACCGCGTGCAACGGGTGGTGGACGCCCAGTTCGTCGTCGCGGTAGGTCAGCAGGATCAGCGCCGACGTGCGATCGAGCCGGCGGCCGAGGTACGCCAGCAGAGCGAGGGTGGCGTCGTCGGCCCAGTGCACGTCCTCGACCACGACCACGATCCGCCGGTGCGCACGCGCGAGCCCGCCCAGGAACGCGGCGAACGCCTCGGCGCGGTCGCCGGTGGCCGGCAGGGCCGCAAGCCCACCACCGACCTGGGCGTCGATGTCGTGCAACGGACCCAGCGGGCGTGACCGCGCCAGCGGGTCGCACAGCCCGACGAGGACCTCCGCTCGGCCCGTCTGCCGCTGCGCGAACGACCGCACCAGCGCGGACTTCCCGCTCCCGGCCTCGCCGGTCACCAGCGCGATCCGGCCGGTGGGCCGGTCTTCGTCCGACGCGCGCTCGAGTTCGGCCAGCAGCGTGTCGCGCTCGAGTAGTTCACCAGTGCTCGAAAACGCCCGTGCCGGTTCCCGCGCCATCCGGGTCAGCGGTTTCACGAAGTCCCCCTAGATTCGTGTGGCAACGCATCTCAACCCTCCCGTGATCCGTCGACAACCTGTCGACAGTCGGGATGCACCGCAGGTCGTGCCCGCCCAAAATGGGCAACGGGGCGGCCAAAACAGGCAGTGTTCACCGATCCCGCGACCGGCGACCCGCGCGACGCTTGCTCCGGCATCCGATGGCGCAGAACCGGAAGAGGGTGTTCCCGCATGCGGTTCCTCCACGATCTGCTCACGGTCCAGGCCCGGGAAAGACCGCACGGGACCGCGGCCGTCCTCGGCGGCGACTCGAGCACGTTCGGTCAGGTCGACGCCGCGGCGTCCCGGGTCGCCGCCGGTCTGGCCGCGCTGGGGGTGCGGCCGGGCGAGCGCGTCGGCCTGCACCTGGACCGCTCGCTGAACCTGCTGCCCGCACTCTTCGGGCTGCTCCGGGCGGGCGCGGTCTGCGCGCCGGTCGACCCGGACGACCCGCCCGAGCGGCGGTCCGCGATCCTGGAGTTCTCCCAGGCCGGCCTGGTCCTGACCGAGCGCGCTCTGCTCGGCGCTCCCTACCCGGCGGGCGTGCGCACGGTGGCGGTGGAGGACCTGCTCGACGCCGGCGGCGGTCACGAACCGGTGGACCTGCCGGCGGACGCGCTGGCGTTCATCTTTTACACCTCCGGCTCCACCGGTGTGCCCAAAGGCGTGATGCTCACCCACCGCGCGTTGCTCAGCGGCCAGCAGTGGCTGCAGCACAGGTTCGCGCTGCGGCCCGGCGACCGGCACCTGCTGCGCACGACGCTCAGTGTCACCAACCTGGTCCGCGAAGTGTTCTGGCCGATGTTGTCCGGCGGGACCACGATCATCGTGCCGCCCGGCGAGCACAAGGACCCGGACCGGCTGGTCGAGCTGGTCACCGGCGCCGGGGTGACGACGGTGATGGTGGTGCCCGCGTTGCTGTCCGGCATGCTCGACAGTCCCGGTTTCGCGGCGAACACGTCGCTCCGGCACGTGTTCTGCAGCAGTGACGCGATGCCGGGCGAGCTTCCGGAGAAGTACTTCGCCACCGGCCTGCCCGCTCGGCTGTACAACATCTACGGGCTCACCGAGGCGCTCTACGGAGCTTGCTGGGAATGCCTGCCCGGTGCGGAGTACGAGGGCTTCGTCCCGATCGGCTTCCCGGCCGAGCTGGACCTCGCGGTGCTCGACGCGGACCTGCGTCCCGTCGCCGACGGGCGGACCGGCGAGCTGTGCCTGTCCGGCGTGGGCATCGCCGAGGGCTACGACCGGCTGCCCGAGCTGACCGCGGCGAAGTTCGCCGAGACGGCCGCGGGCCGGGTGTTCCGCACCGGTGACCTCTGCCGGCGCGTCGGCGACGGCCCGTTCGAGCTGCTCGGCCGGATCGACGACCAGGTCAAGATCGCGGGCCACCGGGTGGAGCTGGGCGAGGTGGAGGCCCGGCTCAAGGAGGTGCCGGGCATCACCGGCGCGGTGGTCTCCGGACGCCGCGGCGCCGGCGGGCACCAGCGGCTCGTCGCCCACCTCACCTGCGCGGACGAGCCGCCCGGCCCCGCCGCCCTTCGCGGATACCTGGCCCGGCACCTGCCCGAGTACATGATCCCCGCGTCGTTCTCGGTGCTGGACGCACTACCGCTGACCCACAACGGCAAGGTGGACCGCCGGGCCATCGGGGAGCTGGCGGGAGCCCGCCTCGAGCTCGCCGAGGAGTACACCTCTCCCCGCACCGAGCTGGAAGCCGAGCTGTGCCGGTTGTGGGCCGACGTGCTGTCGCTGCCCCGGGTCGGGGTGCATGACAACTTCCTGGCCCTCGGCGGCGACTCCATCCAGGGCTTCATGATCAGCGCGCGGGCCAACCGGGACGGGCTGGGGCTGACCGCGACCCAGGTCTTCGCCACGCCGACCGTCGCGGAGCTGGCGGCGCACATCGGCGAGCTGCGCCGCACCGGCGCCCGGCAACCCGACTTCGTCCCGGCCGGCTTCGCGCCCGGAGACCACGACGCCGACGACTCCGGCGACATCGAGAAGGTCTACCCGCTCACCGAGATGCAGAAGGGCATGCTGTTCCACTCGCTGCTCGACCCGGAGTCCGCGGTCTACGTGGAGCAGTTCCTCTTCACCCTCGACGGCGAGCTCGATCCGGAGGCCTACCGGCAGGCCTGGCAGCGGGTGGTCGACCGGCACGAGATCCTGCGCGTCCGGATCGCCACCGACGGGTCCGCCGAGCCACGGCAAGTGGTGCAGCGCCACGCCGAAGTGGTCTGGACGGTGCTGGACTGGTCCGGCGACGACCCGGCCGGCCAGCGCGCCAAGCTCGTGGAATACCTGTCCGAGGACCGGCAGCGTGGCTTCGCGTTCGAGCGGGCACCGCTGTTCCGGCTGATCCTGATCCGGGTCGGCGACGCCCGGCACCGGCTCGTGCTCAGCTACCACCACCTCATCCTCGACGTGTGGTCGCTGTTCCTGATGCTGCGCGACTCCCTGGAGTTCCTGCGCGCCGGGCACGCCGGCGAAGCACCCCGGCTGACGGCGACCCGCGCGTTCGGCGACTACGTGTCCTTCATCGGCCAGCAGGACACCGGCCCGGCCCGCGAGTACTGGCTCGACCAGCTCAGCGGGTTCCGCGGCCCGACCGCCATCGGCCGGGCGGTGCAGCGGGGGCTGTCCGCGAGCGGGCACGAGCTGCACGCGGCGGCCGGCTACCCGATCGCGGCGGACGTGACCGACCGGCTGACCGCCTACGGCCGCGAACACCAGCTGACGCTCAACTCGCTGGTGCAGGCCGCGTGGGCCGCGGTGATCGGCGGGATCAGCGGCCGCGACGACGTCTGCTTCGGCATGACCGTCACGCATCGCCCGGTGGCGCTGGCCGGCGTCGAGGAGATGGTCGGCATCTTCGTGAACATCCTGCCGATGCGCTTGCCACTGGACGCCGACCAGCCTCTCGAGCACTGGCTGCGGCAGGTGCAGCGGACCCAGATCACCGCGCGCGCCAACGACAACTACCCGCTGCCGCTCATCCAGCAGGACCCCGGGCTGCCCAGCGGCCACCCGCTGTTCGAGTCGCTGCTGATCTTCGAGAACATCCCGCACGGCATCGGCTGGGCCGAGCTCGGCGACGTGCGGGTGCGGCACGAGGAGAACTTCGGCTGGACCAACTACCCGTTCACCGCCGGGGTGACGGCGGCCGGTGGCCGGCTGTCCTTCCAGGTCGAATACGACCTCGCCTACTTCGACGCCGGGTCGGTGGACCGGGTGATGACCGCGCTGAGCGAGGTCCTCGACGCGATCGGCCGGGCGACCGGCACCGATTCGGTCGGCAAGCTCGTCGGCCTGGTCGAGGGCGCCCAGCCCGGGTGGTCGGCGCCCGACCCCGCACTCGCACCCGTCCGGGCCGACGTCGAGGCGGCGCCGCCGGAGACCCCGCGAGAGGTCGAACTGGCCGGGGTCGTGGCCCAGGTGCTCGGACTGGACCGGGTCGACGCGCGGACACCCTTCCTCGAGCTCGGGGGCAGTTCGCTCGCGGCACTGAAGCTGGTGGCGCTGGCGAAGGAGAAGGGCTTCACCCTCGCGCTGCGGGACCTGTTCACCGGCGAGGGCACGGTCCGCCGCTTGGCGGCCGGCTAGCGGTACGGCCAGGGGGGAGAACGGAATGACCACGCCAGCCGGACCGGTCCGGCGCTACAGCCTGCTCGGCGTCGGGTTCGGCCCCTCGCACCTGTCGCTGAGCGCGGTGTGCGAGTCCACCCGCGACCCGGCCGTGCGGGCCCGCGTGCACTGCATCGAGGCGAAGCCGGAGTTCGCCTGGCACCCGGACATGCTGCTCGACGGCGCCCGGATGCAGGTGGCCTTCCTCAAGGACCTGGTCACCCCGCACGACCCGACCAGCTCGTACTCCTTCGCCAGCTACCTCGTCCACAAAGGACGGCTGGAGCAGTTCCTCAACCTCGGCACGCTGCACCCGACCCGGCGGGAGTACGCCGACTACTTCCAGTGGGCCGCCGAGCGGCTCGCGCACTACGTTTCCTACGGCTGCGCGGCCCAGCACGTGCGCCCGGCCGCCGGCCGCGACGGCGTCGTCACGCACCTGGAGGTGGATCACCTCGACGGGCGGGGTGAGCCGCGCACGGTGCTCGCCGAGAACTTGTCCCTGGCGCCCGGCGGACGGCCGAAGATCCCGTCCGGGGTGGCACCGGCCGCCTTGGCGAGCGGCGCGGTGTTCCACAGCGGCCGGTTCCTCGACGGCATCGAGCGGTTCCGCCGGCGGAACCGCCTGCTGCCGTACCGCTTCCTCGTCGTGGGCGCCGGCCAGAGCGCCGCGGAGATCTTCCGGTACCTGGCCGGGGAGTTCCCAGCCGCCCAGATCACGTTGGCGCACCACGGTTTCGCCCTGCAGCCCGCGAACAGCAGCCCCCTGGCCAACGAGATCTTCGACCCGGAGTCGGTGGACCTGTTCCACGGCGCCGGGCCCGATCGGCGCCGCGCGATCCTCGGCGAGCTGCGGACGACCAACTACGGGGCCGTCGACGACGAGGACATCCACTCCATCGCCCGGCTGCTCTATGACCAGCGCGTGCACGGCGGCGACCGGCTGCGGCTGCGCCGGCTCACCGACCTCGCCGGCGCATCGACCGACGGCGCCGGCGGCACCCTGGTCCGGGTCGCACTGCGCGACCTGCTCACCGGCCGCACCGCGCACGACCGCTACGACGGGGTCGTGCTGGCCACCGGCTACGACTTCCGGGAGGCGCGGGACCTGCTGACCGGGATCGACCCGTACCTGGTCCGGGACTCCGCCGGCGCCTTGAAGGTCCGCCGGGACTACTCGGTGGAGACCACCGCGCGCTTCCGGCCGAAGGTGTTCCTGCACGGTGCCGCGGAGCACACGCACGGCCTGTCCAGCACGCTGCTGTCGGTGCAGGCGCACCGCGCCGCGGACATCCTGGCCGCCACGTTCGGCGAGCGGACCGACCGGCCCGCCGGCGGTCCGCCGCCCCTGCCGATCCACCTCGAAGGAGCCGACAAATGAGCAGCATCCAGATCCAGCGTCGCGCGGAGGCCGTGACCCGCGAGGAGTACGGCTGCGCGTTCCGCCGGATCCTGCCGTGGGGGCGGACCGGCCCGTCGGACACCGGCCTCGGGGTGTGCGTCGTCGCGCCGGGCGCGGTGTCCACCCCGCACGCGCACGTCGACCACGAGCAGTTCTACGTGGTGCGCGGCGCGGGGCTGGTGCACGTCGACGACGAGGTGACCGCGATCGCGCCCGGGGACGCGCTGGTCGTGGCGTCCCGCCAGGTGCACTGGTTCGAGAACCACTCGGCGGCCGACGAGCTCGAACTGGTGTCGGTGTGGTCCGCGGGGCCGTTCGGGGAGCACCCGTGAGACGCTTCCTGGTCACCGCGACCCCGCCGACCACCAACGGCGACCTGCACGTCGGTCACCTGGCCGGCCCCTACCTCGGGGCCGACGTGTTCTGCCGCGCCCAGCGGCTGCTGGGGCACGAGGCGCTCTACGCCAGCGGCGGTGACGACCACCAGACCTACGTGGTGACCACCGCGCAGGCGCTGGACCTGCCCCCGGCCGAGCTGGCCGCCCGGTGCGGCCGGGACATCCGGGAGACGCTGCGCCTGGCCGACATCGACATCGACGCGTTCACCACCGTCGACGAGGTGTACCTGGCCCGCGTGCGGGCGTTCTTCACCCGGCTGCACGACCGAGGTGCCCTGGTCCGTCGCAAGTGGACGTTCCCGTACTGCGAGCGGACCGGGCGGTACCTGCTGGAGGCGTTCGTCACCGGCTACTGCCCGGAGTGCTTCGCCACCACGTCCGGCGCGATCTGCGAGAGCTGCGGGCACCCCAACGACCCCGGCTCGCTGCTGTTCGGCACCGGCACCGGAGCCCCCGCGCGCGGCCGGGTACGACCGCGCGAGGTCGAGATCCTGGTGCTACCACTGGAAGACCACCGCGAGCGGATCGCCGCGTTCTTCGCCGGCCGCCGCGAAACCATGCGGCCGCGGGTGCTGCGGTTCGTCGACGAGATGCTCTCGCGGCCACTGCCGGACTTCCCGGTCACCTACCCGGCGGACTGGGGCGTGCCGGTGCCGTTCGCGGGGTTCGCCGGGCAGGTGGTCAACGTCTGGGCGGAGATGCTGCCCGGTCTCATGCACATGGCCGAAGTGGCGCGTTCGCGACGCGCACCGGAGCCGGCCGCGGGGGTGTGGGCGGCGGACTCGGGCTACGAGCTGGTGCAGTTCCTCGGCTACGACAACACTTTCTACTTCTCGCTGGCGCACCTCGGCCTGGCTTTCGCGCACGGTGACCTGCTCGCGCCGGCGGCGATCGTCACCAACGAGTTCTACCACCTGGACGGCGCCAAGTTCTCCACCAGCAGGCGGCACCTGGTGTGGGCCCGCGACCTGGTCGCCGCGCACGGGGCCGACAGCGTGCGCTTCCACCTGGCACTGCACAACCCGGAGCAGCAGCCCGCGAACTTCACCGAGCCGGAGTTCCGCAAGACCGTGAGCGCCCGGCTGTGGGAACCGCTGGCCGCGATCGAGGCCGCGGCCGGGGCGCGGCCCGCCGGCGGGAGCCCGGAGCCCGCGTTGCTGGCCCGGTACCGCGACCGCATGCGGCGGGCCTACACGCTGGAGACGTTCAGCCTGCGGCAGGCCGCCGAGTCCACCGCGAACCTGCTCGCGCTGCTGGCGGCGCGGGCCGGCACCGATCCGGCGCTGGCCGGGCACGGCCTGCGGGCCGTCGCGGAGCTGGCGGCACCGCTGCTGCCGGCGTTGACGGCGCGGCTGCGTGACGAGCACGGGTGGTCATGAACCTCTTCTGCTTGCCTTACGCGGGTGGGTCCGCGCGCGTCTTCGCCGGCTGGCAGGAGACGCTGCCGGCGTCGATCCGGCTGCGGCCACTGGAACTGCCCGGCCGCGGCCTGCGCTACCGGGAACCTCCCGCGACCGACCTGCCCGCGCTGGTGCGGGACCTCGCCGGAACCGTGCTGGCGGAGGCCGGCGAACCGGTGGCCGTGCTCGGCTACAGCTTCGGCGCCTTCCTCGCCTTCGAGCTGGCCATCGCCCTGGAGCGGGACCACGGCGTCGCGGTGCGGCACCTGATCACGGCGTCGGCGCGCGGCGCGGTGTGCCCGCCCCGGAACCCGTCCGGTCAGGTCCGGGGCGCGCGGGAGCTGCGTGAGCGGCTGGCGGCGATGAACGGGACCCCGCCGGAGGTGCTGCGCAGCGAGGAGCTGATGGAGATCATGCTGCCGGTGCTCCGCGCCGACTTCGGGCTGGCGGACCGCTACCAGTACCGTCCCGGCCCGCTGCTGGACTGCCCGATCACCGCGTTCGGCGGCGCCCGCGACGCGGCCGTGAGCCTGCCGTCGCTGCTCGCCTGGCGTGAGTGCACGACCGGACGGTTCCGCGCGCACCAGCTCCCGGGCGACCACTTCTTCCTCCACGCCGCCCGGTCGCGGTTCCTCACCCTGATCGCCGGCGAGCTCGAGCGACCCCGCACCACCGAGGAGTGACGATGACCCGGCAGGCCGGCGGCAGACCCGCACGCGAGTCCCACGACCGGGAGATCCTGCGGCTGGCGGTGCCCGCGTTCGGCGCACTGGTCGCCGAACCCCTGTTCCTGCTCACCGACTCGGCCATCGTCGGGCACCTGGGCACCGCCGCGCTGGGCGGGCTGGGCGTCGGCGGTCAAGCACTGGGCACGCTGCTCAACATCTGCGTGTTCCTGGCGTACGGCACGACCGCGGCCGTGGCGCGGCAGGTGGGCGCCGGCAACCTGCCCGCCGCGATCCGCCAGGGCGTGGACGGCATCTGGCTGGCGGTCGGCATCGGGCTGGCCGTGATCGTGGTGGGCTGGCCGCTGACCCCGTGGATCGTGCACGCGTTCGGCGCGTCGTCCGCGGTCGCCCCGGCCGCCGTGACCTACCTGCGGATCAGCCTGTTCGGCGTGCCCGGCATGCTGGTCACCCTGGCGGGCACGGGCGTGCTGCGCGGTCTCCAGGACACCCGGACGCCGCTGGTGGTCTCGGTCGGCATGTTCGCGGCGAACGCGGCCCTCAACGCCGTGTTCGTGTTCGGGTTCGGCTGGGGCATCGCCGGCTCCGCGCTCGGCACGGTGCTCGCGCAGACCGCTGGTGGCCTGGTGTACGGCCTCGCGGTGCTGCGCAAGGCACGGCGGCACGACGTCCCCGTGCGGCCGGACGCCGCCGGGCTGCGCGCCGCTGCGAGAGCCGGTTTCACCCTCGTGCTCCGCACCCTGTCGCTGCGGGTCGTGCTGGTCGTGAGCACCGTGGTGGCCACCAGGATGGGCGACGCCGAGATCGCCGCGTACCAGGTGGGCTTCCAGGTGTGGTGGCTGCTGGCGCTGGCGCTGGACGCCATCGCGGTGGCCGGGCAGGCGATCACCGGCCGCTACCTGGGCGCCGGGGACGCCGGGCGCGCGCGGACGGCCACCTGGCGGATGACCCAGTGGGGACTGGCCTGCGGCGTGCTGTTCGCCCTGCTCCTGCTCGCCACCCGGGGGCTGCTGCCCGCCTTGTTCACGGCCGATCCCGCGGTGCGGGTGCTGCTTGCCGACAGCCTCCTCGTGGTGGCCCTGCTACAGCCGCTCGCGGGTCCGTTGTTCGTGCTCGACGGCGTGCTGATCGGTGCGGGCGACCTGCGCTTCCTCGCGGTGGCCGGGGTGGTCACCACGGCGGTGTTCCTACCCGGCGCGCTGCTGGTATTCCTGCTCGGCGGCGGGCTGGTCACCCTGTGGCTCGCGATCGGGGTGTGGGTGGTGGCCCGCCTGGTGACGCTGGTGTGGCGGGCCCGCGGCAGCGCGTGGCTGGTCACCGGAGCGGTGCGCGGCTGACACGTCGGCCAAGCGGGGACGCGCCGGGCCGGTCTGCGCGGCGAGCAGCCCGGCGAGGATCAGCACCGTCCCCAGCACCTGCGGAAGCGACAGGCGTTCGCCGAGCAGCAGGGTGGCCAGCGCGGCCGCGACCACGACCTCCAGCGTCGCGAACTGGCTCACCACCGCCGGAGCCAGGTGCCGCTGAGCGCTCACGCCGGTCAAGTACGCGAGCACGGTGCAGACCACCGCGATCCAGCCCAGCAGCACCCAGACCGGCACCTGGAACCGGCCGAGCTCGGCGTGGCCGTGCCACGCGAGGGCGAACGGGAAGGCCGTGACCGGCGAGAGGACGTCCAAGGTGAGCGCGCCGACGGTGGTGCCGAGCGCGGCCAGTGCCACCGGGCCGCGCGAGCGCAGACCCCGTTCGGAGAGCAGGAACCGCGCGGTCAGCGCCCCGGCCGCGCCGACGCCGGCCAGCACGCCCAGGCCGTCGAGCCGGAAGCCCGACCACACCTCGACGACCAGCATCAGCCCGGCGACGACCGCGCCGACGCCGAGCCAAGCCCGTCTCGCCAGCGCCGTGCGACGCACGAACCGCACCCAGAGGACGATCATCACCGGGGCCAGGTACAGCAGGACGAGGGCGATCCCGACCGGCAGCCGGCCGACCGTCACGGTGTAGAGCGTCTGGTTCGCGCAGAAGGCGAGGATGCCGAACGCGGCCACCAGCGGCCAGTCGGAGCGGCGGACGACGAGTTGCCGCGGCGTGGTGACCAGCGCGAGCGCCAGCAGCACCACCATGGCGAGGCTCATCCGCGCCTGGGCGATCTCCAGCGCGGACAGGCCCGTGGAGGCCAGTGCCTTGGTGGCGGGTGCGCCGCTGCCGAAACAGCACGCGGAGCCCACGGCCCGGACGACCCCGCCCACCGCCGTCCGCCGGGTGAGCGGTGTCAGTGTGTGCGGCATCGACGGTCAGGAGGCCTCGTCGATGAACGTCTTGTCGGTGCTCCCCAACGGAACCAGGTCGTCCCACCACTGGACGGCGGGATCCCACTTCGCGTGGAACGGCCGGCCGACCAGGGCCGGATCGCGCGCCTGCAGGAAGTGCAGCGCGAACGCCCTGCCGTGCGGCAGATCGACCACCCCGTCGATGACGACCTTGCCCGGCGTGGCCGACATGACCGGCCCGCGGGCCGTCCGGGCGAGGCCGGACACCTGGCTGATGGCGTCCCGGTAGATCTCGTGGGCCCGGGTGAGCGGAAGCCCGAAGTAGTGCTGGGCGCCGGTGTCCCGTTCGACGAACATGTAGTACGGGTGGATCCCGGCGTTGACCTGGTTCGTCCACATCCGGGCCCAGACCGCGGCGTCGTCGTTGACGTGCCGGACGACCGGGGCCTGGGACCGCAGCTGCGCCCCGGTGTCCCGCAGCCGCCGCAACGCGGTGCGGGTCAGGTCCGGCTCCAGCTCCCTCGGGTGCGAGAAGTGCAGCATGAACGCGAGCTGACGACCACTGCCGACCACGCTTTCCGCCAGCCGCACCAGCTCCTCGGCGTCGGCGCCGACCGCCACCCTCGCCGGGTGGAAGGAGAGCGCCTTCGTCCCGATCCGGATCGTCCGGATGTGCTCGAGCCCCGGCCGCAGCAGCGCGTCGACGTACCGGGCGAGCCGATCGGTCTTCATGATCAGCGGGTCGCCACCGGTCAGGAGCACGTCCGTGACCTCGTGGTGGGCCCGGAGGTACGCGGCCATCTCCTCGGGGTCGTCCATCGCCAGCTTCAGTCCCGGCTCGCCGATGAACTGCGCCCAGCGGAAGCAGTAAGCGCAGTACGAGTGGCAGGTCTGCCCCTGCTTGGGGAAGACGAGCACCGTCTCCGCGTACTTGTGCTGCAGACCGGACTGGTCCCGCGGCACGTTGCGGGTGAGCTGACCACCGGGGTGCGGGTTGAGCCGGGCCCGCACGCCGGCGACGACCTCCCGCAACCGGTTCGGCTCGCCGAGTGCCCGTTCGACCAGTGCGAAATCCTCCGGCCGGAGCATGTCCCGATGCGGGAACAGCAAGCGGTACAACGGGTCTTCCGGCGCGGCCCGCCAGTCGATCAGGTTCTCGACGACGTGCGCACTGACCTTGAACGGCAGCACCCGGCCGACCACTTCGACGTCGTGGGCCAGGTCGTCGCCGCACCGCGCGCGGACCAGGTCCACCATGCGTCTGCCGGAGATCGGGTTCACCGCCCGCTCGGTCAGTTCGATCGTCGTCATTTCTCCCCCAGAGAAAGGTCTGTGCGTGGTGGTGACTTCGCGCCACGAGTGGCATCACGGACGCGGAAAAGCATGCCGCGTCCCGGTTCCGACCGGATCGGCGATCGCTGCCCACATTGACCGGCCCGCTGCCCAGGTTGGGGTGACAGCCCCGGGTCGACGGCGTGTCCGGCCCGGTCTGCTCCGATCGGGTGTACGGCCGTGTCAGACTGCCTGGCGATGCTCACCCCAGCCGATCTCGCCGACCTGCTCGAATGCGAACACCGCAGCGTCCTGAACCAGGCCGCGGACCTGCCCGGCGCGCCGCGGTCCGTGCCCGACCCGGGCGCGGCCCGGCGAGCGCGTGCGGCCGCGCGGGCGATGCTCGCCCGCCTGCGCGGGGAAGGCCACGACGTCTTCGAGATCGACCCCCGGGACCCCGTCGCCGCGGCCGAGACCACCGCGGCGGCGTTGTGGTCGGGCGCGGCCGTGATTTACCAGGCCGTGCTGCACGACGAGGACTTCTCCGGCGTGGCGGACTTCCTGGTCCAGGACGGCGAAGGCCGCTACGAGGTCTACGACGCGGAGCCGGCCCGGCAGGCGAAGCCCGCCGCCGTCGTCCGGCTGACCGCGTTCGCCGACGCGTTGCGCCGGGCCGGCTGGCCGACCGGCCCGAACGTGCACCTGCGCCTCGGCGACGGCGGCACCCGGACGTTGCGGGCCGAGGACTTCCGGCCCCTCGTGGACCGGCTGCGCGCGCGGCTGAGCGGCCGCACGCCGATGCTGCCGGCGACGCTGTGGGCCGACGAACGCCCGGCCTGCGCCGGCTGCGGTTACGCCCGCCACTGCGCGTCGGCCCGCGAAGCCGACCGGGACCTCCTGCTCGTGGCCGGGATGCGCGGCGACCAGCGCCGCAAGCTGGCCGCCGCCGGGATGGGCACCATCGAGGCGCTCGCGGCGGCGACGCCGGGCGACCGGCCGCGGGACCTGTCCGTCACCGCGTTCACCGCCCTGCGGGCGCAGGCCGCGCTCCAGCTGCGGCAGGACACGACCGGCGAGGTCAGCTACGAGGTCGTCGACCCGGACGTGCTCGCCACGCTCCCGGAACCCGCGCCGGGAGACGTCTTCGCCGACCTCGCCGGCGATCCGCACGCGCTGGCGGGCGAGGGACTCGAATTCCTCTTCGGTGCGCTCACCCCGGACGGCGACCGGCGCTTCACCCCGTTCTGGGCGCACAGCCGCGCCCAGGAGAAGCGGGCCTTCGAGGAGTTCGTGGACTTCGCCGCCGCGCGGGTCGCCGAGCACCCCGGCGCGCACGTCTACCACTACGGGCCGTACGAGGTCACCGCGATCAAGCGGCTCGCCGCGGTGCACGGGACCCGTGAGGAGACCGTCGACCAGCTGCTGCGCGGGGGCGCGTTGGTGGACCTGCACACGGTGGTCCGCAAGGCGCTGCGGGTCTCGCAGCGGTCGTACTCCATCCGGCACCTCGAGCCGCTCTACCGGCCCGGCACCCGCGAGGGTGACGTGAAGACCGCGCTGTCGGACGTCGAGGCCTACGAGGAGTACCTGGTGCTCGCGCGGGCCGCCGAGCCGGGCCGCGCGGAGGAGGTCCTGCGCGGCATCGCCGGGGACAGCGAGGAGGACTGCGTCTCGGCGCTGCGGCTGCTCGAGTTCCTCTACCAGGTCCGGGCCGAGGCCGGCATCGAGCTCGTGGCCCCGCCGGAGGAGTCGCCGGAGGACGCGTTGCTGCGCGCGGCGGAGGAGGACGTCGCCGCCGAGCGCCGGGCCGAACGCGCCGCGCGGCTGGCCGCGTTGGTCGACCCCCTGCTCGAGGGGCTGCCCGACGACCCCGGCGAGTTCACCGGCGACGAGCGGGCCCGCGCGCTGCTGGCGGCGGCGGTCGGCTACCACCGCCGCGAGACCAACCCCGCGTGGTGGGAGTACTTCCGCCAGCTGGCCGCCCCGCTCGGCGACCTCGAGGTCGACACCTCGTGCACCGTGCCGGTGTCGCTGGAGGCGGGCGAGTGGGTCCCGCCGGCCGGGCGCGTCCGCACCGCGAAGCGGACCCTGGTCCTGGCGTGCGACCCGGACCGGCCGCACCCGTTCGCACCCGGCGACGAGGTGCGGCTGCGCTACGCCGGAGCCACCCGCGACGCCAAGGTCACGACCGCGTCGGCGGTGGAGCTCACCCTGGAGGAGAGCTGCCCGCCCGACGCCACCACCGCCGACCGGCCGTCCGCGGTGCTGCCCGGCAGCCCGGTGCGCCCGTCGCCCAAGGACGAGGCGGTCGCCGACCTCGCGCAGCTGGTCGTCGACGCCCTCCCGGTCCTGCCGCGCCACCCCGGGGTCGACCTCCTCCGGCGGACCCCGCCGCGGCTGCGCGGCGCGACGGCCCTGCCGGAGCCGGAGGACGACCTGATCCGCACGGTGATCGACGCGGTCGAAGCCCTCGACGGCTCGACGCTGGCGGTGCAGGGACCGCCGGGGGCGGGCAAGACGTTCCTGGCCGGGAAGCTGATCGCCCGGCTCGTGCGGGCCGGCCACACCGTCGCCGTCACCTCCACCAGCCACAAGGCCGTGGAGAACGTGCTGAGCGCGGCGAAGAAGAGCGCACCCGAGCTGCCGTGCGCCAAACGCGCCAAGCGGACCCCGGACCCGGCCGCGCCGTGGGACCAGCCGAAGAGCAACCCGGCGCTGGCGAAGTGGCGGGAAGAGCACGACACCGGGCACCTGGTCGGCGGCACGGCGTGGACGTTCGCCAACGCCGCGGTCCGCGAGGAGCCCTTCGACCTGCTGATCATCGACGAGGCCGGCCAGTTCGCCCTGGCCGACGCGCTGGCCGTGTCGATGTGCGCGAAGAACCTGCTGCTGCTGGGCGACCCGCAGCAGCTCCCGCAGGTGGTGCAGGGCACGCACCCGGCGGGCGCGGAGGCGTCGGCGCTGGGCCACCTGATCGGCGGAGCCGACATCATGCCCGCGGACCTCGGCTACTTCCTCGACGAGACCCGGCGCATGCACCCCGCGGTGTGCGAGCCGGTGTCGAAGCTGTCCTACGCCGGCCGCCTGCGCGCCCACCCGTCGGCCGCCGAGCGCGCCCTCGAGGACGTCCCCGCCGGGCTCTACCTGGCCGAGGTCGACCACCACGGCAACACGACCCGGTCGGTGGAGGAAGCCGCGGCGGTGGTCGACATCGTGACGGCGGTGCACGGCCGCCAGTGGACCGACCACGGCCGCACGCGCCCGCTGACCGACGCCGACATCGTCGTCGTGGCCCCGTACAACCTGCAGGCGCGGACGGTGACGCGGGCGCTGGAGAACGCCGGCTTCCCGGGCGTGCGGGTGGGCACGGTCGACCGCTTCCAGGGCCAGGAGGCCCCGGTGGTGATCACGACCATGACGTCGTCCTCGGCGGTCGACCTGCCCCGCGGTCTCGACTTCCTGTTGTCCCGCAACCGGTTGAACGTCGCCCTGTCGCGGGCGCAGGTCCTCGCGGTCCTGGTGTGCTCGGCCAAGCTGGTGGAGGCCGACATCCGCACGGTGGAGCAGATGCGGCTGGTGGCGGGCATGATCGGCTTGCTGAGCGGAGCCCGGCGCTGGCCGCCGGTCACGGCCACAGCAGCGGGAACGCCTTGACCAGCGCCCAGCCGATCAGCGCGAGCCAGCCGGCGATCCAGACGAAGCCGGGGATGTGGGTCTCCGCCGCGAGGCCGGCGGCGTCGTCGGTGCCGGAAACCTCGCCCTGCCACCGGGCCGCGACGAGGTGGGCGACGCCGGAGAGCTCGCTGGTGAGCAGCAGCCACGCCTCGAGGTAGGCGATCGTCGTCCGCGCCCACGGCGGTGCCCAGGCCAGCGCGGCGAAGGCGACCAGGCCGATCCCGGCGACGATGGCGAAGGTGAGCAGGTCGGCGGACAGGAACAGCAGCAGGCCGGCGGCGACCACGGTGAGGGTGAGCACGGCGGCGGCGTGCCCGCGCTGCAGCTGCACGGCCGCGCCGAGCCCGGCCAGCGACGGCATCGCGTACCCGGCCGCGCCGGTAAGGATCGAGGAGAACCGCGAAGGCACCCAGGACCACGTCACTCCGGACTCCGGGCTGGAGATCCCGAGCCGGTACACCCCGCCGCCGGTCACGACGCTCATCAGCGCGTGGCCGCCCTCGTGGACGAACGTCCCCAGCACGTTGAAGCGGGTCAGCAGGCGTCCCCGTCCGGTCAGCAGCGCGGACACCGAAGCCAGCGCCACGGCCGCGGCGGTCAGCCCGGTCGCGAAGACCAGCCACCACCCGGGTGCCGGCACCGTCGCGTTCACGACGTCGTCGAGTTTCCCGCGCAGCATCGGTCAAGCTCACCAGCCGGCCGGCGGCGGCGGAACCGCCCGGGCGACGTTGTCACGAAGCTGTCAACCCGCGCGTTGTCCCTCTCGAGAGCTACCGCGGGTGTCCGTCACGGAGTGACGCGGTGCGCCACGTCCCGCTCGTAATCTCGCCGCACCAGGAAAGCCCGGCGAGAGGAACCCCGATGACCAGCCCCACCGAGCGGAAGCCGGCGCTGCTGCGCTTCCGGTTCCCCGTCCTGCTCGTCGCCACCGCCGTGCTGCTGGTCGCGGCCCGCGGGCTCGACACGCTCGTGGCGGGTGTGGCGGTCCTGCGGCTCCTGGTCGGGATCGGCGCGGCCGCCGGGGCCGTCTTCGCCTACCGGTGGGTGACCCGGCGGGTCGAAAACCGCGACGAGATCACGGAACTGGCCGCGTCCGGGCGCTGGGGCGGTCTCGGCCGCGGCGCGCTCATCGGGGCCGGCGCCTTCCTCGCGACCATGCTGCTGTCGTTCCTCTTCACCGACGCCGACGTCTCCGGTGGCTCGTTCTGGGCCTGTCTCGGCGTCGCCGGTTCGATGGCTTCGGTGGCGGTGACGGAGGAACTGCTGTTCCGCGGCGTGCTCCACCGCATCCTCGAACAGCGCGTGGGCAGCGTCCTCGCGATCGTCGTCTCGTCGCTGCTCTTCGGCCTCACACACCTGATCAACGGCAACGCCACCCTGTGGGGCACGCTGGCCATCGCCGTCGAGGGCGGCGCCATGCTCGCCGTCGCCTACACCGCCACGCGGTCGCTGTGGGTGCCGATCGGCCTGCACTTCGCGTGGAACTTCCTCCAGGGCGGCGTGTTCGGCACCGCGGTCTCCGGCGCCGACAGCGAACCCGGCCTGCTGCGGACCGTCCTTTCCGGACCGGACGCGCTCACCGGCGGTTCATTCGGCCCGGAAGCCGGCCTGTTCGCGTTGCTGTGCTGCGGGGTCGTGACGGCGCTGCTGCTGCGCCGCGCGAAGCTCATCCCGCGGCGCTGACGAGCCCGGTCCGGTAGGCCAGCACCACGGCCTGCACCCGGTCCCGCAGGTCGAGCTTGGTGAGGATCCGCGAGACGTACGTCTTCACCGTCTCCACGCTCAGCACCAGCTCGGCCGCGATCTCGGCGTTCGACAGGCCGCCGGCGATCAGCTCCAGCACTTCCAGCTCCCGCGGCGCGAGCCGCTCCAGGGGGCCACCGGCGGGCGCCACCGGCTGGATCCGGTCGGCGTACCGGCCGATCAGCGTCCGGGTCACCGCGGGGGCGAGCAGCGACTCGCCGCGCGCGACCGTGCGCACCCCTTCGGCCAGCTCGTCCAGCGGCGCGTCCTTGAGCAGGAACCCGCTCGCCCCGGCCCGCAGCGCGTCGTAGACGTACTGCCCGACGTTGAACGTCGTGACGACCAGGACCTTCGCCGGCGTCGCCGCGTCGGGGCCGGCGACGCGGCGGGTCACCTCGATCCCGTCCAGCAGCGGCATCTGGATGTCCATCACGACGACGTCCGGGCGCAGCCGGCCGATCTCGGTGAGGGCGTCGCGGCCGTTCTCGGCCTGCCCCACCACCTCCATGTCCGGCTGGGCGCCGAGCACGGCCACGTACCCCGCGCGGATGAGCTGCTGGTCTTCGCAGATCAGCACCCGGATCGGGCCGTCGGTCATCGGTCGCTCCTGGCGTGGCTCTCGGTGGTGGGGAACTCGGCGCTGACGCGGAACCCGTCCTCGGACGGGCCGGCGGTGAACCGGCCGCCGAGCGCGTCGACCCGGTCGCGCAGCCCGGCCAGCCCGCGCCCGCCGGAGCCGAGCGCGCCGGCCGAGGTCGCCGGACCCTCGGTGGTCACCTCGATTTCGAGGAGGTCCGCACCGTAGCCGACGCGCACCGTCGCGGGCCGGCCGGCGGCGTACTTGGCCGCGTTGGTGAGGGCCTCCTGCACGATCCGGTACGCGGTGAGCTCGGTTTCCGCCGGCAGCGCCGGGCGTTCGCCCGCTTCGACCAGCTCGACCACCCGGCCCGGCTGCTCGACGAGACCCCGCAGGGCGCTCAGCCCCGGCGTGCGCGCGCCGGTCGCTTCGAGGACGCCGAGCAGGAAACGCAGCTCGGTGAGGGCGTCGCGGCCCGAGCCGGTAATGGCGGCGAAGACCTCGGGGGCGTTCTCCGGCGGGAGGTACCGGGCGGCGTCGGCCTGGACCACCATGGCCGTCACGTGGTGGGTGACGACGTCGTGCAGCTCGCGGGCCAGCCGCGCCCGCTCGTCGGCCGCCGCGGCCAGGGCGGTGAGCCGCCGCCGTTCGGCCTCCTCCCGCCGTCGCTGCCGGACCAGGGTGCCCAGCAGCCAGAACAGCGCCAGGACCGCGTAGTAGAGGACGAAGGTCAGCAGGTCCGACGGCGACCCGCGCAAGACGACCAGCACCGCGAAGACGGCGTATCCCGCCGAGACCGCCACGGGCAGCGCCCGGCGGAACCGTTCTTCGCGCGCTCCGGCCGAATAGAGCGCGAAGTACAGCGCGAGACTGCCGATCGAGGGGGAGTACGCGAGCACTTCGTGCGCCGCGAAACAGGTCGCGATGACCGCCAGGGTCGCCGCGGGCCACCGGCTGCGCACCGCGAGGGGGAGCGTCTGCCCGAGCACCAGCACGACCGCGGGGAAGCCGCCGTCGTGCCTCGGCAGATCGCCGAACTGGGCGCCGAGCATGGCGAGTCCCGGCACGAACGCCGCGACGGTGACGCCCGCGGCGAGCGCCCGGTCCCGGACCGGCGGGGTGACGCGCGCCCAGCGGTTCCGGAGACGTCCGAGCTTCGGCATGGCGGGGAGCCTAGCGAGGCCGGGCCCGTCCGGTTCGTCCTGGCGGGCAAGGTGTTCACGCGGCGAAGCCCGGACAGGCCACGAGTGCGGGAATCGTGGTCTGCCCGGGCAACGCGGTGCCGAATCCGCCGCGGGGGAGGAGCGGCGGCCGGCTGCACCGCCCGGCCGGGTCCGGCTCGGAGGTGCCGTCGACGCGCGGCCGCGAGTCAACGGGCGCGGCCGCGCGTCCCCGAAGCGCGGCCGTTCAGTGCCGTGCGACGTCGGTGCAGTCGAGGTCCTGGTCCGGCAGCTTGCCGGTGTCGAGGAAGCTCGCCGTCGCGTTGTCCGCGCACGCCGAACCTTCGTGGTAGACGTAGTGGCCGCCGTTGTCGACGCCGACGAAGGCGGCTCGGTTGCCCAAGGCGTGGCGCAGGCCGATGCCGGAGTCCCACGGGGTCGCGTGGTCGCGGCGGTTCTGCAGGATCAGCGTGTTGCGCGCGCCCTTGTCCGTGGCCGTGACCGGCTTCTCGATCGGCTGCGGCCAGAACGCGCACGGCCAGATGTTCGCCGGCATGCCCGCGGTCAGCGGCCAGGCCTTCCGGTCGGCCGCGGTGGCACTGGCGTAGCTGCCGACGTCGTGGGACCACTCGGCGTCCCCGCAGGTGAGGGCCAGGAACATGGTCGCCTGGTTGTCCGCGGGCACGCCCGGGGCGGCCGGGGTGTCGGCGAACACCTGCTGGAGCACCTTGCCGTCGGCCTCGGTGACGTGACCGTCGGCGAGGTCCGCGGCCGCCTTCCAGACCTGGGCGAGCACCGGCAGGGTGTCGTTGTGGATCAGCAGCGCGTAGGTGACGCCGCGCAGCAGCGCCCCGGTCACCGCCTGCGGTGTGCCCGGCACCGGCGCCGGGGTGCGGTCGAGCCGGTCGGCGAGCGCGAGGTAGGTCCGCGTGACGTCGGCGGGGGTGGCACCGAGGCCGAGCGCGGCGTTCTGCCCGGCGGCGACGGCGGCCGCGTCCGGGAACCGGTCGGCCATGCCCTTGCCCCAGCTCGCCGCTTCACCGGCCCAGACGTGGGCGGGATCGACGTTGCCCTCCAGGACCATCCGGTCGACCCGGTCCGGGTACAGCGAGCCGTAGACGGTCCCGAGGTAGGTGCCGTAGGACTGGCCCCAGTAGGAGATCTTGGCTTCGCCGAGGGCCTCGCGGACGCGGTCGAGGTCGCGGGCGGTGTTGGCGGTGGTGAAGAACCGCAGGTTCTCCCCGGCCTGAGCGGCGCACTTCCCGGCCGTGGCGCGGGCGGCCTGGACGTTCGCGTCGATCGAGCCGTCGGCGGCGGGGTAGGGGAACAAGGCGACGACGCTGGGGTTTTCGAGGCCGCAGCTCTGCGGGGTGCTGGTCCCGACGCCGCGCGGGTCGAAGCCGATCAGGTCGTAGCCGTCCAGGACGGGCTTCGGCAGCGTCGGCGCCATCGCGGCGGGCGTGTCGAGACCCGGCAGTGCCGGGCCGCCCGGGTTCAGCAGCAGGACACCGTGCCGCTTCGCGGGATCGGCCGCGCCGAGCTTGGAGATCACGACCTCGATCGACGTGCCGTCCGGGTGGCCGTAGTCGAGGGGGACCTTGACCTTCGCGCAGGTGAGCCGGGGATCCCGGGGCGCGCCCGGCGCCGCCGCCGGGCACGGTCCCCACGCGAGCGCCGCGGCCGCCGGGCTGTCTTCGTCGTCCGCGCTGTCGCAGGCGGCCACGCCGAGAACGGTCAGTGTGGTGACCGCCAGGGCCGCGGCGAACCGATGGCCGCGTGTCTTCCTCATGGTGCTCGCCCTCCGATTTCCGCGGCGGCGGGCCCTTCTGCGCCGCCGTCCGCGTTGACGGCCACGAAGTTAGCGAGAACCGGACAGCGAAAACGTCACCCCGGAGCGAGCAGTTCCGGTAGCTCTCCCGAGGGACAACGGCGCGATCTTCAGGCGGGGACGGCGTAGGCGATGTCCCGTCCGACGCGCTGCCAGACCACGTCGTCGCAGTTCAGGCCCTCGGCGGAAAGCCGCCGTTTGAGGACCTTGAACGTCGACGTCCGCGGCAGCTCCCGGACCGTGCGCACGTAGGCGGGCACCTGCTTGGGCCCGAGATCGGGCTGGCCGGCGAGAAAACGGCCGAACTCGGCGGGGTCCAGGGGAGTGCCGTCGGTGACGATCGCGGCCATCACCTGGTCCCCGGTCACCGGGTCGGGCACCGCGTAGACGGCGGCGTCGGTGATCGCGGGGTGCCGTAAGAGAATTCGCTCGATCGGCGCGGTGCCGAGGTTCTCACCGTCGACGCGGAGCCAGTCGCCGAGCCGTCCGGCGAAGTAGCAGAACCCGGCCGCGTCGGCGTAGGCGAGGTCGCCGGTGTGGAACAGCCCGCCGCGCAACCGTTCCGCGTCCGCTTCGGGGTCGCGGTAGTAGCCGGCGAACCAGCCGGCGCCGGTGGTGTTGACCAGCTCGCCGACGGCCTCTTCGGCGTTGCTCAGCCGGCCGTCGGGATCGAACTCGGCCGGCGGGCACGGCCGGCCGGTGTGCGGGTGCAGGATGGCGACGTCGCCGGCCGGCCGGCCGAGTGAGCCGGGCGGCGTGTCGTCGGTGCGGGCGAAACCGACCCCGCCTTCGGTGGAGCCGAACGCGTCGATGACCTTGCAGCCGAAGCGTTTCTCGAACGCGGCGAGGTCGGCGCTCGCTCCTTCGTTCCCGTAGACGAGGCGCAGGGGGTTGTCCGCGTCGTCCGGTTGCGGGGGAGTGGCGACCACGTAGGACAGCGGCTTGCCCACGTAGTTGGCGTAGGTCGCGCCGAACTTCCGCACGTCGGGCAGGAAGCCGGACGCGGAGAACCGGCGGCGCAGGGCGATGCCCGCACCCGCCGCGAGCCCGACCGCCCAGCCGGCCATGACGGCGTTGGAGTGGAACAGCGGCATCGTGACGTAGACCGTGTCCGATGTGGATAGTCCGAAGCGCTGGGCGAGCATCGCGCCGGGGAAGGCGATCTTGCCGTGGGTGCAGCGCACGGCCTTCGGGTCGCCGCTGGTGCCGGAGGTGAAGATCAGCATGAGCAGGTCGTCCGGCGAGGCGGCGACGGGGTCGAGCGGCGCATGCGCCGACGGCGGCGCGTCCAGATCGCGCACGTCGATCCCGCCGAGGTCCAGTCCTTCCAGCAGGGGCCGGTACTTCCGCTCGGTGAGCACGAACTGGCAGTCGGCGAGCCGGATGTCCCGCGCGAGGGCCGCTCCGCGCCGCGTCGGGTTGAGGCCGACCAGGACCGCCCCGGCGAACGCGCAGGCGCCCAGGAGGACGGAGAAGGCCGGCACGTTGTCGGCCAGAACGCCGACGTGGGGCGGTTTGCCCCAGTCCAGCGTCTCCCGGAGGTCGGCCGCGCGGATCGCCGACGCCCGGACGTGCTCGGCCCACGAGTACGTCTCGTCCTCGAACCGCAGGCCCGGGCGCTCGTCGCCGGCGCGGGCCAGCAGCAGCTCGGTCACCGTCGGGACGCTCATCCACGCACCTCCCGGCTCCGGTGGGCAAAAGTGGAACAGGTTCTATTTCTACCACGATGGTGGCCGGCTTGACCACGCGTCGTCTTCGCGGCTGATTCAGCTCTACGATCGCTGAATGGAGCTGAGGCAGGTCGAGCACTTCCTCGCGGTGGTGCGGTGCGGGAGCTTCACCGCGGCGGCGCAGGAGGTGCACGTGGTGCAGTCGGCGTTGAGCGCGTCGGTCCGCAAGCTCGAGGCCGACCTGGGCCTGCCGCTGTTCGAGCGCACGACGCGCCGGGTCACGCTGACCGAGGCCGGGCGGGCGCTGGTGCCGATGGCGCACCGGATCGTCGCGGACGTGGAGGCCGCGCGGGGTGAGGTCGCGTCGCGGGCCGGGCTGACGAGCGGGCGCGTGTCGATCGGGACGATCCAGGCCCTGAGCGTGCTCGACCTGCCCGCGAAGCTCGGCGAGTTCCGGAACCGCCATCCGGGGATCCGCATGCACGTCCGCGACGGCACGGTCCCCGACCTGGCGGCCGCCGTCGCGAGTGGCGAGCTGGACCTGGCGTTCCTCGCCGGCGACGAGCCGCTGCCCGGCGAGCTGACCGGGTTCCGGGAGTGGAGCCAGCAGCTCGTGCTGCTCAGCCACCCGGGCCACCGCCTCGCCCGCCGTCGCCGCGTCCGGCTCGCCGAGCTCGACGGCGAGCCGTTCGTCGACTTCAGCGGCAGCGGCATCCAGGTGATGGTCGCGCGCCGCTTCGCCGACGCGGGTGTGCGTCAGAACCGCGTCTGCGAGGCCACGCACCTGCCGCTGCTGGTCGAGCTGGTGGCGGCCGGCCTGGGGGTGTCGATCGTGCCGCAGCCGGTGGCGGAGCGGTCCGGCCTGCCGTTCGCGCGCTTCGAACAGCCCGCCATCAGCCGGGCGATCCACCTCGCGGGCCGCGGCCCGGAGCCGGTCAACCCGGCGGCTCGGGCGTTGCTGGCGCATCTGCTGACGTGACCCGCCGCCGTCCGACGGGAGCGAACAGCAACGCGCAGCCGGCGAGCGCCAAGGCCATCGTGACGGTGGTGAACCCGACGAGCGCGGCAACCCCGGCCAGCACGAGCGCGCGGACGCCGAACTGCCGCAGCAGCCGGGCGAGGTCGGTGGTCTCGGTGTCCGCCATGGTTCGAGTATCGGTCCGGGACGGTGGCGAGTCCAACGCATGATTTCGCTCGGATTCAGCTTGGGAATCGCTGAGTGCCGGCGGGAACCTCAGCCGGGGGAGGGGCAGCCGAGCATCCGGGCGGCGAGTTCGGCGTAGGACTCACCGAGGTCCTCGGGGGAGTCCGCGCCGTCGAGGCGGTACCAGCGCACCAGGTCGATGCCGAGCGACAGGATCGCGCGCACCGCCCGGCCGATGTCGGGGACGTCGAAGACGCCTTCCCCGACGCCGCGTTCGACGGCGGTCTGCACCATCGCCGAGAACCGTTGCCGGAGCACGAGGATCTCGCCGAAGTGGTCCGGCTCGAGGGCCGCCAGTTCGTACTGGCAGACCCTCGCCACGGTGTGGTGGCGAGCGTGCCACGACACGTGCCCGGCCACCAGCCGCCGGAGGTGGTGCCGGGTGTCGCCGTCGTCGTCCTGGGCCGCCAGCGTCGCGAGGGCGCGCTCGTGACCGGTCCGGGCGATGTGGAACAGCACGGCTTCCTTCGAAGCGAAGTGCACGTACAGCGAACCGGGACTGAGACCGACGACGGCGGTGATGTCGCGGGTGGTGGTCGCGTGGAAACCCTTGCGGGCGAAGCACTGCACGGCCGAGGACAGCAGCGCGCGAGCCACCGGGGAAGTGTCCTCTCCCCAGAACTCGCCCGGGACCGTTTCGGGCCCGAGGGTGGTCGTCAGCTCCATGGCGGCCGCCGCCGGATATCGCCCGCCGCCGCGACGGCGGTCCTTTCCGGACATCGCAGCTCTCCCCTCGCCGGGTGCCGGACTTGACACCTCCGGGCCTCGCGGTCATGGTAACTGTGCGCTCAGTCAGCCGAAACCAACGTCGACGAAGACGTAAGGAGGGTCGCGATGGGTCAGCCCGCGACCAGGCAGCCGGCCGTCGTGCTCGACGGCTTCTCCTACCTCGAATGCCCGCGGTGGCACGACGGCAGGCTGTGGGTGTCGGACTTCTACACCGAAAAAGTCGTGACGATCGACGGCCGCGGCGAGACCGAGGTCGTCGCCGAGGTTCCGGGACAGCCGTCGGGCCTCGGGTTCCTGCCGGACGGGCGCCTGCTCGTCGTGTCGATGCGCGACCACCGCGTACTCGTGCGCGACGCGTCGGGAGGGCTGACGGAGCACGCCGACCTGTCCGAGGTGGTGTCCGGGGTGCTCAACGACATGGTCGTCGACGACCGCGGCCGCGCGTGGGTCGGCAACTTCGGCTTCGACCTCATGGGCGGCGCCGCGCTGCGCTACACCACGCTCACCCGCGTCGACGCGGACGGGAGCGTCGCCGTCGCCGCCGAGGACCTGGGTTTCCCCAACGGCATGGTGATCCTGCCCGGCGGCGTGCTGGTCGTCGCCGAGACCTTCGCCGCGCGGCTGACCGCCTTCGACATCACCGAGGACGGCGAGCTGAGCGGACGCCGCGTGTGGGCGCAGTTCGGGGAGACTCCGCAGACCGACGACGTCGGCGAAGCCGTGCAGCGCCTCGAAGTGGCCCCCGACGGCATCTGCGCCGACGCCGAGGGCGCGATCTGGGTGGCCGACGCCGTCCACAACCGCGTCATCCGGGTCCAGGAGGGCGGCCGGATCCTCGACGAGATCGACGCCGGCACGGGGGTCTTCGCCTGCATGCTCGGCGGCGACGACGGACGCACGCTGTACCTCTGCGCGGCGCCGTCCTTCGCCGAGCACGAACGCCGTCCGGTGCGCGAGGCCCAGCTTCTTTCGGTCGAGGTCGAGGTCCCGCACGCCGGCCTGCCCTGACCGGCCCGTCGAAAGGAGGGGCCTCGTGGAGGTCTCCTGCGCTTTCCCGACCGCACTGGACTCCCCGGACCACATCGCCGTGGCCGAAGAGCTGGGCTACGCGCGGGCGTGGGTCTACGACACCCCGCAGCAGAGTCCCGATGTGTGGATGACCCTCGCACTGGCCGCCGAACGCACCGAGCGGATCGGGCTCGGCCCCGGCGTGCTGGTGCCCAGCCTGCGGCACCCGATGGTCAACGCCGCGGCGACCGCGACGCTCGCCGCGCTGGCGCCGGGCCGCGTCGCGATCTCGTTCGGCACCGGGTTCACCGGCCGCCGCGCGATGGGCTACGGCGCGGTCACCTGGTCCTACATGGAGTCTTACATCCGGGCCTACCGCGGCCTTCTGCAGGGCGACGTCGTCGAGTGGGAGGGGGCGCGGATGCGGATGCTGCACCCCGCCGGGCACGCCCCGGCCCGGCCCGTCGACGTCCCGATCCTGATCGGCGCGCTGGGGCCGAAGGGCCACCGGGTCGCCAAGGAGCTCGGCGACGGGCTGTACGTCACGCTGCAGCTGCCCGAGTTCATGAGCGAGTACTCGTGGGTGCCGTACCTCGTGTGGGGCACGGTGCTCGACGAGGGAGAAGGCACCGACACCGAGCACGCGCGCCAGGCCGCCGGGCCGGGGTGGGCGTTGGCGTACCACGGTGCTCACGAGTTCGGCGGCGCTTCCGCCGTGCGGGCACTCCCGGGCGGCGAGGAGTGGCTGGAGGTGGTGGAGCGGACGCCACCGGACCGGCGGCACCTCGCGGTCCACACGGGTCACTGCGTGGAGCTGGGCGAGGCCGACCAGGCGGCATGGCAGGCCGGCGGCCACGAGATGCTGCGCGACGTGACGATGAGCGGCACCCGGGACGAGATCCGGCGGCGGTTGGACGAGGTCGCGGCCCGGGGAGTCACCGAGATCGTGTTCCAGCCGTGCGGGCCCGACACCCGGGCCGAGCTGGAGCGGTTCCTCGAAGCCGCGAAGAGCTAGCCGGTAGCGCCCCTTCGCCGCGCCAGATCAGACTCGGCCCTGTTCAGCCGGCGACTGGACCTCGGACGCGCGACGCCAGATCAAGACAGCTAAGCGGCGTTGTACCGCCGCGCGGCCGGGGTCTCGTCGATGGTGACGCGGCCGAGGTGGGCCAGGACGTCGAGGTGGGCCTCGATCTCCATCACCGCGGACAGCTGGTGTTCGAGCTGGAGCGCGTCCAGCTGACGGCGGTGCCTCGTCCACGGCAGCCGCCGCGCGACCTCGTACGCCGTGGTCGCGCCGGCCACCAGGAGCTCGTTGACCTCGTCGAGCCGCTCGCGGTGGTGGTCGAGGAGCTCGCGGACCCGGGCGTGCGTGCTCGGGCCGGCCGCGCCGTGGGCCGGCAGCAGCACCTGGTCGGGCCGGTCGAGCAGGAGCTTCAGGGACGCGGTGAACGAGCGCAGCGGCGTCGCCTCGGGCGCGACTTCGAAGCCCAGCGAGGGGGTGATCCTCGGCAGCACGTGGTCGCCGGCGAACAGCACGCCCGCCGCCGCGTGGGTGTAGACGACGTGGCCGCGAGTGTGGCCCGGGGTCGCGACCACCTCCAGCTCGCCGTGCCGCAGCGGGATCCGGTCGCCGTCGCGCAGCCAGCCGTCGGGGGGCCCGTACGGTGTCTCGGCGCCGGACATGTTGATGGCGAGCACTCGCTCGGCCAGCTCGTCGGCCCCGCACCGCGCCAGGAGTTCCGGGTGCCGGGGGAACGGGTTGGTGGTGTCGAAGCCCTCGATGCTGAACCGCTCGTTCTCGCCGATCAGCAGCCGGACGCCCAGCGGCTCACGCCACGCGAAGGCCTGCGTGTAGTGGTCCCAGTGGTGGTGCGTCGCGAGGCAGGTCCGGACGTCGCCGAGCCCGTGTCCCAGCTCGGCCAGCGCGGTCGTGACGGCGCGCTCGTTGGCCGGGCTCACCCAGCCCGGGTCGATCAGCACCAGGCCGTCCGGGCCCTCGAGCACGTAGGCGTTCACCGTGGACAAGCCCGCGATCGGCAGTGGCAGGGGGATGCGGTGGATGCCGGGCGCGACCGGGTGCGCTCCGGGCGTGGTCCAGTCGTCCGGCTGGTCGATCGCGTTCGCGGGCATGTGCCTGTCCTGGTTGGTTGTGGAGCCTATGCAACGACTTTAGTGGCTGACCCGGCCCGCGTGCGTGTGACATATCTCGTGGCGGTCAGGCCTCGTCGTAGCGCGGGACGACGGCGAACACCTCGAGGTCGCCTGGCGCGCCCTTCGCGCGGAACCGGCGCCGCCGGACGGTGAACCGCTCGGTGTCGACTCTCGCCAGCACGTCCCCGGTGACGAGGACTTCGCCGCCGGCGGACGCGTCGGCGACCCGGGCTGCGATGTTGACGTCGACCCCGAAGTAGTCGCGGCCGACCTTGCGCGACCGTCCGGTGTGCAGGCCCGCCCGCAGCCGGGGGCGGTAGCCGTCGAGGTCGATCGCGCTGACCGCGCCGCACGTCTCGTACGCCGCCTCGACCGCGGCCGCCGGCTCGCCGAAGACGGCCATCAAGCCGTCGCCGAGGCCCTTGACCACCCGGCCGCGGTGGCGGGCGATCGTGGCCTCGCTCGCGGTCGACACGGCACGCAGCAGCTCGAGCGCCCGCGCGTCGCCGACGTCGAGGGCCCAGCTCGAGAAGCCGACCAGGTCGGTGAACACGATCGTCGTCTCGCCGGTGTCGCCGTCGCGGCCCTGGGCGACGGCCTGCCAGACCTGCACGGCCGCGAGCCCGAGCTCCCGCATCGTGCTGGGCTGCTCGTCCTTCGCTTCGGCCAGCAGCCGGGCGACCCGGTCCGACGGGTGACCCGCGGTCGTCGACAGCGCGTCGCCGAGGTCGCGGTCGCCCGGGATCAGGCGCCGCACGGCGCGGGCGGAGCGGACCAGGCCCGGGCGCCGGTCGGCCGCCCGCAGCCGATCGACGAAGCGGGCCCCCTTCCGGACACGGTCCGGCCGGTCGTCGTGGCTGTCGGTCACCGGCCGCATGCTACCGGCCGGTCCGGGACCGGACCTCGCGAAGCAACGCGGGTCACGTGCCGGTGGCGCACGGCGTCCCAGCGGTGTCCCACGGGGGTGGCGTTCCCGCTGGTCCGGCGGGGTGGGACTGTCCCGGCGTCCCGAGTCGGCCGCGGACCGGCGACCGGCGCGGCGGCCGCTGCCAGCCTCCTCGCCATGCAGAAACTCGCTCTGGCCGTCGCGGTGCTGCTGGTGTTCCCCACCTCAGCCGCCACCACCGCCGCGGCCGAACCCGTCGCGGTGTGCGGGCACACCAGTGCCCAGCCCACCCTGAAACAAGGGGCGTCCGGCGCCGAGGTCGCCGAGGCCCAGTGCGAACTGAACCTGGCGACCAAGGCGAGCCGGTACTCGCCCATCGGCGCGGACGGCTCCTTCGGCCCGGCGACCGACGCCCGCGTGCGCGTGTTCCAGAAGTGCGCCGCGCTGAGCGTGGACGGCGAGATCGGGCCGAACACGTGGGCCGCGCTGAACTCGTGGTCCGCGCGGCCGCGCAAGTGCGCCACCCAGGGCACGGCGGGCACCGCGCAGAGCGTGGTGTGCGGCCTGTCCACCGCCCGCCCGACCCTGCAGAGCGGGTCCACCGGCACGGAAGTCAAGGAACTGCAGTGCCGGCTGAACCTCGCCATGGAGCCGGGCCACTACCCGCCGCTGACCGTGGACGGCAACTTCGGCGACGGCACCCGCAACCGCGTGATCCAGTTCCAGCACTGCGTCAACGCCAGTGCCGACGGCGTCGCCGGGCCCACCACGTGGGCGAAGGTCACCGACTGGTCCAGCCGCAACACCTACTGCACGCCGCCGAAGCCCGCCGGGCACCCGATCGACGGCGTGGACACGGCGAAGTACCAGCACCCCGGCGGCGCGGCGATCAACTGGGGCGCGGTGAAGGCGTCCGGGGTCGAGTTCGCGACCGTCAAGGCGACCCGCGGCCTCAACGTCACCGACGACTACCTGGCCACGGACCTGCCCGCGGCCCGCAACGCCGGCCTGGCCGTGGGGCCGTACCACTTCTACACGGGCACCGCGGCCGGCACCGGTGGTGCGCAGGCGGACCGGTTCATCGCCGCCGTCAAGGCCACCGGGTACACCGGCAAGCGCGCCGGTGACCTGCCGCCCGTGTTCGACCTGGAGTGGAAGGACGACGGCTCCGGCGGCTGCCCGCCGTTCGTCACCGTCGCCGACGCCAAGGCGTGGCTGGACAAGGTCCAGACGGCGTTCGGCCGCACCCCGATCATCTACACCCAGAAGTCGTTCCTGGACGCCTGCCTCGGTGGCACCACGGCGCTTTCCGCCTACCCGATGCAGCTCGCCGACTACCGCCAGTCCGTCACGGCTCCGGCGCTGCCGGCCGGGTCGAGCACCTGGCTGATGTGGCAGTACACCGACGCGGCCATCCCCGACGGCATCCCCGCCCCGGCGACCGGGGACGTCTTCAACGGCACCCAGGCCGATCTCGACCAGCTCGCCAACCGCTGAATCCCCGCTACGAAAGGACGAGAATGAGTCTCCCCATGAGCCGCCGCACGGTGCTGCGCGGCGCGGCGGTCATCGGCACCGCCGCGGTGGTCAGCCCGCTGCTGCTGGCCGGCACCGCCCAGGCGTACCCGTGGTCCCGCACCCTCGTGCAGGGCAACACCGGCGCCGACGTCACCGAGCTCCAGATCCGGGTCGCGGGCTGGGCGGCCGACTCGCCGAGCCACAGCCGGGTCTCGATCGACGGCGAGTTCGGCCCCGGCACGGCCGCGGCGGTCCGCCGGTTCCAGGCGGCCTACGGCCTGGGCGCGGACGGCGAGGTCGGCCCGGCCACCCAGAGCGCGCTCAACGCGCTGGAGCAGAGCGACGGGTCCACGGCGCACTTCAACTTCAGCGAGTTCACCGACCGGGTGAGCGGCACCTTCAACGGCGGCAAGGTCAGCGCGGCCACCGCCAAGGAGAACGCCCGCCGCTGCATGTACAAGCTGGAGGCGGTGCGCAAGAAGCTCGGGAACAAGCCGATCACGGTGAACTCCGGGTTCCGCAGCATCGCGCACAACGCGGAGATCGGCGGCGCCAGCGACAGCATGCACATGTACGGCACCGCGGCCGACCTGGACGTGCCGGGCGTGGCCAACAAGACCGTCTACCAGAAGGCCGAGACCAGCGGGTTCTCCGGCCTGGAGACCTACAACACCGACCACCAGCACGTGGACAGCCGGGCCGACCTCGGCCGCGCGTGGTGGTGGGAGAACGGCACGGTCTGACCGGCGGCTGGGGGTCTGACGCCGGAAACCCCGCCCTCGGGGGTTTCCGGCGTCAGCGTGCCGCGAAGCCCGTGCCCTCCGGCCCCGCCCGCCGGGGCCGCCCCTCGCGGAGGGCGCGGGCTTCGCCCTTTCCCGGCCCCAGCGCGACAGGCTCAGTGGGACAGCGGGTTCTGGAGCGCCGCCGAGCAGGCCGGCCAGTCGTGGAAGTCGTGGTGCGCGCTCCACAGGCGGTGCGCCGCGTCGATGTTCCAGGCCGGGTCGAACGCCCGCAGCGGCGTGCCGTCCAGCTCCAGCAGGCGGCCGTCGGAGATCTGGAAGATCCCCCAGTTGCGGCTGCCGTTCGTGTTCGGCAGGACCCACAGCGGATCGAGGAACGAGGCGCAGCGGGCGATCGCGACCGCGGTGTCCGGCGCTTCGGTGAACACGGCCCGGATCCGCTGCTCGACCATGGTCGTCGACCAGCCGGCCAGGCTGGTCCGGTGGTCGTACAGCGCGGTCTTGGTGGCCTCGTCGACGACACCGCGGGCGGGCAGGCCGGCCAGTACCTGGAACGCGGTGACCCGGCGCAGCGTCTCCGGGCCGAACGAGCCGTCGACCGAAAGCCGTCCCTGGGCCGAGACCAGCAGGTTCTGCACCTCGGTGACGCACTCGTCGTGCTGGCCCATGCTCACCGGCGGCTGGCAGCCGGGGGAGAACAGCACGCGGTCGGCGTACCGGCCCGGTGCCTGCTCGGAGCCGTCGGCGGTGACCCAGACCAGGCCGCCCGCCAGCAGGACCACGATCGCGATGGCCACCGCGACGTACCAGCGCCGCCGGGGTGACCGCGCGGCGTCCTCACCGGGTGCCCGCGGCGGGGTCTCGGCGGGCTCCGCCGGAACCTCGTCGGCCCGGTCGGCGTCGGCCAGCGCCCACAGCTGGTGCAGTTCGCGCAGCTCTTCCGCGGACGCGCCGCAGACCTTGGCGAACGAGTGGACCACGCGGTAGTCGGCGGGCACGCTCTTGCCCGAGCAGTACCGGTGCAGGCTGGAGCCGCTGGCCCCGGCCAGCCGGCCCAGCCGTTCGTAGCCCTGCCCGCTGCGGTCCTTCAACATGCGCAGGTACGCGGCGAACTTGTCCATGTGCGGTGTCACGGTGACGGGACCACCTCGCTCGGGCAGCGGATGAGGGACGGAAGTTAACACCGTCCCGCGGCGAGCCGGGCGGAAACCCACGGATTGCGCCACCCGGCCGAGCGGTGACCGCCCGTGTGGTGGCCACCCGCCGGCATGCCGACGGATCCCGGTCGCCGTCCGCCGGCGATCCCTTATGGGTGATTCCCCGCGCCACGACGCCGACACGCGGGGCGGGCGGGCGCGGACCTGATTAGGTCTCGCCCGGGCCGCCCGGCGTGGGCGGCCCGTCGTCGTCGGGGAAGGGAACGGGCCGAAGAGAAATGGCCGATCGGACATCGGTGCTCATCGTCGGCGCGGGACCCGCCGGACTGGTGCTCGGGAACCTGCTGCGCGCGGCCGGGATCGACACGCTCGTCCTGGAACGCGGCGGCCGCGAGCACGTGGAAGCCCGGGCGCGGGCGGGGTTCCTCGGCGCGAACAGCGCCCGGGTGCTGACCGAGCACGGACTCGGCGCCGGGATGCTGCGGCACGGCCGCACGCACGGCACCTGCGCGTTCCGCGACGAAGCCGGCGAGTTCGAGCTGCGGTACGACCGGCTCGGCCGCGGTGAACCGCACACCGTCTACCCGCAGCAGCTGCTCGTCGCCGACCTCATCGCCGAATACGTCGCCCGCGGCGGCGAACTGCGTTTCGGCGTGACGGTCACGGACGTCGACGCCGAGACCGCGACCGTGCGCTTCCGCGACGAGCGGGGCAGCACCGGCGAAGTCGCCGCCCGGTTCCTCGCGGGCTGCGACGGCGGCAACGGCGTCACCCGTCGGGCCGTTCCGGCGCCAAACCGCTACGCCCGCGACCACGGGATCTCCTGGCTGGCCGTGCTCGCGGAAGCACCCCAGAGCATGCCGGCGGTCACCTATGCCTTGCACCGCAACGGGTTCGCCGGGCACATGGCGCGGGGACCGGCGGTCACGCGCTACTACCTGCAGGTCCCGCCCGGCGACGACGCCGCGGCCTGGACCGACGAGCGGATCTGGGCCGAGCTGGCCGTCCGGATGCGGACCGGGGAGTTCGGCCCGCTGCGGCAGGGGCCGGTCACCGAGCGCCGGATCGTGCGGCTGCGGTCGGACGTCGTCGACCCCGTGCGGCACGGCCGGCTCTTCCTCGTCGGCGACGCCGCCAGCCTGATCAGCCCGTCGGCCGCCAAGGGCGCCAACCTGGCGATCATGGCCGCCGAGGTACTGGCGGCCGCGCTCACCGACGCCCTGCTGCGCGACGACGAGCGCGGCCTGGCCGCCTACTCGCGCACCTGCCTGCCCCGCATCTGGCGGGCGCAGGAGTTCTCCCACTGGATGATCGGCCTGCTGCACGACGCGGCCGACGGCCCGGAGGCGCGGTTCGGGTCCGCGCTGCGTCGCGCCCGGCTCGACAACCTGCGCGAATCCCGCGCCCACCAAGATTTCTTCGCCGAGAACTACGTCGGCATCTGAGCAACTGGAGTGCCCATGACCGCGACGATCGCCCCCGCGCTCGCGCCGGAGGACCTCGACCGCCTCACGGCGGCCAATGACCTCGTCCGTACCGTCGACACCGACGCGGTGCTCGCGGCGGCCCTGCCGTCGCTGCCCGCCGCCGAACGCGCCGCCCTCGCGGCGCACGCGCCGTTCTCCCACGTGGCGCTGCTGATCTTCCCGGGCACCCTCGAGGGGCTCGGTGAGGAACTGGCCCGCCACGGCCTCGAAACCGGGCCGATGCGGCCCAGCGTCGTCGTGCGGGAGCGGCTGAGCCGCCGCTACGGCGTGCCCGCCGCCGACCTGACGGTCGGCATCCTGCGCGCCCCGGTGACCGACCGCGCCGGCCGGTCGTGCTCGCTGGAGATCTTCGTCCTGCTGACCCCGCCGGAGCTGGCCCACGTCGCCGCCGACGAACGCCGGCGCGGCCACGAAAGCCACTTCGCGCTCGCGGTACCCCGGGCCGACCCGGTCGTCCTGAGCGGACTGCGCGCGGCGATCGCCGGGCAGCTGCGCCCGGACGGGGGCGGGTACAACGGCCACGAAGACGCCACCGTCCTCTACTTCCGCGACGCCGACCACCCCGCGCCCGCCTACCGGCGGCTGGAACTGCTGTGCACCGGCGAGTTCCCGGGGGTGCTCGCCGCGCACCGGCGCGAGTCCGAGCCCGGCACGGAACTGCTCGGGCTGCTGACCGGCGCCTGGGCCACGCGGGCCGTGGCCACGGCCGTCGAGCTGCGCCTGCCGGACCACCTGGCCGCGACCGCCGACCTCGCGGATCTCGCCGCGGCGACCGGCGCCGACCGGGAGAGCCTGGGCCGGCTCCTGCGCTACCTGGGCACCCTCGGCGTCGTCCGCGCGACACCCGCGGGGTACGCGCTCACCGACCTGGGCGCCCTGCTGCGCTCGGACGTCGACGGCTCCATGGCGGCGCTCGCCCTGATGTACGGCGGCCCGTTCTACGAGTCCTTCGCCGCGCTCACCGAAGCCGTCCGCACCGGCGAGGAGTCGTACGCGAAGGTCTTCGGCGCGCACCACTTCGCCCACCTGGCGGCGAACCCCGCGCTGGCGGACCTGTTCCACCGGTCCATGGCGGCCAGCAACGCGATGTTCGCCGAGCTCACCCACGTCGTCGACTTCTCGGGTGCCCGGGTCGTCGTCGACGTCGCCGGCGGCAACGGCGCGTTGCTGTCCCGCGTCCTCGACGCCTGCCCGGCGGTCGACGGCGTCCTCATGGACCGTCCGGAAGCACTGGCCGTCGCGGAGCCGGCGCTGGCGCGGTACGCGACGCGCTGCACCCTGGTCGCCGGCGACTTCACCGAGGCCGTCCCCGGCGCCGGCGACGTCTACCTCCTCTCCCGCGTCCTGCACGACTGGGACGACGCGCGGTGCCACACCATCCTCACCGTCTGCGCCGCGGGCATGCCGGACGACGCGGAGCTGCTGATCGTCGAGCGCCTGCTGCCCGAGGCCGACGGGACCGCCTCGCTGGCGGTGCCGTGGGACATCCACATGCTCTGCAACGTCGGCGGCCGCGAACGCACCGAGTCCCACTACCGCGTGCTGCTGGCCGGCGCGGGTTTCGAGCTGGCCGACGTCCGCCCGCTGGCGCTGGACGCCCACGTACTGCGTGCCCGCAAGGGGGTGCCGCGCCCGGGGAGGCTAGTTTGCCCGGATGAGTCTGAGTCTCCATGACGTGGCCGAGCGCGACGGCTGGCGCTGCTGGGTGTGCGACGAACCGGTCGACCCCGGGATGTCGGTGAACGACCCGCGGGGGCCGAGCGTCGACAGCCGGACCGCCGACCGGAAGGCCAAGGTCGCCGAGCGGCTCGCGCACCGCGGGTGCAACACCCGCAAGGGCGCGGTCAAGGTGGTCATCGCCTGGCCGGACCGGCTGCACGTGGCCGAACCCGCGCCGCTGATCACCGTGGCCGGCCGGCTGGAGCGCAAGGGCGGCCGGGAGATGGTGGCCCGTTCGCCGACGAAGAAGGACGCCCAGGAAGCGGCGGACTGGCTGGTGGACCGGTTTTCCCGGCTCGTGCCGGGACTACCGGTGACGGCCAACGTCGAGCCGGGCGGCGGCCAGTTCCTCGTCATCCTGGCCACCGGCCGCCGGTGATCGCGGTGGCCGGAACACATCCGTCCACCGGGGAGTTGAGCGTGGCATGAGTCAACTCGTGGACCGCACGATCGCCGCCCTCCGCTCCGAGCACGACACGCTCGCCGACCTCGTCCGCACCCTCACCGACGATCAGCTGGCCACCACCAGCGGCGCCTCGGAATGGACTGTCGCGCAGGCGTTGTCGCACCTCGGCAGCGGTGCGGAGATCGGCCGCGCGCCCATCGCGCGGGCCGCCGGCGAGACCGTGGCGGCCGAAGACAACCCGACGATCTGGGCCCGCTGGGACTCGTCCGCGCCGCGGGCGCAGGCCGAGGGCTTCCTGGAGCACAACGGCCGCTGGCTGGAGACGGTCGAGGCGCTCACGCCGGAGCAGCGCTCGTCGCTGACCGTCGACCTCGGCTTCCTGCCGGAGCCGGTGCCGCTGTCGACCGCCGTGGGCATGCGGCTGTCCGAGGTGGCCAACCACTCGTGGGACGTGCGCGTGGCCTTCGACCCCGAAGCCGGGGTGGACGCCGGCTCGGCCGACGTGCTCCTCGAGCTGCTGTCCGGGCCGGTGGGGTTCATGCTGAGCTTCCTCGCGAAGCCGGCCGAGCTCGCGAACCCGGTGTCCCTCGCGGTCCCCGGCGGCGGCTTGGTGATCGACGACGGGGTCACCGTGGTGGACCACCTCGAAGGGCCGTCCGCGACGTTCGACGGGCCGGCGGAAGCGTTCGTCCGGCTGGTCAGCGGCCGGCTCAAGGCGCCGTACGACAAGGGTGTCACCGTCGAGGGCAACGTCACGCTCGACGAGCTGCGCCGCGTGTTCCCCGGCTTCTGACCGGCCGCCCCGTGCGGTGCCGGTAGAGGAGCCACACGAAGTACGGCGCCCCGATGATCGCGGTCATCAACCCGGCCGGCAGCTGGCCGGGGGCGATGACCGCGCGTCCGGCGGTGTCGGCGGCGCAGACCAGGATCGCGCCGAGCAGGGCCGCGGTGGGCAGCAGGCGGGCGTGCCTGCTGCCCACGACCGCGCGGGCCGCGTGCGGGGCGACCAGCCCGACGAACGTGAGCACGCCGATGCCCGCGACCGCCGCACCGGTCAGCAGCACGGCGCACGAGAGCAGCAGCAAGCGTGACCGCGCCACGGGGACCCCCAGTACCCGTGGCGTTTCGTCGTCCAGGGACAGCAGATCGAGCTCGTTCCGCATGCGGACCAGCACCGGGGCGACCAGCAGCAGCACGAGCGCCATCGGCACGAGGTGGGTGAAGGTCCGGCCGTAGGTCGAGCCGCCCAGCCAGGTCAGCGCCTTGGTCTCGTTCCACGGGTCGGACAGGGTGATCAGCAGCGTCACCAGCGCCTGCGACGCCGCGTGCACGCCCAAGCCGATCAGCACCAGGCGTTCGCTGGTGAAGCCGCCGCGGGCCGCCACGGCGAAGACCAGCGCCATCGCCAGCGCGGCACCGGTGCCCGCGGACCCGGCCAGGGTCCAGAACCCGACCCCGGAGACCAGGGTGATCACGGCGACCGCGCCGAGGCCCGCTCCGCCGACGACCCCGATCATCCCCGGCTCGGCCAGCGGGTTGCGCGCGACCGCCTGGGTGAGCGCGCCGCCCAGCGCCAGCGCCGCGCCCGCCAGCAGCGCGGCCACCACGCGGGGCACGCGGGTGTCCAGCACGCCGGTGACGATCGGGCCGGCCTGGCCGGTCACCCAGTTGACGACATCGCCCAGTAGCAGTTTCGCGTCCCCGAGCAGGACCGCGCCGACGGCGACGCCGACCGTCGCGAGCGCCAGCACGGCCAGGATCACGCGGTACCGGACCGCGCTCAGCCCGCCTCGCGCGCCGGCCGCGGGCGGTTCGGCGGTCGCGGCGGTGATCCGGGCGGTGCGGGCCAGCACCACGAGGAAGAGCGCGCCGAGGATCGTCGTGACGACTCCCGTCGGCACCTCCAGGGCCCGTTGCGGGCTGATGATCGTGCGGAGCAGGACGTCGGCGCCCAGCAGGAGCGCCGCGCCCAGCGCGGCGGAGAACGGGAGCAGCGCGGCGTGCCGGTGCAGGCCCGGCACCACGACCGCGAGCAGCCGGGCCAGTGCCGGCGCGGCCAGGCCGACGAACCCGATGGGGCCGGCCAGGGTCACCGCCGCCGCGGCGAGCAGCACGGCCAGCGCGATCGAGGCGAAGCGGACGCGTCCGACGTGGACCCCCAGCGCCCGCGCGTGGTCGTCGCCGACGTGGACCAGGTCGAGCCGCCGGGCCATCCCGAGCAGCGCGGTCACCGCCAGGCCGACGAGCGGGCCGAGCGTGCGGATGCCCCCGAGCCCGTTCTGCTCCAGCGATCCCTCGCCCCAGGCGAACAGGCCGCGGGTTTCCTGGGCGTACAACAGGAGCAGGACCTGGGTCACCGAGATCAGGGCCAGTGCGATCGCGGTGCCGGCCAGCACCAGCCGCACGATCCCGGTGCCGCCGGTGCCGGACAGCGCGAGCACGAACACGGCCGCGCCCAGCCCGCCGGCGAACGCGACCCCGGTCGCGCCGAGCAGCGGCAGCGAGACGCCGAACGCCGCGACGGCGACGACCGCGAGGTGCGCGCCGGCGTTGACGGCGAGGGTGTCCGGCGACGCCAGGATGTTGCGGGACACCGACTGCAGCACCGCGCCGGCCACGCCGAGGGCGGCGCCGACGACCAGCGCCGCGAGCAGCCGCGGCAACCGCGACTCGACGACCACGGCGGTCGTGTCGCCGGTCGCGCCGCCGAACACCAGCCGCAGCACGTCGAGGGCGTGCACGTTCGCGGTGCCCTGCGTCAGGTGCACCGCCGAACCCAGCAGGAGCAGGGCGGCGAGCCCGATGCCCAGCAGCGCGAGCCGCCCGTGGCGCCGTGCGGTGGCCACGGGCGGCTCGGTCAGGGTGACCACCGCTAGTTCTTCAGCGCGCCGACGGCCGCGTCGACGAACTGCTCCATGGACTTGGGCCCGCCGAACATCCACAGGGCGTCCGGGAAGCGGTGCACCTTGCCGCTCTTGACGAACGGGAGGTTCTTCCAGATCGCGTTGCCGGCCAGCTCCTGCTGGTACGGGTCGCCGTCGGCGTTGTTGGCGATGTACCAGAACCGGACGTCGGGCAGCTGGGTCAGGCCCTCGACGTCGGCCTGCGCGAGCCCGTAGACGGGGTCGCCGTCCATCGGCCACGCGGTCTCGAGGCCGAGCTTGCCGAACACCGCGGAGACCAGCGCGCCCTTGGTGTAGGGCCGGATGCTGACCGAGCCGGAAGTGACGTAGGCGTCGGAGAACGCGACCTTCTGGCCCAGCGCGCCCAGCTTCTCGACCTCGGCCCGGCCGGCGGTGAGCTTCCGCTCGAACCCGGACTTCAGCTGCGCGGCCTCGGCTTCGGTGCCGGTGGCCTTCGCGATGGTGTCCAGGTTGGTGTACATCCCGGCGATCGGGTCCTGGGCGGTGCCGCCCTTGAGGACGATCACCGGCACCTTCGCCTCGATCTGCTCGAGGGCGCCTTCGGTGACGCTGTCGGTGACGACCACGAGGTCCGGGCTCAGCGAGCCGAGCGTGTCGAGGCTCGGCTCGCCGCGGGTGCCGATGTCCTTCGGCGTGCTGTCGAGCTTCTCGGCGCTCACCCACTGGCCGTAGCCCTTGATGTCGGACACGCCGACCGGCGTGACGCCGAGCGAGACGAGGTGCTCGACGCCGTTCCACTCGGTCGCGGCGACGCGCTTGGCCGGGTGGGGCAGCTTCACCTCCTTGCCGCGCGAGTCGACGACCGTGACCGGGCCGGCGTCGCTCGTGGCGGCCGCGTCGCTCGCGGGCTCCTCGGTGGTGCCGCAGGCGGCCACGAAGAACGTGGCGGCCGTGGCCAGGCCGAGGAACAGCCGGGTGATCCGCATGTTTTCTCCTGGGGTTGGGCGATGACGGCGTACCGGTCAGACCGACGCGGTGCGCGCTTCCGAGTCGTTGAAGCGGCCGACCGCACGGGTGTGGATCCGCCCGTCGGCGCGGTCGTGCACGACGTCCACGCGGATGCCGTAGGCCCGGCTGAGGTTCGCCGGGGTCAGCACGTCGGCGGGGGAGCCCTCGGCGGTGACCCGGCCGTCCTCCAGCAGGAGCACCCGGTCGGCGACCGCGGCGGCCTGGTCGAGGTCGTGCAGCACGACGCCGACCCCGACGCCGTGCCGGTCGGCGAGGTCGCGGACGACGTCGAGGATCTCCACCTGGTAGCGCAGGTCGAGGAAGGTCGTGGGTTCGTCGAGCAGCAGCAGCGCGGTGTCCTGGGCCAGGCAGGCGGCGAGCCAGACTCGCTGCGCCTGCCCGCCGGAGAGGGCCTGCACCGGCCGGTCGGCGAGGGCGGCGAGGCCGGTCAGCTCCAGCGCGCGCTCGACGGCGGCGGGGCCTTCGGGGTCGCGGCCGCCCCAGCGGGACCGGTGCGGGTGCCGGCCGAACTCGACCAGCTCCCGGACGCACACGCCGCCCGGCGCGGTCCGCTGCTGCGACAGCAACGTGATCCGCTTGGCGATGTCCTTTCCGGACAGTGCGCGCAGGTCCGCCCCGTCGGCGAAGGTGACGGAGCCGGCGACCGGCGGGTGCAGCCGCGCGAGCGCGCGCAGCAGCGTCGACTTCCCACTGCCGTTCGGGCCGATCAGCGCGGTCACGCTGCCCGCGCGCAGGGAGACGGACGCGGCTCGCACGACGACGTCGCTGCCGTAGGCGACATCGATCTCACGCGCGTGCACACCGGTCTCGGCGCGCTGGGGGACGAAGGACACGGAAGGACAATAAGGGCAGGCTCACCTAACTACAAGATTTGTGGTGGCCGGCACACCGGTGGATCCCGGGGATGCGCTGGTCAGGGGTGGACCGCGTCGGCGAGGGTGGGGTAGACCGCCAGTACTTCGTCCACGGCGGCGACGCTGATGGATCGCAGGGCGGCACCGGTCGCGACCACGCGCACCTGCGTGCCGTCTCCGGCGTCGTGCCGGGCGTCGAGCAGGACGTGCAAGCCGGCCGCGGCCAGGAAGCCCACCTCGGTCAGGTCGATCACCAGCTTGGCCGGCCGCCGCGTCAAGGCGGCCGCGACCGCATCGGCCAGCCGTGCGACGGTGTGCAGGTCCACCGTCCCCTCGGCCGCCACCACCTGCACCCCGCCGAGCCGGCGAACCGACACCGCCAGGTCGTCTCGCGGGTCGGCGGGGAGACCCTCGGGATCGGGACGAGTCACCCGTCCATTTTGCCCGCCCGCGCCGTCGGATGCACCCTGATGCTCCTGTTCAGGCGTGGCGGCCGGAGGTGAGGGTCGCCCAGACGACCTTGCCGCCCGACCAGCGTCGGCTGCTGCCCCAGGCCTGTGCGGTCTGGGCGACGATGCGCAGGCCGAGTCCGGGATCGCGCAGGCCGGTGCGCTCGAGGAGGGTCGCGGGCCGGGGACTGTCGTCGGCGACCGAGATGGTGAGCAGGCCCCGGCGGAGGTCGAGCCGCACCTCGGGCGAGGACGTGGTGTGCTGAAGCGCGTTGGCGACGAGCTCGCCGACGATCAGGGTGCCGTCGTAGACCAGCTCGGGTACGGCCCAGTCCGCCGTGAGCTCCCGGAGGAACGCGCGGGCGAGCTTCGTCGCGCTGTCCGTGCGGGGGAACACCCGTTGGGCCCACCGGCGGATCGGGACCGTCTGCTCCCGTTCGGCTGCTTCGACGTCGGTGTGCACGGCGACGAACCGGTCGATGCCGTAGCGGTGGAAGGCATCCAGGTGGGTCGGCTGCCGGGTGATCAGGGAGAACGGGATGCCGGGCCAGTTGCCGATCCGGCGTGCGATCAGGGGGAACACGGCGGTCGGGGACAGCTCGTCGATGAGCAGCCCGTCGACGTCGGCGATCAGCCCGGGTGGGCCGTCGGCGGCGACCTTCAGCAGGCCGTCGCGCAGGAAGCCATAGCCGGGGAGGTCGAGTTCCCCGGTAACGGTGACCACGGTGCTGGCGAGCCGGGCCGAGAGCTCCAGCGTGACACCTCGGTCACGGCGTCCGGTCACGGTCCCTTGCTGACCGCGCTGGATCGATGTCGGGGGTCCACCACCTCAAGCTACTCCCCGCCGGGTCACGGGGACAGCGGCTGAGTTTCTTCCATGAGCAGCAGGGCGCCCTGGCTTTGGCTGCCGGACGAACGCAATGCGCTGCACAGCAACCTGACGATCGCCGGCCGGCCCCGGCGGTTGATCGCGTTCAGCGTCAGCTCGGTCTGGAAGCCGGCGTCGGCCAGCGCGTCGCGAACGGCCGGCCGGAGCTCGGTCAGGGGCAGCCCGATGTCGAGGTTGAGCAGGTGCGCGCCCTCGGCCTCCTCCCGGCGCAGTCCCCAGAGGTCTTCGGCGCCGCGGTTCCAGGCCTTGATCCGCATTTCGGTGTCGACCACGACGATCCCGGCCTGGATGGAAGTCAGCACGGACTCCAGGAAGTCGTTCAGCTCGTCCAGCTCGACACTGCGGTCGCGGAGGGCGTCGTTGATGGTCTGCAGCTCGTCATTGGTCGACTGCAGCTCCTCGTTCATGGTCTCGAGCTCTTCGTTGGTGGACTGGAGCTCCTCGTTGGTCGTCTCCAGTTCCTCCACTGTGGACTGGAGCTCCTCGTTCGTGGTCTCGAGCTCCTCGTTGGTCGACTGGAGCTCCTCGTAGGCGGATTCGAGCCGGCGGTTGGTGTGCTCCAGTTCGAGCAGCAGCAGCCGCGCCCAGCTGACGTCGTGGAACACCACCGACACGCCGAGCAGGCTCTTGTCGCGGCCCACCAGCGGGTTCACGTGCACCTCGTACCAGACCGTGTCGCCCGCGCGCCGCCACTCGACGTCCTTCACGCGCAGCGACCGTCGTTCCAGCCGGGCTTGCTCGACGTACGGGCGCAGGCCGACCGGCCGGTAGGACACGTCGAGGTCCCACAGCTTGCGCCCGATGTCGCGGTCGTTGAGCCCGAACGAGAGCTCCGCCTGCCGGTTGATCAGGGCGACCACCTCGTCGGCGGTCACCACCAGCTGAGCCACCGGGCTCGCGGAAAAGGCGTGTTCCCGCAGCTCGTCCAGCCCCGACATGTCGATCGACTTCCGTCCGGGCGGGCCGGGGGAGACGAAATGGCTGTAGCCGGCCGGGCTGCCGGCGACCTTGCGGAAGACGCGCCGCTTGAGGTCGAGCGGCTCGAAGATGCGGGTGTGGCTGAGCAGCATCTCGGCTTTGCCCAGGAACATCAGCCCCCGGGGCGCCAGCGCGAAGTGGAACCGCTCGAGGATCTTGGTCTGCGTCTCGGCGTTGAAGTACATCAGCGTGTTGCGGCACACGAGCAGGTCGATCCGCGAGATCGGGGCGTCCTGGACCAGGTCGTTGCGGCCGAAGATCACCGACCGGCGCAGGTCCTTGCGGAAGCTGTACCGGCTGCCCTGCAGTTCGAAGTACCGCTCCAGCTTGTCCTCGGGCAGCCCTTCGACCTCGGTCGGGGTGTAGGCCGCGTGCCGGGCCTGCGCGAGGGCTTCTTCGTCGACGTCGGTGGCGTAGATCTTGACGCGCTGTCGGAACGCTTCGACCCCGATCGCGTCGGCGAACGCGATGGCGAGGCTGTAGGCCTCCTGACCGGCGGCGCAGCCGGCGCTCCACACGCGGATCGGCTCCTCCGGGCTGCGCTCGGCCAGCAGCGCCGGGATGGCCTGGTCGCGCAGGTACTCCCAGGCCTCCGGGTCGCGGAAGAACCCGGTGACGTTGATCAGGATGGTGTTGAACAGGGAGACGAACTCGTCGGCGTTGACCTGGAGCTGGTCGATGTACTCGGCGTAGTTCTCGGCCCCGGCCTGGGCCATCCGGCGCTGGACCCGCCGGCGCAGGCTGCTGCGCTTGTAGCCGGTGAAGTCGAAGCCTCGCGACTCCTTGAGGTAGGCGAGGACCGACTCGAACTCACCGTCGTCTTCCGGCTGGGGCTCCGTCACGCTCCGCACGCTACCCGCCGAGGTCGCGGTGGGATCGGCCGCGCCGGGCGAGCACGGCCCACACGACCTTGCCCCCGCTCCAGGACCGGCTGCACCCCCAGATCCGGGAGGTCTGGGCGACCAGCCGGAGCCCGAGCCCGTGGTCCTTCCGCGCGGGCAGCTCGAGCAGCACGGCGGCCCGGGGATCGTCGTCGGCGACCGCGACGGTGAAGACGCCCCTCCGCAGCTCCAGCCGGAGTCGCGGGTGCGACGTCGTGTGCACGATCGCGTTCTCGACCAGCTCGGTCGCGATCACGAGCGCGTCCTCGGTGTGTTCCGGCACGCCCCACTGCGCGCAGACCCGTTCGACGAACGCCCGGCCCATGGCGGACGCGCGCGGCGACGCGGCCAGCAGCTGGATCGCCCGCCGCCGGGGCGGCCGGTCGCGCGCCTGTTCCGCCGCGGCGACGTCGGCGTGGACCGCCACGAACCGGTCCACCGTCCGCGCCGCCAGCCGGGCGAGGTGGTCCGGGCGGTCGGTCACCACCGCGAACGGGATCCCCGGCCACACGCCCATTCGCATCGCGATCACCGAGAACACCGTCAGCAGGGTGTCGTCGTCGACCTCGAGGCCCTGGATGTCGGCGATGACGCTCTCCGGCGCTTCCGCGGCCACCTTGAGCACGCCGTCGCGCAGTTCGGGGTAGGCGGCCAGCGTCAAGGTGCCGGTCAAGGTCGCCACGGTCGACTCCGCCCGGTACCTCGGTACCAGCAGCAGGCCGTCTTCGGGTATCACGGGTTCGCCTCGGTCTCCGGGGAGAGGGACACGAGGAACCGGCGCAGCGTTTCCGCGGCGGTCGCGCATTCCTCGGCGGTGCTGCCGTAGCGGCCGGTGAGGCCGGAGTGCCCGCGGCCGGCCGCGTCCTGTTGCATGCGCTGGGCGAGGGCAGCTTTTTCGTCCAGTGAGCGCAACGCCGTCCACAGCGCTCGTTCCAGTTCGATGTCGCGCGCGGTCAGCAGGGCCTCAGCCGACCAGGCGTGGCCGATCCGGCAGCGGTACTGGCCGGGCTGCCGCCCGATCTCGAGCAGGGAGCCCTGGCAGTCCGGGCAGCTGTACCCGGACGCGCCGGTGGGCTCCTCGGCGACCGCGCCCCGCCGGACGCCGTCCCGCGCGATCCGGTCCTCCAGCAGCAGAACCGGTGTGGGCGGGTCGACCGGCCGGGCGCTCGCCGCCGTGCGGACCACCCGGTCGAGCACCTTGCCGAGCACGTCGGCGGGGTAGACGTGGTCCGTGCTCACGTGGGCGAGGGCGCTTTCCGGCATCCCCGGGTAAAGGGCGTCCGCCGGGTCCTGCACCATCGCGAGGCCACCGCGTTCCACGACCGCGGCCAGACCGGCGGCACCGTCGTGGAGAGCCCCCGAAAGGATGACGCCGATCGCCCGTGGTCCGGCCGCGACCGCCGCGGACCGGAAGGTGGCGTTGATCGCGGGACGGTGCCCGTTCTCGGTCGGGCCGTGGCTGAGCATGAGCGCGCCGTCGTCGATGAGCAGGTGGTGATCGGGCGGTGCCACGTGGATCACGCCCTTGGCGAGCGGCGCGGCGTGGGTCGCCGGGACCGCCCGCAACGGCCCGGCGCGCGACAGGATCTGCGGCAGCGCCGTCGGTGCGCCGCGAGCGAGGTGCATGACCACCAGGACAGCGGCGGGGAAGTCGGCGGACAGCGACCGCACGGTCTGGCGCAGCGCCTCGACACCACCCGCGGATGCGCCGATCACCACGACATCGCGTTCGAAGGCCATGGCGGTCACCTCCTCACCCCCGTCACGGTAGTCGCATCCGCGCCTGCAGGTAACACCGCCGACACGAAGCGAAACACGGGGACCCGCCGCCGGCCCGGCCCGCACCGGAATCTCCCGCCACGAGCCCGGCGTTCTCGGGCCGATGTTCCCCCGCGAGGAAGCCGGTGCCGGTGCCGAACTCGCCTCCGATGCCGTAGCCGCGGCGTATGCTCGAGGGCGATCGGCCGGCGGCCTCCGCGGCTTCGTCGATGACCTGGTTGGCGGCCGGGCGGGCCTCCGGCGGGAAGAACGGCGAGCCCGGGATCCAGCCGTCGGCGAGGGCGCCGGTCAGGCGCAGCAGCCGCGGCCGGTAGGCGCCGAACCAGATGCCCATCTCGTGCGGCGGTGCCGGTCCCGGCTTGGCGCCGGCCAGCCGGTAGTGCTCGCCGGCGAAGTCCACGTCCTCTTCGGACGTCCACAGTGCACGGATGAGGCGGACGGCCTCGGCCGGCGCCTCGATCGACTCGCCGGCCGTGCGCCGCGGACCGTCTTCCGCGACGATCGACTCCCACTTCCCGGGTGCGCGAAACGTGGGTTCGGTAGCGCCCGGTCCGGTGCAGCCTGAGGCTGTTCCGCGGACGAGCCGCCGGAGCTCCTCGAGAAGCCGGAGTACCGCCATGCCCCCTGTGCCGGACATCGCCGCGCCGTCCCACCGCGGCCCGGTCGCGCTCGCCCGCGGGTTCCTGACCGGCGGCGTCGTCGGGGCGACGCCGAGCGCCTTCGTCGTCGGCATCATCGTCGAGCGGGTGCCCCTGATCCTGGCCGCGCTGGGACTTCCGCTCGTGTACGGCGTGCTGCGCTTCGTCGCCGGCATCCCGCGGCGGGCCCGCGAGGCCGCGATCGTGCCCAGGGTGGCGCTCGCGAAGGTCGAGAGCATGCGCGCCGGCGGCACCGAAACGGGCGACGTCCCGGTCGACTTCGTCCTCACGGTCGCCCCGGACGGCGCGCCGTCGTTCCGGGTCGAGGTGACCCACTCCGTCAACTTGGTCGACCTCCCCGGGTGGCGCCGGGGCGACCTCCTCGTCGTCGAATACCCGCCGGACCGGCCGTGGCGGGCCCGGATCGTGACGCGCCCGGCGCCGGAGTGGGAACGACGGCTGGCGACCGCCGCCGTCGCGTCCGCGCCCGAGTCCGCCGTGGTGAACGCGCCGCCGGAGGGCTGTGCGTTCGGCGCGGTCACCTTGGTGGGGTTGCTGCTCGCCGCGGCCGCAATCCCGTTCCTGTTCCGGGCCGAGCTGTTCGGCCCGGAGACCGCCGAGCGGCCGGCCGAGTCGTCGTCCACGTCGGTCACGTCCTCCTCGGACTCCGCCACGGTCACCGTGGGACCGGACCGGACCCTGCTGGACGCGGGGGAGCTGCGCCGGGTCGTCGACGCCCTGGCGCGCACCACGGACGTCTCGCCGGTGCTCACCGCGGTCGTCGAGGAACGGCGGCTGTCGGTGGTGTTCGCGCCGACCGCCGCGGACGTCCCGCGGTTCGACCTGCGCACGCTGCCCTTCGACCGCATCCCGGACCTGGTCGGGGAGGCCACGCGCACCCTGGACGTCGGCACGCCGCAGACCTGGCAGGTCGTCGCCGACCCCTTCGCCGTCCGCGTCACCGTGACCGGCCCCCGCGGAAGCTCCTCCCTGCCGCTGGGTTAGGCGAGGCTGGCGGCTGCGATCGCCCCGCCGGATGGAGCGATCCGCCACCGGCGCGGTCCCGGCCCGGCCGGGCCTGGTCCGATCGGCTGACGCGGGTACTCGGGCGCCGCGCCACGAACACCTGGAGACACAGGTGCTTCGTGGTCACCGAGGGTCCGGGGGGACGACGTGCCACAGTTGCGGATCCACTTCACCGATGCCGATCTCGCGCGGACGCGGCTGAAACCGGAGATCGATCTCCTGTGGGAGGTCGTCGGCAGCGCCCAGGTCCTGCAGCACGGCGACGGCGGTTTGCCGCTGAACCACTGGCGCTGCCGCGTGCGTCGCCGCATGCACGAGGCGCGGGCGGTCCGGCTCGCCGTGCACACGGTGACGACGGTCGCGCCGCACGCGGCCTACTTCCCGGATTTCCTCACGCCCACCGAAGAAGTACGCGGCATCGGCGAAGGCGTCGAGGCGGTGCTGTCGGCTTCGCCGCGGCGGAGGCGCGAGGAGCTCGCGCGGGTCCGGCCGGCCACGGCGCCCGCCGCGAGGTGGCTGGAGGAGCTCGCCCGCGGGAAGACGCCCGCGGTGCGGCACCTGCGCCGGGCGTTGCACGTCTACTTCGAGGCCCTGCTCGCACCGGACCTCCCCGTGCTCGGCGACGGGGTGCGCATCGCGTGCGCCGGTGGCATCCAGCGGTACCTGCGCAACGGTCCCGAAGGCCTGCTGCGCTGGCTCGGCCCGGCCGTGCGCTGGCGGCCGCCGGTGCTCGCCGTCGACTACCCGGTCGATCGCGACCTGCGGCTCGAAGGCCGCGGCCTGCTGCTCGTCCCCAGCTACTTCGGCGTGTACCACCCGGTGGCGCTGGCCGACCCGCGGCTGCGTCCGATCCTGGTGTTCCCGATCGAAGCCGGAGCCCGCCTGCTCGCCGGCGACCACGGTGCCGGCGACCGCGTGAGCGCGTTGCTGGGTCCCACCCGCGCCACGATCCTGCGCTCGGCCGTCACCGGCGGCACCACCACCCGCCTGGCGCGGCAGGCGGGCGTCGCCCCGGCGACGGTCAGCCACCACACGAGCGTCCTGCGCGACGCGGGCCTCATCACGACCGACCGGCACGAGAACCTCGCGACCCACCGCATCACCTCGCTCGGGCTGGCGGTGCTCGCCTCCGGGGACGCCTAGCTGTTCTGTCCGGGGAGTCTTTCGAGCGAGGTCGAAGGAGGCCGTTCGCCGGGGGGCCCGGTGCCAGAGTCTTTCCCGGATCTCCTGGTCCGGAAAGACGATCCGAGTGGAGGGTGAGATGAGGTTGCTGAAGTGGGGGGCTGTCGGCGCGGCGGCGATCGGCGCGTCGGGGCTGCTGGTGCTGGGCGCTCCGGTGGCGGGGGCCGCGAACGCGGGGGACGTCGCGACGCCGTCGCTGAACGGGCGCCCGGCGGCGCTTCCCTGTGAGAACTGGACGCTCAAGAGCACCGAAGGTCACGCGTCGGGGACGTGGTGCACCAACTACACGACCGTGAGCGGGACGGTGACCGACGACAAGGCCGACGGCCGGTGCCCGTACGTCCGCTCGCACTGGAGCAACGGCGGGGTCAGCGACAGCGCCGCGATCGGCCCGAAGGGCGCTTCCCGGTCGTTCACGCTGTACGCGCCGTCGGGGACTACGTCGTCGTCGGTCAGCATCCACTACGTCTTCTGCTGAGCGCGTCGGTCGTTCGAGGGGCCGCGCGGCCGGTGCCGCGCGGCCCTCTTGACTTCAAGTGCTTGAAGTTCTGCATGCTGTTCCCATGGCGGCGGGAGTTGCGGGCGAGCAGGTGTGGCTGACGATCCTCGAGGCGTCGCGGCGCAGCGGGCTGAGTGAGCCGACGTTGCGCTACTACGAGCAGATCGGGCTGGTCGGCCCGGTGCCGCGCGACCCGAGCAGCGGGCACCGCCGGTACGACGCCGCGACCATGGACGTCGTCGACTCGCTCGGGTGCCTGCGCTCGGCCGGGCTGCGGGTCGAGGACCTGCGGCGCTACCTCGACCTGCTGGCCCGCGGGGACGCGGCCGCGGCCGAGCAGCGCGAGCTGTTCGACCACCACGCCGACCGGCTGGAAGCCGAGATCGAGCGGTTGCGGCTGCGGCTGGACTACCTGCGCCTGAAGGCACGGCTCTGGGACGCCCGCGACCGGGGCGACACCGCCGCGGCGCAGCGGCTCGTCCCGCGGCTCCTGGCGCTGATCGACCGATTCTGACACTCCACAAAGGACTCGAATGACGAACGACACCCTCGTCCTGGTCACCGGCGGGACCGGGCACCTCGGCGGCCACACCATCGCGCGGTTGCTGGCGGGCGGCCACCGCGTCCGCACGACCGTGCGCGACCTGGGCCGGGCGGCCGAGGTCCGGGCCATCGCCGGTGCGCCGGACCTGGAGGTGGTGGCCGCGGACCTCGGCGCCGACGCCGGCTGGGCCGAGGCGGCCGAGGGCGTGGACTTCGTGCTCCACGTCGCGTCCCCGTTCCCACCCGCGTCGCCCGTCTCGTCCGTCTCGCCCGAGGAGGTGATCCGCCCGGCCCGTGACGGCGCCGTCCGGGTCCTGGCGGCGGCCCGGGAAGCCGGCGTCCGGCGGGTGGTGCTGACGTCGTCGTTCGCCGCGGTCGGCTACAGCGCGACGCCGCGCGAGGAGTACACCGAGGCCGACTGGACCGATCCCGCCGACCCCAACAGCGCGTACATCCGGTCGAAGGTCATCGCCGAACGGGCCGCGTGGGAGCAGGTGCGGGCAGCGGGCGGCCCGGAGCTGACGGTGATCAACCCGGCGGGGATCTTCGGCCCGGTCCTCGGCGGGCGGCTGTCGTCGTCGGTCGCGCTGGTGCGGGCGATGCTCGACGGGGCGATGCCGGTGGTGCCACCGCTGTCGTTCGGAGTGGCCGACGTCCGGGACGTCGCGGACCTGCACGTCCGGGCGATGACCCACCCACGGGCAGCGGGAGAGCGCTTCCTGGCGGCGGCGGGGAGGTCGATCAGCTTCCTGGAACTGGCTCGCATCCTGGCGGCGACCGTCGGGGGCGACGGCCTCCCGACGGCCGAGCTGACGGCGGAGCAGGTGCGCACCGCAGCCGAGACCGACCCGGCGATGCGCGAGGCGGCCGGCCGTCTTGGGCGGGTGCCGGTCATCCGCACGGATAAGGCGAGGGACGTGCTGGGCTGGCGGACCCGCCCGATCGAGGAGACGGTGGCCGACACCGCTCGCAGCCTGCTGGCCGCCCGGGTCGGTTAGGGCCGCGCGTGCGGTCCGCCACGCGTGAGCTGGCACGGCCCGCAGCCTGCTGGCCGCTCGGGTCGGTTAGGGCCGCGCGTGCGGTCCGCCACGCGTGAGCTGGCACGGCCCGCAGTCTCCTGGCCGCTCGGGTCGGTTAGGGCCGCGCGTGCGGTCCGCCACGCGTGAGCCGGCACGGCCCGCAGCCTGCTGGCCGCCCGGATTGACTAGTGCCGCGGCGTTGGGGCTGCGTGCGGCTCGCCGCGCATGGGCCGGCATCGCCCGCCGCCGGGATCGGTCGGCCCGGCGCCGTTGGGGCTGGGTGCGGCTCGCCGCGCATTCCCGACACCGGCCGCAGCCGGGATCGGTCGGCCCCGCGCAGGCAGGGCTGTGTGCGGCTCTCCACGCATCCCCGACACCGCCTGGCCGCCTGGATCGGCCGGCGCCGCGCGGCCGGTCTGCGTGCGGCCCGGCACGCATGAGCCGGCGTCCGAACCCGCCGTCGGCCCACGGCCGCGATGCCACCCAATCGGCCAGTCGCAGCCCACAGTCCACTTCGGACGGTCAGGCCAGGCCGGCCGCCTTGCGCAGCAGCACCGAGCGTTCCCTCTCGTTCGTGCACAGCCGGGCCGCCAGCTCCAGCTCGGCGCGCGCCTCCGGATGCCGGCCGAGGCGGGTCAGCAGCTCGCCTCGCACCGTCGGGACCAGGTGGGAACCGGGCAGCCGGTCCGCCGCGACCAGCTCGTCCACCATGGCCAAGGCCGGCGCCGGCCCCGAGGCCATCGCCACCGCGACGGCCCGGTTGAGCTCGACCACCGGCGACGGCGCGACCCGGCCCAGCGCTTCGTACAGCAGCACGATCCGGTCCCAGTCCGTCTCCTCGACCGAGGCCGCCGCCGCGTGGGTGGCCGCGATCGCCGCCTGCAGGCCGTAGGGGCCGAGACCGCGCGCCGATGCCTTGGCCAGTGCCGCCAGCCCGCGGCGGATCGCCGAGACGTCCCGGCGGCGGCGGTCCTGGTCCTCGAGCAGGACCGGCTCGCCGTCCGGGCCGGTGCGGGCCGGGAACCGCGCCGCCGTCAGCTCGCACAGCGCGAGCAGGCCGTGCACCTCCGGCTCGGCCGGCAGCAGCGCGGCCAGTGTGCGGGCCAGCCGGATCGCCTCGTACGCGACGTCGGGGCGCAGCAGCCGCTCGCCCGACGTCGCCGTCGACCCCTCCGTGAAGATCACGTAGATAACGCTGAGCACCCCGCCCAGCCGCTGCCGGCGCTCGCCGGCCGCCGGCAGCTCGAAGGGCACCCCGGCCGCCGCGATCGTCTTCTTGCCCCGGGTGATGCGGGCCTGCACGGTCGGCACCGGCACCAGGAACGCGCGGGCGATCTCCTCGCTGGACAGCCCGCCGACCACGCGCAGGGTCAGCGCCACCCGGGCCTCAGGGGAGAGCACCGGGTGGCAGCTGACGAACATCAGCGCCAGGACGTCGTCCTCGATCCGGTCGGGATCGACGTCCCCCTCGGTCTCCGGGGCGGCCGCCAGCAGGGCGTAGCGGTCCTGGAGCGCGGTCCGGCGGCGGATCGCGTCGATGGCCCGCCGCCGGGCCGTGGCCCGCAGCCAGCCGGCCGGGTTGGCCGGCGGGTCGAGCGGCCACGACACCAGCGCCTCGGCCACCGCCTCCTGGGCCGCGTCCTCGGCCAGCCCGAAGTCGCCGGTGAACCGGGTCAGCGCGGCGATGATCCGCGCCGACTCGATCCGCCAGACGGCCTCGACCTCGGCCGTGTCCATCAGTTCCCGGCCTCGGGGACCTCGTCGTCCCCGGCCACCCGGCGGACCTCGATCTTGGACCCGCGGGCCGCCGGCATCCGCCTGGCCCACTCGACCGCTTCCTCCTTCGAGGCGACGTCGAGCAGGAAGTAGCCCCCGAACAGCTCCTTGGTCTCCCCGTACGGCCCGTCGGTGACCACCGGGACCTCGGCGCCGAAGTCGACGACGACGCCGCGCTTCGGGTCGTCCAGCCCTTCGGCGGCGAGGAGGACGCCCGCCTTGAGCATGTCTTCGATGTACTCGCGGGTGGCGGCCATCGACGCGTCGATGTCGGCCATCATGGCCGCGTTCGACTCGTCGGTGCCCCGCATGATCAGCATGTACTTCGCCATCGTCGTCTCCTCGTCCGGCGGGGCCGCCTCTCGGCCTTCGCCCCCTTATGTCGAACGGGCGACGCGCGGATCAACACGACCCCGGAAGTATTTTCACCCGAGCTCGTCGAGCAGCCGGCGCGCCGCCACCGTCGCCCCGTCGGTGCGCATCTCGCGGCCCAGCGCCGCGGCCCGCGCCCGGGTCTCGGGGGCCAGCGCCGTGTCGAACGCGGTGGTCAGGGACTCGAGGGTCGCCGTCGGGCCGTCGAGGGCCGCGCCGGCCCCGCGGGCGGCCACCTGCCCGGCCCAGTACGGGTTGTCCGCCAGCGGGATGGGGACCACGACCTGCGGGACACCCGCCCGGGCGGCCGTCTGCGTCGTGCCCGCGCCGCCGTGGTGGACCACCGCGGCCAGCTCGCCGAACAGGCGCTGGTGGTTGACGTCGCCGATGGCGAAGCAGTCCGCCACGTCGAGGTCCGCCCAGCCACGGGAGACGAGGACCCGGTACCCGCGGGCCCGGGCCACCTCGACGGCCCAACGGGCGATGTCCGGCGACGGGCTGATGCTGCCGAACCCCACGTAGACCGGCGGTGCGCCGGCGTCCAGGAACTCCACCAGCTCGGGCGGCAGCGGACGCTCGTCCGCCAGGCTCCACGCGCCGGTCTGGACCACTTCCCGGCCCGGCGCCTCGGGCCACGGTCCCAGGACCGGGTCGGCCGCCAGCCACGGCCGGTCCGAGTAGACGTGGTCGCGGACGTTGTCCACCGGAGGCAGGCCGAGCGCGGCCCGGTGGCCGTTGAGCGGCGCGCGGAACTGCGCGTTCACCCGCTGGGCGTCCTCGTCCCACCGCGTCGCGTTGGCCCCCTCCGGCTCCGGCCAGCCCGGCCGCGGTGGCGGCGCGTGGTGCGGGGACGGCAGGTTGACCGCCGCGTAGGTCGCGTAGACGTACCGGATGCCCGCGGCTTCGGCCACCGACCGCGCGGCGACTTGGGCCAGACCGGCGGCCACCAGCGCGTCGCAGCCGTCGGCCGCGGCGGGGAAGACGTCGAACTGCGTGTTGACCAGTTCGGTCCGGTAGCGGGACAGCTCCGCCGCCGACGGGGGAGCTGTCGCGCGCATCAACGCCCGGACCGGCGGGCCGACCGGCACCAACTCGATGGCGAGGCCGCCGAGCCGGTTCGCGAACTCTTCGTCCGGCGGGGTGCACATCCGTACCTCCGCACCGAGTTCCCGCAGCCGCACCGCGAGTGCCACCAGCGGTTCGACGTCGCCGCGCGTCCCGTACGTGGACAGCAGCACTCGCATTCGCGCCCCTCTTCGCCGCCGATTCGGTCGTGCCCGCGGGAAGTTTACCGGCCGGCCCGGTGATCGACTCGCTCTCGCGCGAAGCCGCCTTCGGTGACTACTGTGGCGCGTAAGGGCTCCTGACCGTCAACAGAACTTGAGGGCCATTCGATGCCTGTTTCGTCCGGACCCATCCCCGACGTTTCGATCATCCTGCCGTGCGCCGGACTGGGAACGCGCTTCGGAGCGCCGTACGCGAAGGAGCTGCATTGCCTGGCGCCCGGGGTCACCATCCTGGACCGCAGCCTGGAGGCCGTCGTCGAGCTGGTGAAGAGCGGGCTCACCGTGCGCGTGGTCGTCGTGTTCGGGCCGCACAAGCTGGACACGGTGAAGTACCTGGCGCGCTACGCCGGGACCTTTCAGATGGTCTTCGTCTACCAGGACGACGTGGCCGAGCCGGGACTCGACGGGGCGATCCGCTCGGCCTTGCCGATGACGCGGGGACCGGTGGCCCTGGTGCTACCTGACATCGTTGTCAGCGAGGTCGGCAGCCTGCTCGCCGCCCTGCGGCAGACCGGCGTGGCGGGGTGGAGCGTGGTCGCCGCCGAAGAGCGGGATCCCGGCACCCTGCGGCAAATGGGCGCGCTGGCGGTGGCCGGCGGGGACGGCGTCGTGACCGTCGAAGCGGCCGCGGAGAAGCCGGCGGACCCCGCGGGCTTCAACGCGCTCTGGGGCATCGTGGCGGTCGCCGAGAACGAGGCCCACCGGCTGCCGGACGTGGCGCGGAGGGACGCGGACAGCCCGCTGGCCGGCGCGGTCGCCCTCATGGTGGAGCGGATCGTCAACTACAACACCACCGACGGCTGAACGTCCACAGTGGACTTCACGAGGAGAAGCATGCTCGACGACGTGATGACGGCGCTCGGTACCGTCCTGCCCCGGCTGGCCGCGGTCACCGGCACCCCCGGGGTCGCCGTCGCGGTGGCGACGAGCGACGAGCTGCGCACGGCCGCGACCGGGTTCGCCGACCTGGCCGCGAGCACGCCGATGACCGCCGACACCCCGGCGCCGGCCGGCTCGCTCACCAAACCCGTGACGGGGCTGGCTTTCATGCAGCTGGCGGAGGCGGGCATGGTCGGTCTCGACACGCCGGTCGACGAGGTGCTGCCCGCGGGACTGCGCGGTTCCGGCGCGGCGCCCGTCACCACCGCGATGCTTGCCGCCCACCAGGGCGGCTACTACAGCGACATCGTCACCGCGACGGCGCGCACCGCGCCGGCCGAGCCGATCCTCGGCTACGTCCGGCGCCGGCACGAGATCGGGCGCGCCGTGGAGTACGGCGGGGTGCTGCCGCTGGTGACCACGCCGGGGTCCTACTCCTACTCGAGCTTCGGCGTCGGGGTGCTGGGCGGCGTCGTCGAGCACCTGACGGGCGAACCGTACGGTGCCCGGGTCGAGCGGGACGTGTTCGCCCCGACCGGGATGCGGGCCACGAGCATCGACGACGGCACGCGGAGTCCCGGCGGCGCCACCGGGTACCTGGCGTTCGGCGACTGGTGCCTGCCGAGCCCGCCGCTGCGCACGTCGGCGTACCCGGGAGTCGGGATGTACACGAGCGCCGCGGACTTCGCGCGGCTGCTGCAGTCGTTGCTGCGCACCAGTGGGGGCGACCGCGGTCTGGTCGGCCCGGACTCGCTCGCGGCGATGGTGACCCCGCGCGCGCCCCGCCCGAGCCCGCACGGCGTCCGCTCGTTTTCCGGACTGACGCTGGAACTCGCCGACCCGGACCTGGGCGACGACTGGTGGTGGGGGCACACCGCGGCGTTCCCGTGGGGGTTCTGGTGGGAGGCGCGGGTCTGGCCGCACCGCGACCTGGCGGCGGTGGCGGTGGGCAACCGCTGGGACATGGCCCGCTTCCACAACCCGGCCACCCGCAGCGCCCCGGGCCTGGCGGTCGAGTGGGCGGGCCGCTGGGCGGCGTCCGGCGCCCCGGCGAAGCTCCCCGACATGGACGGGCGCCCCCGCTGGACGGGACCCCGGCCCACCCCGGAAAGCTCACGCTGGATGGGAGTCCTGGTCGGCGAACGCACCCACGGCCTGCTCGCCGTACCCGAGCCCTTGCCGACGGCGAAGCTGACCGCGGGCGCCCGTTCCCTCGGCGACGGCGACTCGGACGGCTGGGACCCGGACGCGTTCGCGCGAGGAGTGGAGCAGGCACGGGCGGTGGCCCCGGACCCGGAGGCGCTGGGGGTACTGGGCCGCGAGCTCGGCCCGGCGGCGGCGCTGTGGATGCTGGAGTGCGGAGCATCGAGCGCGGACGTGACGATGCCGGTCGGCTTCTACGCCCGCGCCTGACAGCGAGCGCTGCTCCGCTGTGGCCCGGTCGGGTTTGTCGGCCGGCCGCCGGCGCCCAATGTGGCCTTGGGGCGCGGCCAAGCGCGGCTCGCCCGCTCAGCGCAGGCGGCCCGCCGCCGGCGCCCCGATGCGGGTCGCGTCCCACGCACCGAAGGCCACATCGGGCTGCGGCCAAGCGCAGCTTGCCCCGTTCAGCGCAACCGCACCTCCAGCGCGACCCGGTGGCGGCCACGCGGCAACGGCACCCACGCCGGCTCACCCACCGGCCGCACCGCCGGGAACCGGTCGAACAGGCTGCGCAGCGCGACCTCGGCCTCCACCTTCGCCAGCGCCACACCCAGGCAGAAGTGCGGCCCCCAGCCGAACCCCACACTGCCCTCGCGGCCGCCGTTCGCGGCCTGCCAGCGGACGTCCGCCGCGTGGGGGTGGGCGAACTGGGCCGGGTCGCGGTTGGCCGCGCCCAGCACCACCTGGACCGCGTCGCCCGCGCTGATCCGGACGCCGCCCACCTCGAGGTCGGTCGCCGCGTAGCGCAGGCGGGCCAGCTGGACCGGGCCGTCCGTGCGGACCAGCTCGCGCACCGCCGCCGGCCACAGCTCCGGCTCTGTGCGCAGCAGCTCCCGCTGCCCGGGGTCGCGCATCAGCGCGAGGGCCGCGTTGGACAGCATGTGCGCCATGGTTTCGTGCCCGGCGAGCACCAGGAACACCACGAGCGCCACGGCGTCGACGTCGGTCAGGTCGTCCTGCGCGACGACCTCGCTGAGCAGGTCGTCGCGCGGCTCGGCCCGGCGCCGGTCGACCAGCGCGTGGCAGTAGGCGAACATCTCGCCCAGCGTCGGCGTGATCCGCGCCGGGTCGCCCTCGACGAGCACCTTGCCCCAGCGCCACCAGTCCGCCCAGTCCGCTTCGGGCACCCCGACCAGCTCGCAGACCACCGCCATGGCCAGGGGATAGGCGTACTCGTCGATGAGGTTCGCCGTCTCGCCCAGGCCGTCGAGCAGCCCGTCGACGATCTCCTGCACCCGCGGGCGCAATGCCGCGACCCGGGACGCGCTGAAGGCGTGGCTGATGCTGCGGCGCAGCCGGGTGTGCTCGGCGCCGTCGAGGCTCAGCAGGCTCGCCCGCAGGTACGGCAGGTGCTCGGGCGGTGTGCCCAGCGCGAGGAACGCTTCCTCCTGCGTCTGCGCGCCCTGCCCCGGCAGGCCGGTCGGGTCGTTGCGCACGGCCGGGTCGGAGAGCACCGCGCGGGCCGCGTCGCTCCCGGTGACCAGCCAGCCCACTTCGCCGCCGGCCAGCCGGGCCCGGCAGACCGGTGCCTCGGCGAGGACGCGGTCGTAGCCGCGCATGGGGTCGTCGAGGACGGCCGGATCGCGGACGTCCACCACAGGTTCGGACGACATGTCAGCCTTTCAGCGGGCCGCCGTTGATCGCGACGCGGTTTCCGAAACGGGTGTACGGGTAGTAGTCGTACGTCGCGTGGTGCTGGACGCAGCGGTTGTCCCAGAACACCAGCGTGTTCGGCTCCCAGCGGACCCGGCACGCCAGCATCGGCCGGTTCGGCACGACCGAGAACAGCAGGTCGAGCACCGCCTGGCTCTCGTCGGCCGACAGCTGGGGGATGCGCGAGGTGTAGGCCGGGTTGACGTACAGCAGCGGACGGTCCGTCTCCGGGTGCCGCACCACCACCGGGTGCTCGCTGACCGGGGGCTCGTAGCCCGCCGGGATCTTGTGACCGCGGAAGGCGTGCGCGCCGTCGTGGATCGCGGTCAGCCCGGCCAGCAGCTCCTTCAGCTTCGGCGACAGCATGTCGTACGCGAGGTGCATGTTCGCGAAGAGCGTGTCGCCGCCGCTGCCCGGTTCGGGCATCCGCGTGATGTGCAGCATCGAGCCCAGCGACGGCTCGGCGTCGGCGGTGCCGTCGGCGTGCCAGCCGTTGCCGAACACGGTGGCCGCCTCCGGGGCGGTCGCGACCTCGAGGATGTACGGGTTGCCGTGCTCGGGCGGCGGGTTCACCGGCCGCAGCTCGCCGAAGTGCGCGGCCAGGCGCTGGTGGTCGTCCGGCGTGATGTCCTGGTCGCGGAACACCAGCACGTGGTGGTCCAGGAACGCCGTCTTCAGCTCGGTGAGCTGCTCCTCGGTCAGTTCGCGGGACAGGTCGAGGCCGGTGACCTCGGCGCCGATGACCGGGGTCAGGCCCCGCACTTCCAGGGTCCGGAAGTCGCGCGCCGGTCGCGTGGTGATCCGCTTGACGGCGTCGAGTTCGTACTGCTCCATGGTTTCCTTTCCGTGGGTCTCACAGTCCGATGGCGGCGGCCACCGCGGTGACGTGCGGGGTGCGCACGATGCCGTAGTGGGTGGCGGGCAGTTCATGCCAGTGGCTCGGTTCGGGCAGGAGGGCTCGCCAGCCGCCGCGGTCGGCCACCGGCAGGCCGGGCTCGGGTTCGGTGGCCAGCCAGACGTGGCTGGGTGTCGTGGCCAGGCGCGGCAGCTCGTGCCCGGTCATGCTGCGCAGGTTGGCCCGGCACGCGCGGGCGAGCCGCCGGGCGTGCTCGCCCGCGGTGCCGCCGGAGGCGCCCAGCTCGCGCTCGAACACCGTTTCCAGCTGCGCGTCGCTGTAGTCCGCGGCGCTCGCGCCGGGCGGCGGCGGGTCGATGAGGTGCAGCGCCCGCACCGGCTGCCCGGCCGCCTCGGCTTCGGCGGCCATTCCGGCCGCCACCCAGGCGCCGAACGACCAGCCGGCCAAGTGCCAGGTGTGGCCGGGAAACCGCTTGTGCAGCGCCGCGTAGTAGCGGTGGGCCCGGTCCGCCACCGGCCAGCCGGGCGGTTCGGACCGGCTCAGCGCGGGGTCGGCGATCACGCAGACGCCGAGTCCGGGAGCCAGCGCCTCGACGAGCGGCCGGTAGGCGTGGACGTCCCCGCCGACCGGGTGCACGAGGCACACGACTTCGCGGCCGGCTCCCTCGCGCCAGACCTGCACCGCTACTTCGCCGGTGTCGGCGGCTTCGGAGAGCTTCGCCAGCAACGCGGCCATCGTGACCTCGGGCCCGAGCCACGCGAGGTCGAGGTCGACGCCGTAGAGACGTTTCACCGAGTCGACGACGTCCAGCAGCGTCAGGGAGTCGGCGCCCAGGTCGTAGAGCGGGACGTCCGGGTCGAGTTCGGCGACGCCCAGCAGCGCGCGGACCTCCTCGGTGAGGTCTGCTTCGGCCGGTTTCGGCGTGGCCGGCGTGGTGTCGCGTTCGTGGAACCCGCGGGCGGTCTCGAGGCCGGTCGTCGCGACCAGGAGCTGCGGGAGTCCCGTCCCCAGCGCGCGGGCGAAGGTGCGGCGGCCTTCGTCGGCGCTGAGGCCGACTGTGAGGTGCGCCTGGTGCCGGGCGTCGGTTTCCAGTGCGGTGACGGCCATGCCGGTGTCACGCCAGACGTCCCAGCCGATCGAGAGGCGGGCGGTCGGGCCGTCGCGGTGGGCGAGGGCGTCGAGGAAGCCGTTGGCGGCGGCGTAGTCCAGCTGGCCGGTGCCGCCGAACTGGGCGGACAGCGACGAGCAGTAGACGGCGTAGGCGGGCCGGTGGCGTTCGATGAGCTGTTCGGTGAGCAGGGCGCCGGCGAGCTTGACGGACTGCGTGCCGTCGCCGCGGGTGGCGATGAGCCCGCCGTCCGGGGTGCCGGCCGCGTGCACGATCCCGGCGAGGGGAGTGCCGATGTCGTCGGCGGTGACGGTGGTGACGTCGGCGGCGAGCAGGTCGACGCGGTCCGCCCAGGGTTTGAGCGCGTCGGGCAGGAAGGGGTGGCGCGCCAGCAGGATGACGCGGCCGGCGGTGCGGGTCAGCAGCTCTTCGGCGACGGCGGTGCCGATGCCGCCGGTGCCGCCGAGGACGAGGTGGGTCCCGTCGGTGATGGCGGGCAGGCCGGCATCGACGGGCGCGCTTTCTTGCGTCCACCAGAACCCGGCGCGCAGGGCGACGCGGTCCGGCGGGGTCGGGCCGGTGAGGAGATCGGCGAGGGCGTCGAGGTCCGGGGTGGGGAGGTCGGCCCAGTGGCCGGGGATCCGGCTTTCCTGCGGTCCGACGGAGGTGACCCCGGCGAGCAGCCCGGCTTCGGGGCGCGTGACGGCGCCGTTCGCGGGCGCGGCCCCGGCGGAGACCCACCACGTCCTGAGTGGACGGTCGTGGGCGGCCCGCAGGAGTGCGGCGGGGGTGTCGAGACAGGCCCAGGTCGCCTGGCGCACCGATGGTTCGCCGAGAGGGCCGGTGATGCCGAGCGGGAGGGTGTGGAGCCAGTCGATCTCGTTGCCGTGTAGGGCGTCGAGGACTTGACGCAGGGACGCGGTGTCGGCGGGGTCGGCTTCGAAGGTGTCGGGGCCTAGGCGGGCGAAGTGGTCTGCCGCGTGGACCCGCACGACGCGCGGGTAGGCGGCGTCGAGGGTGGGGGCGGTGAGCGGGCCTTCGCCGGAGATGACGAGGACGCGGTCGGTGCGGGTGGTGGGTGTGGTGGTGGCTCGGCGGAGACGGACCCAGGTGGGCTGGTGCAGCCACGCGCTTTCGGGCAGCCGGGAGACGGCGGCTTTCCGCGGGAAGTCGAAGTCGCGGGCGTCGAAGGCGGGGGGCGGGAAGTCCCATGGTGCGGGGGTGGGGGAGTGGCCCCAGTCGATGGAGGCTCCGGCCAGCCAGGCGGAGGCCAAGTCGGCAGGAGGCAGCGATGTGGTGAATGAGCCGTTCACGTCACCGGAGCCGACCTCGCGGGGCTCGGCCGTGCGCAGCCAGGCGACCGCCGCGGCCGCGTCTTCGCACGCCGCCGCCAGGCGCCAACGGCCCTCCGGACGGCCCGACTGCAGATGCCGCAATACGTCCACATAGGACTCCGGGTGCGCCGCCAAGTACTCCGCCACCCGACCCGCCTCGAGACGCAACGCCGAAGCGCTGCGAGCCGAAAGCACCAAGCACCGCACGGGTTCCGCGCGCGCCGCCGGCACCGGGCGGACCGGCTCCAGCACCACGTGGGCGTTCGTCCCGCCGATGCCGAAGCTGCTCACCCCGGCCACCCGCGGCCCCGCCGGCCACGGCTCCGCCCGCGTCGGCACCCGGAACGGCCCCAGGTCCAGTGCCGGGTTCGGGGCGTGGAAGTCGACCGTCGGGGGGAGTACTCCGTGGTGGATCGCCAGGCTCGCGCGGATCAGGCCCACCACGCCCGCCGCCGCGCCCAGGTGGCCGATTTGGCTCTTCAGCGAGGAAAGCGCGCACGAGGAGACGTCGGGCATCGCCTCGCGCAGGGCCGCCACCTCGATCGGGTCGCCCAGGCGCGTCCCCGTTCCGTGCGTCTCCACGTACCCGACGTCCGCGCCCGAACGCCCGGCCCGCCCCAGCGCGGCCTGGATGGCCGTACGCTGCCCGGCCGGGGACGGTGCGCTGTACCCCTGTTTCACCGCGCCGTCGTTGGTCAGCGCCGAACCCGTTATCACCGAATACACCGTGTCGCCGTCGCGGCGGGCCGCCGACAGCGGCTTCAGCACCACCACGCCGACGCCGCTCGCCCCGACCGTGCCGTCCGCGTCGTCGCTGAACGGGCGGCAGTGCCCGTCCGCGGAAAAGATGTGCTGCGGCCGGTAGCGGTACCCCTCGGCCAGGGTGACGTCGACCAGCACGCCGCCCGCCAGCATCACGTCCGCTTCGCCGCCGCGCAGCATCGCGGCCGCCTGGTGGACGGCGACCAGCGAGCTCGAACACGCCGTCTGGGTCGTCAGCGCGGGGCCACGGAGATCCAGGTGGTACGCGACCTTCGTGGCCAGGAAGTCCTTCTCGTGGTGCAAAGCGAGCTGGAAGCCGTCCGGCAGCGCGGCCGGGTCGGCTTCGCGCAGCATCCGCTGGAAGTACGTGTTCTCGCCGCAGCCCGCGATCAGCCCGACGCGCCCCGCCGCCCCGCCGGCGTGGGACAAGCCGGCGTGGGACAGGGCTTCGACGCAGGCCATCAGCAACTGCCGCTGCTGCGGGTCCATCAGCGCCGCATCGCGGTGGCTGATCCCGAAGTGCTCCGGGTCGAACGCCAGTGGCCCGTCGAGGAGGCTGCGCGCGCCGACGAGCCCCTCCGGGGCCGCGAACTCCTCGATGCCCCGGCGGCCGGTGACGACGAGGTCCCAGAACGCGGCCAGGTCCGGCGCCCCGGGCAGCCGCACCGCCATCCCGACGACCGCCACCGGCTCGTCGGCGACACCGGCGGTAGCACCGGCGGAAGCCGGGGCCGGGCCGCTCTCCACGTGCCGGGTCAGCTCCCGGAGGGTGACGTGCTCGAAGAGGTCGGCCGCGGTGAAGCGGTACCCGGCCTCGGCGCAGCGCAGGTGGAACCGCATCAGCGAGAGACTGGTGGCCCCGGCGGCGAAGAACGTCTCGTCCGGCCCGATCGGCGCCCCGGTCACCTCTTCGAACAGGGTCGCCAGCTCGCTCGACGACGACGTCCCCCGCCGCAGATCCGTGCCCGGTGCCCGGGCGGCGGCGTCCCGGTCGAGCTTCCCGCTGGGCGTGCGCGGCAGGGCGGCGACGACGCGGAAGCGGTCGACCCGCGCGTGCGGCGGCAGCAGCGGCGCCAGGTGTTCGCTCAGCTCGTGCGCGGCCGGCGTCCGGCGGCACTCCAGGAACGCGGCCAGCCTGCCGTCCTCGGGCACGACCACCGCGTTGACGACGTCGGGGTGCCGCAGCAGCGCCGCCTCGACCTGCCCCAGCTCCAGGCGGTACCCGCTGAGCTTGACCTGCCGGTCGGCCCGGCCGTCGAAGTGCAGCAGCCCGGCGCGGTCGAAGTGCGCGAGGTCGCCGCTGCGGTAGTACAGCTCCGGCAGCTCCGCGAACTTCTCCGGAGCCGCTTCGCCGAGATAGCACCGGTTCGCCGCGAGACCGCCGATGAGCAGCTCGCCGACCTGGCCCGGCGGCAGGGGCGCGCCCGCGGCGTCGGCGACCCGCAGCACCGCGTTCGCCACCGGACGGCCGATCGCGGGCCGCTCGGGCCACTCCGCCGGGTCGCCGTCGAGGGTCAGCGCGCTCACGACGTGGGTCTCGGTCGGGCCGTAGTGGTTGTGCAGGCGCGCACCGGGCAGCCCGGCGAACCACCGGCGGATGGCCGGCGTGCACACCAGCTGCTCGCCGGCGGTGATCACGTCCCGCAGCCGCGACGGGTACCGCCCGAGCCGCACGCCGTGCTCGGCGAGCAGCTGCAAGGCGACGTAGGGCAGGAAGATCCGCTCGATCCCGGCGGTTTCCAGCTGCTCCAGCAGCGCCGGGACGTCGTGCCGCCACTCCGGCCGGACCAGGTGCAGCCGGCCGCCGCCGCAGAGGGTCGTGAAGATCTCCTGGAACGACACGTCGAACGACAGCATCGAGAACTGCTGCGTCGACGCGGGCGGCGCGTCCTGCCACTGGAGCAGGTTGGCCAGCGTGCGATCCGGGACGCGCACGCCCTTGGGCACGCCGGTCGAGCCCGACGTGAACAGCGTGTAGAGCGGCCGTCCGGCGTGCCGGACCGGGACGTCCGGCGCCGGGCCGTCGGCGAGCGTGACGAACCGCCGTTCGACGCCGGCGTCGAACGTTTCCCCCGGGGTGAGCAGGACGCAGCTCGGCCGGACCTGGTCCAGCACGTCCCGCAGCAACGCGGGCGGGTACGCCGGATCCAGGGGCACGGCGGTGATGTTCAGCCGCGCCAGCGCGAGGAGCGCGACGACGTGCTCGGCCGACGGCCGCAAGTACAGCGCGACGTCGGTGGCGTCTTCGGGCAGCGTGGCGGCCAGCCGGGCCGCGTGCGCGTCCAGCTCGGCGTAGGTCAGCGTCGTGTCGCCGGTCAGCGCCGGGGCGTCGGGCGTCCGCGCGACCTGCCGCGCGAAGCCCTCCGCCACGGTCTCCCACGTCAGCTCCGCCGCGGCACCCCGGCCGTGGTCCCGGTGGTCCGGAGTCCGGGCGTCGCCGTGCAGGGCGCGGTCGAAGACGTCGCCGAGGGCCGTCGCCTCGGCTGCGGTGAAGTGGCCTTCCCCGTACTCCCACAGGCAGTCGAAGCCGTCCGGCCGCTCCACGACCGACAACGTGAGCGCGCACTTCGCCTCGGCCGCTTCGATCCACTGTGGACTGACCGAGCAGCCGGGCAGCCGCAGTGCGCCGAAGTCGGTGTTCTCCAGGACGAACAGGTAGTCGAAGGCCGCGTAGCCCGGATCGAGGTCGGCGAAGGCGACGTCCTGGCCGTCCAGCGCCGCACCGGACGCTTCGCCGAGCCGGCGCAGCTGGGTGTCCAGGTCCTCGTCCGGGGCCACGGAAAGGGGCAGCCGTACGGTGTTGGCGAACATCCCCACGCTGTCTTCGAACTCCCGCACCGGCCGGTTCGCCACCGGCGCGGCGATCCGGGGCCGGGTCCGCCCGGTCACGGCGTAGAGGCTCCACGCGAACACGCCGAGCAGCAGCTGGAAGCGGGTCAGGCCCAGCTCGGCCGCCCAGGCGTCGACGCGCTCGCGGTCGATCCGGGTCGTGTGCAGCCGCCCGGCCAGGGACGCTTCGCCGAGAGGCTCGGCTTCGTCGGACCGTTCGCTCAGTTGAGCGTGGTAGCCGGGGGCGGCGAACCAGCGGGACTGCCAGCCGGCGAAGTCGAGGGGCGTGTGCGCGTCCGATCGTGCCGGCGCGCCGGACAGCTCGCGGAAGAGGATGTTGAGCGACCAGCCGTCGACCGCGATGTGGTGCAGGCACAGCAGAAGCGTCCCGTCGGGCCGCCAGGCCGCGCGCAGCGGCCGGCCCGACGCGAGGTCGAACGGTGCGGTGAAGAAGTCGTCGGACGGCTCGGTCCACGGGTCGTACGGCGCCTTCGCGACCTGCCGCAGGCCGTCGGGGGTCGCCTCGAAGGCGGTGCGCAGCGCCGGGTGCCGGTCCACGAGCGCCCGCACGTCCCGGCGAAGCGCGTCGACGTCGGGTGAGCCGGTGACGCGGAAGGCGAGCGGCACGTGGTAGGCGGTGGAAGCCGGATTCCGCTGCTGCAGCAGCCAAAGCCGTTGTTGCTCGCTGGTGGCCGGTGCGGACGTCGCCGTCGTCGGGGCACCCGGTTCCGGATAGGCCGCGCGCCCGGCACCGGCGACGGCGGCCGCGAGATCGGCGAAGGTGCCGCGCTGCACCACCGAAGGCGCCAGGTCCGCGCCCCAGCGTTCCCGGATCGCGAACCGCAGCCGCAACGCCTTGAGCGAGTCGCCCCCGGACCGCAGCCACGTGTCGCCCGGGTGGAGCTCCGGGACGTCGAGGACGGCCGACACGACGTCCAGGACTTCGCGCTCCCAAGAGGTCGCCTCGCCGCCGGTGTCCGGCCGCCACGGCGCGAAGCCGCCGGCCAGCAGCGCGGCCTCGTCGACCTTCCCGTTCGCGTTCCGGGGCAGCTCGCCGACGCGGACCACGTGCTGCGGCCGCATGTAGGACGGCACGGTTTCGCTCAGATGAGCTTCGAACGCCTCGTAGGAGAGGTCGCCCGCGACGAGGAAGGCGAGCAGCTCGGCCGTGGCCGCGTGGCGCACGGCCACGTGCACCTGCCGGACTTCCGGGTGCGCGAGCAGCCGCTGCTCCAGCTCGCCCGGCTCGATCCGGAACCCGCGGACCTTCACCTGCCGGTCGGTCCGCCCGGCGTAGGCGAACCGTCCGCCCGGCAGCACGCGGACCAGGTCGCCGGTGCGGTAGAACCGCGCGCGGCCCTCGTCGAGCCACGGCAGCCGCACGAACCGCTGCCCGGTTTCCGCGGGCAGGCCGCGGTAGCCGAGCGCGACCCCGGCCCCCGAGAGGTACAGCTCCGCCAGCTCGCCTTCGGCGGCCACGCGCTCGTCCGCGGTCACCGCGACCGCGCCGGTGCCGGGCAGCGGGCGGCCGATCGGCACGACGTCGCCGTCGAAGCCCCGCGGGATGGCGTAGCTCAGCGCGAACGTCGTCGTTTCGGTGGGGCCGTAGCCGTTCTGCAGCCGCGTCGGCGCGTCCGGGTTGGCCCGGTACCAGCGGCGGATCAGCGGGGCGTTGAGCTGCTCGCCGCCGATGACGACCCGGCGCACCGTCGCGAAGCTGTCCGGCACGGTCTCGGCGACGGCGTTGAACAGCGTCGCGGTCACGAACATCGTGTCGACGCGTTCCCGGACCAGGGCATCGGCGAACGCGCGCGGGTCCCGGACGGTGTCGTCGTCGAGGATCACGCACGTGCCGCCGGTCAGCAGCGGCACCCACACCTCGAAGCTGATCGCGTCGAACGCGGGGTTGGCCAGGCAGGCGAACCGCGTGCCGTGGTCGAGCCAGCCGGGTTCGGCGAGCCGCAGGACACCGGCGTCGCGGACCTCGACGCCCTTGGGCCGGCCGGTCGTGCCAGAGGTGTAGAAGAGGAACGACGCCGGCGCGGGCTCGGCGGGGACACCGGCCTCGGCCGGCGTCAGCTCGGGCAGCTCGTCCTGCACGACGACGACCGCGCCCGCGTCGGCGAGGATGACGTCGCGGCGCGCGGGCGGGCTCAGCCGGTCCAGCGGCACGACCTGCGCGCCCAGGCGCAGCACGCCCAGCATGACGAGGATCAGGTCCGCCGACCGCGGTAGGCCCACGGCGACCGCGTCACCCGGGCGAACCCCGCGGCGGGACAACGATTCCGCGACCGCCGCGGCCCCGGCGTTCAGCTCGGCGTAGGTGAGCCGGCGCGGGCCGTCGGACACGGCGACGGCGTCCGGGTGCCGCAGGGCCCGGTCGTGGACACGGCGGGCGATCGAGGTCATCGCGCCGCCAGCTCGGCGGTGATCACCTTGGCGACCAGCGGCAGCGCGTCGCTTTCGAGCATGTCCCAGTGCCCGCAGTCCGCCGGGACGACCTCGAACTCGCCGCGGACCCGGCGGCGCCAGAACTCCGCCGTGCCCGGCACCGTGTCCTCGCCGACCGCCTGCACGAACACCACCCGCGCCGCCGACTCGCCGGGATCGTGCTCGCGCGCGGTCCGCCGGTTGTGGTTGTACGTGCGGTGGTAGCGCTCGATCTGCGCGTCGTCGATCCCCGGGTACATCCCGTTGAAGCGGACCAGCTTCTCGCGGAACTCGGCCGCGGACACCGGCTCGATCGCGGCCTTCGCGGCGGGGTCGTCGGTGGCGGTGGTGTCGAGCAGGACGACGCTCACGCGCGGGTGGTGCGCCGCCAGCCGCCGGCCCATCTCGTAGGCGACCAGGCCGCCGTAGGACAGTCCACAAAGGACCAAGGCTTCGCCGGGCCGCGGGTCGACGAGCCGGAGGTACTCCTCGGCCATCGCTTCCACGCTCGGCAGGGGCTCTTCACCGGCGTTGAGCCCGGGGGACTGGATCCCGGCGACACCGGCGTCGCCGGGCAGCGCGGCGCTGAGCGGCAGGTAGCAGAACGCGGTCCCGCCGGCCGGATGCACGCACACGACGCGGGCCGCGCCGGCACCGCGGCGGAACTCGATCAGGCTGCCGGCGCCGGACGGGCCGTCGGTACGCAGCAGCGCGGCCTGGGCCTCGATGGTCGGGTGCAGGATGACGTCCCGGATCGGCAGCTCGCGGCCGAACTCGGCGCCGATCGCGTGGGCGAGCTTGATCGCCGAGATCGACGTGCCGCCGACGTCGAAGAAGTCGTCCGAGACGCCGATCGCGGGGTGCAGCAAGAGGGTTCGCCAGATCGTCAGCAGCGCGAGCTCGACGTGGTCGCGTGGAGCGGCGGTGTTGACCGCTGCGGGCGCGCTCGCCCGGGCGTGCGCCAGGACGGCGTCGCGGTCGAGCTTGCCGCTGCGGCTCAAGGGCAGCCGGTCGAACTCGGCGAACACCGACGGGATCATGTAGTCCGGCAGCCGGTCGGCGAGCGCGGCGCGCCACTCGTGTGGCGAGCGTGCGCCGCCCGCGATCCCGGCGACCAGCCGCGGCTCGCCCTCGCGGTCCACGAGCACGGCGGCCTCCCGGACGCCCGGGACGGCCAGCAGCGCGGCCGTCACTTCGCCGGGTTCGATGCGGAACCCGCGCAGCTTGATCTGGTCGTCGCGGCGGCCGGCGTACTCGGCTTCGCCGCTCGCGAGCCACCGCGCCAGGTCGCCGGTGCGGTACATCCGTTCGCCCGGGACGAACGGGTCCGCGACGAACCGCTCGGCGGTCAGCCCCGGCCGGTGCAGGTATCCGCGGGCCAGGCAGTCGCCGGCCAGGAAGACCTCGCCCACGACGCCCGGCGGGACCGGCCGCAGCCGCTCGTCCAGCAGGTACAGCCGCGACCCGGGCAGGGGCCGCCCGATCGGCGCCGGGCGCTCGGACGGCCGGGGGGCGAAGTGGGCGGTGGCGTAGAGCGTGGCCTCGGTCGGTCCGTAGCCGAAGCAGATCCGCAGGCCGGGCAGGGCCGCTTCGAACCGGGCGAGCGCGGCGTCGGTCAGCGGTTCGACGCCGGTGAGGACCTGCCGCAGCGCGAGCCCGGCCACCCGGCCGGGGTCCTCGTCGATCCACCGGACGTAGGCGGGCGGCAGGAACGCCTGCACCACAAGGTGTTCTCGCAGCCAGGCCATCAGCGCGGCGGGGTCGGGCCGGACGTCCTCGGGCACCACATGCAGCACGGCGCCGGTGGTCAGGGGGAGCAGCAGCTCGTGCACCGAGGCGTCGAAGCCGATGCTCGACCACACCGACGTCGCCTCGCCGGGGGTCGCGCCGAAGCGGTCGAGCCACTGGTCGAACAGGGCGAGGACGCTGTGGTGGGTCACCGCGACGCCCTTCGGACGCCCGGTCGACCCCGAGGTGTAGATGACGTAGGCCGTCTCCCCGGGGCCGGTCGTGACCGGGTGCCGGGTCGCGTCGCCTTCGGCTTCGAGGGCCGCGACGTCGTCGCCCAGTACCAGCACGGGGCGCGCGTCCTCGACCATCGCCGCCCGGCGCGCGGCCGGCTGGGCCGGGTCGAGCGGGAGGTAGGCGGCGCCGGTCTTCAGCACTCCCAGCACGGCGACGACCAGCTCCACCGACCGTCCACTGAGGACGGCCACGACCGCGCCCGGCCCGGCTCCTCGCGCGCGCAGGGCGTTCGCCAGCTTCGTGCTGCGACGGTCCAGTTCGCCGTAGGTCAGTGCCGAGCCGTCGCAGACGAGCGCGGGGGCGTCCGGGGCGCGGTCGGCGTGCGCGGTGAACCGGTCGACTAGCCCGCCCGGTCGCCGGCGCGGACTCGGCCCGGTGCTCCAGGTCGTGAGGATCTCGCGGCGTTCGGCGTCGTCGAGGAGCTCGTAGCTCGCGATGTCGGCACCGGGTCGCGCGGCCAGCTGTTCCAGCAGCCGCACGAGGTACCCGCCGTACCGCTGTGCGGTGGCGTGGTCGAAGAGGGCGACGGCGTAGTCGAGGTGGCCGAGGACGTCGCCGTTCTCGTCGGCCAGGCCGAGCGCCAGGTCGAACTTCGCGGGGGCGTGCTCGACGTCGAGGGATTCGACGGCCACGCCGGGCAGCTCGAGGACGTCGTGCAGGGTCGGCACCCAGGCGAACATCGTCTGGAACAGCGGGGTGTGCGCCGGGCTGCGCGGCGGGTTGACCAGCTCGACGACCCGCTCGAACGGCAGCTCGACGTGGTCGATCGCGCCCCTCAGGGCCGCGCGGACCTGCTTGAGCAGGACGGCGCCGGTGGGGGAGCCGCCCAGCTCGGCGCGCACGGCGAGCGTGTTGACGAAGAAGCCGATCGTCTCGGGGTACTCGCCTCCGCCGCCGCGGTTGGCGGTGGGGACGCCGACAACGATGTCAGTTTGCGCGGAAAGCCGGGACAACAGGATGAACCAGCAGGTCAGGATGGTGGAGTAGAGCGTGACGCCGTGCTCGCGCGCCACCGCCTTCAGCCGGGCGGTGAGCTCCGGCCCGAGCGCGACCGGCACCCGGGCGCCGCGGTGGTCCTGCCGGGCCGGGCGCGGCCGGTCGGCGGGCAGCTCCAGCACCGGCGGCACGCCGTCGAGCCGGTCCTGCCAGTACGCCTCGTGCGGCGCCGGGCCGGGGCCGGCCAGCCAGTCCTGCTGCGCCCGGGCGTGGTCGCGGTAGGGGCGGGTTTCCGGCAGGTCGGCCGACGCCCCGCTCATTTGAGCGGCGTAGAGGGCGCCCAGTTCGCGCAGCAGCAGTGTGCGGGACCAGCCGTCGAAGACGACGTGGTGGACGGTGATCAGCAGGACGTGGTCCTCGTCGCCCGCGGCCAGCAGCCGGGCGCGGGCCAGCGGGGCACGCGTCAGGTCGAACGGTTCGAACGGGTCGGTGCGCCGCAGTTCGGCCGCTTCGCCCGGTCGTCCGGCGACGTCGGTGACGACGCAGGGAAACCCGTGACCGGCGGATTCGACGATTTGCACGGGCCCGCCGTCCTCGACGACGATCCGGGTGCGCAGGGTTTCGTGGCGGTCGGCGAGCGTGTCGAACGCCCTTCGCAGCGCCTCGCGGTCCAGCGGGCCCCGCAGGGCGAAGGCCATGGTTTCGTTGTAGGCCGGGCCGGCGCCGTCCAGCTGGGAGACGGTCCACAGGCGTTGCTGACCGGACGACAGCGGCGCGGACACTCGCATCGAGGGCGGCCTTTCGGGGCGGGCGGGCGAACCGGTACTGCGTTGTTCCGTCGCCGCCGAGGTCGGGGAAACGCTCTCTGTCTGTCCGGACAGTTAACACCACACTGTCGGGTGAGGACGAGGGGTGACAGAAGTTTGCCCGGAAGTCCTTCGCACGCAGGGACGGCCGCTTCGGCGTCAGATCTTGCGGTACCGGCTTTCGAGCAGCGCGAACACGCCGTAGACCGCGATCCCGGCGGCCAGCACCAGCAGCAGGATCTGCCCGTACGGCTGGACGGCGAGGGTCTTGAGCGCCGGGTCCAGACCACCGGCCTTGGCCGGGTCGTACTCGACGGCGGCGACGACGAACATCGCGCCCACGGTGCCGTAGGCGAGCGCCATGGCGCACCAGCCGACCTGGCCGAGCCGCTCCGTCGACCGCCGCACCGCCGGGGACGCCCCGTCGAAGTCGAGGTCGTGGACGAACTTCTTCCTGATCCCGCGGTAGGCGAGGAACGCGGCCACCGCGACCACGGCTCCGCCGGCCGAGACCACCGCCGCGGCGCCCCAGTCCTCGGCCAGGACCGTGGCCACCACCGAGCCCGCTTTGCCGGAACCGCCGATCGCGGTCTTCGCCGCGCTGTAGGCGACGAGGCCGTACAGCACCACCTCGACGCCGCTGGCCGCCCGCCGGACCCACCGCCGTCGCGGTGCGGCGTGCCGGTGCCCCGCGATCGCCTCGGTGAGCTGCCACAGCGCCAGCAGCCCGGTGCCGGCGGCGATCAGCCAGAGCAGCCACGCTCCGCCGCCCGTGGCCACGATCTGCAGGGCGCCGGCCTTGTCGGCCTTTTCGTTGTCGCCCAGCGCGACCTGGGCCGCCAGCCACGCGACGACGAAGTGCACGACGGCGTAGCAGGCGAGGCCGATTCGGGCGAACAAGGTGAATCCTCGGATGTCGGGCACGGGGGAATCCTGGTCCACGCCGGCCCGATTGACCAGGTGTCCGCCCGTTTTCGCCGTCGATCAGCGGATCGCGTCGTGCGGCAGGACCGCGTGCACACCCCAGGTCTCGTTGGCGACCTGGGTGATCCGCAGGTCCACGACGGGGCTGGCGAGCGCCAGCGCGGTCGGCTTGTCGACGTCGTGGAGCCGCTGCAGCCAGGTCAGCATGGCGTCCAGCGCGTCGGCCGTGGCCTGGTTGAGGTCGGCGTCGAACCCGAAGGTGAGCCGGCCTTCCGGGGTCACGGCGTGGATGCCCGGGACCTCCGGTTCCGCCGCCAGCGTCAGGGTGACTTCGGTGGTCATCGGGCATTCGATCGCCGTCCCGCCGACTTCGCCGTGGCCTTGCGCGGCGTGGCCGTCGCCCAGGTGCAGCAGTGCGCCGGGCACGGTCACCGGCAGGACCAGCGTGGACCCGGCCACCAGGTCGCGGCAGTCGATGTTGCCGCCGCCGGCCGCTCGCGGCGGAATGGTCGAGTGGGGTCCCGGCTCGGCCGGGGGAAGGCCGACCACGCCGAGGAAGGGCGCGACGCGGACGGTGTGGCCGAGGTTGCTGGTGGCCGTGTCGTCGCCGATGTCCCACGTCAGGCGCGCGGCGGGTCCGCCGGCGACGCCCAGCCTGCGGTTGAGCGCGGTGTCCTTCACCCCCGCGGTCGTCCAGCCCCAGTCGCCGGGCGTGATCGACCCGAAGTGCACCCGCAGGACCATCCCCGGCTCGGCGCCGCGCACTTCGATCGGCCCGGTCAGGCAGTGCCCGCGCCGGTCCGCGAACAGCGTGGGGCCGTTCAGCCGGCGTTCCAGGTAGCCCCCGGCGTCGAGCGAGCCGACGACGACGGAGTCGCCGGAGGACACCGTCAGCACGGGCGGGGTGGCCCGGTCGAAGACGTCGATGGTGGTCTCGCGGGTTGCCGGCAGCCGGTGCTCAGCCATGGTTCGCCTCCTGGTGACGAGCGTGGTCAAGGCTCGCACGAAGGATGATCACACCCGCGGCGGCCCGGTCGGCGGGGTGTGTTTACATGGAAACTTCGGGGTCAGTCAGGTGACTGAGGCGGGGGACGGATGAGCAACCCATTGGTCGCGGAGACCAAGGATTCGACGACGGCGTATTCGGGGATTTCGCTGCTGGAGTCGGCGGCCGACCTGAAATCCGCGATCGAAAGCGGTGACTGGGCGTCGGTCGCGATGGGTGCCGTCGGTACCGCCCTCGACGCCCTCTCCATGGCCATGGACCCGTTCGGGGCGATCCTCGCCGCCGGCGTCGGGTGGCTCATCGAACACGTCGGCCCGCTGAAGGAAGCCCTCAACGGACTCACCGGCAACGCCGACGAAATCGCGGCACAGTCGGAGACCTGGAAGAACATCGCGACCGAACTGGGCAGTGTCGGGGAAGACCTGACCGGGATGGTCAAAGCGGACACGACATCGTGGGCCGGGACCGCCGGCGACACTTACCGGCAGCGGGCGCAGGACACGGTCACGTTGCTGGAAACCGCGCAAAAGGGCTGTGAAGGCGCTTCCAGCGGGGTGAAGACCGCCGGTGAGGTCGTCGCGGCGGTGCGGGCGCTGGTGCGTGACATCATCGCGGAGCTGATCGGGCACTTGATCAGCTGGGCGCTGCAGGTGATCTTCACCTTGGGCATCGGTATGACCTGGGTGGTCCCGCAGGTCATCGGCGCGGTCGCGAAGACGGCGTCGAAGATCGCGGATCTGGTCAAGCGGCTGGTGACCGCGCTCAAGGCGTTGGTGCCGCTGTTGAAGCGAGCGGGTGATCTGTTCGGTGACGCGGCGAAGGCGCTGAAGAACATCAAGCCGGGCAAGGCCGCGCCGCCGCCGAAGCACGCCGACATCAAGGGCAACCCGAAGGACCTGGACGGGCCCAAGGGCAAGGGCGGGGACGACTCCACCACGGCCGCGGGCGACCACTCGCCGCCCAAGGGCGACCCGCCGCCGAAGACCGATCCGCCGCCGGCGAAGAACGACCCGCCCAAGACCGATCCGCCGCCGGCCTCGCGCGGCCTCGACGACCCGCCCGGCGGCGACTCGACCAAGTCCGCCGGCGCGAAGGACTCCGGCGGCTCGAAGGGGCCCGACCGGAACACCGCCGAGACCAAGGAACCGGTCTGCAAGGAAGGCAGCGGCGACCCGATCGACGTCCAGACCGGGGACGTCCTGGTCACCGAGACCGACCTCGCCGTGCCGGGGCCGCTCGGCCAGCTCATCGTGCGCAACCACGTCTCGTCCTACCGGGCCGGACGCTGGTTCGGGCCCTCCTGGGCGTCGCTGGTGGACGAGCGGCTGACCGTGGCGGACGGGACCGTCACCTACTACAGCGTCGACGCGATGATCCTGCGGTTCCCGCTGCCCGCGCCGGGCCGGTCGGCCACCGCCCCGCACGGTCCGCTGCGCCGGCTGCACGGGCAGGGCGCCGAGTACGTCCTGGAGAACCCCGCGCGCGGCACCCTGCACCGGTTCGTGCCGGCCGACGGGAACCCGGACCTGTTCCTGCTCAAGGAGATCCGCACCGAAACCGGGGGGTACGTCGAGCTGGACCACGACGCCGACGGCGCGCCCACGCTGCTCACGCACTCCGGCGGCGCCCGGATCGCCTTCGACGTCGGCGGCGGCCGGATCCGCGCGGTCCGCGCGCTCTCCGAAACAGGCGACGTCCTCGTCGCCCGCTACGACTACGACCCCGCCGGGCACCTCAGCCTGCGCGCGAACTCCTCGCCCCGGGCCGCCCGCTACACCCACGACGCCGAGGGCCGGATCACCGGCTGGACCAACCACGTCGGCGCCTGGTACCGCTACGTCTACGACCAGCACGGCCGCTGCGTGCGGGGCGTCGGCGACCAGGGCTACCTCGACACCACGCTCGCCTACGCCGACCGGCGCACCACCGTCACCGACTCCTTCGGCAAGCAGACGGTGTACGAGTTCGACGACGACGGCAACACGGTGGCCTTGACCGACCGGCTCGGCGGCGTGACCCGCCGGGAGTGGGGGCCGCGGGACGTGCTGCTCGCCCGCACCGACCCGCTCGGCCGGCGCACCGAGTTCGAGCACGACCCGGACGGGCGGCTGGTTTCGGTCCTGCGCGCCGACGGCTCCCGGGTGCTGATCACCGGCCGGAGCGAAACCGAGCTGACGATCGAGGTCGCCGACGGCGGCCGGGTCTTCCGCCGCCGCTACACCGCCCCGAACCTGCCGGACCCCTACACCGACCCGCTCGGTGTGACCGGCGACCAGCACCACGAGCACACGGCGGAGACCGGGACCGCGCCGGACCTCCCCGCGCCCCGCGTCGAGGCCGATCTGTTCGGGCGGCCGCGGGCGATGGAGGGTGCCGGCGGCCGGGCCGCGTACGCGTGGACGGTCGAAGGCGCCCTGCGGGAAGTCCTCGCCCCGGACGGAACCCGCCGGCAGTGGACGTTCGACGGCGAGAGCGAAGAGACGTCCCGCACCGACGAGCTGGGCCGGGTGGTCCGCACCGAAAACGGTCCGATGGGCACGGTCACCGCCATCGTCGACGCCGCCGGCGCGCGCACCACCCAGCGCTACGACACCGAGCTGCGGCTGGTCGCCGTGACCAACCCCGCCGGGCAGACCTGGCACTACGCCTACGACGCCGAAGAGCGGCTGCTCGCCCAGACGGACTTCGCCGGCCGGGTCACCCGGTGCGCGTACGACGCCGCGGGACAGCGGGTGCGGCTCACCGGCCCGGCCGGGGAGACCGTGGAGTCCCGGTACGACCTGCTGGGCAACCTGACCGAGCGGATCAGCCCGGCGGGCACCGAGACCTACCGCTACGACCCGGTCGGCCGCCTCGTGCGCGCGACCGGACCGGACGGCGTGCTCGAGCTGACGCACGACGCCGAGGGCCGCGTCACGCACCAGACCACCGCGGCCGGGACCACCACCTTCGGCTACCCCCGCGGCGCGAAGACCCGGCGCACTCCGTCCGGAGTGGACGTCCAATGGGGACAGCACCCGGACGGCGCGGAGCTGCTGCGGATCGCCGGCACCGAGCTGACCCTGCACCAGGACGCCGCCGGCCGCACGCTCGGCCTCGCCGCCGGGCCGAACCCGTTGCTGCGGCAGGAGTTCGACGCGGCGGGCCGGCTCGCCGCGCAGCACACGCCGGCCGGGGTGACGCGCTACCACCGGCGTCCGGACGGCAGCGTCGGCACCCGGGAGGACCCGGCCGGGGGAGTGCGGTACGAGTTCGACCACGCCGGCCGCGTCACCGCCGCCGTCCACCACGGCGGAGCCGAGCGCTACGCCTACGACGTGCTCGGCAACCTGATCTCCTCCTCGCCGGGCACCGGTCCCGAGGCGGGCCCGCGCCAGTACGCCGGTGGTGTGCTCGCCGCGGCGGGCGCGGTGCGCTACGCCCACGACGCGCAGGGCCGGCTGGTCGGCCGCACCCTGCCCGCGCCGGACGGGACGGCACTGACCTGGACGTTCGGCTGGGACGCGCACGACCACCTGGTCGCGGTGCGCACGCCGGACGGCACCCGGTGGCGCTACCGCTACGACGCGCTGGACCGGCGCGTCGCCAAGGAACGGCTGGACACCGCGGGCGCGGTCGCCGAACGCGTCGACTTCGCTTGGGACGGCACGAGTCTCGTCGAAGCCCGGCACACCGCCGGGGGCGCGCCGGTGGAGACGCTGACCTGGATCCACCACCCCGACGAGGACCGCGTGGTGGCGCAGGCGCGCACCCTGCCCGACGGGCGGGTCGAGGTCTCCGCCGTGGTCACCGACGAGGTCGGCACCCCGACCGAGCTGGTCAGCCCGGACCACGGCACGGTCAGCCCGGTGCGGACGAGCCTGTGGGGCCTGACCGCGGCCGGCGCGCGCCCGCCGACGCCGCTGCGGTTCCCCGGACAGTACTTCGACGCGGAAACCGGCCTGCACTACAACGTCTTCCGCTACTACGACCCGGCCAACGCGCGCTACATCTCGCCGGACCCGCTCGGCCTGACCCCGGCGCTGAACCCCGAGACCTACGTCGAGGACCCGTTCCTCGCCGCCGACCCGCTCGGCCTGACCCGCAACAGCGGCAAGGTCGTCAACTACGCCGACGACCCGACCGCGTTCCTCGACGACGACGCCACGTTCGAATCCGCGGCCCCGTGCAAGAAGGCCTCGAAGAAGCGCCCGAACCCGAACCAGGGCGCCGGAAACGGGGCCTCCGGGTCCGGCTCCGCCGTCAAGAAGCCCCGGACCGGCCGGTACGACCCGCCGATCACCGGCCAGGACAACGTCTCGCACGGGAACTCCGGCCGCACGGTGATGGAAGGCGGCGGGAAGTCGGGCGGCGGCTCACTCGACGGGTCCGGGCGGGGGAGCCGCCCCGGCGGCACCACCCCGGCGGGCAACCACCTCACCGACGTCAACGAGCTGAACGGGACCAAACACGCGAACTTCGACCCGCGCCTGCAGGCCGAGCTCGACAAGCTCAAGGGCGATGGCAAGAACGGCTACAAGCCCGACACCGACGAGGGCTACTTCATCAAGGGGCACCTGAAGAACAACGAACTCGGCGGCTCCGGAACCGCCGACAACATGACCACGCTGTCCCGCAAGGCGAACTCCCAGATGTCGGGCAACTTCGAGAGCAAGCTCAAGCAGGCCGACATCCAGATCGGGCAGTTCAAGGACACGGTCAACCGGATGGGCGACACGGAGCTGCAGCGGAAGATGAACGACTGGGGCATCAGCGGGAAGCCCGCGGACTTCCGCAAGGAAGCCCAGGGCCTCAAGGTGGACTACTCGGTCACGGCCAGCGACAACGTCAAGTGGCCGGACGCCAAGAACCCCTCGGAACGAGGCATCCGGGACCACGTCACGCTCGACGCCGGCTACGACGGGCTCACTTCGAACGTGCAGAAGTTCATCCAGCACAACAAGCCGGACAACTTCCTGACGGAGTTCCCGCCGAAGGGGACGAAGCTGGACACGGTCAGCGGGGCGTTCGACCCGCCGATCAGCTGGGGGTCGAACCGGCCGATGCCCAACCTCGCCGAATGACGCGGTGCCCGGGCGGGATCGTCCCGCCCGGCCGCCGGGGCTAGCGTCCCACCTGGGGGCCGATCATCGAGTTCACGTCGATCGGCCGCGGGATCGCGCCGAGCTGCAGCAGCAGGTCGGGAACCCGCTGCAGGCGCCGCGAGTCCAGCGACGAGCCGTAGCCCGGCAAGGTGAGCAGCTTGGCGGTGTCCTCGTCGATCTTGGCGAACCGCACCAGCAGCGGCTCGACCTTGGAGCGGTCGTTGAGGGCGTCGTGGGTGGCCTTCTGCATGGCGCGCTGGAACGCGGCCAGGGTCTTCGGGTTGTCCCGCACCCACTTCCTCGTCGCGCCGTAGCCGGTCAGCGGGAAGTCCTGCGTCGCACCGGTGTTGATGTCGATCACCGGGATCGCGCCGGCCGTCTTGGCGGCCTGCGTGATGTACGGCTCCGGCAGGTACGCGGCGTCCGCCTCGCCCTGCTGCAGCGCCGCGGCGATGTTCGGCAGCGGGATCAGCACCCATTTCACCTTGCCGAAATCGACGCCGTGATCCTGCATCACCGAGCGGGTGAGGAGATCCGAGGCGGTGTTCTTGGCCGTGATCGCGATCTTCTTGTCGGCCAGGTCGAAGATTGTCTTCACGGGAGAGTTCGGAACGGTGACGATCGCATTGGACTTCGGGTTGACCGAGGTCGCGTCGGCGACCAGCTGCATGTCGGCGGCGCCGGTGCTCTTCGCGGTGAAGAACGGCGGGTAGGTCGAGAACGCGATATCGGCTTCACCGGAGATCGACTTCGTCAGCGAGGCCTGGCCACTGGCGGCGATGATGGAATCGACGCTGAGGCCTTCGGCCTTGAAGTAGCCGTTGTCCTGGGCCAGCCAGAACGGTGCGAGATCGGTGGTGGGCAGGATCGAGACCTTCAGTGTCGTCTTTTCCAGGCCGCTGCCGCTGGACGAGGAGCTCGTGCTGGCCGAACCGAGTGCGCCGCAGCCGGTGAGGACCATGACGGCGGCGACGGCGAGTGCGCCGTGACGAGCGCGAACCCGGCCACTGCTCCTGGTGATTCCAAACAAGTCGTGCTCCTCGAAGGAGATGACGGTTGATCTACCGAATCCGGGGAAGATCCGTGATTCATTCCCCGGTGTCTGTCAAGCAGGCCACTGTAGGACCTCGACAACACTTGGCAGGTGCCATGACCGGGAATTCACCACAATGGAGGCATCAATGCTTGATCGAGGATCTTGGTCCGGTGGCCGAACCGCGGACATTTCTACGGATCATGATGGCTGATTGAGGTTCGGGCCACCGATTCCCGGATGTGCGGCCGCCGGAAACGCGGATTCGAGGGGGCTGCTCCGATCGGGTAACCGATGTCGCGGACCGTGCGAACGGATGCCCGATCGGCCCAATGGGAGGTGACCGATAGCGAGTGTCCGCACAATTTGCGATTAATCGCAAAAGCGTCGTCTCGACGGTCGTGCGGCGTCGTCGGGAACCGGCGCGCCGGCGGTCTTGTGGCCGGCGCCGCTCGCGAGGCACTTCGGAGATCCGCTTCGGGAACGGGCCGGAGTGCGCCGCGGCGGACTGCGGAAAACGTGGCCCCGAGGACGTCGCGCAATGCAAAAGTCAGGGGTCCGGTGATCACGCTCGCGGCGGCGGCGGACCGGCGAATTCATGCTATCGAAATCAAATGGTTGCCGTCGTTGTTCCGGCCGGCACGGTATAATCAGGGGCTTGAGCCAATTGCGGAGGAAGCCCGCGGGGGAAGCCGGAATGATCGGGCCGGCATCGGGGTGGCCGTCGGGGTGGCATTGTCGAAATCGTCGAACGATGCGTGCCGCGGACATGGGGACGGCCGCAGCGGGAAGGGGTGCTCCCGGCTGCGGCCGCGGGGGCCGGTTCCCTCAGTTGTAGCCCATTTCGTCGGGTGAAACACCGATCGGCACTCGGTTGTCCGGCCCGGTGACGTGGCTGGACTCGGATGTCTTGTCCGTGCCACCGGCGGCGACCGCCGCGGCAGCACCCGGAACGCTCAGTGTGAAGACGCTCAACGTGACCGCGGCGCCGATGGCGACCGCTCGCTGAACCCGCATCATTCCTCCGGTGGTCGATCGTGCACGAATGACTGTTCGGGGTTGGCGGACCTTTTGCGGCGCCGGAGTGACCGGCGGATGGTGATCCACCACTACCGGTGGTGGAATCACGCTGTGATCACGAATCGGGAAATTTGTCGAAATGGATGTTTGAGGACGGACTGCGGCTGCCCATCCGGGCCGTCCAAGCATACCTCTTGTTGGGTAACGTTTTTCCTTCTATTATCGCCGGTGTGCGACCGCTCACGGACGGTTCCGAGCTTCTGGTCGGTCGGGACGACGAGCTGTCCCGGCTGGTCGGCTGGATTCGTGAGGCGGTCGAGGGGCGCGGCCGGGCCGTGCTGGTGGACGGCGAACCGGGCATCGGCAAGTCCGCGCTGGTGCGCGCCGGCGCTGCCGCCGCCGAGAGCGCGGGTTGCCAGGTGTACTGGGGAGCCGGTGACGAGCTCGGGCAGGCGCTGCCGCTGCTACCGCTCCTGGACGCCCTGCAGATCGCGCCGGTGACGCGGGATCCCCGTCGTGACGCCATCTCCGGACTGCTGGGCGGCGAAGCCGTCGCGGGCAAGGGCGCCGACCTCGCCGCCGCGGCCGCCGAGCAGCTGATCGCGCTGGTGGACGAGCTCTGCCAGGACGGGCCGGTCATGCTGGTCGTCGACGAGCTGCAGTGGGCCGATCGCACGACGGTGGCGGTGTGGAGCCGGATCGCCCGCTCGGTCCGGCGGCTCCCGCTGCTCCTGGTCGGGGTGATGCGCCCGGTGCCGCGCCGCGACGACCTCCGGTCGCTCTTCCGGGTCGTCGGTCCGGCCGAGCGGCTGCGGCTGAGCCGGCTGGCGGAACCGGCGGTGCTCGAACTGGTGGCCGCGCTGGCCGGTGGCAGACCGGGTTCCCGGCTGGAGGAGCTCGCCGCCGGTGCGGCCGGGAACCCGTTGTACCTCACCGAACTGCTCGACGCGCTGGCCAGGAGCTCGTGCCTGGAAGTCGATCCCGCCGGTGTCGCGGAGCTGACCGGCACGGCCAAGCCGGACTCCCTGCCGGAGGCGATCGCGGACCGGCTGGGTTTCCTGTCCGAGGCGGCGCGCACCGTGCTGCGGGCGGCGGCGCTGCTCGGGGACGGCTTCTCGGTCGCGGACCTCGTGACCGTGCGGAACAGCTCGCTCGCCGAGCTGATGCCGGCCCTCGACGAGGCGCGGGCCGCCGGGGTGCTGGTGGCGGCCGGTGACGACCTGGCGTTCCGGCACACGTTGATCCGCCGGGCGTTGTACGACGAGATGCCGACGGCGGTCCGGGTCGCCTGGCACCAGGACGCCGCGTTCGCGCTGGCCGAGGCGAGCGCCCCGGTCGAGCGGGTCGCGCGGCAGCTGCTGCCCATGGTGTCCACAACGGACAGCCGGGTGCCGGTGCCCGCCTGGGCCGTGCGGTGGTTGCTCGACGTGGCCACGCCGTTGATCGGCCAGGCCCCCGAGGCCGCGGTCGCGCTCCTGCGCCGGGCGGTGCGGGACGCGCCGCTCGACGACGCCGTGACCGGCGCGCTGGCGTGCCGGCTGGCCGACGCCTACTACCGGGTGGGCAACGTCGCCCAGGCCGAGCGGATCGCCTCCCGCGCGCTGGACCGCGTCCGCGACCCCGACGTGGTCGTCGACCTGCACACGACTGTCGTGCAGTGCCACGGGATGACCGGCCGCTCCGCCGAATCCCTCGCCACGCTGACCGAAGCACTGAAGCAGCCGGGGCTGGAAGCCCGGCACCGGGCCCGGTTGCTGGTGCTCATCGCGCGCACCCACCGCGACCTCGGCGAGGTCGACACCGCGGGCCGGGTCGCCACCGCGGCGCTGGTGGAGCTCGGCGCGGTCGAAGACCGCTGGGCGACCGGCTGGGCGCTGCACGTGCTGAGCCTGGTCGCGATGATGCGGGGCGACTGGACCGGCGCGCTGCCGCTGTTCGAGCGCGCGATGGTCATCGTGCGGGGCGATCCCGCGCTGATCGACCTCACCCTGCTGCTGCGCATCAACCAGTCGGTCACCTTCGGCGCGCTCGACCGCTACACCGACGCGCTCGCCGCCGCCGGGCGGGCGCGGGAGCTGGCCGACCGCACCGGCAGCGCCGTGCGGCTGAACCAGGTCCAGAGCGCGCTCGGGCAGCTGCTGCTCGGCGCCGGGCGCTGGGACGACGCGCTGGCCGAGGTGGACGTCGTCCCGGACGAGCGCAAGGACCCGAGCGTCGTGTGCTGCGACCACGGGGTCGCCGCGATCATCCACTTCCACCGCGGCCAGGCGGCCGCGGCGAGCCGGCACCTCGAGATCGCGGCGCCGTACTCGGAACGCATCGGCGACCGGGTCGTGGAGTCCCTGGTGCGGGCCCGCTGCCTGGCCTTCGAGCACGCCGGCACCCCGGAGCTGGCGCTCTCGCTGCTGATCGACGTGCTGACCGGCGAGGACGCGGGGGAGGACCTGCTGGGCGACGCCGCCCGGCTGGCCGCGGCGACCGGCGACGCGGGGACCGCGGCGCAGATCGAAGCCAGGGCACGCGCGATCGCCGCCGAGTCCACCGTTCCGCACCGCCTCGCGCTCGCCTTGTACTGCCGCGGTCTGCTCGAGCGGGACGCGCCGACGTTGCTGCGGGCCGCCGACGGCTACGGCGAGGCGGGCCGGCCGCTCTCCCGGGCCAAAGCGCTGGAAGCGGCCGCGTTCGCCTTCGCCAACACCGAGGCCGAGGCCGAGGACCGCGGCTCGGCGCGGGCGGCGTTCACGCACGCCATCGACCTCTACTCGGAGCTGGACGCGCAATGGGACGTGGCGAGGCTGCGCGCCCAGTTCCGGGCGTTCGGCATCCGGCGCGGCCCGACGGCGAAGCACCGCCAGGCCACGCACGGCTGGGACAGCCTCACCCCGACCGAGGACAAGATCGCCGCGCTCGTGGTCGAAGGCATGTCGAACCCGCAGATCGCGGCCCGCCTCTACCTGTCCCCGCGCACGGTCGGCACGCACGTTTCGCACATCCTGACCAAGCTCGGCGTGAACTCGCGCATCGACATCGCCCGCGAGGCCCGGCACCGGTTCGCCTAGGGCCGCGCCCCGGGGCAGCGGACGTCCGAAGTGGACGGTGCGGGTCATCGTCTCAGACTCCGACCTCCGGAGCGCTGTCCTGGGGGCGCACGACGAGAGCGCGCGAAACCGGCTTCGCCGAAGTGGTCCGGCGCGTCACCGCGGCGTGCCCGCTGACCACCTGGCCGAGCAGGATCGCCAGCACCAGCAGCAGCGGAGTCCGCCAAGTGCCGGTGTAGGTGTGCAGCCAGCCGCAGGCCAGTACGCCGAATCCCGCGATGACGTAGCCCACTCCCTGCACGACGGCGGACAGGGAGAGCGAGCTGCCCTTGCTGCGCAACGAGATCGTCGTCAGGGCGAACGCGAGCCCGCCCATGCCGGTGCCGGTGGCCGCGGCCCACAGCCAGGGCGCGGCCGCCGGGGCGAGGAGCAGGCCGCCGACGCCGATGACGTTGGGCACGGCCAGTGCGACGACGAGCAAGGTCTGGTTCTGCCACCGGCGCGTCCAGCCCGGCACGAGCCACATCATGGGCAGCCCCATGGCCATCGACAGCGCGAGGCACGCACCCGCGGTCCCCGGTGGGACGCCCGCGTCGCGCAGGATGCCCGGGAGCCAGCCCATGACCAGGAACGTCACCGTCGAGATGAGCCCGAAGTGAATGGTCAAGGCGGAGGCCGGCACCCACCCGGTGGCCGCCCGCGGCGACCCGAACTCGCCGGGGGTGCGCTGCCACACCTGCTGGGCCAGCAGGGCCACGACCGCCCACAGGCCGAGGGCGACCCGCCACGACGACGACATCACGACGGCCGGCGTGACCAGCGCGCCCGCCGTGCTGCCGAGCCCGAGCCCGAGGGTGAAGGCGGCGGACCCGTTGGCCAGCAGGGGAAGCATGGTGCCGAGCACGGCGATGGACAGGCAGGCCAGCGCCGTCCCGATCAGGAGTGGCGCCGGCCCGCCCAGTACCCGGCCGGCCAGCGACAGCACCAGCCCGAGGAGGGCCACGGTGATCGTCCGGTGCGTTCCCACCCGGCCGCACAGCCACGGGGTCGCCCAGCCGCCCAGACCGATCGCCCACAGGGGCAGCGCGACGAGCACGGCGGCGACGAGGGCACTGGCGGCGGAGATGTCGGGAAGAGCGGCGCCCAGGCTGGTCACGGCCGGTCTGAGGTTGATGGCGAGGATGAAAATCACGGCCGTGGAGACGGTGGTAGCACGGAACATCGCTCCTCCTCGGGGGTGGAGGTCCGGAGCGGCGTACTCCGTAGAGCAATGCTTCTTCACACGTGTGAAGCAGACATCCGTCACCTGACGTATGTACGAAGTTACGTTGTGGCGCAACGATTGTGTCGTGCTTCGGCAGCCTGCGGATGGGCGTGCATCGGCACGGCCGAAGGGGATCTCGGCGGCCCGTGGTGTGACTAGTTCACGCCGGAAAGAGTGGATCAGTGGAAGATTCTGCCCTCACTTCGGCCCGGACGCGCACTTAGAGTGACACGCGTCCCGAGCGCCGGGCCCGCCTCCGGGGCCGGACCCGCCGACCGAAAGAGCAGACCCATGCCGGACCAAGCGCGCGTCCCCGGAGACGGCGTCCTCGACGGGCTGATGCAGCCGCGGCCGCTCACGATCGCGCACATCGTCGACCGCGCGGAGCGGCTCTTCGCGCACAAGCCGGTCGTGACGGCCGGTTCCGGGCGGCTCACCTACGCCGAGGTGGCCGGCCACACCCGGCGGCTCGCCACCGCGCTGGACGCCCTCGGCGTCCCGGCCGGCGCCCGGGTCGCCACCTTCGCGAGCAACAGCCGGCGCCACCTGGAGCTCTACCTCGGGGTGCCGGCCACCAAGCGGGTGCTGCACTCGATCAACATCCGGCTGTCGGCGGAACACCTCGAGTACATCGTCAACCACGCCGAAGACGACGTCGTGTTCGTCGATCGCGGGCTGCTGCCGCGCATCTGGCCCAGCGTCGGCCGGCTGCCGCTGGTGCGGCACTGGGTGGTGCTGCCCGACGGCACCGACGGCGAGATCCCGGCGGACCCCCGCATCGCGCACTACGACGAGCTGATCGCCGCGGCCGAGCCGTTCGCGGGGTCGTTCGAGGACGCCTTCGAGCTCGCGGACGAGAACCTGGCGTCCGGGCTGTGCTACACCTCCGGCACGACCGGGCCGCCGAAGGGCGTGCTCTACAGCCACCGCTCGACGGTCCTGCACTGCCTGGGCACGCTCGCGGCCGGCCTCATCGGGATCAGCGAGAGCGACGTCGTGCTGCCGATCGTGCCGATGTTCCACGCCAACGCCTGGGGCCTGCCCTACGGCGCGATGATGGCGGGCGCCGCGCTGGTCCTGCCCGGCGCGTCCGCGGACCCGGCGCACCTGCTGGGGCTGATGGCGGCCGAGCGGGTGACCGTCGCCGGGGCCGTGCCCACGGTCTGGACCAGCCTGGCCCCGCACCTGCGCGAGCACGACCTGAGTGCCACGCGGTTCCTGCTCGGCGGCGGCTCCGCCGTCCCGCCGGCGCTGTCGGAGACCTACCGCGCCGCGATCGGCGTCCCCATCACCCATTCCTGGGGGATGACGGAGGTCAGCCCGGTCGGCGTCATCGGGGGCACGCGCACCCAGCACCGGGACGCGAGCGAGGCCGGGCGGCTGGCCGTGCGGGCGGCCCAGGGCCAGCCCCTGCCGCTGGTGAACGTGCGGATCGCCGACGTCGAGACGGGCCGGGAGCTGCCGTGCGACGGCGTGGCCGTCGGCGAGCTGCAGGTGGCCGGCCCCTGGGTGGCGGGCGGCTACTACCGGGTGGACGCCCAGAGCAGCTTCACCGGGGACGGCTGGCTGCGCACCGGGGACCTGGCCACCATCGACGCCGAGGGCTACCTGCGGCTGGTGGACCGGATGAAGGACCTGATCAAGTCCGGCGGCGAGTGGATCTCGTCGGTCGAGCTCGAGGGCGCCATCGCCTCCCACCCCGACGTCGTCGAAGTCGCCGTGGTCGCCCGGCCGGACCCGCGGTGGATGGAACGCCCGGTCGCCTACGTCGCCCTGCGCGAAGGCAGCACCGCCACGGCCGAGGAGCTGCTGCGGCACATCACGCCGCTGGTCGCCAAGTGGTGGCTGCCCGACGAGTTCGTCTTCCTGCCCACGCTGCCCAAGACGGGCACCGGCAAGCTATCGAAGCTCGCCCTGCGGGACTCGGCCCGGATCGCCTGAGGCGCCTCACGCCGGGGTGGTCGCGCGGAGCTGGTGCAGCCGCAGCCCGAGCCGCAGTTCCAGGTCGTTCTCGCGGCGCCAGTCGAGGCCGAGCACGGTGCCGGCCCGGTCCAGCCGCTTGAGCAGGGTGTTGACGTGCAGGTGCAGCGCCCGGGCGGTCGCCGCGACGTTGGCGTGGTGGAGGTAGTAGGCGCTGAGGGTGTCGACGAGCCCGGCGTTGCGCCGCTCGTCGTAGTCGAGGAGCGCGCCGATGGAGCCGGCGAGGAAGCGGTCGAGCTCGCCGGCCCGTTCGGGGTCGAAGACCATGGCGTACAGCGCGTACTGGCGCGTGGTGGCGCCCAGGTCGGTGTGCCCGAGCGCGCGGACCACCGCGCCGCAGCGCCGGGCGAGGGAGAAGGCGCGGGACCAGTCGTGGTCGACCGCGCGTTCCCCGACGACGACGAGCGGGCTGCCCAGGGTGCGCCGCAGTCCACTGTGGACTTCCGCGGCGGTCCGCTCGTCGTCGCCGCCGGGGAGGATCAGCGTGGCCCGGCCCAGGTGCTCGCCCGCCAGCCCGGCGCGCTCCCGCGCGATGCCGTGCAGGTGGCGCGAAAGATCGGTCGAGGCCACGGTGGGGGAGTCCGCGACGAGGACCAGGTCCAGGGCGTCGACGTCGATGTTGCGGGCGCGGGTGCGGGCGCGCTGGGCCGTGCTGATCCCGGGGCCGCCGACCATGAGCTCGGTCAGCAGCTCGCCGCTCAGCCGCTCGCCGGCGTCGGCGACGGCCCGCTCCTTGAGGATGAGCAGCCCGAGGATGTGGGTGGCCCGCTCGAGGGTGCGCAGGTCCATCGCGTCCGGGACTTCGGTGCCGCCGGCGGGTTTCCGGCTCCACGCGAGGGCACCGAGGTAGCTGTCGCCCGCCTGGATCGCGGCGACGCTGTGGGCCGTCCCGCCGGCGCCGGCCGAGAACGCGCACCGGCCCGAGCGTCGTGCCTCCTCGACGGCGCCGGCCAGCTCGGCGTCCACCGGATCCGGGCACGGACTCGACGCCGAGTCCCGCCGGACGACGGCGGTGCCGGTGTGGCCGACGAGCGTCACGCTGCCGCCGAGCTGGTCGGCGAGCAGCTGGGCGACCTCGCCCGGCGTCCCGCCGCCCAGCACCGCACCGGTCAGCGCTTCGTGGATCTCTTGCGCCCGTTCGCTCTTCCGGTACGCCACCCGCAGCTCTCGCAGCGCGGTCCGGCTCGCCTCGTAGAGCCGGGCGTTGTCGATGGCCACCGCGGCGTGGTCGGCGAACGCGTTCAGCAGCGCGATCTCGTCGGCCTGGAAGGACCGCTCGGAGCGGTCCGCGGCGAACAGGGCGCCCACCGCCTCGCCCCGGATGACCAGGGGAACACCGAGCAGTGCCACGAGTTTCTCGGTGGTGACCAGGCGGTCGAAGTCGCGGTCGTGCTCGATCGCGGTCGCGGCGGCGTAGTCGCGCACCCAGTGCGGGCGCCGGGAGGCCAGCACCTTGCCCCCGAGTCCCACCCCGGTCGGGATCGCCGCCGCGAGGAAGGTGGGGGAGACCGTGCCCTCCGCCGCCTTGGCCGACAACCGGCCGTCGGCGCCGACGAGGGAAAGGTAGGTGAAGTCCGTGCCGATCAGGTCGTGGGCGTGGTGGACGATCGACTGCAGCACCTCGTCGAGCTCGCCCAGCGCGGTGAGCGACTTGACGGTCGCGTACAACGACGCCAGCTCCCGCTGCCGCCGTGTCTCCGCCGTACCGGATCCACTGGCCACGGTGCCTTCCTTCCTCGGCGGTGAGTGGACGAAAGCGCCACCGTTGGGGCGGCAGGAGTGGGTGGTCCACACCTCAACCCCAGCGTAACGGCGTCCTAACATGACCGCCATCACCGGGCTGCGCTCAAAGACGAAGGCGGCATCCATGGCAATTCCCCTCACCCAACCCGAAGGACAGTCCGGCCACGCCGACGCCGGCTCGTCCCCGACCCGGCGGCGGGCCTTCCGCAGGCTGCTGGCCGCCGGGCTCGTCGGCAGCTCGATCGAGTGGTACGACTTCTTCCTCTACGGCACCGCCGCCGCCTTGGTGTTCCCCAAGGTGTTCTTCCCGCACGCTTCGGCGCTGACCGGAACCCTCCTCGCGTTCAGCACGTTCTGGGCCGGCTTCGTGGCGCGGCCGATCGGCGGGGTGCTCGCCGGGCACCTCGGGGACAAGTACGGGCGCAAGCCGGTCGTCGTCGCCTGCCTGGCGGTCATGGGGGCCGCCACCTTCCTGATCGGCTGCCTGCCCACCGCGGCGAGCGTCGGCGCGCTGGCCCCGACGCTGCTGGTCATCCTGCGGTTCGTGCAGGGGCTCGCCACCGGTGGCCAGTGGGGCGGCATCGTGCTCCTGCTCACCGAGTCCGCCGGCCCCAAGCGGCGTGGTTTCGCCGGGACCTTCGGGCAGACCAGCGTTCCGGTCGCCGTGATCCTCTCGAACCTGATCTTCGTCGGCGCCAGCGCGCTGATGCCGGACGCCGCCTTCCTCAGCTGGGGCTGGCGGATCCCGTTCCTGCTCAGCGTCGTGATGTTCTCGGTGGTCCTCTACATCCAGGCCAAGGTGGAGGACACGCCGGAGTTCCGCGAGCTGCAGAAGGAAACGGCCAAGCCCGGCGAAGCGGTGGTCCGGGCCCCGCTGGCCCAGGTCCTGCGCAGCAAGGGGGGCACCATCCTGCTCGGCTGCGGGCTCCTGTCCGCCACCAACAGCCTGTTCTACGTCAGCATCTCCGGGCTGTTGAGCTACGGCACCGGTTCTCTGGGGCTCAAGCGGAATTCCCTGCTCGCGGTCGTGCTGCTCGCGTCCGTGGCGATGCTTGTGGTCATCCCGTGGTCCGGCCACCTCTCGGACAAGGTGGGCCGCCGGCCGCTGATCCTGATCGGCGGTCTGGGCGTCGCGGTGTGGGCCTTCCCGTACTTCGGGCTCGTCGGCACCGCCTCGCTGCCGCTGATCTTCGTCGCGGTGACGGTGGGTTTCATCTTCCAGACCCTCACCTACGGCCCGATCGCGAGCTTCCTCGGCGAGCTCTTCGCGCCGGGCGTCCGCTACTCGGGCGCGTCGCTGGCCTACCAGCTGTCCGCGATCATCGTCAGTGGCGGCACGCCGTTCCTGATGACCGCGCTCATCGCGGGGACCGGGAACACCCTGGCGGTCGCCGGCTACATCACGCTGATGGGGCTGATCACCTTCGCCAGCGCGTGGTTCCTGCCGGAGACGAACCCCGCCGAAGTCCGGGACGACCCGCACGCCATCCCCGGCGCGCACCTCTACGCCGGGAAATGAGGCCCGAGTGAAGCGAACGACCCGCCGGCTCGCAGTGCCGGTGCTGACGCTCCTGGTGGCGACCGCCCTGGCCGGACCCGCGGCCGCGACGCCGGCCTCGACCCCGCCGGCACCGGGGTGCGCCGCGCTGAACCAGCTGAAGATCCCGGCGTCGGTCATGAGCCTGCCGACGACCGGCGGCCGCGTCACGGCGGCCGCGGTCACGACCGCCGTCGTCAGCGGCAAGACGATCCGGTTCTGCCAGGCCGACGCCGACGTCTTCCCCGTCGACCCGGCCGCGCCCGCCATCAAGCTGCGCGTCGACCTGCCCGACGACTGGAACCACAAGGCGCTGATGTTCGGCGGTGGCGGCTACAACGGCACCATCCCCGATCCGGCGTCGAACGTGCCGTTCGGCCCGGCGGACCAGCCGGCGCCGCTGGCCCGCGGGTACGCGACGTTCGCGAGCGACTCCGGCCACCAGCAGAACCCGGCGTCCCCGCCGTCCCTCGACGGGTCGTTCGGGGCGAACGACGAGGCCCTGACGAACTTCGCCGCCGGTGACGCCCTCAAGAAGACCCTCGACGCGAGCCTGTTCCTGATCCGGCACGGCTACGGGACGAAGCCCGCCGAAGTCTTCTTCTCCGGCGGATCGACCGGCGGCCGCGAAGCGCTCAACGTCGCCCAGCGGTGGCCGACCGCGTTCGACGGCGTGATCGCGGCCTACCCGGCCTGGAACAACCTCGCCGAGATCCTCGACCTGGGGTACCTGGCACAGGTCCTGTCCCGCCCCGGCGCGTTCCTCGGCGTCGACAAGCAGACGCTCGTCTACACCAGTGTCGTCAACGCTTGTGACCGCCTGGACGGCTTGGTGGACAAGGTGATTTCGAACCCCGGAGCTTGCCACTTCGACCCTCGCGCGCTCCGCTGCCCGGGCGGCACCGACGCCGGTCCGGCCTGCCTGTCGGACGCGCAGATCGGGGCGGTGACGGCGATGTCGTCGCCGTTCCGGTGGCCGTACCGCGTCGCCAGCGGCGAGACGCAGTACCCGGGCTTCCCGTTCCTCTCGGGGGCCGACATGCGGACCCCGTTCCTCGGGTTCGGCACCACCGCCCCGGCGAACCCGATGCCGGTCACGAGCGGTTACGGGATGCAGTACTGGGACCAGTGGGTCAAGTACTTCCTGACCAGGGACCCGCTGCAGAACTCCCTCGACATCGATCCCCGGCACCCCGGGAAGTGGCTCGGCCGGGTCAGCGCGTTGTCCACAGTGGAGGATCGCAACAACGCGGACCTGCGCCCGTTCGCCCGGGCAGGCGGCAAGCTGATCCTGCTCCACGGCGCCGCGGACGAGCTGGTTTCGCCCTACTCGACCAGCGACTACTACGAGCGGGTGCGCGCGGTGTCGGGTTCGCGGGCGACCGACGCGTTCCTGCGCTACTACGTCGTGCCCGGAGCGAACCACGCCAACTTCGGCACCCCGGCGGTCAGCGCGAGCTGGGATTCGTTGTCGGCGCTGGAACGCTGGGTCGACCGGGGCCAGCCGCCGGTGAACCCGGTCGTGACCGACACGACCCATGCCCGCACGCGGCCGCTCTGCGCGTACCCGGAGTGGCCGCGGTACCGGAAGGGGGATCCGAGCCTGGCCTCGAGCTTCGCCTGCACGCGCTGAAACCGGTGCGCGCCCGGGTCAGGCGTCGGCCTGCTCGTCGGTGATCGAGTCGAGGATGTCGGCCGCGATGGTGCGGGCCGCCGGCCGCAACTGCTCGCTGAGCGCGAAGAACAGCTCCTGGGCCGGCTCGGCGGGCCAGTCCGCCGGCAGGTGCTCCCGGGGCAGCCGGGGGTCGGTGCGGATGGTCTGCAGCCAGTCGGACTCCAGGAGCAGGTCGCGGGCGAGGCTGTCGGGCACCTGGGCCGCGGGGTCCCGCCAGCGGGCCAGGAACGCCCGGTAGCGCCCGGCCAGCCCGTCGGTGTCCCAGGCCTCCCGGACGATCCCGGCGACCTCCGTCGGCGGCAGCGCCCGGGCCTGGAACACCTTGACGTGACCGTCCGCGCCGAGGCCGTCGAGCAGCGGGACCGGGTCGACCTCGCCCGGTGCGATCCAGAGGCCGCCCTGCAGGCTGCCGAACCCGGCCCACAGCAGCCGGGACCGCAGGGCGTGCCGCTGGCGCTGCCACGACTCGGGCATCGAGAACCCGAGCAGCGTCCACGTGCCGTCCCACTGCCGGTTGACCGCGCCGGCCCGCCAGATGCGGCGCTCGCCGTCGTGCAGGATCGCCCGCGACCGTTCGGTGAGGCCGACGTAGACGTGCCGGCCGCGGCGCACCCGGTGCAGCAGGCCGCGTCGCGCCATGCGGCTCAGCGTGGACCGGGTGGCGTGCTCGGAGACGCCGACGCGGTCCAGCACGTCGAGCACGCTCGCGGTGGCGACGTGTATCCCGCGGTCGAGGACGTGGCAGGCGAAGAACGTGAGCAGCAGCGTCTGCGGACGCGGGGTGTCGGCGCCGATGCCCTCGGCGGCGGAGACGGCCAGATCGCTCACGCCCGCGAGCATAAGCCCCCTCCTGATGTTGGGCAGTGTCTTGACGGTGGTCACCAAAGTGCTTAACGTTCGTCGCGACGTGACGCGGGTCACGTGGGGACGGCGACGAGGCAGGAGCGATGGCAGAAAACCTCCGCTCGCGGGCGCAGCTGCGCCGCGCGGTGCTCTCCAGCTACTTCGGCAGCGTGATCGAGTACTACGACTTCCTCCTCTACGCCACGGCGTCGGCGGTGGTGTTCAACAAGGTCTTCTTCTCGAACCTGGACCCGGTGCTCGGCACGATCGCCAGCCTCGGCACCTTCACCACCGGCTACCTGGCGCGGCCGATCGGCGGGATCGTCTTCGGGCACTTCGGCGACCTGCTGGGGCGCAAGCGGATGCTCGTGATCACGATGTCGATGATGGGCGTCGCGAGCACGCTGATCGGCGTCCTGCCGACGTATGCGCAGATCGGGGTGTGGGCGCCGGTCCTGCTGATCGTGCTGCGCGTGCTGCAGGGCATCGCCGTCGGCGGCGAGTGGGGCGGCGCGGTGCTGATGTCGGCCGAGCACGCGACCAGCCGCCGCGGGCTCTGGGCGAGCTTCACCAACGCCGGGGCACCCAGCGGGATGGTGGTGTCCACGCTGCTGCTCACGCTGATGGGCGCGGTGACCACCGACGCGCAGTTCCTCTCGTGGGGCTGGCGCGTGCCGTTCCTGCTCAGCGTCGTGCTGCTCGCGATCGGCCTGTTCGTCCGGCTGAAGGTCGACGAGACGCCGGTGTTCGCCACGGCCGAACGGTCCGCCGGAGCGCCGCTGCTGGAGGTGCTGCGCCACCACCCGAAGAACCTGCTCCTGGCGATCGGCGTGGGGTTCGGCGCCTTCGTCGCGCAGGGCACGCTCACCACGTACCTCCTGTCCTACGCCGTCCACGCGGGGTTCGCGCGCCAGACCGTGCTCAACGCGATCACCGTGTCCTCGGTCGGTGCGGTGATCGGCATCATCGGCTACTCGGCGCTGTCCGACCGCGTCGGGAGACGTCCGGTGGTCATCGCCGGGGCGCTGGCCATGGGCGTGGTCGGGTTCGTGCTGTTCCCGCTGATCGACAGCGGTTCGGCGGCCCTGCTGACGCTGGCGGTCGTGCTGGGGCAGTCGGTCGCGCACCCGGCGATGTACGGCCCGCTGGCCGCGCTGTACACGGAGCTGTTCGCCACCCGCAGCCGCTACACCGGCGCGTCGCTCGGCTACCAGATCGCCGGCCTCGGCGCGGGCATCGGCCCGGTGGTGTTCGCGGCCGTCGCCGGCGCGGGGACGGGCCTGATCTCCGCGGTGATCGCGGGCTGCTGCCTCGTCACGGTTCTGTGCGTGCTCGTCCTGCGCGAAAGCCGCGACGTCGACTTGGCGGATCCGGCCGGGGTGGTCGCCGGGAGCGCGTGATGACGGTTCGCATTACAGTCGGACTCGTTGCGCGGCGCCCCCGGCCGTCTCCGAGCAGAGGAGTTCGCATGCAAGGTGTGGATCCGTCGGTGCCACCCAGCGGCACGGGCTGTGCGGACTGCGACACCGCCGATCCGCAGGGCTGGTGGTTCCACCTCCGGCGCTGTGCCGAATGCGGGCACATCGGGTGCTGCGACTCCTCGCCCGGTCAGCACGCGAGCGCCCACGCCGCGGCCTCGGGACACCGGTTCGTGCGCAGCTTCGAGCCCGGCGAAGAGTGGTTCTGGGACTACGGCGAGCAGGCGATGTACGAGTCCGGTCCGGAGCTCGCCGCTCCCGGGCACCGGCCGCTGACCCAGAGCGCGCCGGGTCCGGCCGAGCGCGTGCCCGAGGACTGGAACCAGCGCCTGCACCAGTGAGCGGCGCTTTTCCTGTCCTGTAGACAACCTGGGACGTGCGCCCCTCCGGTGCTACCCTCGCTTGAATCGTTTCAAGTAGGGTGGGTGGAGCGGTCATGGCCGGTTGTCGCGCACGAGTCCTGCTCGCTTTCCTGGCCGCGTCGCTGGTGACGTCGTTCGCGACGCCGGCCGCGAGCGGGTCCGAAGGGCAGCTCCAAGCCTTCGACCTGCGGACCGACAACGTCGTCGACCCGCTGGCCGCGAGCGCCACCCCGTCCCTGAGCTGGAAGCTCCGGTCCGGACAGCCCGGCGCGCGGCAGACGGCGTACCGGATCCTCGTCGCGAGCAGTCCCCGGCTGCTCGCCGAGAACCGGGCCGACGTCTGGGACAGCGGCCGGGTCGCGAGCGCCGAGTCCGTCGCGGTGCCCTACCGCGGGCCCGCCGCCGGCGTCGGGAAGCGGAACTACTGGACCGTCGAAGTGTGGGGCGCCCGCGGGGGATCGCCGGCCAAGGCCGCCCCGGCGTGGTGGGAGACCGGGCCCAGTCGGCCGGCCGACTGGGCGGGCGCCGAGTGGATCACGCCGGACACCGGCGGTGCCTACGCCTGGCAGGACTTCGTGCTGGACACCGACTTCACGATCAAGTCCGCGGCCGCGAGCGTGGTCTTCCGGGCCACCGGGCCCGACGACTTCCTGATGTGGCAGGTGAACGCCGCCACCACCCCGGGCAAGGTGCTGCTGCGGCCGCACGCCAAGACCCACGGATCGTTCGCGCTCCTCGGGGAGACCGACCTGGGCGCGGTCATCACCCCGCAGACCGTCGGCGCGCCGCACCACCTGCGGATCGAAGCGCGGGGGAGCACCGTCGTCACGGCCATCGACGGCACCGAGGTGGACTCCCGGACGGTCGACGCGGTGCGCGCGGGCACCATCGGGTTCCGGACCTCGGTCAGCCAGGGCACGCCCGAGGCCGCCGCCTACGACAACCTGGCCGTGCACGGTCTCGACGGCGCGCCGTTGTTCTCGGACGACTTTTCGGCCACTCCCGACGCCCGGTTCCGCGGCGCCACGATCACCGGCGGGATGCTCGAACCCCAGGGCGACCCGCTCCTGCTCGCCCAGTCGCCGGACGCGCCGTTGCTGCGCCACGAGTTCACCCTGGACAAGCCCGTCGCGAGCGCCCGCGCCTACGTCTACGGGCTGGGCTTCTACGAACTGAGCCTGAACGGCGGCAAGGTCGGCGACCAGGTGCTGTCGCCGGGGAGCACGCCGTACGACAAGCGGAACCTGTACGACTCCTTCGATGTGACAAACCAGGTCCACATCGGACGGAACGCCGCGGGCCTGTGGCTGGGCAACGGGTACGGGTCGCGCTTCAGCCAGTACGGGTTCCGCTGGACCGGGCCGAAGCAGGGGATCGTGGCGCTGGTCGTCACCTTCGCGGACGGGACCCGCCGGACGGTCACGACCGACGAATCCTGGCGGTGGTCGGACGGCCCGGTGACGGCCAACGACCTCTACGCGGGCGAAAGCTACGACGCCCGGCTGCGGCAGGACGGCTGGGACCGCCCCGGCTTCGACGACTCGGCCTGGCACCCGGTGAAGGCCGCGACCGCGCCTTCGCCGTCGCTCACCGGCTCGACCGCGCCGCCGATCCGCGTGGTCCGCACCCTCCGGCCCGTCGCGGTGAAGCAGCCGCGTCCCGGTGTGTACGTCTACGACTTCGGGGAGAACTTCGCCGGCTGGGCACAGCTGCGCGTCGCCGGACCGGCCGGAACGACCGTGCGCATGCGGACCGCGGAAGAGCTGACCTCGGAGGGAATGCTCGACACGACGACCAACCGCAACGCCGCGTCGACCGACTCCTACACGCTCGGCGCCGCACGCGGGGTCCAGGTCTACGAGCCCCGGTTCACCTACCACGGCTTCCGCTACCTCGAGCTCACCGGCTTCCCGGGGACGCCGGACCTCGGCAGCGTCGCCGGTCGGGTCGCGCACGCCGACGTCGCCGCCACCGGGCACGTCGAGACGTCCGACCCGCTGCTGAACGCGATCTGGGCGAACAACCGGCGCGCGGTCCTGAACAACTCGATGAGCCTGCCGACGGACAACCCGGTCCGCGACGAGCGGACGCCGCCGGGCATGGACGTGCAGGCCTACCACGACGCGTCCGTCCTCGACTTCGGCATGGACACCTTCTACGGCAAGTACCTGCTCGACCTGCCGCCCGGCACGGCGCTGCCCAGCGACGACGGCAACGCCCAGCTGCCGGACATGGGCGGCGGCTCGGTCGACCTGGCCTGGTCGCTCTACGAGCAGTACGGCGACCTTCCGCGCCTGGCCGCCGCCTACCCGGCGATGAAGGCGTTCGTGGACACCAACGCCGCCACCTACCCGGGTCTCGTCTGGCCGGAGGACCGCGGGTTCGGCGACTGGTGCCCGCCCGACCCGAACGCCGGTGGGGGACAGGGAAACCCGTCCGCCGGAGCGTGCTTCAGCGAGCGCTCACTGGTCAACACCGCGCTGTCCTACCGGCAGGCCGACGATGTCGCGAAAGCCGCGCGGGCACTCGGGAACACCGGCGACGCGGCGCACTTCGCGGACCTGGCGAAGGCGATCGCCGCCGCGTTCAACGCGCACTTCCTCGACGGCGCCACCTACGGCGACGGCCGGCAGACGGCCGGCATCCTGCCGCTCGCCTTCGGCATGGTGCCGCCGGACAAGGTGGCCGCCGTCGGCGCGAAGCTGGCCGACACGATCCTGACCAAGGACGGCGGGCACCTCGACACCGGCATCTTCGGCACCCGGTACCTGCCCGAGGCGCTCGCGGCGGCGGGGCGGATCGACGTCGCCTTGACTGTGCTCCGCCAGAAGACGTACCCGGGCTTCGGGTACGAGATCGGCCGCGGCGCGACGACGCCGTGGGAGCAGTGGACGTACGAGTCCGGCATGGAAACCCACGACCACGCGATGTTCGCCGGGATCAACGCCGCCTTCTACACCCAGTTCGCCGGCATCACGCCCGCGGCGCCGGGGTACGCGTCGATCGCCATCGCCCCGCGGGTGCCCGCCGGACTCGGGCACGTCGCGGCGTCGATCGACACGGTCCGCGGGGTGGTCTCGTCGGAGTGGACGCAGACCGGCTGCCGCTTCGACCTCACCGTGACCGTGCCGGCCAACACGACCGCCACGGTCACCCTGCCGACCGGGCAGCGGATGCCGGTCGCTTCGGGAACGTCGAAGTTCACCGTGCGCCACTGCGCCTGAGGTCAGCCGGTGTTGTCGGCGTAGTTCACCGTGACGTTCTTGAAGCCCAGCGACTGCAGCAGGCCGACCAGCATCGCCTTGGTGTTGCGCTCGGCGTCGGCGACCAGCGTGCTCTTCGCGGCCGCGCCCTCGATCTGCTTCTGCGCGAGCTGGTACAGCGCCTGCTGCGAGTTCGGGTTGCCGCTGAGGAAGTCGTTGATCCGGGTGAACAGGCCCTGCTGCTGCGCGTAGACGTAGGACTCCTTGGTGTCCAGGGTCGCCGGCTCGAGCCGGGCGTGCGCCAAGGTGAGCGTGGCGGACAGGCGGTCGTCGGAAACCTTGACCGCGTCGCCCTTCAGGCCCGAGAAGTCGACGTAGGCGTTGTCCGTGCCGACGCCGATGAACAGCGTGTCGCTGCCGGAGAGGAAGCTGGGCAGGATCGAGCTGGTCTTGATGTCGACGACGACCTGGAACGACCCGCTGGCCGCCTCGTAGCGCGACAGCTCGACGATCGACTGCAGCAGCACCGGACCCGAGCGCTCCTCGGTCTTCTCGGCGAACGGGTTGCGCAGCTGGGGTAACAGGTGCACCGCCGACGCGACGAGTACTGCCACGGCCAAAAGCACCACTGCCGCCGCGATCGCGACGAGTCGCTTGCCCCATGCGCCCATGGCGGGAAGGTTACCCACTCCGCTGCGCGGTCAAGCGCGGGCGGCGGTACCGTGATCCGCCTACGTGGTCGGATCTCCGCAGAGGGGAAGCTTCGTGCGCAAGTCCGTGTGGCTGTGGGTCCTGCTGGTCGTCCTCGCCATCCTGGTGCTCGGATTGATCTTCGGCGGCTATCGCAAGGGCGAGAAGATCGGCGCGCCCCTGGGCGATCAGTCGACGTCCATCGCGTTCGGGTCCTTCTTCGCCGCCCAGTAGTCGGCGATGTCCTTGTCCGTGATGTTCTTGAGCGACGGCGGGTCGAGGTCGCCGCGGTCGAGGGCGGCCCACTCGTCGGCCGTCGGGTTCTTGTAGAAACCGCCGTAGCCCGGCCATTCGCCGGTGCGCGCCGCGTCGCGCGCGCCGTGCATCTCGGCCGCGTCCCACTTGTCGATCGGCTTCGTGGTCACGTGCCCGGTGCCGTCGACCGTGTGCCCGCCCGCCGGGACGGCCTGGCCCGTCTGCGGGTTGTACCGCATGCCCTCGCCGCTGGAGTGCATGTCGTCGACCATCTTGTGGTACGAGTCGTCGGCGATGTCCATCCGCTTCCGCTCGTCGTCGTAGGTCTTCCGGCTCGGGTCGTTCGGGGCGGCGTCGGCGGCGGCGTCGCGCCGGTCCTGCTCGGCCTTCGCCGCGTCCGCTTTCTTCTCGTCGTACAGCGGGTGGTCCTTGTTGTGGACGTGGTTGGGATCGTCCCCGTGGTAGACCTTGTCGGAGAAGCTGTGCGGGTCGGGGTGACCCGCCTTCATGGTCTCCGGCGTCTGGAACCCCTGCTGGTGCCCGTAACCGAGCTGGTTGAGCTGGACCGCGGTGCTCGGGTCGTTGGCCTCGATGGCGTTGCGCTGCGCGTTCCGGTACGAACCGAGGCGGTCGTTGTACCCGAGCTTGTCGTCCTTGGTGACGTTGGGCTCGTCGCGGACGTCACCCTTGGTGAACCCGGATTCGTGGCTGCCGCTGCCCTTGCCCGTGCCCGGGTGGTACCGGTGGTTGGGGAAGTCCTCGTAGTACGCGTTGGCGTTGTTCTCCAGCGGCCCCTGCTCCTTGCGAGGCAGCTTCGTGCCGCCGTTGTCGCTGAGGATGTCGAAGCCGCCTGCGTGCTCGGACTGGTGCGTCTTCTTGCCGTTGATCGTGTAGTCGTGCTTGTCGTCGAGCCGCTTACGCTCGGCGTCCTTGTCGCCGTAGGTGCTTTCGGGGTACTTGCGCTTGCTCGTCGACGGCCCGGAGTTCCCCCGGGCGTAGGGGTGCGCCTGAGCCTTGGCGGCCGCGGCCGCGCACGGCGTGGTCCGCGTCGGGCCCAGGCCGAGCGGGTCGGTCATGGCGGTCGGGTTGCCGACGTAGGCCAGCGAGTCCGGCGCCGGGGTCAGGCCCAGCGGGTCGTGGGACAGGAACCGCCCGGTCTCGGGGTCGTAGTAGCGGTACCGGTTGTAGTGCAGCCCGGTCTCCGGGTCGTGGTACTGGCCGGGGAACCGCAGCGGGGTACTCGCCGTTCCGCCGGCCGAGACCCCCGGGCCCCACAACGCCGTGTGCAGGTGCCCGGCCAGCGCCCCGGTGTCGTCGACCAGCTCCGCGGGCGCCCCGACCAGGTCGGGGACGAGCGCGTGGAACCGGTCTCCGCCACTCGCGCCGAGGACGCGTTCGGTCTGGGTGAGGGGGAGCGGCGAGCCGGGCGCGTACTCCCACACCGTGGCGACCGGCGGCCGGCCCGGTCCACTGTGGACCTGTTCGGCCGGCACCTGCCCGTCCCACGCGAACTCGACCTGCTCGGCGACCGCGCCGTTCGCGTCCAGGCGCTGCTTGGCGATCCGGCGGCCGAACGGGTCGTAGCGGTAGCGCCACGTCGTGCCGTCCGGCGTGCGTACGCCGAGCAGCCGGTTCTCCGCGCTCCACTCGTAGGTCCAGCGCTGCCCGCCGCGTTCGCGGGTGACGACGCGGCCTTCCCCGTCGTGGCCGTAGGCGGTGGGACCCGCGGCGGTGAGCAGGGTGCCGGTGTAGGCGCGAGGCCCGCTGGCCTGGGGCGCGCCGAGCCAGCCGGCTCCGGTGACCGCCCCGGTCACGTCGTAGTCGTAGGTCTCCTGCCACCGCGGGCCGCGCACGGACCGGACCCGGCCGACGGCGTCGACGTCGAGGGTGCGCTGCCCGGAGATCAGGTCGTTGACCCCGGCGAGGTAGCCGTCGGGCAGGTAGCCGTATTCGCGCCGCTGCAGGGTTTCCGGGCCCCGCAGGACCGTCTGCGCCGCCAGCTGCCCGGTGGGCGTCCAGTCCTGGCGCAGCTCCGCGACCGGTCCGGCGCCGCCGTACAGGCCGCGCACGGTTTCCCGGCCCGCGGCGTCGTAGCCGAACCGCAGGGTGCGCCCGGCGGTGGCCAGCACGGTCGGGCGGGCGGCCGGGTCGTACCCGACCACCGACTCCGCGCCCGAGGGTGTCCGGCGGCCGACGCGGCGGCCGAGTGCGTCGAACCGCGAGTGCACGACCCGGCCGTTGATCGACTCGGACAGCACGCGGCCGAGCTTGTCGTAGGTGAACCGGACCTCGCTGTGCGCGTTGGCCGCCGACAGCATCCGGTCGGCCTCGTCGTAGGTGAACACGGCGACCTCGTCGGCGCTGCTGCGCCGCACGACCCGGCCCACGCTGTCGCGCTCGAGGGTGATGGTCTGCCCGGCGCCGTTGGTGCGGAGCACGAGCCGTCCCACGGGGTCGTAGCCGTAGCGCAGGACGCGTCCGTTGTAGTCGGTCTCGCCGACCTTCCGGCCGGCGGCGTCGTACTCGTAGCGCCACACCAGGCCACGCTCGTTGGTGACCGAGGTGAGCCGCAGTTCGGTGTCGTAGCCGTACTTCAGCGTGCCGCCGTCCGGGGCCCGCTCGCTGACCGCGACGTCGAACTGCGCGTACTCGATGCGGCTGACGCCCCCGCGCGCGTCCGTGCGCTCCTCGAAGTTGCCGCGCGCCGTCGAAGCGAACCGCTCGATCGCGCCGTCGGCGTCGCGCGCTTGCACGACGCTGCCGGCGGCGTCGCGGACCACCGTGCTGGTGTTGCCCGCCGGGTCGGTCTCGCTGGTGATGTTGCCGAGCGCGTCGTAGCCGTAGCGCCACACGGCGCCGTCCGGCTCGGTGATGAGCAGCGGGAGCCCGGCGGCGTTGGCCTGGATCCGGGTGACCCCGCCGAGGGCGTCGGTCACCGAGTCCACGGTGCCGGTGAAGGGGTCGTAGGTGTAGGCGGTCGCCGCGCCGGCCGGGTCGACGGTGCGGGCGAGGCTGCCGCGCCGGTCGTATTCGTAGCGCCACACGCCGCCGTCCGGGCCGGTCACCGCGACGGGCCGGTGCCGCTCGTCGTAGCCGTAGACCACGCGGCCGCCGTCGGGCCGCGTGACCGCGACGAGGTTGCCGATCTCGTCGTAGTCCCAGCGCGTGACGTGGCCGAGCTCGTCGGTCTCGGCGACCACGCGCCCGAAGCGGTCCCGTTCGGCACTGGTGGTGTGCCCGAGCGGGTCGGTCTGGCCGACCACCCGCAGCCGCTCGTCGAGCCGGTAGCGGGTGACGGCGCCGAGCGAGTTCGTGACGGTCGTGACGCCGGGCTCGTAGGCCAGTTCGGTGTTGAGGTAGTTCTCGGTGCCCTGGGCACGCACGCAGCGGCCCTCGGCGTCGTAGCCGTAGCGGTACCAGCGGCCGTTGACGTCTTCCCAGCGCGAGAGCCGGCCGTCGGCGTCGTAGGTGAACTTCTGCGGGGTGCCGACCGCGTCGACGACCTCGGTCAGCCGGCGCGCGGAGTCGTAGGTGTACTCCGCCAGCGGCACCGGGGACCCCGCGGTGCGCAACGCCGTGACCAGGCCGTCGGCGCTGTCGATCTCGACGCGGTAGCCGCCGGAGTGCTCGATCGCCACCGGCACGCCGTCGCGGTGGCGCAGCACGATCCGGTTCCCCGCGCCGTCCACGACCGCGCGCAGCGGCAGGGTGGTGTCGCCGCGGCGGCCCGCGAAGTAGCGCATGCGGTCGGACTGCGGGTCGCCGACGATGAAGCCGTGCCGGACCCGGCGCAGCGCCAGGTACGGGCCGCTCTCCGGGACCACGGCCTCCACGCCCCGCGGGACCGGGAACCGCAGCAGCGTGCCGTCGGCCAGCGCCAGGTGCAGCCCGTCCGGCTCCACCTCGAGCCGTTCGTCGAGCGTCGAGGCCCAGCTGGGGCCGAACAGCCGGCCGGCGCGGTAGGTCGACAGGTGCGTGCGCTCGACCACGAGCGGCAGCGCGCCGGGGAGCGAGACGTCCTCCTGCACGAGGATCACGGCGCCGGTCGCGACGTCGATCGGGTCGCCGCAGTCGGTCTTGTCCTTCGTCTGCGTGGTGTGCTCGTCCGGCTTGCTGTTGTTGTCCTTGATCCGCGACCCGTCGCCCTTGGGGTCGCCCTTCGGCGTGCCGGAGGGCGTGGTGTTCCCGTCCGGGCCCTTCGAAGCGGGCGGCGGCGTCGGGTCCGGGCTCTTCGGCGTGTCGTCGGGGCCCTTCGAGGCGGGCGGCGGGTCGGTCTTCGGGGGAGTGTGGTCCCCGGACGGCGTGGTGTTGTCGCCCTTCGCGCCCGACGCGCTGGTGCTGTCGTCGCCCTTGGGCGTCGGCGGCGGGTCGGTCTTCGGCGGCGGCGCGTCCGGTCCGCCCTTGCCGTTGGGCCCGTCGAGACCCTTCGGGTTGCCCTTGATGTCGATGCTCTTCGGCGGCGGCGCGGCCTTGCCCGGCTTGATGTTCTTGAGGGCCTTGGCGGCGTCGGCGAACAGGTCGCCGGCCCGCTTGAGCAGCGGGATCAGCGCCTGCAGCGCCTTGACGAGGCGTTTGGTGATGTCGGCGATCTTCGACGCGGTTTTCGCGACGGCGCCGATGACCTGCGGGACGACCCAGGTCAGGCCGATGCCGAGAGTGAAGACGACCTGCAGGGCCCAGCTGATGAGGTGGCCGACGAGCTCGGCGATGATGTCGCGGACGAGCGCGCGGACCGCGGCGACGACCTCACCGGCGGTCTTGACGCCGCTGGAGGCGCCTTCGCAGCCCTTCTGGGCGGTTTCCAGCAGGGTGACGGTGTCCTGCGCGCGTTGGCGGTAGGTGTCGCCGGCGTTCCCGGTCCACGACGCGGTGTCGGTCTTGACCATGCCGGTGAGGTCCTGGCCGATGCTGCCGAGCTCGGTGGCGACGTTCTTCCAGGTCTCCGACTGGGCGGCGATTTCGTCGGCGTTGCCGGTCAGGCCGTTGAGGGCTTCCTTGAGTGGGCCGACGTGTTCGATGAGCCAGCCGACGCCGGCGGCGAGGATCGCCCCGAAGGGGTCCATGGCCATCGAGAGGGCGTCGAGGGCGGTGCCGACGGCGCCCATCGCCACGGACGCCCAGTCACCGCTTTCGATCGCGGACTTCAGGTCGTTCGCCGACTCCAGCAGGGAGATCCCCGAATACGCCGTCGTCGAATCCTTGGTTTCCGCGACCAACGGATTGCTCACGTGCTGACCTTCCCCTTCACCTGCCGAGCGACCACCACCGAAGTTAACAAGCGGTGTACGCATGATGGTCGCCAGCCCCGCGGGATGCCTTTTCGACCAGCCGATCGTGCCCTCGGGCCGGTGACGTCACACCCGGGTCGCGTCAGCGGCCGAGCAGGCGGGCGCTCTCCTCCGCGCGGTGCAGCGCGGCCAGCAGCGCGGCCCGGCCCCGGTGGTCGATGTCCTCGGTGAGGGCGTCGACCGCGGCCTCCCCGCCCCGCTGGAGCTGCTCCACCAGGTCGCGGTGGACCGCGGCCAGGCGCGCGGCGTCGAAGTCCGGCCGGACGAAGGTGAGCAGCAGCCGGACCTCGTCCTCGCACCGCTCGTAGCCCGCCAGCAGGTGCCGGTTGCCGGCGGCCGCGACGATCGACCGGTGGATCGCGCTGTGCGCCCGCGTCAGCTCACGCCACGGCGGGTCGGGAGTCTGTGCGGCCAGCGCCTCGAGCCGGTCCACTTCGGCCAGCACCGGGCCGAGATCGGCGCCCGCCGCCAGCGCCATGCGCAGGGCACCGAGCTCCAGGACCTTGCGGAAGTCGAAGACCTCGTCGATGCGCCGCTGGCTCAAGGGCGCGACGACGGCACCCCGGTTCCGCTCGTGGACCACCAGCCCGCGTTCGACGAGCAGCCGCAGCGCCGCGCGGATCGTGTGCCGGCCGACGTCGAAGCGCTCCGCCAGGTCCTCCTCGCGGAACCGGGTGCCGACGGGGTGCGCTCCGTCCAGCAACTCGTCTCGCAGCGCACTCGCGACCCGCTCCGGCGCGGTCTCCCCTGGATTCACGAACGTACGATACAGCGGAATATTGTGCTACAAAACGACCGGCTCCCGCGCTCCGGTGCGCTCCGCGCCGACGCCGGCCGCCACGACGAACAGCACTCCCGCCGCCGCGGGGAGGTCCGGGACCTGGTGGAGCACGACCAGCCCGATCGTCAGGGCGATGGCCGGTTCCAGGCTCATCAGCGTCCCGAACGCCGAGGTGTTCAGCCGCCGCAGGGCGAGCATCTCCAGGCTGAACGGGACGACCGGCAGCAGGATCGCGAGCCCGAGGCCGATGAGCAGCAGCTCCGCCGTCACGTGCCCGAACACCGCCGGCCCGTAGGCGAGCGTCGCCACGATCCCCGCCACCGGCATCGACACGGCGAGCCCGCGCACGCCCGCCACCTCGTCGCCGACCCGTTGCGTCAGCAGGATGTAGGCCGCCCAGCAGACCGCGGACGCCAGTGCGTAGCCGACGCCGAGCAGGTCGGCGCCGCCTCGCCACGGTTCGGTCAGCAGCACGACACCGAGTGCGGCGAGCACCGGCCACAGCTTCTTGCCGCCGCGGCCGCGCGTGACGGCCACCGTGAGCGGGCCGAGGAACTCCAGCGCGCTCGCCGTGCCGAGCGGCAGGCGGGCGACGGCCTCCATGAACAGCATGGTCATCCCCGCCGTGACCACGCCCAGCCCGCAGCAGGCCAGGAAGGTGGCCCGCCGGAACGACGACGGCCGCGGCCGGACGAAGACCAGCAGCAGCACGCCGGCCCACGCCAGCCGCAGCCACGCCGCGCCCTCCGGGCCGATGCGGTCGAACAGGCCGACGGACACGGCGAGGCCGAGCTGGACGCAGAGCATGGCGGCGACCGCGAAGGCCGCACCGGTTCGGGTGGAGGACAGCACGAACCCAGCAAAACCGATCCGGACCGTTCGTGTCCACGTGCCGATCGTGGATGTACTGTTCAGGAATCATGGACACTCGACGGCTCCAGTTCCTCCTCGAGCTGTCCCGCCACGGCTCGATGCGCGCGGTGGCGGACGTGCTCGGCACCACGACGTCGACGGTCTCGCAGCAGATCGCGGTGCTGGCGAAGGAAACCGGTGCCCCGCTGCTGGAACCGGACGGCCGGCGCGTGCGGCTCACCCCCGCGGGACGCCGCCTGGCCGAGCACGCCGTGACGATCCTCGCCGCCGTCGAGGCCGCCCGGGCCGACCTCGACCCCCAGGCCGAACCGGCCGGCACCGTGCGCGTCGCCGGGTTCGCCACGGCCGTGCGGCGCTCGGTGCTCCCGGCCGCCGCCGCGCTCGCCGACGGCCACCCGCAGGTGGAGCTGCGGATCAGCGAATACGAACCGCACGAGGCCTTCGCCGCGCTGCTGGCCGACGACATCGACCTCGCGCTGACCTACGACTACGACCTCGCCCCGGTCGTCACGGACCCGGCGATCACGGTGAGTCCACTGTGGACGGCGCGGTGGGGCCTGGCCGTCCCGGCGGCCGACGCGGCCCGGGCGCGGGGCGAGAGCACCGTGGCCGTCTTCGAGGCGTTCCGCGACCACGACTGGATCGTCAACTCCCGCAACAGCGCCGACGAAGACGTGATCCGCCGGCTGGCGTCGACGGCCCGGTTCACCCCGCGCGTCACGCACCGCGCGGACAGCCTGGAACTGGTCGAGGACCTCATCGCGACCGGCCCGGCGCCCGCCGTCGGCCTGCTGCCGGCCGGCCGCGCCACGAGACCCGGGGTCGCATTGCTCCCGCTGGCGTCACCGGACGTGCGGCAGCGCGCGTTCGCCTGCACCCGGCGCGGGCGGGAGGTGTGGCCGCCGCTCGCGCTGGTGCTCGGGCTGCTCGCCCGCTGAGGCACAACTGCGGCCCGGGTGGTGGCTGCAGTACTCGGGCCGGAGCACGAACCTGTGCGCAAGACACCGGTCGGCAGCCAGGCCGCCAACCAGGTGTTCCAGCAGACCTGCGACAGCGCGAACCCGCACCAGGTCTGGCACCAGCACCTGAAGGAGTCCGGCTGCACCCGATGCCTTGCGGCGCTTCCGGAACGTCAGTTCTGACGCCGTAGCGCGGACGCCTCACCGCGGCCCAGCGCCGCGACGTGCTCGGCGAGAGCGAACGTCTCGCTGAGCGTGGCTCCCGCGTCGAGCCGGTCGATGACAGCGGTTTCGGCCCGCTTGATCGCGAGCGCGCCGTCGAGGAGGTCGCCGATGCGGTCGGGCGCCACCACGATGAGCCCTTCGCCGTCGGCCAGCACCAGGTCGCCGGGGTTCACCGTGACCCCGCCGCACGTCACCGGCACCTGCAGCTCGCCGAGCTTCGACGACGTCCCGGACAGTGGGGTGACGAAGCGGCTGTACAACGGGAGTTCGCAGCCGCCGACGTAGGCCATGTCCCGGTAGCCGCCGTCCACGACGATGCCGCCGAGCTGACGGACGAGCGCGCCGCGGGCGAACAGCTCGCCGCCGAGGGCGATCTCGCGCGCACCGCCGTCGACCACGATCACGTCGCCGGGCGCTGCTGCTTCGATGGCTTGGAGCACGCCGAGGAAGTCGTCGCGGCAGCGGACCGTGAAGGCGGGCCCGAAGATGCGCTGCCGGGCCGATCGGGGGCGGAGCGCGCTGTGCACCACCCGGGTCGTCTTGTCGACATCGCAGAGGGCGGTGGTGTCCACCGCGAGGAACTTCTGGGCGAGCTCGTCGTTCACCGGCATCGCGCGATGCTACCGGCGGCTACACCGCCAGATCCGAACGCAGCGGGTCGCCGCGCATCGCTCGCCACACCGCCGCCGGGGTCAGCGGCATGTCCGCGTGGCGGACTCCGTACGGTGCCAGCGCGTCCACCACCGCGTTGACCACCGCCGCCGGCGAGCCGACCGTCGCCGACTCGCCGATGCCCTTCGCGCCGATCGGGTGGTGGGGGGACGGCGTCACCGTCTCGCCCAGCTCCCACGACGGGCACTCCAGCGCCGTCGGCAGCAGGTAGTCCATGAACGAGCCGCCCAGGTGGTTGCCGTCCTCGTCGAACGCCACCAGCTCCATCAACGCCATCCCGATGCCGTCCGCCAGTCCTCTGTGGACCTGGCCGGCCACGATCGCCGGGTTGATGCGCACCCCGCAGTCGTCGACCGCGACGAACCGGCGGACCCGCACCTGACCCGTGTCCGCGTCGACGTCGACCACGCAAACGTAAGCGCCGAAAGGAAAAGTCAGGTTCGGCGGGCTGTACACCGTGGTCGCGTCGAGGTGCCCTTCCACGCCCTCGGGCAGCGCGAGGTCCGAATGCGCCGCCAGCGCGATCTCCCGGATCGTGTGGCCGCGGTCGGGCACCCCGCGGACGAACCAGCGCCCGCGCTCCCACTCCAGGTCGCCGGGATCGACCTCCAGCATCGCCGAAGCGACCTGACGCGCGCGCTCGCGGACCTTGCGGGCCACCGTCACCGCGGCCGCGCCGGACACCGGGGTCGAGCGGGAGCCGTACGTGCCCAGCCCGAACGGGGTCTGGTCGGTGTCGCCCTGGACGATCTCGACCTCGTCCTCGGGGATCCCCAGCTCGTGCGAGACCAGCTGGGCGAACGTCGTCTCATGGCCTTGGCCCTGGGACATGCACGACAGCCGCAGCACCGCCGAACCGGTCGGGTGCACGCGCAGCTCGGCGCCGTCGGCCATGCCGAAGCCGAGGATGTCCATGTGCTCGCGCGGGCCCGCGCCGACCGCCTCGGTGAAGAAGCTGATCCCGATGCCCATCAGCTCGCCCCGCTCCCGCCGCTCGGCTTGTTCGCGACGCAGCTCGGCGTACCCGGCCATCTCGAGCGCCAGCGCCAGCGCCCGCGGGTAGTCGCCGGAGTCGTAGTTCCAGCCGGTCGCGCACGTGTACGGGAACTGCTCGGGCCGCAGCAGGTTCCGCTCCCGCAACGCGGCCGGGTCGACGTCCAGCTCGCGGGCGAGGACGTCCATCATCCGCTCGACGACGTAGACCGCTTCGGTGATCCGGAACGAGCACGCGTACGCGACCCCGCCGGGAGCCTTGTTCGTGTGGACGCCGGTGACGGAACAGTGCGCCGCCGGCAGGTCGTAGGAGCCGGTGAAGACGTGGAAGAACCCGGCCGGGAACTTCGACGGCTGGGCGGTGCCGTTGAACGCTCCGTGGTCGGCGATCACCCGCACCCGCAGGCCGAGCAGCTTGCCGTCGCGGGTGGCGGCGATCTCGCCGTGCATGTGGTAGTCGCGGGCGAACGACGTGCTCATCAGGTTTTCCGACCGGTCTTCGACCCACTTCACCGGCCGCCCGGTGAGCATCGCGGCGACCGCCGCGCACAGGTAGCCCGGGTAGACGACGACCTTGTTGCCGAACCCGCCGCCGATGTCCGGGGCCACGACCCGGATCCGGTGCTCGGGCAGACCGGTGATCTTCGCGTACATCAGCCGGTGCGCGTGCGGGGCCTGCGCGGTCGACCACACCGTGAGCTTCCCGCTGATGACGTCGACCTCGGCGACCGAGCCGCAGGTCTCCAGCGGGGCCGGGTGCACCCGCGGGTAGAGCATGTCCTGCCCGACGACGACGTCCGCGCGCGCGAACGCGGCGTCGGTCGCCTCGGCGTCGCCGGCGGTCCAGTCGAAGACCTGGTTGTCGGTGCGGCCCAGGTCGTCGCGGATCACCGGGGTGCCGGGGGACAGCGCGGTGCGCGCGTCGACGACCGCGGGCAGCGGCTCGTACTCCACGTCGATCAGCTCCAGCGCGTCGCGCGCGGAGTACCGGTCCTCGGCGACGACGAACGCGACTTCCTGGCCCTGGAACCGCACCTTGTCCGTGGCCAGCACGGCTTGGACGTCGTGGGAGAGCGTGGGCATCCACGCCATCCCGCGCTCGGCGAGCATCGCGCCGGTCAGCACCAGCCGGACCTTCGGGTGCGCCTCGGCCGCGCTGGTGTCGACCGACACGATCCGCGCGTGCGCGTGCGGGCTGCGCAGGACGGCGCCGTGCAGCATGCCGGGCCGGACGAGGTCGTCGACGAAGGTGCCGCGGCCGCGGACGAACCGGGCGTCCTCCTTGCGCGTCCGCGAGCCGAACCCGCCGGTCATCGCCGTCCCTCCGGGTTCTCGGCGGCCCAGCGGATGGACCGGACGATGTTCTCGTAGCCGGTGCAGCGGCACAGCTGCCCCGAAATGGCTTCGCGGATGACGTCGTCGGCGGGGTCCGGGTCCCGGTCGAGCAGCCAGCGCGCGGTCATCAGCATCCCGGGGGTGCAGAACCCGCACTGGATGCCGTGGCAGGCGACGAAACCCTGCTGCACCGGGTCGAGCGCGGCGCCGTCGGCGAGGTCTTCGACGGTCCGGACCCGCTTGCCGTCGGCCATCGCGGCCAGCACCGTGCACGACTTGACCGGCACGTCGTCGAGCCACACCACGCAGACCCCGCAGTTCGAGGTGTCGCAGCCCCAGTGCGTGCCGGTGAGGCCCAGCTCGTCGCGGAGGAAGTGGACCAGCAGCAGCCGGGGCTCCACCGAACGGCGGTGCCGCTCGTCGTTGACGGTCACGGTGATCTCCACGTCAGGCCTCCGCGCGGGTCTTGGCGAGCGCGAGCGCGCGCGTGGTGAGGGTGGCGACCAGGTGGCGCTTGTAGTCCACCGGGCCGCGCTGGTCGGCGGTGGGCCGGCAGTGCTCGGCGGCGATGGCGCCCGCCTCGGCGAACCGCGCGGCGGTGGCCGGCCCGCCGCGGAGGAAGTCCTCCGCCTCCGCGGCGACGAACCGGGCCGCCCCCACGGCGGTGAGCCCGATCCCGGCTTCGGCGACCGTGCCGCCGTCCAGCGTGAGCGCCGCCGCGGCCGCGGCGACCGCCCAGTCGCCCGCCCGCCTGCCGACCTTCGCGTAGGCGCTGCTGCCCGGGCCCGGCCGGATCGGGACGCGGATCTCGATCAGCAGCTCCGCCTCGCCGACGGCGGTTTCGTAAGGGCCGTCGAAGAAGTCCCGCACCGGCACGACGCGCTCACCGGCCGGGCCCCGGATCACCGCTTCGGCCCGGACGGCGGTGAACGCCGCGGAGAGGTCTTCGGACGGGTCGGCCTGGCACAGCGAGCCGCCGACCGTGCCGCGGTTGCGCACGATCGGGTCCGCGACGACGCGCTCGGCGTCGTGCAGCACCGGGAACAGCGCCCCGGCCCCGGGCGAGGCGAGCAGGTCGGCGTGCCGGGCGAGCGCGCCGATCCGCAGCGTCTCCGGCGTCGCGTCGATCCCGCCCAGCTCGGTCAGCTCGTTGATGTCGACGAGCACCTCGGGCGCCGCCAGCCGCAGCTTCATCATCGGGATCAGGCTGTGCCCGCCCGCGATGACCCGCCCGGCCGGGCCGTACTTCTCCAGCAGCGTCAACGCGTGCTCGACGCTGGTGGCGCGCTCGTACTCGAAAGGGGCGGGCACCTGCATAGCGGTCGATCGTTCTCCGCGCGGACCGGCACCGCAACCGCCTTAAGCAAAGGGTTAATCGCGCGTTGTCGCACCTGGAGTGCGGGTGAAAGATCGATTCACACCAGGACCGACGGCGAAGCGGGGGCGCGGGATGCGGATCGAGTCCGACGGGCACAGCCGGGACAACCCGCGCATGTTCGAGCTGGTCGAAGACGCGCCGAAGGACGGCGGCAGCCCCACGGTGTGGGCGTACCCGGAGCTCGTCGACTTCCTCAAGGTCGCCGGCCGCCCGGTCGCGGGGCCGTGGCCGCCGCACCAGCGGCCCCGCCCCGATCCCACGGACGAGTCGCTGCCCGTGGCCGTGCCCGACCCGGCCGCGCCCGCTCGAGACGACTGAGGGAGCACCGTGTACCCGACCCGGTTCCGCTACGAGGCGCCCCGCTCGCTGGACGAGGCGATCCGCACCCTGCACGACGGCGGCGAGGACGCGAAACTGCTCGCCGGCGGGCAGAGTCTCGTGCCGCTGCTGAAGCTCCGGTTCGCCTCGCCGACGCTGCTCGTGGACCTCAACACCGTGCCCGGCCTCGACCACCACGAGCTGGACGAGAACGGGAACCTGCACGTCGGCGCGTTGTGCCGGCACGGCGACCTCGAGCGCTCGGACCTGCTGAAGAGCACCCAGCCGGTGATGGCGGCGGCCGCGCGGCTGGTCGCCGACCCGCTCGTGCGCAGCCGCGGCACGCTCGTCGGCTCGCTGTGCCACGCCGACCCGCAGGGCGACTGGGCGTCGGTGGTGCTCGCCCTCGGCGGCTCGGTCGTGGCCGCCGGACCCGGCGGGCGGCGGACCATCCCGGTGCGGGACTTCGTGCACGGCCCGTTCCAGAACGCCCTCGAGCACGACGAGATCGCGGTCGAGGCGGTGATCCCCGCGCCGGGCGGGACCCCGGACGGCGGGTACCTCAAGCTCGAACGGCGCGTCGGGGACTTCGCGACCGTGGGCGTCGCGGTCGCGATCGAACGCGACGGGGACACGGTCACCCGCGCCGGGATCGCGCTGACCGGCGTCGGCGCCGCGACGATCGAAGCCGCCGACGCCGCCCAGGCGCTCGTCGGCGGACCGCTCACCGGCGACGTCATCGACCACGCGGCGGGCCTGGCCGCGCAGGCCGCGCGGCCGAAGAGCGACCACCGCGGCTCGGCGGACTTCAAACGGCACATGGTGCGCGTGTTCGTGCGGCGCATCCTCGAGCGAAGGGTGGCGTGAGATGACCAGCGTGCGCGTGATCCAGGACGGCCAGGACTCGGACGACGTCCCGACGCGGCGGATCACCGTCACCGTGAACGGGCGCCGCAGCGTCGTCGAGTGCGAGCCCCGGCTCCTGCTCTCGCACCTGCTGCGCCAGGGCCTTCAGCTCACCGGCACCCACATGGGCTGCGACACCACCAACTGCGGCGCCTGCACCGTGCTCGTCGACGACCGCCCGATCAAGTCGTGCACGATGCTCGCCGTCCAGGCCGACGGCCGCGCGGTGACGACCGTCGAAGGCCTCGCGACGCCGAGCGGGCTGCACCCGCTGCAGGAGGGCTTCAAGGAGGAACACGGGCTGCAGTGCGGGTTCTGCACGTCCGGGATGCTGATGGCGGCGAAGGCGCTGCTCGCGGAGAACCCCGACCCGACCGAGGACGAGGTGCGCTGGGCGCTGTCGGGCAACCTCTGCCGCTGCACCGGGTACCAGAACATCGTGAAGTCGGTGCTGTGGGCCGCGGCCCGGCTGCGCTCCGACGAGCCCGAAGAGGAGGCCTGACGTGTCGCGGGCGCTGGACGAGAACAAGATCGGCGGGCTCGGGGCCAGCCGCCGCCGGGTGGAGGACAACCGCTTCCTGCGCGGCAAGGGCAACTACACCGACGACATCGTGCTGCCCGGCATGCTGCACATGGAGATCCTGCGCAGCCCGCTGGCCCACGCGCGGATCAAGTCGATCGACACCAGCCGCGCCTGGGAGATCCCGGGCGTGCGGCTGGTGCTGACCGGCGAGATGGCCGCGACCCGCAACCTGGCCTGGATGCCGACGCTGTCCTACGACACGCAAGCCGTGCTGGCCACGGACAAGGTGCGCTTCCAGGGTCAGGAGGTCGCCTGCGTGGTGGCCGACGACCCGTACATCGCCAAGGACGCCTGCGACGCGATCGACGTCGAGTACGAGCCGCTCCCGCCGGTCGTCAACCCCGAGCAGGCGATGGCCGCGGACGCGCCCGTCATCCGCGACGACAAGGCCGGCCGGCGCGACAACGTCATCTACGACTGGGAGGTCGGCGACCGCGAGGGCACCGATCGAGCGTTCGAGCGGGCCGACCACGTCTCCAAGCTGCGGCTGCACTACCCGCGCTCGCACCCGTCGCCGATCGAATGCTGCGGCTCGGTGGCGGACTTCGACCGGGCGACGTCGAAGCTGACCGTCTACCTGACGTCCCAGGCACCGCACATCGTCCGCGCCGCCGTCGCGATGATCGCCGAGCTGCCCGAGCACATGATCCGGATCATCTCCCCGGACGTCGGCGGTGGCTTCGGCAACAAAGTGCCCGTCTACCCGGGGTACGTGTGCTCGATCCTCTGCTCGATCCTGCTGGAAAAGCCGGTGAAGTGGATCGAGGACAAGACCGGCAACCTGATCTCGACCGGGTTCGCCCGCGACATGTACCTCGACAGCGAAATGGCGCTGACCACCGACGGCCGCATCCTCGGGGTGCGGATGAACGCGGTGGCCGACCACGGCGCGTTCTTCGCCGACGCCCAGCCCAGCAAGTTCAAGATCGGCCTGCTGCACTCCGCGTTCGCCTGCTACAACGTGCCGCACGCCTACTTGGCCGCGCGCGGCACCTACACCAACAAAGCGCCCGGCGGCGTCGCCTACCGGTGCTCGTTCCGGGTCACCGAGGCGATGTTCTTCCAGGAACGCATGGTGCACCAGGCCGCGCTGGACCTCGGCATCGACCAGGCCGAGTTCCGCCGGCGCAACTTCGTGCGCGACGACCAGTTCCCGCACCGCACGCCCTACGGCTTCCTGGTCGACTCCGGCCAGTACGAGAAGTGCCTGGACGTCGGTTTGAAGGCCGTCGGCTACGAGGACTTCCTGCGGCAGAAGGAAGAAGCCCGCGCCCGGGGCCGCAGGCTCGGCATCGGCATCTCGACCATGACCGAGCCGCTCGGCGCCGGCAACAGCCGCGAGTACGACATCCTCGGCATCAAGATGTTCGACTCGGCCGAGCTGCGGGTGCACCTCACCGGCAAGGCCCTGCTGCGGATCGGCGCGCAGACCCAGGGCCAGGGCCACGAGACGACGTTCGCCCAGATCGTCTCGCACGAGCTGGGCATCCCGGCCGACGACATCGTCGTCGAGCACGGCGACACCGACACCGCGCCGTTCGGCATGGGCACCTACGCCTCCCGCAGCACGCCGGTCGCCGGCGCGGCCACCGCGATGGTGGCGCGCAAGATCCGGGCCAAGGCGCGGAAACTCGCCGCGCACCTGCTCGAAGTGTCCGAAGAGGACGTCGAGTGGGAGCTGGGCCGGTTCTACGTCCGCAGCGCCCCCGACCGGGGCGTCACGATCCAGGAGTGCGCGATGGCCGCGTACGGCAACATGCCCGACGGCATGGAACCCGGCCTGGAGAACGTCGCCTACTACGACCCGCCCAACCTGACCTGGCCGTTCGCGGTCTACATCGTCACCGTCGAGGTGGACCCGCAGACCGGTGTGTGGGACGTGCTGAACCTGGTCGCCGTCGACGACTGCGGCGTCCGGATCAACCCGATGATCGTCGAAGGCCAGATCATGGGCGGGCTCACCGAGGCCTACGCGATGGCGAACATGCAGTTCATCACCTACGACGCCGAGGGCAACTGCATCGGCTCGAACTACATGGACTACCTGCTGCCGACCGCGTGGGAGACCCCGGGGTTCGAGCTGCACAGTGAGGTCGTCACGCCGTCGCCGCACCACCCGATCGGCGCCAAGGGCGTGGGGGAGTGCGCCGCGGTGGGCGGCCCGGCGGCCTTCGTCAACGCGGTGATGGACGCGATCGACGACACCGGGGTGCGCAACATCGACATGCCGGTGCTGCCCGACCGCGTCTGGGAAGCGTTGCGGGACCGCCACGACGTGTCCGGGATGCCCCCGCTGCGGACGTCGGACGGCTGAGGAGAACGCGATGCACGACTGGACGTTGTTCGAGCGGGCCCGGGAACTCTCCGACCGCGGTGAGAGCTTCGCCTGGGCCACGGTGGTCTGGCGCCAGGGCCCGTCGTCGAGCAAGGAAGGCTGCCGGGCGATCGTCACCGCCGACGGCGTCCTCGACGGCTGGATCGGCGGGGCCTGCGCCGAACCGGTCGTGGTCCGGGAGGCGCGGCAGGCGATCGCCGACGGCGAACCGCGGCTGCTGCTGCTCGGGACGTCCGGCCAGTTCGGCGAGGCGGTGCCCGACGGCATGACGGTCGTGCCGATCGCCTGCCAGAGCGAAGGCGCGCTGGAGATCTACATCGAGCCGGTCGAGCCGGCGCCGCACCTGCTGGTCGTCGGCCGGTCGCCGATGGCGCGCACGCTCGTCGACCTCGCCACCGCGCTCGGCTGGTGCGCCGAACTCCTCCCGCGGGCGGAGTTCGACGACGTCGGCCCGCGCACCATGGTCGTCGTGGCCACGCAAGGACACTTCGACGAGGACGCGGTCGAAGGCGCGCTGCGGGCCGGGCCCGCGTACGTCGGGCTGGTCGGGTCACGCCGGCGCGGTGAGGCCGTCCTCGGGTATCTGGCCGATCGCGGGTTGCCGCGCGCAGACCTGGACCGGGTGCGCGTCCCGGCCGGGCTCGACCTCGGGCGGGTGCCGCACCGGGAGATCGCGGTCGCGATCCTGGCCGAGCTGGTCGCGTTCCGCGCCGCGCCGCGGGCGTCCGCGCTGTCGGTCGAGGACCTGGTCGACCCGGTCTGCGGGATGACCGTCGAGCCGGTCGGCGACCCCGTCGAACACGGCGGGAAGGCCTACTACTTCTGCTGCGCCGGCTGCCGCGACGCGTTTCGCGGGGACCCCTCGAACTACGCGAAGAAGGACGTCCGATGCTGATCCGGAACCGGTTCGACGTCGCCCAGCCGGTCGAGAAGGTCTGGCGGTTCTTCGACGACGTCCCGCGGGTCGCCGTCTGCCTGCCCGGCGCGGAGCTGACCGAGGACCTCGGCGACGAGCACTACCGCGGCCGCGTCAGCGTCCGGATGGGCCCGGTGTCGCTGAAGTTCCGCGGCACGGCGGAGATCAGCGAACGCGACGACGCGGCCAAGCGGATCGTCGTCGTCGCCGAAGGATCCGAAGAGAAGGGGCGCGGGACGGCGGGCATGACGCTCACCGCGACCCTCGTGCGCGCCGGGGCGGGCACCCGCGTCGACGTCGACCAGGACCTGCAGGTCTCCGGCGCCGCCGCGCAGTACGGCCGCGGCATGATCGCCGACGTCTCGTCGGTGCTGATGCGGGACTTCGCGGTGAACCTGCAGGACGGCATCGACCGCGTCGAACGCGGTGAGGAGCTCGTCGCCGGAGCGGCGCCCGCGCGCGGGTTCCGGATCGGCGTGCAGGCCGCGCTGCTGGCGCTGCGGCGCGTGTTCCGCCGGTTCTTCCTGCCCTACCGGAGCGCTTGAGGAGGACGTCGTGGCCCTGTGGTGGATCGGCAACGCCGTGCTGCTGTTCGTCGTGCTGCCGGTGGTGATCGCCCTGCTGAACCGGGTGCTCGCCGCCGTGGAGCGCATCCGCGGCGCGGCCGACGAAATCCTGGCCGGCGGCGGCCGGCTCGCCGGGCAGCTGGAGCCGGTGCCGGCCGCGCTGGCGCGGACGGCGACGACCATCGAAGAAGTGTCCGCCGGCGCGACCCGGTACGCCGGCAGCGTCGCGAAACTGCTCGGCTGAAAGGAAACGGTCATGCTCGCAGCCGCCTGGGTCACGCTCGTGATCGCCGGCCTGATCATCCTGTTCGCGGCCGTCGGCCTGCTGCGCGTCATCCTGCACCTGGCGCACGTGCGGAAGACGCTCGGCGGAGTACTGGGCGGCGTCCGGCTGGTCGCCGAACGCACCGCGCCGGTGCCAGGGGCGTTGGAGAACGTCAACGCGGACCTGAAACCGGTGCGCGACTTCTGCGAGACGGTGTGAGGAGGCGGGCATGACGACGGGCTGGATCGTCGGGTACGTGATCGGGGTGGTGGTCGTGCTGGCCGTCGTCGCGCTGGTGGTGCCGATCCTGGTGCTGGCGCGGTCGATCGGCCGCGCGGCGCCGCTGATCGACGACGAGCTGCAGGCGGCGGTGCGGCACACGGCGGCGTTGCGCGGGCTGCGCACGACGATCGACCACGCCGAGGTCATCACGGCCGGCCTGCGCCGCGGCCGGGAACGCCTGGGAGGCTGAGGTGTCCGACGAGACGCTGTGGTGGATCGCGATCGTGGCCGGGTTCGTGGTCGCGCTCGCGGTCGCCGGGCTGCTGAGCCTGCTCATCCGGTACGTGCGCGTCATCGACGAGCGCGTCGCCGGGATCCGCGGCACCCTGCGGGACGCGGCTTCGAACACGGCTGACACCGCTCTGATCCCGGAAACCGCCGGTCGCGTCGACGGGGTGCTCGCCGAAGGGCTGCGGCACCACCTGTTCCTCGGCCGGGTGCTCGGAAAGGTGACGTCATGACGTCGCTGCTGGTGGTGCTGACCGTCGTCGACATCGTGCTGCTGACCGCGGTGCTGGCGGTCTACCTCTTCTGGGTGGGTTCCCTGCTCGGCCGCATCGCGGCGAACCTCGAGGACTGCGCGGAGAAGGTGCGGGAGATCAACGGCCACGCGGAGGCGATCGTCCCGGGCGTCGAGCACATCAACCGCACGGGCGGCGTGGTGGCGGGCGCGTTGCCACTGCTGTACGGAATGGCGGAGGACATCGTCACCGGCGCGACGTACCAGCCGCCGACCGAAGAACGGCCGCCCGCGCGGCCGGCGTCGGGAACCCGGCGCTCGCGGCTGCATGAAATGGTCGGGTTCGTCCCGCGCTAGCGGCTGTGGCCGATCCAGTGCTCGGGCCAGTTGTGTTCGAACTGCTCGGCGTTGCACTGGGGTCGGTACACCGTGAGAAGTTCCCGCACGATCTGCTCCCGGTGCGCTTGGCCCGCGCCGGGAGCTTCGTACGTGCAGATGTGGACCTTCCACTTCGAGCCGGCGCGCTTGATCCAGCAGGACGCCCGCGGGTGCTGGAACGGGAAGCGTTCGCGCGAGAGGTCGTCGCTGTGCCCGACGTACACCACCGCGTACCGGTCGGGGCGTTCGTCCGGGTCGGGTTTGTACAGCACCGCGTACACCGCCGCCGACGCCGGCGGGGTCCAGCCGCCCAGCAGCCGGGGGCCTTCGAACGGGTAGCCCGCCGCCGAGCCGAGGCGGATCATTCGTCGTCCTCGCCCAGGACTTCCGTGCGCACCACCGGGTACGCCGGGAGCCCGGCGGTCGCCACGGCGCGGCCGAAGTCCTCGGTGGCCAGGGTGATCGCGGTGTCCCGGTCGGGTGCCTCGACCAGCAGCTGCGCGCCGTAGCGCGTGGAGCCGATGCCGCTCGCGATGCCGCCGCTCGGCGCGACGGCGTCAGCCAGCTCGACGATCTCCTCCCGCGTCAGCACGCGGTCCCCGGCCGCCTCGATCGACACGCTCCAGCGCATCCGCGCCTCCTATCCCAGCCGTGGCAGCAGCGCCGCCAGCTCTTCCAGACTGCGCAGGTCGTGCCCCGGCACGACCACGTCGACGTGCGGCGCGACGACCAGCATCCCGGTGGCCGAACGGCGCCCGTGCGGGTTCGTCCACACCAGCCGGTGGCACAGCCGCGACAGCCGCTCGGCGGCGTTCGCCAGCACCTCCGGATCACCGCGGTCGAGTCCGTCCGAGCAGACCACCACGACCGCGCCGCGGCAGATCCCGCGCCGGCCCCACCGGCGGACGAACTCGGCCAGCGAGTCGCCGATGCGGGTCCCGCCCTCCCAGTCGACGACGGTCCGCGCCGCCTCGGCGAGCGCGACGTCGGCGTCGCGGCTGCCCAGCTCGTCGGTGATCCGGGTGAGCCGCGTGCCGAAGCAGAACACCTCGACCCGCGCCGCCGCCCGCCGCGCGGAATAGGCGAACTGCAGCAGGTGCCGCGAATAGTCCGCCATCGAGCCCGAGACGTCCAGCACCAGCACGAGCGGCCGCGGCTTGACCCGGCGGCGTCGCCGGCGCAGCTCGTCGATTTCCCCGTACCGGCGCAGGGTTCCGCGGACCGTCCGGCGCAGGTCGGGGATCGGGCCCCGGCGCGCGGGCCGCGTCCGGCGGGTGCGGCGGCGCGGCGGGGTGAGCCGCAGCCGGGCCATCATCCGCCGGATCGCCGCCAGCTCCTCGGGCGTGCACGCGCCGAACGCCTTGTCCTTCACCGATTCGGCGTCGGACGCGGTGAGCCCCAGCACCGCCTCGGCTTCGCGCTCGGGGCCGTCGCCTTCGGCCTCGGGCAGCGCGAGGACCGCTTCGCGGGCGACTTCCGCGACGAGCGTCTCCGGGAGGGGAGCACCGCCGAGGAAGTAGCGCTCGAAGACCTCGTCGTACCGCGGGATGTCCTCGTGCCGCCCCAGGAGCGTGACCCGGCCACCCCAGTACACATCGGACAGATCGGCCGGGTCGAGCACCGCGGCGGCCCGGCAGAACGTCAGGACGTCACCCGGCCCGGCCGCGATCCCGGCGGTCCGCAGCGCGCGGGCGAAGCCGACGAACAGGGGGACGAACGCCTCAGCCACCGGAGGTGATCTCCGCCAGGTTCGCGCGGACGACGTCGAGGTCGTCGCGGTCCTTGACCACCGCGCCGAGCGTGTCCGCGTCCAGCTCGTCGAGCCCGAGGAAGCGCAACATCCGCGCCCAGTCGATCGTCTCCGCGACCCCCGGCGGCTTCGCCAGGTCCAGCTCGCGCAGCCGGTGCACGGCCGCGACCACCTTGCGCGCCAGCAGTTCGGGGAGCTCCGGCTCCCGGGTCAGCACGATCTCGACCTCGCGCTCGGCGGTGGGGTAGTCGATCCAGTGGTAGAGGCAGCGCCGCTTGAGGGCGTCGTGCAGCTCCCGGGTGCGGTTGGAGGTCAGCACGACCAGGGGCGGGCTCGGCGCCCGGATCGTGCCGATCTCGGGCACGGTCACCTGGAAGTCGGCCAGCAGTTCCAGGAGGAAGGCTTCGAACTCGTCGTCCGCGCGGTCGATTTCGTCGATGAGGAGCACGGCTCGCGCGCCCTGCCGGACGGCGGTGAGCAGCGGCCGTTCCACCAGGAACTCGGGGCCGAACAGGTCGGCCACGGCGCGTTCGCCCGTTTCCGCCGCGGAGAGGGCCCGGATGTGCAGGAGCTGGCGGGCGTAGTCCCATTCGTAGAGCGCCTGCGCGGTGTCGATGCCCTCGTAGCACTGGAGGCGGACGAGCTGCCGGTCGAAGACCTCGGCGACCGTCTTGGCCAGCTCGGTCTTCCCGACGCCGACCTCGCCTTCCAGGAGGATCGGCCGGTGCAGGCGGGTGGCCACGAGCAGGGCCGTGGCGAGGCCGCGGTCGGCGAGGTAGCCGGCGCCGCGCAGCCGCTCGGTCAGGCCGGCGACGGTGTCCGGGTACTCCCGCGTCACGGTTGCCGGTCGCGGCCGAGAACGAGGTCGCCGACGGTGGTCGCGCCCGCCTCGAGCTTGCCGTCGGCGGCGAGCTGGTCGCGCCAGCTCGAGGTGAGCCCGTCGAAGCCGACCGCGCGCGTGCTCTTGCACGCCTTCTGCGGACCGCACGCTTCTTCGACGTCTTCGCTGCTCTGCCCGGTGGCGTCCCAGATCTCGCGCAGCACCCGGAGGGTCTCGTCGGAATCGGCCATCAGCCGAGGCTAGTGGCGGACCGTGGCCGTGCCGGCGGTCGATTAATGCTTCCCTTAAGCTGTAGTGTCTCGTGATCGGCTCGACGGAGAACCTGGGACCATGACTCTGGGCCAGCTCAACGCGTTCGTCCTGGTGGCCCGGCTCGGCTCGGTCACGGACGCCGCCAAGGCCCTGGGCGTGAGCGAGCCCGCGGTGTCCCAGGCGCTGGCCGCGCTGCGCCTGCACCACGGCGACAAGCTGCTCATCAAGCGCGCGGGCGGGATGACGCTGACCGCGGGCGGCAGCCGGCTGCTGCCGATCGCCTCGCAGATGGTGGCGCTCGGCGCCGAGGCGGACGCGGCGGTCCGGCAGGCCAACGGCGTGGCGGCGCGGTTGCAGCTGGCGGTGACCAGCGAGATCGCCGAGTTCGTGGCGAACCCGTTGCTGGAGGCGTTCACCCGGCGTTCGGGCAACTCGATCGACGCGTCGGCCGGGCTGGCCCGCACCACGGAGCTGGCGGTCCTGGTCGCCAACCGGCTCGCCGACGTGGCGCTGGGCCCGGAGCTGACCGGCGACGCGGCGAAGGGCCTCGACTGCGTCCCGGTCTTCCGCGGTTCGCTCGTCGTGGTGGGCTCGCCGAACAGCCGCCACCAGGGCGGTCCGGCGCACTGGCGCTGGCTGCTCGACCCGGCCGGCGCCGACCCCGGCAGTGACACGCTCCGCCTGCTGCGCCGGCTGGGCGTACCGGACGAAGGCATTCAGATCTTCCCCAACCAGACGGCGGCCTGGTCGGCCGCGGCGAGCGGCGCGGGGGTGTCGGTGGCGCTGGAGCACCTGGTGGCTCCTCAGCTGCGCCGTCACGAGCTGGCGGTGGTCCCGGCGCGGGGGACGCCGATGTCGCTGTGCTGGCACGTGACGACGCTGCCGACGGACCGCCGTTCGGGGGCGGCGAATTCTCTGCGGCACTTCCTGGGGACGCCGGCGGCGATGCAGGTGATGCGCTCGCCGGGGAGCGGGGTGCCGCCGTCGCGGTTCCGGCCGCCGGTCTACGTGACGATCTGGAGCTGACGCCTACGAGATCTTCCGGCGATACGCGGCCGCCGCGAAGACGTAGGCCACCACCAGGATTCCCGCGCACCACGCCAGCGCGACCCCGATGTCCGTGCCGATCGGCTGCCCGGTGAACAAGGCCCGGATCGTGTTGACGATCGACGTCACCGGCTGGTGCTCGGCGAACCAGCGCACCGGCCCGGGCATCGTCGCGGTGGGCACGAACGCCGAGCTGAGGAACGGCAGGAAGATCAGCGGGTAGGAGAACGCGCTGCCGCCTTCGGCCGTCTTCGCGGTGAGGCCGGCGAGCACCGCGATCCACGTCAGCGCCAGGGTGAACAGGACCAGGATGCCGGCGACCGCGAGCCACGACGTCACTCCCGCGCTCGTGCGGAAGCCCATGAGCAGGGCGACCCCCACGACGATCACGAGCGAGATCACGTTGGCGACCAGCGACGTCAGCACGTGCGCCCACAGCGCGGCCGAGCGGGCGATCGGCATCGAGTGGAACCGCTCGAAGATCCCGCTCTTCAGGTCGGTGAAGAGCCGGAGCGCGGTGTAGGCGACGCCGGAGGCGATCGTGATCAGCAGGATGCCGGGCAGCAGGTAGTTCACGTACGAGCCCGGCCCGGTGTCGATCGCGCCGCCGAACACGTAGACGAACATCAGCATCATGGCGATCGGCATCACCGCGGTCGTGATGACGGTGTCCGGGCTGCGGGTGACGTGGCGCAGTGACCGTCCCAACAGGACAGTGGTGTCGCCGGCGACGTGCGTGGTCATGGTTGTCCGTCCCCTTCCGTGCGGGAGCCGACGACCGCGAAGTAGACGTCCTCGAGCGTCGGCTGCTTCTCGACGTATTCGACCTCGGCGGGCGGGAGCAGCGCCTTGAGTTCGGCGAGCGTGCCGTTCACGATGATCCGGCCCTCGTGCAGGATCGCGATCCGGTCGGCGAGCTGCTCGGCCTCGTCGAGGTACTGGGTGGTGAGCAGCACCGTCGTGCCGCGCGCGGCGAGACCCTTCACCGCGTCCCACACTTCGAGGCGCGCTTCGGGGTCGAGCCCGGTGGTGGGCTCGTCCAGGAAGATCACCGGCGGATCGCCGATGAGGCTCATGGCGATGTCCAGGCGGCGGCGCATGCCACCCGAGTACGTCGACACCTTCCGCGCGCCCGCGTCGGTCAGCGAGAAGCGCTCCAGCAGGTCGTCGGCGATCTTGCCGGGTTGCTTCCGGTGCCGCAGCCGGGCGATGAGCACGAGGTTCTCGCGCCCGCTGAGGATCTCGTCGACGGCGGCGAACTGCCCGGTGAGGCTGATGGCGGCCCGCACGTCGTCGGCCTGCGCGACGACGTCGAACCCGAGGACGCTGGCCGCGCCGGCGTCGGCCTTGAGGAGGGTGGACAGGATCTTCACGGCGGTGGTCTTGCCCGCGCCGTTGGAGCCGAGCAGGGCGAAGATGCTGCCCCGCTCGACGTCGAAGTCCACTCCGCGCAGCACTTTCAGTGTCTTGTAGGACTTTTCCAGCCCGCGCACCCGGATCGCGGTCATCTCGCGGTCCCGTCTTCGCCGGCGGCCTGGTCGATGGCGCTGGTCAGCCGTTGCCGCTCGCGGGCGACGTAGCCGCCCTTGGCGTAGTTCCGGATCAGCTCGTCCACGAACTCGACGGGATCGTCGCCGACGATCTCGCGGATCGGCGTCCCGTCCGCCGCGGCCCGCTCGAACAGATCGGCGACGTCCTCGAAGAGGGAGGCGGCGTTGTCGCTGTCCAGCGACCCGAAGTGCATCAGGTACCGCTCGATCGCCTCGACGGCCGTCCGGTAGTTCGGCGGGAGCCGCTTCACGCGGGCCTTGTACTGCCGCCACCGCCGTTTGTCGCCGATCACGAGCGTGATGAACTTGGCGATGAAGCCGCCGTCTTCGGTCTCGGACATGGTCAGTTCCCTCCTTCGTGGAGCTGCGCGAGCCGTTCCGAGAGAAAGCCCCAGGTCTTCCAGAACTCGTCGAGGTACTGCCGCCCTTGAGCGTTGACGGCGTACACCTTCCGCGGCGGTCCCTTCTCGGACGGGACCTTCTCGACATCGACGAGCCCGCGGCGCTCGATCCTGATCAGCAGCGCGTAGACGGTGCCCTCGGCGATGTCGGAGAAGCCCTGCTCCCGCAACCACGCGGTGATCTCGTAGCCGTACGCGGACCGCCCGGCCAGGACCGCCAGGACGATGCCCTCCAGCACGCCCTTGAGCATTTCCGTCATCTGCTTGCCCATGTACCGCCTCCCGGTGCTACTCAGTCTTGCTGAGTACCGGTAGATAGTAACACTGACTAGTGGAGGCAGGGCAAGCACGCAAAAGAGGCCACCGCGGAGTGCTTCCGCGATGGCCTCACCGAGTGACCGGGTTTCAGGCGCCGGGGGCCCGGCGGTCCCGGTGGTGGGCGCGACCCCCAACGACGCGCCCGCCACCGGGTCGCCCCGGCATTCCCCCTCTTTCGCCGTGCCCCTAGGGTTCCCGAAGCCGTCCTCGTTTCGTCCTCGCGCCGGCATCGACGGCTCCACCAGCGCGTTCCGGAGCCGGGCGCCGGCCGCTAGCCTGGGACACGAGGGGGGATGCGATGAGGTTCCGGATTCTCGGGACGCTGGAAGTGCTTGCGTACGGGGATCGGGTGACCCTGGCGAGCCCGCGCCAGCAACGCGCGCTGGCCGCTTTGCTGCTCAACCCCAACTCGGTCGTCCCGGTGGAGCGCATGATCGACGCGCTCTGGGAGGACGAGCCGCCGGCGACGGCCGTGAAGCAGGTGCGCAACTGCGTGTCCGCGCTGCGAAGCCGGCTCGGCGAGACCGGCGGCATGATCGTCACCGACGGACCCGGGTACCGGCTGCAGACCGACATCGACGACCTCGACTCGCTCCGGTTCCGCCGCCACGTCACGGCGGCGCGGGCACTCGCGGGGCAGGCGAAGCTCGTCGACGCCGTCGAGGAGATCCGCAACGCCCTCGCCCTCTGGCGCGGCCCGGCGCTCGACGGGCTGCGGACGACCACGCTCGCCGGCCGGGCCGCGGTGCTCGACGAACAACGCGCCGACGCCGTGGAGCTCTGTGCCGAATGGCGGCTGCGGCTGGGCGAAACGGGTGAGGTCGTCCGCGAGCTGACCGAGTTCTGCGGCGAGCACCCGATGCGCGAGCTGTCCCACCTGCTCCTCATGCGCGCCCTCGCGAAGGAGGGCCGCTACGCCGAAGCCTCGACGCTGTTCCACGGCCTGCGCCGGCGGCTGGCCGACGAGCTCGGCGTCGACCCGAACCCCGACCTCCGGCGGCTGCACGACCAGATCCTCGCCGAGGCCACCGCGAGCGACCCCGAACCCGAGCCTGAGCCGGACGCGCCGCCGGTGCACCACCCTTTCGACCGCGCGGTCACCGAGCTGGCCGAAGCCGTCACGTGGCAGTGGCGCGCCGAAGCCGAGCTGCGGTCGCTGCACCGGCCGCAGCCGATCGTCCTGCGCTGGTCGGCGCTCGCGCGGGCGGGCAAACCGGCGCGCCGCGGCGACCTCGACGACATCGCGGAGACGTTCACCGCGCTGCCCGTGCGGCAGCTGGTCGTGCTCGGCGATCCCGGCTCCGGCAAGTCGGTGCTCGCCCTGATGCTGACGCTGGAGCTGCTGCGCGCCCGCGTCCCGGGCGCCCCGGTTCCGGTCCTGCTGTCGCTGGCCTCGTGGGACCCGCGGCGCGAGCACCTCGACCGGTGGCTGGCGGGCCGGCTCGCCGAGAACCACCCGGCCCTGCTCAACGCCAAGGAGTACGGGCCCGGCGCGCCGACGCGGCTCGTCCTCGGCGGGCACGTCGTCCCGGTCCTCGACGGCCTCGACGAGATGCCGACGGACTTGCGTGCCGCAGCGCTCGACGCGCTCGACCAGACCATGGCCGTGGGCCGCTCGCTGGTGCTGACGTGCCGCTCGGCCGAGTACGAGCAGGTGACGCGCGAGTCGGGCGCGGCGTTGAGCGTCGCCACCGTCGTGCGGCTCGAACCGGTCGCCCGGCAGGAGGCGATCACCTACCTGTCCGCGCGGGAGGGCACCGGCCACGACCGCTGGCGCCCGGTGGCCGAGCGGCTGCGGCGGGACCCGGACGCGGCGCTGGGCCGGGTGCTGCGGACGCCGTTGATGGTCGACCTCGCGCGGATCGAATACGGCCGTCCCGGTGCCGATCCCGCCGAGCTGCTCGGCGCCGGAGACGCCGAAGCCGTCGAAGGGCAGTTGCTCGATTCGTTCGTCCCCAACGCCTACGCCGACGTGCCGCAGCCGCCGGGGCGGAACCCGAAGACCAGCCCGTCCGGGCGGTACACGGCCGAGCAGGCGACCCGCTGGCTGGGGTTCCTGGCCCGGCACCTCGAGCAGGCGCGCAGCCGCGACCTGGCCTGGTGGCAGCTGTACCGGGCGGTGCCCGCGGGCACCCGGGCGGCCCTGGTCGGCGGGCTGATCGCGCTGCTCTTCGTCGTCACCGGCCTGCTCGACGACGGACCGGCGCTGGCCGCGATCTACGCCCTTTCCTTCGGTGGCGCCGGATACCTGACGCACCGCTTCGGGCGGGCGCCGGAGCCGCTGCGCACCGAACTGCGCTTCGCCGGGGCCGCCCGGAAGTTCGCCGGCCGGTTCGCGATCGGCGCCGTCGTGGGCACCCTGCTCGGCCTGGGCTGGTCGCTGGCCGCCGGCCTGGTCGTCTTCCTGGCACTGGTGTTCGGCCTGGTCTTCGCGGTGCACGTGTGGCTCGCGAAACCGGTCGACGCCAGCCGCGTGTCGAGCCCGCGGACGATCCTGCGCAACGAACGGACCGGCGCGGTCGCGCTGTCCGTCTCGTTCCTGGTGTCGCTGGGGCTGTTCGACGGGATGGCGTTCGCGTTCACCGCGAACACGCGGTTCCTGCCGGTGCTGGGCGGCCGGTACGACCTGGCGCTGGCCATCGCCGGCGGGCTCGCGGGCGTGGCCTTCGGCTGGTTCATGGCCCGCGGGGTCGCCGCCGTCTGCTACGGCCTCGCGGGCGCGATCGCGGGCGGCCAGGTGTTCCCGCCGGCGACCAACCCGGTCCTGCCGGTCGTGGTCGGCCTCTTCTTCGGCGGCGGCATCGGCCTGTCGGTGCTCGTGACGCGCGCGTGGGGCAACTACTTCGTCCACCACGTCTGGCTCGCCGCGACCGGCCGGCTTCCCTGGCGGCTCATGCACTTCCTCGACGACGCCCACCGCCGCGGCGTGCTGCGGCAGGCCGGCGGCGTCTACCAGTTCCGCCACGCCCGCGTCCAGGAACGGCTGGCCGGAATCCGTCACGACGAGCAGGAGGTGCCATGACCGGCGAAGAGATCGTGCTGGGCCCGTTGCCGAAGGGGATCACGCCGGCCGGGGAGGGGAAGGTGTGGAACGTGCTCGGCCACACCTACTCCCTCAAGGCCGCGAGCGAGTCGAGCTTCGCGTTCGAGACGCTCGACCCGCCCGGCACCGGGGTGCCGCCGCACGTCCACCCGACCCAGGACGAGCACATCTACATCCTGGAAGGCGTGTTCACCCTCTACCTCGACGGCGAATGGACGACGGCGGGCCCCGGCGACACCGTGCGGATGCCGAAGGGCCTCCCGCACGCGTACTACAACCGCAGCGAAGGCCTCACCCGCGGACTGTTCTGGGTGAGCCCGGCCGGGCGGCTGGCGCAGCTCTTCGACCGCCTGCACGACTTGACCGACCCGGCGGAGGTCGTCCGGCTGTCGGCACTGCACGACGTGGACTTCCTGCCGCCGGGTTCGGTCGAAGGCGCCTGATCAGGCGGGGGACAGGACCGCCGCCACCCCGCGGACCGTGCGGGTCCGGTAGAGATCGGCCACCGCCAGGTCGCCGAGGCCGGCCTTGCGGATGCCGTCGACGATCGTGAACGCCAGCAGGGAGTTGCCGCCCGTCAAGAACAGGTCGTCGTCCAAGGCGATCGGACGGCCGAGGGCGCCCGCCCACAGTTCGCCGACCCGGAGCTGCAGTTCGGTCGCTTCGAGGGCGTCGACGAGACCGAGCTCCTCGGTGGCCGCCCGCGGTTCGGGCAGCCGGGCCGGGTCGAGCTTCCCGTTGGCGTTCACCGGCAGGCCGTCCAGCTCGGTGAGCGTGTCCGGCACCATGTACCCGGGCAGCTGGTCCTGGAGTCGTTTGTCCACAACGGACAGATCGAGCCCGGTGCCGGCGACGTAGGCGTCCAGCCGCTCCGAACCCGCGCCCGTGCCGCGCCGGCGCACGACGACGGCCGCCGCGCGGACACCCGGTTCGGCCAGCAGCACCGCGCGGATCTCGCCGAGCTCGACGCGGTGGCCGCGGATCTTGACCTGGTCGTCGAGCCGGCCCAGGTACTCCAGCTCGCCGTCGGGCAGCACGCGGCCGCGGTCGCCGGTGCGGTACCAGCGCGCACCCCGTTCGCCGAGGAACTTGGCCGCGGTCAGCTCGGGCCGCCGGTGGTAGCCGTCGACGATCCCGGCGCCGCCGAGCAGGATCTCGCCCGGCACGCCCGGGGGCACGCGCCGGCCCCGCTCGTCGACGACGTCGACCCGCCAGCCCGGCACGGCCCGCCCGACCGAGCGGCTGCCCGCCGCCGCGGCCTCGCGGGTGACCGGGTGCCAGGTGCACGCGACCGTCGTCTCGGTGATCCCGTACATGTTGATCACCTGGCACCGCCGCTCCGGGTACCGCTCGAACCACCGGAGCATCAGCGCCATGTCCAGGGGCTCGCCGCTGAACATGAGCAGCCGCACGGAAAGCCGTTCGGCGCGGTCGGCGTCGACCGCCGCCAGCTGCGTGAACACCGACGGGGTCTGGTTGAGCACGGTGACGCCTTGGGCGGACAGCAGGTCGTGCAGGGCGTGCGCGTCGCGGGCGGTCTCCTCGGGCACGATGACCAGCCGTCCGCCGGTGGCCAGGCAGCCGAAGATCTCCCACACCGAGAAGTCCCAGGAGTAGGTGTGGAACAGCGCCCAGCTGTCGGTGGAACCGAAGCCGAACCCGAACACCCGGGCCGCGTCGAGCAGGCTGCAGATCTGCCGGTGCGCCACCACGACGCCCTTCGGCTGGCCGGTGGATCCGGAGGTGTAGATGAGGTACGCGCCGTCGTCCGCGGTGCCGGTCATCAGGAACGGCTCGGCCCGGTCCGTCCACACGCCGTCGTCGACGACCAGCGTGGGCAGGCCCAGCTCGGCGGGGGAGTCCGCGAGGACGAGCGACACCTCCGCGTCCTCGGCGATCCGCTTCAGCCGGGCGATCGGGTTGCCGGGCGCGAGCGGGACGTAGGCGGCGCCCGTCTTGAGCACCGCGAACATCGCGGCGATCAGCTCCGGCGACCGGGCGAAGGTCAGGCCGACGCGGCTGCCCGGGCCGCAGCCGCGCTCGGCGAGCCGGGACGCGAGGACGTCCGCCGCCTGGCCGAGCTCCCGGTAGGACACCGCCCGGTCCCCGGCCGTCACGGCGATCGCGTCCGGATGGGCCAGCACCCGCCGCTGGATCAGCTCGTGGAGCGTGTGCTCGCCGTCGAGCCAGTCCGGGGCGGCTTCGCCGGGCAGCACCGGCGCCGGGTGCTCGCCGCCGGTCAGGTCGGCCGAGCCGATCGTGGCACCGGGCTCGCGGGCGAACAGGTCCAGCACGACGCGGACGCCGTGCAGCAGCCAGCGCGCCGCCGTCTCGTGGACGTGCTCGCGGCGGAACCGGCAGCGCAGCCGTCCCGGGGTGAGGTCGAGCACCAAGGGGAAGTCGCCGTCCGGCACGCCGATCGCGACCGGCGCCGGCCCGGTGTCGGCCGCGGCGCCGACGAACACCTCGGCGAGGTAACGGGAAGCGGGCAGGTCCTCGGCCACCGGGAGGATCCAGGTCCGCGACCCGCGAGCGTCCGGCAACGAGATCCGCGGGGTCTCGCCGGAGAACCGCGCCAGCACGACGGCGGTCGCGGCCGCGAGCGTCCGCACGTCCGTGGCGCTGCTCGCGGGAAGGGTGGCACTCACTTCGGCGGGCCCGGTTCCGGCCGGGTCGAAGGACATCCAGTGGTCGCTCATCGGGCTCCTTCCCTTGCCGGGACGGCGAACCGCGCGGCGAGCAGGTCCAGCAGCGCGGCCGGGTCGGGCAGGAAGTACATGTGCTCGCCCGGAAGTTCGGCGACGTCGAAGCTGCCGGAGGTAACACTTTCCCAGCCGGCCAGGTCGGTCCGGGACACGAGCGGGTCGTCCGCGCCGCGGACCGCGAGCACCGGCACCGGCAGGCGGGTGCCGGCGGGGGCCAGGTACGCCTCGCGCGCCAGGAGGTCCGCGCGCAGCGGTGGCAGCAGGATGTCGCGCAGCTCCGGCTGGGAAAGCGCGGGGTGGGCGTAGCCGATCAGCCGCTCGACGGCGGCGACGAACTCCTCGCCCTCGAGCCCGCGCAGGCCGAGGTCCAAGGGCGTCACCGGATCCGGCGCGCCGCTGACGACCAGCCCGGCCAGCCGGAACTCGCCCGACGCCGCGATCGCGCGGGCCGTCTCGAACGCGACCGCGGCGCCCGAGCTGTGGCCGAACAGGACGATCTCCTCGCCGGCCACGGCGGTGCGCCGGATCTGCCCGAGCGCGTGCGCGGCCGCGCCGGCGACGTCTTCGTGCGGCGGGAGGCCGAACTGCTCCTCCCGGCCGGCCAGCTGCACCGGCCGGATCTCGATTTCCGCGGCCGCGGGCGGCGTCCAGGAACGGTAGACGCTCGCGCCGGCGCCGGCGAAGGGACAGCAGTAGAACTTCATGCTCACCAGACCATCCTCGTACGGGGCAGCGATGCGTTTTCCGACGTTAGTGCCCGCCCCGGTGGCGCCGTGCCAGTGTCGTTCCCGGTTTTCGCGGGACGAGCATTCTGCCAGGACGCCGACTTCTAACCTGGCCGCAGGAAACAGAAATGTCCCCGCAAATGGATTCCGCTGTTTTTCGCTGCCGTGGCCGTTTCGAAGGAAAGGGAATTGTCGACGTGAAGCTGCTGGAACAGCCGGCCCCGGTGGGCACCAGGTTCGAAGCGTACGGACCGAGCAAGCTCGACGAAATCCTGAAGAGGTTCCCCGTCCCGGAAGGGCTCGCCGAAACCATCCGGCTCTTCTCCCTCGTCCTTCCGTTCCGGGTGAACGAGTACGTGCTGACCGAGCTCATCGACTGGGCGAACGTGCCGGCGGACCCGATCTTCCAGCTGGTCTTCCCGCAGGACGGGATGCTGTCGAAGGAAGACGAGCGCGACCTGGCCCGCGCGGCCACCGGGCCGGGTCGGCGCGCCGACCTGCCCGCCGTCGTGCGGCGGATCCGCCAGAGCCTCAACCCGCACCCCTCGGGCCAGCTGGAGCTCAACGTGCCCACCCTGGGCGGTGACGAGCTGGGCGGGCTGCAGCACAAGTACCGCCACACCGTCCTGTACTTCCCCCAGCAGGGCCAGACCTGCCACACCTACTGCACGTACTGCTTCCGCTGGGCGCAGTTCGTCGGCGAGAAGGACCTGCGGTTCGCGGTGAAGGAGGCCGACCGGCTCGTCGAGTACCTGCGGGAGCACCCGGAGGTCACCGACGTGCTGGTCACCGGCGGCGACCCGATGGTGATGTCCGCCGAGCGGCTGCGGGTGCACCTCGAGCCGCTGCTGGCGATCCCCACCGTGCGCACGATCCGGATCGGCACCAAGTCCGTCGCCTACTGGCCGCAGCGGTTCGTGACCGACGCGGACGCGGACGCCGTGCTGCGGCTCTACGAGGACGTCGTCGCCTCCGGGCGCACGCTCTCGGTGATGGCGCACTACAGCCACGAACGGGAGCTGGCCACGGACGTCGCGGGCCAGGCGGTCAAGCGGATCCTGGCCACCGGCGCCCGGGTGTACTGCCAGTCGCCGCTGATCGCGCACGTCAACGACGACGCGGACGCGCTGGCCGGCCTGTGGAGCACCGAGCTGGCTCTGGGTGCCGTGCCGTACTACATGTTCGTCGCCCGGGACACCGGTCCGCACGACTACTTCAAGGTGCCGCTCGGGCGCGCCCAGGAGCTGTTCGCCGGGGCGTACGGCCGGCTGCCGGGGCTCGCCCGCACGATCCGGGGGCCGGTCATGTCGGCGACGCCGGGCAAGGTCGTCGTCGACGGCACGGTCGAGCTCGGCGGGGACCGGCTGTTCCAGCTGAGGTTCCTGCAGGCCCGGCGCCCGGGGCTGACCGGCAGGCCGTTCTTCGCGCGGTACACGCCGGACGCCGCCTGGCTCGACGAGCTGGAGCTGCTCCCGGACACCCCGCCCGACATCGCGGAGGCGGTCCGGTCGCAGCACGTCGTGGGGCGCGGAGGTTCCGTGAGCGGCACGCGTGGCGTCCCGGTGGACCTCGGCCTGGTCGCGGACACGCGGGGAGGGGTCCGATGACCGCCGCGCACGCCGTCTCGCCCAACCTCGCGCTCGACGAGGCCGTGAGCCGCCGGCACGCGGCCGGCCAGCCGCTGATCCACCTCGGGTTCGGCGAGTCCCGGCTGCCCCTGCCGGACTTCCTCGCCGACCGGCTGCTCGCCGGCGCCCGGCGCACCGCCTACGGGCCGGTCGCCGGGGCCGAAGACAGCCGTGCGGCCGCGGCCGGCTACTTCACCCGCCGGGGCCTGCTGACCGAAGCGGAGCAGATCGTGCTGGCGCCGGGGAGCAAGCCGCTGCTGCTCGCGCTGATGGCGGCGATCGACGGCGCGGTGGTCCTGTCGCAACCCTGCTGGGTGACCTACGCCCCGCAGGCGCGCCTGTTCGGCCGTCCGGTGCTCGAAGTGCCCATCCCGGCCGGCTGCGGCGGTGTGCCCGACCCCGACCTGCTGCCCGGCGCGCTGCGGGCGTTCCGCGCGGCCGGCGGGCGGCCCCGGATGCTGCTGCTGACGCTGCCGGACAACCCGACCGGCACCCACGCCCCGCCGGACGTCGTGCGGCGGCTGTGCGAGATCGCCGAAGCCGAAGACCTGCTGATCGTCTCCGACGAGATCTACCGCGACATCCTGCACGACCCGGCCGATCCGTACGCGAGCCCGGCCGAGTTCGCCCCCGAGCGCACGGTGGTGACGTCCGGGCTGAGCAAGAGCCTCGCCCTCGGCGGCTGGCGGATCGGCTTCGCCCGGTTCCCGGCGACCGTCGCCGGCCGGGCGCTGCGCTCGACGGTGCTGGGGCTGGCCAGCGAGATCTGGTCCACGCTGGCGGGTCCCATGCAGGAGGTGGCCTGTCTCGCGCTGACCGAGCCGCCCGAGGTGACCGCGCACCTGCGGGCCAGCACGCGCCTGCACGGCGCCGTCGCGGACGCGGTGCACCGGATCGTCACCCAGGCCGGTGCGGTGTGCCGCCCGCCCACCGGCGGCTTCTACGTCTACCCCGACTTCGAGCCGGTGCGGGACGTGCTGGCCGCGAAGGGCATCACGGGGTCGGCGTCGCTGCAGGAGCACCTGATCGACCGGCTGGGGGTCGCTGTGCTGGGTGGTGAGCACCTCGGCGACGACCCCGGCGCGCTGCGGTTCCGCGCCGCGACGAGCATGCTGTACGGCGCCGACGACGCGGAGCGCTGGGCCGCGCTGCGGTCGCCGTCGCCGCTCATGCTGCCGCACATCGTGGAGACCCTCGACACTCTTCGCGCGGCGTTCACCGGCTTGACCAGCTGAATCGCATAACGAACCCGTCAAGGCCACCTCAGGGGCGTGCATCGCACTTGAGGTGGCCTTAACATATGTCAAAAGGATTATGTCTTCGCGGTGTTTCGCCCGCGCCCGGTCCTGTCAACCGCCGGACGGGATTCGAGGAGAACATCTAAACCGCACCGACCGAACCGTTCGGTGGGTGGGGTCACCGTACGGTCACCCGGAGTGCCACAGGATTAGGTCGCACTCACCCGTTCGTGTTGACGCTGGTGACCGCCCGTTCCTAGGGTGAGTCCTGACGGTGGCACGGCCGGCGCACCCGGCACCGAAGCCACCGGATCCCGCATCGCCCGACTACGAACCGGTGGTTTTCCATGCCCGAAATCCAGGTCCACGGCTCGGTGACCGACTCCCCTTTTTCCCTCGACCGGGAAAAAGAGATCGGGGGCGAGTACCAAAGAATGTTCTCGTCCTTCTTGGATAATTCGGACGTCTCTTCGGCGATTCTCGACGACCGGCTGCGGGTGGTCGCGGCGAACCGCGAGATGCTGGGCCTGTTCGGCCGCACCGCGGCCGAGGTCTGCCGGGCGGACCTCCCCGGCTTGCTGCACCCGTTCGTGTCCGAACGGGTCCAGCGCCGCCTGTCCCGGCTCGTGCTGGAGGGGGAGCGCGGGTTCCGCGAGCGGTTCACCCCGCTCGTGCCCGCGGCGGGCGCCCTGCCGGTGACGCTGATCGCGGCGGCCCTGCCCGGCCGCCGCCCGGCCGCGGCGGCGGCCCTCCTGCTGTTCCTGCCGGACCGCGTCCAGCGCCGCGGCATCGACCCGGCGGGCCGGAACCGCGCGATGAGCGAGATCGAGACCCAGATCCTGCAGGGCGTCGCGGCCGGAGCGAGCACGGCCGAACTGGCCCGGCGGCTGTACCTGTCCCGGCAGGGCGTGGAGTACCACATCCACCGGATGATGCGGTTCCTGAAGGTGAAGAACCGGACGGAGCTGGTTTCGCGCGCGTATGTGGCGGGGTTGCTCGCACCGGACGTGTGGCCGCCGCAGGTCCTGCCGGGGCGGCTGAGTGCCGGGCAGGCCGCGGTTTCGGTTCGGTAGGTCCTGCTGGGTTGGGTTGCTCGCTCCGGATGCGTGGCCGCCGCGGGGAGAACTGGGCTCCCGCGCCTGGGTGGCTGCGCTGCTCGCGCCGGATGGGCGGCCGCCGCAGGAGTTGCCGCCGGGTCGGAGTGCCGCGAGGCGAAGAACCGCATCAAGCGCGCCTTCCGCGCCTGCGTGGCCGGGTTGCTCGCGCCGGCCGTCGCGAGCGCTGCCGGTCAGGCGGCCGTGCCGGTCCGGTAGATCCGCGTTCCGGCGGGGATCGCCAACGCCAGGACCGCGATGAGCACCACGAGTGCGATCACCGTCGCGTTGCGCTGGGGGAAACCCGCCCCCGCCGTCACCAGGTCCGGGTTGCCCCACAAGCGGCGGCACGCGGCCACCACCGAACTGACCGGGTTCCACGCCGACACCGTCGCCAGCCAGGCCGGCAGGCCGCGCAACGGGACGAACGCGTTCGACACGAACGAGCCGACCACCATCACCAGGGCCGCGATCGCGCTGATCGCCTCCGCGCCGCGGGTGAGCAGGCCGATCAGGGCGCCGAGCCAGAGCATCGCGTACGCGAACAACAGCAGCAGCCCGAACCCCGCCAGCCCCGGCAGCAGTCCACTGTGGATCCGCCAGCCGATCGTGTACGCGATCCCGGTGGTGGCCCCGATGCCGGCCGCCGCCAGGACCAGGTCCGAGAGCGTGTGGCCGAGCAGGACCGCCGACCGCGGGATCGGCAGCGAACGGAACCGGTCGGCCAGGCCGCCGGCCAGGTCGTCGGCGATGCCGAGCCCGCTCGTGGCCACCAGCGTCAGGCCCACCTGCGCGGCGACCCCGGCGGTCAGGTAGTCCACGTACGGCGCACCGCCCGGCAGGGTGATCGAGCCGTCGAACAGGAAACCGAGCACCAGCACCAGGCTGATCGGCATGAGCAGCACGCCGACGATCTTCGCCGGCGACCGGACCGTCGCGCGCAACCGGCGGCCGGTCAGGGCCGCGACGTCGCTGAGGAGCGTGTTCATACCGCCTCCGAAGTACGGGTGAGAGCGAAGAAGACGTCGTCGAGTGACGGGCGGCGCAACGCGAACTCCTGCACGGCGATCCCGTTCGCGTGGAGTTTCCCCGCCACCGCGGCGATTCCCGCCGTTCCGTCGGGAACGGGCGCGCTCAGCCTGCCGTCGGCGACCTCGACGGATCCGGCCACCGACGCGAGGATCTCCCGGGCTTCAGCCGTGCGCGACGGATCGGTGACGGAGACCTCCAGCCACTCGCCGCCGACGTCACGCTTGAGCTGCTCCGGGCTGCCTTCGGCGACGACCTTGCCGGCGTCGATGACGACGACGCGGTCGGCCAGCTTGTCCGCCTCTTCGAGGTACTGGGTGGTGAGCAGCACGGTGGTGCCGGCCGCCGCCTGCTCGCGGACGGCCGCCCAGAGCACGACCCGGCTCGCTGGGTCCAGCCCGGTGGTCGGCTCGTCGAGGAAGACGACCGGGGGGTGGGAGATCAGGCAGCTGGCGAGGTCGAGCCGGCGCCGCATGCCGCCGGAATAGGTCCGGACCTGCCGGTCGGCGGCGTCGGTGAGGTCGAACTGGGCCAGGAGCTCGCGGGCGCGGGACTTCGCGGCCGGGCGTCCGATGTGGAGCAACGTGCCCAGCAGCACCAGGTTCTCGCGGCCGGTCAGCCGGTCGTCGACGGCGGCGTACTGCCCGGTCAGCCCGATCCGGGTGCGCACTTCGGCCTGCTGCCGCACGACGTCGAGGCCGGCGACGAACGCGCGGCCGGAGTCGGGGACGAGCAGGGTGGACAGGATCCGCACGGTCGTGGTCTTGCCCGCGCCGTTGCGTCCCAGCACCCCCAGCACCGTGCCCGCCGGCACGTGCAGGTCGACCCCGCGCAACGCCTGATGACTGCCGTACCGTTTGGTCAGACCCTCGGTTTCGATTGCTGCGGTCACTCCTCGGCCCTTCTCTTCCGGCGACGGCGCGAGCCCCATTCCAGCAGCGGGCCCCTTTGCCGCCCGCCAGCAGTGGTGGCGGATTGCCAGTGGCGGCGCGGCTAGCGTCATTTCGGCAAGCCACCCCAGTGCCCGGGAAGACGGGCGGGAATCGGAGGGAAGAAATGCCGGAGCGGAACGAAATTCCTCCTTTCGCGGTCATTTCCGGCCGGCAGGTCTCGAACGTACTGGCCGGGAACGAAAAAAAGGTGGTCGACCTCGTCGAGGCGGCCTACCGGCTGCACGGCGCCGGGAACACGGTCAACCCGCCCTCCTACTTCCTGCGGTTCCCGGACCGCCCGGACTCGCGGATCATCGCGCTGCCGGCCTCGCTCGGCGGGGATGACGGGGTGGACGGTCTCAAGTGGATTTCCAGCTTCCCCGGCAACGTCCGGCACGGGATCCCGCGGGCGTCCGCGGTGCTGATCCTCAACGACCCGGCCACCGGCTACCCCTTGGCCTGCCTGGAAAGCTCCATCATCAGCGCCGCCCGCACGGCCGCCTCGGCCGCGCTCGCCGCGTCGGTGCTGAGCACGGTCCGCGGCCGCCCGCGCCGCGTCGGGTTCGTCGGGACCGGCCTGATCGCCCGCTTCATCCACACCTACCTGCAGGCGACCGGCTGGGAGTTCGACGAGATCGGCGTCCACGACCTGCACGCCGAGTCGGCCGACGGGTTCCGCGACTACCTCGAAGGCACCGGCACCACCGCGCGGGTCACCGGCCACCGCGACGCCGAGAGCCTGATCCGCGCCAGTGACCTGGTCGTGTTCGCCACCGTCGCCGCCGAGCCGTACGTCACCGACGTCGACTGGTTCGCCCACGACCCGCTGGTGCTCAACGTCTCGCTGCGCGACATCGCCCCGGAGATCGTGCTGGTCTCCACCAACGTCGTCGACGACGTCGACCACTGCCTCAAGGCGAACACGTCGCCGCACCTGGCCGAGCAGCTGACCGGGGACCGGGGTTTCCTGTCCGGCACGCTGTTCGACGTGCTGACCGGCCGCCTCGAACCGCGGGCCGGCCGTCCGCTGATCTTCTCGCCGTTCGGCCTCGGGGTCCTCGACCTCGCCGTGGCGAAGTACGTCTACGACGAGACCGCGGCGGCGGGGGAGCTCCCGGTGGTCGACGGCTTCTTCCACGAGCTGGACCGGCACCGGCCCCCGGCCCGCTAGCCCGGACCGCGGCGATCCCGCCCGGCCGGTTCTCTCCCGCACGAATAGGGGTTGTGCGTGCCCATCATCTCGGCTCCGCAGGAATACAACGAAGACAACCTGTACGTGGATCTGCGGCCGGTCTTCGGCCCCGCCCTGTACCTCAAGTGCGAGGCGTTCAACTTCGCCGGCTCGGTGAAGCTGAAGGCGGCGCTGGAGATGATCACGAGCGCCGAACGGCGAGGGCTGCTCACGCCCGGCTCGACGCTGGTGGAATCCTCCTCGGGCAACCTCGGCGTCGCGTTGAGCATGATCGCCGCCGACCGCGGCTACGGCTTCGTCTGCGTGACCGACGCGCGCTGCAACGAGGCGACGCGGCGGATGATGGAGGCGTTCGGCGCCCGGGTGCACGTCGTCACCGAGCCGGCCGCCGAGGGCGGGTTCCTCGGCGCGCGCATCGCCCACGTGCGGATGCTGTGCGCGCAGAGCGGGTTCGTCTGGCTGAACCAGTACGCGAACCGGGACAACTGGATGGCGCACTACCTCACCACCGCGCCCGCCATCGCACGGCAGTTCCCCGGCATCGACGTGCTGTTCGTCGGCGCGGGGACCACCGGGACGCTGATGGGGTGCGCCCGGTACTTCCGCAACGCCCGGCGGGCGCCGCGGATCGTGGCGGTGGACGTCGAAGGGTCGGTGACCTTCGGCCGGGCGCCCGCGCGCCGGCTGATCCCGGGGCTGGGCACCAGCGTCCGCCCCGGCATCCTGAACGAGTCCTTTGTGGACGAAGTGGTGCACGTGACCGAGCCGGACGCCGTGCGCCGGTGCCGCGAGCTGGCCGGGCGGGGCTTCCTGTTCGGCGGCTCCACCGGCACGGTGGTCGCGGGCGCGCTGGCCTGGCTGGACGCCAACGCGGCGGGCCTGCCCGTCACCGCGGTCGCCATCGCGCCGGACTTCGGGGAGCGCTACCTCGCCACCGTCTACGACGACGCCTGGGTGCGCGAGTCCTACTGGCCCGAATACGAGCCCGCCTACGAAGACGGCCGCCTGTCCGAACTGAACGCCGCGCACTGACCGGGAGAACGTCAGCATGTCGCAGAATCCATCCGGGGCCGCCCTGCCGCTGTCGGCCGCGCAGCTCGAAGTCTGGTACGCCCAGCAGCTCGACCCGGGCAACCCGATCTGGAACATCGCGGAGTACTACGAGATCGACGGCCCGCTGCGCGAGGACGTCTTCGCCGACGCGGTGCGCCGCGCGGTGACCGAGGCGGAGTGCCTGCGGGTGCGGTTCGAGGCCGAGGGCGACACCGTGCGCCAGGTCGTCGAGCCGCTGACCGGGTCGCCGCTGACGGTGCTCGGCTTCGCCGCGGAGCGGGACGCGCTGGAGTGGATGCGGGCCGACGTGCGCCGCGCGGTGGACCCGGCGGATCCCGCCGCGGCGTTGTACGAGATGGCTCTGCTCCGGCTGGATGCCGAAAAGCACTACTTCTACACGCGGGCGCACCACGTCCTGTGGGACGGCTTCAGCGAGGCGGTGTTCGCCCGGCGCGTCGCCGTGATCTACACCGCGCTCGTGGACGGCGGCGACCCGGCCGAAGGCGCGTTCGAGCCGCTGTCGGTGCTCCTCGACGACGAACAGTCCTATCTGGACTCCAAGCAAGCCGAGCGCGACCGTGAGTTCTGGGCCGGCCGGTTCCCGGAGACCCCGGAGCTGACGACCGTGTCGAGCCGTCCGGTGGTGCCCGCCGACGGCTTCCTCCGGCGTGGCGCGACCCTCGACGCCACCGCCGCCGCGGCCCTGCGCGCGCTGGCGTGGGAGGACCGGGCGGCGTGGCCGACGTTCGTGATCGCCGCGATGGGCGCGTACCTGCAGCGGCTGACCGGCGGCCCCGAGGTCGTCCTCTCGCTGCCGGTGACCGCCCGCACCACCGACGCGACCCGCGCGATCCCCGGCATGCGCGCCAACGTGCTGCCGCTGCCCCTGGCGATCCGCCCGGCGATGACCCGCGGTGAGCTGCTCGGCCACGTCGGCAAGGAGGTCCGCCGGACGCTGAAGCACCAGCGCCACCGCGGCCGCGAGGTGCGCGGGCTGATCGGCCTGCCGCCGACCGACACCCGGCCGTTCGGGCCGGAGCTGAACGTCGCGTCCTTCGTCGAACAGCTGCGGTTCGGCCCGTGCCCGGGCCGCACGCACAACCTGTCCACGGCACCGAACGACGACCTCTCCATCACCGTCTACGACACCGAAGACGGCGAGCTCGGCGTCCTCTTCGACGGCAACCCGCTGCTGTACACCGAAGCCGACCTCGACCGGCTGGCCCACCGGTTCCTCGGCTACCTGCGCGACCTGGGGGACTGGCCGGCCGACCGGCCGCTGGGCGGGATCGACGTGCTCGACCCGGTCGAGCGCGAGCTGCTGGCCCGGTGGACCGGCACCAGCGGCGCCCCGGAATTCACCGGCGTCGTCGAGCGGGTCGACGCGATCGCCGCCGCCCGGCCCGACGCGGTCGCGGTGGTCGACGACGCCGGTGAGACCACCTACGCCGACCTGTGCGGCCGCGCGGCCGCCATCGCCGGACAGCTGGGGGAACGCGGGCTGGCGAAGGGCGACCGCGTCGGCATCCTCGACGGGCCCGGCTCCGGGTTCATCGCGGCGATGCTCGGGGTCTGGGCGGCGGGCGGTGCCTACGTCCCCCTCGACACGCGCGCCCCGGCCGCCCGCACGGCACAGCTGATCACCGAAAGCGGTGCCACGGCGGTGATCGCGGCGCCCGAGCACCGGGACGCCGCCGTCGCGCTCGGCGTGGACCCGCTCGTGCCCGAAGGCGCCGTCGCCGGCCGGCTGCTCGACGCGGCCGTGCCCACCGCGGCCGACGACCTCGCCTACGTCCTGTTCACCTCCGGCTCCACCGGCACGCCCAAGGGCGCGATGGTCACCCACGGCGGGCTGGTCAACCACCTCCAGGCGAAGATCGACGACCTGGACCTGCACGGCGAGGACGTCGTGGTGCAGAACGCGCCGCTGTCGTTCGACATCTCGATCTGGCAGATGGTCTGCGCCGTGGTGCTCGGCGGCCGCGTGCGCGTGGTCGGCCGGGAGGTCGCCGGCGACCCGGCGGCGCTGTTCGGCCTCACCGCCCGCGAAAGCGTCACGATCCTCGAGGTCGTGCCCTCGCTGCTGCGGGCCGCCCTCGACTCCTGGGACGACGGCGCCGCGGTGCCGGCCCTGCCGGAGCTGCGCGAGCTGGTCGTGACCGGCGAGCCGCTGCCCCCGGACCTGTGCCGCCGGTGGTTCGCCCGGTTCGGCGGGATCCCGATGGTCAACGCCTACGGGCCGACCGAATGCGCCGACGACGTCACGCACGCGGTGCTCACCTCCGGCAGCCCGCTCGACGGGCCGCTGGTGCCGATCGGGCACGCCGTCCGCAACACCCGGCTCTACGTGCTCGGCGACGGCCTGCGCCCGGTCCCGCCCGGTGTCCCGGGGGAGCTGTACGTCGCCGGGCACGGCGTCGGCCGCGGCTACCTGGCCGACCCCGGCCGCACCGCCACGACGTTCCTGCCCGACCCGTTCCAGCCCGGGTCGGGCGCGCGGATGTACCGCACCGGCGACCTCGTGCGCCACCGGGAAGACGGGCAGCTGGAGTTCCTCCGGCGCCGCGACCGCCAGGTCAAGATCCGCGGGCACCGCATCGAGATCGGCGAGGTCGAGGTCGCGCTGCGCGCGCTGCCCGGCGTCACCGACGCCGTCGTGGTCGTGGGCACCGACCCGGCCGGGCAGAAGCGGCTCGTCGGCTACGTCGTCGGCGACGGCGACCCCGAGCGGTGGCGGGCCGCGACGGCCGAGCGGCTGCCGGGGCACCTGGTGCCGTCGGTGTTCGAAGCGCTGCCGGCGCTGCCGCTCACCCCGAACGGCAAGGTCGACCTCAAGGCCCTGCCGGAGCCCCGCGTGGACACCGGCGCCGACGTCCGCGCCCCGCGCACGGCGAACGAGGAGCTCGTCACCACGGCGTTCGCCGACGTCCTCGACGTGGCGCGGGTCGGCGTCGACGACAACTTCTTCGACCTCGGCGGGCACTCCCTGCTCGGCACGCGGCTGATCGGGAAGCTGCGCCGCGCCACCGGGATCGAGCTCTCGCTCAAGGACCTGTTCGGCGCGCCGAAGGCCGCCGACCTGGCCGCGCTGCTCGACGGCCCGATCCGCCCTCGGCCCCCGCTGACGCGCGCGGAGCGGCCGGCGCGCATCCCGCTTTCGCCCGCCCAGCAACGGTTGTGGTTCCTCGACCGGCTGGAAGGCCCGAGCGGCACCTACAACGTCCCCGCGGTGACGCGGCTGTCCGGCGAGCTGGACCGCGACGCCCTCGAGCAGGCCGTCCGGGACCTCATCGCCCGGCACGAGACCCTGCGCACGGTCTTCCCCGACGACGGCGGCGAACCGCGTCAGCTGGTGCTCGCCCCCGAGGCCGCCCGGCCGCGGCTGGACGTCGTCGAGACCACCGAGGACGACCTCGCCGAAGACCTGGCCGAGGCGGGTGCGCACGTCTTCGACCTCGCCACCGAGATCCCGGTGTGCCCCACGCTGTTCGAGCTGGGCGAGCGGGAGCACGTCCTGCTGGTCGTGGTGCACCACATCGCCGCCGACGGCTGGTCGGCCGCGCCGCTGGCCCGCGACCTGAGCGCCGCCTACAACGCCCGGACGCGCGGGCAGGCCCCGGACTGGACGCCGCTGGAAGTCCAGTACGCCGACTACACGGTGTGGCAGGAGGAGCTGCTCGGCGCCGACGACGACCCGGGCAGCCTCGCGAACGAGCAGATCGAGTACTGGCGGGCCGAGCTCGTCGGGCTGAGCACCGACCTCAACCTCCCGCTCGACCGGCCCCGGCCGGAGAACCGGACGCCGCGGGGCGACACGCTCCACTTCCCGATCGGCGCCGGGCTGCACGCGAGCCTCACCGAGCTGGCCAGGGCGTGCGGCGCGACGCCGTTCATGGTGGTGCAGGCCGCGCTGGCGACGCTGCTGTCCCGGATCGGCGGCAGCACGGACATCGCGCTCGTCAGCCCGGTCGCCGGGCGTACCGAGCCGGTGCTCGACCCGCTGGTCGGGCTGTTCCTCAACACCGTGCTCCTGCGGACCGACCTGTCCGGCGACCCGAGCTTCCGCGCCCTGCTCGCCCGGGTCCGCGAAACCGACCTCGCCGCCTACGCCCACCAGGACGTGCCGTTCGAGCGGCTGATGGAGACCATCCGCCCGGCGCGCTCCGGCGGTGCGAAGACGATGTTCGAGGTCATCCTGACCTTCCAGAACAACGAGCGGCCCGAGGTCGCGATGGACGGGCTGAGCGGGGACTTCGCGCTGGCCACCAACGGCACCGCGAAGTTCGACCTGTCGTTCGACTTCGTCGAGGACTTCGCCGGCGGCGCCCCGGCCGGGATGACCCTCGGCCTGGAGTACAGCACCGACCTCTTCTTCGAAGACACCGTCCGCCTGCTCGGCGAGCGCTTCCTGGCCGTGCTCGCCTCGGCCGTCGCCGATCCCGGCCGGCCGCTGTCCACTGTGGACCTGCTCGCGGCGGGGGAGCGCGAGACGCTGCTCGGGGACTGGAGCAAGCGCGCGGCCGGGGTGCCGGAGCTGCTGGCCGGCCTGCCGGTCGCCGCGCCCGCACGACCGCGCGTCTACCTGCTGGACGAGCACCTGCGCCTCGTCCCGCCCGGCGTCCCCGGCTGGTGGTACGTCGCGTCGAGCCGGCCGCTGACGACCACCGGCACCGGCCCGCTCGCCACGACCCTGGTGCCCAGCCCGTTCGGCAAGGCCGGCACGCGGATGATCTCGACCGGCCGCCGCGGCCGCTGGAGCCGCTACGGCGAGCCGGAGGTGCTCGAACCGGCCCGGCCGGCGACGCCCGAACCCGAGGTCGTCGGCCCGCGCTCCCAGGAGCCGCGCACCCCGGGCGAAGAGACGCTGTGCCGGCTGTTCGCCGAGGTGCTCGGCCGCGAGAGCGTCGGCATCGACGACAACTTCTTCGAGTGCGGCGGGCATTCGCTGCTCGTCACCAAGCTGGTCGGCCGGATCGAGGCCGTCCTGCACGCCGGGCTGACCATCCGCGAGGTCTTCGAGAACCAGACGCCGGCCCGGCTCGCGACGCGCCTCGGCGGCACGGGCACCCGTCCCGAGCTGACCGCGGGCCCGCGTCCCGGCCGGGTGCCGCTGTCGTTCTCGCAGCAGCGGCTGTGGTTCCTCAACCAGTTCGAGGGACCGGGCGCCACCTACAACATCCCGATCGCCCTGCGGCTGAGCGGAACTCTCGACGTCGGCGCGATGCGGACGGCGCTGCGGGACCTCGTCGACCGGCACGAGGTGCTGCGCACGGTGTACCCGCAGGTGGACGGCGAAGGCGTGCAGCTCGTGCTCGCCGCGGCCGAGGCGGAACCGGAGCTCCCGGTCGTCACGACCACGCCGGACGAGCTCGACGGGGTGCTGCGCGAGGCCGCGCGCACCGCGTTCGACGTGACGCGGGACGTCCCGCTGCGGCCGACGCTGTTCGCCGTCGGCCCGGACGAGCACGTGCTCCTGCTGGTGCTGCACCACATCGCCGGCGACGGGTGGTCCGCCGCCCCGCTGGCACGCGACCTCGCCCGGGCCTACGCCCGCCGTCTCGACGGCGTCGCCCCGGACTGGGCGCCGCTGCCGGTGCAGTACGCGGACTACGCGCTGTGGCAGCGTGACCTGCTGGGCGACGCCGGCGACCCGGAAAGCCTGCAGGCGCGCCAGCTCGCGTACTGGAGCGAAGCGCTGGACGACCTGCCCGGCGAGCTGCCGCTGCCGGTCGACCGGCAGCGCCCGGCCACCTCGACCTACCACGGGGACATCGTCCCCTTCACCCTCGACGCGGACCTGCACGCCCGGCTCGACCGGCTGGCCGCCGAGACGGGCTCGACGGTGTTCATGGTGCTGCAGGCCGCCGTCGCCGCGGTGCTCGGCAAGTACGGCGCGGGCGACGACATCCCGCTCGGCACCCTGGTCGCGGGCCGCACCGACGCCGCGCTGGCCGACCTGGCCGGGTTCTTCGTCAACACGCTCGTGCTGCGCGTCGACCTGGCCGGCGACCCGGCGTTCCGGGAGCTACTGGGCCGGGTCCGGGAGACCGACCTCGCCGGGTACGGCAACCAGGACGTCCCGTTCGAACGGCTCGTCGAGGTGCTCAACCCGCCGCGCGTGCGGGCCCGGCACCCGCTGTTCCAGGTCGCGATCACGTTGCACAGCAACGAAACCCCGCGCGTGGAGCTGCCCGGCCTGACGCTGGGCGGCGAGCTGGTCCCGACCGGCACCGCGGACCTGGACCTGCACTTCGAGTTCGCCGAAGAGCGGACCGGCGAGAACGCGTGCGCCGGCGTCGTCTCGCTGATCAAGTACAGCACCGACCTGTTCGACCGCGAGACGGTCGAACGGCTGGCCGCCGGGCTGGCGCGGTTCCTCGACCGCGCGCTCGCCGGGCCGGAGCTGCCGCTCAGCCGGCTCGGGGTGCTCAGCCCCGCGGAGGAACACCGGCTGCTGGTCGAATGGAACGACACCGCACGCCCACTGGGCTGGACCGACGTCGTGGCGCGCGTCCGGGAGTTCGCCGGGCGCTTCCCGGAGCGGATCGCGGTCGGCGACGAGCACGGCGAGACGACGTACGCGGATCTCGTCCGCCGCGCGAACGCGGTGACCACCCGGCTGCGCGACGCCGGAGCCGCGACCGGCTCGCTGGTCGCGCTGCTGGCCGAACCGGGAGCCGGTTACGTCGCCGCGGTGCTGGGGGTCCTCGGTGCCGGCTGCGCCTACCTGCCGCTGGACGCCGCCGCGCCGGTCGTCCGGAACGCCGGTCTCCTGAACGAAAGCGCTCCGGTCGTCCTCCTGGCCGACCCCGCTCACGGGACGCTCGCCGCCGAACTGGCGGGCGGCGTTCCCGTCCTGGCCCTCGACGGCGCGACCGCCGACGACGCGCCGCCGCTGTCCGGCGAGGAGCTGGACCTGGCGTATGTGCTGTACACGTCCGGGTCGACCGGCCGGCCCAAGGGCGCCATGGTGGCGCGCCGCGGCATGGCCAACCACCTGCTCGCGAAGGTCGAGGACCTCGGGCTCGGCGAGCGGGACGTCGTGGTGCACAACGCGCCCGTCACGTTCGACATCTCGGTCTGGCAGATGCTCGCGCCGCTCGTCGCCGGCGGGCGCGTCCAGGTGACCGGCCGTGAGTCCGCGCGGGATCCCCGCGCCCTGTTCGCGACGGTGGCCGGGCACGGCGTCACCGTCCTGGAGATCGTGCCGTCCCTGCTGGCCGCCACCCTCGATGCCTGGGAGATCGAGGGTGGCGCGCCGGCCCTGCCCGCGCTGCGCCTGTTGGTCGTGACCGGGGAGGCCCTGCCACCGCGGTCCTGCGAACGCTGGCTCGCCCGGTTCCCCGACGTCCCGCTGGTCAACGCCTACGGGCCGACCGAGTGCTCGGACGACGTCACGCACGCCGTGCTGACGTCGGCGCCCGCCGGGATGCGGACGCCGATCGGCTCGCCGCTGCGCAACACCGCGCTCTACGTCCTCGACGACCACCTGCGGCCCGTCCCGGCCGGCGTGCCGGGCGAGCTGTACGTCGGCGGGACCGGCGTCGGCCGCGGCTACCTGGCCGACCCCGGCCGCACCGCCGCGACCTTCGTGCCGGACCCGTTCCGGCCGGTCGCGGGGGAACGGATGTACCGCACCGGCGACCTCGTCGTGCTGCGCGCCGACGACCGGCTGGAGTTCCTGCACCGCCGCGACGACCAGGTCAAGATCCGCGGCAACCGCATCGAGCTCGGCGAGATCGAGGCCGCGCTGCGGGCCCAGCCCGAGGTCCGCGACGTGGTCGTGCAGCCCCACGGCGACGAGCTGGCCGCCTACGTCGTGCTCCACAGCGCGCTCCCCGACGACGAGCTGCGCGTCCGGCTCGCCCGCGCCGTGCCCGGCTACATGGTGCCGGGCGCCTACGTCCGGCTGGAGACGCTGCCGCTGACCCCGAACGGCAAGGTCGACCGCAAGGCGCTGGTGCCGCCGAGCACCGGCGCGACGGAACCCGGCCGCGCCCCGGAAACCGAGCGCGAACGGCGACTGCAGGCCCTCTTCGCCGAGGTCCTGCGCCGGGACGTCGGCGTGACGGACGACTTCTTCGCCCACGGCGGGCATTCGCTGCTGGCCACCCGGCTGGCCAGCCGGATCCGGACCGAGCTGGACGCCGAGGTGTCCGTCCAGGACCTCTTCGACCACCCGACGGTCGCCGGGCTCGCCGGCCGGCTGGACCGGGCGCGGACCCGGGCCGCGCTGGTGGCCCGGCCGCGCCCCGGCGTGCTCCCGCTGTCGTTCGCGCAGCAGCGGCTGTGGTTCCTCAGCCGGTTCGAGGAGCAGAGCGCGGCCTACACGCTGTCCGTCGCGGTGAAGCTCACCGGCCCGGTCGACACCGGTGCCCTCGCGGCCGCCTTCGACGACGTCGTCGCGCGGCACGAGAGCCTGCGGACGGTGTTCCCCGAACACGACGGGGTCCCGTACCAGCGGATCATCGAGGTCACGGGGTTGTTCACCGCTGCCGAGGTCCCTGCCGGGGAACTGGCCGACGCCGTGCGCGCCGCCACCCGGCGGGGCTTCGACCTCGCGGTGGAGCCGCCGCTGCGGGCCACCCTGCTCAGCACCGGCGAGCGGGCCCACGTGCTGGTCGTCGTCGTGCACCACATCGCCGCCGACGGCTGGTCGTTCGGGCCGCTGACCCGCGACCTCTCCCACGCCTACGCCGCGAGGCGGGCCGGGCGGGCGCCGGAGTGGGCGCCGCTGCCCGTGCAGTACGCGGACTTCGCCCTGTGGCAACGGGATCTGCTCGGCGCCGAGGATGACCCGGACAGCCTCGCCACGCGGCAGCTGGCGCACTGGCGCACCGCTCTGGACGGGATTCCCGACCAGCTCGAGCTGCCCACCGACCACCCCCGGCCCGCCGTGGCCGACGGGCGCGGCGACCGCGTGTACTTCGAGCTGGACCGCGAGCTGCGGGCCGGCCTCGAACGGCTCGCCGCCGACGCCGGGGTCAGCGTGTTCATGGTGCTGCAGGCCGGGCTCGCCACGCTGCTGGCGAAGCTGGGCGCGGGGGAGGACATCCCGCTGGGCACCCCGGTCGCCGGGCGCACCGACGACGCGCTGGACGAGCTGGTCGGCGTCTTCCTCAACACCCTGGTCCTGCGCACCGACCTGTCCGGCGACCCGACCGTCGCCGAGCTGCTCGCCCGGATCCGCGCGACCGACTTGGCCGCCTACGCCCACCAGGACCTGCCGTTCGAGCGGCTGGTGGACGTGCTCAACCCGGCCCGCTCGCAGGCGCGGACGCCGCTGTTCGGCGTGCTGCTGGTGCTGCACAACAACGCCGGGGCGAGCCTCGAACTGTCCGAAGTGGACGCCGAGGTGCTGCCCGAGGGCACCGGGACCGCGCGATACGACCTGTCGTTCGAGTTCACCGAGCACGACGGCGGGTTCGGCGGCTTCGTCGAGTACCGCACCGAGCTGTTCGAAGCCGCGACCGTGACGCGGATGGCGGAGCGCCTGGGCACCGTGCTGCGGGCGATGGCCACCGGCCCGGCGAAGCGGCTGGGCGCGATCGACGTCCTCGGCGCCGGTGAGCGCGAGCGGATCCTGGTGGCCCGCAACGACACCGAGCGGGACCCGGCCGCGACGGCCCTGTCCGACCGGCTGCGGCAGACCGCCCAGCGGGCCTGGGACACGGTCGCGCTGGTGGCCGGCGACACCGAGCTGACCTACCGCGAACTGGACGCCCGGGCGAACCGGCTGGCCCACCTGCTGATCCGGCACGGCGCCGGTCCGGAGTCCGTGGTCGCGCTGGTCCTGCCGCGCTCGGCGGACCTGGTCGTCGCGCTGCTCGCGGTGCTGCGGACCGGGGCCGCGTACCTGCCGATCGACCCCGGGTACCCGGCCGAGCGGGTCGCCTTCATGCTCGACGACGCGGCTCCGGCGGTGGTCGTCACCACCCCGGGCACCGAGACGGGCACCGCACCGCGGGTGGTGCTCGACGACGCCGTCCTGGCGGAGTTCCACCCCACTCCGCCGGACGGCGCCGTCACCCGGCCGGGCAACGCCGCGTACATCCTGTACACCTCGGGTTCGACCGGCCGGCCCAAGGGCGTCGTCGTCCCCCTCGGCGCGCTGGCGAACCTGCTGGACGACATGGTGTCCCGCACCGGGATCACGTCGGAAGACCGCTTCCTCGCGGTCACCACGCCCGGGTTCGACATCGCCAACCTGGAGATTCTGGTGCCCCTGCTCGCCGGGGCGCGGCTGGTGGTCGCGGCCCGCGACGAGGTGCGCGACCCGGCGGTGCTCGGCGCCCTGATCGTCCACAGTGGAGCGACGATCATGCAGGCCACGCCGACGCTGTGGCAGGAGCTGGCCGACACGGCGCCCGGGACCTTGGGCGGCCTGCGGGCGCTGATCGGCGGCGAGGCGGTCAGCCGCGCGCTGGCCGACCGGCTCGGCGAGGTCACCGGAGGCGTCACCAACGTCTACGGCCCCACCGAGACGACGATCTGGTCGACCGCGGCGGACCTGACCGCCATGCCCGGCCGGCCCGGCGCGCCGACCATCGGCGTGCCGCTGGCCAACACCCGGGTCTACGTGCTCGACGCGGCGCTGCGGCCGGTGCCGGACGGCGTCGCCGGCGAGCTGTACATCGCCGGCGCCGGGCTCGCGCGGGGCTACCTCAACCGCCCGGGCCTCACCGCGCAGCGGTTCGTCGCCGACCCGTTCGGCGCGCCGGGCACGCGGATGTACCGCACCGGCGACCTCGTGCGGTGGGGTACTGACGGGCAGCTCGACTACGTCGGCCGGACCGACCACCAGGTGAAGCTGCGCGGGTTCCGGATCGAGCTCGGCGAGATCGAAACCGCGCTCCTGGCCGTGCCGGGCATCGGCCGCGCCACGGTGCTCGTCCGCGAGGACGTCCCGGGCGACCGGCGGCTCGCGGCCTACGTCGTCGGCGAAGGGGTCGAACCGGCGGAGGTGCGGGCCCGGCTGGGCCGGACGCTGCCGGACTACATGGTCCCGGCCGCGGTGGTCGTGCTGGAGCGCTTCCCCTTGACCGCCAACGGGAAGCTCGACCGGTCGGCCCTGCCCGCACCGGCCGTCCAGGCCACGGCGGGCCACGACCGGCTGCGGACCCCGGCCGAAGACCTGCTGTGCGCGGCGTTCGCCGACGTGCTCGGCGTGCCCGCGGTCGGTCTGCACGACGACTTCTTCGCGCTGGGCGGCCATTCGCTGCTGGCGACCCGGCTGCTGAGCCGGGTCCGGGACCGGGTGGCCGGCGGGCTCGGCCGCGGTGAACTCGGCATCCGGGACCTGTTCGACCACCCGACGCCCGCGCGGCTGGCCCGGCGGATCGAGAGCACCGCCGGCGGGACGTCCTTCGACGTCCTGCTGCCGCTGCGTCGGGAGGGCACCCGGGAGCCGCTCTTCTGCGTCCACCCGGCGGGCTGCGTCAGCTGGTCCTACCACGGGCTCGCCGCGCACCTGGCCGACCGGCCGCTCCACGGCCTGCAGTCCCGCGGGATCGTCGACGACGCCGAGCTGCCCGCCGACGTCGCAGCGATGGCGGCCGACTACCTGGCGGAGATCCGCCGGGTCCAGCCGCACGGCCCCTACCACCTGCTGGGCTGGTCGTTCGGCGGCGTGGTCGCGCACGAGATCGCCTGCCGGCTGCAGGACGACGGCGAGCGGGTGGCGCTGCTGGTGAGCCTCGACAGCGCACCGGGCAGCGACGACGCGCTGCCGGACGAGGAGGAGCTGGCGGCGATCGTGCTGCGGTTCTTCGGCTACCGCGGCGACGAGGAACCCGTGCGCGGCCCCGACTTCGCCGGCCTGCGCGAGCTGTTCGCCCGCGAAGCCAACCCCCTGGGCGAGCTGACCGCGGAGCAGCTGAAGCGGTGCTTCGCCGCCTGGCGCAACAACCTGAAGCTGCAGGAGGAGTTCGTGCCGCGCACCTTCCGCGGCACACTGCTGCACTTCGCCGCGGCCGCCGACCCGGACAACCGCACGGCCGCGGCCTGGACGTCCCATGTGGACGGTGCGATCGCCGTGACCGAACTGCCGGCCGGGCACGACGCCATGACCGGAGCCGAACCGCTGCGGCGGATCGGCGAGGCGATCGAACAGTACCTCGCGAACGAAAGGAGCGATCGGTGACCAACCCCTTCGACGACGAGACGGGCACCTTCCACGTGGTCGTCAACGCCGAAGACCAGCACGCACTCTGGCCCGTCTTCGCCGACCTGCCCGACGGGTGGGACCGCGTGCACGGCCCCGAGACCCGCGCCGCCTGCCTGACCTACGTCGAGGAGAACTGGCGGGACCTGCGCCCGCGCAGCCTCGCCGCCGAGCACGCCGAATAGCCCCCGCGACCCCGGCAACCCCGAACCGAAGGAAGAACGAAGATGACCAGTACCGAAACTTCCACGCGCACCGCCCGGATCAAGGAGATCGTCTGCGACGTCCTGGAGATCGACGAGGACGAGATGACCCCGACCAGCCTCTTCATCGACGACCACGGCGCCGACTCGCTGCTCGCGATCGAGATCCTCGCGCTGCTCGAGAAGGAGTTCAAGGTGACCATCGAGCAGGCCGAGCTGCCGCGGATGGTGAACCTGACCGCCGTGCACGAAGTGGTCGCAGAGAGCGCGGGCTGGTGACCGGCCACCGGGTGGTGCTCACCGGGCTCGGCGCGCTGTCGAGCATCGGCCTCGGCGCCACCGAGTTCGCGGCCGGCCTGCGGGCCGGGCGCAGCGGCGCCCGGGACATCACCGGCTTCGACACCACCGGGTTCGAGCACTCCCGCGGCTGCGAGGTGCGCGGGTTCGAACCCGGCGACTGGATCCGGAACCTGCCGGTGGAGTCGCTGGGCCGGGCCACCCGGTTCGCGGTGGCCGCGGCCCGGATGGCCCTCGACGACGCCGGCCTGGCGCCCGAGGACCTCCGGTCCCGGCGCGGGATGGTCGCGGTCGGCACCACCGACGGCGAGTCGAACGAGCTCGACGAGCTCGCCGCGGCGGGGATCGCCGGCGGGCCGGAGTCGCTGACGCCGCAGCAGGTCCGGCGGGTGCCGCCGAGCCGGCTCTCCACGGCGATCGCCCGGGAGCTGGAGCTCGGCGACGTCGAGGCGACCACCATCGCCACGGCGTGCTCGGCGGGCAACTACGCGCTCGGCTACGGCTTCGACGCGGTCAAGGCGGGCGAGGCCGAGTTCGCGCTGTGCGGCGGCGCGGACGCCATCTGCCGCAAGACCTTCGCCGGGTTCTACCGGCTGGGCACGATCGCGCCGGACAACTGCCGCCCGTTCGACATCGGCCGCAAGGGCATCCTCACCGGCGAAGGCGCCGGGGTGCTCCTGCTGGAGACGCTGGACTCCGCGCTCGCCCGCGGCGCCCGGATCCACGCCGAGGTGCTCGGGTACGGCCTGAACTGCGACGCCTACCACCAGGTGGCGCCCAACCAGGACGGCGTCGCGCAGTGCATGCGGCTGGCCCTCGAGGACGCCGGGCTCGACCCGGCCCAGGTCGACCTCGTCTCCGCGCACGGGACGGGCACGAAGGCCAACGACGTCACCGAATGCGGTGCCATCCACGACGTCTTCGGTGCCGACGCCCCGCGCACGGTCTCGCTGAAGTCCATGCTCGGCCACACCATGGGGGCGGCCAGCGCGCTCGCCGCGATCGCCGGCGCGCTGGCGATCCGCGAGGGCTTCGTGTTCCCGACCATCAACCACGTCGAGACCGACCCCGAGTGCGCGGTCGACTGCGTGCCCAACCACGCCGTCGACGCCGAGATCGACGTCGTGCAGAACAACGGGATGGCGTTCGGCGGCAACAACGCGAGCGTCGTCCTCGGCCGCTACCCGGCGCTGGCCGGGTCCGGCCGCGCAGCCTAGTGAGGGAGTGAGCAGATGAGCGCAACGGCGACCGGCGCGGTGATCACCGCGTGGTCCGCGGTGTCGCCCTTCGGGATCGACCACAAGCATTTCCTGGACGGGCTGCGCAGCGGCGAGCCCGCCCGGAACACCGCGCGGGCCGAAGGCGGGGTGCCCGGCGAAAGCGGCCACGCCGTCCCGGACTTCGACATCCGGGAGGTGCTGGGCCGCAAGGGAACCCGGGCCATGGACCGGGTGACCGCGCTGGCGGTCACCGCGGTGGGGCAGGTCTTCGACGCCGGGGCCGCGCCCGGCGGCACGGGGCTGGTGCTCGCCACCAGCGGGAGCACCCAGAGCATGATGGACTTCACGCGGTCGTCGCTGCTGGGGGACAAGCCCTACCACGTCGACCCGGCCCGGATGCCCAACACGGTGATGAACTGCGCCGCCGGCCGCTGCGCGATCTGGTACGGGCTGAACGGGCCCAACGTCACCCTGGCCAGCGGCCGCGTTTCGGGCCTCTCGGCGTTCCGCTACGCGACCCGGCTGCTCGCCCGCGGGCGAGCCGACACGGTGCTGGTGGGCGGGGCCGAGGAGTACTCCGCCGACCGGGCGTGGCTCGACTTCCACAGCCGCGAGGACGGGCCGGCCCCCCGGCCGCTCGGCGAGGGCGCCTGCATGATGCTGCTGGAGCGAGCCGAGACCGCGGTCGCAGGCCGGCCGCAGGCTCTCGCGATCACCTCGCGGGTCTTCACGGCCGACGACCTGCGCGCGGCGTTGCGCGACTGCGTGCTCGCGGCGCTGGTCGAGGCCGGCGTCGCCCCGGCGGCGGTGGACGTCGTCGTGCCCTCCGGGGCGGGCGGGCGGACCGGCGCGCAGGAGAACGAGGTCCTCGACGAGGTGTTCGGCGTGGCCCACCGGCTCGACGTCGGCGCCCTGATCGGGGACACCGGCGCCGCGTCGGCGTGCTTCGGGGTGGTGGCCGCGCTCGGTGAGGCCGAGACGGGGGCGCGGGTCGCCGTGGTGACGTCGGCCGACGCCGACGGGTCCGTGGCGTGCGGCGTCTTCCGGCTGGCGGGGGACGAGCGTTGACCGGGACGGCGAGCCCGGTCCGGGGCGCGGTGGAGGTGCTGGAGGCCGGCGTCCGGGCGGACGGCGGCTGGCACTCGAAAGCCCGCTTCGGGGTCCGCGAGATCGAACCGGTCTTCGCGGGCCACTACCCGGGACTGCCGCTGTTCCCGGGCGTCTGCCTGGTCGAGTGCGTGCACCGCGGCGCGGTCGCGGCGCGGCCGCCCGGCACCGGGGAGCTGCGGCTGGCCGAGCTGGGCTCCGCCCGGTTCGTCTCGGCGGTGGTCCCGGGCGACGTGCTCGAGCTGGCCCTGGACTGGCGGCGCGAGGACGGCGGCTGGCGGGTCTCGGCCAAGATCGGCACCGCGCGCGGCCGGGCGGCGAGCGTCCGGCTGCACTACGCGGAGGACCCGGCGTGATCGGCGGCGCGGGGGTGCGGGAGCTGCTGCCGCACCGGTACCCGATCCTGCTGGTGGACCGGGTGGTGGAGCTGGAACCGGGCGTGCGGGCGGTCACCGTCAAGGCCGTGACGGCGAACGAGCCGTGGTACGCGACGCTCGGCGAGAACGTGGCCGAGGAGCAGCTCGCCTACCCGGACGTGCTGCTCGTCGAGTCCTTCGCGCAGTCGGCCGGGGTGCTCGGCGTCACCGGCGGCGCTTCCGGCGCCGGGCGGGTGACGCTGATCGGCGCGGTCTCCGGGGTCCGGTTCCACGGCAAGGTCTTCCCGGGCGAGTTGCTGGAGCACCGGCTGCACGTGGTCCGCGTGTTCGACGACAGCGCGATCGTCGCCGGGGAGAGCACGGCCGGCGGGCGCCGGGTGCTGAGCGTGGAGCGCATGACGCTGGCGTTCCGGCCCGAGGCGGACCTGGACACGATCGAGGAAAACGGGACGGGAGAGGGATGAGCGAGGAGAGAGACGCGCCGCGGGTGGCCCTGGTCAGCGGCGGGTCGCGCGGGATCGGTGCGGCCGTGGTCCGGCGGCTGGCCGAGGACGGCTGGGACGTCGGGTTCTGCTACCGCTCCGACGAGCGGGCGGCGACCGAGGTGGAGAAGCTGGCCGGGGAGTCCGGCGTGCGCGCCCTGGGGGTGCGCGTCGACGTCGGCAACGCGGCCGAGGTGCGGGACTGGGTGGACCGCGTCGAAGGGGAGCTGGGCCCGGTCGGGGTCGTGGTCACCTCGGCCGGGATCACCCGCGACCAGCCCCTCGCCCTGATGTCCGACGAGCAGTGGAACGACGTCGTCCACACCAACCTCGACGGCGTTTACCACGTCTGCCGCCCGGCGGTCTTCGCGATGATGAAACGGCGCGCGGGCTGCGTCGTGAACCTGTCGTCGGTTTCCGGGGTCTACGGGAACGCGACGCAGACGAACTATTCGGCCAGCAAGGCCGGGATCATCGGGTTCACCAAGGCACTGGCCAAGGAGGTCGGCCGGTACGGCGTCCGGGCGAATGCCGTCGCACCGGGGATCATCGACACCGAGATGACGCGCGTGATGACGGAGTCCGCGCGCGAGAAGATGCTGAAGGCAATTCCGCTGCGGCGGTTCGGCACGGCGGACGAGGTGGCCGATCTGGTTTCCTTCCTCGCCTCGCCGCGCGCGGCCTACGTCACCGGTTCCGTTTTCCAGATCGACGGCGGAATCACCGTCTGAGTGCGAAGGAGTCCGTTCATGGCGCGCAGGAACGCGCAACCGCGGTGGTACTTCTCCCTGCGGAGCCCGTATTCGTGGTTCTGTTACCGGGAGCTGCTGGAAACCGAGCCGGCGGTGCTGCACGCCGCGGAATGGATCCCGGTCTGGGAACCGGACCCGCTCTCGGAGCGGATGCTCGCCGAACGCGGCGTCGAGCTGCCGGTGGTGCCGATGTCGCGGGCGAAGAACTTCTACATCCTCCAGGACACCCGGCGGCTCGCGAAGGAGCGGGGCCTGCCGATGATCTGGCCGGTCGACCGGGCGCCGGTGTGGGAGGTCGCGCACCTGGCCTACCTCGCGGCGACCGACGAGGGCATGGGCCGCCCGTTCCTCGACCGCGTCTGCGCGGCGCGCTGGGAGCGCGGGGAGGACATCTCCGACCCCGCGGTGATCGGCGCGGTCGCGGCGGGGCTCGGCCTCGACCCGGCCCGCTACGCCGGGGCGGTGGACGACGAAGGGTTGCGCGAACGGGGGATCGACGTCCTCGAACGGGTGGCCGACGAAGGCGTCTTCGGCGTCCCGATGTTCGTGCTGGGCCGGGAGAAGTTCTGGGGCACCGACCGGCTCGGCCGGTTCCTCGAAGCCTGGCGGGCCCGCGCCGCCACCGCACCCGCGGAATCGGGCTCGGATGAGCGGCGGGAATTCCCCGAGCTGGCCAAGGCCGTCTCGGACGGTGGACACGCGGGCGGCTGCGGTTAGCCGAAAGTTGACGCACGAGCCAATCGAAAGTTGACAAACGGACAAAGGCCGCGTGCCCCGTTCAGTGGATTACGCGCGAGTAGGGGGCGGATTTCCGGTCAGGTGACCGGAAAGTGAAAGGCGAAAGAATTTCAAATACATTTCCTGCCCGTCCGGGACAGGGTTCTTGCCCGCGGTTACCCGGCTTCCCCTGATTCGCCCGTGTTGGCCCTTGTCCGCCTGACGGCCTTGTGATTTCTTGGACTTCGATCACGGACTGTCGCAGCGGGCGCACCCAGTGGAGCGGTCTTCGTTCGCCCCGGGGTGGGCGCCTGCCCAGCGGAAACGGTAGGTGGCACTTGGCTTCCCGGACCCCGTTCTCCCCGCCGCCGGCCAGGCTGGTGGGGCGTCGGCGAGAACTCGACCGCGTCACCGCGAGCCGGCGGCAGGCCGGGGACGGCCACGGCCACGCACTGCTCGTGCGCGGCCCGGCGGGGATCGGCAAGACCAGCCTGCTCGCCGCGGCCCTCCACGACGCGGCGGCGGACCTGCCGGAGCCGGGCCGGATCCTGACGGCCTCGGCCGCGCGGAAGGACGCGAACACCGCGTACGGCGTCGTCCGGGAGCTGTTCGCCCCCTTGGGGTTGACCGGCGAAGCGGGCGAGTCGCTGCTGCAGGGCAGTGCCCGGTTCGCCCGGCACGCACTGACCACGGACGCGGTCGCGGAACCGCCCGCCGTGAGCTCCTACGCCGTGCAGCACGGGCTGTACTGGCTGGCCGCGTCGCTCGCGACCCCGGGGCCGCTGCTCCTCGTCGTGGACGACGTGCAGTGGTGTGACGAAAGTTCACTCCGCTGGCTGGAGTACCTGGTGCGCCGCGCCCAGGACCTCCCGCTGCTCGTCGTGCTGGCGCAGCGGAGCGGGGAAGCGATCCCGGCCGATGGGACGCTCGCCGAGATCGCGGGTGCGCACGACACGCGGACCCTCGACCTCGGCCCGCTGCCGCTCGCCGCGGTGGCCGAGCTGATCCCGGAGCCGCTGGCCACGCGGGACGGCCTGTTCGCCCGCACGTGCCTCGCCGAGACCGGCGGGAACCCCTTGCTGCTGCGCCGGATGCTCGGTGAGCTGACCCGGGCGCGGGCCGGCGACGAGCCGGTCTCGCTGTCCTCGCTCGCCGGCTCGGGCCGCGCCGTCCTGGCGACGTCGACACTGGACCGGCTCTCGGCGTCCACCCGCGCCGTCGCGATGGCCGTCGCGGTGCTCGGGGACGACGAGCCGGACTTGCTCGCGAAGCTGGCGGAAGTACCCGGCGCCGTCGTGTCGGCGGCCCTGGAGACGTTGCAGGCACACGAAATCCTGCTCGACGGCACCCGCGAGTTCGTGCACGAGCTGGTCCGGGCCGCGATCCTCGACGCCGGGGGCGCCGGCGAGCCGGCCCAGTGGCGTCGGCGGGCCGCCCGGCTGCTCAGCGACGCGGGCCGGCCGGCCGAGGAGGTGGCGGGGCACCTGCTCCTGCTGCCGGAGCTGGACGAGGGGTGGATGGCCGGCATCATGCGGGAGGCGGCGAAGAGCGCCACCGGCCGCGGCGCGCCCGGCACCGCGGCGCGGTACCTGAAGCGGGCGCTGGCCTGCGCGGGCTTTCGGGGGCTCCGGGAGGCGGAGCAGCCGGCCCCGGGCGAAGCCCCGGATGTCGCAGACGGGGGCTTTCGGGAGCTCCCGGCCCGGGGCGAAGTCCCGGATGTCGCAGGCCCCGCCGACGTCGGCCTGCTGCTGGAGCTGGCGGCCGCGCTGGCGCCGGCGGAACCGGTCGCGGCGTTCGACCTGCTGCAGCGGGCGCGCGGGCTGGCGGTGGACGTGCGGGAGCGGGCGCGGATCGCCGTCCGGCTCGGCATGGTCGCGTTGGCCGTCCAGCGGGCGCCGGAGGCGGTGACCGTGCTGCGCGACGTGGCGGCCGAGCTGGACACCCGGCTCGGCGAACCGCGGTCCGTCGCCGACGCCGGGCTGCGCACGCTCGTCGAGTCGATGGCGCTGATCACCGGTCTGGACCAGGTGGGCACGGTGCCCGCCGCGCTCGCCCGCGTCCGCGAGCAGCCCACGCCGGCGGGCGACGACCCGGCCGAGTGCCAGCTGCTGGGGATGCGCGCGGCGGCGCGGGCGCTGGAAGGCGATTCGGCGGCGACGGCGGCCGCGGAGGCGACCCGGGCGCTGCGCGTCGACCCGGCCGGGCTGGGCGGCTGGGCGGCGCTGGGTGCGGGTCTCGCGCTCCAGCTGGCCGACGAGCTGAAACCGGCGCAGGACGCGCTGGGCCGGTTGATCGAGCACGCGAGCGGCGCGGGCGACGCGTGGACGTACTGCCTCGCGCAGTGCACGCGGGCGATGTTCTGGCACTGGGCGGGCGACCTGACGGAGGCCGGCGCGGACGCGCAGGTCAGCTTCGACCTGGCCCAGCAGGAATCCTGGGGCGAGACGACCACGATGCCGCGGATCGCGCTGGCGACGGTACTGGCCCCGCGCGGCGACGCGGCCCGCGCGGAGGAGCTGCTCGACGGCATCACCCGTCCGCGGCTCGACCGGTTCGCGCTGGAGTACCACTGGTACCTCATGGCGCGAGCGCAGGCGCGGGCGGCGCTCGGCGACCCGTCCGGTGCCTTGGAGTACTTGCGCACGTGCGGCGAAAGCCTGGCGGGCGCGGGGATGGCGAACCCGGTGTTCGTCCCGTGGTGGCTGGACGGCGCGTGCCTGCTGGCCGAGTCAGGTCGTCTGTCGGAGGGCCGGGAGCTGGCCGAGCACGGCCGCGAGCTGGCCGCCCGCTGGGGCACGCCCCGCGCGGTGGGCATGGGCCTCCTCGCGGCGGGGGTGACGACCGCCGGCGCCGAGGGCGTCGAGCTGCTGACCGAGGCGGTCCGGACCCTGGAGGGCGGGCCGGGTCTCCGGGAGCACCAGCGCGCGGAGTACTTGCTGGGCCGGGCATTGCTGGCCCGCGACGACCGCAAGGGCGCGCGAGAGCACTTGAGGCGAGCGGCGGACGGCTGCACCCGCACGGGCGACCGCCTCCTCCTCGACGCGGCGCGGACGGCCCTCCTCGCCGCCGGGGGCCGCCCGGGCCCTCAGGGAGGCTCGGCCCTCGACACCTTGACGGGTAGCGAGCGCCGAGTGGCGGAGCTGGCCGCCGCCGGCGACGGCAACCGCGCGATAGCGGAGGCACTGTTCGTGACGGTGCGCACGGTGGAGATGCACTTGACGAGCGTGTACAAGAAGCTGAACGTCGGCGGGCGAGCGGATTTGGCCGCCTCGCTGTCTCGGAGGGACCCGAGGTGACGGGCGGCGGAAGAGGTGCCGGGGCGACCCGTCCCGCTCTCGGCGCCCGCCTTGCGGGTCGCGTGATCGCTTGCGGCGGTTTCGAGTGGGGTGCGCCGGGCGCAGGCCGCTTGGTCGGCTGCGGCTGCGGCTGCGGCTGTGGTGCCGGGCCGAGCCGGCCTGCTTGCGCCGCCGGCCCCGGGCATCCCGCGCCGCGCTCCCAACCCGCCGCCCTCCGTCCACATCGGACTCCGACGGGCTGGTGCGGGGGATGACCGTGCTCACCGGGGCTCCCGGGGCCGAGCTGCTCGCCGAGCGGGTCAGCGAAACCGCGCTGCTCACCGGCCTCCTCACCGATCTCGAACACGGCAAGTCCGGCATCGCCGTCGTCACCGGGCTGCCCGGGACCGGCCGCACCAGCCTGCTCTCCCTCCTCGCCGCGCGGGGGCAGGACCGGCCCGTTCAAGTGCTCAGTGCCCGGGGCTCGCTGACCGAATCCGCGCTGCGGTTCGGGGTCGTCTCGCAGCTGGCCTCCGCGCTGCCCGATCGGGCCGTGGCCCGCGCTCTGGGTGAGCTGCTCGCCGGGGGTGCCCCCGGGGATCCCGGGTCGCCCGAACTGTGGCATCCCTTCGTCGAGGCCGCGCGGCGGCGGCCCGTGCTTCTCCTGCTCGACGACGCCCACCTGATGGACGACAGCTCCAAAGCCTGGCTCGGCGCCCTGCTGCGGCGGCTGTGGCAGGTGCCGCTGCTGGTCGTCATCACCGGGGCCGGCGTCGTCCTTCCCTTCTTCGACCAGGAAACCGCCGAACCGTGGCAGCTGTCCGGGCTCAACTGGCACGCGACCCACGTCGTCCGGTTGCGGCCGCTGAGCCGGTCCGGGGTCGCCGAGGTCGTGCGCGCGCACGGGGCCGGGCCCGGCGGCGACGACTTCGTCACCGAGCTGCACGCCGCCACCGGGGGCAACCCCGCCCTGGTCCGCGTGGTGCTCGACCACTGCCGGACCGATCCCGAGCCCGGCGCACGCCCCGAGCGGCTGGCCGCCGACGCGCGCCGTGACCAGATGCTCGGGCTGCTCGGCCGGCTGCCCGACGACCTGCGCCGGCTGCTGCGGGCCTTCGTCGTCGCGGGGCACGTGCTCTCGCCGGAACAGCTCGGGCCGCTCGCCGGCCGTCAGACGCTCTCGCCCGCGCGGGCGTGGCGGGTGCTCGTCGGCATCGGGCTCGTGCCGGGACGCGGCCGGTCTGCCGACCCCGGCATCGCGACCTGGGTCCTGGCCGGGATGACCCGCGCGGAGCGGGCCGAGCTGTACGGCGCCGCCGCGGAGCTGGCGCACCGGTGCGCACTGCCGGAGGAGGACGTCGCGCGGCTGCTGCTCGGCGCCGGGCCGGCCGGGACGCGGTGGGCGCTCGACGCACTCCTCACCGCGGCGAGGAACGCCGCCGGCCAGGCCGGCGAAGCGGCCCCGTACTACCGCCGCGCGCTGCGCGAACCCCTCGCCGACACCACCCGCGCGCAGCTCACGCTGGAGCTGGCCGCCGCCGACGGGGCGGCCCCGCACACCGGGGAGGTGCGGCTCGCCCGCGCCGCTTTGACGGCGACCACCGACCGGCTGCTGTGCGAACGGCTGGCCGCGGCGGACCTGCTCGTCACGCGCTGCGCCCCGGAACGGGCGGCGGGCCTGCTCGCCGGGCTCGCCCCCGGGGCCTCGGCGCCCGACCGCGGCTCCCTGGCCGCGCTCCACTGGCTCGCCACCGACTCGCCGGACGGGGTGCCCGCGCTCGGCATCCCGGCGGCGGCCTACGCCGAGGACCGCCTCGACCCGGACCGCGCGGGCGTCGCCGCCTGGCTCACCGCGACCCGGGGCACGGACCCGCGACGCGCGCGGAAACTGGCCAGGGTCGCGCTCACCCCAGGCCGCGGCGGCACCCGTCTCTACGCGCCGCGGATCGCCGCCGCGTGGACGCTCATGGCCACCGACGATCCCTTGGAAGCGGCGGAGGCCCTCGACGGTGTGCTCGCCGACGCGCGCCGCCGGGGCTCGCGGGCCGCGGCCGCGCTCGTTTTGCTCAGCCGCGGCCGGCTCAGCCTGCGGCGAGGACGGGTCGCGGCCGCCGAAGCCGACGCCGAAGCCGCGGTCGAGGGCTACCCGCTCACCCGGTGGCCGCCGCCGATGGCCCGGGCGCTGCTGGGCCTGCAGATCCTGCTCGGCCTGGCCCGCGGTGACCGGGACGCGGCGGAACGGGCGGCCGCGACCCCGGCGCGGGGGACGGCGGCGCGCCGGGGCCGTCACCACCTGGACACGCAGCTGCTGTTCGCCCGCGGCCTGCTCGACTGGACCGGGCAGCGCCCGCGGGCCGCGCTGCACCACTTCCAGGAGTGCGGCCGGATCCTGCTCAGCCGCGGCTGGGTCAACCCGGCGCTGCTGCCGTGGCGCTCGCTCGCCGGCGTCGCCCAGCGCGACCTCGGCCATCCGGAAGCCGCGGAGGAACTGGTCACGGCCGAGTGGGAACTGGCCAGGGCGTGGGGAACCCGGACCGCGACCGGGCTGACCCACCTGTTCGCCGGCATCGCCCTGCCGACGGGGAGCGCGTCGTTCCGGCTCACCCGCGCGGTCGACGCGCTGCGGGACTCGCCGGAACGGATCTGGTACGTCACCGCGGTGCTCCGGCTCGCCGAGGCGCAGCTGGACGCCGGCCAGCCGGCCGGGGTGTCCGGCCTGCTGCACGAGGCCGGGCGCCTGGCGAAGGCCTACCGGCTCGACGGGCAGTCCGCGCGGGTGCTCGACCTGACGGCCCGGCTGGCCGCGCAGCCCCGCCCCGCCGGCTCGGCCCAGCGCGCGGATCGCAAGCGCCAAGCCCTGTCGGAGACCTCGGCGCGGGTCGTGGACATGGTGGTGCAAGGGCTGCCGAACGCGGAGATCGCCCGGCGCCTGACGGTCGGCAAGCGGGCCGTCGAGGTGCGGCTCACCCGCATCTACCGGCACTTCGGCATCACCGGGCGTGCCGAGCTGCGGGCGTTGTTCGCGTTGGAGGACGGGGAGTTCGGGACGCCATGCTGATCGAGCGCGACGCCGAGCTGGCGGTGCTGGCCGACCTCCTGGACGCCGGCGCCGGGGGAGCCGGTTCGCTGGCGGTGATCGGCGGGCGGCTCGGCTGCGGCCGCTCGGCGCTCCTGCACGCCGTGGCCGGGCTCGCGGCGGGGAAGGGGATGCGCGTGCTGCGCGCGTCCGCCGCGCCCACCGAGCGCCGGTTCCCGCACGGGGTGGCCCGGCAGCTGCTGGAGCCGCTGGTGGCCGAGGGCCGGGACCTGCCCGCGGAGCTGAGCCTGGTCGACCCGCCCGAGGCGGCGGCGCTCGCGATGGGCCGGCACGCCCTGCTGCACCGGCTGTGGGTGCTGGTCGCCGAAGTCGCGGCGGAGCGGCCGGTGGTGCTGCTCGTGGACGACCTGCAGTGGTCCGACGCCGAGTCGCTGGGCTGGCTGGCCCACCTCGTCAACCGGCTCCGGGCGATGCCGCTGGTCGTCGTGGCCACCGTGCTCGACGGCGACGCCGGTGCCGACCGCCCGGTGGTCGGCGACCTGGTGCGCGCGGCGGCGGTCGTCCTGCAGCCCGGGCCGCTGTCGCCGGCGGGGACGCGGGCGTTCCTGAGCCGCCACTGCGGAGAGCCGGCCGACGAGCAGCTCGCCGTCTCGTGCCGGGAAATCACCGGGGGCAGCCCGATGTTCCTCGGCGCCCTCGCCGACGCGATGCTCGCCGAAGACCTCGGCCCGGCCGACGGGCAGCTCGCCGAGGTGCTGGCGCTGCGGCCGACCGGCCCGTCCCACCACATCGCCCGCTGCCTGCGCGCCCAGCCGACCCGGGTGGCGGAGCTGGCGCGGGCGCTGACGTCGTTCGGCGAGGCCGGCGACGCCGGTGCGCTCGGGCGGCTCAGCGGGCTCGACCCGGCGGACCTCGACGAGGCCGCGGGAGCGTTGCGGCGCCTGGGTTTGCTGGCCGGCGACGGGCTCCGGTTCGCCGGTGCCCGGATCGCCGAAGCCGTCGCGGGCACCATGACCGTGTCCGAACAGGACGAGCTGCGCCTGCGCGCGGCCGAAGTGCTCTACACCGACGGCGCGCCGCTGGAGCGGATCGCCCGGGAGCTGCTCGCGACGACGGCCGAACCGGCGCCGTGGGGCACCGAAGTGCTGCGGGGCGCGGCCGCGGCCGCGGCGGACCGGGGTGAGGCCGAGCAGGCGGCGCAGTACCTGCGGCACGCCTTGCTCTACACGACGTCCGAACGGGGTGTGCTGCTCGCCGACCTCGTCGCGGCCGAACGCGGGCGCGACCCCGGCGCCACGACCAGGCACCTCCAGCAAGCGCTTCCCCTGCTGCGGACCCCGGCCGAGCGGGCGGACCTGCTCTGCCGGGTGCCCGCCCTCGCGACCGCGCGCAGCCGCGAGGAGACCGAGCTGCTGCGCGGCACCCTCGTCGAACTGGCCGCGAACGGCGGCGAGGAGGACCTGCGGGCGCGGCTGGAAGCCCGGCTCTGGCTGCACGGCCAGGACAACTCGAGCACGTTCACGGCGGCGGCGGACCGGCTGCGCCGGCTCGGCCCGGACCCGGCACCGGCCGGTCCGGGGCAGCGCGAGCTGGTCGTCGCGCTCCTGCACGCGGCGACGCAGGCCGAGACGGTGCCGCGGCGGGTGGCCGCCGACCTCGCCCACCGGGTGCTGGGCCGCGAACCCGGCGGTCCGGCCCAGATGTTCACGGTGCTGCCGCTGGTGACCGCGGTGCTGGTGGCGGCCGACGCCACCGAGGGCCTGGAGTCGTGGTTGCTGGCGGCCGCGGAGCCCGGCCAGGGCGAGCCGGGGCTGGCGGCGCTGCAGGCGTGGACGAACCAGGCGAAGCTGTGGGCCGCGACCGGCGCTCCGGTGCGGGCCAGGGACCGCGCGCTCGAAGCGCTCGGGCACGCCGCGCCGGACTGGTCCGCGGTGGTCACCGACTGCGTGGTCCTGCTGGCGCGCTTGGCGATCGAACTGCGCGACGACGAGCTCGCCGTCCGCGCCCGGCAGGCCGCCGGGGACGCGCGGCTCGCGCCGTGGGAGCTGTCGATGGTCCACGGCGCGGTGGCGGTGACCACCGGGGACCTGCCCACCGCGATCGAGTACGTCGAGGACTTCGGCCGTCAGGTCAGCCGGGCCGGCCGGACCAACGTGGCGTGGTACCCGTGGCGTCTGCTGGCCGCGACCCTGCACAGCCGGGCCGGCCGGCGCGCGGCCGCGGCCGAACTGGTGGAGCACGAGTACGAGTGCGCGCAGCGCTGGGGCGCCCCGGCGGCGCTCGGGCGCGCGTTGCGGGCCCGGGCGGCGCTGGCCGCCGGCGCACCGGGGATCCGGCTGCTGCACGAGTCGGTGGCGGCCCTGGCGACGTCGGGGGACCGGCTGGAGCTGGCGAAGTCCCTGATCGCCCTCGGCCGGCGGCCCGGCGTTCCCGACGCGGAGGACCACCTGCGCCGGGGCCGCCGGTTGCGTGTGCTGTGTGACCTGCCCGACCCGGCTCCCGGCGAACACCCGGCCGGCCGCGCCTTCCCGGTCGACCCGGCGTTGACGACGACCGAGCAGCGGATCGTGGAGCTCGTCGCCCGCGGCGGCCGCAACCGCGACATCGCCGAAGAGCTGGGCGTCACGACGAGAGCGGTCGAGAAACATTTGACCAGTGCGTACCGGAAGCTGCGCATCAAGGGCCGGGCGGAGCTGGTGACGGGCACGGCGCCGGTCGCCGGCCACCACGACTTGGCGGACCCGCGCGCGGGATGACTGGGGGTGTCGTGGGGGGGGGAAAAGGTTCTCCCCCCCTTTTTCCCCCCCCACCCCTCTTTTCTAACCACTTGGAAGCTTTTTCCGCCACAAAAGCTTCCGCCCCAACTTT
>NZ_JBVKDU010000004.1:0-582715 GCF_055633595.1 Amycolatopsis sp. NPDC114504 | reverse complement strand
GGGTGGCTGGGTGTTGCGGGAATAGGAAACCCTCCCCCCCCCCTTCCCCCCCCCCCACGACCGCTCGGTCAGAGCAGCGTGAACTTCTGGGCCGCCGAGGAGTTGCAGTCCCAGATCTGCAGCCGCGTCCCGTTGCCCGTCGCCCCGTTCGGGGAGTCCAGGCAGCGACCGGACTGCGGGTTGCGCAGCGAGCCGTCGGCCTGCTGCGTCCAGCCCTGGCCGCCGACGCCGTTGCAGTCCCACAGCTCGACCTGGGCGCCGTTCGCCGTGCCGTTGCCGACGACGTCGAGGCACCGGCCCAACGTCCGCAGCGCGCCGCCGGACAGGTGGAACCAGTGCTGGTCCACCGCGAACGACTGGCAGTCCCACAGCTGCACGGCGGTCCCGTTCACGCCGTGGTCGTCGCCGGCCACGTCGACGCACTTGCCGCCGGGACCGGTGATCGGGCCGCCGCCGGTGACGGAGAACTTCTGCGCCGCCGAGGCGTTGCAGTCCCAGATCTGCAGGCGCGTGCCGTTGGCGGTGGCGCCGTTCGGGGCGTCGACGCAGCGGCCGGACTGCGGGTTGCGCAGCGAACCGTCGGCCTGCTGCACCCACTTCTGGCCGCCGACCCCGTTGCAGTCCCACAGTTCCAGCAGCGCGCCGCCCGCCGTGCCGTTGCCGACGACGTCGAGGCAGCGGCCCAAAGTGGACAGTGACGAGTCCGCGTTGTGCGCCCAGTGCTGATCGGAGGCGTTCGCCTGGCAGTCCCACAGCTGCACGGCGGTGCCGTTGCCGCCGGTGTCGTCGCCGGCGACGTCGAGGCACTTGCCGCCCGGGCCGGAAACCGTTGCCGCGTAGGGCGGAGTTCCGGTGGAGCCGGTGTACCCGACCGAGACCACGTTGGCCTGGACGGCGTCGTCCGCGGCGTCGGTCGGGTAGCCCGCGGTCATCACGCCTTCGAAGAACGAGCCGATGGACGCGTTGCTGTTGTCGCCGCCGGTGCCGAGCACTATCGAGCCCTCCTGGTGCATCGGCGTGTAGCCGCCCGAGGGCAGCGCGCCGTTGTACCAGGTCGTCAGGCCGCCGCTCTGCGAGTTGCCGCCCTTGAGCGCGAAGGTCGTCTGGCCGTTGTTCTTCAGCAGCGCGGTGACGAACGGGGTCGCGTTGCCGCGGTTGGCGGTGTTGGAGCGGTTCCCTTGGAACAGCCCGTTTTCGAGGTCGCCCGCCACCCACGGGCCGATCCCGGTGCACGGCGGGAAGTAGCACGTGGTGCCGAGGTTGACGGCGTCCATGTGGCCGTTGCCGGTGTCGGCGATCTGCGCTTCGACGTTGCCGTAGTCGAAGCAGCAGCCGCCGTTGACGTGCGTGCCGCTGGCGACCATGTACATGCCCTCGGGCTGGCCGTTGACCGCGACACCGGCGCCGACGTAGTGCCGGTACCCGGTGCCGGGGGAGACGTAGACGCCGTAGACCTTGTGCCCGCCCGCGGTGACCGGCAGCGCGGACGCGATCGCGGCGACGTCCTGCCCGCCCGCGGTGCCCGGGCCTTCGACGGTGAGGTCGTTGTGGCGCGGGGACTGGTCGTAGATCACCGTGATGGTGCACGTCGTCCCGGCGCAGAAGGAGTCCTGCGCGGCGGCGTTGGCGTACCCGCCGGTGGCGAGCAGGCCGATGTTCGTTTCGGCGCGGTCGGAAGCGCGCTGCACGCGGTAGAGGTTGCCGGCGTAGGCCGCATAGAGGGCGCGCGTGGTGCTGTGCGCGGCGACGCACTGGGTACCGGCGGCGCCGTAGAGGTCGCAGGGCAGGGAACCGGCGGCCTGCGAGGGGCTGCTCAGGCCGAGCATCGCCGCGAGGACGAGCAGTGCCGTGGTGAGGGTGGCGAGGGGTTTTCGACCGCGGGGCACGGGAACCTCACTCTCGAAGTCGCAGATCAGCGACCTGCGCGGATTTTTACAACGTTGTATTTCCGGGAGAGAAGAGAAGCTCGGTGAGTTCGGTGGGATGGGGGGAGGGTAGGTCCGGTTTCTCGATCGTGTCAACAGTTCACGACGTGCCGATGGTCCAGTCCACTGGGTTTCCGGCGGCGTGCACCCGGACGGCCTACCCGGTGAGGATCCGTTCCGTGGCAGGCACTCTCACTCAAGACCGGAATTCCCGGGCAAATCCGGCTATCGGCATGGCCGGCGTGTTCAGCGTGTTCGGTGGGAACGTGACGGCCGCCGCCGGGCCGAGGCTGATCGGCGGGCGCTCGTCGCCGGGGTGGGTGGCGGGCCGGGAGGAGTCGAGTGCCCGGCGCAGCGCCGCCCGCCGCTCGGACTCGGGTTCGTCGGCCAGCGCGGCGGTGTGGGCGTGGCGCCGGACCAGGGCGTGGAACCGGTAGCGGCCCGCGGCGGACTGGCGCAGCAGGTGGTCGTCGACGAGGTGTTCCAGCAGCCGTTCGGCCTCCGCGACCGGGACGGCGGCGAGCGCCGCGGCGGCCGGCGCGTCGAAGTCCGGGCCCGGGTGCAGCCCCAGGAGCCGGAACAGGCGCCGCGCCGGGGGAGCCAGCCGGTCGTAGGACGGCGCGAGGGACGCGGCCACGCCGCAGCCGTCCGCCTCGAGCTCCGCCAGGGGCCAGCCGAGCCCGCGCAGCCGCTCGGCCAGGTACCGCACCGGCCATGACGGCCGGGCGCGCAGGCGGGCCGCCGCCAGCCGGATCGCCAGGGGCAGGTACCCGCACCGGTCGACGACGTCGCGCACGGCGGCGGTGTCGGCGGCGCGGTCGTCGCCGAGGACGCCGGCGAACAACGCGGCGGCGGCCGCTTCCGGCAGCACGTCCAGCGAGACGCCGAGCGCGGAGTCCAGGCCGACCAGCCGCCGCCTGCTGGTGACCAGCACCAGGGTCCGCGCGGTCCCGGGCAGGAGCGGGCGGACCTGCGCGAGGTCGGCGGCGTCGTCCAGCACCACCAGCACGGACCGGGTGGCCAGCTCCGCCCGCCAGAGCGCGGCCCGGGCGTCGAGGTCGGCCGGGATCCGGGCGGCGGGGACGCCCAGCGCCCGCAGAAGCGTGTCCAGCGCGGCCGACGGCGTCGTCGGCGCCCGGCCGGGGGTGTGCCCGTGCAGGTCGAGGAACAGCTGGGCGTCGCGGTAGTCGCCGGCGAGCAGGTGCGCGGCGTGCACGGCCAGCGCCGTCTTCCCCACGCCGGCCATCCCGTCGATCGCCGGGACGACTACGGCGGCCGGCGGACCGGCGGGGGCGGCCAGTAACCGGGCGAGCTCGGTCTCGCGCCCGGTGAAACCGGCGACGTCACCGGGAAGATCGTTGCGCGCCGGGACCGGTGCGGCGGTGACGGCGGGCGGGACGCCGAGCAGCCGCGCGTCGTTGTTCAGGAGCCGGCGGTGGATTTCCGTCAGCTGCGCCGAGGGATCCAGGCCGAACCGCCCGACGAGCACCGCCCGGGCGTGCCCGAACACCTCCACCGCGTCGACCTGCCGGCCCGCCCGGTACAGGGCGATCATCAGCTGGCCCCACAACCGGTCGTGGCCCGGGTGCCGTTCGGTCAGCGCGATCAGCTCGTCGAGCAGCGCGGAGCTCGCACCGGTGGCGAGCTCGGCGTCGATCCGGTCTTCGGTGGCGGCGAGGCGCATCGCGGCAAGCCGGCCCGCTTCCGAGTGCAGCAGCGGGACGTCACCGAACTCGGCGTAGGCGTCGCCGCGCCAGAGCTCGAGCGCCGAAGTCAGCCGGGTGACGGCGTCCGCGTGCCGGGACGCGGTGAGCGCGTCCCGTCCGGTCACGACGAGACGTTCGAAATTCGCGGCGTCGAGCGCGTCCGGCGCCGGCCGGAAGGTGTAGCCGACCTGGTGGGTGACGATGAGCTGCCCGGCCGTGGCCAGCGAACGCCGCAGCCGCGAGACGTAGGTCCGCACGGTCTGCGCGGCATCCGGCGGGGCATCGGTGCCCCACAGCGCGTCGACCAGCGCGCCCACCGGCATCACCCGGCCGGCGTTCGCGGTCAGCAACGCCAGCAGGGTCCGGATCCGCGGCCCGCCGAGCTCGAGCCGCCGCTCGTCCACCCACACTTCGAACGGGCCGAGGACCCGGAACGGCGGCGCCGGTCTTCGCGTGACCACTCCCCGACTTTCGCTCACGCGGACAAGAGCGCGAAGGGGGTTCGCCGGATACCTCCCCTTCGGGTCGTGGGGTGCGCGCGAACGGGCGTACCCGCGGTGTCAGTAGGCGAAGCGGGCGGGCCCGGTCAGCGGGGGCGGGATCGGGAAGCGGGTGGCCATCGCCCGTCCGGTGGACGTCGGGGCGAAGCGGAGTGCGCCCGCCGTCACCACCGGGTGCTCGGCCGAACTGCTGACCACGATCGAATACGTCGCCACCTCCTCGACCCGGTCGCCGGTCTGGCGCAGGACGCTGTAGTCGATCGTGGCCAGCCGCAGGGTGTCCGGGTGCGGCTGCGTCCGGGTCACCACCCGGAACGACTCGCCCGGCTGGGCCCCCGCGGTGATGTCCCGCAGGTAGGTCTCGATGCCCTGGTTCTGCAACGTCTGGTTGACGTACTCCGGCGCGTAGTAGATGGCGTACGGGCTCTCGAACCCGGTTCCCTGGCCGGACGTGTGGGCGCGCTCGTACTTCGGCCCGGCCGGCAGGTTGCCGTGCGCGCCCGTGGCGTACTTCGCGTTCTCCGTCCCGGCCCGCCCCAGCGACCCGCCGAGGGTGGACTCGTGCCGGATGGGGCCGCCGACGGCGTCCCGCCAGACGCGGCTGCCGTCGGGGAACTCCAGTACCACCGGGGGACCGGGGACCACCGACGCGACGTTCTCGAAGTAGTTCGCGGCGGTCCGGTCCAAGGAAACTTCGACGATCCGCCCGTTGCGCGGAGCCACGCTGACCGTGTCGATCGACCGCAGCCGCTCCAGCCGCGCGGTGAGCGCGTCCACGCGGGCGGCGTCGGCCGGGTTCAGCCTCGGCGTGGCCGCCAGGCGCCGCTCCAGGTCGGCCAGCTCGCGATCGAGCGTCGGCCGCCGCCGCAGGACCGTCTGGTAGGCGGCCCGGGCGTCACCGGCGGCCGCGGCCTTGGCCGCCGCCGGACCGTACTCGGCGATGAGCCGGGCTTCCCGGATCGTCTGCAGCTCCGCGGTCAGGGCGCCGACCTCGGCCTTGCCCGCCGCGTCGAGCGCGCCGGCCCGGGCCTTGGCCTCCGCCGCGGCCATCCGGCTCCTCAGCGCGGAGTTCCCGGCCAGCTCGGTGGCGAAGCGCTCCCGCAGCCACATGCATTCGCTGCACACCACCAGCGCGCCGGACTTGGTCACCTTGACGTCGTGGCCCGCGACGCCCGCGATCCGCTCCGCCGCGCTCGCCTCGCGGCCGATCGCCTCGGTCACCTCGGCGACCGCCTTGACCTCCGCCTCGCCCGCCGCGCCGAGCAGCCGGAGCGCTTCCGGGCGCTTGCGCAGGACGGCGAGCCGGTCGAGCAGCCGCTTGCCGAGCCCCGGGCCGAGCTTGTCGGCCCGGGTGGCGAGCGCGGCCGCGTCGGCCTCCTTGCCGAGCAGCGCCGTCTTGGCCAGCGGACCCAGCTCCCGGAACGCGCTCACGGCCGCCTTGGCGTCGAGGATGGCGAACGCGACGTCCAGCGCGACCCAAGCCAGGGAAGGATCTTCGGCGGCGATCGCGTAGGCCCGCTTGTTCAGGTCCGTCGAGGCCAGCGCGGACTGGTACCGGTAGTTCTCCACGCTGCGGGCGGCCTGATAGCCGGACAGGGCCGCCGTCCCGACCAGGCTCGTGCCGCCGGTCGGGATCAGCAGCGCCAGCTGGGCGACGAGCAGGAACGAGCTCTTCAGCGCCTCTTCGAACTGGAGCTCGTCGAGCTTCTCCTTGATGATCCCGTCGGCCATGATGTTGCCGTCGGTGCCGAGCACGGCCTTGGTGAGCCCGATGATCTCCGGCAGCGCCCACAGCAGTTCGGGGTCGCCGTCGACCTTCACCCGGACCTGGGCGATGCTGCGCTCCCGTTTCTCCATGACGTCTTCGAGGCCCGCGGCCGTGCCGCGCGACCGGCCGATGCTGCGCACGGTGCCGCGCCGGTCCCCGGTCGCGAGGTTCTCCAGCTCGTACGTCGCGGCGGCGCCGGCGTCGTCCAGGACCGCGCCCAGCGCGGGGTGCCGGGAAGCGGCGGAGATCCGGGCTTCGTCGTAGGTCTTCTCGATCTCGGCCGCCTGCTTGCCCAGCTGGTCGTACCGGGCCCGGTGCTGCTCGGGCAGCCGGGTCGTGCCCGCTTTCGCGTTGGTGATCTCCAGCAGCGCGTGCTGTTCCCCGCGGAGCCGGTCGACGCGGCGGCGGATGACGAGCAGGTCCTGCGCCGCACCCACCACCGCGCGGAACGAGACGGTGTCCTCGGCCGTCACCTCGGCGGGACGCGCCGGGTCCGTCCGGAGCCCGTAGCGCACGCGTTGCGTCCGGATCCGGAGCTCGCTCTCCCGCAGCAGGTGCTCGAGGGACCGGCGCAGCGAGGCCTGGAACGACACGCGGAACGCCTTCGCCTCGGCCAGCACCCCCGGGTAGACCTGGTCCACCACGGCGACGGCCCGGGCACCGATTTCGCCGCGGACGGCGTCATCGGCCATGTCCCGCTGCGCGTCCATCGGATTGCGCGGCCGCAGGCCACCGAACGCGCGGGCGTGCGCGGAGAACGGCAGGGCGATCTGGGTGCGGGTGCCGTGCAGCACGCCGTACCACAGCTCGAGGCCCTTGATCCCGAACCGCCGCACCAGGAGCTTCAGCTCCCGGCGGGCGTAGGCGGGGTCGGTCGTCATCTCGACGCCCTGGAAGAAGTAGGACTTCGAGCTCGGTTTCACCGGGCCCTTGTCCCGGTCGTGGAACGTGTCGGCCGGGGCGGGCTGCCGGTACACCCCGGGTTCGGCCCGGCTGACGACGTGCGCCAGTTCGTGGGCGATCAGCCGGCGCCCGGCCGTGGTGCCCGGCGCGTACTCCCCGGCACCGAAGGCGATGTCCGAGCCGACGGTGTAGGCCCGCGCGTCCAGCTCACGCGCCGAGTCCGCGGCCGCCGGCCCGGTGTGCACGCGGACCCCGCCCAGCGACATCCCGAACCGGGGTTCGAACCAGGCGCGGGTGACTGCGTCCAGTGGCTGCCCGGCCTCGAACGCCGCCCGCAGCGGTGCCGCCACCGGTGCGACGTCTGCGCCGGGGACGGCCGACCGGTAGACCGTCTCGGGGGCGCCCGGGTGGTGCGTCCGCGGCGGGCCCACTTCGTCGTCCCGCATCCGGAGGACCTCGTCGGCCGCCCGGTCGGCGTCCCGTTCCGCCGGGTCGTTCGGGTGGCTGACCGGGAGTCCCGCGTAGGCGGCGGCTTCCCGCTGCTTCCCGGCCGAGCACTCGCACGGTTCCGGCCCGCACCGGTGCAGGACCCGCTGGGCCGCGCGGTTGCCGGCGAACCGCTGGACCAGCCCCAGCGGTGACAGCGGTGCCACCGCGCGGCCGGCACCGGCCGGCCGCGCGGTGCCCGGGACGGAACTCTTGGCTTCGGAGGCTTTCTCGGCCCGTTCCACCGGTCTTCCCCTTTCGCGTCCTTCGGCCGTTTACCCGGCCATGGCCTGCTTGCGCTCGGCCTGTGCCCGCAGCCGGGCGGTCTCCTGCTCGGCGTGGCGGCGGACGAAGTGCCGCGTGGCCAGGGGATGCGCCTGGCGCACCCGCTCGGTCTCGGCCCACTGCACGCCCGCCGTGACGTCCTTGCCGAACGCTTCCGGGTTCCGGTAGAAGCCGCGCTCCCGCTCGGGCTTGTCCTCCTCCGCGAAGAACTCGTGGGACGCCGCCCACGCGTCGTGCCGGACTCCGGTGACCTGCCAGGAGACCCGCTGCCCGGAGCCGCCCCCGGCGATCCCGAAGGCGTTGTCCCGCACCTCTTCGGAGACGTACACGTCCGATCGCCCGCCGACGCAGGTCAGCTGGTAGCGGAAGTCGCCGGCCAGCGCTTCCAGCCACTCCGGCAGCCGCACGGTGGCCTTGCCGTCCTCGTCGCACTCGACGTTGCCGCTGTACACCACGGCCCGCTCGCTCGACTCGACGCCGACGTGGTTGAGGTAGCGGTTCTCCGGGTCGAGCGGGTGGTCGATCACGAACTGCTTGGCGTTGGCCGACAGCGTCCCGGTGACCCGGACGTCGCCGTTGAACGAAGCGGCCTGGAAGGACGCGCCGAGCACCGACAGCCCGGTTTCGCCGCCCAGGATCTGCACGGTCGAGCCGGCATTGCTGTTGTTCAGCGCGCAGATCGCCACGCCGCTGTTGTTCGTGGCGGAGAACGCGTTGGTGTTCGCGACGTTCGAGGTCACGCTGAACGGCCCGCCCGACGACCCGCCGGTGCTCAGGCTGAGCTGGCCGGGAATGGTGACGGTGCCGGTGGTGCCGTTGATCCCCAGCCGGAGCTGCCACGCGGTCTTGGCGGTGGGCGTGGTGGTGTAGACCTGGAACCGGGAGTTCCCGCCGTTGTCGTCCATTTCCACCGTGACGCCGGGCCGGGTCTGGTCGGGGAAGACCCAGTCGGTGTTCGCGTCGTTGTGGAAAGCGTTGTAGGACAGGCTGCTCCAGCCCGCGGTGCCGCCGACGTACATCGAGTTCTGCCGGATCCCGCGGTTCGCGGTGACGTGCAGCGGATGCGTCGGCGTGGCGGTGCCCTGCCCGATCCGGCCGTTCACGGTGTCGACGACGACCGTCTCGACGCCGTCCGACCGCCGGGCCGCGATCGTGCTCGTGGTCAGCGCGAGCTTGCCGAGGGCACCGCCGTTCGCGGCCACCTCCAGCGGTGCGCCCACCCCGCCCGCCTGCACGCGCGTGCCGCCGGCGTTGGTGCCGAAGACGAACTGGTCGGAGCCGGACCACAGTCTCGCCGTGCCGCCCGCCGCGTACCACGACCAGCGTTCGCCCGCGGTCGGGTTCTCGACGAAGCTGCCGGTGGTCCGGCTGGCGAAGGAGAACCCGCCGCCGGAACCTCCACTGTGGACTTCGCTGCCCTCGACGTGCAGGGTGCGCCGCGGGGGCGTGCCGTGCAGGCCCACCCCGGCGTTGCCGCCGCTGGGCAGCAGGGCGAACGTTCCCGCCGGGTCGGCGCTCAGCACCGGCTGGCTGGTTCCGTTGGCCAGCAGCAGGTTCATCGCGACGCCGCCGCCGTCGGTGGCCTGCAGCTCACCGGCGGGCAGCTGGTCGACCGTCGCCGGCGGGCCGCCGTTGCTGCGCGCGCGACGCAGTTCCAGCCGCCCGGCCGGGATGCCGGCGACCCGCCGGTGGTCCGCGGTCAGCGCCGTGATCTGGTTCTGGTTGCTCAGCACGACGTGCGCGAGGACGACCTGGTCGCCGGTGTCGGGGACCTCGGCGACGGGCTGCAGGCGCAGCCACGGCGCGTGCAGGAGGGTGGGGGCGCTGCCGGGGGAGTTCGGGTCGATGACCTCCCGCCAGGTGAGCGTGAGGTAGCGGTCCCCGGTCAGCCCGGTGGCCGAGACGACGACGCCGTCCGCGGCCACCGGCACGGTCGGGACGTTGGCGACCTGGCCCGGGTCCACGTCGGGATCGGTGATGGCGAAGCCGTTCGCCGCCAGCGCGATCAGGTGGCCCGCCGAGTCCAGCGCGACCCCCGGCTGCACGGTCAGGCTCGTCGGGTCCGGCGCGGCCAGGACGGCCAGCCCCTGCGCCACGCCCCAGGCGTGCAGGGCCGAAGCGCCCACCTGGCCGTGGCGCATGACGTAGGACTCCATGTCGGTCAGGCTTTCGCCGTGCGACGTCGCGCCGGTGCGCACGGTGTTGGTGCTGACGTTCATGTATTCGGTGCGCACCAAAGGTAAACTGGTCATCTCGGTCTCCCCGTCGTCGGCATGGTCGGTCAGTGGGCTGCGGCGGTCTCGGGCTCGGCCGGCTGCCCGTTGGTGTTCGCGGTGCCGAGGAGCTCTTCGAGCACCTGCATCGCGCCGCTGATGCGCAGCAGGGTTTCCCGCAGCGCCGCCTGTTCCCGGTCGAGCTCCGCCAGCCGGCCCTGGCCGAGCTGGTGGTCCCGCGTCAGCTCGGTGAGCCGGGCCTGGAGTCGTTCACGCATCTCTCTCCCTCTCCTTCAGAACTCGGTGACCAGGTTCCACATGCCGTGCGCCGGTTTCCGCTGCTCGACGACGGTGCGGATGGTGCCGACCACCTGGCGCAGCACGGCCGAGCGCGCGTCCGGGTCGGCCGGCACGCGCGCCACGAGGAAGTGGATGACCACGTCGATCCGGCACGGCAGCAGCCGGGACCAGACGGGCACCACCCCGCCGGCCACCTCGGGCTGCCCGGGATCGCAGATGACGAGCCGGTCGCCGGAGGTGGCCAGCCCGGTCGGGTAGACGATGTTGCCCGGCTCCGTCACGGGCGTGACGGTGACCGGCGACGCCTGCAGGTCGACGGCGTACACCACGGCCGGGTCGGCGACGTTCAGCAGGAACGGGTCGACGTTCGGCGGCGAGAACGGCTTCAGGCCCGCGTCGAGCACGTGGAGCCGGCCGCCCGGCTGGACGAGCCCGGTGGGGGCGACCAGCGGGTTGGTCGCCGGCAGCAGCGCGGTCTCGGTCCAGGTCGTCCCGCTGCGCGTGATCCGGACCAGGTTGCCGGGCAGCTGCTCGGGCGTGGACGGCGCCTGGTTCCCGCCGTCGCCGACGATCAGCTTCCCGTCGCTCTGCACGAGCAGCGACAGCGGCTCGACGACGGTGGTGAGGTTCTTGCGCGTCACCGTCAGCGGGCTGGGCTTGACGGTGATGATCTTCGGCGGGTTGGTCGTCCCGGACCCGTCGCCGCGGTCCAGGATCAGCAGGTCGCCGTTCGTGTCCACGGCCATGGCCACCGGCGCGATCGTCGTGTTGCCGCCGGGCGCCACCGTGGTCACCTGGGCCGCCGTCTTCCCGAGGTAGGGCGCGGGCAGGGCGAACACCTTCCCGGACCGGTCCAAGATGTACAGGTTCTCCGGCAGCCCGTCCCCGGCCGGCCGGACGGCCAGCGCCACGACCGGCACCTGGATGACGTCGGAGCCGACGAGCGGCTGCGGCTTCGGCGGCGTGCCGGTCAGGTCGTAGCCCCCGGTGGCGCTGATCCGGAACACCCGGCTCTTCAACGGGACCCCGCTGGCGCTCGGCGCACCGATGTCGCCGACGAACAGGCCGCCGTCGGGTGCCGAGGTGACGCACTGCGGCCGGATCAGGCCGTCGCTGACGACAGCTCCGGTCGGCAGGCCGCCGGCGAGCACCGGGCCCTGGGTGACCAGGCCGGCGACCGGCGCCAGGCGCCCGCGCACGGGCTTGGTCACCAGCAGCCGCCGCCCGTCGTCCAGGACGACCCGCGGGTGGGTCTGGCCCACCGTGTAGAGGTCGAGGTAGCGGTTCAGGCCGCTGCGCAGCCCGCGCTGCCGCTCGATGCTCGCGATCTCGGCGGTCGCCTTGCGCTGCTGGTACTCGTCCCACAGCGGCTGCCGTTGCAGCGTCGGGAACTCCAGGCCGACCCAGGACGCCAGGTACGGCAGGAACTCCGCCGGGGTGCGCCACGGGTCGAACAGCTCGTGCTGGCGGGCGACCAGCTCGGTGATCGCCGGGTGGGCGTGGTCGCCGTGGCGGACCTCGACGTCGTCGTCGATCCCGGTGAGGACCTTCTCGAAGATCCGCAGGAAGGCGCCGAGGGAGAACCCGGGTGGTGCCGGGTCACCGGACCACAGCACCGGGGGCAGGTGCCGGAGGTAGCTGCTCAGCTCGGCCATCGGAAGGCTTCCTTCAGCTCGACGCGAGGATGACGGTGATGGTGTGGAGGTTGTCGGCGGCCGGGCAGACGAGCTCGTAGTCCGCGACGCGGACGGCGGCGCCGTAGTCCGACAGCGCGAAGGGCCGTTCGAGGTTGCTCCAGTTGCCCGGCGTGCCCGCCGGGTTGAGCGGCGGCAGGTGGTACACCGGGATGTCCGGCTTGACCAGCAGGCTGGAGAGGAACGCGGTGTCCTCCGGCGGCGTGATCGCGCGGAACAGGTCGGAGACGACCACCGGCTGCCCGACCTGCCAGCCCCGGCCGTCCTTGCCGCCGCGCGCCGGGTGCAGGAACGCCTTGATCTTGTCCAGCATGTCGGCCTTGACCTTGTTCTGGTCGGCGGTCGAGGTCGGGGCCTGCGGGAAGAACGTGACGTCCGCCTTGACGATGATCGGCAGGTACCGGGGGCCGACGACGGTCAGGCGCGCGGACAGGTCCCGGCGCGCGTCGAGGTAGGTCTGGATCTCCCGGACGAGGTCCGGCGTCGGCGCCGGCTGGGACACGGCGGACCCCTGGTCGGGCACCACGACCAGGTTCACCGTGCCGGGCGCCCGGCTGATCCCGGCGAACGCCCAGGGATCGCCCTTCTTCCAGGCGTTGCCCGCCCCGTCGGCGTCCTGCAGCCGCGGCGGCAGGGCCCGCACGATCACGACGTCCGTAGTGGCCTCGGCGGCCAGGAACTCGTAGTCCTCGGCGGTGACCGCGCGGTCGCGGACCTTGAGGGCGTCCGGGGCGCGGCGCAGGGTGTCGTCGAGGGCCTCCTCGTCCGAGCCGTCGAGGCCGGGGCCGAGGTTGGTCACGGCGGTGATCCCGGCCGGGAGCCCGCCGCCGGGCGTGGGCCCGAGGATGGTCACCTGGCCGGGCGCCACGTTGCCGGACACCCCGCCCGCCACGTACTTGTAGGACAGCGCGCGGACCTGGCTGCCCGCCGGGGGAACCGTGCCGTGGCCGGTCTTGGCCTGCTCGTCGTAGCTGCCGAAGCTGACCTCGGCGGTGACCGGGTCGACCCGGTAGACCTGGCCGGGCCCGGGCGGCAGGTCCGGGACGGCCGTCCACGTCTGCCACACCGGTGGCTTGCCGACGCCGACCTGGACCGCGAGGTGGTCGTACGGCGTGATGGTGTCCGGGCGCCGGAACAGCGGTCGGTGGGCCAATCCGAAGATCTGGAACGGCTGGCCGGTGCTCTGCCCGAGCGGTTCGGGCGTGGCGATCGTCAGGGCGTTGTGGGCGCCGGCGGCGTTGAAGAGCACGCGGTCGATCCCGATGGTCAGCGGCGTCGTCTTCGTGTTGGCCAGGCGCAGGCCGACCCAGAACCGCGGGGTGGTGAGCGTCTGGGCCGCGTCGCGGGCGGTGACCGTCGTCCAGCCCGGCCCGCCCGCGGCGGTGCTCGGGCGCTGGGCGGCCCAGTCGGTGGGGACCTTCAGGCGCACCGTGCCGTCGTGCCGCAGCGACTCGGTCGCGTCGGCCGCACCCGGGATCGCCGTCCAGGCCAGCGGTTCCGCGGTGCCCTTGGCGTACACCCAGGACGCGGTGAGCTGGGTCGCGTCGGCCGACGGCCGGTACAACCGCAGGCGCAGCACCAGGTCCTGGGTGGTGGCCTGGTCGAAGCCGAAGCACACCTGCGCGGACTGGGTGCCCTGCAGGGTGAGCGGGAGCTTGGCCGCGGGCGGCCCGACGAGCGCGGCCCCGGCGACGTCGTACTGCGCCGTCGCGGCGCCGGTCGTGTACGGGCCGACGACGAGCGCGTCGGCGAGCGAGATCGGCAGGACCGCGACGTCCTCGTCGGTTTCGAACACGACCGGCTGCTGGTCCTGCGACGCCGCCGTCTGCGCCTTGGTCCCCGCCGGGACCGTGACCGCGCCCGCGCCGGAGGTGAACGTCAGGAACGTCGACGCCGGCGTGGCCGGGTCCCGGGTAGTGCCGAGCAGGCCGAGGAAGGCGAGGAAGTTCTTCTCGGGCGTCCGGTTGAGCCGGTAGATGATCCCCTCGCCGAGCCAGGCGAACAGCTCGATCAGCGTGACGCCGAGGTCGCTGGGGTTGTGGTCCGTCCACTGGGGAGCGTACTTCGGGATGAGGGCGCGCATCTCGTCGACGAGGTCCTGCCAGGTCCGGTCGTCGAGGTCGGGCGGGACGACGCGGCCGCGGTCAACGGGCTGGGTCACTGCGGACGCTCCAGGTAGAAGGGGTAGATGAGGTTGCGGACGTCCTGCGTGCCGCGCAGCCGGTAGCTGATGGTGATCACGAGGGTGCCGCCGGCGTTGTCGTTGGCCACGGCGACGTCGAGCACGTCGATGCGCGGCTCGGACTGCGCGAGCCCCTCCGCGACGTAGTAGCGGGCCAGGTTCGCCGTGGCGACGTTGTTCGGTGCGAAGGCCAGGCTCCGCAGGTTGCAGCCGAAGCGGGGCCGCATGAGGCGTTCGCCGTACTGCGTGCCCAGCACGACGTGGATCGACTCCTCGACCTTCGCCGCGCCCGCCGACTCGCTGATCCCGGCGACGCCCAGCCGGAGCGGGAACGTCATGCCCCGTCCCTGGAAGTCGGTGCTCATGGTTCCCCCTAGACGCTGGTGAGCTTCGTCTGGCCGGCGACGGCGGCCAGCAGCAGCTGCGGCGTCGTCCCGGCGAGCGTGCCGTCGGTGCTGCCCTTCAAGGTCGTGTCGAGCACGACCGGTTTGCCGCCGACGGTCAGCTTCGTGGCGGTCCCGGCGGTGACGGTGGCGACCTTCGTGCACTTGATGTTGCTCTGGGACACGACGATCCCGCACGTGAGCGGGACGAGCGGCTTGTCCAGGATGCTGTCGGGCAGCAGCACCGGCGCGCCTTTCACCCGCAGCTTGGCGGTGCTCTGCACCTGCACGATCCCGCTGCCGGGCGGCGGTGGCAGGTGACCGCACCCGACGGTGCTGTTCGTGGTCAAGACGTTCGGCACGGCCCCTCCTCAGGTGACGTCGACACGGGTGGCGTCCATGGTGATCTTGGTGGCCCCCTGGGCGGCTTCCAGGCTGATCGAGCCGCCGGCCTTGAGGGTGAGGTTCTGGACGGCGCTGATGGTGATCGAGCCGTCGACGGCGTTGAGCGTCACGGCGCTGCCCCGGCCGTCCTCGACGACGAGCTTCCCGAGCTCGGCGGTGTCGTCGAAGGTGATCGTGTGCCCGGCCCGGCTCTTGATCACCTTCTTGCTGTTCTTGCCGTCCATATTGGACGCCGGTGGCCGCGACGTGGCGTTCCACAGCCTGCCGATCACGTACGGCCCGGCGAGGTCGCCGCCGGCGAAGGCGACGAGGACCTGCTCGCCCTTCTCCGGCAGCGCGTAGAACCCGGTGCCGCTGCCCGCCATCGGCGCGGCGCACGGCGCCCACGCGCTGACGACCTGGTCCCCGAGGCTCGGGTACCGCACCTTGACCCGCCCGAACGGCACCTTCGCCGACGCGATTTCGTGGTTGTCCACGACTTCGGCGACGAGCACCCCGGTCTGCGGCGGCTCCTTGTCCGGCGGCGGCTCGGCGAGGTGCTTGCGCAGCATGCCGAGCAGGCTCGCGTGCGCGTTCTGCGCGATCTCGAACGTCGTCCGGAAGCCGGCTTCGCCGAGCACGTGGTGCACCTTGCGCACCCGGTAGGTCCCGCTGAACCGCTTGCCGACGCCCTCGATCGCGATGTGGTCGCCGGCGGCGAGCTCGGGAATCCCCACGCACGTGCCGGTTCCCTCGTACAGCCCGTCCAGCAGCTGGGCCAGCAGGGACTTCGCCAGCCGCATCGCGTCGAACGGGTTGTCCGCCTTGCCCTGGCGGATCCCGGTGCGCGCCAGCGACGTCAGCAGGTCCATCGCCGCCGAGCCCGCCTTCTCCTCGAGGTCGTCGAGGTCGAAGTCCATCGCGAGCGCGATGCCGAAGATGCTCTGCGCGAGCTCCTGGTTGTAGTCGCGGATGATCTGCAGCCCGGCGAGCCCCGACGCGGAGATCCGCGGCGAGAAGCTGGACAGGTTGCGGCCCCACTCCAGGACGTGCGCGGCGGTCGCCGGGCGCGGGAACTGGAAGTGCAGCCGGTCCCACTCCACGTAGACGTCGAAGAAGTACTGCTCGGCACGGCTCTTCAGGAACGCCATGTCCGACGTCGTCTGCGTGATCGGCTCCAGGAACGGGGGAGTCGGGTCGACCACGGGCACCAGGCCGTTCTCCGCCGCGATCCGCGCCGCGACGATGCTGTCCGATGTCGCGGAGTAGGTGGTCGGCTCGGGCTGGGACCGGCGCAGGCGGTACGACTTGTCGGCGCCCGAGATCACCACGACCGGCCCGCCGTCGGCCGGGAACTCCGGCTCGATGGCGGTGATCTCGCCCAGGAACGCGGGGTGCAGGTCGTTGCCGTAGCCCAGGTGGATCTCGACGGTCTTGCCGAGGTCGAACAGCGCCGAGTCGAGCAGGGCGTTGTCCGGGTTGCGCAAGGTGAGCGAGAACTTGCCGGCGACGTCGAGGTTCGTCTCGACCGACACCTGCTGCACCTGGCCGCTGACGTCGGCGGCCATCGTCACCCCGGAGACCCGGACGGCGAAGCGGGGTGCGAAGAACGGTTCGCTCACGGCCGGCCCCCGCCCGGGATGACCAGCTGCGTGCCGGGCGGCAGGTCGAACGGGTCGTCCATGGCGTTGGCCCGCGCGATGTCCCGCCACCGGCCGGCGTCGCCGAGGAAGAGCGCCGCGAGCCCGCTGAGGGTCTCGCCGCGCAGCGTGACGTGCACGCTCGGCGTCCCGGACAGCAGCGAACCGGCGGCGCTCACCGCCGTGTTCACCGCGGCCGAGACCGTCGGTGAGCCGAAGAAGACGCCGCGTTCGATGCGCATGTCGACGCGGACGTACTCCTGCAGCCGCACCGACAGCGTCGAGCGCACCGGCGTGCCGTCGCGCTGGAACATGGTGAACGTCTGCCCGGCGTCGACCAGCACGCACTGGAACTGGAACCGGCCCATCGAGAACAGCAGGATCGGCGGGGCCTGCGTCCGCGGGGACTTGTCCAGCAGCCCGACGATCGGGGCCGTGTGCACGCGCACGTCGGCACCGGTTTCGTAGGTGTCGAAGAACAGGTCCATCGTCACCGCCCGCGCCTTGCCGCGCAGGTACTGCACCGGCGGCGCGTTCAGGCCCGGGATGCCGACCTCGGCGAAGTTGTTGCCCTGCTCCAGCTTGAACTGCTCCGGGTTGTACATCACGGGGAAGCGGTCGCCGGTCGTGGTGTTGACGAGCAGGGCCTTGGCCAGCTCGTTGCTCGTCGGCGGCGCCGGTCGCCGGGCCCCGAAAGCCGGTTGGGTCATGTCAGGCTCCCCGCTCGAACTCGTCACGCAGCTGGCGCTTCAGGTCCCGCACGATCCCCTCGCGCAGCGCGTCGACGTCGAACGGCGGCGCCGCGGGCGACCCCGGCGGCTCGATGGGCCGGTCGACCGCCGCCGTCATCGGCCGCGCCGCCGGGGTCGCCGGGGGTGCCGCCGCTGCCGCCGGTGGCGTGCCGCCGGGCGCCGGGAACGCCGCCGGCGCCGCGGGGGAGTGGCCGGCGAAGCGAGGCGGTTGCGCCCCCGGAGCCGCGGTCATGGAGTGGGGTGCGGCGGGCCACGCCTCGACGGCCGGGGGCCGGTCCGCCACGACGGCCGTCTCCCGGGCCAGGGCGAGGTCTTCCTCGGCCGCGGTCGCGGGCCCGGTGGCCTGCCGCCACGACGCGCCCGGCCGCGTCCGCTCCACGACGTGCGTGGCCTCGTGGACCAGCAGCCCGAACCCGCGCGGCTCGCGGGGGTCCAGCCGTCCCTCCCGGAAGTACACGTCCCGGCCGACCGTCACCGCGTCCGCCCGGTGCGCCACGGCCGTCTCGTGCGCCGCTTCGTCGTCGTGCACCCGCATGGCCTCGACGCCGGGCCCGACGACCGAGCGCAGCCGCGAGACCACATCGCCCGGGAGCTCCCGACCTGACGGCGCCGACGGCGGCTCCACCCCGAAGGAGTCGTCCTCCGGCCACTCCGGTCCGGCTGCCTCGGCGTCGGCCACTTCGGCTTCGCGGCGGCCGAAGCGGCCGCCGTCCGGGGTGGGCAGCGCGCCCAGCCGGCCGGCGAGCACCTCGAACGGCGCGGCCCACGGCCGGGCGGGCAGGGAGCGCGCGGCGAACCGCCGGGCCTGCCGGTCCAGCCGCCGTCCGAGGGTGGGGAACTCTTCGCTCACGTCGTCACCGCCATTCCCGTTTCCCGCACCCAGCGTCGCCGCTCGGCGTGGTCGAGAGCCAACAATTCATCGAGGGTCCAGTGCACATTGCGGCCCAAAAAGGCTATCTCCCGGTAGACCCGGTTCAGGGGATAGCCGACGATCCCCCCAGGGGATCCACCGCCACTTCGTGCTCCTTTTCGCAATGCGGGCACACCGCCGCGATCGTTTTCGGCGTCAGTCCGTTGACCCGGTTGTACAGATCCTGCAGATAAGCCAGGTCCTCGGAGAAAAGCCCTTCGACGACCCCGGGATTGACCTCCGCGACACTGCCCAGTTTCGTGACCACGCGCGAAAGCAGCACGACGATCAGGTACGCCGGCCAGCTCCGCACCCGCGGGTCCTTGAGCGGGTAGATCTCGTCGGCCGCCGTCGCCAGCCGCATGGTGCCGGTCCGGTGCAGGTCGCCGGCGGCGTCGACGTACCCCTTGGGCAGCTCGAAGGCGAACTCCGTGACCAGCATCAGGCCCTCGTCACGCCTTCGTTGGCCAGCACCAGGGTGTCGATGGCGATGTCGTTGCCCTTGCCGGTGAAGGTCGGGCCCTCCCACTTGGTCGGCCAGGCGCTGACGAAGTTCCAGCGGACGACCTCGGTGTGGTTGGTCGTGTCGAACACCACGATGGACCCGTTCTTGCGGGTGACGATCCCGTCGGCGATCTGCTGGCGCCACTCCCACAGCTCGGTGGAGTCGGTCAGGCCCCATTTCAGCGTGATGTCGGCGTAGCTCGTCTTGCCCGGCAGCTTGCGCACGGTGGTGTTGTCGCCGCCTTCGCGCGTCTCGATGATCTCCGTCGTCGAGCCGAGCCCGCTGCAGTCGTGGAAACTGGCCTGCGCGATGCCCTCCAGCTCGACGAGGAAGTTGAAGTTGCGGTACGGATCGACGCGCTGTCCGGTCTGTGGCATGGCTGTTGTCTCCTAGCTTTCGTTCACCGAGGCGCCGCCGTCCCAGATGCCGATGCGCACGACGACGTATTCGGCGGGCCGGGTCGGCGCCATTCCGATCTCGACGACGACCTCGCCGAGGGCGCGCGTCGCGGGCGGGTTGAGCTCTTCGTCGATCTTCACGTAGAACGCCTCCGCGGCCGTGCGCCCGAACAGCGCGCCGGACTGCCACACCCGCGTCAGGAACTCGGTGATCGAGCGCTCGAGGCCTTTCCACAGGCCCGTGTTGTTCGGCTCGAACACCGCCCAGCGCAGGCCCGCGAGGAGGGAGTCCTCCACGAAGGAGAAGAGCCGGCGGACGTTCACGTACCGCCACGGCGTGCCGTCGGTCAGCGTCCGCGCGCCCCACACCAGCGGCGGCTGCCCGGGGAAGGCCCGCAGCGCGTTGATGTTCTTGGTGTTGAGCTGGTCCTGCTCGAGGTTGTTGAGCGGGTAGGCCAGGTCGATCGCGCCGCGGACCGGCTCGTTGGCCGGCGCCTTGTGCACCCCGCGCGTGTTGTCGCTGCGCGCCATGATGCCCGCGACGTGCCCGGACGGCGGCTTGGTCAGCGTGACCGTCGTCCCGGGCGCCGCCTGCGGGTCGGGGATCACGACCCACGGCCAGTACAGGCCCGCGAAGCCGTTCTTGGAAAGCAGGCCGCCGCGCTGTTTCTGCAGCGCGCCGTCGCTCTTCAACGGCGTCGTGTCCGGTGCGCCGTCGAGGATGGCGAACCGGTCGCCCATGGCCTCGCAGTGGGCGATCACCGTGGACTGCACGGCCGGGTCGACCACGCCGGGCAGCGCGACCAGGCTCACGTCCGGCCGGCGGGTCAGCTGGTCGAGCGCCGCCGGCAGCCCCGCCAGGTCCTTGATCGGGACGACGTAGGCGAAACCGCCGCCGTTCTCGAAGAAACCCCGCACGGCGTAGGGCAGGTTCAGGGTGGTGGCGAAGTCGCCGAACTGGCTGGTGTACCCGGTCCAGCTGGTGATCGGGACGGGAATGCCCAGCTTGTCGTTCGGCACGGTCGCGGCCACCGTGCCGATCAGGGCCGGGGTGCTCGTGCCGCTGCCGGCGATCGGGCCGGCCGGCGTGATCTCCTCGATGTACACACCGGGCGCTTTGGTCGAATAATCCACCATCTGTGAATCCTTTGCTCAACCTTGCTGTTTCAGGTTCAACCGCACGTCCTGCACGGCCGGGAACTGCTCTGGCGGCTCCGCCAGCGCCAGGGTGATCGTGGTGGTGAGCGAGAACGCCGGCCGCGGCGCGATGCCCAGCGCGGTCCAGAACTGGCCGCTGCTCTGGTCCTCCTTGAGCTGGGCGACCATGGTCGGCGGCGGGAACGGCTGCGGCGGGCTGGCCAGGCCGCCCCGGAGGAACCCGGCCCCGATGACCGGGAACCGGTTGAGCCACACCAGGGCCAGCCCGAGCAGCTTGTGCTCTTCCTGTGCCCGCAACGCTCCCGTCTTGGTCGACCACGTCGTGACCAGGTAGGTGCAGTCGACCCGGATCGGTGGGGCGGCGCGTTCGAAGTGGCCGTCGACCAGGCTCAGGATCGGCGCGTTCTCCCGCAGTGAATGGTTTTCCTGAGCCTCGTAGAAGAAGAGGTTGACCACCGCGTGCGCGGGTGCGAAATCTTTGTCCGGGGTTTCGAAACTGACGTCGGCGGCACGCAGATCCGCGGGCGCCGCCGGGTCTTTCAATACCGCCTGGAGGGTGGCGTCAAGGTCGTCGAACAAGACGTCTCACCGACCTTTCCCGTCGGGGAAGCTCATGGCACACTACGCATTCGTGAGTGCGTCCGAAGGGGGAATTCCGGTGACGGCACGGGGATATGCGGACTGCCGGGAACACCTGGCCGACGAATTGCGGCGGCTGGACCTGCTGATCCGGACGCGGCTGACGGCGGCGGACGCCGCGGCCGACCAGGTGAGCCGGGCGATGTACGTCACCCGGCAGGAGGTCGAGTCGCTGCTGGCCGGCGAGGCCGCCGACCCGGCGCCGGACCTCGCCGGGCTCGACGAGTTCACCGCTCAGGTGGCCGCGCGGGTCGAGGCGAGTGCCGGAGCGCTGCCGTTGCCGGAGCTCGGCCGGATCTTCGGCCTGTCCGCCCTCGAGCTCGACGCGGTGCTGGTCTGCCTGGCTCCCGAGGTGCGCCGCAAGTACGACCGGCTCTACGCGTACCTGCAGGACGACATCACCCGGCAGCGGCCGAGCGTCGACCTCGTGCTGGACCTCTTGTGCCCCACCGAGCGCGAGCGCTGGGCGGCCCGCGCGGTGTTCGCCGACGGTGCGCCGCTGGCGCGGTCCGGGATCCTGCGCCCGGTCGAGGACCCGCACAGTCCGTCCGGCTCGTCCGGCCTGAGCCGGTTCCTCGCGCTGGACCCGCAGATCACCGCGTTCCTGCTCGGCACCGCGCGGCTGGACGCCCGCCTGTCCGGGCACGCCCGGCTGTACCCGGCGGCCGACCTCGAGGCTGGTCCCGGCCCCGAGGCCGGCCTGGCCGACCGGATGGTGCGGTTGTGCGGGCACCGGCCGGTCGTCTTCTACCTGCACGGCCCGGCGGGGGCGGGCAAGCGGGCGCTGGCGATGCAGTGCGCCGGGCGGCTGGGCGTGCCGTTGGTCAGCGTCGAGGCCGCGAGCCTCGGCGAGGACGGCACCCTGCTTCCCTTGGCGTTGCGCGAAGGCCTGCTGCACGGCGCCGCCGTGCACGTCGCCGGAGCCGACGAGCTGAACCACGCGACGCTGATGCCGGCGCTGGCCGGGCACGGCGGTCTCGTGATCCTCTCCGGGGAGTCCGAGTGGCCGGCCGGGGACGACGTCGTCCCCCTCGCGGTGACCCTGCCGGATCTCGCGCGCAGCACGGCCATCTGGCGCGAAAGCCTGGCCGCGTGCACCCCGGACGCCGCGGCGTGGGCCGAAGAGCTGGCCGGGCGCTACCGGCTGCCCGCCGGCCGCATCCCGGCCGTGGTCCGGCTGGCCCGGGACAACCGGCTGATGGCGCCGGACCCGGGGCCGCTGCGCCTGGCCGACGTGTCCGCCGCCTGCCGGCAGCAGTCCGCCCGCACGCTCGGCGGCGTCGCGGTGAAGATGACGGTCGCCGCCGGCTGGGACGACCTGGTGCTGCCCGCCGACCAGGTGGCCGTCCTGCACGAGATCCGTGACCAGTTCGACCACCGGCACCAGGTGCTCGAGAGCTGGGGCTTCGGCGCGAAGCTGGCGCGGGGCAAGGGCCTGACCGCGTTGTTCAGCGGTCCGCCGGGCACCGGCAAGACGATGGCCGCCGAGGTGCTGGCCACCGACCTCGGCCTGGACGTGTACCAGGTGGACCTGTCCCAGGTCGTCAGCAAGTACATCGGCGAGACGGAGAAGAACCTCGCGAAGATCTTCGACGAGGCGCGCAGCGGGAACGCGATCCTGTTCTTCGACGAGGCGGACGCGCTGTTCGGCAAGCGCACTGAGGTGTCCGACGCCCACGACCGGTACGCCAACATCGAGACCAGCTACCTGCTGCAGAAGGTGGACGAGTACGACGGCGTGGTGATCCTGGCCAGCAACCTCCGGCAGAACCTGGACGAGGCGTTCACCCGCCGGCTGCGCTTCATCGTCGAGTTCCCGTTCCCGGAGGCCGACAGCCGGCGCCGCATCTGGCGGGCGGTCTTCCCGCCCGCGGCGCCGTTGGCCGCCGACGTGGACTTCGCCGAGCTGGCCGGGCACTTCACGATCGCCGGCGGCAACATCAAGAACATCGCCCTGAACGCCGCGTTCCTGGCCGCGGTCGACCAGAGCGAGATCGGTCGCCGGCACGTCCTGAGCGCCACCCGCCGCGAGTTCGAGAAGATGGGCAAGGTGTGGACGGAGCCCGTCCCGGCCGCCTGACGCCCCCGCCGTGTCCCACGCGGACATGCCGATCACCCCCTCCCGTCGATCCCTGGGTGTCACGCTGGCACGGGCCGTCGACAATCCGTCGACAGTCGTCGACGGCCCCTCGACAACACCGGCCCGACCAGGCACGTCCACTCGGGACCGACCGGCGTTCCCGGGAGGTCGGGCACCCACGCAGTAGGCTGAGGCGAATGAGCGCGGCATCCGGCACGGAGCACTCGATGGTCGAAACCCGGCACCAGACCCGGCTGCTCACCCTGTTGCGGGACGAGGGCCCGATGTCGCGGGTCGAGCTGGGGGAGCGGCTGGAGCTGCCGCGGGCCCGGGTCGGGGCCGAGGTGACCCGGCTCGGCGAGGTCGGGCTCGTCGAGACCGCGGGGCCGTCGGCCAGCCGCGGCGGGCGCCGCTCGACGCTGGTCCGGCTCGCGGGAGACCTGCGGGTGCTTTCGGTGGACGTCGGCGCGACGTCGGTCGGCGTGGCGGTCACCGACGCTTCGTGCGAGGTGCTCGCGCACGCCGTCGAGGACTGCGACGTCCGGCAGGGGCCGCACCCGGTGCTGCGGCGGGTCGCCGAGCTGGCGGCGAAGATCCGCGACGAGGCACCCGGCCGGCTGGTCGCGGCGGGCATCGGGCTGCCGGGGCCGGTGAGCTTCGCCGAGGGGATGGCGGTCGCCCCGCCGATCATGCCGGGCTGGGACCGGTTCAACGTGCGCGACCACCTGGGCGGGCTGTGGGGCTGCCCGGTCGCGGTGGACAACGACGTCAACGCGATGGCGCTGGGGGAGCGCCACGCCGGGGTCGCCCGCTCGACGGACGACCTGATGTTCGTCAAGATCGGCACGGGCATCGGCTGCGGAATAGTCCTCGGCGGCAAGGTGTACCGAGGGGTCGCGGGCACGGCGGGCGACATCGGGCACATCCGCCTGGACGACTTCGGCCCGACGTGCGCGTGCGGCGAGGTCGGCTGCCTGGAGGCGTATTTCGGCGGAGCGGCACTGGCCCGCGATGGCTTGGCCCTGGCCCGCAGCGGCCGTTCGGCCCACCTGGCCGAGGTGGCAACGGAGCGAGGAGCGGTAACGGCCCGCGACGTAGGCCGCGCGGCAGCGGCAGGAGACTTCGGCGCGGTCAACCTCATCCGCGACGGCGGCCGCCGGTTGGGTCAGGTGGTGGCGTCGCTGGTCAGCTTCTTGAACCCGGGGATGGTGGTGATCGGCGGCGGGGTGGCCCAGCTGGGGCACCAGCTGCTGGCCGAGGTCCGGGGAGCGGTCTACCGCCGGTCCCTGCCGTTGGCGACGGGGAACCTGCCGATCGTGCTGTCGGAGCTGGGCGAGACGGCCGGGGTGATCGGGGCTGCGTGGTCGGCGACGGATCGGGCGTTCACGTTGAGCAGCTGATCGGGTGGGCCGCTCGGCCTTGCCGCCCCCGCCTTGCCGCCCGCGTTGCCCGCCCGGGCTTGGCGATCGCCGCCCGCACGGTCGCGTTGCCCTGCCGCCCACTCGCCTGCGCTGCCTGCCGCCCGCTGCGGTGTTGCCGGCCGCCGCCTGCTCGCCCATGCCGCGCTGGGCCCCGCTCCGGGGCGCTGGTTGCGCCAGCCGCCGCCGACCGCCGCCCGCCTGCCGCACGGTCGCGCTGCTGTGCCGCCCACTCGCCCGGGCTGCCTGCCGCCCGCTGCGGTGTTGCCGACCGCCGCCGACCGCCCCGGCCCGCCGCGCTGCTGTGCCGCCCGCCTCGGCCGCCCGCTCCGCCCGGACGCTCCGCCCGGGGGCCCCCGCTCGCGCTGCCCTGCCGCCGCCGCAGTGCCGCCCGCCCGGCCGCGCAGGCAGCGTGCACCCCGCCGCGGCCGACCCACCCCTCTCACCCTCGGTTCCTGAACAACCCCTCCTCGTAACGCCAAAACCAGACAGACTTTTGCATCAAAAAACCGAAAGTCTGTCCGGTTTCGCACGTCTATCCGGGTGAAAAGCGGACGTATCGCGACGACATCACCTTGACGAGTGATGCATACCACCCTACTTTCGCTGCCGGAGAGACAAAGTCCGTTCAGTAGGCAGCACAAGTTGGGGGCACCGTGGCCGTCACCGGGACGAGGGGCGCCGAGCCGGCGAGCCCGCGTACGGCGAACCTGGCCGCCGTCCTGCGGGCGCTGCGCGCCGGACCTCTCTCGCGTACTCAGCTCGCGGCCCGCTGTGGGATCGCGAAGTCCGCCGTTCCCGGGCTGCTCACCGAGCTCGCCGGGCGCGGGCTGGTCCGGCCCGCCGGGGTCCTCCCCGGCAACGGGCGGCCGAGCCGGCTGGTCGAACTGCACGGCGAAGACACCTACGCCCTCGCCCTCAGCATCGAGGCCGATCGGCTTTCGGCGCTGGTCACCGACCTCTCCGGACGAGTGCTGGCCGAGCGGGCGGAGACCGTCGACGTCGCCGCGCTCGGGCTTCAGAGAGGCATGGACGAGCTCGCCCACCTCGCCCACCGGGTGCTGCCCGGCCCGCCCGTCGGGGTCGCGATCGCGGTGCCCGGGCTGGTCGACTCGGCCGCGGCCGTGCTGCGGCTGGCTCCCGCCCTGCGGTGGCGTGACGCCGAGATCGCCGGCCTGATGGCGGCCCGGCTGAACCTCCCGGCCGACGCCATCGCCGTCGACAACGACGCCAACCTCGGTGCGCTCGCCGAGTCGGCCGCCGGTGCCGGTGAGCTCTTCTACCTCAGCGGCGGCACCACCGTCGGGGGCGGGCTCGTCTCCGGCGGCGCCATCCTCCGCGGCGCGCGCGGGTTCGCGGGCGAGGTCGGGCACATCGCCGTCGACCCGTCCGGGGAACGCTGCTCGTGCGGCCGGACCGGCTGCCTCGAGACGAAGGCGAACCTGGCCGCCGTCCTGCGCGCCGCGGCACCTCCCGGTGACTCGCTGCACGATCCCGCCCTCGGCGTCGACGGCCGGGTCGCCCAGCTGCGGCAGCGCGTCCGGCAGGGTGACCGGCGCGCGGCCACCGCCGTCCACGACCTCGGCGTCGCCCTCGGCATCGCACTGTCCACTGTGGTCGACGTGCTCGACCCGGACGTCGTCGTCCTCGGTGGTTACTTCGCCGAGCTCGCGGACTGGCTGGTCGAACCGATCCGCGTCGAGCTCGCCGTCCGGCCGCTCGGCCACGCCCGGGTGGTGCCGTCCCGGCTCGGCCTGAAGGCCCCCTTGCGAGGCGCCGCGCACCTGGCCGCCGAGCGGCTCTTCGCGAACCCGACGCTGATCGAGGAGGCCTCGGTATGAGCTTGCTGTCCGTTCGCGGCATCGTGAAGACGTTCCCCGGCGTCCGCGCGCTCGACGGAGTCGACCTCGACGTCGAACCCGGCGAGGTGCACTGCCTGCTCGGGCAGAACGGCGCGGGGAAGTCGACGCTGATCAAGGTGCTCGCCGGGGCGCACCAGCCCGACGCGGGGGAGATCACCTGGCAGGGCGAGCCGGCGAGCCTCGGCACGCCGGTCGACGCGTTGCGCCTCGGCATCGCCACCATGTACCAGGAGCTCGACCTCGTCCCCGGGCTTTCGGTGGCGGACAACATCTTCCTCGGCCACGAACGCGCCCGCTTCGGGTTCACGCGGATCTCGCAGGCCCGCGACGAAGCCGCCCGGCTGATGGCCCGGCTGGGCCACCCGGACATCCGGCCGTGGCACGAGGTCGGCAAGCTCTCCGCCGCCGGCCAGCAGCTCGTGTCGATGGCCCGCGCGCTGGCCCACGACGCGCGGCTGCTCGTCATGGACGAGCCCACCGCCGCGCTGGCCGGCGAGGAGGTCGACAACCTCTTCCGCATCGTCGGCGAGCTGACCGCGGACGGCGTCGCGGTCGTCTACATCTCGCACCGGCTCGAGGAGCTGCGCCGGATCGGGCACCGGGTGACCGTGCTCAAGGACGGCCGGACCGTCGGCACCGGCCTCGACGCCGCCGCGACGCCGACCGCGGACCTGGTCGCGTTGATGGCCGGGCGCAAGGTCGAGACCGTCTTCGGGCCGCGCCACGACGGCCACGCCGACCGCACCAAGGAAGCACTCACGGTCGACGGGCTCTCCCGGGCCGGCGAGTTCGAGGACGTGAGCTTCACCGTCCACGCCGGCGAGGTCGTCGGCATCGCCGGGCTGGTCGGGTCCGGCCGCAGCGAACTGCTGGAGACGATCTTCGGTGCCCGCAAGGCCGACCGCGGAACCGTGGCGGTGCAGGGGAAACCGCTGAGCTCCGGCAACGTCCGGGCCGCCGTCCGGGCGGGCATCGGGCTGGCCCCGGAGGAGCGCAAGAGCCAGGGCCTCCTGCTCGACCTTTCGGTGGCGCACAACGTGACGCTCGCCAGTCTCGGCCGCTACTCGAAGCTCGGGTTCACCGAGCGCGCGAAGGAGCTGGACGACTCCGGCGCGAGCCTGCGGCGCCTCGACCTGCGGCCCGCCGACCCGCGGCGGATCGTCCGGACGCTCTCGGGCGGCAACCAGCAGAAGGCGGTGCTCGCGCGCTGGCTGGTCCGCGGCTGCAAGGTCCTGCTGCTCGACGAGCCCACACGCGGCGTCGACGTCGGCGCCCGGGCCGAGCTGTACCGCCTGATCGACGAGCTGGCCGCGACCGGCGTGGCGATCGTGCTGGTGTCCAGCGAGATCCCCGAGGTGCTCGGCCTGTCCGACCGGGTGCTGGTGCTGCGCGAGGGCCGCGTCCTCGCCGACCGGCCGTCCGCCGGCCTGACCGAGGCCGAAGTGCTCGACGTGATTCTGGAGGGGAGCGCGGCATGACCGAAACCCAAGCACCGCCACAGGAAGCGCTTCCCGTCGAACGGAGGCGGTTCGCCTTCCGGGCCGACCCGCGGCTGCTCGGCCTGGCCGGGGTGCTCGTCGTGCTGTGCCTGGTCGGGCAGTTCACCCGGCCGGAGCTGTTCTTCACCGAAAGCAACATCTCGACGATCCTGCGGCTGGCCGCGGCCATCGGCGTGGTCAGCGTCGGGATGACGTTCGTGATCATCAGCGGTGGCATCGACCTGTCCGTCGGCTCGATCGTCGCGCTGTCGAGCGTCTGGCTGACGACGCTGGCCACCCAGTCCTACGGGCCGTGGGTCATGGTCCTCTGTGGACTCGCGGTCGGCCTCGGCTGCGGGCTGGTCAACGGCGTGCTCGTCTCCTACGGCAAGGTCGTGCCGTTCATCGCGACGCTCGCGATGTACGTCTCGGCCCGCGGGCTCGCCGAACGGCTCAGCGGCCGCCGCACGCAGGTGGTCGGCGACCTGGACTTCCTCGCGTTCTTCCGCGGCGCCTTCCTCGGCATCCCGGCGTTGATCTGGATCTTCGCGCTGGTGTTCGCGGTCGGCTGGGTCGTGCTCAACCGCACCACTTTCGGCCGCCGGACTTTCGCGGTCGGCGGCAACATCGAGGCGTCCCGCCTGGCCGGCATCAACGTCAAGCGCCACCTCGCGCTCGTCTACGGCGTGGCCGGGCTGTGCTGCGGGATCGCCGCGCTGATGGTCGTCGCGCGGACGACGGCGGGCGCGTCCACCAACGGCATGTTCTACGAGCTCGACGCGATCGCGGCCGTCGTCATCGGCGGCACCCTGCTCACCGGCGGCCGCGGCTCGTTGATCGGCACCCTGATCGGCGTGCTGATCTTCACGGTGCTGTCCAACCTCTTCACGCTCAACAACCTGGACACCGACATCCAGAACATCGCCAAGGGCGTGATCATCGTGCTCGCCGTGCTCTTGCAGTTCCGGGCCAGGAAAGCCAGGACCGGGTCGTAGTAGTCACCACCGATGGAGGTCATCATGGCCGAACAACCCTTCCTCGGCCGCCGGGGATTCCTGCTGGGCGGGGCCGCCGTCGGCGCCGGCGCGCTGCTGGCCGGCTGCACGTCGAACACACCGGCGGCGTCGGAGTCCAACGCTCCGGTCGCCAACGCGGGGGACAACGCCCAGCCCGGGAAGCCGGTCACGATCGGCTTCTCCGCGCCGGCCGCCGACCACGGCTGGATCGCGGCGATCACCAAGAACGCCAAGGCCCAGGCGCAGAAGTTCACCGAGGTGAAGTTCAACGCCACCGAGGGCACCAACGACGTCAACCAGCAGATCTCCCAGGTGGAGACGCTGATCAACGCCAAGGTCGACGTGCTCGTCATCCTGCCCTTCGACGGCAAGGCACTCACCTCGGTCGGGCAGCAGGCGATGGACGCGGGCATCCCGGTGATCAACCTGGACCGCGTCTTCGACACGCCGCTCGCGTACCGAACCTGGATCGGCGGCGACAACTACCGGATGGGCGTCAACGCCGGCAACTACATCGCGCAGCAGCTGAAGGCCAAGAACGTCGCGAACCCGATCATCGGCGAGGTCGCCGGGATCGACTCGCTGCCGCTGACCCAGGAACGCAGCAAGGGCTTCTCGGACGCGCTCGGGCGCGCCGGGTTCAAGGTCGGCCCGCGGGTCTCGGCGCAGTTCACCTCGGAGTCCGGTGAGCAGCAGACGGCGAACCTGCTCCAGGGCGCGCCCAAGCTGGACGCCCTGTGGAACCACGACGACGACCAGGGCATCGGCGTCAACGCGGCCATAGACACCGCGGGCCGCAAGGAGTTCCTCATGGTCGGCGGCGCCGGCTCGAAGAACATGATGAACCTGATCAAGGCCGACAGCTCGCCGATCAAGGCGACCGTGCTCTACAGCCCGTCGATGGCTTCGACGGCGATCGCGCTCGCGCGCCTGCTCGGGCAGAAGAAGGGCATCGGCGACCTCGCCGAGCACGACATCCCGGCCGAGATCACGACGTACTCCGCGGTCGTCACCAAGGAGAACGTCGACCAGTACCTGGACGTCGGCTTCGACTCCTGATCGGTCCATACCAACGAAACCAGAGGAGGGGTATGTCCGCGGCACGGGCAACGATCGGGATCGGCATGGTGGGCCACGCGTTCATGGGTGCGGTGCACTCCCACGCGTGGCGCAGCGTCCACCGGTTCTTCGACCCACCGCTGGTCCCGAGGCTCGCCGTGCTCGCCGGCCGCGACGAGACCCGGGCCACGGCGGCGGCGCAGCGGTTCGGCTGGGAAGCCGTCGAGACCGACTGGCGGAAGCTGATCGCCCGCGACGACGTCGACCTGGTCGACATCTGCACGCCGGGCGACACCCACGCCGAGATCGCGATCGCCGCGCTGGAGGCCGGGAAGCACGTGCTGTGCGAAAAGCCCCTGGCCAACTCGGTCGCGGAGGCCGAAGCGATGGCCGAGGCCGCGCGGCGGGCCCGTGACCGCGGGGTACGGGCCATGGTCGCGTTCAACTACCGCCGGGTGCCCGCCCTCGCGCACGCCAGGAAGCTGGTCGAAGGCGGGGCGCTCGGCGAGATCCGGCACGTGCGGTCGGTCTACCTGCAGGACTGGCTCTCCGATCCGCGGTCGCCGATGACCTGGCGGCTGCGGAAGGAGACCGCCGGCTCGGGCGCGCTGGGCGACCTCGGCGCGCACATCGTCGACGCCGCGCAGTTCGTCACCGGCGAGGTGGTCACCGGCGTCTCGGCGCTGACGAACACCTTCGTGAAGCAGCGGCCGGGCGAAAACGGCGGGACGGACGACGTGACGGTCGACGACACCGCGTTGTTCTTGGCACGGCTTTCCGGGGGAGCCGTGGCGAGCTTCGAGGCGACCCGGTTCGCGCTGGGCCGCAAGAACGCGATGCGGCTCGAGGTCAACGGGTCGAAGGCGAGCCTCGCGTTCGACTTCGAGTCGATGAACGAGCTCCAGTGGTACGAGGGGACCGGCACCGAAGCCGGGTTCCGGCGCATCCTCGTCACCGAACCGGACCACCCGTACGTCGGGGTGTGGTGGCCGCCGGGTCACCTGCTCGGCTACGAGCACACGTTCACCAACGAGGTCGCCGACCTCCTGGAAGCCATCGGCGCGGGCACCGATCCGGCGCCGGGCTTCGACGACGGCCTGCGCGTCCAGCGCGTGCTGGCCGCGGTCGAGGAAAGCGCTGCCGGAGAAGCGAAGTGGACCGCGGTGGAGGGAACGAAATGAGCCGTCCGGTCACGCTGTTCACCGGCCAGTGGGCGGACCTGCCGTTCACCGAAGTCTGCAAGCTCGCGGCGGAATGGGGGTACGACGGGCTCGAGATCGCCTGCTCCGGCGACCACTTCGAAGTCGACCGCGCACTGTCCGAAGAGGACTACGTGCCGGGGCGGCTGGCGCTGCTCGCCGAGCACGGCCTCAAGGTGTGGGCGATTTCGAACCACCTCGTCGGCCAAGCCGTCTGCGACGACCCGATCGACGACCGCCACCAAGCCATTCTCCCGCAGCGGGTGTGGGGCGACGGTGAACCCGAAGGCGTCCGGCAGCGGGCCGCGGCCGAGATGGCCGACACCGCGCGGGCGGCGGCGAAGCTCGGCGTGGACACGGTCATCGGCTTCACCGGGTCGAAGATCTGGAAGTACGTGGCGATGTTCCCGCCGGTCGGGCGCGATGTCATCGATGACGGTTACGCGGACTTCGCCCGCCGCTGGAACCCGATCCTCGACGTCTTCGACGAGGTGGGCGTCCGGTTCGCGCACGAGGTGCACCCGTCGGAGATCGCGTACGACTACTGGACGACCCGGCGCGCGCTGGACGCCGTCGGCAGCCGGCCCGCGTTCGGGCTGAACTGGGACCCGTCGCACTTCGTGTGGCAGGACCTCGACCCGGTCGGGTTCATCCTCGACTTCGCCGACCGGATCTACCACGTCGACTGCAAGGACACCCGCAAGCGCCTCGACGGCCGCAACGGACGGCTCGGCTCGCACCTGGCCTGGGCCGATCCGCGCCGGGGCTGGGACTTCGTGTCCGTCGGCCACGGCGACGTCCCGTGGGAGGACTGCTTCCGGGCGCTGAACTCGATCGGCTACGCCGGTCCCGTCTCGGTGGAGTGGGAAGACGCCGGGATGGACCGCCTCCGCGGCGCGGCGGAGGCGGTGAAGTACCTGCGCGAGCACCTGTTCGACCAGCCGTCGGCGGCTTTCGACGCGGCTTTCAGCAACCAGAGATGAGGGAGTTCCATGTGCGGTGACTTGCCAGAACAGCACTCCCGAAGGACGTTCCTGAACGTGGCGACAGCGGCGCTCACGGTGGGGGCGGCGGCGGTGGCCCTCCCCGGCTCCGCGAGCGCCTCTTCGGCCCGGCAGCGGGTCCCGGTCGACAAGATCAGCATCCAGCTCTACTCCCTGCGTTCCCTGCTGCAGAACGACCCCGAAGGCACGCTCTCCGCGCTGGCCGACATCGGGTACCGCAAGGTCGAGCTGGCCGGGACGTACGGCCGCAGCGCCACCGAGTTCCGCGCCATCCTCGACCGCAACCACATCAAGGCCACCTCGACGCACGTCGGCATCGACGGCGACCTGAACCAGGTCATCGCCGACGCGAAGGTCCTCGGCAACCGCTCCGTCGTGGTGCCGTACGCGAACTTCGGCACCATCGCCGAGTGGGAGGCCTTCGCGGGCCGGATGAACACCGCCGCGGTCGCCTTCAAGAAGGCCGGGCTCGCGCTCGGCTACCACAACCACGACCACGAGTTCCACCCGATCGACGGCGTCCTCCCGTACGACGTGCTCACCGCGAAGACGAACAAGCGGGACGTCCACCTGGAGATCGACCTCTTCTGGGCGGTCAACGGCGGCGCGGACCCGGTCGAGCTGTTCCGGCGCAACTACCCGCGCGTGACGCAGTACCACGTGAAGGACCGGACCGCGGACGGCCAGATGGTCGACCCGGGCGCGGGGGTCATCAACTTCCCGCGCATCTTCGCCGCGTCCTGCCACAACATCGGCGAGTACATCGTCGAGCACGACCAGCCGGCCGACCCGTTGGGCACCGCCAAGGTCGGCTTCGAGTACCTCCGCACCGTTCGGTTCTGACCCCCGGGGGAAAGCACATGCGAGTGTCACGTCGGTCGATGCTGGCCGGAACCGCCGCGGGGGTGCTCGTGCCCGCCATCGGCGTCGGCGCCGATTCGGCGTCGGCGGCGGGTCTGACCCGCAGGATCACGATCTACGCGGAAGCGCTTCCCGGCGGCCTCTACGGCTACGGCCTGGAGCCGGGCAAAGCGACGATCCCCGGACCGCTGCTGGAGATCTACGAGGCCGACACCCTCGAGATCGAACTGGTCAACACGACCGACCAGCGGCTGTCGATCCACCCGCACGGAGTCATCTACGACACCGAGTCCGACGGCGCCCCGCTCAACGCGTCGTTCAACAACCCGCACGAGACGCGGACCTACACCTGGAAGACGCGGACCCGGTACGAGGCGAGCGGCGGGTTCTGGATGCCCGGCAGCGCCGGCTACTGGCACTACCACGACCACGCGATGGGCACCGACCACGGCACCGGCGGCCTCGCCCGCGGGCTCTACGGCGGGCTGATCGTGCGCAAGCGCGGCGATCTGCTGCCCAGCAAGCAGTACACCGTCGTGTTCAACGAGATGATGATCAACCACGAGATGGCGCCCGACACCCCGATGTTCGAGGCGCGGCTCGGCGAGCGCGTCGAATGGATCTGCGTCGGGTACGGCAGCCTGCCGCACACGTTCCACCTGCACGGGCACCGCTGGGCCGACACCCGCACCGGGATGCTGAGCAGTGCCACCGACAACGCCCAGATCGTCGACAACAAGAACCTCGACCCGGGCAGCTCGTTCGGCTTCCAGGTGATCGCCGGCGAGGGGGTCGGGCCGGGGGTGTGGATGTACCACTGCCACGTCCAGACCCACTCCGACGGCGGCATGGTGGGCCTCTTCCTGGTCCGCGACCCCGACGGCGGGCTGCCGGCCGGGGCGCAGGACGCGATCGACCGCTTCAAGATGCACGGCCATTCCGGGCACGAGACGAATCCCGACGCCCACACGCATTCTTAGGAGGGGAGCCATGAAACGACGATGGTTCGGCAGGCGCGGGGCGCTCGTGCTCGCCATCGGGGCGGTCCTCGCGGCCGGGGCCCCGCTGATCACGATGCCGGTGGCCCAGGCGGCCCCGGCGGTGAACGTCCCGGTGAACGTGCTGGTCTTCCACGGCGCGGCCGGCGACCAGAAGGACCCGGTGCTGCGCGCGGCGGACGCGATCGCGCGGCTCGGGTCGGACAACGGCATCACGGTGACGGCGTCGTCCGACCCCGCCGTGTTCAGCACGGCGAACCTCGCCCGGTACCGCGGCGTGGTGTTCCTGTCCGCGCAGGGTGTGACGCTCGCGCGTGAGCAGGAAGCCGCGCTGCAGGCCTACATGAAGGCCGGCGGCGGGTTCCTCGGCATCTCCGACGCGGCTCGCGCACAGGACTCGTCCCAGTGGTTCACCGGCTTGATCGGCGCACGCCCGGTCGGCGCGCGCCCGACGCCCGAAGCGGTGGCGTCGGTGACCGCGAGCGCGGAGAACCCGCCGAACGAGACCAAGGAGAAACTGGCCGACAACAACGAGAACACCAAGTGGCTGACGTTCGCGACGACCGGCTGGGCGGCCTACAAGATGGCCACCCCGGTCGCGGTCAGCAGCTACTCGCTGGTCTCGGCGAACGACTTCCCCGGCCGCGACCCGAAGAACTGGACCCTCCAGGGTTCGGCGGACGGCGCCACCTGGACCGACCTGGACACGCGCACGAACGAGGTGTTCACCGACCGGTTCCAGACCCGGACGTTCACCTTCGCCAACACGACGGTGTACCCGAACTACCGGCTGAACATCACCGCGAACTCGGGTGAGCCGCTGATCCAGCTCGCCGACCTCAAGCTGTTCAAGGACACCTCGACCACCCCGCCGCCGCCCGAACCGGCACCGCAGCAGGCCGTCGTCGACGTCCTCGACGCCCAGCACCCGGCCACCGCCGGGCTGCCGCAGAACTGGACGCGGACCGACCGGTGGCTCAACTGGGAGTCGAACCCGGTGGGCACCGTCCACACCGTCGCGCAGGTCGAGGAGAAGGGCTACAACCCGGGCGTCGGCGCCAACGGCGCGTTCCACCCGATCTCGTGGTGCCGTGACTACGACGGCGGCCGCTCCTTCTACACCGGCATGGGCCGCACCGACGCCTCCTACGGCGAAGACCAGTTCCGCAAGCACCTGCTCGGCGCGCTGCGCTGGACGACCGGCATGGTCCGCGGCGACTGCCAGGCCGGCATCGCCGCGAACTACAAGATCGAGCGGCTGACCGGCAAGAACGCGGCCGGGCAGCTCGACCAGATCGGCGAGCCGCACGGGCTCACCATCGCCCCGGACGGCAAGGTGTTCTACATCGGCAAGGCGGCCTGCCCGACCGGGCCGATCGTCAGCTGGGACGACCCGAACGTCGGCCTCGGCTGCGGCACGGTCCACCAGTGGGACCCGGCCACCAAGAAGGTCAAGCTGCTCACGACCCTGCCGGTGATGGGCAACCGCGGCAGCGGTGACGAGCTCGTCAAGAACGAAGAGGGCCTGCTCGGCCTGACGCTCGACCCGAAGTTCACCGAGAACGGCTTCATGTACGCCTACTGGATGCCGCACGCGTCCATCGACCGCGACAAGCGGATCGGCAAGCGCACGATCTCGCGGTTCACCTACAACGCCACCGCGCAGACGCTCGACCAGGCCACGCGCAAGGACCTGCTGTCCTGGGACGTGCAGATCCACAGCTGCTGCCACGCCGGTGGCGGCATGGCGTTCGACAAGGACGGCAACCTCTACGTCGGCTCCGGGGACAACAACTCCTCGGGCGGCTCGAACGGGTACTCGGGCAACAACTGGACGCTCGACTACAAGGGCCTCTCGTTCCAGGACGCGCGCCGCACGGCGGGCAACACGAACGACCTCGGCGGCAAGATCCTGCGCATCCACCCGGAGGCGAACGGGACGTACACGATCCCGCAGGGCAACCTCTTCCCGAACGGGCCCGCGGACAAGACGCGCCCGGAGATCTACGTGATGGGCGTCCGCAACATCTCGCGGCTGCAGATCGACCCCGTGCACAACTGGATGACCGCGGGCTGGGTCGGCCCCGACGCCTCGTCGCCGAGCCCGGAGCTCGGCCCGGCGAAGTACGAGACGGCGACGATCATCACCGAGGCGGGCAACCACGGCTGGCCGTACTGCATGGGCAACCGGCAGCCCTACCGCGACCGCAGCAGCACGAACGCCGCGGAGCTGACCGGCTGGTACGACTGCGACAACCCGGTCAACACCTCGCCGCGCAACACCGGTCTGGTGAACCTGCCGCCGATCAAGGACAACATGATCTGGTACTCGCCCGACGGCGGCGGCCCGGTCTTCCCGAAGCGGCCGGGCTCGTCCATTCCGACGTACAACGCGGCGGACGCCACCTACACCCAGCCGTACCTGCGGGGCGGCGGCCAGGCGATCATGTCCGGGCCGACGTACCACCGTTCGCTGGTCAACACGAACAGCGGCGTCGCGTGGCCGGCGTACTGGGACAACAAGTGGTTCATCGGCGACGAGTCCAACTCGCAGAACCGCGTCGCGGTGACCGTCGACCCGGCGGGCGTGCCGACGCACCAGCCGCCGGTGTTCGCCGAGACGTTCCGGCAGATCATCCCCGGCGGCGCGGGGGACACCAAGGTGCAGAGCTGGATGGACGCCAAGTTCGGGCCGGACGGCGCGCTGTACGTGCTCGACTACGGCAACGGGTTCTTCTCCCTGGACCAGAACCAGAAGCTGCTGAAGATCAGCTACACCGGCGGCGCGCCGACTCCCGCGCCGGCGGCGTCGTCGGTGCTGGTGCAGAACAAGGCGCTGACGGCGGCGTTCACCGGGTCGAAGTCCGGCGGCGTCTCCTACCGCTGGGAGTTCGGCGACGGCTCGGTGTCCACCCAGGCCGACCCGCGGCACACCTACCCGCGGACCGGGATCTTCACCGCCAAGCTGACCGTGACCTACGCGAACGGCGAGGCGGTGACCACGCGGACCGCGGTGAACGTCGGGTGCGTCGTGGCCGATCCGAGTCCGGTGGTGACCCTCGGCGACCAGATCACCAAGGTGCCGAACCGCAACGCGGGCGGCGGGTGCTCGGTGGACGACTTCATCGACGACGAAAGCACGTGGAGCACGCACGCGGCCTTCGCCAACCACGTCGAACAGGCCACCGAGACGCTCACGGACATCGGCGTCATCAACGACGACGAGTCGGCCGAGCTGAACGCCGCGGCCGAGGCGTCGCCGATCGGGAAGCCGGGCACCACCGGCTACGACGCGATCTTCGACGGCACGGCGGCGTCGCTGCGCGGCTGGGAACAGGCGCCTTCCGGGCAGTTCACCCTCCAACCCGACGGGTCGATCCGGTCGGCCGGCGGGCTGGGCATGCTCTGGTACGCCCAGCGGCAGTTCACCGACTTCTCGGTGAAGGTGCAGTTCAAGGACATCGCCCCGGACCCGAACCGGGCCAACAGCGGCGTCTTCGTCCGGTTCCCGGATCCGCGGACACCCCTGGCCCAGCGGCCGCCGGGCAGCTGCGGCACGGTCGGGTCGGCGCGGGACTCGCAGGCGTGGGTCGCGATCTACTGCGGTCACGAGATCCAGATCTACGACGGCGACTCCGGCGAACCGCAGAAGACCGGGTCGGTCTACAACTTCGACCCGCGCCCGCTCGACCAGGCGGGTGCCCGGCCGAAGGGCACGTGGAACGAGTATGAGATCAAGGTCGTCGGGCAGCACTACACGATGATCCGCAACGGCGTGGTGATCAACGAGTTCGACAACACGCCGGGTCAGCAGTCCTCGCGCGCCGGGGACCCGCCGACCGACCTGCGGCAGTTCGTCAGCGGGTTCATCGGGCTGCAGAACCACAGTGACAACGACCTGATCGAGTTCCGCAATATCCGGGTGCGGCAGCTGTAGCGCGATGGGGGCCGGGCACGCGCCCGGCCCCCATCCCTCACAGGAAGGTTCCTCCGGCGATGTCCCCTCCACGCTTGATCACAGTGCTGCTGGCCGGGTTGCTGGCCTTGTCCGGGCTGGCCACGCCCGCGGTGGCGGCGCCGGTCCAGACGCTGACCTGGACCGCGAACAACAGCACCACCGAATACGCGTCCGCGCCCACCGGGGCGCTGCCCGGCGAAACCACGATCGTCTTCGAGAACAGCGAAGCCACCGGCAACACGACGGGGATGTCGCACACCCTGACGTTCGACACGTCGACGCCGGGCTACAACCACGACGTCTCGCTGAACGTCCTGGCCAACCCGTTCGACCCGCAGAACGGCCGGCACGAGGCGGTCGTGACGCTCACCCCCGGCAAGTACCGCTACTTCTGCACGATCCCCGGCCACACGACGATGGTCGGCGAGTTCGTCGTGTCCGACGGTACCGGCGACACGACCCCGCCGACCGTGACGGCCGCGGTGGCGGGGGACAAGGATCCGTCCGGCAACTACATCGAGTCGGCCACGGTTTCCCTGTCCGCGACGGACGCGGGCTCCGGCGTGGCCTCGGTCGAGTACCAGCTCGACGGCGGGACCTGGACCCCCTACGCGGCGCCGGTCGTGGTGTCCGCCGTGGGCATGCACATGCTCCATTACCGTGCCACCGACGTCGCCGGGAACGCGTCCGAAGAGGGCATGGAGCACTTCACGATCGTCGAAGGGCAGGGGGACACGACCCCGCCCACGGTGACCGCGGCGATCAGCGGTACGCAGGACTCCTCGGGCAGCTACGTCGACGTCGCCACGGTCAAGCTGACCGCGACCGACGCCGACTCGACGGTGGCTTCGGTCGAGTACCAGCTGGACGGCGGGGCGTGGACCGCCTACACCGCACCGGTCGCGGTGACCGGGGCGGGCGAGCACATGGTCCACTTCCGGGCGACCGACGCCGCCGGGAACACGTCACCGGAGGGCATGTCCCACTTCACCGTGGTGAAGAGCGACACGACCCCGCCGATCGTCACGGCTTCGGTGGCCGGCACGAAGGACGACGCCGGCAGCTACGTCGGCAAGGCGACCGTCACGGTCGTGGCGTCGGACACCGGGTCCGGGGTCGCCGCGGTCGAGTACCAGGTGGACGGCGGCGCGTGGACCGCTTACACGGCCCCGGTGGCGGTTACCGCCCCCGGCGCGCACACGGTGGGCTACCGCGCTCGTGACGTCGCGGGGAACTCGTCCGCCGCGGGGAGCGTGTCGTTCACGGTGGTGGCCGGCGGCGACACGACGGCACCGGTGCTGACGATGATGGTGGGCGGCAACCAGGGCGGCGACTGGTCGTACATCGGCCGGGCGACGGTGACGGTGACCGCCAGCGACGCCGAGTCCGGTGTGGACTCGGTCGAGTACAAACTGGACAGTGGAGCGTGGACCCGGTACACCGCCCCGGTGGTGGTGACCGCACTCGGTACGCACACGGTGCGTTCCCGGGCCACGGACGTCGCCGGCAACGTCGCGCCGGAGGTGTCCGGCACCTTCACGGTGGTCGCGACCCCGCCGCCACCGGACGCCTGCCCGGACTCGGACCTCCGCGAGACGGTGGTGATCGGCGAGGTCGACAGCCAGGTGGAGAACATCGACATCGGCAACGGCTGCACGCTCAACGACGTCATCGACGCGGACGCGGAGTACGCGTCGCACGACCGGTTCGTCAAGCACGTGAAGGCGGTGACGCAGGAACTGGTCGGCAACGGAGTGCTGTCGAGCGGGGACCGCAACCGCGTCGTGACGGCGGCGATCGAGTCCGACATCGGCGGCTCCGCTGCCGCCGACCGCGGCCGAGATGTGAAGAAGGCGCTCTAGCACCAGGAGCTGCTCGGCCGGGCGCCTTCCTCTCGGATGTCGAGAGGAAGGCGCCCTTCGTCGTCGACCGGGGTCACGACGGCAGGGAACCCCGGATACCGGCCATGATCAGCTCGAGCCCGCACTCGAACGCCCGGTCCCGCTCCTCCCGCGGCCACCCGGTCTTCCGTGCCTGCTCCTCGATCGTGAAACCGTTGGCGTAGGCCAGAACGGTGTCCACCGCGACCGTCGCCGTCCCGACCGGCACACCCGCGCCGGCCAACGCGCCGATCAGGTACGAGAACGCCGCGATCGCCTCGTCGCCCGGGTGGTGGAAGCCCGAGATCAGCCGGGCGCCGTCGCGGTGGGCCAGCATCACCTCGCGCAGGCCCGATGCCGCGCCGCGCAACGCCTCCTCCCAGGACCCTCCGGGTGGCGTGGCGCCGGAGCTCACCAGGTGCGCGACCATCGCGTCGAGCAGGGCCTGCTTGCTCGGGTAGTGCCGGTACAGGGCACTCGCGCGCACCCCGAGCCGGCTCGCCAGGAGCCGCATCGTGAGGGCGTCCAGGCCGGCCTCGTCGAGCAGCTCGATGGCCGCCTGCAGTACCTCGGTGCGTCGCTGCCCCACGAAAGTCCTCCAAAATCCGGGCTTGACAGTACCGCCCCGGCTACGTGAACAATGTACACGTGAACGTTGTTCACCTGGAGATGGGGGATCATGATGACAAGAGTTCTGGTGATCGGCGCCGGGCTGGGCGGGCTGACCCTCGCGCACGCCCTGGTCCGCGCGGGCCTCGACGTCCGCGTGTTCGAGGCCGACGACGGGACCGGCGAACGCACCCAGGGCTACCGGATCGCCCTGGCGCCGCCGGCGATGGACGCCCTGCGCGCGAGCTTGCCGCCGCGGCTCTACGCGCTCGCCGAGGCCGCCAGCGGCAGCCTGACCGGGCCGGGGCTGCTCTTCGACGAGCAGCTCACGTTGCTCGGCAGCGACCTGCCCGGCCCGGAGACGTCGAGAGCGTTCGACCGGCAGGTGCTGCGGCAGATCCTGCTCGGCGAGCTGGGCGACCGCGTCACCTTCAAGAAACGGCTCAAGAGCTTCACCGACGCCGACACCGTCACCGCCTTCTTCTCCGACGGGACCAGCGCCACGGGTGACGTCCTGGTCGGCGCCGACGGCGGCAGCTCCGCGGTGCGCCGCCGGCTGGTGCCCGAGGTCGGGCTCGTCGACGCCGACCTCTGCGGAGCGATGGGACGCACGCCCATCACCGAGCGCTTCCGCCGGCTCGTCCCCGGCCGCGGCACGATGGTCAAGGGACCTGAGATCACGTTGATGCTGGGCCGGATGGAGTTCGATCGCGAGCCCTCCGCGGCGGCCGCCGAACTCGTTCCCGGGCTGCCCATGCCGCACCGGGAAAGCTATGTGCGGTGGGTCCTGCTCGTCCCGCCGGCCACCCCGCCGACCGGGGAGGACGCCCGCGAACTGGTACTGGAGCTGATCGACGGCTGGCACCCCGACCTCCTCGACCTGATCAAGAGCGCCGACCTGAGCAGCGTCGGCCGCTCGAAGGTCTTCGACCGGCCGATGCCGCCCTGGCCGGTGAGCCGCGTGACGCTGCTGGGCGATGCCGCGCACCAGACGCTGGCCAGCGGCGGCAACGGCGCCATGACCGCGATGCAGGATGCCCTGCAGCTGAGCGCACTGCTGGCCGGGGGAGGGAACCTGCACGAAGCTCTTCGGGACTACCAGCACGACCTGCTGGCCCGCGGGAACGCGGCGGTGGAGGCCGGCAAGCAGGCCCTGCGCAGGTTCGTCCCGGTCGCGGGGGAGGCGCGATGAACGACCAAGTCGTTTCGGCCGACGGCACCACGATCGGCTACCGCACCCTCGGCGACGGTCCCGCGGTGATCCTCCTCCACGGCGGAATGCTGGCGTCGCCGGACTTCTCGAAGCTGGCCGACGCGCTGGCGGGGGAGTTCACCGTCCACGTGCCCGACCGGCGCGGCCGCGGGCTGAGCGGTCCACACGGCGCCGGCTCCCGTGTCGAGCGGGAGGTCGAAGACCTGCGAGCGCTCCTCACCGCGACCGGGGCGTCGCGAGTCTTCGGTCTGAGCTCGGGTGCGCTGGTCGCCCTGCGCACGGCCTTGGTCACGCCGGCCCTGGACCGGATCGCGCTGTACGAGCCGCCGCTGTCGATCGACGGGTCGGTGCCGACGGGCTGGCTGGCGCGCTTCGACCGGGAGATCGCCGACGGCAAGACGTCGGCCGCACTGGTCACGGGCATGAAGGGGCTCGCCACGGAACCGTCGCTGTTCAGCCGGGTTCCCCGCTTCGCCCTGGTGCCCGCCCTGTCGGTCGGCGCGCGGCTGCAGGGCAGCGGGTCACCGATCGCCGCGCTCATCCCGACGCTGCACTACGACATCGAGCTGATCGACGAGGTGGCCGACACGGTCATGGACTACGCGAAGCTCGAGACACGGGTGTTGCTCCTCGGCGGCACCAAGAGCGCGGACTACCTGGGCCGAGCCCTGCGGAAACTCGCCGAGGTACTCCCGCACGCGCAAAGCCGTACGTTGCCGGGACTCGGCCATTCGGGGCCGGAGAACGACGGCGCGCCGCTCGTCGTGGCGCGGGAGCTAAGCGCGTTCTTCGGCTAGGAATACGTCCAGTGGCCCAGCCAGGACTCGCGCCAGGCCACGGTCAGCTCGCTCACCCCGTCCACACCGGACTGGTCCACGTGGGCCTTCCACGCCTCCTCCAGCGCCGCGCACAGCTTGGACGCGGGCAGCTCGGCGCCGCCCGAGGAGAACTGGCGCAGGACCGACTTCGGCACCGCCAGCTTCGCCTTGCCCCGCACCACGGACTGCTCGGTCGCGCGGCAGATCAGGTACTCGACGGTGGCGAGGTCGCCCGCCGAGCCCGTGGTGCCCGGGGACACCGAGGGCGCCACCTGGGCCAGCGCGCGGTAGAGGCAGTCCAGCGGGGCGGCCAGCCCCCGGTGCTGGCGGGCGATCTCCCACGACACCCACACCGCCATGCAGTCGGGCATCTGGTATGGGCGGTTGACGAACGCGGGACCGGTGAACGTCTGGTAGTCGCCGGTCGGGTCCTTGGCCGCCGGGCCCGGGCCGTCGGGGTCGGGCGGCAGGCCGAGGCGCTTGAACAGCTCGCGCAGCAGCTTCTGCGGCCGGGCCGGGGTCGTGGACTCGCCGAGCAGCTTGCCGAGGATGCGGTTCAGCCGGTCCGCGGCCACGCCGTGGATCGCCAGCTGCAGGTGGACGAACGCGACGTCCGACAGCGTCGTCGCCGCGCAGCCGACCACCCCCACCTGGGGGTAGCGCTGCAGGAAGGAGGCGATCGCGTTCGTCGAGCCGACCCGCGCCGGCCCGACGAACGTCACCGGCAGGACCGCGCCGATCCGCTGGCGTGACCGCAGGTCACCGCGGTACAGCGGGGAGAACTCGCCGTCGGCGTGGTAGACCTCGAACCAGTTGCCCTGCCGGTGCCCCGGCCGCGTGTCGGCCAGCCAGAAGCTGTAGCCGTGCTTCTCGCACAGCTCCCGGAACCGGTCGGCCAGCTCGAACCGCGCGGCCGCGGACGCGTCCCGCAGCGCGATCGCGAACCGGATCGCCAGCGACGCGCACGGCGACGCGACCTCCTTGCGGGTGCGGAGGTCGTGGTTGCGGGTCTTGACGACCGTCGGCAGCTGGGCCGGGCACTGCAGCGAGAGCAGCGGCGCGTCGATGAGCGAGGACGCGGCGTCGGAGATCTCCCGCACCAGGTCGCGGATGGCCAGGCCGTGCCACTCGCACACCTCGCGCGCCGCCGGGTCGATCGCGATCAGGCCCTCGAACCGCTGGGCGGACTCGTAGATGAACGTCGGGTTGGGGGACGTCGTCTGGCGGAACACCCAGCCGCCCGCGTTCTGCTGCGGGCGTTCGGCCGGCTGCTGGCCGTCGACGCGCTCGACCACCTCGGTGCCGTCCAGCGGCTTGCGGGTGCGGGTGCCGATCACGACGCCGGCGCCGTTCGTGGCCGAGCACAGCGTCTCCAGGAAGACCGTGCTCTCGGAGTCCGCGGAGACGAGCTCGCGCAGATAGCCGTGGCGGGCCATCGCGTGGTGCACCTCGAAGTCCACTTTGGTCACCGGCTGCCGGGCGATCTCGAAGCCGGCCCGGGCCAGGTCGGCCACGTTCCGCACGGAGATCCGCTGGCCGCGCATCCGTCACCACCCCCCGGACGAGTCGAACCGCACGTCGGCTTCCAGTGGTTTGCGGCGGTCCCAGGCGCCGGAGCCCGCCCACCGCGGCGCCCCGATGCGCGACAGCGGGATCGCCGACTCGCGCCACGACGCCTGGCCGAACAGCACGAGCGCGGCGAGCACCGGCAGCCCCACCGCGACGGTGAGGGTGGCCTGCACGACGACCCCGCCGCTCTGGGTCGCGACGGCCGCGGCGAACGCGGCGACGGCCGCGATGCTGAGCTGGACCAGCGCCTGCGGCAGCGTGCCGAGGTACCCGAGCACCGTGCGGCGCGGTGGCAGCGACAGCCGGCTGTAGAGGAAACCGGGTAGCAGCAGCAACATGGTGATCACGGACTGGCCGTCGCCGATGTGGCCGAGCGCCTCGGTCGCGGCCCGGCCGTACGGCCACGGACTGCCGACCAGCAGCCAGCCGAGCACGAACGAGACCGTCGCGACGGCCAGCGCGTAGAACGTCACGTTGAGCGGGCCGGACTTGGTGGAGTCCTTGAGCACGAGCGTCGCGCGCACCCGGACGTGGTCGCCGCGCGGGTCGCGGCCGCCGGAGCGGCGCCAGTACGCCCGCGCCTCGTTGTCGGTGATGCCGTTGACCAGCACGAGGTCCTGCCCGAACTCCCGCTCGGTCAGCTCGCGCGCGGCCTCGCGCAGGTTGGCCGAGGTGAACTCCGGGTGCCGTCGCAGCGAGTTGTCCAGCTCGTTCGTGTCGGTCCGGACCGCTTCGCCGGTCGTGGCCGCGGCGGCGAGCCGGTGGCAGGCCGGCAGGCTGCGCGGGGACAGCTCCACCCCGGACTGCCCGGCCTCCCACTTGCGGCGGCGCACCAGGTCGGCCAGCCGGCGCAGCACGGTCTGGGCCTGCAGCTCCAGGATCTTGTGCCGGGCGCCGTCGGCTTCCTGCAGCGGGGCGGCGTCCTGGCGTTCGGCCAGCGAGAGCAGGTCTTCGGCCAGGCCGTCCACCTGGTGCTGGTCGGCGTCGGTGGAGAGGTACATCCGGGAGATCTCGGCCTCCGGCGCGGTCCCGGCCACCAGGTGGTAGGACTTCAGCGTCGCCGGGATCATGGTCTCGTAGCTGACGACGTAGCCGCGGCGGCTGGAGGCCAGCCGCCGCCACTGCTCCTTCGCGACCGGCTGACGGGCGTCGACGTGCAGTGGGGTTTCGTAGCTGAGCCGGTGTTCCTCGACCGAGTCGTCCAGCGCCACCACCAGCATGTAGTCGCGGACGGCGACGTTCAGCAGGTACGCGTACTCGACCAGCAGGTCCGCGCAGCCTTCGAGGATGTCCAGCGCCAGTTCCCGGCACTGCCGCCCGTAGCCGGGAACCGTGCCGCCGGTCGGGGCGAGCGCGAACTCCTCTTCCGGGTGGTTCCGCTCGGTGAGCAGCGTCAGCAGCGCCTGCTGGATGAGCCAGCGCGGTTCGTGTACCTGGAACAGGAAGGTGTTCAGCTCGTGCTTGGCGGTCTGGGCGTTCTCGTCGCCGGCGAGGATCCCGCGCAGCAACCGGTAGAGCCCGGCGGCGACCAGCCGCGACGCCTCGTGCTGGGTCAGCCGCGGCAGTTTCTGGCCCGCGCTGTCGAAGACGTCGATGGGGGAGACGTCGCGGCGCGGCAGCCGGGCCAGCGGCACCCACAGGGACCGTTGCCGCGCCGGGCGCGAAGCCGCCCGCTCGCCGTGTTCCTGCCCGATGAGGTCCTGCAGCTGCGCGGTCGCCTGGCGCTGGCCTTCGTCGAGGAGCTTGAGGCTGACGTCGACCTCGGTGCTGCGCCGCGCGGTCCCGTGTTCGACGACGGTCAGCCGCTCGGTCAGCCGGCGCACGTGGTTGAGCCGCAGCGAGGTGTCCAGCAGCGCCAGCCCGACGGCCGCACCCTGCCGCGACAGCCGCGGCGGGGCGCCGGGAATGGGGATCGTCTCGATGGCGTGCCGGAGACTCTCGATGCCGTCCACACCACTGAGAGTAGGAGGTCCCGCGAGTTGATACGAGCAGAATGAAGCGATTGCCCGAATGGTCGAACCTCCGCGGCGGCCCGGTCCTCAGGCGGCGCGCCGCAGCTCGTCGCCCGGGTACGGGCCCGGCTTCGGACGGACCTTGCCGCCGGGGAAGGCCAGCCGCAGGATCGTGCGGTGCACCGTGCCGAGCTGCTTCGACAGCGGGCCCGTGTTGTACGGCAGGCCGTAGCGGCGGCAGATGTCGCGGACCCGCGGGGCGATCTCCGAGTAGCGGCTGCTGGGCATGTCCGGGAACAGGTGGTGCTCGACCTGGTAGCCGAGGTTGCCGCTCAGCAGGTGGAACAGCGGGGAGCCGGTGATGTTCGCCGCGCCGACGAGCTGGCGGACGTACCAGCCGCCGCGGGTTTCGTCGCGGACCTCGTCCTGGCCGAACGTGTAGGTCTGGTCGGGGAAGTGGCCGCAGAAGATGATCGAGTGCGCCCACAGGTTGCGGATGATGTTCGCGGTGAAGTCGGCCCAGAACGTCGCGGCGAACGTGGCGCCGCCTTCCCGGCGGGCCGCGGCGAGCCGGTCCCGCACCGCACCCTTCCCGCGCCGGGTCCGCGAGCGGGGCGCGGGACGCACGAGCCGGCCCACGGCGGTCGCGGCGAGCGCGCTCACCAGCGGCCAGCCGACGTAGTCCTTGAGGATCTGGTCGCGGGCCTTGCCCGAGATGCCCTTGAGGTCGTGCCAGACGTCCTTCATCGGCTTCTCGCCGGCGCGGATGGCTTCGACGTCGAGGTCGTGGACCGCGACGCCCCATTCGAAGAACGCCATCAGCAGCAGGTTGTACAGCGGCTGCGCCAGGTACGCCGGGTGCCACTTCTGGTGCGGGTCGATGCGCATGATCTCGTACCCGAGATCTTTGTCCTTGCCGCGGATGTTCGTGTACGTGTGGTGGATGTAGTTGTGCGAGTGCTTCCACGCCGCCGCGGTCGACGCCGTGTCCCAGTCCCATGTGGACGAATGGATGTACGGGTCGTTCATCCAGTCCCACTGGCCGTGCAGGACGTTGTGCCCGATCTCCATGTTCTCCAGGATCTTCGCGACCGCCAGGCAGCCGGTGCCCGCCGTCCAGGCCACCTTGGACCGGGAGCCGAGCAGCAGCGCCCGGCCGGCCACCGCGATCTGCCGGTGCAGCCGGATGACGCCCTTGATGTAGCGGCGGTCGCGTTCGCCCAGGTCGGCGCGCACCTCGTCGTGGATGGCGTCGAACTCGCGGGCGAGGTCGTCGAGCTGGTCCGCGCTCAGGTGGGCGAACGGGTGCGTGGGGGCGGTCATGGGTTCCTTTCGCGTTCGGAGTTCGATGCCTGGAGTTCGATGCCTAGAGCTCGACCGTGACCCGGCCTTCGGCGCCGTGCACGCAGGTGCGCACGATCTCGTTGCGCTTCTCGCTGACGGCGTTCGTGCGCAGGTCGCGGAGCCGGCCTTCCCGGATCGGCAGCACGCACGTGTGGCACACCCCGACCCGGCAGCCGAAGGGCATGTCGACGCCCGCGTTCTCGCCCGCGACGAGGATCGGGGTGCCGGGCGGGCAGTCCGCGTCGAGGTTGCGGTGCGCGAACCGCACGGTCCCGCCCGCCCCTTCGGCGTCTTCGCCGCCGACGATCGGCTGGAACCGTTCGTGGTGCAGCCGGCCGGTGTCGCCGTCGCGCTTCCAGTGCGCCCGCAGCGCGTCCAGGAGCTCGCCGGGTCCGCAGGCGTAGGTCTCCCGCTCACGCCAGTCCGGGCACAGGGTGTCCAGGTCGGCGGGGGTGAGCCGGCCGTCCTCGCCCGTGATGCGCAGTTCGAGGCGGAAACCCTCGTGCTGCTTTTCGAGCGCGGCCAGCTCGTCGCCGAACGTCACCCCGTCCGCCTCCCGCGCCGAGTGCACGTGGACGACGTCGCGCAGGCCGGGACCCGGAGCCAGGTGCCGCAGCATGCTCATCACCGGGGTGATGCCGCTGCCGGCGGTGACGAACAGCAGGCCGCGGTCGAGCCGGTCCGGCAGGGTGAACGATCCTTCGACCTCGCCGAGCCGCACGACCTCCCCCGGGCGGACCTGCTCGACCAGGAACGGCGAGACGACCCCGACGTCGACCCGCTTGGGGGTGACCGAGATCAGCCCGTCCTCGCGGTCCGGGCTCGACGTCAGCGAGTACGCGCGCCAGTGGTGGACGCCGTCGATGACCACGCCCAGCCGCACGTACTGCCCGGGCCGGTGCCCGACCCAGTCGAAGCCCGGCCGGATCAGCACGGTGGCCGCGCCACCCCGTTCGGGCTCGACGCGTTCGACGCGCCCGCGCAGCTCCCGGGTCGACCACAGGGGGTTGATCAGCTCGAGGTAGTCGTCCGGGCGCAGGGGGGTGAAGAGCCAGCGCACCGCGCGCAGTGCCCGGCGCCGCAGCGGCGACGCCGGGGGACGCATTCCCACTTCAGCCATGCCAGTTGAGTGTACAGACGTGCACTCAACTCGCAGCCCGAGTCGCTCTTCGGGCTATGAAACGTTTAAGTCAGCGGGACGTTCACGAGCCGGTACGGCCGCAGGGTCACCGGCCCGAGCAGACCGGACGCGAGCCCCTGGCCGCGCGCGTTGGCGCCGGTGTTCGTGACGCGCACCCGGACGCGGTTGCGGCCGGGACGCAGGGCGGCGGTGACGTCGAGCCGGTAGGGCGCCCACAGCCGCGACCCGGTGGCCGTGCCGTTGACCTCCACCTCGGCCACCTCGTGGACCTCGCCGAGATCGAGCGTCCACCGCCGGCCCGGGACGGCGGGCACGTCGAACTCCGTTTCGTACCAAGCGGATCCGGAGTAGGCGGCCTCCACGTCGGTCCACGAACCGAGCGGGCGCGTGACCGTCGGTGCGCCCGCGCGGTCGAAGTGGAACGTCCAGTCACCGTCGAGGGGAACCGGCGCCAGGGAGTCGGAGACGGTCGTCGAGCCGCGGAGGCCGGCTGTCGCGGTGACGGTGATCCGCCCTGGTCCGGTGGCCCGCACGATCGCGCTACGCCCGCCGATGCGCTCCACCGGCGCCGAGGCGGAGACGGCGTGCAAGGGCTCCCGCGCGTTCCGGAAGACCACCAGCAGCGCGGCTTTAGGCTCCAGCCGCAGCGACACCGCGGTGGTGGCCCCGGTCTTCCGCCAGACGCCCGCCGGTGTCGCCGTGCCGGTGTCGGGGTCCCACACCTCGGGGACGCCGGTCGCCGGGAACGTCGCGGTCAGGTCGACGGCGTCGGCGCGTTCGCTCACCACGACGAAGGCCTGCTCGCCCCGGTTTTCCAGGCGCAGCAACCGGATGTCGGTGTGCGGCGGGTCGAGCGCGGCCGCCGCACCGCCGGCCGTGACCGCCGCGGCCGCCGCGGCACCCGGGTCGGCCACGCGCACCACCGAGCGCGTCGCGAACAGCGCGGCCAGCGCGGTTCGCAGGCCCGCGTCGTCGCCGCCGGCTTCGCGAGCCGGTGGCGTGCCGGTGACGACCACGGCGCCGCCACCGCGGGCGAACCGGGTCAGCGTCCGCACCGCGCCGAGCGACAGGACCGGCGTCGCCGGCACCACGACGATCCGGTACGCCTGCTGCCCGACGAGCAGCTTCGGCCCGTCCGGCCGGGCGTGGGCCAGCAGCGCGGGGTCGGCGTCGAGCGCACCCTCGTCGAGGAAGTCGAAGTCCACCTGGACGTCTTCGAGCGCGTGCGCGGCGGTCAGGAACGCCGTGTCGAGCTCGGCCATCGCCGGGGTGTCCTGAGTGGACTCCGCGGCCCGTTGCGGCTGCAGCAGGGCGGTCCGCGCCACGGCCGGGGCGCGGCAGGCTTCCATGAGCCGGCCGATCCAGTCGTTGAGCGGCGCGGACACCGGCCACCACGGGTTGGCGGGCTGGAACGGCGGCGGGTAGACGATCTGGTTCTCGTCGCTGAACCGCGCGTGCAGCAGCGTGTGGTTGACCCCGCGCACGGCGAACGCGCCGACGACCTCGCGGACGAACGACGGCGTCACCGGCCACCCGGTGCCTCCCATGGCCTCGAGGTAGACCCGGTCGAGGCCCAGCTGGTGCGCGGTGCTGGCCGGGAACCGCGACAGCGTGCGGTGGTAGCCGCGCTGGTAGTGGTCGAAGATCAGGTCGGTGCCGGGCACCTGCGCCCACTGGTTGTTCGCGTTGAGGTTGCCCGAGCTCTGGAGTTGTTCGCCCGGGCCGTATTCGTCCCAGAGCGGGTTCGAGATGAACTTGACGCCGTGGTCGGCCATCCACCGGCCCTGGGTGCGGTAGTAGGCGGCGGCGAACCGGTTGCTCACCGCGCGCCAGAACAGCCCGCGCAGGCGAAGCCCGTCCGTGCCGAGGTCGTCGTGCACCGCGGTCAACGCGATCCCGGCGGACGTCCCGAGCCGGCCCAGCTCGGCGTCGAGGGTGGGGGACCAGGGGACGGTGTCGAAGGGGCCGTGCGCCGAGGCGAGGTAGGGCTCGTCGTCGGCGAAGCCACGCAGGACCGTCTTCGCCGCCCACGGGAACCGGCGCAGGTACTCGCCCGGGACGGCGTCGAGGAACAGCCGCACCGCTTCGTCGTCGAGGAGGTCGAGGTAGGCGCGGCCGGAGCCGGTGGGCGTGCTCAGCGGGCGGACGGTGAACAGGTCCAGCTGCCATCGCCCGGTCGGCGGCGTCCACGTCCCGCCCGTGCGGGCCTGTTTCGTGAGATCGACCAGCTCCCTGGGGTCGCCTGAGCCTGCCGGCCGGGCGGTCGCGGCGACCAGCGGCAGGCCGCCGGCGGGCAGGTCGAAGGCGTCGATCGCGGCGGCGGTGTCGAAGGTTTCTTCGTACAGCACGGTTCCGGCGGGATCGCGGACGGTCAGCCGGTCCCAGGAGGACCGCTGGCTCGCCACCGCGCGCACGCCGACGCGGCCGGTGGCGAAGGCGATGTCCGCCGGGGCCTGCGCGGTGCCGTCGAGCGTCACGGTCAGGTTCGTGCCCCGTGCCTTGACGAGGAGTACGTGGTCGGCGCCCGGGTCGAAGCCGGGGACGGGGGTGCCGCTCCGGACGAGGGCGAAGGAGCCACCGGTCTGCTGCCAGACGTCGACGGCGCCGTCGGCCCGCAGGTCGGCGAGGACGCCGTCGCCTTCGCTCGCGCTGCGCACCATCAGTCCCGCGGTCGCGCTCTCGACGCGGACCTTCGCTTCGACGTCGTAGTCCTGCCATTGAGCGCCCTGTTTCAGCAGCGTGACGCCGTCACGGGTGGCGGCGTCGACGAGCAGCCGGCCGTCCGAAACGGACAGTCCGCGGCTCACGAGCGTCACCGGCGCGCCGCCGGCGACGGTCAGGACCTGGTGCCCGACGCCCTTGAGCCGCAGATCCGGCCGCGGCGGGTGGACGCGCCCACCGACGGTCCCGCCATCGACGACGAACCCGCCGGCGCGGCCGCTCGGGAAGTAGTCGTCGTTGAACAGCCAGAGGTGCATACCGTGGCGCTGGGCTTCGCGGAGGGCGAATTCGATGACGGCGAACCAGTCTTCGCTGAAGAAGGCGGGCTTCAGGGCCGAGGTTTCGAAGGGGAAGAGGAGGACTTCGTACACGCCTTGGCCCCGCAGGTCGGCCAGCCCGGCGGCGACGAGGTCCGGCGTGACCGTGCCGTTCCAGAACCACAGCACGGTGGGCCGCGAGTCGGGCCGCGGATCGGCGAAGCGGCCGGCTTGGAAGCCGGCTCCTTCGGTGGCTTCGGCTGCTTCGGCTGCGTCGGCGTCGGGGACCCGGATGGCCAGTCCGGTCGCGACGGTCGTCGCCGCGGCGAGCGCGAGCAACTGCCGCCGCGAGAGGCGGACGCCGGCCACGATCCGCACTTCGTCGTGCTCGGTCATGAGGTCCCCTCAGTGTGTTGAAACGATTCAACGAGGAGATAACTTACGTGACCCGGCTCACGTTCGTCAAGGACTGATCGGGGGTGCACACGGGTACGGTGCGACGGTGGACCCTCTGGTGGTGACCCTGGTGGTCGACGAGCGCGCCCAGACGGCGTGGAACTCCCGGCGGCGCCGGTGGTTCCCGCCGGAGCGCCTGCTCGTCGACGCGCACCTGACCCTGTTCCACGCCCTGCCAGGGGAGCGGGCGGCGCCGGTGCTGGCCGACTGCGCCGAGATCGCCCGGGCCACGGCACCCTTCGAGCTGACGGTGACCGGTCCGAGGTCGCTCGGCCGCGGAGTCGCTCTCGACGTCAGGTCGCCGGAGCTGGCGCGGCTGCACGCGGACCTGCGGGCGCGGTGGGAGTCCTGCCTGACCCGGCAGGACGCGCAGCCGTTCAAGCCGCACGTGACGCTGCAGAACAAGGTGAGCCCCGAGGTGGCGGCGGAGACTCTGACGGCGGTGCGCGCCGACCCGGGTCCGGTGGTGGCGAAGGCGGCCGGGGTGCGGATGTGGTGGTACCGGGGCGGTCCCTGGGAACCCGTCGCCACCGAGCTTTTCGCCGGCTAGTGCGGCGTGTTCCGCGCGTACTCCGTCAGCTCGCCCCGGTTCTGCAGGTTCGACTTCGCCATCAAGCTCGCCACGTGCTTCTCCACCGTGCGCGGCGAAATGTGCAGCCGGCGGGCGATGTCCTTGTTGCCCATGTTGTCCGCGAGCAACTGCAGCACCTCGTACTCCCGCACCGTCACCCCCGCCGAGCGGAGGGTCGCCGGGAGGCGGTCCGAGCCCGTGCGGCGCTGGCCCACCGGGGCGCCGATCTTGCGCAGCAGACCGCGGCACGCGCTCGCCACCGCCGTCACCTCGGCCTGGTGGAAGTACTCCTCGGCCTCCTTGAGCCACGTCACCGGGTCGCCCCAGCCGTCGGCCGACGCGGACTCCGCCACCATCCTCAGACCCAGGTGCCTGCTCACCGGGAACGGGGCCGCCGCCTCGATCGCCGCCGCCACCGCCGCGTCGGCCTGCTCCGGGGAACCCGCGCGGCCGTGGCGGACCGCGTCGCCCAGGAGCACGAACTGGCGGTTCCAGCGCATCCCGCTGACCGCCGTCGGGGGACGGGCCACCTCCGGCTCCGTCCCGTCGAGCGCCTCGACCAGCAGCCGCAGGCCGTGCTGGCCGGCCAGGTGGAAGCGGCTCGGCTGACGCTCCTCCAGCGACAGCACCTGGGCCAGCTCGCGGCGGGCGCGCTCGGCGTCCTCCTCCAGCAGGGAACAGAACACCTGCGCCAGCCCGACGCTCAGCACGAGCTCCTGCGCCCCCGCACCACCCTCCGCGCGGAAGTCCTCCAGCGCACGCTCCATCCGCGGCCGGTCCGCCTGGTGGGCGGCCACCATCGCGCGCGTCATGTGCGTGTACTGCAGCAGCGCGACCAGGCCGAGCCGGCCGAGCACCGCCAGGTTCTCGTCGAGGATCGTGTCCGCCTGCGCGAACTCGCCGCGCATCGCCGCGTGCACCGCGCGGCTCGCGTCGACCGCGCAGGTCAGCGTGATCGCGCCGGTGCGCTGGGCCTCCGCGCGGGCCAGGTCGAACGTGCGGACGTCGCCCTCGGCCAGCATCCGGTGCCCGCCGAGCCGGACCAGCACCTGGGTGCGCAGGTGCGTCAGCTGGTGGTGCTCGGCCAGCCGCCGCGCCAGCTGCAGGTAGCGCTCGGCCTCGGCCAGGTCCGTCTCCAGCGCGACCATCCCGAGGACCTGCAACGCCTGGCACGTCGCGATCGGCACGCCCGCGCGCTCGGCGACCTCCCACGCCTGCTCGGCCAGCTTCCGGGCCCGCTCGGTGTGCGCCGGGCCCGGGATGTCCAGCCACAGCGTCGCTTCGACGGCGTCCAGGCCGGCCTTCTGCTCTTCGGTGATCTCGCCGCCGAGCGGGGCGCGGGCCTGCTCGATCTGGTTGAGGCACTCGTCGTGCCGCCCGCCGATGTAGGCCGCCCACGCCAGCTGGATGTGCAGGTCGACCGCCCGTTCCAGGCGGCCGATCTCGGCGAAGCGGGCGGAGAACCCGGCGGCCCGGTCGAACTGCCCGGTCTGCCCGAGCGCGTGCAGCAGGGCCTCCAGCGCGTCGGCCCGGTCGTCGGGGCTCGCCGTGGCCAGCAGCTCGACGGCGCGGGTCAGCATCGTCACCGCCGAGTCGGCCGCGCCCCCGTCGAGCGCGCGGCGGCCGGCCTCGGCGAACAGCCGCCCGGCGCCGGGGTGGTCCATCGCCGTCAGCCGCAGTGCCGCGGCCAGCGCGCACAGCTCGCCGGGCAGTCCGGGATGCAGGAGCTCGACGGCGTCGGCGGCCCGGCGCGCCAGGTTCGCCTTCGTCGACGGCACGAGGCGGGCCAGCAGGGCCTCGGCGGTGAGCGGGTGGCGGAAGGCGTACCAGCCGGGCGTGGTCTCGTCGGTGGTGACCAGGTGCGCGGCGACGCTAGCGCTGATGTGGTTGTGCAGCATGCGGTCGTCCATGTCGGTGACCGCCTGCACGACCGAAAGCGGGAACCGCCGGCCGAGCACGGCGGCCACCGAAAGCAGCGTCTCGCCGTCCGACCCGAGCGCGTCGACGCGGGCGGCGATGCTGCTGATCAGCGCCTCCGGCACGCGCGCCTGCAGCTCGCCGACGACCTGCCAGCCGCCCGCGCCGCCGACGAGCAGGCCGTCGCCGAGCATGCCGTGCAGGAGCTCCTCGACGACGAACGGCACGCCTTCGCTGTTCTGCCACAACAGGTTCGCGACGGCGGCAGGCACCGCGGCGGGCTCGGTCTCCAGGCAGGCGGCCGCGAACTCGCGGGTGCGCTCGGCGTCGAGGCGGGCCAGTTCGAAGGTGTGGCTGGACGAGCGCTGCGCCGCCGCGGTCGCCAGCCGCAGAGCCTCACCCGGCTCGCCGCGCAGGGTGCCGATCAGCATGACGCGGCTCGACGCCAGGTTGTCGACCAGGTACTCGACGATGAACAGCGTTTCGGCGTCGGCGTTGTGCAGGTCCTCCAGCACGATCAGGCAGCCGCCTTCGCGGCCGGCCACCGACAGCAGCCGGAACACGGCTTCGGCCAGCACGAGCAGGTTCCCGTTGTCGTGCGGCCGGTCGCCGCGGTACCAGTCGGGCACGAGCCGGGCGAGCACCGGCACGAGCGGGTCGAGCTCGGGCGCGGCGGGCGGCAGGCCGCCGCGGAAGTGCGAGAGCAGGGCTTCGGCCAGCGGCCGGAACGGCACCATCGGGCCGATCGAGCTGGCTCGTCCGCGTAGCACGGGGAGCCCGGTCGCCAGTGCCCGCGAGGCGATGTCGGCGGCGAGCCGGGACTTCCCGATCCCGCCTTCGCCGACAAGGAAGAAGGCCCCACCGTGGTCGGTGCGGGCCTTCTCCAGAGCCTGGGACAGTGCGCCGAGCTCCCTGTCGCGTCCGATGAGACGCGTCGACCGGATGCCCATCGCGGTCACTATATCCGGAGTGGCCACATCCGGACGTAGGTCGAATTACCGACGCCGGAAACGTCTCACCATTCGGTGAAACCGCCCGTGACGACCGTGATGTCCATCGTGGTCAGGGAGTTCTGGCTGACCCGCGCCGCCTTGCCGGACAGTGCGTGGTTACGGGCGCCGGTGCGGGCGGTCCGGGGGAGGGTCAAGTCGCCGATCGGGTTGTCCGTGCCGGCGAAGTCGTGCTCGGTCATGCGGGTGGCTCCACTCTCGGTAGTGCTGGGGACGGGAACGGCTACTGGGGGAACGCGATGCTGACGGTGAAGACCGGGGTGATGTCCAGGGTGTCGGCGCCGTTGTGGCTCAGCCGCGCGGTCCGGCCGGCGAGGGCCCGGTTGCGGGCGCCGGTCCGGGTCGGCACCGGGAGGGTGGGGTCGCCGACGGGGTTGTCCGTGCCGGTGAAGTCGTGCTCGCTCATGGCGTGTTCTCCGCTTTCGGTCGCAGGTCGAGGCAGGGACGGACGTCAGAGGGCGAAGGTGCCGTTGGTGACGACGGTGGGGCCACCGAGCGTCTCGAGGGTCATCCCGGAAAGCCGGGGCCGGGTGCCGGCCAGCGCCTGGTTGCGGGCGCCGCGGCGGTTCGCGCGCGGGAGCACCAGGGCGCCGACGGTGGCTTCGACGGTCTCGGCGGTGGTTTCGGGCATGGTTCGTTCTCTCCTCGGGTGGGGACGGGGGTGGGGACGGGTTTCGGATCAGCGAGTGGCGGGTTGCAGGAGCAGGGCGGACGGGACGCGGGGGCCGAAGCCGAGGCGCAGCAGGCCGTAGCCGATGCCGGCCAGGCCGGTGAGCAGGCCGGGGGACGGGACGCCGTCGGGGGTGCCGCAGCGCGCGCCGTCCTGTTCGACGGCGGTGAGCAGCTGCCCGGTGCGGGTGGCGACCGCGGCGGTGGCGCCGAGGTGCCCGGTTTCGGCGAGGAAGCCGAGCACGTCGGTGATGCCGGTTTCGCCGTGGCAGAGGCTGAGGTCGCGCAGCGGGTCCTGGGCGGCGAGCCGCGCGACCTGCTCGTCGAGCCCGCCGAGCACCGCGGGCTGGCCGGCGTAGGCCAGCACCTGGCCGGCGAGGCCGGAGCACCACCCGTGCCCGGTGGCGGCCTTGGCCGGCGGCAGGGTCGCGGTCGCGCGCGGGTACCCGGCGAGGGCCCAGTCGACGCCGGCCGCGCCGTGCGCGAACCCCGGGTCGGCGAGGTCGGGATCGAGGGAGCGGATGGCGAGCTCGGCCGCGTAGGCGTCGGCCAGCAGCGCGGCTTCGCCGGACCCGGTCTGGGTGGCCACCGAGCGCAGCGCGACGAGGCCGCCGGCCAGTCCGGTGGTGTAGCGCGGCGACGTCTCGGGCGTCGGGGCCGGCATGACGGCGACCGTGCGGGCGGTCAGGTCGAGCAGGTCCGGCCGGTCGAGCAGCCGGGCGAGCCGGGCCGCGGCGTAGGCGACGCCGCCGAGCCCGAGCAGCCCGCCGGGGCCGGCCGCGGCGGCGAGCTCCGGGTCGGCTTCCAGCGCCGACACCAGCCACGGCAGCCCGGAAAGCGCCTTCCCGGCCAGGTCGCGGTAGCGGTCGATGCCGGTCAGCTCGGCCAGCTGCGCCAGGAACAGCGCCACGCCGGTGTAGCCCTCGCCGAGCCCGGCGCCCATCGGCAGCACGGTCCAGTACTTCTCGTCGACGAGCTCCAGCCCCACCCAGTTGACCCGGCCGCCGGCCGAGGACGCGCGGGCGATGATGGCGTCGGCGACGCCGCACGCGGCCGAGAGCAGGTGCGCGGGTTCGGGGCTCTTGCTCGGCAGGACGGTGTCGGTGACCCCGGTGCCGGCGTGGGTCTCGGCCACCGGCCGGGTCGCCAGCGCCGCGGAGATCAGCCATTCCTGGTCGCGGCGGTCGATCGTGGTCATCCCGGCGACCTTCGCGCGCACCGTCTCGAGCGGCGGTTCGCCGAGGAGCCCGGAGAGGCGGTTCCCCTCGGCGTCCCCGAGGTCCGCGGACCCGGGCCGGCCGGTGAACATGGGGACGTCGCCCGCCCACAGGTCGGTGAGCTCGGCGGCGACGAGCCCGCGGCGGACGTCGTCGGTGCTGTCGTCGTGCAGCAGCCCGAACGCGTCGTCGCGGGCGTCGGCTTCGGCGAGCAGCGACGGGTGCGTGGTCTCGTCGAGCAGCCGCGTGTAGAAGCTGGTCGGGCGGACCAGGACGCGGATCTCCGCGCCGGCGCAGCGGTCGAGCAGCTGCCCGAACTCGGCCGCGCCGGCGGCGATGGCGTCGTACCCGGCGCGGAACCCGGCCAGCAGCGCGGCCCCGTGCTCGGCCGGCTCGACGTCGACGCCGCCGAGGGTGGGCCGGTTGACGCCGGTGCCGACGCCGCCGGGCACCCGGGTCAGCCGCATCCGGTCGGTGCCGGCGTCGAGCCAGTCGACGCGCGTCAGCGCCGGGGCGGCCGCGCGGCCGCCGCCGAGGCCGGAGATGTCGACCGCGCCGTGCTCGCCGACGATCATCTGCGGCAGCAGCAGCGTCCGGTGCACCGACCGGGCCAGCAGCTCCGAAGCCGGATCCGGCTCGGCTGCGGTGTCGTCATCGGCCGGCAGCACCGGCTGGAACAGCGTCTCGATGTCGATCAGCACCGGCTGGTCACCGGCGGCGATGATGTTCTCGAAGTGCACGTCGGTCCCGTCGAGGGCGTGCAGCAGAGCGAGCAGCACGCCCTGGCGGCGGTAGAAGCGGTCGACCTCGGTGAGGTCGGCGCACGGCCGGTGCTCGACGAAGCGGAGCCAGCCGTAGCCGGGGCGCACGATCACGTCGACCGTGCGCAGCTCCAGGCCGGGCACGCGCGGGTTGAGCCAGTTCGCCAGGTCGGTGAACGCGGCGTGCAGGTCGAGCGGGCGGGGCTTGTAGATGACACGCGCGCCGCCGGCGAACCGCAGCTCGCGGACCGAGCGGCCGCGCTGGTGGGCGTCCCCGGTGCCGCCGCTGATCTCGACCAGGAGGCCGGGGTCGGTGCCGGTGAACGCGGTGAGCGCGGCCTGGTCGGCGGCGAAGCGGCCGAGCAGCTCGGTGACCGACTCGATCGCGTGCAGCGCCGCCTGCGCGGCGAGCCGGGCGAGCACCGGGTAGCGGTGCAGCAGGTCGGTGAGCCCGGCCGGGGTGCCGGTCTGCCGGACGAAGTCGGCGAAGCGCTCTTCCGGCGTTTCCCCCGCGAGGACCTCGGCGCGGCGCGCCCGGCCCAGCTCCAGCACCAGCGTGCGGGCGGCGAGCCCGGCGAGCTGGTGACCGAGCTGTGCGGCGCAGCGCCCGGCGACCGCGGCGGCGTCGACGGCGGGCGAACCCGCTGCGGCACCGGCGATCGCGGCGCGGGCCGCGTCGGTGAGGGGGTGGAACACCGCGGCGAAGGCGGTGCGCCAGTGCGGCCCCGGTGCCGGGGCGGCGGGCCGGGCCGACGCGAGCGCCGTCTCGGCGAAGGCCGCCCACACGGGGAGGGGGCCGCCGGTACGGCGTTCCCGCGCGGTCAGCGCCGCGGCCCACCAGGTGGGCGGGAGCGTCGTGGTCGCCGGGTTCGGCTGCGGGGGAATCACGGGATCGAGCATGCCAGCGGGTGACGGGGGTTACATGGGGGTGCTACGCCCGCATTCCCGCGCGGCATGGGGGCGTCGTAGGGGTTCATGGGGGCACCGCCGGCGAAACGCCTGGTCGCCGACCACGTACTTAGCCCGGACGGACGTGGCGGTTGCTCCGTTCGGCGGGCGGGCTCCACAGGGGTTGACGAGGGCGTGCGCGCCCCTGATCCCCCATGCGGGGCACCCCCGGCGCACCGGACTCCGCGGTCGCGCGCGCGGCCGCGTCGCCCGCGCGCGAGGCGGACCCGGGGCCGGGAGCGGCGCCGGAATGCGGGTCCGTCGCACCCATGTGCGCCGGCCGTCGGGCGATGACGATTCGTCGTGAGAAGTTCGCGGCTCGCCCCGCGGACGTTCCCCGAACGCACAGGGAGCGACGCACGATGACCACGTTCCAGATCGAGCAGACCCCCGACGGACCCGGTGTGGCCGCGGGCCCTCCGCTCAAGTTCGTCCTGTCCAGCGTCCAGTCCGACTCGCACATGTGGAACCTCGTCGCCCTCCAGCTGATCATGGAGGAGATGGGGCACGAGGTGGTCAACCTCGGGGCCTGCGTCCCGGTGGAGCGGCTGCTGGCCGCCTGCCGCGCCGAGCGCCCCGACTGCCTGGTGATCAGCACCATCAACGGCCACGGCCACGTCGACGGCGCCCGGGTGATCTCCGCCCTGCGCGCCGACGCCCGCCTGGCCGGCCTGCCCGCCGTCATCGGGGGCAAGCTCGGCGTCCAGGGTGACGCCAACGCCGAGCTGGAGACCGAGCTGCTGGCGCTGGGCTACGACGCGGTGTTCCACGTCGGCGCCGGCGACTCCGGCCAGGCGATCGAGTCGTTCCGCGAGTTCGTCGCGGCGAACGTCCGGACCTTGCGGTGACCGCTGCCCGGTCGGTGTTCAGCGGTTTCGTGGCCGAGCACCGGCGCCGCCGGACGCTGCTCGTCCAGCCGCGCATGGGGTTCTCGGACCCCGTCACCATGCGCCGCGGGCTGCGCGCGGTCGCCGAAGCCGGGGTGCCGGCCATCGGCACCGTGACCCTGGACAGCTACACCCGCACCGGGCAGCACGACCTCGCCGCCATGTCGATCGCCTCCGGCGTCCCGCTCAACGGCTACCCGCTGGTGGCGCTCGGCGCGGCCGTCACCGCCGAGCTGGTGGACGGCCTGTACGGCCCGCGCTTCCCGGTCCAGGTGCGGCACGGGTCGGCGCAGCCGGAGGACATCTTCGCCGCGATGCTCGAAGCCGGGCTCGACGCTTCCGAAGGCGGGCCGGTGTCCTACTGCCTGCCCTACAGCAGCGTGCCGCTGCGGACGGCGGCGAAGTCGTGGTCGCGCTCGGCGTCACTGCTCGCCGGGCAGGCCGTGGAGTGCCACCTGGAGAGTTTCGGCGGGTGCATGCTCGGCCAGCTGTGCCCGCCCGGGTTGCTCGTCGCGCTGTCGGTGCTGGAGTGCCTGTTCTTCGTCGAACACGGCGTGCGCAGCGTGTCGGCCAGCTACGCGCAGCAGACCAGTCCGGAGCAGGACGCCGAAGCGCTGTGGGCGATGCGAAGGCTGTGCGCCGAGGAACTGTCCACTGTGGACCACCACATCGTACTCTACACCTACATGGGCCTGTTCCCGGAGTCCGCGGCCGGGGCGCGGGAGCTGGTCGCCGAGAGCGTCCGGCTGGCCGTGCGCACCGGCACCGAGCGGCTGATCGTCAAGACCACCGCGGAAGCGCACCGGATCCCGACCGTCGAAGAGAACGTCGAGGCACTGCGGCTGGCGCACGCCACGGCACTGGACGCTCCTGCGCCGGGGCCGCCGCCGGCGGGGGAGACCGAGGTGTACGCGCAGGCGCGGCTGCTGGTCGACGAGGTGCGTTCGCTCGCCCCGACCCTGGCCGAGGCGCTGCCGGCGGCGTTCGAGCGCGGCCTGCTCGACGTCCCGTACTGCCTGCACCCCGACAACGGCAACGAAACCCGGTGCGTGCTCGACGACGAAGGCCGCCTGCAGTGGTGGCACACCGGCCGGATGCCGCTGCCGCCCGCGCTGGGCGGCCGCCGCGGCCACGACCGGGTCAGCGCGACCCGGCTGCTCGCGGACCTGTCCTACCACCGCCGAAGGCTCGACCCGGTCCTGTCCTGATCCGTCCCGACCAGCTGGGAGTGAGAACGCCATGGAGTACACCGATCCGCCGGACCCGCGCACGCACCTGACCTCGGAGACCACGCGGCTCGTGCTGGGCCTCCAGCACAAGCTGCTCGCCGAGGCGCGCGCGTTCCTCGGCGCCCGCGGCTTCACCGAGCTGCTGCCGCCGGTGATCGGCCCGGTCACCGATCCGGGCGGCCGCGGCGCGAAGCAGGTGGACGTCGACTTCTACGGCCACCGCTACAAGCTGATGACCAGCGCGATCCTGTACAAGCAGGCGTCGCTGCTGGGCTTCCCGAAGATCTTCTACGTCGCGCCGAACGTGCGGCTCGAGCCCCTGGAGACGGCGAACACGAGCCGGCACCTGGCCGAGTTCCACCAGCTCGACGTCGAGGTCGCCGGCGCGTCCCGCGACGACGTGCTCGACCTGCTGCAGGAGCTGGTGGCGCACGTGGTGCGCCGCGTGGTCGAGGACGCGGGCGACGTGCTGGAGGCGCTCGGCCGCGACTCGGGCGCGTTCACCGACCTGCTCGGCGGCGCGTTCGGCCGGCTGTCGCACGCCACCGCCGTCGAGACGCTGCGCGAGCTCGGCCACCCGCAGAGCGCGGACGCCGAGATCGACTGGGCGGGCGAGGCGATCCTGTCGGAGAAGCACGCGCGGCCGTTCTTCCTCGTCGACTACCCGAAGGGCTCGCGCGGGTTCTACGACCGGGAAAGCGTTTCCACGCCGGGCGTGCTGCGCAACTTCGACCTGATCGCGCCCGAGGGGTACGGCGAGCTGTGCTCCGGCAGCGAGCGCGAGCACGACTACGGCCGGATCGTCACGCGGATGCGCGAGACGGGCGAGAACCCGGCGAAGTACGCGTGGTACCTCGACCTGGTCCGCTCCGGTATTCCCGCCAGCTCCGGGTTCGGGCTGGGCGTGCAGCGGTTCACGCGGTACGTGGCCGGCCTGGACGCGGTGTGGCAGGCGACGGCGTTCCCGAAGCTGCCGGGGGTGGTCTCGCCGTGACCGCGTTGCACGCCGGGGGTTTCCCCGCCGATGAGGTCCGGGCGCGGGCGCTGCAGGGTGCCGCGGCGGTGTTCCCTTCCGCTTCTTCCTATGGGACCGCGTTGTTCGGTGCTGCTGCTTCTTTGCCGGGTGATGCTCTGGAGTCGGCGCGGCTGGTGCCGCCGGTGTTCGTGCCGCGGCGGCTGGAGAAGCTGATCGAGCTGGGCCGCGAGCCGCTGTACGGCGACGTCTCGCTGTCGACGTCGATCGGCGGGTTCGAGTCCTCGCTGCCGCTGTACCTGTCGGCGTTCGGGTCGACGCAGGTGGCCGGGGCCGGGCTGGGCGCGGCGGCTTCGGCGCAGGCCGCGCGGCTCGGGATCCCGATGGTGATCGGAGAGAACGTCGTCCCGGTGCACGGCCACGGCCGCGGCGGTGGGGCGTCGGACGGGACGCTGCTGGAGCGGATGCGGGCGTACGCGGACGCGGCGCCGGACGGGCTCGGCGGGGTCGTCGTCCAGCAGAGCACCGAGGACGCGGACGCGGAGGTGTGGAACCTCGTGTACTCGGACCCGTCGGCGGCTTCGCTGCTGGAGTCCGGGCGGCTGGCGTTCGAGTTGAAGGTCGGGCAGGGCGCGAAGCCGGGTCTCGGCGGGATGACGCTGGTGTCGCCGTCTGACGCGGCTTCGCTGGCTTCTCAATACGCGGTCGATCAGTCGTTGGGCTCGCGGGTGCTGCGCAGCAGTTCGCCGGGGACGTTCACCGACGAGATCCTCCGCCAGCAGATCCGCTTGATGCGCAACAACTTCCCGCGCGCCGGGGTGTGGGTGAAGCTCCCGCCCGGCCGTGACGTGGCTGCCGCGGCATCGGTGGCGTGGGCGGCGGGAGCATCGGCTGTGACGGTCGACGGCGCCGAGGGCGGCTCGGGCTGGGCGCCTACTTCTTTCGCCTCCGTCGGGCTTCCCTTGGCGGAGTGTCTTTCCCGGATCGGCACGCCCGAGGGGTGCTTGCTGGCCTCGGGCCGCATGTGGGAGGGGACGCGGGTGGCGAAGGTCCTGGCACTGGGCGCCCGAGCGGCGGGCCTGGGCCGGGCGGCGCTGCTGGCGGTGGACACGGATCCGGTCGACGGGCTGGTCCGCTTCGCGGAGGCGCTGGCGCTGGAGCTGCGGTTGTTGTTGAGCGCACTGGGCCAGTACCGCCCGGACGCCCTGACCCCGGCCGACGTCTGGTTCCCGGGAACGCCGGAGCAGGTCCGCGAGCAGGTGCTGTCATGAGCCCCCGGTCGAGTGGTCTGCCGCGGCCGGTCGTGAGTGAGAAACAGTGTTCTAACCCGGTTTCCCACTCACGACCCCAGGCGAGCACGGCCGGCGGTGTGTCATGACGGCGGTCGACGAGCCTCGCGCGGCGGCTGGGCCGGCCGGCGCGGCGGGTGGTAGCGGGGTTGCGCCGGGTGCTGCGGCTCAGGCTGCCGTCGTCGCGCTCGAGCCGGGCGTCGCGGTCGAGTCGGGGGTCGCCGCGGCCGAGCCTGCCGGTAAAGCCCTTCCCGCCCCCTTCCTCGGCCTGGTCCTCGCCATGGGCCTGTCCTCCTTCGGCGACGCCGTCTGGCTGATCGCCCTCTCCATCACGCTCGTCGGCACCGCCGGACCCGCGCTCGCGGGCCTTGTCCTCGCCCTCGGCTCGCTCCCCAAGGTCCTCACCCTCCTCGTCGGCGGCGCCGTCGCCGACCGGACCGGGCCGCGACGCGTCCTCGTCATCACCGACCTCATCCGCGCCGGGGCCATGCTCGTCGGCGCCGCCGCCGTCCTCGTGGTCGGGCCTCGACTGCCCCTTCTCGCCGGGCTCATCGTCGTCATGGCCGTCGCGAGTGCCTTCTTCATCCCGGCCTCCGATGCCCTGCGCCCGAACCTGCTCCCTCCCGAACACCTCGTCCGCGGCAACGCCGTCTACCTCGCCGCCGTGCGGGGAGGGCAGGCCGCCGGCGGTGCGCTCGGGTCGTGGCTGGCCGGGCTCGGGGGGCTCGTCACCGTCGCCGTCGTCAACGGCGTCAGTTTCGGGATCTCCGCCTTCGCCGCCGGCAAGACCAAGACCCTCACCAGCAAAGAACCCCGGGAACGCGTCAAGATCAAGCAACTCGGCAAGGAAATCGCGGAAGGCGCACGTTACGTCGCCAGCAGGCCCGCCCTCCGGACCGCCATGATCGTCACCGGCCTCCTCGAACTCAGCGGAGCCGGCCCGATCAACCTCGGCCTGGTCCTGCTCGGCGGCAACCGGGGCGCCGGCTGGCTGCTCACCGCCATGACGCTCGGCGCGTCCCTCGCCTTCGTCGTCTCGGTCAAGTGGCCGCCGCGGGAGAAGGCCGGGCGGCTCGCCACCGTGGGACTCGCCGCGCAGGTCGGCTGCCTGGCCCTGCTGGCCACCGGGAACCTCGCCGTCGGCATCGCCGCCTTCTTCACCCTCGGCCTGGTCGCCGGCCTCACCGCCCTCGTGCTCGTGAGCCTCGCCCAGCGGTGGTCGACGAAGGAGATGCGCGGCCGGGTCATGTCGATCCTCGCGCTGTTCACCCTCGCCGCCACCCCGGTCGGGAACCTGCTGATCGGCGTCATGACCGAGACGCTCGGCGTCCCGCTCACCATGTTCGCCCACGCCGCGGTCGCGCTCGTCGCGCTCGCCCTGCTCGTCGCCACCCCGGCACTCGGCCGGGCCGCCCTCACAGAGGAGAAGAAGTCATGACCAACCCCTTCGAAGACGAGAACGCCACCTTCCTGGTCCTGGTCAACGACGAGAACCAGCACTCGCTCTGGCCGTCCACTGTGGACGTCCCGGCCGGCTGGCGGACCGTGCACGGCGAGGACACCCGCGCCGCGTGCCTGGAGTACGTCGAGCAGAACTGGACCGACCTGCGCCCGGCGAGCCTCGTCGCCGCGATGCGCTGACCACCCACCCGCCGGCAGAACCGAACTGGAGCTGATCTACGTGAACGACGACACCCGGCAGCTGCTGGCGGCCTGGAACGACACCACCACCGACGTCCCGGGCGCGGGCCGCACGCTCGCCCGGCTGCTCGCCGAGCAGGCGGCCCGCACCCCGGACGCGACGGCGCTGGTGTTCGAAGGCGAGTCCCTGACCTACCGCGAACTCCACGGACGGGCCAACGGGCTCGCGCACCTCCTGGTCGAGCGGGGCGTGGGCCCCGGCGTCCTGACCGGCGTCTGCGCCGACCGATCCCTTGAGCTCGTTATAGCCCTGCTGGGGGTGCTCAAGGCCGGCGGCGCCTACGTCCCGCTCGACCCGGACTACCCGGCCGACCGGCTGGCCTACATGGTCGCCGACAGCGCCGCGCCGGTCGTCCTCACCCAAACCCACCACAGAAACCTCTTCGACGCCGAGACGATCTGCCTCGACACCCTGGACCTCGGCACGGCCGCCGAACCCGAAACGACGACGTCCACCAAGGACCTCGCCTACGCCATCTACACCTCCGGCTCCACCGGCCGCCCCAAGGGTGTGCTGGTGCCGCACGAAGGCATCGTCAACCGCCTCGCCTGGACCCAGGCCGAGTACGGCCTCACCGCCGAAGACCGGGTGCTGCAGAAGACGCCGTCCAGCTTCGACGTCTCCGTCTGGGAGTTCTTCTGGCCGCTGCTGACCGGCGCCACGCTCGTCCTCGCGCGCCCCGGCGGCCACCGCGACCCCGCCTACCTGGCCGGGCTGATCCGCGCCGAGCGGATCACGACCGTCCACTTCGTCCCGTCGATGCTGCAGGCGTTCCTGCTCGACCCCGCCGCCGCGACCTGCGCCGGCCTGCGCCGCGTCCTGTGCAGTGGCGAAGCCCTGCCCGCCGAGCTGCAGGCCCGGTTCTTCGAGACGCTGCCGGGTGTCGAGCTGCACAACCTCTACGGCCCGACCGAAGCCTCGGTCGACGTCACCTACTGGGCGTGCGACCCAGCACAAAGGACAGTCCCCATCGGACGTCCGGTGTGGAACACCCGGACCTACGTCCTCGACGCCGAGCTGCGGCCGGTCGCCCCCGGCGTCGCGGGTGAGCTGTACCTCGCCGGGATCCAGCTGGCCCGCGGCTACCACGGCCGGCCCGGCCTGACGTCCGAGCGGTTCGTGGCCAGCCCCTTTGAGCCGGGGGAGCGGATGTACCGAACCGGCGATCTCGCGCGCTGGTCGGAAGACGGCGCGCTGGAGTACCTCGGCCGCACCGACCACCAGGTGAAGATCCGCGGCCTGCGCGTCGAGCTGGGCGAGATCGAGGCCGTCCTGGACCGTCAGCCCGGCGTCGGCGGCTCGTGCGTGCTGGCCCGCGAAGACCGCGCCGGTGACCAGCGCCTGGTCGGCTACGTCGTCCCGGACGGCGTGACGCCGGACGTCGACGCCCTGCGCGCGGCCCTGGCGGAGAACCTGCCGGAGTACATGGTCCCGGCCGCCTTCGTCGTCCTCGACGACCTGCCGCTGACCCCGAGCGGCAAGCTCGACCGCAAGGCCCTCCCCGCACCGGACTGGTCCGCGGCCCGCACCGGCCGCGCCCCGCGCACCCCCCGCGAAGCGGCGCTCTGCGCGCTGTTCTCCGAGATCCTCGGCGTCGACGGCGTCGGCATCGACGACGGCTTCCTCGCCCTCGGCGGCCACTCGCTGCTGGCGGCCAGGCTCGTCTCCCGCATCCGCGCGACGCTCGGCGTCGAAGCGGCCATCGGCGACGTCTTCCGCGCGCCGACCCCGGCCGGCCTGGCCGAGCTCCTCGAAGACGCGCCCGAAGCCCGCCCGGCCCTGACCCCGCGGCCACGCCCCGAGCCGATGCCGCTGTCGTTCGCGCAGCGCCGGCTGTGGTTCCTCGACCAGGCCGACACCCGGAACGCGAGCTACCACATCCCGCAGGCCGTTCGCCTGACCGGCCCGATCGACGCCGGCGCGCTGCGGAGCGCCGTCGAAGACGTGGTCGCCCGCCACGAAACCCTGCGCACGATCTTCGCGAGCGACGGCGAGGAGCCGGTCCAGCACATCCTGCCGTCCGGAGAGGTCCCGTGGGCCCTCGAAACGTCCACTGAGGACACCCTCGCCGCCGCCCTGACCGCGGCCACCGAGGCCGCCTTCGACCTCGCCCGCGAACTCCCGATCCGCGCGAGGCTCTTCACCCTTCCCGGCGACGCCGCCGTGCTGCTGCTGGTCGTGCACCACATCGCGAGTGACGGCTGGTCGTTCGCCCCGCTCCTGCGTGACCTGTCGACCGCCTACGCGGCCCGCGTCGCCGGAGACTCTCCACAATGGACGAAGTTGCCGGTCCAGTACGCGGACTACACGCTGTGGCAACAGGAACTCCCCGTCGAGCGTGATCTGGCCTACTGGCGGGACGCGCTGGACGGACTCCCCGAGGAGCTGCCGCTGCCCGCCGACCGCCCGCGTCCGCCGGTCGCGAGCCACCGCGGCGGGGTCGTCCCGATGGACGTGCCCGCCGACGTCCACCGCCGCCTCGCCGCACTGGCCGCGGCGGAGGGCGCGACGCTGTTCATGGTCCTGCAGGCCGCGTTCGCCGCGCTCCTGTCCCGCCTCGGCGCCGGTGACGACGTCCCGGTCGGCTCGCCGGTCGCGGGCCGCACCGACGCCGCCCTCGACGACCTCGTCGGGTTCTTCGTCAACACCGTCGTCCTGCGCACCGCCACCGGCGGCGACCCGACGTTCCGCGAGCTGCTCGACCGCGCCCGTGAGACGTGCCTGGCCGCGTTCGAGCACTCCGAGGTGCCGTTCGAGCGCGTCGTCGAGGAGCTGAACCCGGCCCGCTCGCTGGGCCGCCACCCGCTGTTCCAGGTGCTCCTGGTGCTGCAGAACAACCTCGCCGCCGAGCTGGACCTCCCGGGCGTCCACGCCACCGGCGAGCGCGTCGACATCGGCTACGCGAAGTTCGACCTGGCCGCGATCTTCGAGGAACGCGACGGTGAGCTGACCGGCCTGCTGGAGTACGCGAGCGACCTGTTCGACCGCGACACCGCCGCCACGCTGGCCGGCCGCCTGCTGCGCGTCCTCGCCGCCGTCGCCGAGCACCCGGACACCCGCATCGGCGACCTCGGCCTCCTCGACGCCGCCGAGCGGATCCAGGCCGAGACGGGCGGCATGCCCGCCCCCGCCGCGCCGGCCGTCACCCTGCACGAGCTGGTCGAGAGCCACGCCCGCCGCACGCCGGACCGCGCCGCGCTGCTGTTCGAGGCCGAGACGGTCACCTACGCCGAGCTGGACGCCCGCGCGAACGGCGTCGCCGCGCTCCTGGCCGGCGTCCCGGCCGGGCGGATCGTCGCGATCTGCCTCGACCGCGGCCCCGGCCTGGTCGCCGCGATCCTCGGCGTGCTCAAGGCCGGCTGCGGCTACACGCTGCTGGACCCGTCGTTCCCGGCCGAGCGGCGGCAGCTGCTGGCCGAGCAGGTCGACACTCCGATCGTGCTCGACGACCTGTCGTCCGTGGTGCCGGCCAACCGGGCACCGGGCCGGCACGTCGACCCGGCCGGGCCCGCGTGCGTCATGTTCACCTCGGGCTCCACCGGCACGCCGAAGGGTGTCATCGCCTCGCACGAAGCCGTCGCGACGACGATCCTCGGCCAGGGCTACACCGGTGCCGTCTGGCTGCAGACCGCGCCCGTCTCCTGGGACGCCTTCGCGTTCGAGCTGTTCGGCGCGCTGCTCACCGGCGCGACCTGCGTTCTGCAGCCCGGCCCCAAGCCCGAGCCCGCGCTCATCGCGGACCTGGTCGAGCGCCACGGCGTCACGACGATGTTCGCCTCCGCCAGCCTCCTGAACTTCCTCCTCGACGAGTACCCGGCCGTGTTCTCGCAGGTCGGCCACGTCTACACCGGCGGCGAAGTCGCGTCGGTGTCCCACCTGGCCAAGGCGCTCGAAAGCCACCCGGAGGTGGCGTTCAGCAACGCCTACGGACCGGTCGAGAACATGATCTTCGTCAGCTGTCACCGCGTCACGGCGGCCGACCTGACCGGCGCGCCGATCCCGATCGGCGTGCCGCTCAACGGCAAGCGCGCCTACGTCCTGGACGAGCGGCTGCGGCCGGTCGCGCCCGGCGTCGTCGGCGAGCTGTACGCCGCGGGGGGCGGCATCGCGGACGGCTACGTCGGCCGTCCCGACCTCACCGCCGTCCGGTTCGTGGCGTCGCCGTTCGAGGCGGGGGAACGGATGTACCGCACCGGCGATCTGGTCCGCCGCCGCGCCGACGGCGTCCTCGAGTACGCCGGTCGCGCCGACGACCAGGTCAAGATCCGCGGGTTCCGCGTCGAGCCGGGCGAGATCCGGACGGCGCTGGGCACGCACCCGGCCGTCGCCGAGTCCGCCGTCGTCGTCCGCGAGGACCGGCCCGGCCAGAAGCTCCTCGTCGCCTACGTCGTGGGTTCGCCGGCGGACTTCCGCGCGTACCTCGCCGAGCGGCTGCCGGAACACCTGGTGCCGAGCGCGTTCGTCCTGCTCGACGCGCTGCCGCTGACGCCCAACGGCAAGCTCGACCGCCGGGCCCTGCCCGCCCCCGAGCGCACGAGCACGACCCGCGCGCCGCGCACCCCGCGGGAAGAAGTCCTCTGTGGACTCTTCGCCGACGTCCTCGGCGTCGAGACGGTCGGCGTCGACGACGGGTTCTTCGCCCTCGGCGGGCATTCGCTGCTCGCCGCCCGGCTCGTCGCCCGCGTCGGCGCGGTGCTCGGGGTCCGGATCGGCGTCGCGGACGTCTTCCGCGCCCCGACCGTCGCCGGGCTGGCCGCGGTGCTCGACACCGCCCGCGCCGCCCGCCCGGCCGTCGTGGCCCGGCCCCGCCCGGACGTCCTGCCGCTCTCCTCGGCGCAGCGCAGCCTGTGGTTCGTCGAACAGCTCGACCAGGCCGGCGCCACCTACAACGTACCGCGCGCCCTGCGGCTGACCGGCGCCCTCGACGTCCCCGCGCTGCGGCAGGCGTTCGCCGACGTCGTCGAGCGGCACGAGGCGCTGCGGACGGTGTTCCCCGACACCGACGGCTTGCCCCGCCAGGAGATCCGCCCGCTCACCGGGCTGCCGTGGACCGAAGCCGCGACCGACGTCGCCGAGTTCGCCGCCCGCACGTTCGACCTGGCCGCCGACCTGCCGATCCGCGCCGCGCTGATCCCCGACGGCGACGACCACGTCCTGGTGATCGTCACCCACCACATCGCCGGCGACGGCTGGTCCTTCGGCCCACTCCTGCGCGACCTGTCGGCCGCCTACGCCGCCCGCGCGGCCGGCGACGCTCCGAAGTGGACACCGCTGCCGGTGCAGTACGCGGACTACGCGCTGTGGCAACAGGACCTGCCCGAGGACTCCCTGGACTACTGGGCCGACGTCCTCGCCGGGCTGCCCGACGAGATCTCGCTGCCCTTCGACCACCCGCGCCCGCCGGTCGCGAGCCACCGCGGGGCGACCGTCCCGATCGCCCTCGACGCCGACCTGCACGCCCGGCTCCTGCACCTCGCCCGGGGCGAGCACGCGACGCTGTTCATGGTGCTGCAGGCCGGGTTCGCGGCCCTGCTGTCCCGGCTCGGCGCCGGGGACGACGTCGCCGTCGGCACCCCGTCGGCGGGCCGGCCGGACGCCGCGCTCGACGACCTCGTCGGCTTCTTCGTCACGACTCTGGTGCTGCGGACCGACCTCAGCGGTGACCCAAGCTTCACCGATTTGGTACGCCGGGTCCGCGCAAGCTCACTCAAGGCGTTCGACCACGCCGACGTCCCGTTCGAGCGGGTCGTCGAGCGGCTGAACCCGGCCCGTTCGACCGCGCGGCACCCGCTGTTCCAGGTGATGCTGGCGCTGCAGAACAACGTCGCGGCGAACCTGACCCTGCCCGGCCTGGCCGCGGCGGACGTGCCGGTGACCACTGAGACGGCGAAGTTCGACCTCACCCTCAACCTGGAGGAGAACGCCGCCGGCATCGGGGGCTACCTCGAGTACGCGACCGACCTCCTTGACCCGGGTACCGCGGCCGACCTGGCCGACCGGTTCGTCCGCCTGCTCACCGCCGCGGTCGACGCCCCGGACGCCGCGCTGTCCACTATGGACTTGCTGTCGGACGGCGAGCGCGTGGCCATCGAGACGGCGAACAGCGCAACGGCCCGGCCGCTGCCGGACACTTCGGTGATCGAGCTGTTCGAGACGCAGGCCGCGGCCACCCCGGAGGCGCCCGCGCTGGAGTTCGGCGCCACGACCCTGACCTACGCGGAGCTGAACGCGCGGGCCAACCAGCTCGGCCACCACCTCGCCGCGCGTGGCGCCGGGCCGGAGCGATACGTCGCCCTCGCCCTGCCACGCGACGAGCAGCTGATCATCGCCATGCTGGCCGTGCTCAAGACCGGCGCGGGCTACCTCGCGCTCGACCTGGAGTACCCGGAGGACCGGCTGGCGATGATGCTGGAGGACGCCGCCCCGGCCCTGGTCCTGACCCGCGACGACCTCGTCTTCGAGGGAGACACCGGGAACCTCCCGCACACGGCGTCACCGGACAGCGCCGCGTACGTGATCTTCACGTCCGGCTCGACCGGGCGCCCCAAGGGCGTCGTCGTCCCGCGCCGGCCGCTGCTGAACTTCCTGCTGGACATGGTCGACCGCTTCGGCATCACCCCGGACGACCGGCTCCTGGCCGTCACGACCGTCGGGTTCGACATCGCCGGCCTGGAGATCTTCGCGCCGCTGCTGGCCGGGGCGACCGTCGTCCTCGCGAGCCGCGACGACGTGCGCGACACCCGCGCGCTGGCCGCGCTCGCCGAGGACCGCGTCACGCTCCTGCAGGCCACGCCGAGCCTCTTCCACGCGCTGCTGGCCGAGCCCGTCGAACTCTCCGGCGTGCACGTCCTGGTCGGCGGCGAAGCCCTGCCGGACGACCTGGCCGTCGCGCTGCGGGCGCGGGCCGCGTCGGTGACCAACATGTACGGCCCGACCGAGACGACGATCTGGTCCACGACGGCCCGCGTCGGCGAGGGCGCGCCGACCATCGGCACGCCGATCGCGAACACCCAGGTCCACGTGCTGGACGGCGCGCTGCGGCCGGTGCCGGCGGGCGTGCCGGGCGAGCTCTACCTCGCCGGGGACGGCGTCGTGCGCGGCTACCTCGGCCGCCCCGACCTCACCGCCGACCGGTTCGTCGCCTCGCCGTTCGCGGCGGGAGAGCGGATGTACCGCACCGGCGACCTGGTCGCCCGCCGCCGCGACGGCGAGATCCGGTTCCTCGGCCGCGTCGACCACCAGGTCAAGATCCGCGGCTTCCGCATCGAACTGGGCGAGGTCGAGGCCGTGCTGGCCACGCACCCGGCCGTCGCGCTGCGCGCGGTCGTCGTCCGCGAGGACCGGCCCGGCGACAAGCGCCTGGTCGCCTACGTCGTGGCGCACGGAAGGGCCGAGGTCGACGACCTGCGCCGGCACCTCGCCGCCGCCCTGCCCGGGTACATGGTGCCCTCGGCATTCGTGCTGCTCGACGAGCTGCCCCGGACCCCGAACGGCAAGCTCGACCGCAAGGCTCTGCCCGCACCGGCCCTGGACAGCGGCAGCGGCCGGCTCCCGCGCACCGCCCGCGAGCACGCGCTGTGCGAGCTGTTCGCCGAAGTCCTCGGGGTGCCCGAGGTCGGCGTCGACGACGGCTTCTTCGACCTGGGCGGCCACTCCCTGCTGGCCACCCGTCTGGCCGGGCGGATCCGCGCGGTGCTCGGCCTCGACGTCACCGTGCGGACGCTGTTCGCGAACCCGACCGTCGCCGGGCTCAGCGAGAGCCTCGGGGACGCCGTCGCCGCGCGTCCGGCGGTCACGCGCCGCGAGCGTCCCGGCCGCCTGCCGCTGTCTCCCGGCCAGGAGCGGTTGTGGTTCCTGTCCCGGATGGACAGTGCCGACGTCTCGTATCACATGCCGATCGCTTTGCGGCTGCGCGGCGACGTCGACGCGACCGCGCTGGCGGCCGCACTGTCCGATGTGGCCGGACGGCACGAAGCCCTGCGCACGTACTACGCCGAGGACGAGTCCGGCCCGTACCAGGTGATCCTGGACTCCTTCGAGGTCCCGTTCGAGGTCACGACCGGCTCGGTCGCCGACGCCGCGCGGACGCCGTTCGAGCTGGCCGCCGCGCCGCCGGTGCGGTCGTGGCTGTTCAGTGAAGGCGACGAGCACGTCCTGCTCGTGCTGACCCACCACATCGCCGGCGACGGCTGGTCCATCCCGGTCCTGCTCCGCGACCTCGCCACCGCCTACGCCGCGCGTCTCGAAGGCGACCGTCCGCAGTGGACGTCACTGCCGGTCCAGTACGCGGACTACACGCTGTGGCAACGGGAACTCGACAGCGACGTCGCGTACTGGGCGGAGGCGCTCGCCGGGCTGCCCGAGGAGCTGGCGCTGCCGTACGACCGCGTCCGGCCCGCCACCGCGGACCACACCGGCGGGTCGGCGGCGGTCGCGATCCCGGCCGAGCTGCACGCCCGGCTCCTGGAGCTGGCGGCCGGGCACCGCGCCACTCTGTTCATGGTCCTGCAGGCCGCCCTCGCGACGCTGCTGGCGCGGTTCGGCGCCGGCGACGACATCCCGATCGGCACGCCGGTCGCCGGCCGTCCCGACCCGGCGTTGGACGACCTCGTCGGGTTCTTCGTCAACACCCTCGTGCTGCGCACCGACGTCAGCGGCGCCCCGGCGTTCACCGAGCTGCTGGACCGCGTCCGCGAGGCCGACCTGAGCGCGTTCGAGCACGACGACGTCCCGTTCGAGCGCCTGGTCGAGGAGCTGAACCCGGCCCGCTCGGCGGCCCGGCACCCGCTGTTCCAGGTGATGCTGGTGCTGCAGCAGGACGCCCCGGCCGTCGCGCTGTCCGGAGTGGACACCGAGCCGTACGAGGTGGCCCGCGCGGTCGCCAAGTTCGACCTCACCGTCGCCCTCGAGGAACATGCCGGGGGCATCACCGGTGCCTTCGAGTACGCGACGGCGTTGTTCGACGCCGCCACGGCCGAGCGGCTGGCGAGCGCGTTCGTCCGGCTCCTCGAGCAGATCGCCGACGCGCCCACGACGTCGGTCGCGGCGTTCGACGTCCTCACGAGCACCGAACGCGACCTCGTGCTGACCTCGGGCAACGCGGTGGAGGTGAGCGCCACGCCTGAGGACTGCCTGCACACCATCGTCGAACGGCAGGACCCCGGCGCTGTCGCGATCCTGTTCGAGGGCGAGTCGTTGACCTACGGCGAGCTGAACTCCCGCGCCAACCGGGTCGCCCACCACCTGCTGGACGACGGCGTCCGGCGCGGCGAGGTGGTCGGGATCCTGCTGGACCGCGGCCTCGACTTCGCCGTGGCGGTGCTCGGGGTCCTCAAGTCCGGCGCCGCCTACACCCTGCTGGACCCGAGCTACCCGGCCGAGCGCCTGGCCGCGGTCACCGAGCAGGCCGGCGTGCGACGGGTCCTGACGGCGATCCCGGACCACCCGGACACCACGAACCCCGGCGTCGAGCTGACCCCGGCCGACCTGGCCTGCGTCATGTTCACCTCGGGCTCCACCGGCGTGCCCAAGGGGGTCGCCACCTCGCACCGCGGGGTCGTCGCGACCATGGGCCAGGGTTACGCCCCCTTCGACGCGGACCAGGTGTGGCTCCAGTGCGCGCCGGTGTCGTGGGACGGTTTCGCGCTCCAGCTGTTCGGCGCGCTGCTCTACGGCGGCCGGACGGTCCTGCAGCCCGGCCAGAACCCCGAGCCGGACCGCATCGCCGCCCTTGTCGTCGAGCACGGCGTCACCGTCCTGCACGCCTCGGCGAGCCTGTTCAACTACCTGCTCGACCAGGAGCCGCAGGTCTTCAGCGTGCTGCGTCGCGCCATGACGGGCGGCGAGCCGGCGTCCGTCGAGCACGTGACGAAGGCGCTGCGCGAGTACCCGGACGTCGCGCTGATCAACGGCTACGGCCCGGCCGAGAGCATGGGCTACACGACGTTCCACCCGATCACATCGGCCGACCTCGGTGGGATCGCCATCCCGATCGGCCGGCCGGTGGCGAGCAAGCGCGCGTACGTCCTCGACGCGCACCTCGCCCTGGCCGCGCCCGGCGTGACGGGTGAGCTGTACCTCGCGGGGCACGGCCTCGCCGACGGGTACCGCGGCCTGCCCGGCGCCACCGCCGAGCGGTTCGTCGCGTCGCCGTTCGTGGCGGGGGAGCGGATGTACCGCACCGGCGACCGGGTGCGGTGGAACGCCGAGGGGGTCCTCGAGTATGTCGGCCGCGCCGACGACCAGGTCAAGGTCCGCGGCTTCCGCGTCGAGCCCGGCGAAGTCCGGGCGGTGCTGGCCCGCCACGACGGGGTCGAGCAGGCCGCGGTCGTCGTCCGCGACGGGCGGCTGCTCGGGTACGTCGTCGGCTCGGCCGAGCCGGCCGCGCTGCGGGCGTACCTGGCCGACCGGCTGCCGGACTACCTGGTGCCGTCGGCGATCGTGCCGCTGCCCGAGCTGCCCCGGACGGCCAACGGCAAGCTGGATCGCCGTGCGCTGCCCGCGCCGGACTTCGCCGCGGGCCTGCGCCGCCGGCCGCGGACCGTCACCGAGAACGTCCTCTGTGGACTCTTCGCCGAGGTGCTCGGGGTGCCCGAGGTCGGTCTCGACGACAGCTTCTTCGACCTGGGCGGGCATTCACTGCTGGCCGCCCGGCTGATCGGCCGCGTCCGCTCGGTGCTCGGCGTCGAGCTGGGCATCCGCGACCTGTTCCGCACCCCGGCCGTCGCCGGGCTCGCCGAGGTGCTCGGTGACGCCGCCCCGGCGCGGCCGCCGGTGACGCGCCGCGAGCGTCCGGAGCGGCTGCCGCTCTCGTTCGCGCAGCAGCGGCTGTGGTTCGTCGACCAAGCCGAGGAGGCCAACGCGGGCTACGACGTGCCCCGCGCGCTGCGTCTTCGCGGCACGCTCGACGTGTCCGCTCTGCGAGCGGCGCTGGCCGACGTCGTGGAGCGGCACGAGTCGCTGCGGACGGTGTTCCCCTCGCACGAAGGCGAGCCATGGCAGGAGATCCTGACCTCTCCGCCGATCCCCTGGACGGTCGTCGAGTCCACTGAGGACGCGCTGGACGACGTGCTCGCCGAGGCCGCCGCGCACGTCTTCGACCTGCGCACCGAGCTGCCGATCCGCGCGCACCTCGTCGCGGTGGCCGAGGACGACCACGTGCTGCTGCTGGTGCTGCACCACATCGCCTCCGACGGCTGGTCGGCCGCGCCGCTGTGGCGGGATCTGGCCACCGCCTACGCGGCGCGCCTCGATGGCGCCGCGCCGGACTGGGCGCCACTGCCGATCCAGTACGCGGACTACACGTTGTGGCAGCGAGAAGTCCTCGACGAGCCGGAGATCGCCGGCCAGCTCGCGTTCTGGCGGGACACCCTCGCCGGCGCCCCCGAAGAACTGGCGTTGCCCGCCGACCGGGTCCGCCCGGCTGTCGCGAGCCACCGCGGCGGTTCGGTGGACTTCGCGCTCGACGCGAGTGTCCACAAGGGACTTTCCGACCTGGCGCGAGGGAGTGGCGCGACGCTGTTCATGGCACTGCAGGCCGGGTTCGCGGCCCTGCTGTCACGGCTCGGCGCGGGCGACGACGTCCCGCTCGGGACCGCCGTCGCCGGCCGCGGCGACACCGCGCTCGACGACCTCGCCGGGTTCTTCGTCAACACCCTGGTCCTGCGCACCGACGTCTCCGGGCAGCCGACGTTCCGGCAGCTCCTGGCCCGCGTCCGCGACGCCGGGCTGGCCGCGCTGGCGCACGCCGACGTCCCGTTCGAGCGGGTCGTCGAGGAGCTGAACCCGGCTCGGTCGGCCGCGCGGCACCCGCTGTTCCAGGTGATGCTGGTGCTGCAGAACAACGCCACCGCGCAGCTGAGCCTGCCGGGTCTGGCCACCGAAGGCGTCACGGTCCGCCGCGACGTCGCCAAGTTCGACCTGACCGCGGGCATCGAGGAGAACGTCTTCGCCGACGGCACTCCGGCCGGGCTGACCGGGCAGCTGGAGTACGCGGCCGACCTGTTCGACGCGGTCACGGCCGCCTCGATCGCCGAGCGGTTCGCGCGGTTCCTCACCGCGGCTGTGTCCACTCCGGACGTTCCGCTGGCCGACCTGGACCTGCTCACCACGGCGGAACGGACCGAGCTGCTGGCTTTCGGGACCACCGAGGTCACCGCCCCGGCGATGCGGCTGCACGAGCTGGTCGAACGGCAGGCGGCCTGGGCGCCCGACGCGACCGCGCTGGTCTTCGAGGGCTCGTCACTCACCTACGGGCAGCTCGACACCGAGGCCAACCGGCTCGCCCGGCACCTCGTCGCCGAGGGCGTCCGCCGGGGCGACCTGGTCGGGGTCCACATCGGACGGTCGCCGCGACTGGCCGTCGCGCTGCTCGCCGTGCTCAAGGCCGGGGCCGCCTACACCGTGCTGGACACGGACTTCCCGGAAGAACGCCTCGTCGGGGCGCTGCGGCGGACGTCGGCCGCGGTCGTCGTCACTGACGGGCGCTCGTTGCCGTGGCGCCGGATCGACGTCGTCGAAGACGCGGCCGCGATCGCCGTCCGCGACGGCGGCGTCCTCGGCCTGCCCGGCAGCCCGGACGACCTCGCCGTCGTCATGTTCACCTCCGGCTCCACCGGCGTCCCCAAGGCGGTCGCGGCGCCGCACCGCGCGGTCGTCGGCACGCTGACCGGCCAGGACTACGCCGGGTTCGGCCCGGACGACGTCTGGCTGCAGTGCGCGCCGGTGTCGTGGGACGCGTTCGGCACGCAGCTGCTCGGCCCGCTGCTGGCCGGCGGCACGGTCGTGCTCCAGCCCGGCCAGCGTCCCGAGCCGGCGCTGATCGAGGACCTGGTCGTGACGCACGACGTCACGGTCCTGGACGTCTCGGCGAGCCTGTTCAACTTCCTGGTCGACGAGCACCCGGCGGTGTTCGCGACGGTCCGCCGCGCGATGACCGGCGGTGAGGCGGCCTCGCCCGCGCACCTGGCGAAGGTGCTGAGTGCGTACCCGCACGTCGCGGTGATCAACGGGTACGGGCCGGCCGAGACCATGGGCTTCAGCACGTTCCACGCGGTCACGGCGGCGGACGGGCCGGTCCCGATCGGCCGGCCGGTCACCGGCAAGCACGCGTACGTCCTCGACGCGCGGCTGCGGCCGGTGCCCGCCGGGGTCGTCGGCGAGCTGTACCTGGCGGGGGTCGGTACCGCGCACGGCTACCTCGGGCAGCCCGGGCTCTCCGCGGAGCGGTTCGTGGCGTCGCCGTTCGTCCCGGGGGAGCGGATGTACCGCACGGGCGACCTCGCGCGGTGGAAGGCCGGCGTCCTCGAGTACGCCGGTCGTGCGGACGACCAGGTCAAGATCCGCGGCTTCCGCGTCGAGCCGGGCGAGGTGCAGGCCGTGCTGGCCGCTCACGACGGAGTCACGCAGGCTGCGGTCGTGGTCCGGGACGGGGTACTGGTGGCCTACGTCGTCGGCACCGCCGACCCGGCTGTACTCGGTGACTTCGCGGCCGCGCGGCTGCCGGAGTACCTGGTGCCGTCGGTGATCGTGCCCCTGTCCGAGCTGCCGCGGACCGCGAACGGCAAGCTCGACCGAGCCGCGTTGCCGGCGCCTCAGCGGGTCGTCGCCGGACACGTCGCGCCGCGGACGCCGGTGGAGGTCGCGCTCGCCGCGATTTGGGCCGACGTTCTCGGTGTCCCGGAACCGGGAGTCGAGGACAACTTCTTCGCCTTGGGCGGGCACTCGCTGCTGGCGGCGAAGGTGACCGGCCGCATGCGCACGGAGTTCGGCGTGCGGCTGGGCGTCCGGGCGCTGTTCGAAGCCCCGACGATCGCGGCACTGGCCCGGCTCGTGCCGGACGCGTCCACAGCGGACTTCGAGCCGATCCCGGTCCGCGACCGCGGTGAGAGGACGCCGCTTTCGCCCGTGCAGCGCGGACTGTGGTTCGCCGAACGGCTCGCGCCGGGCTCGGCGGAGTACCTGGTGCCGCTGGCGTTGCGCATCGGCGGAGACCTGGACGTGGCGGCGCTGGGCGGCGCGCTGTCGGCGGTGGTGGCCCGCCACGAGGTGCTGCGCAGCCGCTTTGTGGAGGTCGACGGCGAGCCGGCCCAGGTGGTCGACCCGGTGCGGCCGGTCCCGCTCCCGCTGACCGACGTGACCGACGTCGACGCCTTCGTCCGGTCCCAAGTGGACACTCCGCTCGACCTCGAACACGGCCCCGTCTTCCGCGCCGCCCTGGGCCGGGTCTCGCCCGCCGACCACGTCCTCGTCCTGCTCCTGCACCACATCGTCGCCGACGGGTGGTCCATGGGTATCCTCGCCGCCGAACTCCGCGACCACTACGCCGGGATCCGCCCGGCCGCCCTCCCCGTGCAGTTCGGCGACGTGGCCGCGTGGCAATCCGGGAAAACCGACCGAGCCGGGCTCGACTTCTGGCGCCACGCCCTCGACGGCATGCCGCACGTCGCCGAGCTGCCCGCCGACCGGCCGCGGCCCCTCACCCGGGACATCGCCGGCGCCAAGACCCCCGTGCGCGTCCCGGCCGAGGTCGTCAGCCGGCTGGGTGCGGTGGGCGCGCAGCACGGCGCGAGCCTGTTCATGACCGTGCTCGCCGCCTTCGAGGTCCTGATCAGCCGCTACACCGCCCTGCGGGACTTCGCGATCGGCACCCCCGTGTCCGGCCGCGGCCACCCGCAGACCGAGCCGCTGGTCGGCCACTTCGTGAACATGGTGCCGCTGCGCGCGGACCTCACCGGCGACCCCGCCTTCACGGAACTGCTGACCCGCGTCCGCACGAGCACCCTCGCCGCGTTCGACCACGACGACGTCCCCTTCGACCGGATCGTCGAGCTCCTGCGCCCCCAGCGCGACCTCACCCGCACCCCGCTGGTCCAGATCGTGTTCGCCCTCCAGAACACCGAGAAGGCCGGGTGGACGCTGCCCGGCGTGGACGTCGAGCAGCTCGCCGTCGACACCCGGGTCAGCAAGTTCGACCTCGAACTCGCACTGGCCCAGGACGCCGACGGCGCCCTGACCGGCATCTTCGAGTACCCGACCGCCCTGTTCGACAGCGCCACGATCGAGCGGCTAGCCGGCCACTTCACGACGCTCCTGGAAAGGATCGCCGAAGCGCCCGGAACCCCCGTCGGCGAACTGGACCTCCTGAGCCGAGCCGAACGCGACCACCTCGTCCAGGGCGTCAACGACACCGAAGTCGCCTACGACGAGAGCGTCTGCCTGCACCACCTCATCACCGAGCAAGCGACCAAGACCCCGGACGCCGTCGCCGTCGAATACCTCGACGAGCACCTCGACTACGCCGAGCTGGAACGCCGGGCCGGAGTCCTCGCAGCCCGGCTGACCGAACACGGCGTCGGCCCGGACGTCCCCGTCGGGCTGCGGATGGACCGCTCGATCGGCCTGATCGTCGGCCTGGTCGCCATCCTCAAGGCCGGCGGCGCGTTCGTCCCGATCGAGACCGACGCCCCCGAACCGCGGGTCCTCGGCATCCTCGGCGACGCGAACTCACCGGTCTGCCTCGTCAACGAGGGCGCGAAGGCGCCGGAAAGCAACGACGTCGTCTTCCTTGAAGTGTCCGGTTTGGACGGTGAGGTACCGACGCTGAACGACACCACCCACCCCGACAACCTCGTGTCCATCTACTACACCTCCGGCTCCACCGGGAAGCCGAAGGGCGTCGCGAGCACCCACCGCGGCTGGGTCAACCGGCTGCGCTGGCACCAGGACACCTACCGTCTCGCACCGGGCGAAGCCGTCCTCCAGAAGACGACGCTCGTGTTCGACGACGCCGCCATCGAGTGCCTGTGGCCGCTCGTCGTCGGCGGGCGGGTCGCCCTGATCCCGCCGGGCCTGCACCGCGACCCGGCCGCGATCCTGGCCGGCGCAGTGAAACACCGGGTCGTCAACCTGCAGTTCGTGCCCAGCATGCTGACGTTGTTCCTGGAGCAGCTGACCCCGGCCGACCAGGTCGCACTGAAGACCGTCCGCAACGTCATCACCAGCGGCGAGGCGCTCCAGCCCGAGCTGCTGAAGCTGTTCTTCGACCGGCTCGGCACCACCGCGACCCTGCACAACCAGTGGGGCGCCACCGAGGTCTCGATCGACTCGACCATGCGCGAATGTGTGCGTGCCGACCTCGACGGCGCGGGCTCGGTCAGCGTCGGCTCGCCGATCGCGAACAACCAGATCCACGTCCTCGACGAGTACTTCCGGCCGGTCCCGGTCGGCGTCCCCGGTGACCTGTTCATCGGCGGTGTCGGCCTGGCCCGCGGGTACTTCGGCCACCCGGGCAAGACGGCGGCGGCGTTCCTGGCCAGCCCGTTCCACCCCGGCGAGCGGCTCTACCGCACCGGCGACCGCGGCCTGCGCACCCCCGACGGCGCGCTGACCTTCCTCGGCCGCCAGGACTCGCAGGTCAAGATCCGCGGCATCCGCGTCGAGCCCGGCGAAGTCGAGCAGGTTCTCCTGGAGCTGCCGGGTGTTCGCGAGGCCGCCGTCACGGTGTGGCAGCCGTCGCCGGGCGACAAGCGCCTCGCCGGGTACGTCACCGCGCAGGCCGGCGTCACGCTCACCGAGGCCGGGATCCGCGAACAGCTGCGCGAGCGGCTGCCCGTCTACCTCGTGCCGACGGCGCTGAGCGTGCTGCCCGAGTTCCCGAGCACGACCAGCGGCAAGATCGACCGCAAGGCACTGCCCGCGCCGGCCGCCGCCGGCGCCGAGTACCGGGCCCCGGAGGGTCCGGTCGCCGAGCTGGTCGCCGAAGTGCTGCAGAACGTCCTCGGGGTCGGGCGAGTGGGTGCCGACGACAACTTCTTCGACCTGGGCGGGCACTCCCTGCTGGGCGTCCGGGTGGTCGCCGAGCTGCGCAAACGGCTCTCGGCGGACATCCCGATCCGGCTCATCTTCGACTCGCCCACGGTCGCGGAGCTCGCCGGCGCCGTCACCCGCGCCACCCGGCGCGAGTTCGAGGCGATCCTGAAGCGGCCCGACGGCCCCGCGCCCCTCGCGGGCGTCCAGGTCGGCATGTGGCTGGCCGACCGGATGGCGCCGTCGAGCGCGGAATACTTGGTGCCCACCGCGGTCCGCCTCCGCGGCTCGCTCGACGTCGACGCTCTGGCCGCCGCACTCACGAAGCTGGTCGAGCGGCACGAGATCCTGCGGACCCGGTTCGTCGAGCTGGACGGCGAGCCGAAGCAGGTCGTCGACCCGGCCGGCCCGGTCCCGCTGCCGGTCACCGACATCGACGCGGTCGAGCCGTTCCTGGAGGCGCGGCCCATCGACCTCGCCACGGGGCCGGTGTTCGCCGCGGCCCTCGGCCGGCTGGCCGGGGACGACCACGTCCTGGTCCTGTCGGCGCACCACATCGTCCTCGACGGCTGGTCCGAAGGCATCCTCGCCGAGGAGCTGCGCGACCTCTACGCCGGCGTAGACCTGCCGCCGCTGCCGGTGCAGTACGCCGACGTCGCGACCTGGTCGCGGCCCACCGAAGCCGACGTCGAGTTCTGGCGGGCGCAGCTCGCCGGCGTGCCGCAGGTGGTGCAGCTCCCCGCGGACCGGCCCCGGCCCGCCGTGCGCGACCCGCGTGGTGCTCGGTACGAGTTCAGCGTCCCCGCCGAGCTGGCGAACCGGCTCGGCGAGCTGGGCGCGCAGGCCCGGGCGAGCCTGTTCATGACGCTGCTGGCCGGGTTCCAGGTGCTCGTCGCCCGGCACACCGGACTGCGCGAGTTCGCGGTCGGCAGCCCGGTCGCCGGCCGCGACCACCCCGATACCGAACGGCTGATCGGCCAGTTCGTCAACACCCTCGCCTTGCGCGCGGACCTGACGGGCTCGCCGGGCTTCACCGAGCTGCTGGAGCGCGTCCGGGAGACCGCGCTGGACTCCTTCAGCCACCAGGAGGTCCCGTTCGACCGGGTCGTCGCCGAGCTGCGGCCCGACCGCGACCCGAGCCGGAACCCCTTGGTGCAGCTCATGTTCGCGCTGCAGACGGTGTCCGAAGGCGGCTGGGAACTCGGTGACCTGGACTGCGAGCCCCTGGGCGTCGAGACCGGCGCGGCCAAGTTCGACCTCGCCATGGTGCTGCGCGAGCAGCCGTCCGGCGCGGTCGACGGCGTCCTCGAGTACCCGGTGGCGCTGTTCGACGAGGACACCGTCGCCGGGTTCGCCGAGCGGTACGTCCGGCTGCTGGCCGGTTTCGCCGCCGACCCGCGGCGGCCGGTGGACCGCGTCCCGATGCTGGACGCGGCCGAGGTCACCCCGCTCGACGGGCACGCTCCCGGCGGGACCTTCCCGAGTCTCATCGAGGCCCAGGTGCGGCGGGACCCGGACGCCCCGGCCGTGCTGGCCGGACCGGACTCGCTGACCTACGGCGAACTGGACGCGGCGGCCAACCGTGTGGCCCGGGTCCTGCAAAGCCAGGGCGCCGGTCCGGAGACGGTGGTCGCGCTGCTGCTGCCGCGGTCGGCCGACCTGGTCGTGGCGCAGCTCGCGGTCGTCAAGACCGGGGCCGCGTTCCTCCCCGTCGACCCGAGCTACCCGGAGGAGCGCATCCGCTACATGCTCGACGACGCGAACCCCGTGCTCACGCTGCGGGAGCTGCCGGTGTCCATAATGGACGAAAGTCCGCTCGACGTCGAAGTCGAGCCGGAGAACGCGGCGTACGTGATCTACACGTCGGGCTCGACCGGACGGCCGAAGGGGGTCGTCGTCAGCCACGCCGGCCTCGGCACGCTGGTGGCCAACACCGTCGCCGCCTACCGGGTCGGCCCCGGCGACCGGGTGCTGCAGTACGTGTCACCGAGCTTCGACGCGTCGATCCTGGAGCTGTGCGCGTCGCTGACGACCGGCGCCGCGCTGGTCGTCACCCCGCCCGGCCCGCTCCTGGGCGACCAGCTGCGGGACGTCCTCGCCGGGGGCCGCGTGACGCACGCGCTGATCCCGCCCGCGGCACTGGCCACCGTCGAAGACCCGGACCTGCCGGACTTCCGCACGGTCGTCGTCGGCGGCGACGTCTGCCCGCCGGACCTGGTCGCGAAGTGGGCGCCGGGGCGCCGGATGCTCAACATGTACGGCCCGACCGAAGCCACGGTCGTCTCCACGGTGTCGGAACCCCTGGTGCCGGGCGAGCAGGTGACCATCGGCCGGGCACTCGAGCACACCCGGGCGTACGTGCTGGACGACCGGCTCCAGCCGGTGCCGCCGGGCGTGGCGGGCGAGCTGTACGTCGCGAGCCCGGGCCTGGCCCGCGGGTACCTCGGCCGTCCCGGGCTCACCGCGAGCCGGTTCGTGGCGAACCCGGCGGGCGGGCGGATGTACCGCACCGGCGACCTCGTCCGCCGCACCCGTGCCGGCGAGCTGGAGTTCCTGGGCCGGACCGACGACCAGGTCAAGATCCGCGGCTTCCGCATCGAGCTCGGCGAAGTCGAGTCCGCGCTGCGGGCCCACCCGGCGCTCACCGCGGCGGTCGTGCTGGCCAAGCCCGACCCGGCCGGCCAGAAACGGCTGGTCGCCTACACCGTCGGCGACGTCACGCCCGCGGACCTGCGGACCTTCCTCGGGCAGCGGCTGCCGGAGCACCTGGTGCCGAGCGCGTTCGTCGTGCTCGCCGCGCTACCGGTCAACGCCAGCGGCAAGCTCGACCGGGCCGCGCTGCCCGAGCCGGCCGAGGAGACGGCGGACTACGTCGCCCCGAGCAGTGCCGAGGAGCAGCTGATCGCCGACATCTGGGCCGAGGTCCTCGGCGTCCCCCGCGTCGGGCTCGGCGACGACTTCTTCGCACTGGGCGGGCATTCCGTGCTCGCCGCCAAGGTCCGCATGCGGCTGCAGGCCGCCTTCGGCGTGGACCTGCCCCTGCCCGTGCTGTTCCAGACCACCACGGTCACCGCGCTCGCCGCGGTGGTCCACACCGAGATCGAGGCCGAGCTCGCCGGCATGTCCGAGCAGGAGCTCCTCGACTCCCTCACCGAGGAGGCCAGCGCATGACCACGTTCGACGTCCGCCCCGACGCCGCCGGGACCGACACAGCCGATCGGGCGGCCCGGCTGCGGGCCGCGGTGCTCGCGAAACGGCTGCGCGGCCGGGCCGCCGCACCGGCCCGCGCGTTCGGCCGGGCCGACCGCGGCGCGCCGCTCCCGCTTTCGGCCGGGCAGCAGCGCCTGTGGTTCCTCGACCGCCTCGACCCGGACAGCGCCGAGTACGCGGTGCCGCTCCTGCTGCGTCTCGACGGCGCCCTCGACGTCGACGCACTCCGGCGTTCGCTCGACGCCTTGGTCGCGCGGCACGAGATCCTGCGCACGACGTACGTCGCGGAGGACACCAAGCCGCGTCAGGTGATCGGGGCTCCGGCCCCGGTCGAGCTGCCGGTGGTCGACGGCGACCTGGACGCCGTGCTGGCCGAGTACGTCAGCCGTCCGTTCGACCTCGCGGCCGGGCCGGTGTTCCGGGCGCTGCTGGTCCGCGAGGCGCCGGAGCGGCACGTGCTCGCGCTGAACGTCCACCACATCGCCTGCGACGGCTGGTCGCTGCCGATCCTCCTCGACGACCTGCGCAAGCTCTACACCGGCGCCGAGCTGCCGCCGGTCGAACTGTCCTATGCGGACTTCGCGGCCTGGGAACAGTCCCGGGTGGACGTCCACGAGGCCGACCTCGCCTACTGGAAAGACCGGCTCGCCGGGCTGGAAACCCTGGAGTTGCCGGCCGACCGACCGCGGCCGGCCCAGCGTGACCCGCACGGCGCGTCGGCCCGCTTCAGCATCCCCGCGGCGGCCGCGGAAGCCGTGCTGGAGCAGGGGAAGCGGGCGGGTGCGACGCCGTTCGTGACGCTGCTCGCCGCCGCGTACGTCGTGCTCGGGCGGCACACCGGCCGCGAGGACATCGCCGTCGGTACCCCGGTCGCCGGGCGCTCGCGGGCCGAGCTGGAGCACATGGTCGGGTTCTTCGTGAACACCGTCGTCGCCCGCGGCGACCTCTCCGGCGACCCGGACTTCGCGACGCTCGCCGACCGCGTCAAGGTGGCCCGCCTGGCCGACCAGGCGCACGAAGACCTGCCCTTCGAACGCCTCGTGCAGGAGCTGGCCCCGGAACGCGACCTCGCGCACACCCCGGTCGTCCAGGTCATGTTCGCGGTCTACGACTCCTCCGATGGCGAGGGCACGCTGGGCGACCTCGCGGTGTCGTCGGTGGACCTGCCTTCGAGCACGGCGAAGTTCGACCTGATGATCTCCTTCGTCCGTCAGGCCGACGGGTCCGTGGAAGGCGTCCTCGAATACGCGACCGCGTTGTTCGACCAGGTCCGGATGGACCGCATGGGCGAGCACTTCGTCCGGCTCTTCACCGAACTGGCCGCGAAGCCCGGTGTCCGGCTGTCCGAAGTGGACGTCCTCGGCGCGGACGAGCGGAAGCTGCTCCTCGAAACCTGGAACGCCACCGCCGAGCCCTACCTGCGCGGCACGCTGCACGGCCGGATCGCCGCCCAGGCGGTGTCCACCCCGGACGCGATCGCCGTCCGCTGCGGCGGCGCCGAGCTGACCTACGCCGACCTGGAGACCCGCGCGACCCGGCTGGCGCAGCGGCTGCGAGCCCACGGTGTCGGCGTCGAGACCCCGGTCGGCGTGCTGTGCGAACGCGGCCCGCTGCTGCTGCCGGTGCTGCTGGCCATCCTCAAGACCGGCGGCCACTACATCCCCCTGGATCCGGCGTATCCGCAGGACCGCAAGGAGTACATGCTCCGCCAGGCCGGCGCGCGCGTGCTCGTCACCACCCGCCGTTACGCCGGCGAGAACCTCGGCGAGGTCGTGGTCCACGCCGACGAGCCGGTCGCCGACGACCCGGTGCCGTGGCAGGACCCGGTCGCCGATCCGGAGAACCTCGCCTACGTCATCTACACCTCCGGCTCGACCGGGCGTCCCAAGGGCGTGATGATCAGCCACCGCGGGGTGCTGCACTACCTCGACTGGTGCCGTCAGGCCTACCGCGCCGACGAGGGCGACGGCGCCCCGGTGCACTCGTCGCTCGCCTTCGACCTGACCGTCACCGGGCTGTTCCTGCCGCTGCTCTGCGGCACGACGGTGACACTGGTGCCGGAGGACGAGCACCCGGTCGCGGGCCTCGCCGACGTGCTGTCGGGCGGCCGGAAGTTCAGCTTCGTCAAGCTCACCCCGGCCCACCTCGAACCGCTGCGCCGGTGCCTGACGCCCGAAGCCGCCGACGCGGCCGCGCACCTGGTCGTCGGCGGTGAGCAGCTCACCGCCGAGGCCCTGGAGTTCTGGCGCGAGAATGCCCCGGACGTCGTCGTGGCCAACGAGTACGGCCACACCGAGACGTCCGTGGCCAACGTGATCAACCTGCTGCCCGCCGCCGAATGCGTGACCACGCCGATCTCGGTCGGCCGGCCGATCTGGAACACCGAGGTCTACCTCCTCGACGAGCACCTGCGGCCGGTCCCCGTCGGCGTCACCGGCGAGCTGTACGCGGGCGGCGCGGGGGTCGCGCGGGGCTTCGCGGGCAACCCGGGCCTCACCGCCGCGAAGTACGTGGCGAACCCGTTCGGCCCCGGCCGGATCTACCGCAGCGGCGACCTCGCCCGCTACCTGCCGGACGGGCGGCTGGAGTTCGTCGGCCGCACCGACCACCAGGTCAAGGTGCGCGGCTACCGCATCGAGCTGGGCGAGATCGAGGCCGCACTCGTCGGCGGCCCCGGCGTCGTCGAAGCGGTCGCGGTGGTCCGCGACGGCTCGCTCGCCGGGTACGTCTCGCCGTCCACTGTGGACGTCGATGTGCTGCGGGCGCACCTGTCCGAACGGTTGCCGGAGTACATGGTCCCGTCGACCCTGACCACTTTGGACACGCTGCCGCTGACGTCGAACGGCAAGATCGACCGGGTCGCGCTGCCGGTCCCGGACGCCGCCCCGGTGTCGACGTCCGGGGTGCTCCCGCGCGACGAGCTGGAGATGGCCATCGCCAAGCTCTGGGAGGACCTGCTCGGGCGGAAGGTCGGCGTCACCGACGGCTTCTTCGACGTCGGCGGCCACTCGCTGCTGGCGGTGGTGCTGGTCGACCGGATCAAGGCCGAGCTGGGCGCGACCGTCGGGCTGGCCGAGGTGTTCCGCGCGCCGACGATCCGGGCGCTGGCCGACCTCATCCGGGCCGGCGGGAGCGGCGGGGGACTGGTCGTCCCGCTCTCGCCGGGCCGCGCGGGCGTCGCCCCGCTGTTCCTGCTGCCGCCCACGGCCGGGAGCCCGTTCCCGTACCTGCAGCTGGTGGCCGAGCTGGACCCGGCGCTGCCGGTGTTCGGGCTGCAGGCCCCCGGGTTCGCGCCCGGCGAGGACCCGGTGCACACCATCGAGGAGCTGGCCGCGGCGTTCGTCGCCGACCTCCTGCCGGTCGTCGGCGACCGCCCGATCCGGCTCGCCGGCTGGTCGCAGGGCGGCTCGGTGGCGTTCGAAATGGCCGCGCAGCTGGAAAAAGCCGGCCGTGCGGTCGAGCACCTGTGCGTCATCGACGCGACCGTCCTCGGCGTCGACGACTACGGCAACCCGCTGCCGGAGGTCGACACCAGCGACCCCCTGGCGTGGTTCGGCGAGGCCGTGCTGAAGCTGGCCCCGGGAGCGGCCGACACCCTCGACGAGATGCTCGCCGAGGCCCGCGACCGCGGCATGGTCTCGGAGGTGGCGGGCAACGCCGTCGTCGAGCAGATGGCGCGGGTCTACCTCGCCGGCAAGGACGCCGTCGAGGCCTACCGCTGCCGGGCCGTCGTCGAGACCGGTATCCACCTCATCACCTCCACCGGCACCCACCCGGTGAAGGGCCGCCCGGAGGTGCGGCCGGAGAGCTGGCGCGCCCGCACGCGCGGCGAGCTCACGGTGACGCCGGTTTCGGGCCACCACTGGGACATGGTCGAACCGCCGCACGTGGCGGAGCTGGCCCGGGCCGTGCTGGCCGGGCTCGCCGTGACCGCCGACGAGTGAAGGAGAACGCCATGACCGAAGACCTCGCGGTCGCCGCCCCGGCCCCGGCCACCGTCACCGACCCACGCGCGGGCAGCTTCCGCGTCGACGCCCACCACGGCGAGATCCTGCAAGGGGTCTTCGTCGCCGACGGCCGCCTGCGCCGCGGGCTCGTCACCCTGCCGTGCCCGCTCTACAGCACCCGCGCGACCTTCCTGCCCACCGAAGACACCGGCACGACGGTGCGTCCCGCGTGGCGCACCAAGGCCCGCCGCGCCGCCGACCTGACCCTGGCCCGGCTCGGCACCCCGGTCCCCGGCGGGCTGCTCGACATCACCAGCGACATCCCGCTGTGCCGCGGCTTCGGTTCCTCGACCGCGGACGTGACGTCGGCGATCGGCGCGGTCCTCGCGGCGACCGGCCGCCGGCTTTCGCCCGCCGAGGTCGGCGCGCTGGCCGTCGAAGCCGAAACCGCGTCCGACTCGCTCATGTACGGCGGCCGCGCGGTGGTCTTCGCCCACCGCGAAGGCGAGCCGATCGAGGACCTGGGGGAGCTGATGCCCCTGTCCGTGCTCGGCTTCGGCACCAGCCCGGGCGGGCGCGGCGTCGACACACTGGAACTCACGCCCGCGCGCTACACGTCGTGGGAGATCGAGGCGTTTCGCCCGCTGCGCGGCCTGCTGCGGCGGGCCGTCCGGGACGGCGACGCGGGCCTGCTCGGCCGCGTCGCCACCGCCAGCACCCTGCTCAACCAGCGGCACCTGCCCATCCCCGGCCTGGACGACGTCCTTGCCGCCGCCCGCGCCGCCGGGGCCGTGGGCGTGCAGGTGGCCCACAGTGGCGACGTCGCCGGCCTGCTCTTCGACGCTACCGACGCCGAGACCCCGGCCCGGCTGGAGTTCGCCGCGACCCGGCTCGACGTGACCGAAACCTGGCAGTTCGAAACCGAGAGGTGAGTCCGATGACCCTTGCCGCACCCGTGAGCCGGTCCGTCGTGGAGGCGACCGAGCTGCCCCGGATCATCCGGATCCGGCCCAACTTCCACGTCGCCGCCTTCGGCCTGATGAAGCTGCTGCCCGCCCGGTTCATGCTCGACCGCGCCGAGGAGCGCGGCGAGGTCGGCCCGGGCACGACCGTGCTCGAGACGTCGTCGGGCACCTTCGGTCTCGGCCTCGCGATGGTCTGCCGCCTGCGCGGCTACCCGCTCACGATCGTCGGCGACCCGGCCATCGACGCCCCGCTGAAGCGCCGCCTCGAACACCTCGGCGCCCGCGTCGAGATCTGCCCGGAGCCCAGCCCCGTCGGCGGGTTCCAGCGCGCGCGGCTCGACCGGCTCGAGGAGCTGCGCGCGGAGTACCCGAACCACTGGGTCCCCGGCCAGTACAGCAATCCCGACAACCCCCGGTCGTACGCACTGGTGGCCGAGCAGCTCGCCGAGACGATCGGCGTGCCCGACTGCCTGGTCGGCGCGGTCGGCTCCGGCGGCTCGACGTCCGGCACGAGCTCGTTCCTGCGGATGCTCGTCCCGGACCTGACGCTCATCGGCGTCGACACCCAGCGCAGCGCCATCTTCGGCCAGCCCGACGGGCCGCGCGTGCTGCGCGGGCTCGGCAACAGCCTGGTGCCGCCCAACGTCGACCACTCCGGGTACGACCAGGTGCACTGGATCGGCGCGGCCGAAGCTTTCGCCGCGACGCGCGAGCTGTACGCGCGGCACTGCCTGTTCATGGGCCCGACCAGCGGCGCGTCGTTCAAGGTCGCCGACTGGTTCTCGCGGCGCAACCCGGACGCCACGGTCGTCGCGCTGCTGCCGGACGAGGGCTACCGCTACCAGGACACCGTCTACTCCGACGAGTGGCTGCGCGCGCAGGGGCTGGCGCACTCCGGTGCGGCCGAGCCGTACGAGGTCGTCGCGCCCACCGAGCCGGGTGGCTCGTGGACCTGGCTGAACTGGGGCCGGCGCTCGCTGGCGGACGCGTCGTGACGCGGACGCTGCTGCTCGTCGAGAGCAACACCACCGGCACCGGACGGCTGTTCGCGCGGCAGGCCCGTTCGCTCGGGTTCGAACCGGTGCTGGCCGCGGCCGACCCCGCGCGCTACCCGTACGCGGCCGAGGACGGCGTGCGCGTCGTCGTGTGCGACACGGCGGACGCGTGCGCGGTGCTGGCTTCGGACATCGGCGAGCCCGCCGGGGTGACCAGCAGTTCGGAGTACTTCATCCCGGTCGCGGCGCGGATCGCGGCGAAGCTGGATCTACCCGGCCCGGACCCGGACGCCGTGACCGACTGCCGCAACAAGGCACACCAGCGGGCCGTTCTCGGGGCACCGTGCACGGTGGCGACTTCGGTGTCCGAGGCGGTTGCGGCGGCGGTCGAGTTCCCGGTGGTGCTCAAGCCGGCCGAGGGGTCGGGGAGCGTCGGGGTGCTGCGCTGCGAGACGCCCGAGGCGGTCGCTTCCCAGGCGGCGGCGCTGCTTTCGGTGACGCACAACGAGCGCGGGCTGCCGGTGCCGGCGCAGGTGCTGGTGGAGCCGTACGCGAGCGGGCCGGAGTACTCGGTGGAGCTGTTCGGCGACGTCGTGGTGGCGGTGGTGCGCAAGCACCTCGGGCCGGCGCCGTTCTTCGTCGAGGTGGGCCACGACGTCCCGGCTTCGCTGCCCCCGTCGGACGAGACGGCCCTGATCGACACGGCCCGGGCGGCGGTGACCGCGCTGGGCCTCGGCTTCGGCGCGGCGCACGTCGAGATCCGCCTGACGCCGACCGGGCCGCGGCTGATGGAGGTCAACCCGCGCCCGGCGGGCGGGATGATCCCGGAGCTGGTCCGCGCGGCGTCGGGCGTCGACCTGGTGGCGGCGCAGGTTTCGGCCGTGCTCGGGTTGCCGCCGGACCTGCGGCCCACCCGGCGGGCGTGTGCGTCGCTGCGGTTCCTCACGGCGTCTTCGTCTTCGGTGGTCGCGGCCGGGGACGCCGAGGCGAAGGCGTCGTGCGTGCCGGGGGTGGCCGAAGCGCGGCTGTACCGGCCCGACGGCACGGTGGTCCGCCCGGCCCGCGACTACCGCGACCGGGCGGGGCACGTCCTCGCCGTGGCCGATCGCCCCCGCGGTGCCCGCGCGGCCGCGGCCGCCGGACTGGACCGGCTGCGCGCGGCCCTCGTCCCGGAAGGACCCCACCGATGACCTTGCGCTTTCTCATCGCCACCGTCGCGCAGACCGATCGCGCGCGCGACGAACGGGACGAAGAACGTCCCGAACCCCACCCGGAAACCCCGGAAGGAGCACCTCGATGACCATCGCCCCTGGCGGAACCGGACGGCTCACCAGCACCGTCTCCGCCGCGGCCCGGGAGATCCTCTTCGACCGCGACACCGCCCCCGCGCCCGACCCGGTCGCCGCCGAGCTCGGGCTCATCAGCCAGGTCGACCGGGCCCACGTCGTCATGCTCGCCGAACGCGGCATCGTCGACCGGGCCCGGGCCGGCGAGCTCCTCCGTGGCATCGAAAGCCTGCGGCGGCAACGCTTCACGCCCCTGCACGACGTCCCCGCGCCCCGCGGCCGCTACCTCGCCTACGAGTCGCACCTCATCGGCACCCTCGGTGCCGAGGTCGGCGGGATCCTCCACAGTGGACGCTCGCGCAACGACCTCAACGCCACCGTCGTGCGGCTGCGGCTGCGCGAACCGCACGAACGCCTGCTCGCCGAGTCCGACGCGCTCGGCCGCGCCCTGCTCGAGCGGGCCCGGCGCTGGGCCGACGTCACCATGCCCGCCTACACCCACCACCAGCCCGCCGTCCCGATCACCTACGGCCACTACCTCGCGGGCGTGGCGGGCGCGCTCGTCCGCGACGTCGAAAGCCTCTGGCAGGCCGGCGCGGAGATCGACCAGAACCCGCTCGGCGCGGGCGCGGTCGGCGGCACGTCGCTGCCCGTCGACCAGGAGCGCACCACCGCGTTGCTCGGCTTCGCGACCTCGATCCCGAACTCGCTGCACGCCGTCGCGTCGCGGGACCTGGTGCTGCGCCAGCTTTCCGCGGCCACCGTCCTCGGTGTGCTGCTCTGCCGCGTCTCGCACGACTTCCAGGCGTGGACCAGCGCCGAGGCCGGGCTGCTGCGGCTGGCCGACGACGTCGTCGGGTCCAGCTCGATGATGCCGCAGAAGCGCAACCCGTTCCTGCTGGAGCACGTCCAGGGCCGGGCGCTGGCCCCGCTCGGCGCGTTCACGGCGTCGGCGAGCGCCATGGCCACGGCCCGTTTCACCAACGCCATCGCCGTCGGCACCGAAGCCGTCGCCCCGGCGTGGTCGGCGCTGGAGGCCGCGACCGACGCCGTCGTCCTGCTGCGGCTCGTCGTCGAAGGTGCCGAACCGGCGCCGGAGCGGATGTACGCGCGTGCCGTCGACGGCCAGACCGCTGCGACCCACCTGGCCGAACGGCTCGTCGACGCCGGTGTCCCGTTCCGGCAGGCGCACCACGAAGTCGGCGTCATCGCGAAGGAAGCCCTGGACGCCGGTGTCCCGCTGCACGAGGTCGCCCGCGTCCGGCTGGCCGGGCAGCCACCGCACGTACTGGCCGCGCTCGACCCCGCCGAAGTCGCGCAGCACGCGGCGTACGGCGGCGGCCCGGCGCGGGAGTCCGTGCTCGCCGCCGTGACCGAAGCCGAAACCGCGTTCGACCGCATCCGCGCCGCCGCCGAAGAACGCCGCTGGCGCTGGAGCCAGGCCGAAATCGGCCTCGACGACGCCGTCCGAACCCTCACCCGCTGACCTGCCAAGGAGCCTGTTGTGACCACTTTCGCCGATGACCTCGCCACCCTCCGCCCGGAAGCCGCGCCCGCGCAGGGCACGCACGTCGAACTCCGCAGCGACACCTTCACCCTGCCCACCCCGACGATGCTGGAGGCCGCCGCGCGGGCCCCGCTCGGCGACGACGTCTACGGCGAGGACCCGACCGTGGACCGGCTGGAGCAGCTCGCCGCCGAGCTGCTCGGCAAGCAGGCCGGCTGCCTGATGCCGAGCGGCACCATGGCGAACCTGACCGCGCTGCTGGCGCACTGCCCCCGCGGCGGCAAGGCGATCGTCGGGCACGAGTCCGACGTCTACGTCTACGAAGCGGGCGGCGCGTCGCTGTGCGGCGGCATCGTCTACGACCCGCTGCCGAACCTGCCCGACGGGACGATCGACCCGGCGGCGATCGCCGAGGCGTGCGCGGTCGACCGCAGCGACCCGCAGATCGCGCCGCCGGCGGTGCTGAGCCTGGAGACGCCGCAGAACCGGTGCGGCGGGCTGCCCCTGCAGCTGGACTACCTCAGCGAGGTGTCCCGGCTGATCCGCTCGCACGGCGTCGCCCTGCACCTCGACGGCGCCCGCCTGTTCAACGCGGCCGTCGCGCTCGGCGTCAGCGCGGCGGAGGTCGCCAAGCACGCGGACACGGTGCAGATCTGCCTGTCGAAGGGCCTGTGCGCCCCGATCGGCTCGGTGCTGGTCGGCGACCGCGTGACGATCGCGGCGGCCCGGCGGATGCGCAAGATGCTCGGCGGCGGCATGCGCCAGGCCGGGATGATCGCGGCGTGCGGCATCGTGGCGCTGACGGACATGACCGAGCGCCTGGCCGAGGACCACGCCCGCGCGGCGCGCCTGGCCCGCGGCCTCTCGCGCATCCCGGGCGTCCGGCTGGACCCGGGCCCGCCGCTGACGAACATGGTGTTCTTCAAGGTCCGCGACGACCGTTACACGACCCGCACGCTGATCGAGGCCGCTCGCCGCCGCGGGATCCGGGTGGAGGAGCTGGGCACCGACCGGATCCGCGCGGTGACCCACGCGGGTGTCGACGACGACGCCGTGGACCGCGCGGTGTCGGTGTTCGGCGACCTCCTCGGCCACGACGCTCTCGTGCGGTGAGCCGCCGGGCCGGGGCGGGCGCGCCCCGGCCCGTAAGGGTTTCCTAATCCCCGGAACCGCTTTTCCGCGGCGGGTCCGGGCTACGGTCGCCGGATGTCGCCGCGTGGGTTCCTCGTCGCCGTTCCGGGTCTGTTGCTGGCGGGATTCGGCGCGGTGCACCCGGCGCAGCTCGACGCGGCCACCGCGCCGTGGTGGACGACGCTGCACATCATCCTGCTGCCGGTCTTCCCGCTGCTCGCGGTCGCGCAGTGGGACCTGCTCAGGGAGGCGCCGCCGTGGCTGCGGTGGCCCGGGTGGGTGGCGGCGTTCGGGTACGCGGCGTTCTACGGCGGGCTCGACGCGGTCGCGGGGATCGCCGGCGGCACGGTGGTCCACGCCCAGCACGGCGCCACCCCGGTCGTCGGCGCGGTGTTCACGGCGGGCGACCTGGTCGGGCACCTCGGCGCGGCCTGCTTCTTGGTGGCCAGCGCGCTGATCGTGGTGGCGGCGATCCTGCGCGCGGGGTGGTGGGCGGTGCCGGGCGGGGTCGTGCTCCTGCTCGCGAGCGTGTCCTTTCTGGACAGTCACATCTTCTGGCCCCGGGGAGTGCTCACGATGCTCGCCGTCGCGGCCGGGATGTCGTGGCTGTACCTGGCGGGCGAAAGAGAACCGCGCCGGGCGTAGCTTTTACGTGAAAGCTCCGCCGGGGGCTTGCTGACCAGGGGCTTGACACGTCCTCGATCGCCACTGTACATGTTTGTACATGTTCACCCGGCTGTCCCTCATGCGGGAGCGAGCGCTCGGCGCCTTCTACGGTCTCGCGATCGGTGACGCGCTCGGCATGCCGACGCAGTCGATGTCGCGCGCCGCCATCGCCGCCGCGTACGGCCCCATCAGCGGTTTCGTCGACGCCGTCGCCGAGCAGCCGATCGCTCCCTCGATGCCCGCCGGGTCGATCACCGACGACACCGAACAGGCCGTGCTCGTCGCCCGGCTCGCCATCGATGGCCACGGCCACATCGACCCCCACGACTTCGCCAAAGCTCTGCGGGAGTGGGAGGCGGACATGGTCCGCCGCGGCTCGCTCGACCTGCTCGGCCCCTCGACCCGGCGCGCCCTCGACCGGCTCGACGCGGGTGCCGACGCCGAGGACGCCGGCCGGGACGGGGCCACCAACGGCGCCGCCATGCGGATCACGCCGGTCGGCATCGCGACCCCGCTGAGCGAGGGGTTCCTCGACGCCGTCGTCGCGGCCAGCCGCGTCACCCACAACACCGGGCTGGGGATCGCCGCGGCCGCCGCGGTGGCGGCCGCGGTGTCGTCCGGTGTGGACGGTGCCGACCTCGAGACCTCCCTGGACGAAGCCGAACGGGCCGCGGCCGAGGGCGCGCTGCGCGGGCACTGGATCGCCGGCGGGGACATCGCCGCCCGCATCGCCTGGGCCCGCGGCTGGGTGCGGGGCCTGGGCCGCACCGGTCTCGCCGACGCACTCACCCACGTCATCGGGACGTCGGTCGCCGCGCAGGAATCCGTGGTCGCCGCGTTCGCGCTCGCCGAAAACCTCGGCGACGACCCGGCCGCGGCACTGACCCTCGCCGCCGAGATCGGCGGCGACACCGACACCGTGGCAGCCGTGTGCGGGGCGATCCTCGGCGCACACCACGGGATTTCCGGACTGCCCGCCCACCTGGTCGATAAGGTGCGCGCGGTCAACCGGCTCGATCTGGCCGTCATCGTGGACGGCCTTCTCCAGGTGCGAGGTAACGATGGTCGATTCAGCCCAGGTCCCTGGCGCGAACCGTGCGGACACGGGGGCTAGCCCGGAGCGGACAGGAGCGCTCGAGACCCGCGGCATCGAACCCGTGCCCGCCGCCGAGCGCCACGGGCACCCGATGCAGCTGTTCTGGGTGTGGTTCGCCGCCAACATCAGCATCCTCGGGCTGCCGCTCGGCGCGACGCTGGTCGCGGTGCAGCACCTGGCGTTCTGGCAGGCGGCGATCGTCGCGGTGCTCGGCGCGGCCGGGTCGTTCGCCGTCGTCGGCGTCGTCTCGATCGCCGGCCGGCGGGGCGGCGCGCCCGGGCTCACCCTGTCGCGCGCGGTCTTCGGCGTCCGGGGCAACATCGGGCCGACCATCGTGTCGCTGGTGTCCCGGCTCGGCTGGGAGACGGTGAACACGACGACCGCCGCGTTCGCGTTCCTCTCCCTCTGCGCGATCCTGTTCGGCGCGAACGCGGACGCCAAGGCGTCCCCGGTGCTGACGATCGCCGGCGTGCTGGTGTTCGTCCTGCTCACGGTGACCGTCTCCGGGCTCGGTCACGCGGTGCTGGTGGCGGTGCAGCGCTGGTCGACGTGGATCTTCGGCGCGCTCAACGTCGTCGTCGCGGTCAGCCTGGTCACCCGGATCCACTGGGGCCAGGTGTTCGCCGCGTCGCCGGCCCCGGTCGGGGCGATGATCGCCGGCGTCGGCACCATCGCCGCCGGCACCGGGATCGGCTGGGCGAACGCGTCCGCCGACATGTCGCGCTACCAGTCGCCGACCGTGCGGGCGGGCTCGCTCGTCGCCTCGGCCGCCGCGGGCGCGGGGATCCCGCTGGTGCTGCTCATCTCGCTGGGCAGCCTGGTCTCGGCCGACGACCCGTCGCTGGCTTCGGCGGGCGACCCGGTCGCGGCCATCCGCGAGCTGCTGCCGAGCTGGATGGCGGTGCCGTACCTGATCGCCGCGTTCGGCGGGCTGCTGCTCTCGAACCACCTGTCCGTGTACTCCGCCGGCCTCACCACGCTGACCCTGGGCATCCGGCTCAAGCGGGTGTACGCCGTGGTCGTCGACATCGTGGTGACGTTCCTCGGTTCGCTGTACTTCATGCTCGTGGCCGACGGCTTCTACGGCCCGTTCATCGCGTTCATCAGCCTGCTGGCGGTGCCGATCACGGCGTGGGTCGGGGTGTTCGTCGTCGACATGGTGCGCCGGCGCGACTACGACCCGGCGGCGCTGATGGACGTCCACCGCACCAGCGCGTACTGGTACCGCGCGGGCTGCGAGCCGCGCGCCCTGCTGGCCTGGGCCGCGGCCATCGTCGCGGGCTACCTGTTCACGACGGCGGGCACCGGCGACGACGCCTGGTTCACCGGGCCCCTGTCCGGCACGTGGCTCGGCGCCAACGGACTGGGCTGGGTCGTCACGTTCGTCGTCGGCGCCGGGTTGTACGCCGCGCTCGGCGGTGCGAGGATCCGTCGATGACCGGCCGGCTCGTCCACACCGGACAGGCCATCGTCGACCTCGTGATGCGGGTCGAGGCGCTGCCGCCCGCGGGCGGTGACGTGCTCGCCTCGGACGTCCGCTTCACCGCCGGCGGCGGGTTCAACGTGATGGCCGCCGCGGCCCGCGCGGGTGCGGAGGTCGTCTACGCGGGGGAGCACGGCACCGGGCGCTTCGGCGACCTGGTCCGCGAAGCACTGGCCGCCGAGGGCGTGGCGCTCGTCCAGCCGCCGGTCACGCCGGACACGGGGGTGTGCGTCGTCCTGGTCGACGCGGCCGGCGAGCGGACGTTCATCACCGAGACCGGCGCCGAGGGCACGCTCACGGCCGAGCACCTGCGCCGGGTGCGCCTGGGCGACGGGGACCTGGTCTACGTCACCGGCTACAGCCTCCTGCGGGCGGCCAACCGCGACGCGCTCCTCGCGTGGCTGCCGGCTTCGGGCGGTCACCGGGTGCTGCTCGACCCCGGCCCGCTCGCGGCCGACGTCGCCCCCGACGTCTGGCGGGCGTTGCTGCCGCACGTCGGCATCCTGTCGTGCAACGCCGCCGAGGCCGCGGCGATGTCCACTGTGGACGGCGTCGGCGCTGTTCCGGTGCGGATCACGCGCGTCGGCGCGCAGGGGTGCGACGTGACGGAAAACGGGGTGACGGTGCGCGTCCCGGGTTTCCCGGTCGAGCCGGTGGACACCAACGGCGCGGGGGACGCCCACTGCGGCGTGCTGGCGGCGGAGCTGCTGCGCGGGGAACCGCTCCTCGCCGCGGCCGAACGCGCGAACGCGGCCGCGGCGATCGCGGTCGGGCGGTACGGCCCGGCGACGAGCCCGTCGCGCGCGGAGGTCGACGCGCTACTGGCGAGCGAGGCGCTCCGGTAGCCGCGCCGCCAGGTGGGTGATCAGCTCGCTGGTGCGCCGCGGCACGTGGACGTCGTCGGCGTGCAGGGCGTAGATGTCGGCGGGCGGTGTCGGGACTCCGGGGAGCACCCGCACCAGCGCACCACTGTCCAAATGGGACCGGACCTGCCACTCCGAGCGCATGACGATCCCGTGGCCCCGCAACGCCCAGTCCGTCACGATGTCGCCGTCGTCGCTCGACAGGCTGCCGCGCACCCGCACCTGGCGGGGCTGGGCGGCGCCGCCGAAGCGCCACAGCGCGAAGTCGCCCTCGTTCTCGCGCAGCACGATGCAGTCGTGGCCGGCCAGGTCCTCGATCCGCTCGGGCGTCCCCCGCCGATCCAGATAGGACGGTGCCGCGCACGGCACCCGGCGGTTGCGGGCCAGCCGGCGCATCCGCAACGTCGAGTCCGGCGGCGTGCCGACGTGCACGGCCACGTCGAACTCCCGCCGGTGCGGCCGCAGCGGCAGCGCCGAGGTGTGGAGCCGGACGCGCACCCGCGGGTGCAGCGCGGTGAACTCGCCGATGAGCGGCGCGACGTGCGCGCGGCCGAGCCCGGGCGTCGCCTGGACGACGACCGAGCCCCGCAGGTCGCCGGCGCGGTGGCCGACCAGGTCGTCGAGCTCCCGCACCTGGTCGAGGATCGTCTCGACGCGCGAGGCGTACAGCCTGCCCTCGGCGGTCAGCGTGAGCCGGCGCGCGCCGCGGTGCACCAGGCGGACGTCGAGCCGCTCTTCCAGGGCCTTCAGGCGCTTGCTGACCACCGGCAGCGAGACGTCCAGCTCGCGGGCGGCGGCCGTGAGCGTCTCGCTGGCGGCGACCACGTGGAAGAAGCCGAGGTCGTCGAGTCTTTCCATGGGGGAAAGGATAGGTTGCCCCGCGCGATCTTGCCGCGGTGCCGGGCCGCCGCCCACAGTGGCGGGACCCGACCTCGAGGAGCAGCTCGTGAACCACCGCATCGCGGTCATCCCCGGCGACGGCATCGGGCGCGAGGTCGTCCCCGAAGGCCTGCGCTGCCTGCGCGCCGCCGCCGACGTCCACGGCTTCGCGCTCGAAACCACCGAGTTCGGCTTCGCGTCCGCCGAATACTGGCTGGAACACGGCGAAATGCTGCCCCCGGACTGGCAGGACCGGCTCGCCGGCTTCGACGCGATCTTCTTCGGCGCGGTCGGCTGGCCGGCGGTGGTGCCCGACCACGTGTCGCTGTGGGGCAGCCTGCTGAAGGTCCGCCGAGGGTTCGACCAGTACGTCAACCTGCGGCCGGTCCGGCTGCTGCGCGGGGTGCGCGCCCCGCTGCGCGACCACGGGCCGGGCGACATCGACTTCCTCGTCGTCCGGGAGAACACCGAGGGGGAGTACTCCAGTGTCGGCGGCCGGATCTTCGAGGGCACCGACCGGGAGACCGTGCTGCAGGAGACGGTGATGACCCGCACCGGCGTCGACCGCGTGCTGCGTTACGCCTTCGACCTCGCCGCCACGCGGCCGCGCAAACGCCTGACGTGGGCGACCAAGAGCAACGGCATCGCCATCTCGATGCCGTACTGGGACGAGCGCGCGGCCGCGATGGCCGCCCGGTACCCGGACGTGACCGCGGCCAAGGACCACATCGACATCCTGGCGGCGAAGTTCGTGCTGAGCCCGGAAAAGTACGACGTCGTCGTGGCCAGCAACCTCTTCGGTGACATCCTCTCCGACCTCGGTCCGGCGTGCACCGGCACGATCGGCATCGCCCCGAGCGCCAACATCAACCCGGACCGCACCTGGCCGAGCCTCTTCGAGCCGGTCCACGGTTCGGCCCCCGACATCGCCGGGCGGGGGATCGCCAACCCCGTCGGCCAGATCTGGAGCGGCGCGATGATGCTCGACCACCTCGGCGAACCCGAAGCCGCCGCGCGGGTCGTCGCGGCGATCGAGGACGTGCTCGCCGAGCGGCCGGACGTGCTCACGCCCGACCTCGGCGGCCCGGGGACGACCGCGGGACTCGGGGCGGCGATCGCCGAGCGGATCGCCGCCTGAATCAGGGGCTCGCGAGCAGATCCGCGAGGCCGCCGCGGGCGTCTTCGAGCACCAGCGCCTCCGCCTGGACGGAGTCGCCGGCCCGGAGGGCGCGGACGAGCGCGCGGTGGGTCGCGTAGCGGTCCAGGCCGAACGTCTCGTCCACGCTGACGCGTTCGAGCACCCGCGAGCGCCGCTCCGGCTGGGAGAACACCCGGGTCTGGTCGAGCAGGCGGACCAGCACCGGGTTGCCCGCGCACGACTCGACCAGGGCGTTGAAGCGCTGCATGGCGTCGAAGAGGCGGCCCACGTGCTTCTCGACGTCCTGGCCGGACGCGTGGCGCTGCTTGATGAGGATGAGCAGGTCGTCGGCCTCGTCGAGGATCGTGTCGAGCCCGGCCAGCTGCTCGGGGGTCGCGTGGCGGGCGGCGAAGCGGGCCACCATGCCGCGCAGGCCGACCTCGACCTCGGCGAGGTCCTGGACGGCGACGCCGCCGAACATCGCCACCTTCACCGTGCGCGGGCCGGACCGCTCGATGAGGCCGTCCTGCTCGAGGCGCCGGATGGCCTCGCGCACCGGCGTCGGGCTGACCGCCAAGCGCTCGGCGAACCCGCGTTCGGTGACCTTCTGGCCCGGGCGCAGCTCGCCGGTGGTGATCGCGTCGCGCATCGCGCGGTACACGCGGTCGGCCAGCGTGTCGGTCCGCAGTGCCTCACCCATCATGCGGCCAGCCTACGGCAAAACTCGTTTGCAACTATTGACCATCTTGCTATAGCAAAAGTACGGTGGCCGCCATGACGTCGACCACCCCGCGCGTCCGGACGGGACGCATCACGTTCTTCGTGGCCCTGGCGGTCTTCGCGCAGGAGTCGACGTGGAACCTCTACGACTCACAGGTCCCGCCGCTGCTGCGCGAGCACCTCGGCAGCGCCGCGCTGATCGGCGCGCTGATGGGCATGGACAACCTGCTCGGCATCTTCATCCAGCCGTGGATGGGCAACCGCTCGGACGGCACCCGGACGTCGTGGGGCCGGCGCATCCCGTACCTCGTCGCCGGGATGCCGGTGGCAGCTCTGCTGTTCGTCCTCATCCCGCACGCCGCGGTGTCGCTGCCGCTGCTGATCCTCGTGATGTTCAGCTACGCGCTCGTCGCGAACTCGTTCAAGCCGATCGCCGAGTCGCTGCTGCCGGACTTCATCGGCCCGGAGCGGCGCAGCCGGGCCAACGCGGCGGTGAAGATCGCCTCCAGCATCACGGTGATCGTCGCCGCCCTGATCAGCATCTTCCTGATCGACGACTTCCCGAAGCTGTCCTTCGCGATCCCGGCGGTCCTGATGCTGGTGTCCGTCGGCGTGCTCGGCTGGCGGGTGCGCGACAGCGAGTCCCCGGCCTACCAGGCCGCGCTCGAAGAGGATCGCTCCGAACAGGACGCCCGGCCCCGCGTGCGGATGCGGGACGTGCTGCTCGACATCGGGCGCGACGCCGACCGCAGCCGGCTGCTGGTCATCGCGGCCGTCTTCGCCTTCGGCGGCGCGTGGTTCGCGTCGCGGTCGCTCGTCACCAACTACGGCATGGAGGCGCTGGGCATGTCCCGCGGGGACGCCGGCGGGCTCACCCTGCCCAGCGGGATCGCGTTCATCGCGGCCGCCTACCCGGTCGCCCTGTGCGCCGAACGCTTCGGACGGCTGCGCGTGATCCTGATCGGGATGACGGTGTTCGCCGCGGCGATGGTGCTCGGCACCCTGGTGCGGACGCCCGCCGGCACGGTCGTCGCGATGTGCGTGGCGGCCGCGGGCGCGTCGGCGTTCATGGTCAACATGGCGGTCGTCCTGTGGAACCTCGCGCCCTCGGCGCGGGTGCTCGGGACCTACACCGGCCTTTACACCGTCGGCTGGTCGGCCGGCGGGTTCGTCGGACCGGCACTGGTCGGCGGCATGGTCGACGTGACCGGGTGGCCGTTCATGCTCCTCGACGTCGGGCTCGTCACGGCGGTCGCGGTGCTCCTGGTGGCGCGCGTGGCGGTGCTGCAGCGCCGCCGCACCGACGGGCGGGTGCTGTGAGCCGCGTCCTGGTCACCACCGACTACCTGCGTCCCGGCGACGAAGTCGACGCGTACCTGCGCGGCGCCGGGCTGGAAACCGTGCACTCGCCGATGATCGGCAGGCGCGACCCCGAGCACCTCGTCGCCGCTCTCGACGGGATCGACGCGGCGCTGGTCGCCAACGAGCCCTTGACCGCCGACGTGCTGGCTCGCGCGCCGAAGCTGCGGGTCATCGTCCGGACCGGCGTCGGCTACGACTCCATCGACGTCGAAGCGGCGGCCCGCCAAGGGATCAGCGTCAGCAACCTGCCCGGGATCAACGCCAACGCCGTCGCCGAGTACACCTTCGGGCTGCTGCTCGCCGCCGCGCGGCGGCTCGTGCGGTCGGCGTCCGGGGTGGCGCGGGGGGAGTGGCCGCGCGAGGACGGGCGAGAGCTGCGCGGGTCGACGCTCGGGCTCATCGGGTACGGCGCTTCGGCGCGGGCGGTGGTGCCGCTGGCCCGCGCGTTCGGGATGGACGTCGTCTGCACCTCCGGCCTGCGCGGGCCGGACGTCCGGTTCGTCGAGCTGCCCGAGCTGCTGTCCACTTCGGACTACGTCTCGGTGCACACCGCGCTGACCGACCGGACGCGGGGACTGCTGGACGCCTCGGCGTTCAAGCTCATGAAGCCCACCGCGCTGCTCGTCAACACCGCCCGCGGCGCGATCGTCGACGAGGACGCGCTCGTCGAAGCCGTGCGCTCCGGCGAGATTTCGGGCGCTGCGCTCGACGTCGTGCGTGAGGAGCCGTTGCCCGCCGGCAGTCCGCTGCGCGGGGTCGACGGGATCGTCGTCTATTCGCACCTGGCCGGGCAGACCGCCGAAGCGCGCCGGGCCGCGGGCCTGCGCGGCGCCGAGGAGCTCGTGGCGGCCCTGGCCGGCCGGGCCCGATTCGTTGTCAACGGAGGGAAATGAGGGACATGGACACAGTGCGCGTGCTGGCCCCGAGCGGGATGCTCGGCGCCGGCTGGGACCACGCCACGGTCGAACGAGGTATCGCCCTGGGGGCCGACGTCATCAGTATCGACGGCGGGTCGACCGACTCCGGCCCGTACTACCTCGGCGCCGCGACGGCCAAGACGACCGCCAAGGCCGTGGCGCGCGACCTGCGCAGCCTGTTCACGGCCGCCGCGGGCGCCGGGATCCCGGTGATCGTGGGCTCGTGCGGCACGAGCGGCACCGACGCCGGCGTCGACTGGGTGGCCGGCATCGCCGCCGAGGTGCTGGCGGAAGAGGGCCTGGACCTGAAGGTCGCGAAGATCTACAGCGAGCAGGACGCCGCCGAGCTCAAGGAACACCTCGGCGCCGGCCGGGTGCATCCGTTGCCGCCCTTGGGAGAGCTCGACGCGGAGACCCTGGAGAGCTGCACGCACATCGTCGGCGCGATGGGGCACGAGCCGATCGTCGAGGCACTGCGCGCGGGAGCGCAGGTCGTGCTGGCCGGCCGCGCGACCGACACGGCGGTGGCGGCCGCGTTCCCGCTCATGCGGGGCATGCCGGCCGGGCCGACGTGGCACGCCGCCAAGATCGTCGAGTGCGGCGGCCAGTGCACCGACAACCCGCGCGCGGGCGGCGTCCTGGCGACCATCGACGCCGACGGCTTCACCATCGAGCCGCTCGACCCGAGTGCGGCGTGCACGCCGATCCTGGTGGCCGCGCACATGTTGTACGAGACGGCGGACCCGTTCGAGATGCGCGAACCCGACGGCACGCTCGACGTCCGCGAGGCGGTGTACACCGCCGTCGACGACCGGGTCGTCCGCGTCACCGGCTCACAGTTCCACGTCGCGGACCAGCACACGATCAAGCTGGAGGGCGCGCGGATCACCGGGTACGAAAGCATGTCGTTCTCCGCGATCCGCGACCCGCTGGTGCTGGCTGCCATCGACGAGTGGGCCGAACTGATGCGCGCGCTGATCACCCAGCGAGTCGGCCAGACGCTGGGCCTGACCGCCGATGAGTACGCGTTCGACCTGCGGCTGTACGGCCACAACGCGGTGCTGGGCGAGCTCGAGCCGGAGAGCGGGCCGCCGCGCGAGGTGGGCGTGATGCTGCTGGTCAACGCGCCCGACCAGGCGACGGCGACGGCGGTGGCGAAGGTGGCCAACCCGCTGATGCTGCACCTGCCGACGCCCTCGATGGACTACCTGCCGAGCTTCGCGTTCCCGTCGTCGCCGGCGGAGGTCGAGCGCGGCGCGGCGTACGAGTTCGTGCTGAACCACGTCGTCGACTGCGCGCCGTCGGAGCTGTTCCGGATCGAGTTCGAGGGGAAGACCCATGCCTGAAACCACACTGCCCGAACAGACACTGGCGGACCTGGCCCACGAGGTCCGGTCGAAGAACGCGGGCCCGTTCTGGGTGACGATGGAGCTGTTCCTGCGCGACGCCGACGGCTACCGGGTGGCGGCGGACGAGACGTTCCTGAACGAGCGCGTGATTGCGTCGCTGTACCGGGTCGACGAGGACACGATCCGGATCTTCCGGATCCCGTCGCTGAACGTCGTCAAGATTTCGTTCCCGCGCCCGGTGAGCCAGGGATCGCTGCGGGACCGCGACATGCACGCGGGGCAGCACCACGTGCCGCTGGCGGGGCTGGTGGTCCCGGCCGTCAGCCGATGAGGCGGGGGAACAGGTTCCGCACGCCGCGCCGCAGGTCGTCGAGCGCGTCCTCGGCCCCGACGATGTGCCGCTGCAACGCCTGCTGGAACAGGCCGTCGAACAAGGCGTACGCCTCCGGCGGTGTGCACGTCGGCTCGATCCCCGTCAGGTCCGCGTAGGCCCGGACGTTCCGCCAGATCATCTCCTGCAGGCTGTCGTCGATCTCGGCGACGTCGTCGCGGAACGCCGCCTCGAACAGGGACTGCGACCGCAGGTCGTACCAGAGCCGGTGCATCAGCGGGGCTTCTTCCAGCGCCGCCGCCAGCCCGTCCGCGCACGCTTCGGCCAGCGCGGACGGGGTGGCCGCCCCGCCCACTCCGCCTTCGTAGCGCTTCACGCACGCTTCCTTGTAGCGGCGCACGCAGTACGTGATCAGCTCGACCTTGTCGGCGAAGTAGTAGTGCAGCAGCCCGTGCGAAAACTTGGTGTGCTCGGCGATCGTGCGCAGGCTCGTGCGGGCGTAGCCGAGGTCGGCCAACGCCAGCAAAGCCGCGTCGGCGAGTTCGCGACGGCGGTCCTCGAACTTGTCGACGCGGGTCCGGCGCCGCACCGCGGCTGGGCTGGTCACCGGCCGAAGATACCATCGAGCGGTTCTCTGGCCAATCGTCCAAGAAAATCTTGACATTCGTCCAAACGGCGGCCAAGGTCGTGTCCAGCGACCGACGGAGCTCGGGAGGGACGACGATGTCTCTGTACTTCTACCTGGAAAAAGGCGCCTCTCTCGACCCGGACGCGCCCTGCCTGACCCTCGACGGGATTTCGGTGTCGTACGGCCAAGTGGTCGATCTCGCCGGGGCCGTCGCCCGCGCTCTGCGGCACTCCGGCGTGCGGCCGGGGGACAAGGTCGGCATCCTCTCGGCCAACGACCCTACGGCGTTCACCTGTGTCTTCGGCATCGCCCGCGCAGGTGCCGTGTGGTGCCCGATCAACCCCCGCAACGCCGCCGGTGAGAACGCCGAACTGCTCGACCTCTTCGACTGCGCCACGCTGATCTTCCAGCCCGGCTTCGAGGACCTCGTCCGTCAGATCGCGCCGAAGCTGCCCAAGCTGACCACGCTCGTCCGCCTCGGGGACGGCGATGACTTCGCGCCCGGCTTCCCGGAATGGCTCGATGCGGCCCGCGACGATCCCGCCGTCGAAGCCGCGCAACCCGAAGACGTGGTCGCCCTGGTCGGCACGGGGGGCACCACCGGACGGCCCAAGGGCGTCATGCTCACCGGCCGCAACCTCGAGGCGATGTCGGCGATCACGCTGATGAGCTACCCCTTCGACGGGCGCCCGGTCTACCTGGCCCTGGCCCCGCTGACCCACGCCGCCGGTGTCCTCTGCTTCCCGATCCTCGCCCGCGGCGGGGAGGTCGTGATCATGGCCAAGCCCGACGTCGGCCGGTTCCTGGAGCTGATCGAACGCCACCGCGTCACCCACACGTTCCTGCCGCCGACGCTGATCTACATGGTGCTCGGCCACGAAGCCCTCGACCGCACGGATCTTTCGTCGCTGCAGTGCTTCTGGTACGGCGCGGCCCCGATGTCGACGGCCCGGCTCACCGAGGCCCTCGCGAAGATCGGCCCGATGGCCCAGCTGTTCGGCCAGTCCGAAGCCCCGATGATGATCTCGACGATGTCGCCCGCGGACCACCGCAGACCCGACGGCACCGTCCACACGGGACGGCTGGCGTCGGCCGGGAGACCCTCGCCGCTGGTCACCGTCGCGATCCTCGACGAGGACGGGCGGCCCGTCCCGCAAGGGGAACGCGGCGAGATCTGCGTGCGCGGCTCGCTCGTGATGGCCGGCTACTACCGCAACCCCGAGGCGACGGCCGAGGCGTCCGCCCACGGCTGGCACCACACCGGCGACATCGGGTTCCTCGACGGCGAGGGCTTCCTCCACATCGTCGACCGCGCCAAGGACATGGTCATCACCGGCGGCTTCAACGTCTACTCCGCCGAGGTCGAACAGGCGGTGATGGCCCACGACGCCGTCCGCGACTGCGCCGTGATCGGGCTGCCCGACGACAAGTGGGGCGAGCGCGTCACCGCCGTCGTCCAGCTCCAGCCCGGCCGGGAGCTCGACACCGGCGAGCTGATCGCGTTCGTCAAGGACCGCATCGGCAGCGTCAAGGCGCCGAAGCAGATCGAGATCTGGCCGGAGCTGCCGCGCTCCACCGTCGGCAAAGTGCTGAAAGCCGACATCCGCTCCACCTTCACTCAGAACAGCAAGGAGGCTGTCCGACCATGAAACTCGCGCTTTACCTGCCGAACTTCCGGGACAAGGTGACCGTCCGGGAGCTCGAAGACCTCACCGCGCTCGCCGAAGACCTCGACTTCGACTCCGTCTGGACGCTCGACCGGATCATCGTGCCGGAGGCCTCGGACCGAGGGGAAATGCAGTACCCCTTCGGGATGCTGGACGAAATGGGCAAGCAGCTCCCGGTGAGCTCACGGGGCGAGTTCCTCCAGGGCATGCCGCTGCTTCCCTGGCTCGCCGCGAAGACCTCGAAGGTCCGGATCGGCATGAGCATCATCGACACGCCGTACCGTTCCCCCGGCGTCCTCGCCGCGGAGCTGGCCACCATCGACCACCTCTCGGGCGGCAGGCTCAACGTCGCCGTCGGTTCCGGCTGGATGCCGGAGGAGTTCGCCGCCGCCAGCGCCGCGCACATCTTTCCCAAGCGGCACAAGCACGTGCGCGAAACCCTGGAGATCATGCAGGGCATCTGGACCAACGAGGTCTTCGAGTACCACGGCGAGTTCGCCGACTTCGAGCCGGCCGGGTTCGGGGCGAAACCGGTGCAGAAGCCGCACCCGCCGATCTTCTTCAGCGGCCTGAAGGACCCGAAGCGCTCCGCCGCGCGCATCGCGAAGTACGGGCTGTCGGGCTGGATCGGCATCCAGGACTCGCCCGAGGACATCGGGCGGTGGCGCACCGAGATCCAGCGCGAGCTGGACGAGCTCGACACCAAGCGGTCGGTCGACGACCTCGAGATCTCCAGCATGATCTGGTTCGTCCTCACCGACCAGGACATGGACCAGACCCCCAGGGGCAAGGGCACCAACCTGCTCGTCGGGTCGGAGCGGCAGATCACCGACCAGCTCAAGCGGTACCGGGAAGCCGGGCTCACCATGCCGTTCCTGTGGCCGCCGTTCCAGGACGTCCCGGTGGCGAAGACGCTCGACGACATGAAGCGCGTGAAGGAAGAAATCCTGCCCAAGATCGAAGCGATGTGAGAGGAACCAGCATGTCCGAACTCGAGGGAAAGCGCGTCTTCGTCACCGGGTCCGGCGCCGGTATCGGCAAGGCGATCGCCGCGCTGTTCACCGAACGCGGCGCGAAGGTCGTGGTCAGCGACATGAACGCCGACGCCGCGAAGCAGGCGGCCGAGGAGATCGGCGCGGCCGGCGTCGCCAACTGCGACGTCACCGACGAGGCTCAGGTCCAGGCCGCCATCCAGCAGGCGGTCGACCTGCTCGGCGGGCTCGACGTCCTGGTCAACAACGCCGGCATCGAGGTCTCGTCGCCGCTGCTGCAGCAGTCCACGGAGAGCTTCGACAAGATCTTCGCGGTCAACGTGCGCGGCACGTTCGTGACGATGAAGGCGGCGACCCCGCACCTGGTGGAGTCCAAGGGCAACATCGTCAACATCGCCTCGATCGCCGGCGTCGGCGGCAGCCCGCTGCTCGGCTCCTACTGCGCGACGAAGGCGGCGGTCATCCAGCTGACTCGCGTCGCAGCCGTCGAGATGCGCCCGGCCGGCATCCGCGTCAACGCGGTCTGCCCGGGCTTCGCCGACACCGCCATGGTCGAGCGCCTGGTCCCCGACTTCGAGGCGGCGACCCAGGTCCCGTTCAAGGACCTCGTCGCGGCGAAGCAGGGCCGGCTCGGCACGCCGCAGGACATCGCCGAGGTGGCGGCGTTCCTGGCCTCCGACCGGGCGACGTGGATCACCGGCAGCCACTACGTCCTCGACGGGGGGCTGACCGCCTCCCTCGTGTGACGCCGGCGGCCGGTGGGTCCGCGCGACCCACCGGCCCGCCTCACCCTCGGTGCCCTCCGAGTCGCGCTCTGACGTGCGGGAACGACGTATCGGCGGACTGTCGACGAACTGTCGACGGGCCGTGCAAGCGTCGCCGCAGCGTCCGGGGGACGACCAGGGTGGGACCTGCTCCCGGGACGGACCGCGTGGCCGACCGCCACGCGCCGGTCGACCTGGGGGAGTGCCGTGGGGACAACGGATACCGCCGTTTCGCTGGATCGAAGACCGGCCGGGGCGGAGCCGCGCGCGCCGTTCGTCGGCCGGCGGTGGGAGAGCGGGCTGCTCGGGCGGCCGGTGGAGCACGGGTCGGCCCGGGTCGTCGTCGGCGAGCCGGGGATCGGGAAGACCGCGCTGCTGCGGCACCTGGCCGACCGGGCGCCGCACCGGGTGGTGTGGGTGCGCGGGAGCCGGGCCGAGACCACCCTCGCCTACGCCGCCACGGCGCAGCTGCTCGACGGTCTCACCCCGTACTTCGCGAAGGTGCCGCCCGCGCGGCGGCGGGCGCTGGAGATCGCGCTCGCGCTCGACGACGGACCGGCGCCCGGCGCGCTCGCCGTGTGCGCCGGCGCGCTCGGTGTCCTGGCCGCCGCGGCGGACCGCGAACCGGTGCTGGTCCTCGTGGACGATCTGCAATGGGTTGACCGAGAGTCCCGGCGGCTGCTGGCCTACCTCGGCCGCCGGCTCGGCCGCGAGCGGGTGGCGCTCGTCATGGCGCTGCGCGACGAACCCGGCGCGACCGCCGAACCGCCGGACCTGCCCACCGTGCGGCTGACCGGGTTCGACCGCGCCGACGGCCGCCGCCTGGCCCGGACCCGCGGGTTCCTCGTCCCGGACCACGAGGTCGACGCGCTCGTCGACGCGACCGGCGGCAACCCGCTGGCCGTCGTGGAAACCCTGGGCCGGCTGGCCACGAAGACCGATCGGCCCACCGACCTCACGCTCGAAGTGGGGGCTTCGGTGCTGCCCGCGTGGCGCGGTGTCCTCACCCGCCTGCCGGACGCGACCCGCCGGGCGCTGGCCGTGCTGGCCGTCGCCGGGCCGGCGGAACCGGCGACCGTCGAAGCGGCGCTGGCCGAGCTCGGGCTGTCGCCGCACGACGTGCTGCCCGGCGAACGGCTCGGGCTCGTGACCGGCGGCGGGTCGCCGCGGCTGCGGCACCCCCTGCTCGGCCCGGTGCTGCTGGCGGACCTGACGGCGTCGGCCCGGAAAGCCGTCTACGACGCCCTGACCACGCACTCGCGGCGGGACCAGCAGGCCTGGTACCAGTCGTTCGCGGTGACCGGACCGGCGGACGAGCTGGCCGCCCGGCTGGCCGGACTGGCCAGGGGGACCGCCGACCCGGCCGCCGCGGCCCGGTTCCTGCGCCGCGCGGCCGACCTGACCGCCGACCCGCGCCGGCGCGCGATGCGCCTGCTCACGGCGGCCGCCGGGGCGCTGCGGGCCGGGCAGGGCGAGCAGGCGGTGTCGTGGTGCCGCGAGGCCACGGCCCTGCGCGACGACCCGGTGTTCCTCGCGGCGGCCGCCGGCCACGGCGCGCGGGGGCTGGCGCTCGCCGGGCAGCACCGGCAGGCCTTCGACGAGCTGGCCGGGGCGGCGTCCTGGCTCGCCCGGCGGGATCCGGTGCGGGCGGCGGAACTGCTGTGCCAGGCGACCGTGCCCGCCATGGTGCTGGGGGAGCCGCGCCTGGCCTGCGTGGCGGTCACCGAGGCGGAGTCGCTGGCCGGTGTCCCGTTGCCGCCGTCCGCGCGACCGGCCGCCGCGGCCGCCCGCGTGATGCACGGCCTGCCGGGCGGCGAGGTCCCGCCGCCCGAACGGACCGCCGACCCGGCGGCGCCGGTGTGGCTGGCGCTGGCGGAGCTGTGGACGGATCGGCCGGACCCGGCCCGGACGGCGATCAACGCCGCGCTCTGCCGGCTGCGCCGCGGCCGGGCACCGGCGCTGCTGGCCGTCGCACTGGCCGTGCGCAGCGACATCGGCTTCCGCACCGGCGGCTGGGCCTCCGCCCAGGCGGACGCCGTCGAGTCGATCGCCGTGGCGGAGCGGACCCCGCCGAACGGGGTGGTCGCGTTCGGACTGCTGGCACTGGCCCGCGTGGAGGCCGCGCGGGGGAACCAGGAGCGGTGTGTGGAACTCCTGGCCCGCAGCCGCAAGGAGGCCGGCCCCTTCGGCGTCGACCTGCGGCTGCTGCTGGAGCCGGCGGTGCGGGGGCTCGCCGCGTTGACCGCGGGCGAACCGGGGGCGGCCGTCGAGCCGCTGGAGTCCGCGTGGGCGCACGCCGAGGCCGGCGGGGTGGGCAACCCGGCCGTCGTGCCGTTCGCGGCCGATCTCGCCGAGGCGCACCTCCGGTGCGGGAATCCCGGACGGGCCGGGGAAGTCGTGGCCTGGCTGGAAGAACGGGCGGCGGGCGCGGGACTGCGGGGGCAGCTGTCGGCCGCGTGGCGGTGCCGGGGCCTGCTGGCCGGCGACGTCGCCACGGCCACGGCCGCGTTCGCGAAGGCCCGCGACGCGGGCGACGTCCGGACGGCCCCCTTCGAGTACGCCAGAACCCTGCTGTGCGAGGGAGAAGTGCTCCGCAGACTGCGCCGACCCGCGGCCGCCCGCCCGGCGCTGCGGCTCGCGGTGGACGTGTTCGAGGGCTTGGGCGCGGGTGCCTGGGCCGCCCGCGCGGCCGCCGAGCTGTCCGCCGCCGGCGACCACCCGGGCGCGAAACCCGGTCCGCTCGCGACGGACGTGCTGACCCCGCAGCAGCTGCGCATCGCCAGTCTCGTGGCGGCGGGCCACAACAACGCCGAAACGGCCGAAATGCTGTTCCTGTCCCGGAAAACGGTGGAAGCGCACCTCACGCAGATCTACCGCAAGCTCGTGGTCCACTCCCGCACGCAGCTCGTGAACGCCCTGAACGCGCGGGGGTGACCACGGTGGGCTCCCGGGCGAGCGCGCGCCGCAGTCGAGGGAGTCACCCGATGCCGCCGCGGGTCCCCGCCCGGCAGAGTCCGGGTGACACCGAGGAAAACCGGGGGTGAGGACATGGACGTCGCCAGTGAAACCCTGCTCCGGCTCGCCGATCCGGCGGCGCGGGCGGCGGTCCTGACCGCCGACGCGCTGCTCGCGATCGGGGCGGTGGCCTACGAGCTCGACCCGGACCTGGTGACCGAACCGGTGACGGCGACCTTCGACCGGTTCGACCTCGCGGTGCCGCTCGGCTCCCGGGTGTCGGCGCTGGCCCAGTTCCGGCGCACCGGGGAGCCGGTGCCGTGGGAGGTCACCGCGTCCTGGGAGACCGGGCTGGTACCGCCCGCCGCGGCCGACGCGGTGTGGACCGGCGCCGTCGTGGTGCGCACCGCGATCCTCAACGACACCATCGTGGACGTCACCGCCCGGCAGTCCGGTGTGGACGATCCGGTCGCGCTCGACGCCACCCTGGCGATGAGCCCGCCGGGGGCGGACCCGGACCCGGCGCCGGTCGCGTTGCCCGTGCTCGTGGCGTTCGTCGTCGCGGACGCGGCCACGAGCCCCCGTGACCTCTTGCGGGCGACGACGGCGGCCCGGCTCGGCGCGGCCCGGTACGCCGCCGGCGCCGTTCCGGCCGGGGCGCCCGCCCGCCGGTTCGACCGCCTCGTCTGCTGGGTGGTGCCCGGCACGACCTTCGACGACCCGGGCTGGCCGGGCGCACAGAGCGACTCGACGCCGGAGCAGCGTCGCGCGGACCGGGTGCGGGCCGCGCGGGGCTGGCTCGCCAGCCAGGGCGTCGCCGTCATCACGACCGCGGAGCCCACATGACGACCAAGTCCCGCGCCAAACGCGCATCGACCACGTCAGAACCACGTACGGAGATCGGTATGGCCACCCTCGTACAACCGGCTTTTCCCTTTGTCGACGTCATCATCGACACCAGCGCGCTGGTGCCGGCGGCCCAGCGCTCGCCCGGCGTCGTCGCGGTCGTCGGCAACGCCGACGGCGTCACCGCGCCCGTGTCGACGCCGCTGGTCGTCACCGGCCACGCCGACGTGATCGGCCTGTTCGGCAAGGCCGGCGCGGCGACGCCGCTGAGCCGCAGCCTCGACCTGGTCCTCGCGCAGGACCCGCGGCCGAGCAAGGTCTACGGCGTCCGCACGCCGGCGGCCGGGAGCTACGCGGCCGCGCTGACCGGCCTGGAGGCCGCGGACGACGTCACGTTCGTCTGCCTGGCCGGCGAGACGACGGTCGGCGCGCCGACCAACGGCACGACCCCGGCGACCGGGCTGCGTGCCCTGGCGGAACACGTGGAAACCATGTCGGCGGCGGGCAACCGGCGGCTGGCGGTCGCGATGATCGACCCCGCCATCGGGCGGACCGCGACCTATGTGGACACCGTGCTGGCGGCGAACTCCTACGGCGCGCTGAAGAGCGCGACCGGCCGGATGGTCCTCGTCGCCGCGCGGGGCGCGACCACCGACGAGGCGGCGAACCCGAACCCGGTCGCCGACGCGGCCGCGGCCGTCATGGGGGCGATCGCCGGCCTGGCCCCGGCCGCGAGCGTCGTGCTCAAGCAGGTCCGCGGCTTCACCGTGCCGATCACCCAGCAGTACGTCCCGGCGGAGATCACCGGGCTGGCCGGCCAGGGCGTGATCCCGCTGATCGACCCGGCGCTGGTGCCCGGCACCGGGCTGTTCATGGGCGACGGCGGCACGTTCTCCGCCGACCCCGCGCGCAACTACGTCGACATCTGCCGGGTGCTCGACGACATCGAGTTCCGGCTGCGGGCCGGGCTGATCGGCACGGTCGGCGACGCGCGCATCACCAAGGCCGGCCTCACGTCGGTGCGGGTGCGGGTGGAGGGGATCCTCGGCCCGCTGCAGCTGGGCGCGGTGATCGACGACTTCTCGGTCACGATCCCGCTGCTGGCGATCCTCGCGCTGCCGGAAAGCGCCCGCACCGCCGCCGAACAGGCGCAGGTGGTCACCGCTCGGCAGACCCGGCAGGTGTCCGTCCTCATCAGCATCACGTACGGGCCCGCGGTGCACCGGCTCAACGTGACTCTCGCCCCCCAGTTCTGACCAGGAGCCCAGAATGTCGAGTCCCGAAGCCAACTGGAACACCCGCCTCGCCGTGCACTACACGGACGACAAGGGCGTGGACCACGAGATCTCGCCGATCCAGTCGTTCACCCCGACGTTCGCCACCACGGCCGAGCCGCTGCACAGCATCGAACGCACGCACGTCGGCGTCGTGACCCAGCCCTACTCGCTGACGTTTTCCCTGACGGTCAACGCGATCGGCCCGGCCACCGCGCAGCTGACCGCGCTGGCGCTGAACGGGACCGAGTTCAGCATCTCGGTGCAGGAGCGCAGCGGGGACGACTGGTCGTTCTCCACGATCGTGCTCAGCCGGTGCGTCGTCACGAGCGCGTCGCCGACCGCGGCCACCGTGATGGGCGCCCCGCAGGCGACGTTCTCCGGCTTCTCCATGCACGTCGACGCCACCGACTCCGGCGGCGTCAAGACCTCCGGCCCGTTGCAGGCCTCGCTCTGAGGGGATCTCCCGTGTCCGACGACCTCGATCTCGGCGCCGGCGGTCTGTTCCCGGCCGGCGACGGCTGGTGGGACGCGCTGGGCGCCCGCGCTTCGGCGCGGCCCGACGGGCTGGTCCTCGAGTTCCCGGTCGAGGTCGAGGTCCGGCTGGTCTCGCCGGAGCGGCCGGACCGGCTCGCCGACACCACCATCCACCGGCTGACCGCGGCTTTGGAAGGACTGGCATGACGACCGTGCGCATCCCGGTCCGGGTCCGGCTCGACGTCGATCCGGCGCGGCCGCTCGAGCACCTGGCCGACCTCGTGCGCGACGCGACGGACCGAGCCGCCTGCCGCGCGGCCGACCGGGCCCGGCGCGTGCCGGTCCTGCGCGACGCGGCTTGGGACCCCGGCCCGCCCAAGACGACGGTCGGCTTCACCGGCGACCCGCTGCCGCAGGGGCTGGCCGCCGACCTGGCCGCCGCCACGCAGGCCGGCCTCCAGACCGCGACCGCGCGGCTGAAGGCTCCGCCGGCCGGTAGCTCGGCCCCGCCGGTGCCGGCGGCGCGCACGAAGCTGCAGCTCCGGGACTTCGCCGAGGAGGCCGACGTCTGGAACGCGGTCACGGCCTCGTACAACGGCGCGCCGCCGAGCGAGGTGCTCGTCATCGCGCGCTTGGACGGGAAACCGCGGCAGTGGGTCGTGACCTTCACCGGGCCGCCCGTGGTGCGGGCCAGCGGACCCTTCAACGCGTTCACGAAGGACGGAAGCGGGGAGCGCCCGGCCGGCGCCCTCGTCGCCGACGGGCTGCGGTTCTGGCGCCGGTTCACCACCGCGGCGCAATGGCACGCGGCACTGGCCGACCTGATCCTGGAGGACCTCGCGGGACTGCGGCAGTCCGTGCCCGAACGCGAGCTGACCGACCGGGCGAAGGCCGCGGCGAAGAAGTACCCGTTCCCCGGAAGCGGCGCGTGGTACGAGTTCCTCGCCGGGGCGACGCGCGTCGGCTGGTACCAGGGGCCGTCCGGGATCACCACCGGCACGCTGGCGGTGGCGGTGCTCACCGAAGAGGCCGGGCGCGCGGAGTACGGCAAGGACTGCCCGCCGCTGGACGTCACCTCGGCCGACGAGGCGACCCTCGGCGAGCCGTACCTCGGCGAGCCCGACCTGGCCGGGTGGCCGGCCGACCGCGCGTACTTCGCCAAGCTGATCGGCGAGATCGCCGCCCGGCTGGCGATGCCGGAGGGCGCCGGCTACGTCGGCTCGTTCGTCCTCGTCGCCACGCAGGAGATCGGCAGGCAAAGCCAGTCCCTCGGAGTCGTCGGCGGCGGCACCCGGGGCCGCCAGGCGGAACTGCGCCGGCTGGCCGAGATCGCGGTGCTCACCACCAACCTCGCCGCGGCCTACGTCGACGCGGTGTACTCCGGCGACCGCTCGCGGTCCCTGCCGTGCCCCTTGGCCGGCCACAGTGGACAGTGGGCGGCGCACTTCCACCAGCTGTTCTTCCGCGTGCGGCGGGACGTCGTGGGGCAGCTGTTCGTGTCGGCCTGCCAGGACGTCCTGCTGGAGCAGCTCGAGAAGAGCCTGGCCGAGCTGGACCGGCGGCTGGACCGCACGAACTTCCCCGAGTACATGCGCTTCACCCGCGCGCTGCTGGTGATCGTCCTGTCCCGCAGTGTCGAGCTCGAGGACCTGCGCCGCCGGATCGGTGCCGCGAAGGCGCGGGCCCGGAACCCCGCCCTGTCCTGGCGCGCACCGAACCTGGTCCAGGCCGGGTGGCGGGAGACGAGCACGGTGGTGTTCTCCGACGGCAAGTACTGGGCCAAAGACGCCCAAAGCCACTGGTGGAACGAAGAACAGCTGGCGTTCGCGATCGGCAGCGCCCGCGACGAGGCGTTCCTCGTCGACCCGTTCCTCGAGAAGATCAAGGACCTCTCGGACGTCGTGAGCAGGCTCAAGGACGCGCAACGCCGCGACGACGAGCGCAGCGAGCAGTCCGGCGACGCCGTCACCGAAGCGGTGGACGCCGAGTTCTCGGCCGTCCTCAAGGACGTCCGGCGCGAGAACCTCGAGCGGACGGCGCGGGTGCGCCGGGACCGCTCGATCGCCCTCGGCCTGGCGAGCTTCGCCGAGGACCGCACGGACGAGATCGGCGCCCGGCTGACCGGTATCCACCGGCGGGCCGACGAGCGCCTCCGGCCGATGTTCGCGCACCAGGCGGTGTACGTCGACGCGCTCCACGAGCTCGCGGCCGCCGAGCTGGGCAAGGCCGAGCTGCTGGAGTTCTTCAACGTCTTCGGCATCACGCTCCTCGCGGTGTTCTTCCCGCCGGCGGCGTTCCTGATCCCCGCCGGCCAGGCGATCGGTGCGCTGGCGACCGCCTACGAGCACCGCGGGATCCAGCGGGCGCTGCTCGGCGGCGACGAGTTCATCACCAGGGCCCAGGCGGAGGCCGAGCTGTGGGCGGCCTGGATCGGTGCCGCGTTCGCGTTCCTCCCGCTGGTGAAACCGATCGCCCGCGGCGTCTCCGGCGTCGCGCGGTTGGCGCTGCCGGGCACCGAGCGGCGGGCCGCGGCCATCGCCGCGATCCGGCTCGCCAGGAGCGAGGTGGCGCACATCTTCGCCCTCGCGACCGCCGAAGACCTGCTGGCCGCCTTCCTGCGGGAGGCGGTCAAGGGATACGTCCTGAACCTCGTGCTGTCCGCCGCCATCGACCGGTTCATCACCGCGGTCGTGCGCGAGGACCCGCACGGCGAGGTGTCCCGCGAGCACCTGCGCGCGGTGATGACCGAGGCGGCCCGCGCCGCCGGGGCCGGGCGAGGCACGCCGTGACGGGGCGGAGCCCGGTCCACACCGCGCTGAGCGAGCACCCGAGCCTGCGGGCGGGACTCGCGGAGGTCCGGCGCCGGACCACGCTGCCGGAAAGCCGGGTGCGCGAGCTCTGGGACGAGTCGGTGGGCACGTCGCTGGACGTCCTCGGCCTCGGGTACGTCCAGGACTTCGAGGCGGCGATGGCGAGCGTGCGGCAGCTGCGCGAGCGGGTGCACGAAATCTACGAACGGGTCTTCCGGCGGGAGCTGACCGAGGCGGACCTGGGGGAGCTGCGTGACCTCGAAACGGCGCTGGCCGACGACCTCCAGGCGCTCGCGGACCCGCAGCGCTGGGCCCGCGACCGGCCGAACCTGCCGGACAAGCGGCTCGCACCGGACGCCACGCCGGCGTCGCCCGTGGATGCCGCCCGTCAGCGGGACGCCCGGGTGCGCGCGTTGCCCGCGGAACGCCGCGTCGCGGTCGAACGGGCCCGGCAGCTGGCTCCCGACCGGCTGGAAGCCGCGCTGCGCGACGAACCCCGGGCCGAGGCGGCGCTGCGGCGTGCGCTGACGGAGAAGGGGATGGACGACGCGTCGCTCGGCCACCTCGCCGACGCCCTCGACGAGATCCGGAATCCGGGACTGGACTACGCGTTCGGCGCCGGCCGGGACCCGATCGGGACGGCGCGGGTGCACGCCGCGTACCGCGAACTGCCTGCCCCGCACCGGGACGCGGTGAACCAGGCCAACGTCCTCGACCCGGACTTCCTGCGGCTCGCGGTGCTCCGCGAGAGCGACGCGGAGTTCACCCGGCTCGTGGACCGGTTCTGCGCGGAGCACGGCGTCACCGGCCAGCGGCGGACCGACCTCGAAGCCGCGCTGCGCGAGCTGAACGACGTGCACCGGGAAGCCCTGCACGAAGTCCGGCCCGGCGAGACCGGCAGCGCCCAGGCCCGGACGCGCGCGCAGGTCCTCGACCGCGCGGCGACCGAGATCGGGCTGCCGACCCAGGACGAGATCACCCGGCGGCTGGGCCGCAGCTCGGCCATCGTCGAGCTGGCCGCGCGCAGTCCGGGACACCTGGCCGAGTTCGCCGAGAAGTGGCTGCGGTACGCCGTGGAGAAGCGGCAGGAGGGCAAGCCCGTCGCCACCCTGGAACGGTACGTGCGCGCGCTGTCCCGGTCGCACGTGCGCGGCCTGCTCGGCGAGCTCACCGCCGCCTTCCAGCTCGCCGACGACGCCTGGGTGGTCAAGGTGCCCGACCTGGGCGTGACGGTGGGCGGGACCGACTTCGTCGTGGTCGACATGCGCACCGGGGAAGTGTGGTTCGGCGACAACAAAGCACTGTCGGCCCACGGGCTCGGTGAGGTCAGCAGCCTCATCCGCAACATCGCCGCCAACATGGAGGCCGACGTCGCCGAGTTCGGCACGTGGCTCAACCGCGAGGACACTCCACCGCCGCCGAAGCTGGCCGAAGCGCTCCAGCGCGCGGCGGAGGCGTCGGCCGAGGTGAGCGCGTACGTCGCACGGATGACGCGGGAACAGATCGAGAGCGACCCCGTGCAGCGCCGGATCGGCAAGATCCTCGCCCGCAAAGGCGTCGGGCGCAGCGTCACCAACGCCGGCGGCGCGCTGTCCTGGCTGACCGGCGCGGCGCGCAAGTTCCTCGCCTTCGACAACCTCGACGAGCCCGGCCCCTACCCGCCCGAGCGGCGCATCGAGCTGCCCGCACCCGAAGGGAGTGCCCCGTGAGCGGCTACGAACCCGGCCTGCACACGCCGAGCGCCATCCTGTCCGACGGGATCGTGCCGGTTCCGCTCTGGGCGGTCACCCAGCTGTCGATCGCCTCGACCTACTTCGTGCCGCAGATCGGCGGCAGCCGGCGCCGGATCGCCGTCGTCACCCACGACGACACGCTGTCCTTCAGCGCCGTGCTGCTCGGCCCGTCCCGGTTCGCCTGGAAGGTGGCGCTGGAGAACCTGGCCGAGTCCAGCCGGCAGGGCACCGCGCTGTCCCGGCTGACCAAGAACGCGGTCGGCGGGCTGGTGCTGATCACCGCGGCCACGATCCGCACCGATCTCGCCGTCCAGTCGCTCACCTTCACCCAGGCCGCCGGGCGGCGCGAGGCGATCGACGTGTCCATGCAGCTGCTCCACCTGCCCCGGCCGGGCAGCCTCGCCAAGCTGCTCGAGGTCGCCTCGGTCGGGGTCGGCGCCCTGACCGACGCGCTGCCGATCTGAGGAGGGCGACGATGACCTTTCCCGTACTGCCCGGGCTGATCAGCCGGCCGCCCTTCGACGTCCCGTCCCTGCCGGGCCCCGACGTGCCGTCGAGCGGACCCGCGGCGCCCCGGGTGCTCAAGCAGGAGCTCACCTCCGGCCTGCCGGTCCGGGTGGACCTCGACGGCGCGCGCGGTCTCGTGCTCGCCGTCCCGCTCGGTGTCGCCAGGAGCGTCCTGGCGGCCGACCCCCAGGCCGTCGTCTTCGACACGCGGACGGCGGGCGACCCGGCGGCCGCCCGCGATCCCGGCACCGCGTGGCCGCGGCTGACCCTGCTGTCCGGCGGGGTGATCGGCGAGACGGTCCCGGTGGTGGCCGGGGTGCCGCTCGCGCTGCGGCTCGGCGCCGTCGCGGTCGTCGAGATCACCGTCGACCTGCTGGTCGTCACGATCGGCACGCTGCGCAGCCCCGGGCAGTTCGACAGCCGGATCGCGCTGCGCTGGCGGGATCTCGGCCCGGCGCCCGACACCGGCCCGCCCCGCCCGGTGGGCGACCCCGGCATTCCCATCCTGAACGCCTGAACACCCGAGACCCCGAAGGAGGTCACCGATGACCCTCAGCACCCCGATCGCGACCGCGGAAGGCCCCGACGTCACGCCGGGCACGGTGCCCGCCTGGGCGGTCGTGTTCTTCGAAGAGGAGTCCGGGAAGCCGCTGGCCACGATCGGCAGCGAAACCTACGCCGGCTCGGTCTCGGCCGCGCTGCCCGCCGACCTCACCGGCGGCTCGTACGAGGTCGTGTTCGAGGGCATGACGGACGCGGACTACCAGCAGATCCACGTCGGCGAGAAGCAGCACCTGGCGGCGTCGCTTTACTTGTGGTGGAAGGATTCGCCGACCGGGGTGGCCGGCGACCTGGCCCGCTTCACGGGGCTCGACCACCCGCTCGGGGCGATCACCCCCGACCCGCCGCCGCTGAGCCTGGTCGCCGTCATCCGCGTCGACCGGCTGTGGCGCCGCCCGGGTCCCCGCCGCTTCGAAGTGGTGGCCGGCGGGCGCGAGCTGGTGACGGCCCGGCTGTCCGGCACCGACGTCGACCCCGTTCCGCAGCCCGGCCTGCAGGAGGCGGTGGGCGCGATCGCCGAGACGGCCGGGGTGCGGCTGGTCCGGTACTACGGCCTCGCCGACTTCCAGCCGCCGCCGACGGTGCTCGCCCCGGTGGAGATCCCCGTCCGGCACGGCACCTGCCTGCAGGCGCTGACCGGGGTGCTCGACGACCAGGCCCGCAAGCTGTTGCGGCTCTACGGCCAGCCGCTCGCCCTGATCCGCAACGGCGTCCTGCACGTCGGGGTGTGGGCGAGCGCCGCCGGACCGCAGCTTCCGGTGGTCCGTCACCTCGACGACGACAGCGGCCTGCTCTCGATCGAGCGGGGTTCCCCGCGGGCGCGGGAGCAGGCGGCGGGCGACCGGCCGGACGCGCCGCAGTCCCGGCTGACGGTGTCGGTGACCACGCTCGGGCGGCCGGACCTGAAGCCGGGCGACACGCTCGTCGTCGAGCTGCCGCCGGAAGACTTCCCGCAGGTCGAGCCGCCGAGCGTCGGCGCGACCCTGCTCGGCTCGCTGAACACGCGGCCCTTCGGCGATCTCGCCCCCGACCCGACGCCGGTGCGGTGCCGGATCACCGAGGTCACCCACCGGATCTCCCGCGAGGAAGGCTTCGTCACGGTCGCGAAGGCGTTCGTGCTGGCCGGCGGGGACGACGGGTGGGACCTCGGCGGCCGCACCCCGGCGCCGGAAGTCCGCGCGGCGCCGCCGATCGGCGAGCCGGCCGCGGACCCGGCGCACACCTTCGCCGTCAGCCTCCGCAGCGCGACGGCCAACCTCACCGCCGGCGTCGCCCAGCGGGCCCGCTCCCACGTCGGTCTCGTCCACGACCACGTGGCCGCCGGCGCCACGGACACCCGGCACACCAGCGACTTCTGGGTCTCCCGCGATCCGGGTGACGGCTCGGGGAGTACCGCGCAGCGGGCCGCGACCTCGCGGGACGTGCCGGCCGAGGCGCACCGGGTGCCGTACGCGACCCCGTTCGCGTGGGGCAACTTCGGCCTGGTGCTGCCGCGCTACCCGGCCACCCGGGTACTGCTGGTCGACGGCGCGGGCGGGCCGGGGGAGTACGTGGACGTCGGCGCCGTCTGGGCGGTGAACGCCGGTCCGGCGGCCGAGGCGGGCGACTACTGGCTGGCCTTGCCGGCGAACGTCGTGGCGGCCGAACACCTGCCGCGCGACGGCACGGCACCGTCCGAAGTGGACCAAAAGCCGCCGGACGGCCCCGCGACCCACGACCTGATCGACGGCAAGGGCACCCGGGTCATCGAGACGGCGCGGTTCGTCCTGCGGGTCGTCGACGAGCCCGCGAACCTGACGAACGTCCCGGCGCGGCCGGACCCGGACTCGGGCGGCCCGGCCGGCAGCGTGCTGATCGAGACCAAGCCCGGTTCGGGCCCGTCGGCGCGGATCCTGCTGCAGGCCGACGGAAGCGTGTCGGTCACCGGCTCGTCGATCACGTTCGACGCGGGCGACGGGCAGATCAACCTCAAGGCCAAGGACGTCAAGGTCGCGCTCAGCGGCGGAACGATGGACGTGAGCTGATGGCCTTCCCTGTCACGATCGCCGGCGCGTTCACCTGTGCGCACCAGGGCGTCCGCCCGCTGACCAGCACCGACGCGAAGCTCACGGTCGAGGGCAAGGCCGTGCTGTTCTTCGCCGAAGCCGCACCCGCCGCACCCGTCCCCTACGCCGGGTGCCTCTTTCCCTCGGGCGGCCCGCCCTCGCCGTGCAAGACGACGTCGGCCCCCGAACCCAACAAGGGGTTCTCGAAGTCGCTGACCGTCGGCGGCGCGCACGTGCTGCTCGACGCGCTGCAGGCGACCACCGAGAACCCACCGGCCGCCCCGCCGCCGGACCCGGCGAAGACCGTCACGGTCGCCGCAGGCCAGACCAAGCTCACCGCTTCGTGAAGGAACGACCATGACCGCTGCCCTCCCGTCGCCCCCGCCGGGCGACGACTCCGCCGTCCGGCGCCGCCAGCTGCTCGGGTTCGGCCCGCGCGCCGACCTGGCCGGCCCGGCGGACACCGCCCGCGACCTGGTGCTGCGCGCCACGGCGACCGGCGTCAACCTCGACCTGGTCGAGGGCGTGGACGCGCTCTGCCAGGACCTCGCGATCGGGCTGACCACGTTGCGTGGCAGCGACCCGTTCAACGTGCGGTTCGGCTTCCTCGGGCTGACGCCGCTGGTGCGCCAGACCTCGCCGATGCTCGCCAGGGAAGGCCTGCGCGCCGCGGTGATCGAGATGGTGGCCGCCGACCCCCGGGTGCGCCGCGTGGTCGACCTGACCACGCCGGCGCCGACCGAAGGCCGGGCTTCGCGGTCCTTCGACATCACCGTCTCGTTCGAAGCGATCACCGGCGACCCGGCGACGCTGGCCACCGGCGGCCTCGCCACCGGTGCCGAGTGGGGCGCCATCGACACCCCGGGCGTCGTGGCGTCCGGCACCACAGGGAGAACGCCATGAGCTCCGACAGCAGCATCGACCTGACCGACGTCCTGGCCGTCGACGACTCCGTCACGAGGTCCACCGGCAGCGGCACCTTCGGCGTGACCGACGCGGGGTTCCTGCCCAAGCCGTTCACCCGGCTGCTGGCCGAGAAGATCGCGCTCGCGCAGCAGCTGATCGACCCGGCCATCGACCTCTCGAGCGGCAGCGTCCTGCGCAAGCTGCTGGAGGTCACCGCCCTCGAGGACGCGCGGACCTGGGCGGCGCTGGCCGCGGAGTACGACGACAGCTTCGTCGGCACCGCACGCGGTCGCGCCCTTTCCGAGCTCGGCGGGGAGCTCGGCATCCCCCGGCCGTTCCTCACCTCGACCGGGTCCGTCACGCTGACCTTGGCGCAGGCACTGCCCTCGGGGGTGCCGAAACTGGTGCTGCCGCGCGGTTCGCGGCTGTCCACGCCGGGCGGGCACCGCGTCGCGCTCGCCGCCGCGGTCGAGTTCACCCCCGGCGTGACGTCGGCGTCCGTGCCGGTGACGAGCTTCGACCCGGGGCCGGTCGGCAACCTCGACCCCGCCGTCACCGACGCCGGCGGCGTCCACCCGCAGCGCATCGACCGGTGGGAGATCGCCGACACCAAGCTCGCCGCGATGTTCGCGGCCGACGTGGCGGCCGGCTTCCCCGACCGGGCGTCGCTGACCGGCCAGGGCCTGGTCCGGGTCCAGCACACGCAGGCGCTCACCGGGGGCAACGCGCAGTTCGGCGACGACCGCTACCGCGCGCTGCTGCTCAACGCGCCGAGGTCGGTGTGGACGGCGGACTCCATCGCGGCCACCGTGGCGCTGGTGCCCGGCGTGCGGCAGGTCGCGGTGCGGGACGGGTGGGGCGGGCTCGACCTGTCCCAGTCGATCTTCGGCCAGTTCAACTTCTTCGAGCGGCTGTTCGCCGCGGACCGGGACATGTCTTCGCCGTTCTTCATCACGGTCCTGGTCGCGCCGACCGAGGCCGCGGTCTGGGACGGCGCGTCCGGCCTGCGCGCGGCGGTGCAGCAGGCGATCCGGGACGTCCGCCCGGTCGGGATCTTCCCCGACGTCGTGCGCGCGGAGCAGGTGTTCTTCACGATCCAGGCCGACGTGGTGACCTCGGGCCTGGCCCTGCCGTCCGGCTCCGTCGCCGGCCGCAACCTCAGCCCCGGCGCGCTCGCGCTCAAGCAGCGGCTGGCGGCCCGGCTGCGCGGCGTCGCCGACGGGCTCGGGCTCTCGGAACCGGTGCGGGCCGCCGCGCTGTCCGCGGCGATGATGGCGGAACCCGGCGTCGTCGACGTCACCAGCCTGTTCCTCGTCCGCTTCCCGTTCCCGGTCGACACCGTCGGGTCCGGCGGCGAGTCCGACACCGAGCCGGACGTGCTCGCGCTCGACGAGAACCTGACGCTCGGCGCCGACGAGATCGCGGTCTTCGTCGAGTCACCCGAACGACTGACGGTGCGGTGAGCGATGACCACGACCAGCCCACTCCTCGACCCGGCCGGCTTCGGCGCCGGTGTGCTGGCCGCCGCGGCGGCCGAGCTGATCGGCCCGCTGTCCCCGGCGGCCACGCCACACCCGCTGACGCTGAAGGCCGGCGGCCCGCCGGGGCAGGCCGAGGCCGTCGTCGACATCGAGACCAGCAAGGCACTGGTGCTGTGCACCGTACTGTCCGATGTGGACGTCCAAGGCCTGACGATCCTGCTCGCCCTGAAGTCCGGGAACGGGACCCCGCAAACGCTTCCGGTGGTGACGTTCGCACCGCACACCGCCGCGGGCACCGCGCTGGTGGCCGCGGTCCCGGCCGCCGGCAAGGGTGACGTCGTCGCGCCGTTTTCCCTGCTGGTGCGCGGAATCTGCGGCGGTGAGCTCGGCACCGGGCTCAGCGCGGCGGAGCTGGTCGCCACGGTCCGGTTCGACCTCGTCCAGGGCGTGCTCGGCCGGCTGCTCACCGTCCTGCTCGACGAGAAGGGCCGGATCCGGCGCACCGCGCGGCAGCTGCGCGCGATGCGGACCCTCGAGGTGGCGAGCGGCGCCGCGCTCGACCGCGTCGGCGCCGACCTGTCCTGCCCGCGGTTCTCCGACGAGCTGTTCTGGGACGCCGACCAGCAGACTCCGGCGACCCGTCCGCTCCAGCCACCCGGCGCCCGCGAGGACGACGCGTCCTACCGGGCCCGGCTGCGGGTCCTGCGGGGCGTGCGGCTGCCCAGCGCGCCGTGGATCGGCTCCGCGCTGGGCGCGGGCGGCTTCCTCGCCGACGTCGGCGTGCCGGGCCCGGTGACCGTCGACGAGTCGGTCGACCAGCAGCTGATCGCGCTGCGCCTGGTCGCGCCCGGCTCGCCGGGCACGATCGCGCTGCTGCTCAACGCGATCCGGCGCGTGCACCTGGTCTGGCCGGCGGGCAGCACCGAAGGCGACGACGCCCACGGCGACCGTCTCCTGCCCCCGGCCGAGGTGGCCCGCGTCGACGTCCGGCGCGCGGCGCTCGCCACCTGGCAGGTGCAGCCGTTCCAGCCGGTGGCGCCCGCCGTCGCCGAAGCGCTGACCACGCTCGACGACCGGTGCCGGCAGCTGGGCGCCCGGCCGTGGCCCCGTGTCCTCAAAGGACAGGACAACGACGGCGGGTCGCGGTTCGAGCTCGGGTTCGGCGTCCAGCTCGCCGCGCCGGTCGCCGCCCAGCTCGACGCGGCCGTCAGCGCGGCGACCCAGCTGAAGGACCCGAACCTGGTGCCCCAGCCGAGGTCGGCGGACCCGGCGGGGGCGTGGCTGCTCAAGGCGTGCGGCCTGCGCACGGTCGAGCGGGACGCCGACGGCACGGTGTTCGTCAGCACCGCGCCGATGGGGCCGCTCGTCGTGGACGTCGTGCCCGACAACGAGGGTGACGCCCCGCTGACGCTGACCGCCCGGCTCGTCTCGGCCACCGACCCCGATCACGACGTGCCGGTGGTCGCCGTGATCACCGCTCTCGCCGGCGCGCAGCTCACCCCGGTCGCGAACCCCGCCGCGGTGCTGGCCGGCGCCCGGCCGACCAGCACCGTCGCCGGGCTGGACGCCGCACTGGGCGCCCGGGGCGTGCCGAAGGTGGTCGACGTCGGCGCGTTCGTCCGGCAGCTGGGCAGCGTGTCCGCGCGCGACTACGTGCTCTTCGACCTCGGGGCGACGCGCACGGCCGCCGTGATCGCGAACCCCGCCCTGCTGAGCCCGTTGTTCACCACGGCCGCCGCGGCCGGCGCGAGCAGCGTCGTCGCGCTGGCCACCGGCGCCGGGACGCTCGCGCTGATGTTCGGGGTCGCGGGGCTCCCGCTCGCCGGCAGCAACCTGGCCGGCGAGCACACCCTGGTCCACCGCTGGCAGGTGCGCGGCCTCGGGACGCAGTCGTCCACGCTGTCGGGCCGGCGGGGCGCCGCGGTCACCATCCCGGTCGCCAACGACGGGATCAGCGTCGTCTCGTGCGTGGTGGGTCCGCACACCGGCGCGAACGACACGTACGAATGGCGCCCGGCGCTGCCCGACGGCGTGCTGCTGACCCTGCGCCAGTACGAGCACCTGCTCAACATCGTGGAGCTGGTGACTCCCGTCGGCGTGCGGGCCGACACGTTCGCGATCCGGCGGCGGCACGTCGACGTGGACGGCTCCGGCAAGGCCACGGTCCTGACCATCGCCGCCGCCCGGGCCTACCGGCACTACCGCCTGGCGCGCTCCGCGCAGGCAGGACAAGGAGAGAGCTCATGAGCGGAGACCAGAACGTCTACGGCGTGCCGGCCCGCACGATCGTCGACGCCCTGCGCGGCGCGGGCGTGGCGGAGGACGACGTCATCGCGGTGCTGGGGCGGGCCATCGCCCGGTCGTCCGGCCTGGCCGCGGCGGAGGTGACCCCGCCGTTCGTGTTCCAGACCCAGGTTCCGCAGCTGGCACCGCAGTGCGAGGTCCACTTCGAGCCCGGGTTCGTCCACCCGGACTTCATCGACGGGGTGACGGTCGTGCAGGCCGGGGAGACCCCCACCGAGCTCGGCTTCAACCACCGGTTCCACGCGATCGAGGACGACCTCGCCGGCGTCGCCGAGGCCCTGCGCACCGTCAGCAACTGCATGAAGGAGCTGCGGCTGGAGCTGTTCGGGGTCGTCCAGGAGCTGCAGGTGAAGATCACCCAGATCGACGCGCGGCTCGACGGCATCAAGGACAAGGAAGGCAAGGAGGGCAAGGAGAAGCAGGAGGGCAAGGAGACCAAGGAGGACAAGGAGAGCAAGGAGAAGGAGGGCAAGGACGACAAGGAGAGCAAGGAGCAGCCCAAGGAGCACAAGGACGGCAAGGAGCACGAGAAGAGCCCGAAGGACGGGGACAAGGAGAACACCGAGCTCACGGGACTCACCCCGCCGGGCTCCCCGGCACCCGACCCGGACCCCGACGACGGTGACGAGCGCACGTTCATCTCGCTGGAGGACCGCCCCGAGGTGGGCGGCCGGGCACTGGCCGACCCGGACGAGGACAACTGATGCTGCTGATCCTCGCCCATGGTCACGACGTCTCCGCCCGCGCACTGGCCGAGCGGTGGGGGAGCCGGGCGCTGCTGGTCACGGTCGCCGAGCTGCACCACTGGTGCTGGCGCCTCGACGTCTCGGTGGACGGCGGGGTCGAGACGGAGCTGGCGACCGCCGAGGGCACACCGATCCCGGTGACGGGGGTGGTGAACCGGCTGGGCTGGCTCACCCGCACCGACCTGGCGAGGGTGCACCCGGTGGACCGCGACTACGCGGCGGCCGAGCTGACGGCGTTCCTGCTGGCTTGGCTTGACGCGTGTTCCGTGCCGGTGCTGAACCCGCCAGGGCCGAGGAGTCTCAACGGCCCGGCGTGGTCGCCGGAACAGTGGGCGGACGCGGCGGTGTCGGTCGGTCTGCGGGCCGAGGTCCATCGTCGGCTCGGCCTTGCCGATACGCCGGTCGGGGTGCCGGAGTGGGTTGACGGCGTTCAGGCGCACGTGGTCGGGGAGGTGTGCGTCGGTGACGTGCACCCGGCAGTCGGCGCGCGGTTGTGCGCACTTGCCAGGCTGGCGGGTACGACCTTGCTCACGGCGGCGGTGTCCGGTCCGGGGCCGGACGCTGCGGTGCGGGACATCTCGGCCTGGCCGGACGTCGGCAACCCCGCGGTGGCGGATGCCCTCGCGGCTTTGCTTCCGGCCGGCGACCTCGTGGAGGTGGGCAGGCCGGGTGTGGCCGATGCACTCGCGGCCCTGCTTCCGGCCGGCGATCCCGCTGAGCTGCGGGAGATCCCGGCTCGGCCGGACGAGGGCGAGCCGCGCGTGGCCGATGCCCTCGCGGCCCTGCTTCCGGTTGACGATCCCGTGGAGGTGGCCGGATGACCATCCTCCTGTGGGGCCTGATCCGCGACCACCCGATCGCCGCCGTCCTGGACCAGCTGCGCCAGCTCGACGCGCCCGTCCGCTTCCTGGACCAGCGGCGCGTCCTCGACACCACCGTGCGGGTCGACGCCGGCCGGCGGGGCCGCACCACCGTCACCGCCGGCGACGAGGAGTTCGACCTCGACCGCGTGCGGGCCGCCTACGTGCGCCCCTACGACAGCACCCGCCTTTCCGTCCTGCGCTCGCGGCCGCGGTCGTCGCCGCAGTGGGGGCACGCCGCCGGGGTGGACCTCGCGCTGAACGGGTGGGCCGATCGCACTCCCGCCTTCGTGCTGAACCGGCCGGAAGCCGCCGCGAGCAACGGGTCCAAGGCCTACCAGCTGCGGGCCATCGCCGCGGCCGGGTTCCTCGTGCCGGCGACGCTCGTCACGAACGATCCGGACCGGGTCGCGGAGTTCGTCCGTCAGCACGGCAAGGTCATCGTCAAGTCGGCCAGCGGGGTGCGCAGCCGGGTGCGGTGCGTCGGGCCGGCCGATGCCGCCCGGCTGGCGGACGTGGCGAACTGCCCGACGCTGTTCCAGAACCAGGTCCCGGGCACCGACGTGCGGGTGCACGTCGTGGGCACCGAGCTGTTCGCCTCCGAGGTGAATAGCGACGCCGACGACTACCGCTACGCGCGCCTGCAAGGTCATCCCGCCGCGGTCCTCACCGAGGCCGACCTGCCGCCCGAGGTCGCCGCCCGCTGTCTCGACCTGTCGAGACGGCTGCGGCTGCCGGTCGCCGGCATCGACCTGCGCCGCACCCCGGACGGCGAGTGGTACTGCTTCGAAGTGAACCCGTCGCCGGGCTTCACCTACTACGAATCCCACACCGGCCAGCCGATCGCGGCGGCCATCGCCGGGTTGCTGGCCGCGGCGGCGTTGTGCAAGGAGCATGCCCGATGACGGCGACCCAGTACGTCGAAGAGATCAGGTTCGGCGGCGCGTGCGTCCACAGCGCCGAGTTGTTCACCCCGGCGGAGGTCGCCGAGGTCGTCGCCGCCGTGGACGGCGTGCCGGCCGGGCTGCGCCACGACTGCTGGAGCACGGAGGGAGGCAAGGGCCTGGCCACGATCGGCGAGCCGCTCTACCGCAACCGCGCGCGCCTCGACCACTACGCGGCTCGCGCGCGGGCCGAGAACCGCCTGCTGTATCAGCACTTCCGCCTCGTGCACGAACGGGTCGCGACGTTCTTCGAACACCGGTACGGGCTGCCGGTCGTGTACGCCGACGAGCTCGCGGTCCCCGGCTTCCACCTGTTCGACTTCGCGGGCCCCGGCGACTTCGAGGGCGGCGGCTGGCACATCGACGCGCTGGAGAAGCAGGTGCCGGCCCTGTTCGCGCGCCTGGCCGACATCACCGCGGTGGTCAACTTCACCGTGCCGTTCGCGTTGCCGGACGGGGGCAGCGGCATGGACCTGGAGGCCGACGCGCCGGGCGCCCCGCCGGGCCGCCGGGGCGGTGGTCAGCCGATCACGGTGCCCTACCGCACCGGCACGATGCTGTTCACGGAATCCGAGCTGTGGCACCGGATTTCCAGCTCCCGTTGTTTTGCGCCGGGCCAGCGCCGCGTGACCCACCAGGGGCACGGCGTGCGGCTCGACGACCGCTGGATCTTGTTCTGGTGAAGGAAAGAGGTGCACGCATGAGACGAATACGACGGCGGGCTCTGCTGGTGACCACGGCGATCGCCGCACTGTCGATCGGCACCGCGGCGGCCGCGGTGCCCCAGGCCGGCTCCGGGGCGGGCGGGTGCTTCGACCCCGCGGCGTTCGGGGCGGTGCCGGACGACGGCGTGGACGACCGGGCGCCCGTCCAGGCCGCCCTCGACGCGGCGAGCACCGCGGGCGGCGGCACGGTGTGCCTGGGCAGCGGGCGGTGGCGGGTGTCCCGCGCGCCGGTCGGCTCCTACGACCGCTTCGCCGCGCTGTCCACCCACGGTGCCCACGTGACGCTCACCGGCACCGGGCCGGGCTCGGTGCTCGAACTGGTGGGAGACCAGCAGGCCGGCGCGGTCGCGGTGGTGTCGCTCGACCCGGGGGCCAGCGACGTCACCGTCCAGCGGCTGATGATCGACACCTCCGGCGCGACCAACACCGACGAGCAGACGCACGCGATCGCGATCGGCTCCGGGGTCTGCACGACGGCGAACGGGACCTGCTCGATGCCGGTCACCGACGTCACCGTGCGGGACGTCGTCTTCGCCCACCCGTCGGCACCGGGGGCGCGCAAGGGCGACTGCATCCGGGTGCTCGGCAACACCCCGGCCACCGCGGTCAAGCGCGTGACGATCGCGGGCGGGTCGTTCGTCAGCTGCGCCCGCTCGGGAATCGGCGTGCAGCGCAACGTGGTCTCGCTGGCGGTGCTCGGGAACCACTTCGGCGAGCAGATCGGCGACACCGCCTTCGACGGGGAAGCCACCGGCGGCGACTGGGACGACGGCCTGCGGCTCGAGGGGAACTCCTTCGCCGATTCGACGGTGAACTTCAGCGCTTCGCTGACGTCCTACCGGCACGCGACGATCACCGGGAACACCTTCAGTGGCAAGGGACTTTCGCTGTACCGCACCGAGGACGTCGTCGTCGCGGACAACACGTTCGACGTGACCGCGGTGAGCGGGGCCGGGGTCGTCGACGCGCAGAACGTCGCCACCGGCGACAAGATCGCGGGCAACATCATCCGGCGTCACGGCGTGTCCGGCCCCGGCATCCGGATCACCCCGCACAGCGGCGGGATCCCGGCCCAGGTGACGGTCACCGGCAACACGATCGCCCTGGACGGCGACGCGGACGGGATCTACGGCGACTCGGTGCGCGAGATCGGCGTGCGCGACAACGACATCACGTTCACCGGCGCCGCTCCCGACGGCTCGGGAATCACGCTGCAGGGGATCAGCGGGCCGATCGAAGACGTGATGATCACGGGCAACACCGTGGCGGGCGCGAGTCCCTACTTCGCCGCCGTCCGCCTGGATTCGCGGCCCGAACCGTTCCACGGCGTCACCGTCGCGCTGAACTCCGCCCGCGGCGCCGCCCGATCGCTGCAGTGCTCGCAACGCGCACCGGGCGGGTTCCCGCCGTCGATCGTTTCGACCGGCAACCGGTGGCCCGTCGCGCCGACGTGCCCGGTCGCCACGCTCGACCCGGGCCGATGACCGGCACGTGATCCGAAGGGAGAACCGACCATGGCCAGGGGAACCGACGTCCATCCGTTCTACCAGCGCGGCCTGCGCTGGGACCAGGTGACCGACCTCGCGTTCGCGTGGGTCAAGGTCTCCGACGGGGGAGCGCCCTACACCCGCACGGAGGGCGGCGTGGTCTACCGGCCGGACACCCACGTGGCCGGCGCGAAGGCGCGCGGGATCCCCGTCGGCGGCTACCACTACGCCCAGCTCACCCTGGGCCCGGAGGCACAGGCCGACCTGCTGCTCGGCGAGGTCCGGCGGCTCGGCGCGCTGGGTGTCTCGCCGATGCTGGACCTCGAGGCCCCGTTCCGCCCGGACGCCGGGGCGCGGGACTTCGGGACCGCGTTCTGCCGGCGCGTCGCGGCGGCGGGCCTCCGGCCGGCCGTCTACATGAACGCGTCGTTCGCCGGCGCGCTGAGGCCGGACCAGTGGGACGTGCCGGACCTGGTCATCGTGATCGCCCGGTACGGTGCCCGCCCGGAAGCCCCCGGTGCCGCCCGGTACCCGGGCCGCTACGACGTCCACCAGTACACGAGCAGCGGCAGCCTGCCCGGCTCGGCGGGCGCCGTCGACTTCGACGAGTCCTACACCGCCAACCACCTAGACCCGGAGCGTGCCATGCCGTTCACCAACTACGACTTCGACCAGCTGATGTGGGCCAACGTCTTCGACACCGCCGACGGCCGCAGCTACGGCCAGTTCGTCAAGGACCTGGACGCCAAGGTCGCGGCGCTGGCCTCCTCGCTCGACGCCGTCACGAAGCTCATCACGGACAGCTCGGCGCACCCCGTCGACCCCGACCAGCTCGCGGCCGCGCTCGAAGGCAAGCTGATCGCCGAGCTGGTGCCGGCGGTCACCGAGGCGGTCACCCGAGCGGCCGGCGCCGAGACGGCGGACGAGGTCCGGCGGATGCTCGTGGAGCGCCTCACGTCCCCGTCGTGACGGCCGCTGTCGCGGATCGTTCGCCTCCGTAACCGCGTGGGCTGAAGGGCCCAGCCCGCGCGCTCCCGGCGTGCGACCCTAGCCGCGGCAGAGCAGCGCGTCGGGTGTGCGGTTCGAGCCGATGCGGCCCGTGTACGCCACCCCGGCGACGTACTCGCCCGGCGCGCACTGTCCCTTGTAGTTGCCCGAAGCGAAGTCTCCGCCCGGGTCGCCGGCCGGGCGGTTGTCGCCGCGGTCGAACCAGACCGTGCGGCCGGTGCGGCCCAGCGCCGTGGGGGAGCGGCCGCACAGCACCGCCGAAACCGCCGCGCCGCGGACGCTGTAGCCGACGACGGCGTGGTCCGGCGGGCACTGCGCCTTGGTGTACCCGGACGCCCAGTCGGTGTCCACATAGGACTCGTCGCGGACCGTGGTGTACGCCGTCGGCGTGGGCAGCGTGCCGGTGCAGAGCCCGCGGCCGCCGGTGTGCGCCAGGCCGGCGAGGCGCTGGCCGTCGGGGCAGGCGCCCTTGCGCGCGCCCGGATCCCAGTCGCCGAGCGCGTGGACCGTGCGCGACTCCTGGAAGTCGGCGTAGTCCAGGTTGAGCATCGACCAGTGCTCGGCCGGCGCGATCTGCCCGGTGCGCGACGGCGCGGTCACCAGCCGCTGCCAGGCCGGCCCGCGCCAGTCGGTGCCGTCGAGGACGTCGATGCGGTGGCCGGCGGCGTCCCACGCGAGCAGCGACCACCCGTCGCCGCTGCCGTTCGTCTGGAAGCCCACCGCGGGCCAGTAGGCGAAGTCGGTGTCGGTCTCGGCGAGGTAGTTCACGAAGTTCTCGAAAAAGGTGCGCGACGCCGGGTCGGTCGTGTTCCGGCCCTCGCCGAACTCGCTGATCCACAGCGGCGCCGTGTAGTGCTTCCCGGTCTCCGCGGAGACGAAGAACGCCTGCCGGTACAGGGTGTCGCGCAGGTCCTGGGGCGAGAGGTCGCGGTAGCGCGGGTCGTGCGTTTCGCCGATGCCGGTCGCGCCGGAGTGGTTCGGGCCCGTGTAGCCGTAGAAATGCGCCGAATAGACGAGCTTCCCGGAGTCGATGAGCGTGTGCGACAGCGTGCGGGCGGGCTCCAGCGTCGGCCGTCCGTGCGCGAAGCCGTCGATGGGAATGCCGGTCCAGTTGATGCCCTCGACGATGATCAGCAGGTCGCGGTTGGCCTCGGTCAGGATGCGGTCGGCGACCTGCTGGCTCGCGCGCTGCCAGTCCGTGCCGTTGCCCCAGCCCCAGTTCGGGTCGTCGAAGGTGTTGCGGCGGACCTCGTTGTACAGGTCGGCGCCGACGACGCGCTTGTTCGCGGCGTAGCGGCGGGCCATGAACAGCCAGTCGTCCTGCCACTGCTGCTCGCTCTGCGCGGTGTTCCAGCGCTCGTTGCCGTCGAGCCCGCAGCACCAGCGCGACGTCGTCGTGTGGTTGTTGAGGATCACGGCGAACCCGCGCGCGGTGAGCCGCTCGACGACGCGGTCGTACACCTGCAGCGGCGTCAGGCCGTGCAGGCCCGGGTTGGCCGGCAGGTCCGGCACCGCGCTCGTGTCGTGGATCATCGCGTTGGAGAACTGCAGCCGGACGCTGTTGAGGCCCAGCTGCGCGAGCCCGTCGATCACGGTGTCGATCGAGGCGCGGTCCAGCCCGAGCGGGGTCTGGTAGGCGATCTCGCCGGCGTGGTGGTTCGCGGGGTCGTTGACGTCGCCCGAGCCGGTCCACGTCCCGCTCGCGCCGTGCCAGTTGGCGGACTTCAGCTTGAAGCGGTCGCCGTTCGCGTCGACGATGTACCGCCCGCGGGTGCTGAGCGGTCCGGCGAAGGCCGGCGGGTCGCCCACGGCCGACGCGGCGGGGGCGGGAACGACCACGAAACCGACCGCGGAGAGCACGGTGAGCACGACACCCAGGATTCTCACGGGCGGAGGTTAACCAACCTACCCACGAGTTGCATACGGCCAAGAGGATCAACCCGGCGGTGGACAGGACCACGCGGACGTGTTGGGCTGGGGGTGACTTTCCGCCCCCGCGACGTCCGAGGAGCACGGTCTGAGCCTGTCGGAGTACCTCCGCGAGAACTGGATCGACGTCGTCAACGACGCGATCCTCCACGCGGACCTCACCCTCGCGGCGGTGGCGCTGGCCGTGCTGATCGGGATGACGATCGGCCTGCTCACCTACCGGCGGCGCTGGCTCGGCTCATTGGCGACCACCACGACCGCGGCGTTCCTGACCATCCCGTCGATCGCGCTGCTGGGCATCCTGATCGGCCCGTTCGGGCTGGGGCTGACGAACGTCCTGTTCGCGCTGGTGCTCTATGCGCTCCTGCCGATCACGCGCAACACGATCGTCGGCCTGCGCGGGGTCGACCCGGCCGTGGTGGACGCGGCGCGCGGCATGGGACTCGGGCGCGCGCGGGTGCTGTGGCGCGTGCGGCTGCCGCTGGCCTGGCCGGTGATCCTCTCCGGCATCCGCGTCTCGACGCAGATCACGATCGGGATCGCCGCGATCGGCGCGTACGTCAAGGGTCCCGGGCTCGGCAACGAGATCTTCGACGGCCTCGGCCGGTTCGGCGCGGTCAACTCGCTGAACCAGGTGCTGACCGGCACGCTCGGGATCGTCGTGCTGGCGCTGCTGTTCGACCTGGCCTTCGTGGTGCTCGGCATGCTGACCACGCGACGGCGGCCCCGCTCCCTGCCCGAAGCGGTGCCGGGGGAGACCGTCGGCACCGCGGGCGAGACGATCGAGCTGCGCGAGGTCAGCAAGCTCTACCCCGGGCAGGCGCGGCCCGCGGTCGACGGTCTCACGCTGCGGATCCCGGCCGGCGAGATCGTCGTGCTGACCGGGCCGTCGGGGTGCGGCAAGACGACGACCATGCGGATGATCAACCGGCTCGTCGAGCCCACCTCGGGCGCGATCACGATCGGCGGCACCGACGTGACGGCGCTCGACGTCGACGAGCACCGGCGCCACACCGGGTACGTCATCCAGCAGATCGGGCTGTTCCCGCACCTGCGCGTGGACGCCAACATCGGCGTGGTGCCGCGGGTGCTCGGCTGGACCCGGCGCCGCGTCGCCGGCCGCGTGCGGGAGCTGCTCGACGTCGTCGGCCTGACCCGCGAGCACGGCCTGCGGTACCCGCGTGAGCTGTCCGGCGGCCAGCAGCAGCGCGTCGGCGTGGCGCGGGCGATGGCCGCGGACCCGCCGGTCATGCTGATGGACGAGCCGTTCGGCTCCACCGACCCGATCACGCGGGCCCGGCTGCAGGACGAGTTCCTGCGCCTGCAACGGGACGTGCGCAAGACGATCGTGTTCGTCACCCACGACTTCGACGAGGCGCTCAAGCTCGGCGACCGGATCGCCGTGCTGCGCCCGCGTTCGGAGATCGCGCAGTACGACACGCCCCAGGCGATCCTCGCCGCGCCGGCCGACGACTACGTCGCGTCCTTCGTGGGCTCAAGGCGCAACCTCAAGCGGCTCGCGCTGATCCCGGTGGCCGATCTCGACCTCGGGCCACCGGCCGACGGGCTGCCGCCGATCCCGCGCGAGGGCACCTTGCGGGACGCACTGGACACGATGTTGCGCACTGGAAGCACCGCGGTCGCGGTGAACGGGCGGACGCTCGACGTCCCCCGCCTGGTGGCGGCCCTCCAGCCCGCCGGGGAACCGCCGCCGGCCGCGGCGGAAACCGAGCCGGCCACGGCGTCGGCGCCGTCGCGGCCCCGCCGGCGCCGGCTCGGGCTGCTGGTCCGCCCGGTGCTCATCGCCCTCGCCCTGCTGGCGCTTTTCCTGCTCGTGCGCGCGCAGCCGATCGACTCGATCGAACAGCGGTACCTCAACGCCGGCGAGATCTTCGCCGAACTGGGCGCGCACCTGTGGCTCACGCTGATCTCGACGGCGTGCACCCTCGCCATCGCCCTCCCGCTCGGCGTCCTGCTGACCCGCCCCGGCGCCCGGTGGGTCCGGCCGATCGGCCTGGGCCTGGGCAACCTCGGCCAGGCGATCCCGTCGATCGGGCTCGTCGTGCTGCTCGCGCTGTGGATCGGCACGGGCACCGGGACGGCGGTGACGGCGCTGGTCGTCTACGCGACCTTGCCGGTGCTGCGCAACACGATGGTCGGGCTCGACGGCGTCGACCCGACGCTCGTCGACGCCGCGCGCGGCATGGGCATGACGAAGACCGCGATCCTGTGGCGGATCGAGCTGCCGCTGGCCGTCCCGGTGATCCTCGCCGGGATCCGCACGGCGCTGGTGCTCACCGTCGCGAGCGCGACGCTCGCCACCTTCATCGACGGCGGCGGTCTCGGCGGCGGGCTCGTCGCCGGGATCGGGCTGTACCGCCCGATCCTGAGCCTGACCTTCGGCATCGTCGTCGCCGCGCTGGCGCTGTTCGCCGACTGGCTGGGCCTGGTCGCGGAGGAGGTCCTGCACCCGCGCGGAACGTAAGCCGACCACGATCCCAGGAGGACGACCCATGCGACGCACGACTGCCGCTGTTCTCGCGCTCGTCACGGTGCTGGCCGCGGGCTGCACGATCGGCAAGGAGCAGCCCGGTGCCCAGGTGGGCGAGGGGTCCATCAAGAAGATCGACGCGCTCAGTGGCGCGCAGATCCGTGTCAGCTCCAAGGAGTTCGACGAGCAGCTGCTGCTCGGCCAGATCGCACTCGTCGCGCTGCAGGCGGCCGGGGTGAGCCCGCAGGACAAGACCAACATCACCGGCTCGAGCAACGTCCGGCAGGCGCTCACGAGCGGCGCGGTCGACCTGTACTGGGAGTACACCGGCACCGCCTGGATCAGCTACCTCAAGCAGACCAAGCCGATCGCCGACCCGCAGGCGCAGTACGACGCGGTCAAGCAGGCCGACGCCGCCAACGGCGTCACGTGGTGGGCCCGCTCGCCGGCCAACGACACCTACGCCATCGCGGGCAACCCGGCGACGGTGGCCAAGACCGGCGTGAAGACGATCTCGGACTACGCGGCCTTGGTGAACAAGGACCCGGCCGCGGCGTCCACCTGCATGGGCCCGGAGTTCAAGAGCCGCGACGACGGGTTCCCCGGCCTGGCCAAGACCTACGGGTTCAGCCTGCCGGACCCGCAGGTGCACCTGCTCAACGACGCCGTCGTCTACACGAGCATCGGCAAGGGCGACCCGTGCGGCTTCGGCTCGGTCGCCTCCACCGACGGGCGTGTGGCCGGGCAGAAGCTGACCGTGCTGGACGACGACAAGCACTTCTTCCCGACGTACAACCCGGCCATCGCGATCGCGTCCGGCGTCGCGGGCAAGTACCCGCAGCTGGAGCAGCTCTTCACCCCGATCGCGGCGAAGCTCGACACGGCGACGCTGACGGACCTGAACAAGAAGGTGAGCGTGGACGGCCAGAAGCCGGCGACGGTGGCCCACGACTGGCTCAAGGCGGCGGGCTTCATCGGCTGAGCCGTTCTTCGCATTCCGGCGAAATGCCGCGGCGCGGCTGCGGATCTGTCATGCTCCGGCAAAGCTCCCCACCGCGAAGGAAGTGACGATGTCGGCCGAGATGGACCAGCTGATCGCCCAGTTCGAGACCTTCCAGTCGAAGGTGCGCCAGGCCGAAGCGCGGTTCGCGGGCGTCGGCGACATGCAGGAGCGGATCGCCCAGGTCGAGACGACCGTGACCTCGCCGGACGGCACGGTGACGGTCGTCGCCGGGGCCGGCGGCACCGTCACCGACCTGCGGCTGACCGCCGGCGCGATGCACCTGGAAGCGGGTCAGCTCGCCCAGCGGATCATGGCCACCCTGCGCCAGGCCGTGGCCGGGGCCGCCCAGCAGCAGGCCGGCATCGTCGACGACGCGTTCGGCGACCAGCTCGGCGTGGACGTCAGCGGGCAGGTCCGGCAGGCCCAGGCCGAAGCGTTCGGAACCGCGGCGCCGGAACCCGCGTCGGAGCAGCAGGCGCCGCGGCCGCGACGCCGTCCCGCACCGGGGGACGACGACGACTTCGACCAGGGCCCGATCCTCCGCCGCTCCTAAAGACCCGAGGGAACTTCCGCGATGTCAGACGGAATCCAGACCAACATCGACGCGATCTCCGGATACGCGCGCCAGCTGCCCTTCTACGAGGGGGAAGCGGACAAGTTCGGCGCCAAGATCGACGCCGCCGACGTCACCGACACGGCCTGGGGCGTCGTCGGGATCTGGGCCAAGCAGGGCTACACCGACCGCCTCGGCGAGCTGCGGTCGCTGCTGGGCGAGCTCAAGGACGGCGTCGACGGCCTCACCACCAAGATGACCAAGGCCGCCGAGATGTACCGCGGCACCGAAGAAGCGGGCGTGATCGCCTTCGGCCGGTACGAGGCGGAGATCGACGCGATCGGGGAGCAGGGCAAGTGACCGAGCCGAAGAAGAGCATCGCCGACGCGCTGGACGTCCAGCCCTACGACGAGAGCATGAGCGCCAACCTCGACCGCGCGGCCGAGACCACGCCGGTGGTCGGCACGCTGTACAAGTCCGGCAAGTCGATCGCAGAGCACGCCCAGCAGGCGGCGTCGGCGGACGGCGTGGGGGAGCTGGCTTCGGCGGGCAAGGCGCTGGTCGGTGACGGCGCGGGGTTCGTCGCCAGTGCCGCGACCGACATGGTCACCTTCGCCATGGACCCGATCGGCTGGCTGGTCAGCCACGGCCTGAACATGCTGCTGGAGCTGGTCCAGCCGCTGCAGGACGCGCTGCACGCGGTCACCGGCGACGGGCCGGCCATCGGGCACGCGTCGGAGAACTTCAGCACCATCGCGCACGGTTTCGTCGCGCTCGCCGAGGACTTCGAGCAGACCGGCGACACGGCGCTGGCCGAGTGGGTCGACGAGGCGGGCAAGGCCGCCAAGGAGGCGCTCGGCGACTTCTCCTCCGGCATCCGCGGCGTCGGCTCGGCGGCCGGGTCGGTCGCCGAGGTGCTGCAGATGTGGTCGATGGTCATGCAGGTCATCGAAGAGGTGATCAAGGCGATCATCACCGAGCTGGTGTCCTGGCTGATCACCATCTGGCTGCCGGCGCTGGCCGCGTCGGTGATCAGCTTCGGCAGCTCGGTCGCCGCGGCGATGACGGCGTCCATCGCCAAGGCCGCGAGCGTGCTGCAGAAGGTCACCCGCTACCTCGGCAAGTTCGGCAAGCTGCTCGACACGTTCATCGAGTTCCTCGCGAAGTACTCGACGAAGGTCGTGGAGATGACCCGGAAGTTCCGGCTCGGCCGGTACGCCGGCGAGTCCCGCTTCGGCCTCGACACGCTGGAGAACACCGCCCGCGTGCCGTTCACGCCCGGCAACCGCGCGCTGACCACGATGTTCGGCACGTCGGTCGGCGCGAGCCCGCTGGTCGCCGGCGCGAGCGTGAAGGCCGGGATCGCCGCGGGCAAGACGGCGTTCACCGAAGGCAAGGAAGCTGTCACCCCCGAGGAGGACGAACCGTGGTTGAACAAGAGCGGGATCGGCGGGGACCAGAGTCCGGAAGAGACTCGGCGGAACTTGGACATCTAGAGCGGAAGGCTGTCGAGTTCGGCGAGCGTATGGAGTCCTTGCAGGAGAGGACGCACGTACGCCCCGGGTTCCGCGAGCGCGTGGAAGCGGTGCTGCGCGAGCACTGGCGGGAGCCGGTGATCGTGCTGCGCCTGGGCGACGCGGACCTGCGCTACGCCGTCCCCGGCCGCCGCGAGGACGGCACGGTCGAGGGTTCGCAGCCGGTGCTGCGGGCCCTCGGCAACGTCGCGCGCGGGATCGGCGCGGCGGTGGGCTTCGTCGCGTACCTGGCGAGCGCGGCCGGCAGCGGCGGCGGCAAGGGCGAGCGCGCGGTCCACGTGACCGGCCCGGCGGACGCCCAGGTCCTCGAGCCGCTCGACCGGCTCCGGCGGGCGAAGGGGCCCTGGCTGGTGTGCTCACCGACATCGGTGGCACTGGTGGAGACCGGCTCGACGTACCTGGACCCGGCCGACGCGCCCGAGCCGCAGGTCCTCTGGGAGGCACGGGGAACGGCTGCTCCGGAGGTCAGCTTCCGCAAGCGGACGCTCACCTGGCCGGACGGCTCGCGGTTCAAGTTCCCGCTGAAGAGCCGTACGGAGGATCAGCACCTGCGTCAGTTCCACTCCTTCCCGGACGAGGTCCGCTGGCCGGAGCACTGACCGCGAACCCTCGGTGTGCGTCCGGCCACAACAGGTAACTACTCTGTTCGGAGTAGCGCGACACCTGTTGGAGGTCCCGGTTGGTTCCCGCCCGTCGCTGGCTGGTCGTCGCGGCCGTGTGTGCCCTCGTCCTGGTGGTCGTCTACCTACTCGCCGTCTGGACCGTTCCGGGCCAGGCGCTGGAAAACGCCGCGCTGCGCGGAGCCGACGAGGCCGCCGCGCGTGACCAGGACGTCGCCGACGCGAGCCTGAGCCGGATCACCGTCTACTCGCTGGCCGTCGCGGTCGTGCTGGTCGGTGTCGTCGGCCTGCTGCGCCGGCGGTGGGATCTCGCTTTCGCGGCCGTGGGCGTGATCGTGGCCGGCCAGCTCGTGACGCAGGTGCTCAAGCGGTACGTACTGCCCCGGCCGTCGCTCGTGCCGCTCACCGGGCACTACGCGAACAACAGCCTGCCGAGCGGGCACACCACGATCGCGATGACCGTGCTGTTCGCCGCCCTGCTCGTCATGCCCTACCGCTGGCGCGGCGTGACGCTGTTCCTGCTGCTCTCCTGGGCGGTCGGCATCGGCGCGTACACCGTGACGGCGAAGTGGCACCGGCTCTCCGACACCCTCGCCGCCGACGCGGTCGCGCTCGGGCTCGCCTGCCTGGCGTCGTGGTGGCTGGCGCGGCGCGGGGCCGTGCGCCACCACGACGGGCCGCGCCGGATCCCGCGGGTGCTCGTCGTGACCGTCGCCGCGCTCGGCGGCGTGGTGTTCCTGGCCCTCGGCACCGTCCTCATCGGAGCGTCGCTGGCCAACGGCTACGAGGAAACCGTGCGGGACAACGCCTGGGTCGTCTACCTGGCGGCGAGCTCGTTCGCCTCGTTCGGGTCGATCGCGGCGGCGCTGACGTTCCTCGCGACCTGGCGCCGGCTGGAGATCGGGTGAACCCGGCCCTGCTCCTGCTCGGCGCGGCCGTCTTCTGCTTCGCCGTCTTCCTGGTCAGCTTCCTGCTCGACCGCCGCAAGCTGCGCAACGGTTTCTACCTGTTCTTCGCGCTCGCGTTCTTCGGTCTCGCGGCGCTCGCGCACCTGGCGTCGGTCTCACCGGAGGCCGCGGCGATCGTCTCGTTCGGGCTGTTCGCGTTGGTTCCCCTCACCATCGTGGTGCTCGCGGTGTTCCTGATCGGCAACGGCGTGACGATGCTGCGCCGCGAAGGCCGGCGCCCGGCGAACCTGCTGTCGCTGGCCGCCGGGGCCGGCATCGTGGCGCTGATCGTCTTCGGCTTCGTGGTCGGGCAGCTCGGCTGGGCGCCCCTCGAAACGGTCCGCGACAGCGTCGACGGGATCGTCGCGTACCTGTCGTTCCTGTTCGTCTGCTTCCTGCTGTACTCGCTGGTCTACGGGCACGTCCGCAGCCGCCGCCCGCTCGACTTCGTCGTGGTCCTCGGCTCCGGCCTGCTGGGTGGCAAGAACGTCCCGCCGCTGCTGGCCGGCCGGCTGGACCGCGGGCGGCGGGTCCTCGAAGCGGAGTACCGCAAGGGCCGCGCGCCGCTGCTGGTCACCTCGGGCGGGCAGGGGCCGGGGGAGGACCGGCCGGAGTCGCACGCGATGGCGGACTACCTCGCGGGCCGCGGTGTCGCCCGCGAGCGGATCGTGCTCGAAGACCGGTCACGGACCACGCGCGAGAACCTGGCGTTCAGCGCCGGCCTGATGTGCTCGCGGAAGCCGGGCTACCGCTGCGTCGTCGTGACGAACAACTTCCACGTCCTGCGCGCGGCCCTGATCGCCCGCGAGGTCAAGGTGAACGGCCAGGTGATCGGTGCCCCGACGGCGTGGTACTTCTGGCCGAGCGCCACCTTGCGCGAGTTCGCGGCCATCGTCGTGGACCACCGGATCGTCAACGGCGTCGTGTGCGCGACGATCATCCTGGCGAGCGTGCTGAAGAACCTCTAGCGGCCGGGGAAGTCCGGCAGCGTGAGCGCCGAGTGCTCGGGCCGCGGCGCGGGCGCCGGTGCTTCCGTGAGCCGGCGCAGTGCGGCGTTGCGCTGTTCGAGCGCCTCCGCCGTGGTCGGGAACAGCGTGGCCTTGCCTTCGCTCACCAGGGCCTGGTTGCGTTCGACGAAGTCCCGCACCCGGCTCTCGTAGGCCGCGAAAGCCGCCGTGTGGTCCGGGATCGTGGCCAGGGCCTGGCCGAGCATGTAGGCGCCGACGAGGGCGAGGCTCGTGCCCTGGCCGGTCAGGAACGACGGCGCGTGGGCGGCGTCGCCGACGAGCGCGACGCGTCCGTCCGTCCACCGAGGCAGGTGGATCTGGCTGACGACGTCGAAGAACAGGTCGTCGGCCTCGCGCATCGCCGCCACCATGCGCGGGATTTCCCAGCCCTCGCCCGCGAAGGTCGCCGCGACGAGATCGCGTTGCGCCTCGGGGTCCCGGAACGCCTCGATCGGCGGGTCCGTCCTGGCGAAGACCAGGAAGCCGTGGACCTCCTTGCTTTCGAGGACGGCGTAGAGCGCCGCGCCCTTGCCCGGGGTGCTCCACGTGAGCCCCTCGCGGTAGAGGCCGAAGTCGTTGGGCAGGGTGAACCCGGCGAAGCTGTAGCCGAGGTAGTGGTGGAACTGCTTCTCGTCGCCGAAGACCAGCCCGCGGGTGGCCGAGTGCAGGCCGTCGGCGCCGAAAACCAGGTCGTAGGTGTCCTGGCGGCCGCTGCGGAAGGTGACGTCGACGCCGCCGTCGTGCTGCGTCAGGGTCTCGATGCTGTCCTCGAACCGGAAGTCGGCGTCGTCGCGCACGAGGTCGTACAGCGTGCGCGTCAGGTCGCCCCGCCGGATCTCGACGTCTTCGCCTTCGACACCGCCGACGATCGCGTTGGGCTCCAGCGAAGCCACCTCGCTGCCGTCGGTGTCGAGGAAGGTCAGCCGGCGCGACGAGATGTGCAGGTCCCGCAGGCGGGGGAGGATCCCCATCCGCCGGGCGGCGTCCAGGGCGGTGCCGCGGACGTCGATCGGGTAGCCGCCCTCCCGGATCGTGGCGGACTTCTCGACGACGGTGACCGCGAACCCGGCCTTCCGCAGCCAGAAGGCCAGCGCGGGACCGGCGATGCTCGCGCCCGAGATGAGCACGGACCGTGGTGTGGTGTTCATGATGACCCCCGATAGCTAAGTTAGGTATCTATGTCGCGGGTGCGACAATGCCGGGGAAGACCTGCGGCATGACGCAACTGTATACCTAAGTTAGCTATCTAAGGGGTGTGATGGCCGCCACCGACGCCGGCGACGAGCTGCGGTCCGTGCTGCCCCGGCTCGTGCAGCTGGGCAACCTGATGAACCGCAGCGGCCTGGGGGAGCGCGCGCTGAAGCAGATCGGCGCCGACCTCGACCGGCCCGGGCTGTCGATCCTGCTGGCCCTGCACGTGACCGGCAAGGCGATGCGCGTCGGCGAGATCGCGGACCGGATGCAGGTGGCCGGCCCCCACGTCACGCGGCACCTGCACGTGCTCGAACGGCGCAAGCTCGTCAACGGCCTGGCCGACCCGGACGACCGCCGCGCCCGCTTGGTCGAGCTGACCCCGGAGGGGGCCGACCTGGCCGACCGGTACGTCTCGACGCTCCTCGGCTGGTTCGGCCAGGCGCTGTCGGGCTGGTCGTCAAAGGACCGCCAGGCGTTCTACGACTTGCTGCTGCGCTTCACGGACGACCTGGCGGCATTCCTCTCGGCGGCCGGCGAAGAGGACTGACCTCTTCTTCGCTCTTCGCTGTGAGCGAAAAGCCGTAACGCATTCCGTGCAGTTTCCGGACGTCCGTTTTGTGATATCCTTGCCGTGTTCGAACCATCGGTTCCGGTGAAATCCCTCTCTTCGACGCAGCTGCCTGTTTCTCTTGATTCGGTGTGCCACGATCTGAAGGGGAATGTCCATGAACGAAGCTGTTCTGGCCCAGACTGCCAACATCAACCCCGGCCTCGCCGCCATCGGCTACGGACTGGGCGCGATCGGCCCGGGAATCGGTGTCGGCCTCATTTTCGCGGCCGTCATCAATGGTACCGCCCGCCAGCCGGAAGCGAAAGGGAAACTGCAGACGATCGGGTACTCGACCTTCGTGCTGACCGAAGTTCTCGCGTTGATCGGCATCGTCGTGTACTTCATCACGTCCACGAAGTAAGAAGGCCGCCGCCCGCGCTCGACGAAAGTCGGGCGCGGGCAGTGGCATGCCCAGAGACCGACTCTCCTGCGACATACGTTACATAGGTTGACTGTAACTCAACATCGGTCTACCGTCGGTCCTGCAGGCGCCTGAGAGAAAGGGCGAAGGTCATGACCGAAGTCATCGCGGGCATCGAAGTCCCCGACACCGCGGCGGTCGCCGAGGCGACGCGGCAACTCCAGGAGACGACCGGTCCGCTCGTCTACCACCACTCGCGCCGGGTCTACTTCTTCGGCCGGATCCATGCCGAACGGCTTGGCCTCGCCCCGGATCCCGAGTTGCTGTACCTGGCCGCCATGTTCCACGACACCGGTCTCGCGACGCCGTTTTCCGAAGTGGAGCAACGCTTCGAGGTCGACGGCGCCGACCACGGGCGCAAGTTCCTGCTCGAACGTGGCTTCTCCGCCGCGGCCGCCGAAACCGTGTGGACGGCGATCGCGCTGCACACCACGCCCGGCATTCCCGGCCGCATGGGGCCGGAGGTCGCCGGGACGCACTTCGGGGTGCTCACCGATGTCGTCGGGTTCGGGCTCGGTGAGCTGGACACCGACCGGGTGGGGGAGATCCTCGCCGTGCACCCGCGGGGCGACTTCAAGAACGAGTTCCTGACCGCCTACTTCGAAGGCCAGAAGGACCGCCCGGACACCACCAACGGCACCGTGAACGCCGACGTCATCGAACACTTCCTCCCCGGCTTCCGGCGCACGACGACCGTCGACCGCGTGCTCGGTTCAGCCTGGCCGACCTGAATCGGAGTACACCGTGAAAGCCATGAAGGCCATCGTCGCCACTGATCGGGACGCGGGCGTCGGCGGGCTCAGCCTGACCGAGCTGCCCTACCCCCACGCCGCCGAGAACGACGTCGTCGTGCGGGTGCACGCCGCCGGTTTCACCCCCGGCGAGCTCACCTGGCCCGCCTCCTGGACCGACCGCGCCGGCCGTGACCGCACGCCGAGCGTGCCCGGGCACGAGCTGTCCGGTGTCGTCGTCGACCTGGGCTACGGCACCACCGGGCTCACCGTCGGCCAGCGCGTGTTCGGCCTCGCCGACTGGACGCGCAACGGCTCGCTGGCCGAGTTCACCGCCGTCGAGGCGCGCAACCTCGCGCCGCTCGCCGCCGACATCGACCACACCGTCGCCGCCTCGCTGCCGATCTCCGGACTGACCGCGTGGCAAGGACTCTTCGACCACGCTGGGCTCACCGCCGGGCAGACCGTGCTGGTCCACGGCGCCGCCGGTGGCGTGGGGTCACTCGCCGTCCAGCTCGCCCGGGAGGCGGGCGCCCGCGTGATCGGCACCGGCCGGGCGCACGACCGCGACCTCGTGCTCGGCCTCGGCGCCCATGCCTTCCAGGCCCCGGACGCCGATCCGGGGGAGCGGGCCGACGTGGTCTTCGACGTCTTCGGCGGCGACGTCCTCGCGAAGTCGGCCGCGCTCGTGCGCCCCGGCGGCACCCTGGTGACCATCGCCGAGCCGCCCACGGTGCGGCCGGAGGACGGGCGCGCCGTCTTCTTCGTGGTCGAAGCCGACCGTGCCCGGCTCGCGGACCTGGCCCAGCGGGTGCGCGACGGCCGCCTCAAGCCCCTCGTCGGTGACGTCCGACCGCTCGCCGAGACGGCCGACGCGTTCGCCGGCCCGCGGCGCCGTCCCGGCAAGACGATCATCCAGGTGGCGACGGACTGAAGAGCCGCGCCACGAGCCGAGTGCTCGCGACGCGGCTCCGGGGAGAGTCAGCGGTTCTCGGCGGCGCAGAACTTGTCGTGCGCCGGCCGCGAACCGGTGACCAGGAACTCCGTCACCGTGCTGGTGCCGCACTGGTTCGGTGCGAACAGGTAGGCGCCGTGCCCGCCCTGGTCGACGGTCACCATCCGGGCGCGGTCGCCGAACGCCGCGCGCAGTTCGCGGGCACCGGCCAGCGGCGTCCCCGGGTCACGCTCGTTCTGGATCATCAGCACGTTCGCCGGGCCCCGCCCGGTGATCCGCACCTTCGGCTCCGCCGGCGCCGACGGCCAGAACGCGCACGCCGCGATGTTCGCCGAGGCCGCGCCGAGCAGCGGGTACCGGACCCGGTCGACCGCCACGTCCAGCTGGTAGCTCGCCACCGACCGCGGCCAGGCCGTGTCCCCGCAGAGCACGGCGAACCGCGCCGAGAAGAGGTTTTCGGCCACCTCCGCCGCCGTTTCCGGCAGCTTCGGGGCCTGACCCCGGTCCAGGGCCTGCCAGTTCTTCGCCAGCGGTGTCAGGTCCGTGCTGTAGAGCCCTTCGAACGTCAAGCCGCGGAAGACCGACCCGGTGATGCCTTCGACCGGGGTCCGGTCCAGCCGCGCGGCCAGCTCGTGGAACTTGGCGGTCACCCGCGCGGGCGTGCCGCCGAGCCCGTACTCCGGGTGCGCCGCGGCGAACTTCGCGAAGTCCGGGAAGCGGTCCTCCATCCCGCGGCCGAAGCCGCGCATCGCGTCGATGTCGTAGCCGCCCGGCCCGAGGTTGCTGTCCAGCACGAACCGGTCGCTGCGCTCGGGGAACATCGTCGTGTACACCGCGCCCAGGTACGTGCCGTAGGACGCGCCCAGATAGGACACAGTGGACTCACCGAGCGCGGCGCGGATGCGGTCCATGTCCCGCGCGGTGTTCGCCGTCGTGATGTACGGCAACAGCGGCCCGGTCGCGGCGGACGCGCACTGCTTCGCTTCCGTCTTCGCGAGCTCCGCCTGCTTCACGACGTCGCCCGGGCCCTTCGCGTACGGCAGGTTGCCGACGGCCATCTGCTCGGGCGTCAGGTCGCAGGTCACCGGGGTGCTGTGCGCGACGCCGCGCGGGTCGAAGCCGATGATGTCGTACTCGTCGAGCACGCTCTGCGGGAGTTTCACCAGCTTCAGCAGCTGCGGGTAGTCCAGGCCTTCGCCGCCGGGCCCGCCCGGGTTGGTCAGCAGCACGCCCCGCCGCTTCTCCGGGTTCTTGCTCGGCAGCCGCGACACCGCGACGTCGATCTTCCGGCCGTCCGGGTTCCGGTAGTCCAGCGGGACCTTCATCGTCGTGCACTGCAGGTCCGGCGTCGGGAACGCCCCGGCCGGGCACGCACCCCAGTCGAGCCCGCCCGGCGCGGCGGAGGCCGCCGGGACCACCACGGTCGAACCCAGGACGGCCACGGCCGCGGCCAGCAAAGTCTTGCGCATCGGATTTCCCCTCTTGTCGTTCCGGCCGCCGGTCAGCGGCGCGGTTCCCAGCGGAAGAGCCGCGCGGCCAGCGCGACCGCGATGACGACCCAGGCCAGGGTGGGTCCGAAGAGGACCAGCGAGTCGCTGAGCGGCTTGCCGCCGTTCCAGGCGTTCAGCACCAGCTCGGTCGCCGAGCCGCCGGGCAGCAGCCGCTTGAGCAGCGTGAGGTCGCCGGTGCCGGTGACGCCGACCCAGCCGGACACGGCGATCACGCCGAGGCTGACCGGCAGCGTGGTGACCTGCGCGTGTTCGGGCGAGTTCGTCAGGCCCGCCGTGGCCAGTCCGAGCGCGAGCATCATGGCCACGACCGACACCACGGCCGCGACCAGCAGCAGCGGGTCGGCCGGCGTGCCGGCGACCACGGCCAGCGCCCCCAGGATGACGGCGATCTGGAGCACCGAGAGCACGGTGATCGGCAGCAGCAGCCCGCCGAGGATGCCGGCGTCGCCCGCCGCGGTGGAGCGCAGGCGCTTGAGGAACAGGTTCTGACGGCGGGACGCCAGGGTGGTCACCGTCGTGGTGTAGAGCCCGATGCCGGCCACGAAGAACAGCGCCAGCGTGGCGATGTAGCCGAGGCTGCCGATCTCGGTGAAAAGGTCGTGCTTGGCGATGAAGAACGCGCTGAGCGCGGCCGGCAGCACCAGGGCGGTGACCAGGACGAGGCGGTTGCGGAAGATCTGGATCAGCTCGCCACGAGCGATCGTGAGCATGGGATTCCTTTCTCAAGAGTTTTCGATGGCGCGGAAGACGTCGTCGAGCCGCGTCGGCCCGGCTTGGAGGTCCTGCAGCTCCACGGCGTTGTCCTGCGCCCAGCCCAGCAGCGTGTGCAGGTCCTTCTGCAGGCCGAAGGTCTCGACGAGGAACTTCCCGTCCGCCCCGCGCGTGGCGAGCAGCGGCGGCGACGGCGTGTGCGGCGGGAGCCCGAAGCGGATGGTCGCCGGCAGGGTCCGCGTCAGCTCGGCGACGGTGCCCTCCCGGTGGAAGGTGCCCTGGTGCATGAGCCCGATGCGGTCGGCGCGCTGCTGGGCTTCTTCGAGGTAGTGCGTGGTCAGGACGACGGTCGAGCCGTCCTCGCGCAGCCGGTCCACCGCGTCCCAGAGCGCGTCGCGGGACTGGATGTCCAGACCGGTGGTGGGCTCGTCCAGGAAGACCAGCTCGGGGGTCCCGTAGACGGCGGTGGCGAAGTCCAGCCGCCGCTTCTCGCCGCCGGAGAGCTGGCCGACCGTCGTGGTGGCCTTGCGGGTGAGGTCGACCATGCCGAGCACGCGCCCGACGTCGTCGGCCCGCTCGGTGAGCCCCCCGATCAGCCGGACGGTCTCCCGCACGGTCAGGTCCGGGGAGAACCCGCTCTCCTGCAACATGATTCCCATCCGCGGCCGGACCGCGGCGCGGTCGCGGGGGTCCTTCCCGAAGACCCGGACGGCGCCCGACGACGGCGTGCGGTGGCCTTCGACCGTTTCCAGCGTCGAGGTCTTCCCGGCGCCGTTGGTGCCGAGCAGCGCGTACAGCTCCCCGCGTTCCACCTGGAACGAAAGGTCTTTGACGGCGGCGAAAGCGCCGTAGGTGAGGTTCAGGCGATCGACGTCGATGACGGGTGTCGTGGACATGCTCCGATTCCAGCGGTCCGCGCCGCCGGCCGGCAGTGTGCTGACGTCACCCGCACACATGACGCAGTGTCACTGGTGGTGCCCGCCGCGCCCGTTAGGCTCGGATCATGGAGGTGCCCACGATCGCGCGCAGGACGTTGTGGACCGGCGGGGCGGTCCAGGACCGGCTGCGCCGGCTCAACCTGATGACGACGATCCCGCCGCTCGCGCTCGTCGGCGTGCTGCTGCTGGTGTTCACCGCGCGGACCTGGTGGCACGTCGTCATCCAGGTCGTGGGGCTGATCGCGGCGCTGGCGACCGCCGAGCGCTGGACCGCGGGCGACTACCTCCGCGTCGCGCGGCCCAGCCTGGTCGTGACCGCCGTCGTCTGGCTGGCCGGGGCGCTGACCGACGACACCGCCGCGTTCTACGGCCTGTCGCTCGTGGGGTCGTTCCTCATCCCGCCGCTGCGGCGCCACCGGCTCGCGGCCCTCTTCGGGCTCGGCGCGCTGGTCGCCGTCCTGGGCGCGGCGAACCTGCTGACGCACGACGACCGCGTCGGCTCCCGGCTGGTGCAGTTCGTCGCCGTTCCCGCGGTGGCGGTGCTGGTCTCGACCGCGTTCATGTTCGTCAGCCAGCGGTTCTTCGACCTGATCGCGGAGCTGGAGCAGTCGCGGGAGCGGGAGGCGGAGCTGGCCGTGACCCGGGAGCGCGTGCGCTTCGCCGGCGACCTGCACGACATCCAGGGCCACACGCTGCACGTGGTGAAGCTGAAGGTCGCGCTCGCCGAGAAGCTGCTGGACAGCGACGTCGACCGGGCACGCGCGGAGCTGGGGGAGGTGCGCCGCCTGGTCGGCGACACGATCGTGCAAACCAAAGAGCTCGCTTACGCGCAGCGGCGGCTCAACCTCTCCGCCGAGCTGGAGAACGCGAAGAACCTCTTCGAGGCGGCGGGCATCCACGTGCGCGTCGAGCGCGAGTCCGAAGTGGACGCTCGCGCGGGTGAGCTGCTCGGCCAGGTCCTGCGCGAGACGACGACCAACATCCTGCGGCACGCCGACGCGCGGCAGGTGCGGATCACCCTTTCCCGGCGCGGGATCGCCATCGTCAACGACGGCGCGGCCGAGGACGGCCCGCTCGAGCTGAGCGGGCTCTCGACGTTGCGGCACCGCCTGACGGAGACCGGTGGCGAGCTGGAAGTGTCGCGGACGGACGGCCGCTTCCTGACGGCGGCTTATCTTGTGAAGACCCCGGAGGACGGCCGATGACCACCGTGGTGCTCGCCGACGACGAAGCCCTGTTGCGCAAGGCGCTCGCGGCGTTGTTGCCCTTGGAGGGCGAGATCACCGTGCTCGCCGAGGCCGAAGACGGCGAGGAGGCGGTGGCCGCCACGCTGCGGCACCGCCCGGACGTGCTCGTCATCGACCTCGAGATGCCGGGGGTGGACGGACTCGGGGCGGTCGCGCGGATCCGGCAGGCGCGGCCCGGGCAGGTGATCCTGATGCTGACCCGCCACGCCCGGCCCGGGGTGCTCCGGAAGGCGCTGAAGCTGGGCGTGCAGGGCTTCGTCAGCAAGTCGGCCGAACCCGCGCACATCACGGAGGTGATCCGGACGCTGCACGCGGGCAAGCGCTGGATCGACCCGGACGTCTCGGCGCTCGCGGTCGTCGACGACTGCCCGCTGACCGACCGCGAGCTCGACGTCCTGCGCGCGACGCGGGAAGGCTTTTCGGTGGCCGACATCGCGGGGCAGCTGCACCTGGCGGAGGGAACGGTGCGCAACTACCTGTCCAACGCGATGCAGAAGACCCAGACCCGCACCCGCCACGAAGCGGCCCGCTACGCGCGCGAGCACGACTGGCTCTAGCTCTCGCGGCGTCAGCCGACCGGGAACTTGATCCCGGTGAGCTCCTCCGACACCGTCCACAGGCGACGCTGCACCGCCACGTCGTAGGACTGCGGCGTGGACGTCACCACCTCCGGGCGTCCGCGGTAGCCGCCTACGCCGGACGGGCCGTAGTACTGGCCGCCGAGGGCGGCGGGGTCCGTCGCCGCGCGGAGGGTCGGGAGGGCGCCGCGCTCCGAGCTCTGCGTGAACAGCGGCGCGACCAGCGGGAAGAGCGCGCGGGCGATCGCCGGGGAGTTGCGCATCAGCTCCGTGCGGGCCACGCCGGGGTGGGCGGCGATGGACGCCGTCGTGCCGTGCGGGGCGAGGCGGCGCTGCAGTTCGTAGGCGAACATCAGGTTCGCGAGCTTGGCCTGCCCGTACGCCGCGACGCGGTCGTAGGAGTTCTCCCACTGCAGGTCGTCGAAGTGGATCGAGGCGCGGATGCGGTGGGCGATGCTGGCGACCGTCACGACCCGGGAGCCCTCCACCGGCAGCAGCATGTCGAGCAGCAGGCCGGTGAACGCGAAGTGCCCGAGGTGGTTCGTGCCGAACTGCAGCTCGAAGCCGTCGGCGGTGGTCTGCTTCGGCGGGTACATCACGCCGGCGTTGTTGACCAGCAGGTCGATCTTCGGCAGCGTCCCGTGCAGCTCGGCCGCGGCGGCCCGGACCGAGTCGAGGGACCCCAGGTCCAGCTGCTGCACGGTGACGTCGGCGTTCGCGCCGAGCCGGGCGGCGGCCCGCTTGCCCTTTTCGACGTCGCGGACGGCCAGCACGACCGTCGCGCCGCGCTCGGCCAGCACCTTCGCGGTGTCGAACCCGAGCCCGGTGTTGGCCCCGGTGATGACGGCGACGCGGCCCCGCTGGCTCGGCACGTCGCGTTCGGTCCAGTTCTCGCCCATGGCGTTCCCTCCGTCGGCGGCCCTTTCGGACCGGCGGTCTGTTATGAGGACGACGCTAAGGAACCATCGGTCTGTTGTCAAGAGACTGCCGGTCTTCAATTTCGCGCGACGGGCGTTACGCTGGGTGGCATGACGTTCCAGCGGGCCCGCAGCGCGGAGCAGCGGGAGGAGCGGCGCCGCACGATCCTCGACACGGCGCTGGCGATGCTCGACGAGATGCCGGTGGCCGACGTGAGCCTCAACGAGCTCAGCCGGCGGGTCGGCCTCGCGAAGTCGAATGTGTTGCGCTACTTCGAATCCCGCGAGGCGGTGCTGCTCGAGCTCCTCGACCGCGCCCTGCGCGACTGGCTGGACGAAGTGGCCGTCGAGCTGTCCGCCGGCGTCGACCCGGACGGGCCGGCGGCGGAGCGGGGCGAGCGGTTCGCGACGGTCGTCGCCTACTCACTGGCGCGACGCACGGTGCTCTGCGACCTCATCGGCGCGCAGGCGGGTGTCCTGGAACACAACGTGTCGACCGACGCCGTCGTGCGCTTCAAGCGGTCCGCACTGGCGGGGCTGGGCTCGATGGCCGAGCTGATCCGGCGGTACGTGCCGGAGGTCGGCGAGGAGGCGGCGTCGGTGTGCCTGCTGGCGATGATCCTGACCGGCGGGCTGTGGACGCACTGCCGCCCGTCACCGAGCGCGCTGGCGGCGTACGAGGTGGACCCGGCGCTGGCGGCACTGCACCTGGACCTGGCCCCGGCCCTGGAGAACGGCCTGGCGCTGCTGATCGCGGGAGCGATGAAGCGCAACGGCGGCTAAGACCACCGCACTATCGGATGATCGGTCGTCGGCGCGATGCCGGCGGCGGTGGGCGGCTCTACGAGGTGACCGTCCAGGGCTCGGTGGGCGTGCCGTGGAAGCAGGAGGTGGTGGTGACGGCCGGCCAGCAGGCCGAAGTCACCGCCACGCCGACCGGGGCTTTGACGCTCACGTGCCGCGTGTTGCTTGACGGGGCGAAGGAGCTGGCCAAGGCGACGGCGCCGGGCCCGGGGAAGCCCGTGTCGTGCACCAGGGTCACCGACTCCTGAGGGACTTCGGTCATCCGGCGAAGAGGGTGGTCCGCGGCGGTCACGCAGGGCGGTCGCGACCACCCGGTCGAAGATGAGGTTCGGTGGCCGGGTGTCCTGCCGCAGGCGAAGTGCCGGACTTCATGCGTGCAAGCGGGCATGCCCATTTGCTAGCATGTGGGCATGCCCGACCCCGCCAAGCGGCAGTTCAGCGTTTACCTGCCGGCCGAGCTCATCCGGCGGGTGAAGCACGCCTCCGTCGACGCCGATGAGTCCCTCTCGGCCTATGTCGAGCGCGTGCTCGAGGACCACCTGCGACAGAGCGAGGAACGCCCGTGATGCGAGTGCTGCCGATCCGCTACACCTCGGACGTCGAAGCCATGACCCGCTTCTACGAGACGCTCGGCCTTCACCTCGGCCCGGTCTCGCGGCCCGGCGGGTGGGTCGAACTGCCCGCCGACGCCGGCACGCTGGCGGTCCACCGGGGCGAGCAAGGCCAGGGCGAGCAAGGCCGGGGCGAGCAAGGCCGGTGCGAACTCGCCTTCGAGACCGACGAACGCCTGGAAGACGTCGCGCAGCGCCTGCGCAAAGCCGGGTACGAGCCCGGGCCCGTCATCGACGAAGGCTTCGGACACTCGGTGCGCGTTCCCGACCCCGACGGCGTCCCGGTGCAGATCAACGCCTACGACCGCGAGCTCTACACGTGAGCCTGGCGGCGAGGGAATCGCGTCTCCTCGCCGCCGGGATCGTCGCGCTCGAGTTCGCCGCGGCCGTCAGCAGCTTCGTCGCCTCCACCCTGCTGCCGGTCGTCGCCCGTGACCTCGGCGCGGGGGACCGGCTCGGGCTGCTGATCGCCGGCTCCACCCTGGGGCTCTTCGTCGCGCTTCCGCTGGCGAGCCGGGTGCTGGGCCGGCTCGGCACGCGGGGCACCCTCGCCGCCGGGATGCTCGCCTACGTCGGCGGGCTCGTCGTGGCCGCCACCGCCCACGGCGCGTGGATGTTCGCCCTGGGCCAGCTTTCCACCGGGCTCGCCAGTGGCCTGCTCGCGGTGTTCGGCGTCAGCTCCGCGATCCGGCACCTCGACGAGCGCCTGCGTCTGCGCGTGGTCGCCGCGTCGTCGGCGATGTGGATCCTGCCCGCCCTGGTCGGGCCGGCCGCGACGCTGGGTCTCGAACACCTCGTCGGGTGGCGCTGGACCCTGCTGGTGCCGGTGCCGTTCGTCCTCATTGGACGGTTATTGGTCGTGCGCGACGATCGGCCCCCGGACGACGCCCCGCGGCCGCTCGGCCGGACGTTGCTGGTACCCCTGGGCGCGGCGGGAGTCGTGCTGAGCGCCGGGTGGTGGCCGCTCGCGGTCGCCGGCGCCGTCGTCGCCGCGGCCGGGATGGTCGCGATCCTGCCGGCCGGCACCACGCACCATCGCCGCGGGACGCCGGCCGCGCTCGCGGCGATGGTGCTGTTCGCGGTCGGCTACTTCGGCGCCGACAGCCTGATCACCGTCCTGCTGACGACGGGGTTCGGCATGAGCCTCGCCCAGGCCGCGATCGTCCTCAGCGCGGCGCCGCTCGGCTGGGCCGTGACGAGCCTGTCCGGATGGCGCTTTCCCGCGGCCGGCTTGAGCCTGACCGCGCTCGGCACGGCCGTCTTGGCCGCCGGTGGCCCGTTCCCGGTGGTGCTCGCCGCCTGGACGGTGGCCGGGATCGGCGTCGGGCTCGCCTATCCCGGCCTGTACGTCCGGGCCTCGACCCCGGGGCCGGGGCTCACCGCGACGGAGCTGGCCACCGCGGTGATCACGGCCGAGAGCGTCGGCCAGCTCCTGGGCCGCGCGATCGGCGGCGCGTTGAGTCCGGCCGGCGGGTTGGCCGTCGCCTACGCGGTGTTCGCGGTCGCGCTGGCCGCGGCCGCCGCGGTCAGCCGAAGGTGACCCACCGCGACAGGTTGCCGAGACTCGTCACCTCGGCCGGCGGTCACGCGACTTCGTCCAGCTTCCCGGTGGCGACGTCGAACACGAAGCCGCGGACGGAGTCCTTCTTCGGGATGAACGGGCTGTTCTTGATCCGCGCGATCGACTGGCGGACGTCCTCGTCGAGGTCGCTGAACGCTTCCGCGGCCCAGGCGGGCTTCACACCGACGTCCTCCTGGATCGACTTCTTGAAGTCGTCGTCGGTGAAGGTGAGCATGCCGCAGTCGGTGTGGTGGATGAGGATGATCTCCTCGGTGCCGAGCAGCCGCTGGCTGATGGCGAGCGAACGGATCTCGTCTTCGGTGACGACGCCGCCGGCGTTGCGGATGACGTGCGCTTCGCCTTCCCGCAGGCCCAGCACGCCGTAGACGTTGATGCGCGCGTCCATGCAGGCGAGCACGGCGACGTGCTTGGCGGGCGGCAGCGGGAGCGGCCCGGTGAAGGTCGCGGCGTACTCGGCGTTGTGGGACAGGAGCTCGTCGGTGACCGACATGGTGATCCTTCCGGCGGGAAAAGCGATGGGCCGAGTGGACCGCTCGCCGCGTCCGGGCGCAATGCTGCCCAGGAACTGGGACACCGCCGGTTCTACGGCGTCCGGAACGTCCGCCGGTAGGCGCCGGGAGTCGTGCCGACCTGGGCGCGGAAGCGGCGTCGCAGGTTGACCGCCGACGTCCACCCGACCCGGGTCGCGATCGCCTCCACCGGCAGGTCCGTCTCCTCCAGGAGCGTGCGGGCCTCCGTGACGCGGCGGGCCAGCAGCCACGCGCCGGGGCTCGTGCCGAGCTGGTCGGCGAAGCGCCGGGCCAGCGTGCGGGGCGAGACACCGGCCCGCGCGGCCAGTTCGCTCAGCGGCAACGGCGTCCCGAGGCGGTCGCCCGCCCAGCCGAGGAGGCCGTCGAGCGCGTCCGGCGGCGGGGGCGGCGGGGCGAACTGCGCCTGGCCGCCCTCGCGGTGGGGCGGCATCACCATGTGCCGCGCGACCAGTGCGGCGTGCGCGGCCCCGTGGTCCTGCCGGACGAGGTGCAGGCACAGGTCGATCCCCGCACCCGCCCCGGCGCTCGTGGCGACGTCGCCGTGGTCGACGTACAGGACGTCCGGCTCCACGCGCACCCGCGGGAACTCGCGCCGCAGCTGCTCGGCGCGGCCCCAGTGGGTCGTCGCGGACCGGCCGTCCAGCAGGCCGGTCCGGGCCAGCGCGAACACCCCGGAGCAGATGGTGACGAGCCGCGCGCCCCGGGCGTGGGCCCGCAGCAGCGCGCGGCGGACGCGGGCCGGCAGCGGCGCCTCCACCGGTGCCCAGCCGGGGATGATCACGGTGTCGGCGGAGTCCAGCGCGGCCAGGCCACGCGAGACGGACATCGCGTAGCCGGCCGTCGTCGGCACCGGGCCGGGCGTCTCCGCGCACACCTCGAACTCGTAGTGCTGCGGCACCCCGGCCCGCGGCGTGCCGAAGACCTCGGCGGCGCAGCCCAGCTCGAACGTCGACTGCACCGGCCGCACCAGGGCCACCACGCGATGCATGGCAAGAAAGTACCCCAAGGTGTCTTCCCGGACACTGGCCCGGCCCGTCCGGCGCGGGCACCGTGGCGGTCATGCACCCCGAGATCCTCGACCAAGACGGCTACACTTGGTCCACCGTAAGGGAAGCGCCCGTCCGTGAGCTCTTCCCCGGCATCCGGTTCCGTCCACTGTGGACCGGACCGGCCGGCGCGCACGCGGGAGTCCTGGAAATGGACGCCGGGACGTCGTGGCCGCGCCGGGACGTCCACGAGCCCGGCCCGGAGGAGGTCTACGTCGTCACGGGCACGTTCAACGACGGCGCCCGCGACCACCCGGCGGGCACGTTCCTGCACGCGCCGGCGGGCACGTGGCACGTGCCCGCGAGCACCACCGGCTGCACGCTGTTCCTGTTCTACCCGGAGGGCTGACGACGTCCGCCCTGGTGCCGGACGGTTCGCTGCGGTACAACCGGAGGCGTGGCCGAGCGCGTACGGCGCCCCGACCAGCATGCCGCCGTGGAGCGGGATGTGCTGGTGCGGTACCTCGACGCGTGGACGGCGAAGGCCCTGCGGTCCCAGCGCGGCGGCACGTACGTCGAGTGCGGCGGCTTCGCGGCCGACGCGTTGCGGGTCTTCGGTGAGTTCTCCGACCGTCTCGACGGCCACCACCTGGAGCTGGTGATTGTCGGCTCGGCCGCGCCCGAGGAGGTACCGGCGGGCCTGTCGGTGCGGGTCGCCGACGATCCGCGCGAGCTCGGGGTCACCTGGCCGGTGCTGACCCATTTGGACGGTCCGGAAGCGTGGCCGCTGGTCGCGTCGATGGCCCGGGGCAAGGGGCACGAGGTGCTCGTCACCGCGCCGGCGGGGGAGCACCCCGTGGAGCACGGGTGCGCGGTCGAGCTGGTCGCCGAGGACGGCGAGGCGCGCTTGCTGGTGTTCCTCACCGCGGACGCCAAGCACCTCGCGACGTTCAAGAGCGAGCTGTGGGCGGTCGACGAGTTCGCGGGCATCCGCTACCGCGACCCGCGGGACGCCGAGGGCACCCTGGTCGACATCTCGCTGACGCCGCAGCTGCTGCCGTTGCGCCGGGCCCTGGTGGCCGAACTGGCGCGGCGGGGGAGCCGCACGGTCGCGGAGCTGCAGCACTTCACGCTGCTGGAGACGATCTACCGCCCGGAGGACGCGATCGGGGCGCTCGGTTCCGCGGTCACCGCCGGCGAGGTCACACGGGATCCCGAGAAAGGGCGGTTGACGCCGCGGACCGTGGTCGCCCTTCCCACCCGGTCGTGAGTGAGAAACAGGGTTAGAACACTGTTTCTCACTCACGACGGCGGCGGAGGGGATTCGAGGGCGGCTTCGCGCAGGGCCGCGGCGACCCGGCCCGCCGCGTCGGACAGCGGCCGCGGGAGGTGGGCGAGCAGGAGGCGGCGCTGCTCGCCGGGACCACCGCGGACGGCCAGCACACGCACCCCGGGCGGCACCACCGCGCCGAGTGAGCCGGGCACCGTCGTGATGCCGCAGCCGGCCGCGACGAGCTGGAGCTTCGCCAGCCAGTCGCGCGCGGTGTGGGCGATCTCGGGCCGCTCGTCCAAACCGGGCCACACGCCCATCACGCGGTCGTCGCCCGTGCCCGCGATCCAGCGCTGCCCGCGCAGGTCGGCGACGTCGACGTACTCCCGGCGTGCGAGCGGATCACTCGCCGGCACGGCCACGCGCAGGCTGCGCTCGGTGAGGGTCCGCACGGCCAGCGCCGGGGTCTCGGTGTCGAGCGGGCGGAACGGCGGCGCCGACGCCACCAGCGCGAGGTCGAGGGTGCCCGCGCGCAGGGCGCGGACCAGCGCCGGCGTGCCGCCTTCCCGGCTGAGCACGGTGATCGCCGGGTGCGTGCGCCGCAGGGCGGCCAGCGCGCGGGGCAGCAGGACGGCCCCCGCGGTCGGGAACCAGCCCAGCCGGACCGTGCCCTGCTCACCCGGCAGCCCGGCGAGCTCGCGCGCGGTCGCGTCGAGCTGGTCGATGACGTCGGCGGCGCGCCGGACCACGATCAGCCCGGCCGCCGTGAGCCGCACGCCGTCGTGGCGTCGTTCCAGCAACGGCGTCCCCGCCGCGCGCTCCAGTGACGCGATCTGGCGGGAGACCGCGGACTGGGTGTAGCCGAGCGCGGTGGCCGCGGCCGTGAGCGTGCCGCGCTCGGCCACCTCGCGGAACACCCGTAGGGCGGTCAGCGAGGCGTCGGCGAAGGTCATGACATCTACGCATACCAGGTCTGCGTTTCTTTCGCTGTTCGCATGGCCGGAGCGGTCCTAGCTTGGAGGCATGACCCCGAAAGTCGTTCTCGTCACCGGCGCCACCCAAGGCCTGGGCCTCGCCCTGGTCGAAGGGCTCGCGGCCCGGCTGTCCCCCGCGGACACCGTCTACCTGACCGGCCGCGACGCCGGGCGCGTCGCCCAGGCCGTCGAAGCCATGCCCGCCGGCGGCGCCGAGGTCCGCGGTGAGGTCCTCGACGTCGCCGAACCCACGGCGCCCGGCCGCCTCGCCGCGCGGCTGGCGGAGCGGCACGGGGGTGTCGACATCGTGGTCGGCAACGCCGTCATGCGCGTCGGCCCGGAAGACGACCCGCGCGCGATCGTCCGCGCCTACGCCGAGGTCAACAACTTCGGCACCACCCGGCTGCTGCGCGCCTTCGCGCCGCTGCTGCGCGACGACGGCCGCTTGCTCGTCGTGGCCAGCTCGCTCGGCACTCTGGACCACCTCGCGCCCGTGCTGCACAAGCGGTTCGCCCGGCCGTCCTCATTGGACGCAGTGGACGAGCAGGTGGCCGCCTGGCGCGACGCGGTCGAGGACGGCAGCGCCCGCGCCGGCGACTGGCCGGGCTTCGTCAACATCCCGTCGAAGATCGGCCAGGTCGCGGCGGTGCGGGCGCTCGCCGCCGAGCGCCGTGACGACGACCTGGCGCGCGGGATCCTGCTCGCCGCCGTCTGCCCCGGGATGATGAACACGCCGACGTCCGCCCTGTGGTGGGACGTGCGCGACGCGCCGAGTCCCGCGCAGGCGGCGGACGCGGTGCTGGACCTCGTGTTCCGGCCCGTCGAGCCGGCGCAGTACGGCGAGCTGGTCCGCCACGGCGTCGTCGTGCCGTGGACCCGGAATCAGCCGAGGGCGGCGTCCAGCGAGCGGGTCGGGACCTCGCCCAGTGCGGCCAGCGTGTCGCCGTCGAGCACGACGTCGCCGGCGGAGACGTTGCCGTCCAGGTGATCCGCGCTCGCGGTGCCGGGGATGAGGTGGACGTTCGGGGCGTGGTGCAGCAGCCAGGCCAGCCCGATCTGCGCCGGCGTGCGGCCCAGCTCCCGCGCGGCCGCTCGCACCGCCGGCTCGTCGGTCACCTTCGGCAGGCCGGGGAAGGCGCCGCCGAGCGGGAAGAACGGGACCCAGGCGATGTCCTCCGCGACGCAGAGCGCGAGCATGTCCTCGTCGTCGCGGCCGACGAGGCTGTACGCGTTCTGCACGCACGCGATGCCGGCCGGGAGCGCCCGGCGCAGGACGTCGAGGGTCACGCTGCTGAGGCCGATGGCGCCGATCTTGCCCTCGTCGCGCAGGGCCGTCATCACCGCGAGCTGGTCGTCGAGGCCGACCAGCTGGTCGCCCTCGGCCAGCACGCCGGGCCGCCGGTCCGCGCGGCGCAGGTTGACCAGCGGGATCCGGTCGAGGCCGAGCGCGCGCAGGTTGGCTTCGACGCTCGCCCGCAGCTCCTCCGGCCGTTGCGCCAGGCGGAGCGGGATCGGGCCGCCGGGGTCGGGGTCGGCGCCGACCTTGCTGGCGACCAGGACGTCGTCGCCGGGCCGGATGGCCTCGCGGATGACCTCGTTGACGAAGCCGTTGCCGTAGAACTGGGCGGTGTCGACGTGGTCGACGCCGAGGTCGAAGGCCCGGCGCAGCAGCGCGACGGCCGCGCCGCGGTCGTCGCGGAGGCGTTCGAGCTGCATCGCCCCGTACCCGACGCGGGCGACGGTCCGGCCGGCGAGCGCGCCGGCGCCACCCGGCCGCGGGGCACTTTCGGTGGAAGGCATGCGTAGTCCCGTCTTCGTGCGATGATGGCGAAGCGGAGGAACCTCCGCTAAGCCGACAGTAGCACAACCGGAGGTGCCTCCGTTTTGTCTTCGCCCGAACCCGACCGCCCGGTGCGCTCCGACGCGCGGCGCAACCGGGAGAAGCTCGTCGCGATCGCGCGGGCCGCCTTCGCCACCGCCGACGGCACGGTCGCGCTGGAGGCGATCGCTCGCGAGGCCGGCGTCGGCATCGGCACGCTGTACCGCCACTTCCCGACCCGCGAGGCCCTCGTCGAAGCCGTCTACGCGGCCGAGCTCGACGACGTCACGGCGAGTGCCCCGGCGCTGCTCGCGGATCTCCCACCCGAAGCCGCCCTGCGCGCGTGGATGGACCGTTACGCGGCTTTCGTGGAAACCAAGCGCGGAATGGGCGACATCCTGCGCGCGAGCCTGGCATCCGGCCGCATCGCGACCCCGGCGACCCGCGGGCGCATCACCGCGGCGATCGGCACGATCCTCGACGCGGGAGCACTCGCGGGCACGCTACGCGCGGGCGTCGACCCGGAAGACGTCACTTTGCTGCTGCTGGGCGCGTTCCTGTCCACATCGGCCGGTCCGGACGCGGAACGGACCGGCCGGATGCTCGACTTGATCGTCGATGCCCTGCGCCCATGACCCGGACCGGACGACCACACGAAGAACGGGCCCGGCCGATCCGAAGATCAGCCGGGCCCGTCACCGAATCAAAACCGAATCACACCAGGTCGAACCGGTCCAGTTCCATGACCTTCGTCCAAGCCGCGACGAAGTCCGCGACGAACTTCTCGCTCGCGTCGTCGCTCGCGTACACCTCGGACAGCGCGCGCAGCTGGGAGTTCGCTCCGAACACCAGGTCGACCGCCGTGGCGGTCCACTTCAGCTTGTCCGTGCTCGCGTCCAGGATCTCGTACACGTTCTCCTCGGACTCCGATGCCTTCCAGCGCGTTCCCGGGGACAGCAGGTTCGCGAAGAAGTCGTTCGTGAGCACGCCCGGCTTGTCCGTCAGGACGCCGTGCTGGGTGCCCGCCAGTGCGCGCAGGCCGCCGACCAGGACCGTCATCTCCGGGGCCGACAGCCCGAGCATGTACGCGCGGTCGACCAGGAGCTTCTCCGGCTGGCTCTTCTCGCCCGCCCGCAGGTAGTTGCGGAACCCGTCGGCGCGCGGCTCGAGCACCTTGAACGAGTCCGTGTCCGTCTGCTCCTGGGTCGCGTCCGTGCGGCCCGGGTGGAACGGCACCGTCGTCTCGACACCCGCGTCGCGCGCTGCCTTCTCGACCGCCGCCGAGCCCGCCAGCACGATCAGGTCGGCCAGCGAGATCTGCGCGCCGCCCGCCGCGTTGAACTCCTGCTGGATGCCCTCCAGGGCCGACAGGACCGTCGCGAGCTGCTCGGGCTTGTTGACCTCCCAGCTCCGCTGCGGCTCGAGGCGGATGCGGGCACCGTTCGCGCCACCGCGCTTGTCGGTGGAACGGAAGCTCGACGCCGACGCCCACGCCGTGTCGACCAGCTGGGCGACCGTGAGGCCGGACTCGAGCACCTTCGCCTTGAGGGCGGCGATGTCGGCGTCGCCCACGAGGTCACCCTCGACGGCCGGCACCGGGTCCTGCCACAGCTGCGGCTCGGCCACCCACGGGCCCAGGAAACGGCTGACCGGGCCCATGTCGCGGTGCAGCAGCTTGTACCAGGCCTTGGCGAACGCCAGCGCGAACTCGTCCGGGTGCTCCAGGAAACGGCGCGAGATCGGGCCGTACACCGGGTCGAAGCGCAGCGACAGGTCCGTCGTGAGCATGGTCGGCTTGTGCTTCTTGTTCGGGTCGTACGCGTCCGGGATGATCTCCGGCGCGTCCTTGGCGACGTACTGCTTGCCGCCGCCCGGGCTCGTGGTGAGCTCCCACTCGAAGCCGAACAGGATCTCGAAGAAGCGGTTGCTCCACTCGGTCGGCTTGTCCGTCCACGTCACCTCGAGGCCACTGGTGATCGCGTCCGCGCCCTTGCCGCTGCCGTGCGTGCTCAGCCAGCCGAGGCCCTGCGACTCCAGCCGCTCGCCCTCGGGCTCCGGGCCGACGTGGTCGTCGGCGACAGCGGCGCCGTGGGTCTTGCCGAACGTGTGGCCACCGGCGATGAGGGCGACGGTCTCCTCGTCGTTCATCGCCATCCGGGCGAAGGTCTCCCGGATGAAGTGGGCCGCCGCCTCGAAGTCCGCGCTGCCGCGGGGACCCTCGGGGTTGACGTAGATGAGGCCCATCTCGGTCGCGCCGAGGTCGGGCACCATCTCGGAGTCGCTCGCGTAACGGTCCTCGCCCAGCCAGTTCTCTTCGGGGCCCCAGAAGATCTCCTCGGGCTCCCAGGTGTCGACGCGGCCGAAGCCGAAGCCGAAGGTCTCGAAGCCCATCGACTCCAGCGCGACGTTGCCGGCCAGCACCAGCAGGTCGGCCCACGAGATCTTCTGGCCGTACTTCTGCTTGACCGGCCACAGCAGGCGGCGCGCCTTGTCGAGGTTGGCGTTGTCCGGCCAGCTGTTCAGCGGGGCGAAGCGCTGCCCGCCGTCACCGGCGCCGCCGCGGCCGTCGTGGATGCGGTAGGTGCCCGCGGCGTGCCAGCTCAGCCGGATCATCAGGCCGCCGTAGTGGCCGAAGTCCGCCGGCCACCAGTCCTGCGAGGTGGTGAGCACCTCGGTGATGTCCCGCTTGAGCGCCTCGACGTCGAGCTTCGCGAACTCCTTGGCGTAGGCGAACTTCTCGCCCAGCGGGTTGCTCTTCGCCGAGTGGGCGTGCAGCACCGTCAGGTCGAGCTGGTTGGGCCACCAGTCCTGGTTCGTGCGCGGACGGCCGCCCGTCTTCGCGGACGGGGCGTCGATCGCCGGGTTCTCGCTCTCGCTGCCGTGCGCGGTCACGGAGTCGTGCGCGACCGGGCAGCCGGCGTTCTCCTGGGTGTTGCTCATCTACTTCCTTCCGGGCGGGCGGATCATTTCGGGATTCGGGTGGCCGCGCAGTCGGGGCAGGTGCCCCAGTAGACGACCTCCGCCTGGTCGATCACGAAGCCGTGGTCGTCCGAGGCGGTCAGGCACGGGGTGTGGCCGACGGCGCAGTCGACGTCCGCGATCGCACCACAGGTGCGGCACACGACGTGGTGGTGGTTGTCCCCGACCCGGGACTCGTACCGGGCGGTCGCGCCCGCGGGCTGGATGCGCCGCACCAGGCCGGTGTCGGTGAGCGCCCGCAGGACGTCGTAGATCGTCTGGTGCGACACCGTCGGGTGCTCGGCCCGTACCAGTGCGATCACCGTCTCGGTGTCGACGTGCGGGTGGTCGCGCAGCGCGGTGAGCACGGCCAGCCTCGGCCGCGTCACCCGCAACGAGACCGCCCGCAGCTGCGCCTCGAAGTCGGTCATCACGACGGCCACCCTAGGGGCCTTCTCTGGAATGAGTCAAGTTATGATCGGCGTGTCACCCGATCTTGTCGCGGGCGATGAGCTGGGCGGCGATGACGGTGCGCTGGATCTCGTTGGTGCCCTCGCCGACGATCATCAGCGGCGCGTCGCGGAAGTAGCGTTCGACGTCGTACTCCCGGGAATAGCCGTAACCGCCGTGGACGCGGATCGCGTCCAGCGCCACCTGCATCGCGGCTTCGGAGGCGAACAGCTTCGCCATCCCGGCCTCCAGATCGGCGCGGACCCCGGCGTCGAGCTTCTCGGCGGCGTCCAGGGTGAGCAGGCGCGCCGCGCGCATCTTGGTGGCCATGTCGGCGAGCAGGTTGCCGACCGACTGGTGCTGCCAGATCGGCTTGCCGAACGACTCGCGCTCCTGGGCGTACCGGACGGCGTCGTTCAGCGCGGCCTGCCCGACGCCCACCGCGCGGGCGGCGACCTGGACCCGGCCGACCTCCAGGCCGCGCATCATCTGCGCCCAGCCCTCGTTCGGCGTCCCGCCCAGCACCGCGTCGGCGCCCACGCGCCGGCCGTCGAAGGCCAGTTCGCACGCTTCGACGCCCCGGTAGCCCAGCTTGGGCAGCTTGGGGGAGACGGTCAGGCCGGCGCCGGGCTCGACCAGCAGCACGCTCATGCCGCAGTGGGCCGGGGAGGCGGCGCGGTCGGTGACGCACAGCAGGCCGATCAGCCCGGAGTGGGCGGCGTTGGAGATCCAGGTCTTCGACCCGGTGATCGACCAGCCGTCGCCGTCGGGGACGGCGTGGGTGCGCATGGCCTGCAGGTCGCTGCCGCCGCCGGGCTCGGTCAGCGCCATCGTGGCGCGGACGGTGCCGCCGGCCATCGCGGGCAGGTACTTCTCGCGCTGCCCGGGCGTGCCGAACGTCTTGAGCAGGTAGGTGATCACCGAGTGCCCGCCGATGGCGCCGGCGAGGCTCATCCAGCCGCGCGCGAGCTCTTCGGTGACCCGGGCGAAGCACGCCGTGCTGACGTCGACACCGCCGAATTCGGCTGGGACCAGCAGGCCGAAGAACCCGAGCGCTTTCATCTCGTCGATGAGCTCGCCGGGGTAGACGTCGTCGGCCTCGAATTCGCGGACGCGGGGGCGGACGCGTTCGTCGACGAACCGCGCGGTCAGGGCCACCATCTGCGTCTCGTCGTCGGTGAGCGTCATCACTCGATCTTAACGCGGACGGCGTACTGTACCCCGCCTCCCATTCGCGTGCAGTCCGGCACCGGTGTCCTCAGAGGATTCAGGCAGACCCCGAAGTCCCGATGGGCACGAGCCGCCCCGATTCGCCCGTATCGACGTACTTTCGATGGCGAAGATCGTTTCGATTCCGGAGAAAGGAACCACAATGGCGAACAACTGGACCAGAACAGCCATCTCGGTCGCCGCCGCCGCTTCGGCCGTTTCCCTGCTCGGCGCCGTTCCCGCGGCCGCCGCGGACGTCGCCCGCCACTGCGTGCTGAACGCGGAAACCGGTGTGCAGCAATGTTCCACGGGCACGCAGCGCTCGCTCGCCCTCGCGGAGGCGGACGGCGACGTCGTCCAGGGCACGTTCTTCGACGGTCCCGACTACACCGGGAACTCGCTGACGATCACCGGACCCGAACTGTGCAAGAAGGACGGCTGGGTCAACTGGCAGTTCGACCTCGGCGACGACTGGAAGAACAAGATCTCGTCCGTGCAGCCGTGGGGGAACTGCTGGGTCTGGCTCTACCCGGAGCCGAACCTCGGTGGCGACCGCGACGGCCCGTTCAAGGAGAACACCGGCAACGTCGGGTCGTTCATGAACGACCGCACCCAGTCCATCGGTTTCAGCTGAGCGAAGGAGCGACCACCATGACCAGCAAGCGGAACACCTGGACGGCGGCGGGCCTCGGCCTGCTGACCGCCGCCGGCCTCGTCCTCACCGCACCCGGGGCGTCGGCCGACGGCCAGCCCACCGCGCGGGAACTGCTCGACAAGTGCGACAACGGCACGGATTCCTGCGTGTTCCACCCGGCCGGCCCGCCGGAAGAGCACACCGGTGCAGGCCACCAGGTCGGCGAAGCGGCTTTCAACTGCACCGGCGATCTGCAGCGCAGCACGGTGAACTGGTCCGACACGACGGGCGAATCGAACAGTTTCGGCGTGTCACTTTCGGCCGAATACGGTTTCTCGGAAGTGTTCAAGGTGTCCATCGAGACGTCTTACCAGCACACGTGGGAGTCGTCGCACACCGAAGGACAGGCGACCAACGTCGACGTCCGGCCCGGCGAAAAGGGATGGGTGGAACGCGCGCCGAAGATGCAGAAGGTGCACGGCACCTACGAAATGCATTTCCCGGACAAGTTCTACGACCACTACATCTGGTACCAGGACTTCGACGCCGACGGCCCGGTGCCCGGCTCGACCGGGGACATCACGCAGCACACCGCGCCGATGACCGACCAGGAGCGCTCCGAGCACTGCGGCTGAGCCGCCGGCCGCCGCCGGGCGAGGGGTCCGGCGGCGGTCGGTCACACCCGGGAATCATTCCCGCCCGCCGGACGCTGGAAGGGGTGTGAAGAAGATTGGCTTCCTCTCGTTCGGCCACTGGTCGGCGAGCCCGCACTCCGAGACCCGGTCCGCCGCCGACTTCCTGCACCAGTCGATCGACCTGGCGGTCGCGGCCGAGGAGCTGGGCGTCGACGGCGCGTACTTCCGCGTGCACCACTTCGCGCGGCAGGCGGCGAGCCCGTTCCCGCTGCTCTCGGCGATCGGGGCGCGCACCTCGAAGATCGAGCTCGGCACCGGCGTGATCGACATGCGGTACGAGAACCCGCTGTACATGGTCGAGGACGCGGGGGCCGCGGACCTCATCTCGAACGGCCGGCTCCAGCTCGGCATCAGCCGGGGATCCCCCGAACAGGTGATCGAAGGCTGGCGCTACTTCGGGTACGGCCCGGCCGACGGCGAGACCGACGCGGACATGGCCCGGCAGCACACCGAGGTCTTCCTCAAGCTGCTCGACGGCGAGGGCTTCGCGCAGCCGAACCCGCGGCCGATGTTCTCGAACCCGCCGGGGCTGCTGCGGCTCGAGCCGCACTCCGAGGGCCTGCGGGACCGCATCTGGTGGGGCTCGGGCTCGAACGCGACGAGCGTCTGGGCCGCGAAGCTGGGGATGAACCTGCAGAGCTCCACGCTCAAGGACGACGAGACGGGCGAGCCGCTGCACGTCCAGCAGCGCAAGCAGATCGAGGCCTACCGGGAGGCGTGGACGGAGGCCGGCCACGAGCGCGAGCCGCGCGTGTCGGTCAGCCGCAGCATCTTCGCGCTGACCAACGACCAGGACCGCGCGTACTTCGGCGGCGACCGGAACTCCCGCGACCAGGTCGGCATGATCGACGAGAACACCCGCGCGATCTTCGGGCGTTCGTACGCCGCGGAGCCGGACGAGCTGGTGCGGGAGCTCAAGGAGGACGAGGCGGTCCAGGCGGCGGACACCCTGCTGCTGACGATCCCGAACCAGCTGGGCGTCGACTACAACGCGCACGTGCTGGAGAGCATCCTCACGCACGTGGCCCCGGAGCTCGGCTGGCGCTGACGCCCATCCGGCCTGGTGGTGGCGGCCACCGGGCCGGGAGCGGTCAGCCGTGCGAAACGGTCAGGCCGTAGAACGCGACCCGCGCTCCCTTGGTCGTGCTGTCCGACGACGACTGGTTGTACGAGCCCGCCTTGAAGTACTGCTTGTACGCCTTGAAGGACGACGGGATCGAGTAGTGGGTGACACTGCCGTTGACCGTCAGGTCGATGGTGGTGCCGCCCGAGATGCCGATCGTGTAGGTCCAGGTCTTGCCGACCGCCACGTGCCCGACGGTGTGCGACGTCTGGCCGCCGTCGGGGGAGTTCTCGGTGCCCAGGACGATGTCGCCGCTGGAGCGGTAGTACAGCTCCAGCAACGGCTTCGTCGACGAGCCGCCCGTGCCGAGGTGGACCTGGCCCACGCAGACGTTCGACGTCACCGAAACCACGCGCAAAGTCGCGTTCAGCTTGTGCGACCCGCTCAGCGACCAGTTCGCGGCCGAGCCGTCGCGGTTCATCTCACGCAGCTCTGAGCGCGCGTAGTTCGAGTTCGGGGTGGTGACGCCCTTTTCCGGCGCCCAGAAGGTCATCGCGCCGTCGCGGGTGTCGGTGTAGAAGTAGCTGTCCTGGAAGCCGTTCGCGCCCTTGAGCCGGGACGACGAGATGGTGGTCGGCGACCCGGGGGAGCCGACCGGCTCCTGTAGCTGCCAGATCCCCAGGTCGAAGTTGCCGCCCGGGGCGACCGACGGGTCGGCGGCCAGCGCGGGGAGGGCGGTGGCGGCGGCCAGTGCCGGGACCGCCAGCAGGACGAGCAGGGAACGCACGCGCATCGAGGTGTCCTTTCACGATGTAAATGGTCTGGACAACCCGGCGGCGTGGGAGAACGGTAAGTCTCTGTTGGCGTCATGTCAAGGATTGACCCGGGTGCTACCGCGTCCCGTGATTCTTCGCCACTCAAGTCAGACAAAAACCAACCATCGTCGTCAATGTGTCAGGAAGCGACTTTCGTAGCTAACCGTGACCACGGCCGGTCTGGTCTGCTCCCGGGTACCACCTTCCAGGTCCCCGAAGGGAGATGTTCATGCAGGTAGACGGACGTTCCGTGGTCCGGCGAGCCGCACTGGTCCTCGCCACGGCAGCAGCCTTCGCCGTCGTCGCCGCCCCCGGTGCGTCGGCCGGTGATCCGCGGATCGTGGGCGGCACGCCGACCACGATCGACGAGTTCCCGGCCACCGTGATCTTCAACGTCAACGGCGCGCAGCACTGCGCCGGCACCCTGGTCGCGAAGAACAAGGTGCTGACCGCCGCGCACTGCACCGACGGCGTCGAGGCGTCGCAGATGGAGATCATCGGCGGGCAGACGAAGTTCAGCGACACCTCCGGCACGAAGGCGGGCGTGAGCGACGTCTGGCAGAACCCGGACTTCGACATGAGCGGGATGCAGCACGACAACTCCGTGCTGACGCTCGACAAGGACCTGCCGTACGCGCCGGCCACGCTGGTGCAGTCGGCCGATGACGCCGCCTACCAGGCCGGCAAGGACGTCACGGTGGTCGGCTGGGGCACGACGTCGGAGGGCGGCGACGTCTCCGACACGCTGCTCAAGGTGTCGGTGCCGGTGGTCGACAACGCCACCTGCGCGGAGAAGTACAGCACCGGCGGGGCGAAGTACGACAAGGCGTCGATGTTCTGCGCGGGCGTGCCCGAAGGCGGCAAGGACTCCTGCCAGGGCGACTCCGGTGGCCCGGCCTACGTCGACGGCAAGCTCGCCGGCATCGTCTCGTGGGGCGAAGGCTGCGCCCGCAAGGACTTCCCGGGTGTGTACACCAACGTCGGCAACGACTACTCGGTGATCAGCTCGCACCTGGGCTGAGCCGGCCCGGGTGGCGGTGGATCAGGCGGGACAGCCGAAGTCGTGGTGGGGTGTCTTCAGCGTCAGCAGGTAGCCGTCCACCGCCGCCCGGGTGCACGGGGTGCGCCGGTAGGCCCCGTGCCCTGAACCTTCGTAGGTCAGCAGCGTGGTGTTCGCCGGCGCCTGGCGGTGGACGTCGGCCGCCCAGGCGTACGGCGTCGCCGGGTCGTAGCGGCTGCTGAGCAGCAGGATCCGCGGTGCTTTCGAGATGTTCAGCCGGTGCGGCGGGTTCGCGGGCGGGCCGGCGACGCCGAGGCACGCGGTCGCTTCGTCGTGGCCGATCGTGCTGCCGCGCATGATCGGCGACCGGCGCAGCTCCTCGGCGTGCAGCGCCGAATAACGCGCGAAGTCCGGCATGCGCAGGTCGAAGTCCTGGCAGACGACGGCCAGGCGGATCGACGGGTAGTTGGGCATGAACGCGGCCCGCACCGGCGGAGTGCCCGCCGCGGTCTCGGCGATCACCCGGGCCACGTCGTCCCAGTCCGGGACGCGCATGTCGTCGTACACCCGGTCGCGCAACCAGTTGTGCGGCAACGGCATCCCGTCGGCCGCGACCTGGGCCTGACGCCACGTCGCGAGGACGTCCCGGCCGTGCAGCGCGCACGTCGTGGTGGCGGCGCACCACGCGGTGAACTGCCCGAACAGCTCGTCCTCGGCGGCGGCCCGGTCGCCGACGAAGTGCGCGAGATCGGCGCTGTGGTCGATGACGCCGTCCAGCACCATCGCGCGGACGTGGTCGCCGTACCGCTCGGCGTACTGCTGGCCGAGCAGCGTGCCGTAGGAGGCGCCGTGGAAGCTGATCTCGTCCTCGCCCAGCGCGCGGCGGACCGCGTCCAGGTCGCGGGCGTTGGTGGCGGTGTCGGCGTGGTCGAAGACGGGCAGGTTCCGGGCTCGGCAGTCCGCGACCACCTGCCGGTCGAACGCGCGCAGCGCCTCGAACCGCGCCCGGTCGGCGGGCTCGTTGTCGGGCGCGCCGTCCGGGATGTCGCAATCGATGTACCCGCTGTGGCCGGTCCCGCGCAGGTCGAAGCCCACGACGTCGAACCGGGCCTCGACCTCCGCGCCGAAGTAGCCGGGGGACAGTGCGATCTCCGCGCCGGACGAGCCGGGACCGCCGGCGTCGGCCAGCAGGACACCGAGGTGGTGGGCGGAGTCGGTGGCGCGGTGCCGGGCCACCGCGAGGCCGATCGACGGCCCGTGCGGCCGGTCCCAGTCGAGCGGCACCCGGAGCGTGCCGCACTCGCCGTCGGGAACGCCGGGGTTGTCCGGGTCGTCGGGGCAGGTCGTCCAGGCGATCGGGGACGGCGACCACGTCGCGTCCGCGAGGGCAGGTGCCGCGCCAGTCAGGCCAGTCAGCAGGAAAGCGCTTGCCAGGACAGCTCCGAACGCCCGCACGGTGCCCCCTCCACGTGTCGGTCCGCATCCGACCGTAGGACTCCCGTGGCCGGACCACAAGCGTTCGCGGGAAGGAAAAACCAACCGTTCGGCGGGCGTCGATCGTGCTTATGCTGACGGCCCTCGTTCTCTCGCGAAAGGTCCCCGCCATGGAACAGCCCGAGAGTCAAGCAGGTGTTTCGCCGTCCGCCGACGGCGTCAACCGGCGCAGCCTGCTCGCCGGAGTCGGCGGTCTCCTCGCCGCCGGGGGAGTCGCCACGGCGCTCGCCCCGGCCGCCGCCGCGGACCCCGCCGCCCGGCCCGAACGGAACCCGCGGGTCGAGGACCTGCTCGGGAAGATGACCCTCGCCGAGAAGCTCGGGCAGCTCCAGCTGGTCGGCACCGAAGACCTCGCGCGGACGTCGCTGGCGACCGGACAGCTCGGTGGCGTGTTCTCCGTGGTGGGTGCCGCGAAGCTGAACGCGCTGCAGAAGATCGCCGTCGAGCGGACGCGGCTGCGGATCCCGCTGATCTTCGGCCTCGACGTCATCCACGGCTACACCACGAACTTCCCGATCCCGCTGGCCCAGGGGGCGAGCTTCGACCCCGGCGTGCCGTCCGCCGACGCGACGGTCTCGGCGAAGGAAGCCCGGCGCAGCGGCATCCACTGGACCTACGCGCCGATGATGGACGTCACGCACGAGCCGCGCTGGGGGCGCATCGCCGAGGGATCGGGCGAAGACCCTTACCTGGCCTCACAAATGGCCGTGGCGAAGGTCCGCGGCTACCAGGGCGGCGACTACTCGTCCCCGGACCGCCTCGCCGCCTGCGCCAAGCACTTCGTCGCCTACGGCGGCGCGGAAGGCGGCCGCGACTACAACACCGTCGACGTTTCGCTGCAGCGCCTGCACAACCTCTACCTGCCGCCGTTCAAGGCCGCCGTCGAGGCGGGCGTGGCGACCGTGATGGCCAGCTTCAACACCATCAGCGGCGTCCCCGCGCACGGCAACGGCTACGTCCTGCACGACGTCCTCAAGGGCGCGTACGGCTTCCGCGGGTTCGTCGTCAGCGACTACACCGGCGTCGAGGAGCTGATCCTGCACGGGCTGGCCGGCGATGGCGCGGACGCGGCGGCGGCCGCACTGCCAGCCGGCGTCGACATGGAGATGGTCAGCACCAACTACGTGAAGTTCGGCCAGCAGCTGCTGGCCCAGCGGCGGATCACCCGCGACCAGATCGACGACGCCGTCCGCCGGATCCTGCTGGTCAAGGTCAAGCTGGGCCTCTTCGAACGCCCCTACGTCGACGAAGTCGGCGAGACGAAGGCGCCGTCCCCGGCCGCGCTCGCCGCGTCCCGGCAGGCCGCCGGCCGGTGCATGGTGCTGCTCAAGAACGACGGGCCGGTGCTGCCGCTGGCCAAGTCGGTCGGCTCGGTGGCCGTGGTCGGCCCGCTGGGCACCGCGACCTACGACCTCAACGGCACCTGGTCGGGCCTGGGCACCGGCGCGGGCACGACTCCGCCGGTGACGGTGGTCGACGGGATCAAGGCCGCGGCGCCGGGGGCCGCGGTCACCTACACCGCGGGCTGCACGGTCGACGGGACCGACACCAGTGGGTTCGCCGCCGCGCAGCAGGCCGCCCGCGCGGCCGACGTCACCGTCGTCGTGGTCGGCGAGACGGCCGCGATGAGCGGTGAGGCGGCGGCGCGCAGCGACATCGACCTCCCCGGCGTGCAGCAGCAGCTCGTCGCGGCGATCAAGGAGACCGGGAAGCCGTTCGTGGTGGTGCTGGTCAACGGCCGGCCGCTGACGATCCCGTACCTGCACGACAACGCGCCCGCGATCCTCGAGGCGTGGGCGCCGGGCGTGCAGGGCGGGCACGCGGTCGCGGACGTCCTGTTCGGCACGGTCAACCCGGGCGGCAAGCTGCCGGTGAGCTTCCCGCGCGCGGTCGGCCAGGTCCCGATCTACTACAACCACGAGAACACCGGACGCCCGGCGGACCCGAACAACAAGTACACGTCGAAGTACCTCGACCTGGAGTCCGGCCCGCTCTACGAGTTCGGTTTCGGCTTGTCGTACACGACGTTCCGGGTCGACGGCCTGCGGCTTTCGGACACCCGGATGTCCGCCCGCGGCGGCCGGATCCAGGTGAGCGCCAAGGTGACGAACACGGGCGGCCGCGCGGGCGACGAGGTTGTCCAGCTGTACCTGCGGGATCCGGTCGCCACCATCGTGCAGCCCGTCCGGCGGCTGCGCGGCTTCCAGCGGGTCACCCTGGACGCGGGTGCGTCGAAGACGGTCTCGTTCACCCTGACCCCGGAGGACGTCGGCTTCTACGACAACGCCGCGAAGTTCCGCGTCGAGCCGGGAAAGATCGAGGTCTACGTCGGCACCAGCTCGGCGGCGACGCTCACCGCGAGCTTCACCGTGGGGTGACGCCGAGGACGCACGCGACCGGCGGGTCGAGGTCGAGGGTCTCGGTCCGGAGGTCGGTGAACCCCGCCTCAGTCAGCAGGTCACGGAGTTCGCCCGCGGCCCTGGTCGTGGTGTCCCGGTTCGCGCCGGGGCACCGCGGCTGGGACGCGAGCGCGATGCGGCCGCCGGGCTTGAGCAGACCCCGCAGCTCGCGCAGCCGTTGCGGGGGATCGGGCCAGAAGCCCGACGAGTTCACGGCGAGGACGGCGTCGAGCGGCTCGCCGAACGACGGCAGCCGGTCCACCGAAGCCTGGATCAGCTCGATCCGGTCCGCCGCGGCCCGGGTGCGCCGGCCCGCCCGCTCGACCATGACCGCGGAGTGGTCGACGCCGTAGACGCGGCCCCGGGTGGCGCGGGCGGCCAGCGCGCCGAGGGCGATCCCGGGGCCGAAACCGACTTCGAGCACCCGATCCGTCGGCTGGACGTCCAGCAGCTCGACGACCCAGATGTTGCGCTGCCGGTTGGAGCCGCGGTGGGCCATCACCCACCCGGCCACCCGCCCGCCGATACCGCGCGGGTGGTGGAACTGCTCGATCATGCGCCGCTGGAGACCTGTCTTCGTCATGCCGCGAGTCAACGGCTTCAAGTACGCTCGAAGTCAAATGTCCGAGGAGCTGCTGACGATCGGCGAGCTGGCCCACCGCACCGGCGTGGCCACCTCCGCGCTGCGGTACTGGGAAGAGCTGGGCCTCCTGCCTGCACCCGGACGCGTCGCGGGCCAGCGGCGATACGCGCCGTCGGTCGTCGAGCTGGTCGGCGAGATCCTGATCTTCCGCGACGTCGGGTTCACCCTGCGCGAACTGAAGACGCTCATCGACCTGCGCACGTCGGCCGCGGACGGCTGGCGCGAGCTGCACGAACGCAAGCTCGCCGAGCTCGACCGCCGCATCGCCCAGGCCCAGGCCGCCCGCACGGCGATCGCCCACGGCCTGGCCTGCCCGCGCGAGGACGTCCACGACTGCCCCACCTTCCGCCGGGGCGTCGCGGCCCGCCTGGCCGGAGCCTCCCTGGAAGAGGCCCACTCGCACTGACGAACCGGACGACACGCGTACCTGGCCGGACGACACGGCCGCACGGGCGCCCGCGTGTCGTGTCGTCCATCCAGGTACGCGAGTTCGCCGTCCAGGTACGCGTGTCGTCCGTCGGGGTGCGGCGGTCAGCGGAGGGTGGCCGGGGCGTCGGCGCCCAGCGCGCGGGTGAACGTCTCCGGGATCCGGATGTCGTCGCGGGTCAGGTCGTGGACGCTCCGGTGGCCGAGCGCCAGCAGCGTCGAGTCGATGCCGTTGCGCAGCACGTCGAGGACGTTCTCCACGCCGGCTTGGCCGTTCGCCGCCAGGCCCCACAGGTACGCGCGTCCGATGAGGACCGCCGTGGCACCGAGGGCGAGCGCCTTGACGACGTCGCTGCCACGCCGGATGCCGCCGTCGAGCAGGACTTCCACCTGGCCGCCGACGGCGTCGGCGATCGCGGGGAGCGCCCGGATCGTGGCCGGCGTGCCGTCGAGGTTGTTGCCGCCGTGGTTCGACACGGAGATCGCGCTGACGCCCGCGTCGACCGCGCGCCGGGCCTCGTCGACGCGGATGACGCCCTTGAGCAGGAACGGCCCGTCCCACTGCGAGCGCAACCAGGCCACGTCCTCCCACGACGGCGGCGCGGTCTGCATCCACTGGCCGTACGCGCCGAAGAACGTCGGGACCGGCGTGCCGGGCTCGGCCATGTTCGGCACGCTGAGGTCGGGCAGGCGGCCGGTGCGCGCGTAGTCCAGCAGCCAGCGCGGGCGGGAGAGGCCTTCGGGCGCGAAGCGCAGCAGCTCGCGGAAGGTGAGTTTCTCGGGGATGTGCGGGCTGCCCCAGTCGCGGCTGTGGGAGAACGACCAGTCGAGCGTGAGGATGAGCCCGGCGGCCCCGGCGCGGCGGGCGCGGTCGAGCCGGGCGAGGATGTCGTCGCGGCTGCCGGTCCAGTAGATCTGGAAGAACGTGTCCGGGTTGGCGGCGACGACGTCTTCGATCGGCTTGCTGGCGAAGGAGCTCAGGCCCAGCGCCGTGCCGCGCGCGGCGGCGGCCCGGGCGACGGCGACCTCGCCGTCCGGGTGCACCGCTTGGACGCCGGTGGGGGAGATCAGCACCGGCAGCGCGATCTCGCGGCCGAGCACGGTGGTGGCGAGCGTGCGGTGGCCGGACTGCCCGGCGGTGCGCGGCGCGAACGTCAGCTCGTCGAACGCGTCGAGGTTGTCCTTGAGCGTCAAGCCCTTCTCGGAGCCGGCGATCAGGGCCGAGTAGACGGACGGGGGCAGGCGCTTCTTCGCGCGCCGCTGGGCTTCGGCGATGGATTCGAACCAGGTCATCGGTTGTCCTTACGGTCGACGCGCAGGGGGCGCCAGGCGATCTCGGGCAGCACCGGCGTGGGGGTCCGGTGGGTCAGGCAGCCGGCCCAGACGCCGGCGCCGTAGGCGATGTCGTCGGCGAGGGCGCCGGCGGTGTAGCGGACGGGGTCCAGGGCGGGCCGGTCGGCGAGCCACCGGGTCAGCGGCGGGCCGAGCAGCAGCGACGCGACGGCGGCGCGCCGTCCCCACCCACGCCGGACGAGGAGCGCGACGAGGGCCGGGGCGGCGAACTGCGTCCCGTACCGGCCGGCACCGAGCCAGGTCTGGTGGACGGCGGTGCCCATCGCGCGGACGACGCCGTCGGTGGGGATGTCGTTGGATCGCAACGTTTTGAGCATGCTGAGGACGGCACCCCCGAAGCCGGCCGACGCGAGCAGCGGCCGTCGGGAGAGTAGTGCGGCGACGGTCAGGGCCGGCCACGGGTGCAGTACGAGCGGCGCGAGGTTCCCGGGGTGGCGCTTCGCGAGCGGAGCGGCGGAGGTCCCGTACCGCGCGCGGCGGCTGAGCAGCTCGCGCCAGGTCGCGGGTTCCTGGTGGTCGACGTGGACGTCCGGGTCGTACCGGACCCGCTGGCCGGCGGCGTGCAGCCGCCAGCCGAGATCGACGTCCTCGCCGACTCGTAGGTCCGGATCGAACCCACCGACTTGTGTCAGGGCGGTTCGGCGGACGACCAGCGCGGCGGTCGGGACGTAGGACATCCGGGTGCGCGGTGCGACCCGCGCGGGACGGTCGCCTAGGTCGAGACTGCCTGCTGCTTTTGTGTACCGGCCGGCTGTTGTGTCTTTTGTCTGTGCGCGGACCCGCGGTGCGACTGCGGCGAGCAGGGGGTCGGCGAAGTGGGCGGCGAGGCGGTCGGCCCAGTCGCCGGGGGCGACGCAGTCACTATCCACAAAGGCCACCAGCTCGGTGGAAACGTGGCTGAGCGCGGTGTTCCGCGCGGCCGCGGGCCCGAGGTTGACGTCGTGGCGGACGAGTTTCGCCCCGTGCGCGGCGGCGATGGCGGCGATCCCGGCTGCGTCTTCGGACCCGTCGTCGACGACGAGCAGAGGGTGCGTGCCCGCGAGTGACGTCAGGCAGCGGGCCAGCGGGCCGGGCCGGTCGAGTACCGGGACGACGATGGTGAGGTCGGGGGGTGCGGCCGGGGTGGGCGGGACGGGGTGGGCGAAGCCGGCGTCGGTGAGCCGGCGGGCGAGCTTGCCGGCGGCTTCGGAGGCGATCGGAACGTCGGCGAGTTCCCGCCAGGCTCGACGGCCGGCCGGGGTGAGGCGGAGTACGCGGGCGGGTGAGCCGCCGAACCAGAGGTCGTCGCGGAGGTGCTTGGTATCCGGGTCGAGGACGATCCGGAAGCCGGCGGGGAGGGGAGTGGTCATGGGGTCGGCCCTCCATCGAAACGCGCGGCGGCTCGCGGGGCCCGGGCGGCCGGTTCGGGTTCGGCCCGGAATTCGGCGGGGCCGGTAGCGTCGTGCGGGCGCTGGATGCCCGGTTCGGTTCGGAACCCAGCACGGTCGGCCGCGCCATGCGGGAGCGGGGTGCCTGGTTCGGCCCGGAATCCGGCGGGGCGGGCAGCGCCGACCGCGAGCCGGATGTCCGGTTCAACCCGGAAGCCGAGCAAACCAGCCGCGCCGATCGGCACCTCACCCAACGCGGTCACAGGGCCAGCCCTCCGTCCACCGGCACCACCGCGCCGGTCGTCGCGCCGCTCTCCGGGGCCGCGAGAAATGCCAAAACCCGGGCGATCTCCGCCGGCTCCAGCAACCGGCCCACCGGCTGCTGCGCCGCGAACTCCCTCGCCCCCGGCAGGCCGTACAGCCGGGCGCTCTCGGCGAGGATCGGCGTGTCCGTCGAACCAGGGCTGACCGCGTTGGCCGTTACCCCCGTGCCGCCCAGCTCGACACCCAGCGCTCGGATCAGCCCCGCCACCCCCGCCTTCGCCGCGCAGTACGCCGCGAGCATCGGCAATCCGCTCGTCGCCGCCGCGGAAGCGACTGCCAGGAACCGTCCCGATCTCGGCTCCGGACGCCGCAACAACGCCGGGATCGCCGCCCGGGCCAGGTTGACCACCCCGCGCAAGTTCACGTCGAACACCGCGTCCTCCTGCTCCGGTGGCACCTCCCACAACGGCACGCCGCCGGCGATCACTCCCGCGGCCGCGATCGCGACGTCGAGGCCGCCCCAGCGGTCTTCCACCGAGGCCACCGCCGCGGCCAGCGCCGAGGGATCCCGGACGTCGGCGACGAACGTCTCCGACGAGACCTCGGCCAGTTCTGCCGACGACCCCAGCGCGTACGGCAACGCGGGGTCGTCGGCGGCGATGTCGACCGCCAGCACCGCGTACCCCTCGCGCGTCAGGTGCCGGACCGTCGCGGCTCCGATCCCGCGGGCCGCTCCCGTGACGAGCGCGGTCCTCATCGCCAACCGTCCACTTGGGACACCAGCTCATCAGTCATCTCGTCCAGTAAAGTGAGGCCTTCCGCGGCCGTCGCGGTGGTCGGGTCGCCGAGCACGCCGATCCGGCTCACCGCGCGCACCCCGCCCTCCAGCAGCAGCGGCAGCACCTCGCTCAGGGGACGGCAATCGCCCGCGGTCGCCTGGTCCATGCGCACTACCGCCGGCCGTAAAGCCAACTGCAGCGCCGTTTCCGGGCGTCCGGCGTGCGGGTCGCCGTCCCAGTGGGGCTGGAACACCTCGACGTCACGGGACTCCGCCCGCAGCCGCGCGACGGCACGCGCGACCGGTGCCGCGTTGCCGCCGTGCGCGGAGACGAACAGCAGCCGCGTGAATGTCTCCGCCGCGGACCGGCCCAGCTCCAGCAGGAGCAGCTCCGTCGCGGCCTGGCCGATCGACAGCGTCCCGGCGAACCCCGCGTGCTCGCCGCTGGAGCCGAACGCCACCGCCGGCGCCACCAGGACGTCCCGGACGGCGGCGAGCCGGTCGCACAGCGCGAGCGCGATGTCGGTGTCGGTCGAGAGCGGCAGGTGCGGGCCGTGCTGCTCGGTCGCGCCGACCGGCACGGCCAGGATCGCGCCGGACGTCGCCCGCGAAGCGACGTCCGGCCAGGGCAGGTCCGCGAGCCGCACGGTCAGTTCCTGAATCCCGCGAGGGGGTTCTCGTCGCAGGCGCGCTCCGGCGGGCGGCGCATCCCGATGGTGACCGGGACCGGCTCGCGCTTCCGGTGGGAGTGGTCGAGCGACGGCTTCGGGACGCTCGTGACGCCCGCAAGAGCCAGCTCGCCGTGCCCGCGCACACATTCCGGGTCGGGCCCGTCGAGCGGGAGGCCGGTGAAGAACTTCGCCGCCATGCACCCGCCGCGGCACGCGTCGAACGCCGAGCACGACTCGCACGCGCCCCCGCTCTGCGGCGAACGCAACGACGTGAACAGCTCGGACTCCCGCCACACGGGGGTGAAGCCGACGTCCCGGACGTTGCCGGCGAGGAAGGTCTCGTGGATGGCGAACGGGCACGCGTAGACGTCGCCGACCGGGTCGACCAGGCACACGACGCGCCCGGCGCCGCACAGGTTCAACCCCGGCAGGTCGCCCTCGCCGTAGCCGGCGAGGTGGAAGAACGAGTCGCCGGTCAGGACGTTCTCGCCGTGGGCCACCAGCCAGTCGTACAGCGAACGCTGCTGGGCTGCGGTCGGGTGCAGCTCGTCCCAGGTGTCGGCGCCGCGGCCGGACGGGCGCAGCCGCGTGATCCGCAGCTGGGCGCGGTAGCGGTCGGCGATGGCCTTGAACGCGTCGAGCTGGCCGACGTTGTGGCGCGTCATCACCACGGAGATCTTGAAGTTCTCGAATCCCGCGTCGGCCAGGTTCCGCATCGCGCGGATCGCCGTGTCGTACGAACCGGGGCCGCGGACGTGGTCGTTGACCTCGGCGGTGGCGCCGTCCAGCGAAATCTGGACGTCGACGTAGTCGCTCGCCGCGAGACGCCGGGCGACCTCGGGTGTGATCTTGACGCCGTTGGTGGAGAACTTGACGCCGACGTGGTGCTCGGTGGCGTAGTCGACGAGCTCCCAGAAGTCCGGGCGCACCGTCGGTTCGCCGCCGCCGATGTTGACGTAGAAGACCTGCATGCGCTCGAACTCGTCGATCAGCGCCTTGCACTCCGCGGTGCTCAGCTCGCGCGGGTCGCGCCGTCCCGAGGAGGAAAGGCAGTGCACACAGGAAAGGTTGCAGGCGTAGGTCAGTTCCCAGGTGAGGCAGATGGGCGCGTCGAGCCCGTACTGGAATTCGTCCACAAGGGACATCAGAGACTCCTCGGCTGGATCATGTGCGAGGCGGCGAGGGCGGCGAGCGCCGCGCGGTACCTCGGCAGCTCCCCGGCTCCGACGCCGGCTTCGGCGCAGGCCGCGCGCGCGTCCGGGTGCCGGGCGAGGCCGCGGACGACGTCCAGGAGCGTCGGGTTCTTCAGGAAGGAAAGCCGGCGGGTGCCGAAGTGGTACAGCAGGGCGCCGAACCGCTCGGGCCGGATCGAGACCCGGTCGTCCAGGCGCCACGCGCCGTCCAGGTCGAAACCCGCCGGCGAGACCTCAGTAGACACCGCACATGCCGTCGATGGAGACCTCTTCGACCAGGAGCTCCTCGGTGAGGGCCTCGTCGGTCGCGGCGGGTTCGGTGGTGGGGGCGTTCTCGGTCATCCTGACTCCTTCGGCAGTGATGATTTTCGGCACTGAGTGTCGAATAGACGGGAGAGTAGTGTCACCCCGTGTCAATAATCAAGGCCCTCGACGAAACGGCACCCGGATGACCGATGAGATGCTCGCCCGGCCCGCGAACCGGCGGGGCCGCCCGCCGGGCACCAGCGCCCGGGAGCTCGAGGTCGCCGCGCTGCGGCTGTTCAGCGAACAGGGCTTCCACGAGACGACCGTCGACCAGATCGCCACCGCGGCCGGCGTCAGCAGGCGGACGTTCTTTCGGTACTACGACGCCAAAGCCGACGTCCTCTGGAACGAGTTCGACACCGAGGTCGCGACGATCCGGTCCCTGCTCGCCGAGTCGCCGGCGGACCTGCCGGTGTTCGACGCGGTCCGCCGCGCCGTGCTCGAGGCCAACCACTACCGCGCGGACGACGTGCCGGAGCTGCGCCGGCGCATGACGCTGCTGAGCACGGTCCCGGACCTGGCCGCGAGCGCGGCGGTCCACTACGACGCGTGGGAGCGCGCGGTGAGCGCGTTCGTGGCCCGCCGGTCCGGGCAGCCGGAGGATTCGCTCTACCCGCTGGTGGTGGGGCGCGCGGTGCTGGCGGCCTGCCGCGCGGCGTACGACCGGTGGTCCGCCCGCGCCGACGCGGATCTGACGGTGTACCTGGACGCGGCGCTGCGGGCTCTCGCGGCCGGGCTCACCGACGACGTGCTGGGGATGGAGCCGGACCCGGTGTAGGAGTGAGGGTCCGGTCCGTCGGCGGGGGAATGTCCGGTGGCCGTTACCAGTCGCGTTCGGCGAGGACGTCGGGCAGGCCCTCGGTGAGCATCCGGCGCCGGACCCGGTGCAGCAGCCGGGACATGAAGAACCCGCCGGCGCCGCGGAACCCCGTGTGGCGGTAGGTGAGGCGGGTGCCGGTCGCCGTGTCGTCGAGGTGGTACGTCACGGTGCTGGGCGCGTCGGCTTCCTGGTTGCGCCAGCTGAAGCTCAGGAGCTCGGGCGCGTCGGCGGCGAGGATTTCGCAGCGGACGATGCCGTCCCAGCCCGGGACCGGCCGGCCGACGAACCGGAACTTCGTGCCGACTTCGGGTGCGAAGCCTTCGGGTCGGCCGCCGCGGCCGGTCGACGTCCACCGCGGCACCAGCGCCGGGTCGGTGAGGGCGCGCCAGACCCGGGTGCGGGGCTGCGGGTACTCGCGGACGATCTCGAACTCGCTCATCCAGTCACTCCATTCGCTACAGTCACTGTAAACAGTACTCCTGCTGTACGATGTGCTGGTGCTGAAACCCGAGACGCTGCGGGAGCGGCGGAAGCGCGAACTGCGGCAGCAGCTGTCGGACACGGCGACGGTGATGTTCCTGGAGCGCGGGTTCGACGCGGTCCGCGTCGCCGACGTCGCGCGCGCGTGCGGGGTGACGGAAAAGACGGTCTTCAACCACTTCGGCAGCAAGGAAGCGCTGCTCGCCGACCGCTGGGACACCCAGGTGGACGCGCTGCGCGCACGGCTCGCCGAGAGCCCGCCCCTGGACGCGGCGCTGGAGGTGCTCGGCGCGGAGCTGGACTTCCTCGTCGCGTCGGCGCGGCGGCACAGCTGGGCGGAGGTCCGCCGGTTCGGCGAGCTGATCCGGACGACGCCGGCGCTGGTGGCCCACCACCGCGCGGCCCGCGACCGGCTGACGGAGGCCGCGGTCGAGGCGCTGGCCACCCGAGCGGGCACGACCCCCGACGACCCGGTCGTCCGCATCACGGCGGCGGCGGTCACGGGGTTGTGGAACGTGTACGCGCTCAGCCTCCAGCGTCACCAGCCGAGCGGCGCGACCCGGGCGGCCAGGGAGGTCCGCGCCGATCTTGCCCGGGCGGCCGACGCGCTGCGGCGAGGACTCTGACCGCTCGCCGGGTCAGTGGGGGAGCGGTGCGGTCAGCTGCTTGTCCGCCGTGACCTGGAAGGTGCACACCGCGGCGGACTTCCCGGCCAGCCAAGCTTTGCTGTCCGGGTAGAAGACACCCACCGAGGCTTCGACCGGCGGAACGTAACCCGCCCCGAAGACCGCCGTCCGCTGGGTGTCGCAGCCGGCTTTCGCCTGGGCCTCCAGGGTGTCCTCGCCCGGGTACTCGCCCTCGAAATAGCCCTTCAACGGCACCGTCGCGAACGCCTCGCCGTCGTGCGGCACCGTGCACGCCACCTTCGTCGCGTCGAGGCTGTACGCCGGCGGCGCCGTGTAGCACTCGCCGGGCTTCAGGCCGACGATCGTCGGGGTCGTTCCCAGCAGCTCGGCGCGGTTCACCAGGACGATCACGCCGATCGTCAGCGCACCGACCCATACCAGGCTGATCACGATCCCGGCGATCGCCATCCCGCGGCCGGTCTGGTTCGTCCGGCCGATCTGCACCAGCGCGATGATGCCGAAGATCAGGCCGAGCACCAGCGAGAACCCGCAGACGCCGAGGATCCCCAGGATCAGCGACGCGACCGCGAACGTGTTGCGCCCCCGCGGGCCGGGTGGGGCCGGGGCCACCTGCATCCACTGCGGCGGGTTCGGCGGGTGCTGGGAAGGCGGGTACTGGGAAGACGGGTACTGCGAAGACATGGATCCCCCTCGAACGGACGCCGCCGGATGGACGCCCGGACTGAGCATAGTGGCGGATCGTGACGCGATGTCACACTTGGCCGCTTGTCGCTCGATGGGGTGACTGCCTACAGTTTCGCGAGGAGGCAGCATGCGCGCGAGACGGCGGTCGATCCGGTTCAGCGGCACGGAAGTCACCATCAGCGCGGCCCTCAAGGACGGCTTCTTCGGCGACGACCGCAAGCACACCTTCAGCGTCACGAAGATCAAGAGCATCAGCAACTCCGAGCCCGGCTTCTCCCGCCCCGGCCGGCTGACGTTCTCCGTCGAAGGCGCGTCCACCGAAGTCGTGAAGAACCCCGCGAGCGGGGGCGACCAGGTCGACATGAACACGTTCTGTTACGGCAGCCTGGACACCCGGCGGGTGCGCAAGCTGGTCGCGGAGATCAAGAAGGCCATGGGCGGTACCTAGGCGTACCCGTTGCGCTCCGAGGCGGCGAAGCTATACCGTGAGCAAACTAGAACAGGTTACAGTTTGTGGCGGAGCCGGACCGAGGAGCGGACATGGCGAAGAAGGCGCCGCGCGGCGACGAAGCCGACTACGTCGTCGTCGGGTCGGGGAGCTCGGGGGCGGCGATCGCGGGGCGGCTGGCGCAGTCCGGGGCCAGCGTGATCGTCCTCGAAGCCGGGAAGAGCGACGAGCACCTGCTGATCAAGAAGCCCGGGCTGGTGGGCCCGATGCACGCGGTGCCCCAGCTCAAGAAGCCCTACGACTGGGGCTACTGGGGCGTGCCGCAGAAACACGTTCTCGATCGCCGGATGCCGGTGCCGCGCGGTAAGGTCGTCGGCGGCTCCAGCTCCATCAACGGCATGGTCTACGTCCGCGGCAACCGCGCCAACTTCGACTCCTGGGCCGCCGAGGGCAACACCGGCTGGGACGCCGACAGCGTCAACGCCGCCTACAAGCGCATGGAGGACTTCGAGGACGGCGAGAACGCTTTCCGCGGCGCCGGCGGCCCGATCCGGGTCACCCGCAACAAGATCCCCCAAGAGGGCTCGCTGCAGTTCATCGACGCCACGTCCGACGCCCTCGGCTGCAAGATCCTCGACGACTACAACGCCGAATCCCAAGAGGGCGTCAGCCGGATGCAGCAGAACGCTGCCGACGGCCTCCGCTACAGCGCCTCGCGCGGCTACCTCCACCACCTCGCCCCGCCGACGCTCCAGCTCCAGACCGGGGTGCTGGCGAAGAAGGTCGTCTTCGAGAACGGCCGCGCCGTCGGCGTCGAGGTCGTCGACGGTGGCGGGGAACGCGTCGTCCGCGCCGGCAAGGAGGTCATCCTCTCCGCCGGGTTCGCCGGCTCCGCGCAGCTGCTCATGCTGTCCGGGATCGGCCGCGCCGAGCACCTCAAGGAACACGGCATCGACGTGCTCGCCGACCTGCCGGTCGGGGACAACATGCACGACCACATGTTCCACGCGCTGACGTTCCACGTGTCCTCCAGCAAGAACAAGGGCTCGGCGCCGTACTTCGCCCGCGGCCTGGCCCGCGAGCTGCTGCGGCCCGGCACCACGTTCCTCGCGAACTCCGTCTTCGAGGCGGTCGCGTTCCTGCGCACCTCGCAGGCCGGCGCGGTCCCGGACCTCCAGCTGCACCTCCTGCCATGGGCGTACGTGTCGCCCAACCAGGACGCGCCGATCCGCCACGACGTCGACACGCGGCCCGCCCTCACCGTGCTGACGACGCTCATCTACCCGAAGAGCCGCGGCACGCTCCGGCTCGCCTCGGCCGATCCCACGGCCGCGCCGCTCATCGACTTCCAGTACCTCTCCGACCCGGCCGACCTGGAAGTGCTCGGCGAGGGCTCGGAGATGGCGCGCGAGATCTTCGCGTCGAAGGCGTTCAAAGGCGCGGTCAAGGAGGAGATCCACCCGGGCGCGAACCTGCGCGGCCAGGCGCTGCGCGACGCGATCCTGAACCGCGCGACGTCGGTCTACCACGGCGTCGGCACCTGCCGGATGGGCGTCGACGAGCTCGCCGTCGTCGGCCCGGACCTCAAGGTGCGCGGTGTCGAGGGCCTGCGGGTCTGCGACGCCTCGATCATGCCGTCGATCACCGGCGGCAACACGAACGCGCCCGCCATCATGATCGGCGAAGTGGGCGCTCAGCTCGTCTTGGGGAGTGGATCGTGACGGTGACCCCGCTCGAGCTCGGCCGTCCGGCGTCGGTGACCGACGCGTTCCTGCGGCAGCTGGTCGCCCGCGTGCCCGGATCGTCGGGCGAGACCTGGAAGCTCACCGAGGTCTACACCGGCGAGGTGCTCGTCGAGCTGCCGCAGTCGACGCCGGCCGACATCGAGCGGGCGTTCGCCGTGGCCCGCGAGGCGCAACGCGGGTGGGCGGCGACGCCGCTCAAGCAGCGGCTGGCGGTGTTCAAGCGGGCGCACGCGCTGTTCGTCGATCGCGCGCGGGCCGTCGCCGACCTCATCCAGGTCGAGAGCGGCAAGAACCGGCGGATGGCGATCGAGGAGACCTGCGATCCCGCCATGGTGATGAGCCACTACCTGCGGCGGGCGGCCAAGCTGCTGGCGCCGACCAAGCGCGGCGGCCCGGTGCCGATGCTGACGTCGTCGACCGAGGTCCGGCAGCCCAAGGGGGTCGTCGGCATCATCGCGCCGTGGAACTTCCCGTTCGCCACCGGCATTTCCGACGCGATCCCGGCGCTGATGGCCGGCAACGCGGTGGTCCTGAAGCCGGACAACAAGACGGCGCTTTCGCCGCTCTACGGCATCGCGATGCTGGAGGAGGCCGGCCTGCCGGAGGGCCTGTTCCAGGTCGTCTGCGGTGAGGGTCCGGACGTCGGCCCGACCCTCATCGACCAGGCCGACTACGTGATGTTCACCGGCTCCACGGCCACCGGGCGGGTGATCGGCGAGCGGGCCGGGCGCAACCTCATCGGCTGCTGCCTGGAGCTCGGCGGCAAGAACCCGATGATCGTCCTCGACGACGCCGACATCGCCGAAGCCGTGCGGGGTGCCATCTTCGGCGCGTTCGGCAACACCGGCCAGATCTGCATGCACATCGAGCGGATCTACCTGCCGGAGTCCCGCTACGACGAGTTCAAGGACGCGTTCGTGGCGGCGACCGAAGCGCTGGACGTCCGGGCGGCCTACGACTTCGGGCCCGACATGGGCTCGCTCGTCTCGCCCGACCACATGCGCCGCGTCAAGGAGCACGTCGACGACGCCGTCGCGAAGGGCGCGACCGTGCTCTGCGGCGGCAAGCCGCGTCCCGACCTCGGGCCGGCGTTCTTCGAGCCGACGATCCTCGAAGGCGTCACGAAGGACATGGTCTGCGGTGTCACCGAAACCTTCGGGCCGGTGATCGCGCTGCACCGGTACCGCACGGTCGACGAGGCCGTCGAGCTGGCCAACGACACCGACTACGGCCTCAACGCCTCCGTCTGGAGCCGTGACATCGACGCCGCGCGGGCGGTCGGCGCGCGCCTGGAGTCCGGCAACGTCAACATCAACGACATCCTCGCGACCGCCTTCGCCGCGAAGGGGACGCCGTCCGGAGGCGTGAAGAGCTCCGGGGTCGGCGCCCGCCACGGCGACCAGGGCCTGCTCAAGTACACCGACGGGCAGAACCTGGCCGTGCTGAAGAAGCAGGTGATGGGCCCGCGGCCCGGACAGGGCTACGAGAAGTACGTCGAAAGCATGCTGTCCGGGCTCAAACTCATGCGCCGCCTGCGGATCCGCTGATCAGTTGAGCTTGCGGGTGTCGGCGGGCAGGCCGCCGCCGGCGTAGACGTCTTCGGCGAGCTTGGCCAGCGCGGTCAGGGCGACGTTCTGGCTCCACGGGCCGTACGAGACGCGGGAGACGCCGAGCTCCTGCGCGCGCTTGAGGGGGATCGAGCCGGGGATGCCGATGAGGTTGACCTTGCGCTCGCCGAGCTCTTCGACCAGCCGCGCAACCTGGGCCTCGTCGAGCTTGCCGGGCACGAAGAAGTTGGACGCGCCCGCGTCGAGGTAGGCGCGGCCGCGGGTGATCGCCTCGGTGAGCGCGGTCTCGGGGTCGGTCTTGATGAAGGCGTCGGTGCGGGCGTTGAGCACGAAGTCGACGCCGGCCTTCTGCGCGGCCTCGACGGCGGCTTCGACCGCCTTGACGGCTTCACCGAGGGGCTTCATCTGGTCTTCGAGGTTGGCGCCGACGGCTCCGGCTTCGATCGCCCGGGCGATGGTGCCGCCGGGGTCGCCGTAGCCGGCTTCGAGGTCGGCGGTGACGGGCAGATCGCCCGCCGTCCGCACGATCAGCGCGACCTCGGCGATCATCTCGTCGCGCGGGATCTTCTCGCCGTCCGGGTAACCGCGCGAGGCGGCGATGCCGTGGCTGGGGGTGGCGAGGGCCTGCGTGCCGGGCGTCTCGGCGACGACCTTGGCGGTGATGGCGTCCCAGACGTTGACGACGAGCAGCAGCTCGGGCGCGGCGTGCAGCTCCTGCAACCGGGTGGCCTTTTCGGCGGTGGAGGTCATGCCGCCCAATCTAGGGCGCACGGGCGGTCTTCGCTTCAGCCGTCGACGAGGAGTCCACGCAGTGGTCCCTGCAGCCGGCCCGATCGCCGGGAGACACCGGGGAGCAGCACGAGCCGGTGGGTGCGGGGTTCGCCCCGGTTCTCCCGCTCCAGCTGCTCCTCGGCCAGGGGCCGCCAGAGCCGGTCGACGACGTCGGCCGGGTCGCCGTCCACCTCGGTCACGTCCCGGCCGAGGTGCTCGGCCCACAGGCGCAGCCGCGTCGTGCGGGCCAGCCGGGCGTCGTCGGTCGCGATGTTGACCTCGGTGTCGTTGAACAGCGAGTGCTCGTTGAGGTTCGCCGACCCGACGGTCAGCCACTCGTCGTCGACGATGCCGAGCTTCGCGTGGACGTAGACGGGGGAGGAGGCGTCCCCGTCATGCGCGCTGATCGTCGTCGCGAGCAGGCGGCCGTGGCCGTCGTCGGCGTCGAGGAGCCGGCCCAGCTGGCCGCGGGTGGTGTCGGCGCCGTTGCTCGGCTTGCGGGGGAGCAGCAGGACCATGCGGAAGCGGTCGTCGGGCGGGTCGCGCAGCTTGTCGAGGAGCACCTCGGCGATCTCGGGCGACCAGAGGAACTGGTTCTCCAGGTAGACCAGCCGGCGCGCGGACCGCAGGGCGCGCAGGTAGCCGTCGAGGATCGTGAACTCGCCCTTCGGGGCGAAGTCGTAGGTCGAGTTCGGGATCGTGCGCAGCAGCTGGACGCGGGTGCCGCCCGCGGCGGTTTCGGCGAGCAGTTCCCGCAGGGTGGGGGAGCCGGGCTCGCGGGTCAGCCGGAAGTCGGCGCTGGCGTGCCAGTTGGCGAGGTGCACGTGGGACTTCGCGCCCCGGATGGCCTTCTCGATCGCCGGGAGGACCTCCTCGCCGTCGATCAGCACCTCGACGCGGGTGCCGTCACGGACGGCCGCCCGGCCGCCGAACCGGTCGCCGCCCGGCTCGAGCACGTCACCCCACCCCAGCGCGCGCAGCCGCCGCCGGTGGTGGGCGCACAGGACGTGCTCGAGCCCGTCGCCGAGCCGTTCGTCCACCTTGTCCAGGAAAGAGTTCACCCGTCCTATGTGACTACAGATCGGCCCGGTCCGCCGATCAGCGGCTGCCGCGGAGGGTGGCGCGGCCGGCGTAGCGCGCTTCGGCGCCCAGCTCCTCCTCGATGCGGATGAGCTGGTTGTACTTGGCCGTGCGGTCGGAGCGGGACAGCGAACCCGTCTTGATCTGGCCGCAGCCGGTGGCGACGGCGAGGTCGGCGATCGTGGTGTCCTCGGTTTCGCCGGAACGGTGCGACATGACGGCCGAGTAGCCCGCCTTGTGCGCGGTGTCGACGGTCAGCAGCGTCTCGGTGAGCGTGCCGATCTGGTTGACCTTGATCAGGATCGAGTTCCCGATGCCGCGGTCGATCCCGTCCTGCAGCAGCTTGACGTTGGTGCAGAAGACGTCGTCGCCGACGAGCTGCACGCGGTCGCCGATGCCGTCGGTGAGCTGCTTCCAGCCGTCGTAGTCGTCCTGTGCGAGGCCGTCCTCGATGGAGACGATCGGGAAGCGCGTGGTCAGGTCGGCGAGGTAGGCGACGTGCTCCTCGACGCTGCGCTTGATGCCCTCGCCGCGGTAGTCGTAGACGCCGTCGGCGTAGAACTCCGACGCGGCCGGGTCGAGCAGCAGCGCGATGTCCTCGCCGGGGGTGTAGCCGCTTTCCTCGATCGCGCGGACGACGAACTCGAGCGCTTCGTCGGCCGAAGCGAGGTTGGGCGCGAAGCCGCCTTCGTCGCCGACGTTGGTGCCGTGGCCGGCCTTCTTCAGCGACGCGCGCAGGGTGTGGAAGACCTCCGAGCCCATCCGCACGGCCTCGGCGAAGGTCTTCGCGCCGACCGGGCCGATCATGAACTCCTGGAAGTCGATCGGGTTGTCGGCGTGCGCGCCGCCGTTGACGATGTTCATCATCGGCATCGGCAGCTGGTGGGCGAAGACGCCGCCGACGTAGCGGTACAGCGGCAGGGTGTTCGCGGCCGCGGCCGCCTTGGCGACGGCCAGGGAGATCCCGAGCGTGGCGTTGGCGCCGACCCGGGCCTTGTTGGGAGTGCCGTCCGCCGCGATCAGGGCGGCGTCGACCTCGGACTGCGCTTCGGCGTTCAGGCCGATGACCGCGTCGGCGAGTTCGGTGTTGACCGCGGTGACGGCCTTGCGGACGCCCTTGCCGTGGTAGCGGGCCTTGTCGCCGTCACGGAGCTCGACCGCCTCCCGCGTGCCGGTGGAGGCACCCGACGGGACGGCGGCCCGGCCCAGCGAGCCGTCCGCCAGCACGACGTCCACCTCGACGGTCGGGTTGCCCCGGCTGTCGAGGACTTCACGACCATGAACACGGGCGATTGCCGTCATTCCAGCTCCTTGAAGATGTTCCCCAGGGGCGCCGGCGGCGCTGCCGTGCGCGGGTCCGCGACGCAGGCTAGCAGAGGGTGACTGAATCGATAAGGCTCACTTCTCGTGGGTGTCGACGGCTCACGAGCCGAGAGTCGGAAGGAAGGCCGGTGCGCGGCGGGCCGGGGCGGCGCGCTCGAACGCTGCCGCGAAGGCGAGGACCCGGGCGTCGGCCCAGCGGCCGGCGAAGAACGACACGCCGATCGGCAGCGGGCCCGCGAAGCCGGCCGGGACCGACACGTTCGGGTAGCCCGCGACGGCCGCCGGGGTCGACGAGCCGAGGACGAACGCGTCGCCGGCGGCGTAGTCCGTCTTCCACGCCGGGCTGTTGGTCGGCGCGACGATCGCGTCCAGGTGCAGCCGCGAGAGCGTCTCGTCGATCGACCGCTGCGCCAGCGAAGTGGCCGTCGCCCGCTGCTGCCGGTACGTCGGGTCGTTCGGACCGGGCGCGGCCGCCGCCTGCTCGAACAGCTCCTGGCCGAACTTCGACAGCTCGACCGGGTCGCGCCGGTTGAACGCGATCAGCTCGTCGAGCGTGGCGGGGTGGCCGGGCCGGTGCGTGAGGTAGGCATTCAGGTCGCGCTTGAACTCGGTCAGCAGCGCCGGCGTCTCGGCGGCGCCGATCTGGTCCTGGTACGGCAGGTCGACGTCGACGACCGTGGCGCCGCGGGCGGTCAGCGTGCGCACGGCGTCGCCGGTGACGCGGTCGACGTCGGCGTCCAGGCCGGCCAGCCGCCACACGCCGATCCGGGCTCCGCGCAGGGCGTCCGGGCGCAGGAGGGCCGCGTAGTCCCGCGGCTGCCCGGCGGGGATCGCCGCCGTGGCGGGGTCGGCCGGGTCGCGGCCCTGCAGCACCGACAGCGTGACGGCGGCATCGACGACGTGACGCGCCATCGGGCCGGCGGTGTCCTGTTCCGCCGAGATCGGCACGACGCCGGTGCGGCTGACGAGCCCGAGTGTCGGCTTCTCGCCGACGACGTCGTTGGCGCCCGCCGGGCACACGATCGAGCCGTCGGTCTCGGTGCCGATCGCGACCTGCGCGAGCGTGGCCGCGACGGCGGCGCCGGAGCCCGACGACGAGCCGCACGGGTTGCGGTCGAGGACGTAGGGGTTGTTCGTCTGGCCGCCGATCCCGGACCAGCCCGACGTCGAATGCGTCGACCGGAAGTTGGCCCACTCGGACAGGTTCGTCTTGCCGAGGATCACCGCACCGCCGCTCCGCAGCCGGTTCACCAGCGCCGCGTCGGCGGCCGGCCGGCTGCGCGGCAGGGCCCGCGAACCCGCGGTCGCCGGCTGCGCGCGCGTGTCGATGTTGTCCTTGAGCAGCACCGGGATCCCGTCCAGCTGCCCGAGCGTGTGGTGCGCGCGGCGGCGGGCGTCGCTGGCGGCGGCGGCGCGGAGCGCGCCCGGGTCGACGGCGACGACCGAGTGGACCTTGCCGTCGACGGCGTCGATGCGGTGGAGGTAGGCCGTGGTCAGCCGGACGGCGGTGAGGCCACCGTGGTCCATCCGCTGCTGGAGTTCGGGAATGGTGGCGGCGTCGAGGTCGAAACCCAGGCCGGTGGAAGCGGCGGCGGGGACCGGGGCCACGAGGGAACCGGCGAGGACGACGAGCACGGCGGCCGAGCGCAGACGATTCACGGCGTCCATGGCACTCCGGAACGCCCCCGCGGTCAACCCTCCGTTGGTCGGGCACCCCCTCTGCCCGGAAGGACTCTGTCCACAAGGGACTCGATACCGGGCGGGAGGCTCGCGCGGTCGGCCACGAACCCGACGATCGCGGTGCGCAGCGCGCGCACGGCCCGGGTGGGCTCGACCTCCTTGCGGTAGGCCAGCTGCACGATCCGGGTCATGCCCGCTTCCGGCGCGAAGCGGGTCATCAGGAAGCGCTCACCCGCCACGGTGCTCGGGACGACCGCGGACCCGACACCGGCGCGCACCAGCTCCAGCACAGCGTCCATCTCGCCGCCCTCGATCGCGAACGACGGCTCGAACCCGGCCGCGCGGCAGGCGTTGACCGTCGCCTCCCGGACGTCGTAGCCGCGGCGGAACATCACCAGCGGGACGTCGGCGAGCTCACGGACGTCGATCCGGGCCTTCCGAACAGGCGCGTCCACGGGGGAGATCACGACCAGCTCCTCCAGCAGCAGCGGTGTCGCCGCCAGGTGGGGGTCGCCGGACATCCGGGCACCGGCCAGCAGGGCCAGGTCCAGCGCACCTTCGGCCAGCCGCTGCCGGAGGTCGCCCGACCCGCTTTCGTGCAGCTCCAGCTGGATGCCCGGGTACCGGCGGCGGAACGCCGAGAGCATCGCGGGCAGCAGGCCGGTGCACAGGCTGGGCGGCGCGCCGAGCCGCACGCGGCCGCGGTCGAGCTCGTCCAGCTCCCGGATCGCGAGCCGCGCGGACTCGGTCTCCGCCAGGATCCGCCGCGCGATCGGCAGCAGGACCTCGCCGGCTTCGGTGAGCGAGACGTTGCCGCGGATCCGGTGGAACAACGGCGCGCCCAGGTCGTGTTCGAGCGTGCGGATCTGCTGGGACAGCGAGGGTTGCGCGACCCGCATCTCTTCGGCGGCGCGGGTGAAGTGTCGGTGCTCCGCGACGGCCACGAAGTAGGCGAGCTGGTGCAGCTGCATGACCCCACGATAGCTGTTCACTATCGAATGCAGAGCTATCATGTCTTTGACCTCTGGTGAAACCGCTCTTACCGTCGATCGGGTGGTAACTGACCTCGAGCGCCGTTCGACCGTCCGCCGGTTCTGGGACTCGACGATCGGCAAGAAGATCGTCATGGCGGTGAGCGGCGCGCTCCTGCTCGCGTTCGTGTTCGCGCACATGGTCGGCAACCTCAAGACGTTCCTCGGTGCCGACGACCTCAACCACTACGCGCACTGGCTGCGGACCATCGGCGAGCCGGTCCTGCACTACGCCTGGTTCCTCTGGATCCAGCGCGTGGTCCTGCTGATCGCGCTCGTCCTGCACGTCACGGCGGCGGTGCAGCTGGTCCGGCGGGACCTCCGGGCGCGGCCGGTGGCCTACGTCCACCGGCGGCCGGTGCGCGCGACCTTCGCGGTGCGCACGATGCGCTGGGGCGGCGCGACGCTGGCGGTGTTCGTCGTCTGGCACATCCTCGACTTCACCGTGGGCACCGTGAACCGGGACTTCGTGCCCGGTGACCCGTACCACAGCCTCGTCGCGGACTTCCAGGTCTGGTGGGTCAACGTGATCTACCTCGTGGCGCTCGCCATGCTGGGTCTGCACATCCACCACGGCTTCGCGAGCGCCGCGCGCACCCTGGGCGTCACCAGCGCGCGGCGGGAACGGGCGATCAAGATCCTCGGCAGCACGACGGCGGTCGTGATCGCGGGCGGCTACGCGCTCGTCCCGGTCGCGATCATGACGGGACTGGTGGACTGATGTCCGACTACGTGCAGGGCGACCCGATCGCCGACACCAAGGTACCCGCGGTCGCACTGGAGAACCGCTGGGACGAACGGAAGTTCGCCGCGAAGCTGGTGAACCCGGCGAACCGGCGCAAGCACCGCGTGATCGTCGTGGGCACCGGGCTCGCCGGCGGGTCGGCCGGCGCGACGCTGGCCGAGCAGGGCTACCACGTCGTCCAGTTCTGCTTCCAGGACTCGCCGCGGCGCGCGCACTCGGTGGCCGCGCAGGGCGGGATCAACGCGGCGAAGAACTACCGCAACGACGGCGACTCGGTGTACCGCCTCTTCTACGACACGGTGAAGGGCGGCGACTTCCGGTCGCGGGAGTCCAATGTGTACCGGCTGGCCCAGGTCTCGGCGCAGATCATCGACCAGGCCGTGGCGCAGGGCGTGCCGTTCGCACGGGAGTACGGCGGCCTGCTCGACACCCGGTCGTTCGGGGGCGTGCAGGTGCAGCGGACGTTCTACGCGCGCGGCCAGACGGGGCAGCAGCTGCTGATCGGCGCCTACCAGGCGCTGTCCCGGCAGATCGACGCCGGGAACGTCGAGCTGCACCCGCGCACGGAGATGCTCGACCTGGTCGTCGTCGACGGCCGGGCGCGCGGCATCGTCGCGCGCGACCTGGTGACCGGGGAGATCGAGACGCACCTCGCCGACGCCGTCGTCCTCGCGACCGGCGGCTACGGCAACGTCTTCTACCTCTCGACCAACGCCAAGGGCTCCAACGCGACGGCGATCTGGCGCGCGCACAAGCGCGGCGCGTACTTCGCGAACCCGTGCTTCACCCAGATCCACCCGACGTGCATCCCGCGGTCGGGCGAGCACCAGTCGAAGCTGACGCTGATGAGCGAGTCGCTGCGCAACGACGGCCGGATCTGGGTGCCGAAGCTGAAGGGGGACGAGCGGCCGCCGGGGGAGATCCCCGAGGACGAGCGCGACTACTACCTCGAACGGCTGTACCCGAGCTTCGGCAACCTGGTACCGCGGGACATCGCCTCGCGCGCGGCGAAGAACGTGTGCGACGCCGGTTTCGGCGTCGGTCCCGGCGGCCTGGGCGTCTACCTGGACTTCGCCGACGCGATCGAGCGCATGGGCCGCCCGGCGATCGAAGCCCGCTACGGCAACCTCTTCGACATGTACCAGCGCATCACGGCGGAGGACCCCTACCGGACGCCGATGCGGATCTACCCGGCCATCCACTACACGATGGGCGGGCTGTGGGTGGACTACGACCTGCAGAGCACGATCCCCGGGCTGTTCGTCATCGGGGAGGCCAACTTCTCCGACCACGGCGCCAACCGGCTCGGCGCGTCGGCGCTGATGCAGGGTCTCGCCGACGGCTACTTCGTGCTCCCGGCGACCCTCAACGACTACCTCGGCGGCACCATTCTGGAGTCGGTGTCCCCGCAGCACAACGAGGTCACGCGGGTGGAAACCGAGGTGCGCGACCGGATATCGCGGCTGCTCTCCGTTCGGGGGACGCGCTCGGTCGACTCGTTCCACCGCGAGCTGGGCCTGCTGATGTGGGACCACTGCGGGATGTCCCGCAGCCGTGAGGGCCTGCGCAAGGCCTTGGACCGGATCCCGGGGCTGCGCGCGGAGTTCTGGCGGGACGTCCGCATCCCCGGCGTCGCGGGCGAGCTGAACCAGGAGCTGGAGAAGGCGAACCGGGTGGCGGACTTCCTGGAGCTGGCCGAGCTGCTGCTGATCGACGCGCTCGCGCGGGAGGAGTCCTGCGGCGGGCACTTCCGCGAAGAACACCAGACCGCCGACGGCGAGGCTCTGCGCGACGACGAGCACTTCTCGTACGTCGCGGCGTGGGAGTACGGCGAGAAACCCGTGCTGCATCGCGAAGAACTCGTCTTCGACCACGTTCACCCGACCCAGCGGAGCTACACGTGAAACTCACCGTCCGCATCTGGCGGCAGGCCGGCCCGGCCACCGAGGGCCGGCTGGTGTCCTACCCGGTCGACGACCTCAGCCCGGACATGTCCTTCCTCGAGCTGCTGGACGTGCTCAACCAGGAGCTGATCGCGAACGGCGAAGAGCCGGTGGCCTTCGACCACGACTGCCGCGAGGGCATCTGCGGCTCGTGCGGCGTCGTGATCAACGGGCAGGCGCACGGCCCGGAACGCACGACGTCCTGCCAGCTGCACCTGCGGTCGTTCGAAGACGGCGACGTCGTCGACGTGGAACCCTGGCGGGCCAAGGGGTTCCCGGTGATCAAGGACCTGGTCGTCGACCGGTCGGCGCTCGACCGGATCGTCCAGGCGGGCGGGTACGTCAGCGCCCCGACGGGCAGCGCCCCGGACGCCCACGCGACACCGGTGCCCAAGCCGGACGCGGACCTGGCGTTCGACAACGCGACGTGCATCGGCTGCGGCGCCTGCGTGGCCGCCTGTCCCAACGGCTCGGCGACGCTGTTCACCGCGGCGAAGGTGACCCACCTGAGCCTGCTGCCGCAGGGACAGCCGGAACGCGCCCGCCGGGTGCTGGACATGGTGGACGCGATGGACGCGGAGGGCTTCGGCGGCTGCACGAACACCGGTGAGTGCGTGGCGTCGTGCCCGAAGGGGATCCCGTTCGCGAGCATCGCGAGCCTCAACCGGGAGTTCCGGAAGGCGAGCCGCTCGGGTCGGTGAGCGGCTCGCCTTCCGGGTTCAGCGTTCGGCGTTCAGCGTTTCAGTGTGAAGGTGAAGTCGCCGGAGAGCTTGCCGCTCAGCCGGACCGCCGAAACCACCCTCCCTTCGGTGATCAGCCGCTCCACCTCGGCCCGCGAAAGACCGCACCCTTCGGCGATCAGCCGCGCGGGCCGGACCGGGATCGGCGCGGCGAAGCGGACCGCGACGTCGATCACCTCGCGGTCCCGCAGGTCCACTCCGCCGGTCTCGAGGCGCCAGGCGCCTTCCCAGTCGAGGGCGATGTGGTTGCGGCGTCGCAGCACCGGGTCCCGGAGCAGCTCGGCGGCCAGGCCGGGATCGTTTTCGTGCAACCGGTCCAGCAGTGCGGGCCGGACGGAGCGCACGTTCACGCGGTCCAGGACCGTGAGCTTCACGGTGTCCCCGCACTCGGTGCAGAGCGCGAGGAGCCAGGCGTCGAGGAGCTTGTGGTTGGCGTTGACGCGAAACTTCCCGCTCGTCCGGAAGCGTTCGGCCGCGCAGACGTGGCAACGGCGGAGGACGAGCGGCAGGCAGGTGGGGATGACCACCCAGTTTTCGAGCACAGCAAATACACCCGTTCCAGTGAGAAATCCGCAGCAAGAAGAAGCGCGGCGCACAGCGCGACGCGCGACGATTCAGCACTCGGGAGGTCTCACAGGGTGTACAACGGCGGGCCCTTCGGCAGGCGGCGGAGTTCGTAGCACCGTAGTGGCGCACCGCGGTGCGGCTCCACCGGTTTTCCGGCGCCCTAGCGCAGGGGCAGGTCCCGCAGCTGACGCCGGGACGTGATGCCGAGCTTGCGGAAGATGTTGCGCAGGTGGGCGTCGACGGTCCGCGGGCTGACGAACAGCGTCGCGGCGACCTCTTTGGACGTGGCGCCCTCCGCGACCAGGCGGGCGATGTGCACTTCCTGGACCGTGAGGGCGTCCGACGCCGGGGCCGAGCGGCTGCGGGCGCGTTCCCCGGTGGCCCGCAGTTCGCCCGCCGCCCGGGCGGCGAAGGCTTCCGCGCCTAGCTCCGTCAGGATTTCGTGGGCCCGGCGCAGTTCGGCCCGGGCGTCACGGCGTCTTCCCCGGCGGCGCAGCCATTCCCCGTAGACGAGGTGGGCGCGCCCGGCGCTGACCGCCATCGGGCTCGCGGCCAGCAGCGAGACCGCCTGCCGGTACGCGTCTTCGTCGTCGTGGACGAGGGCGCGTGCGTACGCTTCGATGCCCCGCCCCCAGGAGTTCGTGCCCGCGCGTCCGGTCAGAGCCGCGAGCGCGGTGCGGGCCTCGTCCGCGGAGCCGCCGCGGACGGCCGCTTCGACCAGTTCGGGCAGGGCCAGGCCCGCGAGGCCGAGATCGCCGCTCGCGACGGCCTCCCGAGCCGCCGCCAGCGCCGCGGGGTAGTCGGCTAGGCCGTTGTTCAGGACGGCGGCCGCGTACCGGACGCTCAGGCTCATGTGCGGCCCGACCTCGGCGAACAGCTCCTCGGCGGCTTCGCGCCGGCCGCGCAGCGCCGCCAGGTGCAGGCGTGGGTAGACCAGGGGAGCGGCGCCGGTGGCCTCCGCGATCGCCTCCTCCTCGGAGACCATCGCCTTGGCCGCCCCGAAGTCCCCGGCGTGGGTGGTGAAGGTGGCGAGCATGGCCAGCCCGATCGGCAGCCGGTGGAAGGACCCGGACTCGCGGCCGGCCGCGGTGACCCGCGCGGCGATGGCGTGCATGGCGTCGGCGTCCCACAGCTCGACCGCGAGCAGGTAGCCCAGCGTGGGCCAACGCTCCCACGCCGGGTCGGTGCTCTCGGCCACGATCGCGCGCAGCGCCGCGGCCCGGTGGCCCTGGCCGGCCAGGGCCACCACGCCGTCCAGCACGACGTCGGTGCCGGTGGTGAGCCCGGGCGCGGGCGGGGCGGTCCGCGCGGCGTCGAGGACCGCGTCGAGGCCACCGGTCAGCACGCCCATCTCGAGGGCGTCCACGAGGATCGCGCGTGCTTCGCCCGGCTCCTTGTCCGCGAGCCGGGCGGCGGCGCGGAGCAGGTGTTCGGTCGGGACGTCGTCGCCGCGGAACCGGGCGAACGAAAGCCGGCCGCGCAGGAGGTCGGCGCGCGGATCGTCCGGATCCGCGGTGGTCAGCAGCTCGGCGGCGACGTCGAAGTCCCCGGCCGACAGCTTGGCCTCGGCCGCGGCCAGGACCCGCTCGGCCCGCCGTCCCGGGTCGACGGTCAGCGCCGCCGCTCGTTCCAGGAACGCCGCCGCGGCGGCCACCCCGCCACGGGCCTGTGCGCGGGCCGCCGAATCGCCGAGGGCCGCGGCGACGTCTTCGTCGGGCCCGGCGCAGGCCCGCGCGCGGTGCCAGGCGACGCGGTCGGGGTCGGTGAGCGGGTCGCTGACCCGCGCCAACGCGTCGTGAGCTTGCCGGCGTTGCGTCTCGGTCGCGGCCCGGTAGACCGCCGAGCGGGCCAGCGGGTGCGTGAACCGGACGCGGGTGCCGAACTCGACCAGCGGGACGTCGGCCGGCGCCTCGATGCCCAGGAGCTCCGCCGCCCGCCACAGCAGGCCCGGATCGCCGACCGGCTCGGCGGCGGCCACGGTCAGCAGCAGCCGGACCTGAGGGGGCAGGCCTTCGAGCCGGGCCTGGAAGCTCCGTTCGGCGGCGGCCGGGGCGGGCAGGCCGAAGCCGCCGGCCAGCCCGGTCAGTCCGGCCGTCGCGGCCAGCTCCACCAGGGCGAGGGGGTTGCCGCGAGCCTCGGCCAGGACGCGATCGCGGACGCGGTCGTCCCACGGCGCCCGGATCTCGCGGTCCAGCAGGGCCCGCGCCGCCGCCTCCCCGAGCGGCTGGACGTCCACAGTGGACAGAGCGGTGAGCTCGGCCGGGCTCTCGCGCGCGGCGAAGACGATCGCCACGCGCTCGGCGGCCACCCGGCGGGCCACGAACGCCAGCGCCCGCGCCGAGGCGCGGTCCAGCCAGTGGGCGTCGTCGACCAGGCACAGCAGCGGCCGGTCGTGCTCCAGCAGCAGGCCGAGGGTCGCCACGCCGGCCAGGAAGGGGTCGGGCGTGCCGGTGTCCATCCCGAACGCGATCCGCAGCGCCGTGCGGTGCGGGGCCGGGAGCGCGTCGAGGTGCGCCAATACGGGCACGCACAGCTGGTGCAGCGCCGAGTACGGCAGCTCGGTCTCGAACTCGGCCCCGGCGGCGCGCACGACGAGGAACTCCGGCGCGGCGCCGGCGAGTCGCGTCAGCAGGGCGCTCTTGCCGATCCCCGCCTCACCACGCACCACGACGGCACCCCCGCGCGACCGCCGCGCGTCGTCGAGCAGTTCCTGGAGCCGCGCCGTCTCGCGGCGTCGTCCGAGCAGTGCGTCCATAGGCCACCGAGGATGCCCGAAGATCCGCGGCTAGGCGAAAACCACCGACGCGAACGAGCCGCCCCGGCCGCGACGCTGGCGGCATGGGAACGCGATGGCTGCCACTGGCCGCACTGGCGACGGCCCAGTTCCTCGTGGTGCTCAGCACGTCGATCGTCAACGTGTGCCTGCCGGCGATCCGCGCGGGGCTGGGCCTGTCGGGAACCGGGCTGTTCTGGGTGGTCAACGCCTACGTGCTGACGTTCGGGGCGTTGCTGCTCCCGGGCGGGCGGCTCGGCGACGTGGCCGGCCTGCGCCGGATCTTCCTTGCCGGCGCGAGCCTCTTCGCGGCGTCGTCGCTGGTCGCGGCGCTCGCGCCGGGTGCGGCCGTGCTGATCGCGGCGCGCTCGCTGCAGGGACTCGGCGCCGCCCTCCTGGCCCCGACGGCGCTGGCGCTGGCCCTGCGCCGCTACGACGCACCGCGGGAGCGGGGTGTCGCGCTCGCGGTCTGGGGCGCGGTGTCGGGGGCGGGCGGAGCGGCGGGCGTCCTGCTCGGCGGTGCGCTCACCGGCTTCTTCGGCTGGCGCTCGGTGTTCGTCCTGCTCGTGCCGGCGGCACTGGCGGTCGTGGTGGCGGTGTGGCGGCTGGTCGAGCCGGTCTCCGCCGCCGGCGGACGGCTCGGGGTGGCGAGCACGGCCACCGCCGCTCTCGGTCTTCTCGCCCTCACCTACGGGCTTTCGGGCCCGTGGCCGGTGGCCGCGGCGGGAGCCGGGTTGCTCGCCGCGTTCGCCGTCCTCCAGCGGCGCGTGGCCGACCCGCTGCTCCCGCCGCGGCTGGCGCGGGTGGCGTGGCCGAACCTGCTGATGACGCTGCTCGGCGCGATCTGGCTGGGGCTGTTCTACTTCCTGCCGCTCTACCAGCAGCACGCGCTCGGCTACGGGCCGCTGGAGATCGGGCTGACCCAGCTCCCGCTGGCCGTGCTGATCATGACGTCGTCGTGGGCGGCCGTCCGGCTCACCCGGCGGATCGTCCTGCCCGCGGGCCTGCTCGTGCTCGCGGTGGGGCTCGCGTGGCTGGCCCGGGCGCCCGCCGGCGGGACGTTCCTCGCCGACCTCCTCGGCCCGACGCTGCTCATCGGCGCCGGGATGGGCGTCGCGTTCGTCCGCATCACCGCCCTGGCCTCGGCCGGCGTGCCGCCGGAGGACAGCGGCCTGGCCGGCGGGCTGGTCAACGCGACCCGCCAGCTCGGCGGCGCCGTCGGCCTCGCGTTCCTCACCCTGCTCCCGACCGCCGGCGTGGTCTTCCTGACCTGCGCCGGCCTGGCCCTGCTCACGTCCGCGCTCTCCGGAAAGGCGAACCCGCCATGGACCTCCCCAAGCCCTACCTCACCGGCCACTACCACCCGGCCCCCGACGAGCTGACCGCGGTCGACCTGACCGTCCACGGCACGCTGCCGCCCGAGCTCACCGGCCGGTACTTCCGCAACGGCCACAACCCGAAGCCCGGCGTGACGCCCACGCACTGGTTCCGCGGCGCGGGCATGCTGCACGGCATCCGCCTCGCCGGCGGCCGCGCCGAGTGGTACCGCAACCGGTGGGTGAAGACGCCGTTCCTCGACGGCGTGCCGTTCACCGGCACCGAGCTCGAAGTCAGCGCCGCCGCGACGAACATCATCTTCCACGGCGGCAGGTACCTCGCCCTGCAGGAGGCCAACCTGCCGTGGGAGGTGACCGGCGAGCTGGAGACGGTCGGCGTCCACGACTTCGGCGGCAAGCTCACCAGCGCGATGACCGCGCACCCGAAGGTCGACCCGGTCACCGGCGAGCTGCACTTCTTTTCCTACAGCCCGTTTCCGCCGTTCCTCGTCTACCACGTGGCGGACGCGGCGGGGGAGATCGTCCGCACCACGACGGTCGACGGCGCCGGCCCGTCGCTGATGCACGACTTCGCGATCACCCGTGACCACGCGGTGTTCCTGCACTCGCCGGTCGTCTTCGACCACGCCGAGCAGTCCGGCATCCCGTACCGCTGGCACGACGACGCGCCGCTGCGCATCGGCGTGCTCCCGCGCCGCGAGCCCGGCGACGTCCGGTGGTTCGACATCGACAGCCGGGGTGCGATCCTGCACGTCTCCAACGCCTACGTCGACGCCCGCGGCCGCGTTGTCCTCGAATGCCCGCGGTTCGACCGCTCGGCGTGGGAGTCGTCGTGGAAGTGGTGGGTCGGCGCGCCCGGGTACGCCGACACACCCGCCATCGGGAGCACCTTCCACCGCTGGATCCTCGACCCGGCCACCGGCCGCGCGACCGAGGAGCGGCTGGACGACCTGGTGACCGAGTTCCCCGCGATCAACGACGACCACACCGGGGCCGAATCCCGCTACAGCTACGCGATCGGGTTCCCGGGCGCGGGGCTGATGGACTACCACACGGTCAAGTTCGACACCCGGACCGGCGAGCGGCAGCTCTACGACCACGGCCCGGGCCGCATGCCCGGTGAAGCGGTCTTCGCGCCCGCCGCCGGGGCGACGCGCGAGGACGACGGCTACCTGCTGACGATCGTCAGCGACATCCGGACCGACTCGTCCCAGCTGCTCGTGCTGGACGCGTCCGATCTCACCAAGCCGGCGGTGGCCGCCGTCGACCTGCCCCAGCGGGTGCCGGCCGGCATCCACGGGCACTGGATCCCCGAAGAGACCCGAGGAGAACTGACGTGAAGCTGCTGGACGGACGTCGACGTCCTGCTGACCCAGCTCGGCGTCACTTCTTGAGCTTGGCGTACACGATCACGTTGTCGAGGTAGTTCCGGTTCGCCGCGTCGTACTTGCCACCGCAGGTGATCAGGCGCAGCTCGGCGTCGGAAGTGTTGCCGTACACGGCTTCCGTCGGGAACTCCTTCTTCGCGATCTGGTCGACCTTCGTCACCTCGAACGTCAGCTTCCCGCCGTCGGCGCGGTCGACGTGCACGGGATCGCCCGGCTTCAGCTCGTGCAGCCGCCAGAAGATGCCCTTGCGGTGGTCGCCGTCGATGTGGCCGAGGATCACCGCGGGCCCGATCTCACCGGGCGTCGGGCCGTACTCGTACCAGCCGGCCTGCAGCGGCTGGTCGACCGGCGGCACCTCCACGGTGCGGTCCGGGTTGAGCCCGAGCGACACCAGCGTCGACTTCGCGTCGATCGCGGGGACGTCGAGCGCGGTCGGCAGGGACCGCGTCACCGCGGCAGCGGGTGCCGGCGGCGGGGCGGCGGTGGGAGTCGCCGTCGCGCCGCAACCGGCGAGCAGCAGCGCGGAGACGACGACGAGGAGTGCGCGGCGCAGCATCGCCTCAGCCCTCGGTGGCGAGGCTGCCGTCGCCGGTCTGCGGGGCACCGGCGGGGACGACGACGACCTGCCCGGGCCCGGTCGGGCGCGGCGGCGCCTCGGGGGCGCGTTCCTTCGACGGGCCGCAGGTGACGGAGGCGAGCTTGACGTCGCCGCTGCCGAGCGCGCCGGTGGCCTTGCCGCCGAGCAGCTTGACGTGCAGGGCCGTCACTTCGAGGGAGCCGTCGTAGCGCTGGAGCTGCTCGTTGACGATCACCTCGGCGACGCCGGGGATGCCGAGGTGCTGGTTGGGCGAGGTGGCGGCGGGCAGCGTGCCGAGCCGGCCGAGGTTGACGCCGGCGAGGTCGCTGCTGCCGGTGACGTGCCCGTCGGCCGACGCGCAGCGGGCGCTGATCAGCCGGATCGACGGAACGCGCCCGGCGGCCGCGGCGAGCAGCGGCAGCGTCACCTCGGCGACGCTCGCCTTGGCGGCCACGGACCCGGCGCCGCCGATGACGGAGCTGCTGATGGCCTTGGCGGTGACGAGCCCCTTGAGCGGGACGTCGGCGACGCTCGCCTCGGCGGGGCCGGCGCTGCTCGACTCGGCCAGCTGCCCGGTGTCGACGGTGATGCCCTTGCCCTCGGTGAGAACGCCGGGCAGCAGGGTGACACTCGCGGACGCGCCGAAGGCGGACCCGGTGACGGCGTCGCCGGCGGTGGCGACGCCGGTGGTCCCGGCGAGGACGGCGACGGTCACCCCGGCCAGGCTCCCGGCTCGGAGCAGGGTCGTGCGCATGAAGAAAGTCCTTTCGCCGCAAGGGAAAACAGGGAGACGCCGCAACGGGACACAGCCCGGCGGCGGGGGAAGCTCGGCCACGCTACCAAAATCGCTACGCCGGGCAAGGAATCGTTGCGGCGACGGGGTTCTCGGCGGTTCGCGAAACGTGATCTTCGGTTTCGGGGACGACACGAACCGGTCACCCGGGGGTGCGGATTTTCCGAATCCGCCGACGCGGAGTAGTGCACGCTGCGGCATTCGAGGCGGTTTGCCGGGCGATCAGACACAGAAGGGTGATTACCTGGACGGGCGGCGGCGAACACTCACAGTGATGTGACCACCACGGATGTTTGCCGTCGCTCACGCCCGGTACGGACCATGGTCCCCTCGCCCCGGATCGAGTGATCACCGTCCTGGAGGAACTCCAGGTTTACGATCGCGATCATGCGATTCGCCATCAAAACCTCGCCCCAGAACACCGAGTGGGCGGACATGCTCGCCGTGTGGCAGGCCGCCGACGAGATCGACGTGTTCGAGTCCGGCTGGACCTTCGACCACTTCTACCCCATCTTCTCCGATTCGACCGGGCCGTGCCTGGAAGGCTGGGTCACGCTCACCGCGCTCGCGCAGGCCACCAAGCGCCTCCGGCTGGGCACGCTGGTCAGCGGGATCCACTACCGCCACCCGGCGCTGCTCGCGAACATGGCCGCGACCCTCGACATCGTTTCGGGCGGCCGCCTCGAAATCGGCATCGGCGCCGGCTGGAACGAAGAGGAGTCCGGCGCCTACGGCATGGAGCTCGGCTCGGTCAAGGAACGCAGCGACCGCTTCGAAGAGGGCTGCGAGGTGCTCGTCGGCCTGCTGACCCAGGAGACGACGATGTTCCAGGGCCGGTACTACCAGCTGGCCGACGCGCGCAACGAGCCGAAGGGTGTGCAGAAGCCGCACCCGCCGATCTGCATCGGCGGCAGCGGCGAGAAGCGCACCCTGCGCACGGCCGCGAAGTACGCCCAGCACTGGAACTTCGTCGGCGGCACGCCCGAGGAGTTCGCCCACAAGCGCGAGGTGCTGCACCGCCACTGCGCGGACATCGGCCGCGACCCGGCCGAGATCACGCTGTCCTCGCACGTCCGCCTCGGCCCGGACGGCGACTACGCCAAGGTCGCCGCCGAAGCGGAGGCACTCGGCGAAGCGGGCCTCGACCTCGCGATCGTGTACCTGCCGCCGCCGCACACCCCGGCCGTGCTGGAACCGCTGGCGAAGGCCCTGGAACCGTTGCGCTGACCGACACCGCGGAAACTCACCCGGGCGTGCGGAGTGGATCACCCGGCCGAGTTGCGGCGAATTGCGCGACCCCGGACCCGGTGGCAGCGTCGGGAAATCCGAACTGTTTCCCACCACGGATCCAGGAGTCACGCATGACCACCACCGAGATGCCCGCCGTCCACGAATGCACCGTCAGCGGTTGTTCCTACAACCACGACGGCTGCCACGCCTTCGCGATCACCGTCGGCGGCGACAACGGGTCCGCCGACTGCGGCACCTTCGTGCCGCTGAACACGAAGGGCGGCCTCGACCGCGTCGTGGCCCAGGTCGGTGCCTGCTCGCGGGCCGACTGCCGGCACAACTCGTCGCTGGAGTGCACGGCTTCGAGTGTCCGGGTCGGACCGGGCGAGGGCGCGCACTCCGCCAACTGCCTCACCTTCACGAAGTAGCGGCTCCCGGCGCCGGTCGGTTCTCGACCGGCGCCGCGGTGCGCCGCCGCACGAGGTGCAGCCCGGCGGCGGCCACGACGCCCGCCACCGTGATCACTCCGGTGGCCACCGGGCTCAAGGACTTCGACAGGCTCGGTGCCGTGCTCGGCCCGAGCAGCCAGACCGCCAGCGGGATGACGTAAGCCGCCCCCGCCAGAGCGCCCCACCAGCGGGCCGCCCGCGATCGCAGGGTGCGGGCCAGCACGATCGCGACCGGGATGCCGGCGATCAGCGCGAACTGGCCGAGGACGAAGATCGGGAACGCCCAAGCCGCGACGAGCACGGCCGTCGACGGGCGAGTGGGTGCAGTCATCGTCTGCTCCTTCGGGTTCCGGTGTCAGCAGTGGGCTTCGGCGGCGGTCTTGAGGTCGGCCAGCCAGCGGTCGAGGCCGGGCGCGAGGTACTTGATGGCCGTGGCGGGGTCGGCCTCGATCTGGGCGCCCGTCCAGCTCTCCTCGGTGCGCACGACGACGCCGCCGCGAACCGGCATGAACGTCCAGACGTGGACGCCCCGGTCGATGCTCAGTCCCTCGCCGATCGCCGGGCCGGTCCAGCGGATGCACCGCTCGGGCTGGACCTGGCCGACGGTGGACGTGATGACGAGCGTCGTGGCGGGGGAGGAGGGCGTCGCCGGGGCGGGCGTCGTCCAGCGGAACCGCGAACCCGGGTGCAGGGGACCGGGGTCGAGCCGCTTGACGCTCGTGACCGCGGCCTGCCAGGCCGGCCACTCCTCGACGCCGGTCTGGACCTTCCACACGGTGGTCGGCGGCGCCTTGACGAACGTCTCGGTCCCGTAGTGCAGCTGCGCGGCGGGATCGATGCCCTGACCGCGGCAGGTCAGCGGGCTCGGGGTGGCCGCGTCCGCCGGGGCGGCGGCGACCAGGGCCGCGGCGGCCAGGGGGACGGCGAGCAGGGCGCGGGTGGTCTTGAGCATGACGGCTGTCCTCGTTCGTTAGTAGCTGTTGCTGTAGTTAGAAGCTATAACCACAACGCGCTTAGTGTCAATAAGAAAAGTGATAGCCTCTAACCAACGGGAAGGAGCCGCTCATGACGGACGCGGGGCCGAGCTCACGCGAGCGCTACCGGGCGCAGGTGCGCGCGGAGATCAAGCAGCACGCGTGGGAGCAGATCGCCGAGGCGGGCGTGCCGGCGCTGTCGCTCAACGCCATCGCCAAGCGGCTCGGGATGAGCGGGCCCGCGCTCTACCGGTACTTCGCGAGCCGGGACGAGCTGATCACCGCGCTCATCCGCGACGCGTACCGGAGCATCGCCGACACCGTCCGCGCGGCCCACGACGGCGGAGCGGACCTGGCCGGGCTGGCGCACGTCATCCGGGACTGGGCGCGCGCGGACCCCCAGCGGTACTTCCTGATCTACGGCACACCCGTCCCCGGCTACCACGCGCCCGGCGACACGACCGCGATCTCGCACGAGGTGATGGCGGTGCTCATCGAAGCCTGCGGCGCGCGGCCGGCCGAGGCGACGGCGTCACCGTTCGACGCCCACCTGGCCGATCACCGCGAGTGGGCCGGCGACCACCCGGCACCGGCCGCGGTGCTGCACCGCGCGTTGTCGTTCTGGACGCGCCTGCACGGCGTGCTGTCCCTAGAGCTGGCCGGCCACTTCGCCGGCATGCGGTTCGACCCCGGCCTGCTGATCGACGAAGAGATCAGGGCGTGAAGCAGCTCAACGACGGGAGCGTCGCCGTGGAGCTGTCCGACAGCTCGACGAGCCACACGAGCAGGTGGATGACCACGGCGACGACGTCGTCCGGGTGCCCGCGCGTGGCCAGCTCCACCTGGATGTCCCGGCTCGCCTGATCGTCGCCGAGGTCGGCGAGCAGGGCACGCAGCGCGGCCAGGGGCCCGGGCGGCAGCCGGTCGACGTCGACCGGCAGCGCCCGGTCGTCCGCCACCGCGATCGTGAAGACCGCCCCGGGACCGGGCCGCTTGCGGGCGCGGACCGCGGCCGCGCACCGGCCGACTAGCTCGCCGGCGACCTCGGTGTGGACGTGCGGTGAACCGGCGCGGGAGAGCACGCCCAGCGCGTCGGCGACCTCGTCGTACGTCCCGGCCATCGCGGCCCCGACCAGGTCGGCGGTGAACTGCCGGACCGGCTCGCCGGGCTCTCGGTGCTCCGTCATCCGGTCGAGGTACCCGGCCGGTCCCGGCTTAACCGCTCAGCGCGGCTCCGGCAGCGCGAACAGGGTGTGCTGGGCCGGATCCTCCGGTTCGCCGCCCAGGCGCAGGCACTTGCGGCAGGTGACCGGCAGGTCGACCGGGGTGATCTCGCCCGCCGCGCCGAGCCCCGACCAGCCCTGGTGACAGGCCGGCGCGGGCAGGGTCAGGTCGTCGAGCCACGGCACCCACGCGACCCGGTGCGCGACGCCGGACCGGCCGATCCGCAGCCGCATCCCGGTGAAGAGGCGGTGCTGCGCGGCCGCGAAGCGCTCGGGATCGACGCGGGTGACCGGGAACAGCGGGATCGGTTCGCTCACCGCTCCAGTATGCGGGGCGCGGGTGCGTGTGCGCGGTGGCCGGCCGGTCGGGGGGCGTGCCGCCCGGCCACCGCGAACGAACAAGAAGAGGGCCCCTCCGCCGCGGCTATGACGGCCGGACAGCGGGTTCACCGGTTCGGGTGACGACCTCAGCCGGCGGCCAGCCAGTCGAGGTTGATCGACCCGGTGTCACCCGCGGCGTACGACAGCGTGACCACCGGGTCGCGGCCGCTGAGCGGGACGTCGGCGAACGTCGTCGTCCCCCACGCGTCCCAGCTGTCGGAGACCTTCGGGAAGCTCACCTGCCGCAGCGGGCGGCCGTCCACCGACAGCGTCATCGTGCGGGTGTCGCTGTTGGCGTTGGCGTAGCGCACGGTGATCGCGGCCGACGCCGAACCGCTCGACGTGCGGTGCAGCGTGAACGACGACGCCGCGCCCTGCGCCCAGAGCCCGTCGAGGAACGCGCGGCCGGAGTAGCCGGTGTGGTTCACGTTCGTCTTCACGCCGCCGGTGTTGACGGCGTCCTCCGCTTCGAGGTGACCCGGGGCCGGGCAGCCGTCGACGGTGCCCGCGGTGTCGGCGCAGCGGTCGGCCGCGTCGGGTACGTGGTCGCCGTCGCGGTCGCCGGCGGCCGCGCCGGTCAGCGTGATCGCGATGGTGTGGCTCCCGCTCAGCGTGGCCGGGACGGCGTTGCCCGGCGCGGGCCGGCCGTCGATCGTGAACGAGCCGACCTGGGTGCCCGCGCCGCGCAGCGCGATCGTGAGGTTCGCGTTGCGGTAGCTGAGGTTCCGGAGGGTGACGTCACCCCAGCCGGCGGGGAGATCGGGCGCGAACGTCAGGCCGCGATCGGTGAACGTCAGCCCGAACAGGCCGGTGTGGATCATGTCGAGGAACGCGGTCGCCGACCAGGTCTGGTCGGGTTCGGAGCCCCAGTGGAACTTCACGGTGTCGCCGAGCCGCTGGTAGCCGCCGTCCACGACGCCGGTGTGGCCGTTGTAGATCTCCCAGAACCCGCTGTTGTTGTCCGCGAGCTTGGCCAGGCGCGCGGTCTCGGCTGCGAAGGCGCTCTGGTTTCCCTGCCCGGCCAGCGCTTTGGCCCACAGGCCCTGGACCAACGGCCAGACGATCGCGTTGTGCCGGCCCGGTTGCGCGTCGGAGTAGCGGGCCCAGTTCGGGTAGGTGTCGGGCATGCCCCAGGGCATTTCCTGGGCGCGGGCGACGATCGACCGGGCCTGGGCCGGGTTCGCGACGCCGAAGAGCAGGGCGAACGCCAGTCCGGTGCCTTCCTGGTAGGCGCCGCGGGTGCCGTCGGCGAGGAGCTGGTAGTCGTACAGGCCGGTCGTCGCGTTCCAGAAGCGCTGGTTGATCGCGGTCTTCAGCGCGTTCGCCTTGGCGCGGTAGCCGGCGGCCTCCGCGGCGGGCCGGCCGAGCTTCTCCGCCATGTTCGCGGCGTTGACGTACGCGGCGTAGTAGACCTCGTTGGTGCTCAGGTACATCCCGCTCGCCACGCCCGGCCACGGCATGCTCCCGGTGCTCACCGACTCGGTGGCGTCGGCGGGCGGCGCGGGGTAGCCGGCGATGCCGTCGTTGAAGAAGGACGCGCCGGTGAACAGCCCGTACGTCGCGTTGAAGCCGGCCGTGGCCGCGTGTTCGCGGATGGCCAGCGTGTTCGCCGTTGCGCGGTAGGCGTTTTCGAGGAACGCGCCGTCGCCGGTGACGAGGTAGTGGTGCCACGCGGCGGTCGCCCAGACGACCTGGTCCCACTGCTGGTCGTCCTGCTGCACGCGCAGGGCGCCGCCGGCGTCCTTGTCGACGACCGCCCACAGCGTGTTTTCCGCCAGGGCGGGGGAGAGCAGGCTGGTCGCGTTCCAGCTGTTGATCGAGGCGTCCCGCGTCCAGGGCTGGTTGTACCCGCCGCCCGCGCGGACGAGGCCGGTGGCGGGGTCGAGCAGGTCGCTCTTGTCGTACTTCGGGTCGTAGCCGATCGTGTTGGTGCGCAACAGGTTGTCGAGCGCCGCTTGGTAGGCGGTGCCGAACAGGGCCTGGCTGGCGGGGTTCGCGAACTCGAGCCGCGGCGGGGCCGGGCTGGCGGCCGCCGGACCGGCGATCACCCCACCCGCGACGGCCACGGCCAAGAGCGTCGAACGGACCCGTTTCCTCATGCGCGTACCTCTTCCGGCGCCGGGGGACCGGCGTCATTGCACCACGGAATGCCGACTTTTCCCTGGGAACGCGGCGATCCTGTCCGTTTCTGTCCGGCGGCGCGGGCCGCCGTCACGGTCCGGTAAAGACCGTTGTGCCTGGTAGCACCGTGTGATCGGGTGTCGGGACCCATGATCGTGTGCAGCGAGGAGGACCGGTGACGTTCTTCCTCTCGCGGTGGTTCGCGCGCTGGGCGCCGAACCGGGGCTGGCTCCTGCCGGCCGCCGTCGTGGTGGTCGTGTTCGCGACGAGCTGGCCGCTGATGGCGCTGGCCGAGCCGGCCGGCAGCGAGCTGGTGCGGCCCGGCAACTACTGGTGGTACTTCGTCGTCACGACGACCACGGTCGGCTACGGCGACTTCTCGCCGGAGACGCTCGCCGGCCACTTCGTGGGCGCGTACGTCATCGCCGGCGGGCTCGCCACGCTCACGACGGTGTTCACGAAGCTCGCTTCGGTGCTGGAACAGGCGAAGGGACGGCGGATGCAGGGGACGGAGGCGGTGCGCGCGACCGGGCACACGGTGCTGATCGGGTACGCGGCCGGGCGCACCGAGCGGATCGTGGCCCAGCTGCTCGCCGACGGCGTGACCGGGCTGGTGCTCTGCGCGGAGGTGCCGGCCCACCCGATGCCGGGGCAGCCGGTGGAGTTCGTCCGCGGCGAGCCGACGGCCGCCGAGGTGCTGGAGCGGGCGGGCCTACCGCGCGCGGCGGCCGTCCTGGTCGACATGGCCGACGACAACGAGGCGCTGGCCGTCGCGGTCACGGTGGACCACGCGAGCCCGGCGTCACACGTCGTGGTCACGCTGCGCGACCTCGAGCGGGCCGAGCTGCTGCGGTACGTGGACCCGCGGATCCGCTGCGTGCAGTGGCACACGCCCCGGATGGTGACCGAGGAGCTGACGTCCCCGGGGATCGCCGAGGTCTACGCGGAGCTGATGACAGCCGGTGGAGCGGACACGTTCTCGGTGACGCTCCCGAAGTCCCTCGGCCGGCTCCCGGCATCCCGCTGCCGGGTGGCCCTCGGGCGCGCGTACGGCGCGACGGTGCTGGCCGCGAGGGCCGGGGAAGAGCTGGTGGTGAACCCGGGCTGGGATGCGGAGCTGGCGGCGGGATCGGTCCTGTACTACGTCGGCCCCCGGCGGTTGACGGGTGGCGAAGTCGAGACGGCATTGCGGGCGTCTGAGCTGTGATTCAGGCGCTTTGTCCGAGTTTCTGAAGGCTGATGGTGGCCGGTTCGGGCCGGGGGTTGCATACTGCGACCATGGCGCGAGGGAAAGTGGAGGTCGCGCGGTGAGTCCCCGGGAGGGGCCGCCCCGCCCGAAGTTCGGCAGGATCGACCCGTACTGCCTGATGGCGGTGCTGCCGGTGCTGCTGGTGGCCGGCATCATCGGGTCGCTGGTCAACGTGGCACTGGGTCTGGGCTGCGCGGCATTCGCGGCGCTGATCGTGCTGTTCGACTCGTGGGCCAACCGCCCATCCCGAGCGGCGGCTCCCGAGCCGGAGAGTCGCGAGCGAGCCCCTCGTCCGGCGGCGGTGCGTCCCCCGGTGCGACGCCAGGGGCCGCCTCCGCAGCGGCCACAGGTCCCGCGCGGGCAGGTGCCACGGGCACAGGTGCCACGTGGGCAGGCACCGCGGCCCCAGGTGCCGCGAGGCCAGCCACCACGGGCGCGGCAGGCACCGCGTGAGGCGCCTTACCACTGAGAGCTGGGTGGTTACTGAGCGCTACCGGGCGGGCTCGCTGCGGCCGGGCGCGCTTCGCTGCCGGTGAGAGGGCTTCGCCGGCGCCCCTGCTGGTGAACGGATTTGGCCGACGGTTCACGACCGGTCTCTGTGGCCGGGCTCGCTTCGGCGCTGCCGGTGGGGGGGTGGGGGGGGGCTCGGCCGACGGCTCACCGCCGGTCGCCGATGGCGCTCGACAGCTCGCCGTGGCGGCTGGGTGCGCTTGGCCGCTGCGAGTGAAGAGGCTGCGCCGGCACCGCTGCCGATGAACGGTCTGGCCGACGACTCACGCCCGGGCGCTGTGGGGTGTTCAGCGCAGCCCCGTGGCGGCCGGGTGCAGTGGGCCCGCCGCTGCTGCGAGTGAAGTGCCCTCGCTGGCGACTCACCCCTGCGGCGGCGACCCGGCCTCGTTGGGTCGCTGCCAGAGCGAGCTTTGCCGGCGCCCCTGCCGGTGAAGGCTTCGCCGACAGATCAGCACTCGCCGCCGCTGACGCCTGACACAGCTCCCCGTGGCGGCCGGGTGCACTGGGCCCCTCCGCTGCTGCGAGTGAAGTGCCCTCGCCGGCGACTCATCCCTGCGGCAGCGGCCCGGCCTCGTTGGGCCGCTGCCGCAGCGAGCTTGTCGGCGCCCCTGCCGGTGAACGGTTCACGACCGGTCTCCTTGGGTGTTGGGGCGGGACCGAGGCTTCGCCGGCGGCTCCCCGCCCTCGCTGCTGCCGGGCGCCGTGGCTGCTTCGCCAGCGACTCACCGCTCAACCGAGCCCGCCTTCACCCACCTCATCAGTCCGAAGTGGACACCGAACACTCAAACCGCCCCCATGCCCAGCGAAAGCCAATGCTCAGGCCGTAAGAACACGGCAACATGCTCCCCGATCTGAGTCCGCTCGAACTCCAGATACCCCGCCACCTTCTCCTCCGGCAAATACCGAGCCGCCATTTCCCAAGCCCGCTCCGGAGAATCCGGCTCCGTCCGCGTCACCGGCCCCTCCACCGACACATACCGGACCGTCGGCGAGGTCCGCTGCACCATCAAGCTGAACCGCCCCGCCGCATCGATCGCCTTCATCTTGCGCGACCCCGGCAACGTTCGCAGCCACAGCTCGCCGCCCGGGGTGTACTGGTACCACAACGGCACCGTCAGGGGTGCCCGGTCCGGGCGCTCGGTCACCGACAGTGCTCCGATGAGGGGCTCGGCCAAGAACTGCTCGCGTTCCTCCGTCGAAAGTGCCATGCGCCGGACGCTACCTCGCACCACCGACAAGAACTCACGTGTCGAGCAACGCGAACACCTCCTCGACCGCCCACAACCGCGACGACAAGCCCTGCTCGTAGTGGTAACGCAGGTACGTCTCCAGCGTCGCCCGATTGGCCGCAATCCCGTACGGCCACCAGTCCGGCCCGAACTGCGCTTCGTTGCGCTCCACCAGCGAATTCATCCACGGCACCATCGTCGGGACCTGGTACAGCCGGCGATCGCGCCGGTAGCGGTCCGCGGCCGAGGCCGCCGCCTCCGAGAACAGCCGGTAGACGTCGCCGGCGCGGTCCAGCAACTCTCGGCGGATCACCACCGCGTGCATGATCGGGAAGATCCCCGTGCGCCGGTGGTAGTCGCGCTCCACGGGCTCGAAGTCGGGGAACAGCCGCGTCACGTCCGGGGCGCCGTCCAGCACGCACCGCGGGACGTTCGCCGAGAACAACGCGTCGATCTCGCCCGTCGCCAGCAGGTCGCTCAGCGCGCGGTCGGTCGGGGTGACCGGCACGTCGTCCGGGTGCGGGTGCGGGATGAAGCCGAACGGCGCCGACGGGTGGTCGAGCCCGCCGATCACCCATCGGTTGCGCGCGGGGTCGAAGCCGTACTCGTCGCTCAGGATTCCCTTGGCCCACACGCCCGAATCCTGGCCGTAGGTACCGAACTCGCCGATCGTGCGGCCGACGAGGTCACCCGGTCCGGTGATCCCGGAGCGGGTGTTGACGAAGACGCACGAGTGCCGGAACACCCGGTTGGGGAAGATCGGCAGCGCGACGTACGGTAGGCCGGACTCCAAGAGCCGGAGGTAGAACGTCAGGCCCAGCTCGCCGACGTCGAACTCGTGCCCGCCGATCACCCTTTCGAAGATCTCCGGGAGCGTCGCGGCGGTCGCTACCTTGACGTCCGTCCGGTCGAACAGCGCCCTCGTCGTGTCGTACTCGTAGCAGCAGATGTCCAGGTCCATACCGGCGATCGTCGTCCGCCGGGTGCGGGGGAGTCCAAGTCCGGCTCGGTCGACTCGGATACCGCACGGGTATCGTGTCGAGGTGGATCTGCGCGCCCTGCGGTACTTCGTCGCGGTGGCCGACGAGCGGCACGTCGGCCGGGCCGCGAGCCGCCTGCACATGACGCAGCCGCCGCTCAGCCGGGCGATCCGGCAGCTGGAGGACGAGCTCGGCGCGGCCCTGTTCGAGCGCACCCCCAAGGGCGTCACGCTCACCGCCGCCGGCACCGCGCTCTACGGCGAAGCGGACGCGCTCCTGAAGCAGGCCGACCGGATCCGCGGCCGGGTGACCGCCGCGGCCGGTGCGGCGACGCTGACCGTCGGCACCCTCGCCGACGCCGCCGAACACGTCGGCGGCCGGCTGGTCCCGCTGTTCCGGGAGCGCCACCCGCACGTCGACGTCCGCGTCCACGAAGCCGATCTCGGCGACCCGACGGCGGGCCTGCGCGCCGGCCTCGTCGACGTCGCCTTGACGCGAACCCCCTTCGACAGCAAGGGAATCGGCACGCAGGTACTCCGCTCCGTCCCGGTCGGGGTGGTGCTGCGGGACGACGACCCGCTCGCCCGCCGCGCCTCGGTCCCGGCGTCGGACCTGGCGGGCCGCCGCTGGGTGCGGCTGCCCGACGGGACCGATCCCGTGTGGACGGCCTACTGGACCGGCGGCGCGCCCGAGGACGCGGCGCCGGTGCTGCGGACCGTCCAGGAATGCCTGCAGGCGGTGCTGTGGAACGGAACCACGGCGCTCGCCCCGCTCGACCAGCCCCTGCCGGCCGGCCTGGTCGTCGTCCCGCTGGCGGACCGGCCGCCGAGTGACCTCGTCGTGGCGTGGCCCAAGGCCGGTCGGAGCCCGCTTGTCCGCGGCTTCGTCCAGGTGGCCTGGGCCGGCTACCAGGACTGAGCCGCGCCGGGCTCAGGCGTGGTCGGCCATGTACTGGGCGTACCAGACGGGCCATTGCTCGTCGTACTCCCCGGTTTCCTTCTCGTGCTCGCCGTGCGCGGCGGCGGCTTCACGCAGTGCCGTCTCGAGCTTCTGCGTCGAGCTGTAGGTCACGCCGTCGACGCGGCCGGGGAAGCGGGTGGTGATCTCCTGCAGCAGCCAGGTGTTGCCGTCGGGGTCGCTGAAGGAGGCGAACGAGGAGTAGGTGCCGCGGTCGGGGTGGATGCCCGGGGCGAACGCGCCGGTGTCGTCGCGGTGGAAGACGTCGCTGACATCGACACCAGCGCCGGTGAGTTCTTTGCGGGCGGCGTCGATGTCCTCGACGACGAGGTAGGTGCTGCGGACCGAGCCGGGGGCGGCGTCGGTGATGCCGGTGCCGAAGTGGACCGACGCCGGCGATCCCGGCGGGGTGAGCTGCACGATCCGGGAGGTGCCGAAGGCGATGTCGGCGTCTTCGCGCCAGCCGAGAGCTTTGTAGAAGCGTTTGGTCCGGTCGGCGACGGCGACGGGCAGGACCACGACTTCCAGCTTCATGTCCATGATCGGAACTCCTTCGTGGGGCGAGCGGACCGCTCGAGACCACTCTCGCGCGGAACCGGCCCGTTCGTACCCGGGAGTCACCCTGGTGGTCCCCCGGGGCCGGGTAACGGGCCGCGGCCGCTCGGCCGGGAGGACGAACGCACGGTGCTCGACTCGGCTGCCCGCCGACGCGCGGGCGGGCCGGGCGCTCGTGCTGCGGGTCGCCTGTCTCGCCAAGGAAGGCACCTGCGCAAGATCTTCGAGAACGTCGGGATCAGCTCACGCCGGCAGCTGCGACACCGAGCCGGCGCCCCGGTGCGACCCGCACCGGGGCGCCGGGACTCACTGGCAGGCTTCGCAGTCCGGGTCGTCGATGCGGCAGGCCGCGCCGTCGGTGAGCTCGAAGTCGAAGTCGTCGAGCACCGGGACCACGGGGGCTTCTTCGGGTGTGGTGGTGGCGGACATGGCCCTCCCTAGGGATTCGTACGGTTCCTACCCTCTGTAGCGCCCGAGATCCACTCGCATTCCGTGACGCGGGGCACACCCGGTCTGGTAGCTTCCCGGCATGCGCCTCGCCTTCGTCCGGACGCTCGCGATCTTCGCATCCCTCCTCGTGTTTTCCCTGGTCAGCCCGCCTGCGAACGCCTCGCCGCGGCCCGGCTGCGAGTGCTCGACGCCGTCGATCGACCGGCTGCAGCAGTGGCTCGCGAGCGGTGAGGGCGCCACCGTCCCGCCCACCGGGAGCCTTCTCGTCCCCGACGGACACCGGTACACGGCGAAGGTGGAGTTCGTCGGCGTCGAGTGGCACGTGGCCGTCGTGTGGCTCGGCAACCAGTTCGAGGCGCAGGCCGATCTCTCGCACTCGGCCGGCTTCTGGCTGACCTACCGCGCGACCGACGACCTGTACGTCCAGCTGCGCCCGGCGTCCCACTGGAGCGGCGGCGACAAGTGGCTCACGCTGGTGCCCTCGACCCGCGGGAAGCTCGTCACGAAGTTCTTCAGCTTCAAGCCTCGGGACTGGACGTCGCTGCCGGAGCTGGGCACCCCCGCGTACTCGTTCGCCTCCGCGCTGACCGAGGCGCGCGGGCTGGTCTTCGTCGGCAAGACGCCCAACCGGCTCGAGTTCCGCGGTCTGCGCATCGACGGCTACCGGCCGCCCTGCCTCTGACGAGAAACCCGTCAGCCGTGGGCGGAGACGGCTTCCCCGGCTGTCGGGTAGGTCGGGAAGAAGTCGGCCAGCCCGGTCAGCGCCAGCGTGCGCGTGAGCCGGGCCGGCACGGCGACCAGCGCGATCTTCGCCTCGGCCGCCTCGGCCACGTTCCGGGCCGCGATCAGGGCCGAAATCCCGCTGGAGTCGCAGAAAGTCACGCCCGCCAGGTCCACGACCAGCAGCTGCCCGGCCGTCGGTGTGAGCTCCGCGATGCGGGCGCGGAGCCGGGGCGCGGTGGCCACGTCGAGCTCTCCGCGGACGGTCAGGATCGGGCCGGTGGCCGCCGGGTCGGTCGAGGTCGAGAACGGGCTCGTCATGGCTTGTCGCCTCCGGGCAGCGGGATGCTGAACGCCAGCAGGGCGGTGTCGTCCTCGACACCGTCCCCGAAGCCGGCCAGCAGGGCGGTGACCGCCTCGATCACCGCCGGGGCGGTGGTCGGGGCCAGGCCGGTCAGATCGGTGCGCAGCTGCTCCTCGCTGTAGCGAGTGCGGCCGTGCGTGCGGGCTTCGGTCAGCCCGTCGGTGTAGAGGAGCACGGTATCCCCGGGCTCCAGGCGCACGTCGACGGCGGTGAACCGCGCGCCGGGCAGGGCGCCGACCAGCTGGCCGCCCCGGATCGTCAGGAACGTCGCCGTCCCGTCGGCCCGGATCAGCAGCGCCGGCGGGTGGCCGCCGCCGGCCAGGGTGACCGTCGCGCTGGCGCCGTGCGGGCGGATGCGGCCGTGGACGACGGTGCAGTAGCGCGGGTCGGTGCCGTGGAACTGCCGGTTCAGCACCGTGTTGAGGGTGCCGAGCGCGACGGTCGGGTCCGGGTCGTGGACCGCGGCCGCCCGCAGCGTGTAGCGCGCCAGCGACGTCACCACCGCGGCCGCGGCGCCCTTGCCCGAGACGTCGCCGAGGAAGAACCCCCACGTGTCGCCGGTGACCGGGAACAGGTCGTAGAAGTCGCCGCCCACCTGGTCGGCCGACGCGGGGTGGTAGTACGCGGCCACCTGCATCCCGGGCACTTCGGCCAGTGCGGGCGGCAGCAGCGTCTGCTGCAGCGTTCTCGCCAGCCGCTGGACCCGGTCGCGTTCGCGCTCGGCTTCGTCGCGCGCCCGCAGCAGTTCCCGTTCGTAGGCGCGCCGGTCGCTCGCGTCGAACACCGTGGTGCGGATCAGCTGCGCCTCGCCCTCGGAGCCGGTCTTGACCGTCGAGGTCACCAGCACCGGCAGCCGGCCGCCGCTCGCCGTCTTCATCTCGAAGGCGACGCCGCCGAGCTCGCCCTGCATGCGCAGCAGCGGCGCGAAGTGCGTCTCGTGGTACAGCCGGCCGCCGACGGTGAGCAGGTCGGAGAACCGGCGGCGCCCGACGACTTCGTCGCGGTCGAGACCCAGCCAGCCGAGCAGCGTCGCGTTGATCTTCGCGATCGTGCCGTCCAGCAGCGTCGAAAGGTACCCGCAGGGAGCGTTTTCGTAGAGGTCCTCCGCGCTGTCCTCCAGCAACGCCGAAAACGCCGGACCGGCCTTCTCCCGGTCGCTCTGGCCGGCTTCGCACATCATGGGCCGCTCACAAACGCGGTGATCGCGGCCGCGGTGGCTTCGGGGGCGCTCAGCTGCGGGCAGTGCCCGATCGCGTCGAGCGTCACCAGCCGGCTGCCCGCGATCCGCTCGTGGGTGAACCGCCCGACCTCCGGCGGCGCGATGGCGTCGCTCGCGCAGTCGAGGACCAGCGTCGGCACGGAAACCTTCGCCAGGTCGGCGCGGTTGTCGGAGAGGAACGTCGCCCGCGCGAAGACGCGCGCGATCGCGGGATCGGTGCGGCAGAAGCTGTTCGTCAGCTCTTCGCCCAGCTCCGGGCGGTCCGGGGTGCCCATGATCACCGGCGCCATCGCCGCCGACCAGCCGAGGTAGTTCGACTCCAGCGCTTCGAGGAGCTCGTCGATGTCCTCGCGGCTGAACCCGCCGCGGTAGTCCTCGTCGTCGAGGTAGCACGGGGACGGCGTCAGCAGCACCAGCTTCGCGAACCGGTCCGGCTCGCGGTTGGCGGCCAGCACCGCGATCATCGCGCTGACCGAGTGGCCCACGAGCACGACGTCCCGCAGGTCCAGTTCGTGGCACAGCGCCAGGACGTCGTCGGCGTACCCGTCGAGCGAGCCGTAGCGCTCCGGGGTCCAGGCGGACAGGTCGGACTGCCCGGCGCCGGTGTGGTCGAACAGCACCACGCGGTACCGCTCGGCCAGGTCGGGAACGACGAGGCGCCACAGGTTCTGGTCGCAGCCGAAACCGTGGGCGAGCAGGACCGTGGGCCCGGATTCGCGCCCGGTCACGACCACGTTGTTCCTGGTGCGCATGCTCACCGGGCACATCCTGCCACCCGGGCACCGGCCGCGTGGGCCGAGCCGTGACTTGTTTGCCCACTGCCGGAAGTGGGTAAGACACCAAGGTTTCGAAGGAGTGTGAAGACGATCCCGACGCGCGAGCTCGGCACGGGTGCGGACCAGCAGGCGCAGGTCCGGGCGTGGGCCCAGGACCTGCTGGCCGGCTTGGCGCCGGACAGCCTCGCCGACGCGGTGCAGGTGCTCGACGAACTGGTGTCCAACGCCCTGTGCCACGGTGCCCGCCCGGTCCGGGTCCGGCTCGCCCGGGACTCCGGCCACGTGCGGGTCGAGGTCACCGACGCCAGCCGGCACCCGGCGCGGCCGCGGCGGCCGGACCTCGACGGCGGGCGGGGCCTGCTGCTGGTCGACGCGTGCAGCCGGCGGTGGGGACAGTGGCAGCACGACGCCGGCAAGACCGTCTGGGCCGAGCTCGCCGTGAGCTGACCCGTTCCGGTGACCCGGCGAAGTGCGCCGGTTCGGGCGCGCGGCTAGGGTCCCGCCATGGCTCTGAGCATCCGCAACCAGCTCGACGGGACGGTTTCCGCCGTGACGCCGGGCGAGGTGATGGCGACCGTCAAGACCCGCCTGTCCGGTGGGCAGGAGATCACCGCCGCCGTCACCCGCGAGGCCGTCGAGGACCTCGGCCTCGCCGAAGGGACGGCCGTGCGCGCACTGGTCAAGTCGACCGAGGTGTCGCTGGCCACCGGCCCGGTGACCGGCATCAGCATCCGCAACCAGCTGCCCGGCCGGGTGACCGCCGTCGCGACCGGGGGTGCGATGGCGGCGGTGAAGGTCGCCGTCGACGGCGGTGAGCTCACCGCGTCGATCACCCGGGAAGCCGTGGCCGAGCTGGGGCTCGAAGCGGGGACCCCGGTGGTCGCGCTGATCAAGTCGACCGAGATCTCCCTCTCGACCGACTGATTCGGCCACTGTTCAGCGTGGGCGACGCGGTGAAGGCCAGCAGCGCTTCGGCGGTCCGCGGCGGGTCTTCCAGCATCGGCGAGTGACCGACGCCGGGCAGCGGCACGACCCGCGCGCCCGGCACCGCGCGGTAGGCCGCGAGGGCGTCCGAGGGCCGCCACCGCCGGTCCTCCTCGCCGAAGAGCACCAGCACCGGCGTGCCGAGCGCGCGCAGCCGGTCCGGGATCGCCTGCCGCGCCAGGTATTCGACGCTGCCCCGCTGGCTCTCGGTGAACGAGGTGAAGGTCATCCCGCGCACGTCGTCCACGAGCGACGCGGAAGCTTCGTAGCCGGGGCGGCTGAAGGCCGAGCTCATGGCCTGCCGGATCTGCTCGTCGGTCAGCCGGTCCCACTGCCCGGCGTCGAACCCGACCTGCGGGCCGGTGTAGGTGTCCAGGCTCGGCCCGCAGTTCACCAGCACGAGCGCGGAAACCAGGGCGGGCCACTGCTCGGCGAGCGCGGTGGCGACGAGGCCGCCACTGGAGTGGCCCACGACCACGGCGGGCCCGACACCGAGCCGGTCCAGCTCCGCGCCGGCCCGCCCGGCCTGCTCGGGGACGCCGTACGCGGCGTCGTCCGGCTTCGGCGAGCGCCCGTGGCCGAGCAGGTCGACCCGGACCACGCGGTGGGTGCCGGTCAGCCGGGGGAGCAGCTCGTCCCACGAGCGGACCGAGGACGCGGACCCGTGGACCAGGAGGAGGACCGGGGCGTCGCGGGGGCCGTCGTCGGTCACGTGGAGGTTCGTCATGCGCCGACTCTCGCCGGTCGGGGAGGCCGGTGGCTTGGACGAATGTTCCGCGTAGCTTGGGATCCATGGGGCCGGACGAAGAAGCACTCTGGGACGTCGCGCTCCCGGCGTCGCCCGGCCGGCTGCCCGGGGTCACGATGGCCGGGTTCGCCGACCGCGGCCGCACCCCGGCCGGGCTCCGGCTGATCCCGCCGCCGGCCGTGACCGTCGCCCTGGTCTTCGGTCCCGGTTCCGTCGTCCTTTCCGGCGCGGCCGGGCGGGGGAGTGTCGTCGCGGGGCTCGGGTTCGGCCCGGCCCGGCTGGTCCGGGCGGTGGACTTCGCCTGCGTGCAGGTCCGCCTGCCGCCGGTGGTCGCGGGCCGGGTCCTCGGCGTCCGCCCGGACGAGCTGAGCGGTGCCTTCGTGGCTCTGGACGACTTGTGGGGCCGGGAGGCGGCCCGGCTCGCCGAGCGCCTGAGCGAGACGTCCTCGTGGGAAGAGCGGTTCGCGCTGACGGACGCGGTCTTCGCCCGCCGCGCCGAGGCGGGACCGGCGGTCGACCCCGAGGTCGCCTGGGCGTGGGGCCGGCTGGTCCGGACCCGCGGCCGGGTCCGGGTGGAGCGGCTGGCCGCCGAAGTCGGCTGGAGCCGCAAGCGCCTGTGGGCGCGGTTCCACGCGCAGACCGGCCTCCCGCCCAAGCGCGCGGCGCGGCTGGTCCGCTTCGACCACGCCGTCCACCGCCTGGTCGCGGGCCAGGACGTCGCCCGCGTCGCCGCCGACGCCGGTTTCGCCGACCAGTCCCACCTGCACCGCGAGGTCCGGGCGTTCACCGGGATCACGCCGGCGGCGGTGGCGGGCGAACCGTTCCTGACCATCGACGACCTGGCGTGGCCGGCCACCCGCGCGTGACGGCGATACCCCCTGTTTTCGGTATGGGCACCGGTTCCGGCGGTCCGTAGCTTCGGAGGGAGGACGAGGGAGGGACCCGCGGTGGTCAGCGCGTCGGAACTGTTCCCCATGGCCGACCGGCAGGCGGTCGGGGCGAGGTTCGCCGAGGACGCCACGATGGTGTTCGGCGACGGCGCCCCGATGTACGGCCGGGCCGCGATCGAGGCGGGCAACGCGGCTTTCTTCGCCACCGTCAAGGGGTTGAGCCACCACGTCCGTCGCGAGTGGACGGTCGGCGACACCGCCATCGCGGTCATCGACGTGACCTGCACCCGGCTCGACGACCAGCGCGTGACGCTGGCGGCGCTCTCCATCTGGCGCGTGGGCGCCGACGGCCTGATCGCCGACTTCCGCGTCTACGCGGACCTCGCGCCGGTGTTCGCATGAGGAATCGCGGTCCGGCACGGTGCTGTCCGGTTACTGTGCGCGGGGCGAATTGTCCAATACCTATCTTTTGTCCTGTACGACGAAAGTCGGTACCCCCGGCCCCGGCCGCGGGTCACGCTCGCGCGCACCGGAACACCCACCGCGACCGGCGCGGCCATCCCTCGCGCCGGCTCTGTCGTGAAAACGAGCCCCGTGAAAGCGAGTACCGGCATGCGCACCAGACACTTGCTCGCCCGCTCCGCCACGACCCTGGTGGCCGCCGCCGCGGTCGCCGGCTTCCTGACGAGCCCGGCCACCGCCGTCACCATCGACGGCTACGCCCCCGACGTGCAGCGCGACGCGGTCGCCTCCCTCGCGGCGGACGCCGGGATCAGCGAGTCCGCCGCCGTCGCGGTCCTGCGGACGCAGGCGGCGAGCGTCGAGACCCTGCACCAGGTCACCGCCGCGCTCGGCGCCCGCGCCGCCGACGGTTACCTCGACGCGGCCGCGAAGCCCGTCGTGAACGTGCTTGACCAGGCGGCCGCCGACCGGGTCACCGCGGCCGGCGCGCAGGCCCGGGTGGTCAGGCACTCGAGTGCCGCACTGGCCGGCGCCCAGGACGCCTTGCAGGCGCTGCCCGCGGTCGCCCACACGTCGGTCGGCCTCGACCCGAAGACCAACCAGGTCGTGCTGACCGTGGCGGACGCGGCGCGCGGCACCGACGCCTTGCTGAAAGCCGCTTCGGCGCTCGGCGACCGCGTCCGGGTCGAGCGGATCGCGGGTGAGCTGCACGCCGCGATCTACAACGGCGAAGCCATCACCGGCGGGGGCACCCGCTGTTCGGCCGGCTTCAACACCAACCGCGGCGGCGTGAACTACATCGTCGACGCCGGCCACTGCACGCGCGCGGTGGCGACGTGGAACGTCGGGCCGTCGCAGGGTTCGAGCTTCCCGGGCAACGACTACGGGCTGATCCGCAACAACACCGGCAGCGCACCCGGCGCGGTCACCCTGTGGAACGGCTCGACGCAGCGGATCAGCTCCGCCGGCACCGCGACGGTGGGCCAGCGAATCAGCAAGAGCGGCAGCACCACGCACCTGACGTCGGGCTCGGTCACGCGGACGAACGTGACCGTGAACTACGCCGAAGGCTCGGTGTCCCAGCTGATCCAGACCAACGCGCTGGTCAACCCGGGGGACTCGGGTGGCTGCCTGTTCGCCGGCGGCGTCGGCCTGGGCATCACGTCCGGCAAGGGTTCCGGGACGTCGTTCTTCCAGCCGGTCGGCGAGGCGCTGAGCGCGTACGGCGTGGCGCTGAACTAGCGGCTAGTCGCGGCGGCTCCGGCCGAACGCCATCCGGTAGATCACCAGGATGATCAGCGCACCGAGGACCGCGAGGCCCCACGTGCGCAGGTCGAAGAAGGTGCCGAGGTCGGTGTGGAACAGGGTCTTGCCGACCCAGCCGCCGACGAAGGCGCCGCCGATGCCGAGCAGGATCGTGATGATGCAGCCGCCGGGGTCCTTGCCCGGCATGAGGACCTTCGCGATCACACCCGCGATGAGTCCGAGCACGATCCAGCTGATGACGCCCACGGGTGCCTCCGTCCGCCTGTCTTCCTGACGGCACAGGATGGCAGGCGGACGGCACCCCGGCGCGGTGAGCCACGCCGACGTGACGGGCGTCTCAGCCGGCGAGCGGCCGGTACCCGGAGCACAGGACGCGCAGCCAGCCGATCTTGCCGTCGCGCGCGGTGTAGTAGGCCTGCTGTTCGACGAGGTGGTCGGCGCCGTCGCGCTCGACCCGCAGCCGGTAGGTGACGTGCCCGCGGTCCGCGACCCGGCCGGTGGTCACCGAGCACAGCTCGAGGATCGTCCGGCCGGGACCGAACCAGTGGCCGAAGATCACGTCGTCGACGATCTCCGCCGGGTCCGTGGCCGTCCAGTGGCGGCCCGGGGTGAGTGCGGCGAAGTCGACCTCGCCGGCCAGCACGGCCCGCAGCGCGGCGGAGTCGCGGGCCGCGAGGGCACGGGCGAACCGTTCGCCTTCGGTGGTCATGGCTTCAGTAGCTGAACGTCGTGACGGGCTCGTCGCCGATCCACTCCCACATCGGCACCGTGCCGCCGAGGGACGCGTTGGCGACGAGGCCGTCGTCGGTGAGGTGGCGGGCGGTGAAGCAGATGGGACAGACCAGGAAGCGGCCGCCGGCGGCTTCGTAGCGCTTGACCAGGTCGGCCAGCGGTGGGCAGCCTTCGCACGCCGTGGCCTGGGCGAAGCCGTCGAGCGCGAGCCGGACCGCCTCCTTCGTGAGGAACATCAGGGTCGCGCGGTGCTGTTCGGCGGCGCCGACCGCGACGAGGAACGCGACGGTGACCTTCTCGGGGTCTTCGAGTCCGGTGGTGAGGCTGATGACGGCACGGGTGGGCATGGTGAGCTCCTTTCGAGGGGCTCTGCTTTTGAGAGACTCAGCCTCGTTCGCGCCCGGCCGTCGCCGCATGGGGCGGATGCCTCATCTTCCGGGGAGGCCGCTGATCCCGTGCTCGAGCGCGAACAGCCCGGCGCCGGTCCGGTTGGACACCCCGGCCTTGGCGTAGATGTGCTCGACGTGGTTGCGGACGGTCTTCTCGCTGATCGACAGCGTCCGCGCGATCTCACGGTTCGAGCCGCCGCCGGCGAGCAGGCGCAGCACCTCCACCTCGCGGCCGGTCAGCCCGGCGGGGTGGGACGGCCGTCGTCGCGCGTGCCCGGCGGCCCGCAGGACGGCGTCGACGGCGTGCGCGTCCAACCGGGACTCCCGCGCCTGCTGCCGCAGGATCTCGGCCGCGTCGACGGCGTCGCGCGCCGGGCGGTGCGGCCGCGGTTCGCGCAGCGCGTGGTAGACGTCGGCGGCGGCGAGCAGCCGGGCGTGCGGCGCCAGTGCCGCGCCGGCCGCGCCGAGCGGGTAGCCGGAGCCGTCGAGCCGCTCGTGGTGCGCCGCGGCGATGACGGCGACCTGCTCCAGACCCCTTACGCGGCGCAGGATCCGGCCGGTCAGGTACGGGTGCAGCCGGACCCGTTCCCACTCGGCCTCCGACAGCGGGCCTCGCTTCTCCCAGATGCTCGTGGGCACGCCCATCCGGCCGAGGTCGTGCACCAGCCCGGCCCGCCGGACGAGCCGGACGTCCGCTTCGGGCAGGCCGCTGCCGCGGGCGGCCTCGGCGGCGAGGGCGGCGACACCGCGCGAGTGGCCGAGGGCGAACGGGCACTTGAGGTCGGCGAAGTCGCCGATCGCGGTCAGCAGGTCGTCCAGTTCGGTGTCGGTGAGCGTCCGGTCGCGGTCGGGCGCCTGCTCCAGGGCGGCCGTCCAGACGTCGTCGTCGAGCAGGCCGCCGAGGATCTCGCTCGCGGCGCCGGTGAACGCCGTCACGACGGCCGGGTCGAACTGGCTGCCGCCGCGTGCTTCGGCCATCGCGACGGCGGCGGGGACCCCGCCCCGGCGCAGGTACACCTCGGCGACCTCGGCGAGGTGCACGACGCGCACCTCGATCGGGAGCTCGTCGCCGCGGGCGCCGGTGGGCAGGCCGCTGCCGTCCCAGCGTTCGAAGGTGCCGGCCAGCGCGGCGCCGACGTCCGGGCCCAGCCCCAGCCGGTCGGCGAGGCGTCCGGCGGAGGTGCAGTGGGAGTGGATCAGCCCGGCGAGGCGGCCGCGCGCCCTGGCGACGAACGCGGCGGCCACCACGGCCCGCGCGACCGGAGCGCGGTCCCGCCCGGCGTGCGTCGCGAGCAGCCGCAGGAACGGAAGGCCGGCCCAGTTCACGCGGTAGGTGGCGGAGCGGAAGGCGATGTCGTCGCCGAACCAGCCGGCGAGCTCGTGGGAGTCGGCGTGGCAGCCGATCCAGGCGACGAGGGTGGCGTAGAACGTCGTGCCGCGCTGCACTTCGTCCAGGCCGAGCCGTTCGGCGAGCCGGGTCGCGATCAGCGCGGAGCGCAGCATGTGCTCCATGGGCTGCCCGAGCCCGAGATCGATGGCGAGCGACAACGCGGCGAGCACCTCGGCCCGCCGCGGCCCGCTCGGCTGGACGGCCATGGGCACCGCCTCCTCCACCGGAAGCGTGCCACGTGGACGGTCGGTGACCAAGCCGCTCGCCACGGGCGACCATCCGTGACAAGGAGGTGGGGCGGCCGCGGCCGCCCCACCCGCTCAGGCCGTGAAGCCGCCGTCGACCGGGAGGACCACTCCGCTCAGGTGGCTCGCCCGGTCGCTCAGCAGGAACGCCGCCGTCGAGCCGACCTCCGCGCCCGTGCCCGCCTTGCGCAACGGCGTCGCCGCTATCCGGGCCTCCACGCCGCCCGGGATCGTGCGGCGCAGCTCGTCCAGCATCGGGGTCTCCGTCGGGCCCGGGGCGATCACGTTGACGCGGATGCCCAGTGGCCCGAAGTCGTGGGCCGCGGTGCGGGTCAGGCCGATCACCGCGTGCTTCGTCGCCTGGTAGGCGCCCATGCCCGAACTCCCGCGCAGGCCGCCGATGCTGCTCACGTTGACGATCGAGCCCGAGCCCTGGCGCTCCATCACCGCGACCTCCGCGCGCAGGCACAGCCACGTGCCCTTGACGTTCACCGCCATGATCCGGTCGAAGTCCGCTTCGGACACCTGGTCGAGCCGTCCGCCGCCGCCCATCGCCGCGTTGTTGAACGCGCCGTCGAGACGGCCGAACCGCGTCACCGTCGCCGCCACGAAAGCGTCCACATCGGACGCCGAAGCCACGTCACCGGTCGTGTACGCGACGTCGTAGTCGGACAGCTCGGCGGCCAGCTTGGCCAACGGCTCCTCGTTCCGGGCCACCAGCATCACCGACGCGCCGTCGGACGCGAACACCCGCGCCGCGTCGGCGCCGATGCCCGAACTGGCCCCGACGACCAGGACCACCTTGCCGGTCAGCAGACTCATGCCGCTCCTCCTCGCAGTGCCAGCATCGCGCGGGCGTCGGCCGGGGTGGCGATGGGCTTGCCGAGATCCTCCACCACCGCCCGGATCTTCCGGACCTGCTGGGCGTTGCTCTCCGCGAGCTTTCCCTTGCCGATCCACAGGCTGTCTTCCAGGCCCACCCGCACGTGCCCGCCGAGCCACGCGCTGTGCGTGCCGAAGCCGATCTGGTCGCGCCCGGCGGCGAACGCCGAAAACGCGTAGTCGTCGCCGAAGAGCTTGTCCGCGATCCGGACCATGTGCTCCAGGTTCGCGTGGTCGGCGCCGATCCCGCCGAGGACGCCGAACACGCCCTGGATCAGCAGCGGCGGTTTCGCCAGGCCGAGCTCGACGAAGTACGCCAGCGAGTACAGGTGCCCGATGTCGTAGCACTCGTACTCGAACCGCGTCCCGGACTCGCCGAGCGTCCGCAGTGTGTGCTCGATCTTGTCGAAGGTGTTCACGAACGGCTTCGAGTAGGTGTTGAGCACGTACGGCTTTTCCCAGTCGTGCTTCCACTCCGTCACCTTGTCGGCGATGCCGGAGTAGACGAAGTTCATCGACCCCATGTTCATCGACGCGAGCTCCGGCCGCAGCCGGTAGGCGGCCGCGAGCCGTTCGTCCATCGTCATCGAGGACGCGCCGCCGGTGGTGATGTTGATGACCGCGTCGGTCTCCGCGGTGATCCGCGCGACGATCTTCTCGAACACGTCGGGATCGGGCGTCGGCCGCCCGTCCGGTTCCCGGGCGTGCAGGTGCACGATGGCCGACCCGGCCTCGATGGCTTCCAGGGCGGCGTCGGCGACCTCGTCGGCCGACAGGGGCAGGTGGGGGCTCTGCGACGGGATGTTCACCGAGCCCGTGATGGCGGTGGTGATGATGACTTTCTCGGCCGTGCGCATCAATCCTCCTCGGGTGCGAGCGCCCGGTAGGCGTCGAGTTTCGCGTCGTCCAGCGGGCCGACCAGGCTCAACGCGACCTGGGTGGCGCCCGCGTCGTACTGCGCCCGCACCGCCTCGCGCACCTGGTCCGGGGTGCCGTAGGCGACGAGCGCGTCGAGCAGGCGGTCGGACCCCGGCGGCGCGAGGTCGGTGTCGGTGAACCCGAGCCGTTTCAGCTTCGCGATCTGGTGGGGGAGCGTCAGGTAGTAGGCGAGCCGATCGCGCGCGACCTCCCGCGCCGCCGCCCGGGAGCGGCCGACCACCGCCCACTGGACCACCGACAGGAAGAGGTCGCCGATCGTTTCGCGCGCCCAGCGGGTGTGCTCCGGCGTGACGAGGAACGTGAGCAGCCCGTCGGCGCGCTCGGCCGCGAGCCGCGTGATCCCCGCCGAGTAGGCGCCGAGGACCCGCGGTACCCCGTGCGCCACCTTGTCGACGCCGTCGAGGTACTCGCGCAGGAACGGGAGCGGTCCGACCCCGCGTTCACGGACCGCGCCGCTCACGCCGAGCCCCAGCACGTAGCGCCCGGGGTAGCCGGCCGCCAGGTCCCGGGCGGCCGACCCCGCCGACTTCGGCACCCGCTCGAGGGCCCGCGCGACGCCGTTGCCGACGATCAACGTCGACGTCGACGCGAGCACCAGAGACGCCGTCGTGAACGCCTCCCGCCCGGCGACCTCGGGGATCCAGACCATCCGGTGGCCGTACTCCTCGAGTGCCCGCACGAACCGCACCACTCCGTCGTGGTCGAGGTCGTCCAGTTCGGCGATCGACAACGCCGTGCGGGGCAAGGACAGCGTCATGCGGTCGCGTCCCGGAACGCCGTGACGAGGGTTCGCGCGGCGTCGGCCAGCATCGTCGTGTCGTTGCTGAGCAGGACGAAGTCGCAGCCGTCGCGGACCGCCTGCGCGGCCTTCTCCGGCACTCCGCCGAAGGCCAGCCCGCACTTCTTCCCGGCGGCGTGCGCGGCCGCGATCGCCGAGGCGATCAGGTCGAGCACGTCCGGTGACGCCGGCGTCGACCCCATCGACATCGACAGGTCCGCCGCGCCGACGAACACCGCATCCACCGTGTCCAGCGCCAGCATCTCGGGTGCGGCCTTGATCGCCTCGACGCTCTCCAGCTGCGGGATGCACAGCACGTCGTCGTTGCCGACTGCGAGGTACTCGGCGGTCGGCTTCAGCCCCCACGCCCCGGCCCGGCTGGTGCCGCCGGCGCCGCGGACGCCGTGCGGCGGGAACCGGCACGCCCGCCCGACGGCCGCGGCCTCCTCGACCGTGTCGACGTGCGGGACGAGGATGCCCCTCGCGCCCGCGTCGAGGATCTTCTGGATCGTCGACGGTGTCTTGTCCGGCACCCGCACGATCGGCGTCATGCCGAGCGCGGCCGCGGTGTTGATCAGCCGGTACGCCGTCACCAGGTCCAGCGGCGCGTGTTCGAGGTCGACGACCACGAAGTCGAACCCGGCGAACGCCATGATCTCGGCGGGCTCGGTCGAGGCGATCTTCAGCCAGGTGCCCACGGGCGTGGCTTCGCGGGTGAACAACCCGCCACCAGTACGGGCGCTCACGGCATCGGGTAGTCGTCGGCGTTCAGGACCCAGCCCGGCTTCTCCGAGAAGTCCACGCGCGGCGGGCTGAAGATGTCGATCAGCTGGTTCACGCCCGGGTCGCTCGCTTCGGACGTGTGCACGGTCGGCGGCGGGATGACCGTCACCGACGGGCTCCCGATCCGGACGTGCTCGTCCTCGCGCCAGGTGCTGCTGTCGGGCAGCCACGGCGTCCGGATGTGGTGCACGTACTCGCCCTGCACGGCCAGCGAGAGCTGCTCGAAGTCGTCGTGGTGGTGCGGAGACAGCTTGTGCGGGTCGCGCGGGCCGTCCTGCAGGGGCAGGAAGTTCACCATGAACGAGCGGGTGCGGAAGATCCGCCCGAACCGCTTCGGGTCGTCCGGCACCTCGGACAGCGGGTAGAAGCGGACGCGCGCCTCGGCGGGCGCCGGCCAGCGCTCCAGCAGCGTGACTCGCGGGTGGTCCTCGGCGTAGGCGTCCGCGTTGGCCGGCTTGTCGCGCCACGCCGGTTCGGTCGCTTCGACCAGCCGGACCAGTGGCCCGTCGCCGTGGACGCTGATCCGCGACGCGCCCGGCGGGACCACGACGAGCCCGGGGGAGTCCACCTTGGTCGCGCCGTCGCCGGTCAGCACGGTGAAGGCGGGGGAGGCGTCGGTGACGACGATCGCCAGCTCACCGTCCAGGGTGCCGTTGTCGAGGTCGTCGCCGTCGCGGGCGTCGGTGTGGATGAGGATGACGTTCTGCGCGCGCACCACCGGGCTCGTGCGCAGGTCGAGGTACTGCGCGGCGGTGATCCGGGCGCCGCTGTCGGGCCGGGCGGCGGTGGCCAGCGCCGAACGGGGATCGTCCTTTTCGTACACGGGGAGGTCCTTTCAGGCGTCGAGGTTCAGCAGGTACGTCGGGTTGTCCCGGACCATCCGCCGCAGGTCCTTCTCCGGCAGGCCGAGGTCGAGCAGCGCCTCGCCGACGCGTAACCACGCGTCGACCGGCTTCGGGTTGGCCTTCTGGCCGAAGTCCGACGCCAGCACCGTGTGCTCCGGGCCGAGCGCCTCGATCCAGGTCAGCAGGTTCTTCGGGTCCCACTTCTGGGTGCCCTCGGGGTCGTACATGCCGACCTCGTGCTCGATGAACGCGCCCAGCTCGATCAGCTCGCGGCACAGGGCCGGGTCGGCGCCGATGACGAAGTCGGGGTGGCTGACGACCATCCGCTTCATGCCGCGCTCGTGCGCCTCCTGGAACAGCGTCTTGATGTACTCGGGGTACATGTGCCCGCCGTTGAGGACGGCCTGCTGCTCCTTGATCTCGTCGAGGATCTCGATCGCCGCGGGCTTGAGGACGCCGTCGCCGTCGACGATGTCGATGCGCTCCAGCGTCAGCGGGACGGTGGTGGTCGGGAAGGCGCCGTCCTCGGGGTGGCAGTCGATGTGCCGGCCGGAGGAGATGGTCGGGAACCAGACGACCTTGCCGCCCATGCGCAGGGTCATCCTCACGGCGTGCACGTTGAGCCCGCCGACGGTGCTGTTGAGCGCGATGCCGCCGAAGGCCTGCGCCTTGACGCCCTCGAGCCGGCCCTTCATCGCGAGGACGTCCATCTGGGTGTTGTGGTGGTGGGACTTCGCGACCATGGCGCGCATCCCGATGCGCGCGCCGTCCTGCGCGGCCTCGACGTGGTCGAAGCGGCGGGGGAACGGGCTGGGGCCGGAGTGGACGTGCATGTCGACCAAGCCGTCCAGGACGGAGGCGATGGCGGGACGCGAGCTCATGAGCGGCCTTTCGGTTCACATTATGAAGTCAAAGTTCACTATAAGACCGGCTGTCAACCCTGTGACCGCTCTTGTGTATCGACGGACGCATATTTAGAGTGTCTGACGTTCACTTGGTGAACATTCAGTTCGGAGCAACGGAGGACGCTGATGTCCACACCGCCCAGCGCCGCAGAGGCGGCCGCCCGTCCCGGCACCCCGCACGGCCCGGACGCGAGCAAGGTGCGCGCCGCGGTCCGCGGCGGGACGCTCGCCTACTTCGTCGACCAGTTCGACATCTACCTGCCGATCGTCGTCCTGGCCCCGGCGACCGCGTACTTCCAGGCGGCCAACCTCAGCGCGAGCACGACGGCGCTGCTGGCGTCCCTGGTGTTCGCGTCCACGCTGATCGGCCGCCCGCTCGGCGCGATCATCTTCGGCCACTTCGCCGACACGGTCGGGCGCAAGCGCACGACGCTCGTCGCGGTCGGCGGCTTCGGCATCATCACGCTGCTGACCGCGTGCCTGCCCGGGCACGAGACGATCGGGATGTGGTCGGTCGGCATCCTCATCGCGCTGCGGTTCGTCGACGGCATCTTCCTCGGCGGCGAGTACACGACCGCGGTGCCGCTGGCGATGGAGTGGAGCCCGAAGCACAAACGCGGCCTCTACGCCTCGATCATCACGTCGACCTCGCCCGCCGCGTACGCCGTGATCGCCGCGATCACGCTGCTGATGCTGCAGCTCCTGCCGGCCGCCGGCCTGCACAGCGCGTACGTCCAGTGGGGCTGGCGGATCCCGTTCTTCGTCGGCGCGCTGCTGGCGGCGGTGCTGTTCCGCTACTACCAGAAGCAGGTCCACGAGCCGCCGTCCGAGCTGACCGGCGAGAAGCACAAGCTACCGTTCGTCCGGCTGGTGAAGAAGTACCCGCGGGCGCTGGGCCAGGTGTTCATCCTGATGACCGGCACGTGGCTCGCGACCAACATGGAAGCCGCCGTGACGCCCGCGCAGCTGAAGGCGCACCTCATGCTCTCCAGCAAGGAGGTCACGCTGACCATGCTGGTCATCAACGCGGCCGCCGCGCTGTCCTACCCGGTGTTCGGGGTGCTGTCCCAGCGCATCGGCCGACGGCGGTTCTACATCGGCTACGGCTTCTCGATGGTCGTGGTCGGCGCGGGTTCCTACACGCTGCTGATGGCCTCGAACGGCGGCTTCGGCGCGGCGCTCGGCTTCGGCGTGCTCATCGGCGTGTTCACCGTCGGCACGTTCGGCCCGATCGCGGCGTACCTGACCGAGCGGTTCCCGGCGAGCATCCGCTCGACCGGCTACGGCGTCGGCTACAGCCTCGCGCTCATCGCTCCCGCGTTCTACCAGTTCTACCTGCAGCGGTTCGACGGCTTCATGCCCGCGCACCTCGCCCCGGGCGTCCTCATCGTCCTGGCCGGCCTGCTGATCAGCCTCGGCGGCTTCCTGGGCCCGGAGACCAAGGACGTCGACATGGCCGACGACAGCACCATTCCGGCACTGTCCTAAGTGGATCTCGGAGGGCTGGTCGCCGCCAACCCGGTGTGGGTCGGCTCTTCGGAGCTGACCATGACCCTGGACGGCATCACCGCGTGCGTCGACGCGGGCGCCGGGGCGGTGGTGGCCAAGTCGGTGAACGAAAGCGCCGCCGCCCGGCGCCAGCTGGACATCGCGGACTACGCCTTCGTCGCCGGCGACGGACAGGTGCGAGAGCCGGGGGCCGCGTTCCTGGGCGACGGCCTGCTGAACCGGTCCGGGCTCGCGCAGGTGGACCTCGACGACTGGCTCGGCATCCTGGCCGCGGGCGTGGCCCACGGCGCGGCGCGCGGCTGCCCGGTGATCGGCAGCATCACCCTCGGCGACCCGGTCGCGGCCGCGCGGATCGGGCGGGCGCTGGCTTCGGTGGTCCCGGCGGTCGAGCTGAACATCGGTGCGCCCCACGGACGTGAGGCGCGCGCGGTGCGGCAGCTGACCGAAGTGGACGGTGTGACGGCGGCGGTCCGGACCGTGCGGGCCGCCGTCGGCGTCCCCCTGTTCGTGAAGCTGCCGGGCCAGGCATCGGACGTCGTCGCGCTGGCCCGCGCGGCCCGCTCGGCCGGCGCGGACGCCGTCGGCCTGGTCGGCCGCTACCCGGGCTTCCTGCCCGACCTCGAGGGCGGTTCGGTGCTCGGGTCGTGGGGCGCGTGGAGCTCACCGGGGTGCCTGCCGATGAGCCTTTACTGGGTGAGCAAGGCTTTCCAGGCGTTGGACGTGCCCATCGTCGGCACGAACGGCGCCCGCACCGCGACGGACGTGCTGCGGTTCCTCGCGTCGGGCGCGCGGGCCGTCGAGGTCGTCACGGCGTTGTGGATCGGCGGCCCGGCCGTGCTGCGGGAGCTGGTCGACGGCGTCGCCGGGATCCGGGACGACTTCGTCGGCAGCGCGCTGGCCGGGACGCGCGAGTACGCGGACGTCCCGGCCCCGCCGTCGCCGGCGTGGCTGCCCTACACCGCCCGCTGGACGTCGTCGGGCCGGTAGTGCCCGCCCAGCTCGTGGGTGAGCTCGCGCGCGGTGTCGGCCACGACCCGCAGCTCGGGCGTGTCGTCGCCCATCGACAGCGTGTTGTCCGGGCCCACGATCGCGATCGTGGCGCAGATGCCGTACTCGTCGAAGACCGGCGCGGCCACCGCGACGATGCCGGGCGTGCTCATGGCCGAGCAGTAGCCGGCCGCGCGCACCCGGTCGACGTCCGCGCGCAGCTCGTCGCGGGCCGTGCCGGACAGGTTGCCGATCAGGCGTTCCATCGACAGCTGGTCGGCGTGGTAGGCGAGGAAGACCTTGCTCTGCGCGGTGTCCAGCGGCAGGTGGCTGCCGACCCGCACGGACACGATGACGATGGTCGAGGGGTTCTCCTCGACCCGCGAGACCACCGGTCCGGTGAGCCCCCACAGGCTCAGCACGACGCTGGTCTGCGTGGCGCGCGAGAGCGCCTGCATGTGCCGCGGCGCGAGGTTGACGACGCGGCGGTGGCCGATCGCGAACGCGCCGAGCTGCAGGAGCAGGCCACCGGGCACGTAGCTGCCTTCGGCACTGCGTTCCAGCAGGCCGGCCGCGACGAGCGACGTGCAGTACCGGTACGCCGTCGTGCGGTTCAGCCCGAGCCGCTCGGCCACCTCGCCGGCGGTCAGCTCCGGCGTCGCCGGATCGAACAGCGAGAGGATCTGGCTGACCCGGCTCACCGCCTGGATGTCGGCCTGGTCGGCGCGGGCGTCCGGGGACCGGGTCGGTTTGGTCACGGGGAGCCTCCGCCGAAGTCTGGAATCGATGTTCACTTCGTGAACACGGACATCAGGCTACCCGACCGGACGCTTCCCCTTGACCCATCGGATCAATCTCCTCCGAAAGTCGGTTCTGTGGCTTGTTCACGTCATCTGTTGTCATCTGGTCAGGTCTAGACATCCGATGGCTGGCCGGCCACCCGGCCAGATCCCCGGCCGCTCGGCCAGGGAATCGACATCCCTAGAACTCCGTAAGACCTACATGCACAAAGGCAAGCAGAGCGCCAGGCCCGACAAGCAGGCAGATCCCCAGCCCCCCGAAGAGAGGCTCGTCCTGCCGGAACATCCTGACCAGCAGCCCGACGGCAAACACAACAGTGACAACAAGAAGACTCAACACGACAGCAGACATGAAAGGGAAGTCCTCCGAGAGGGCAGCAGTGAGCACGACGCCGGAAAACCGGCGCCGGAGAAGGGGATCAGCTCACGAAGAACGGAGGCCCACGACTGGACTGCACAAGAGGAGGAGCACCAACGGAAGAAGCCTCACCGGTCCGCTCGAGCAGAGCCGAGAGCAACTGAGGACCAGAGGCGGCCGAAGACGGACCAACGGCGAAGGGGATCGACGCGGGAACCCGCGGTACCGCATGCCGACCGGACACAAAGGACTGTGACTGCGTCGTGGCCACCGCGGGACCGTCGTACGCGGCAGAAACCGAATGGACGACGGGCGCTCCGGCCAGGAACAGCAAGGCAGCAAGCAGCAACCCGAGGCGGTGCTTCCGCCTCGGGTCGCGTTGCTGTCGTAGAGGTCCGATGGGGTCAGGCTACCTCAGCCACCGCCGTAGGTGGCCTGGGTGACCGCGAAGACGTTGCGGTTGCCCGCACCCTCCTGCAGTGACCACAGCAGATCCGCGGCGGTGTCGTCCTCCCAGTACGAGAGGCTTTCACCGCTGCCCACCCAGGCGAACGTCGACGAGCCCGCGGTCGGCGTCCAGTAGTACAGCTGCTTCGAACCGGACGAGTTGAACCACCAGCGCCCGTTGTGCGACGCCACGCCGTTGAGCTTGTACCAGGGCAGCTGCAGGGCCTGGCTCGCCGTCGTCGTGGCGGCGAAAGTGCCGGAAGAGGCGAACGGGTACCGGATCGCCCGCGGGGCGCGGTTCGGGTAGTCCGTGCAGCCGGACGGGCACGTGTACTCCGTCATGACGATCGACTTGCTCACGCGGTCGAGGGAGATCGACGACCACGCGAGGTTCGTGCCCGACGTCGTCTTCGACGTGATCGAGCCCACCTGCGGCAGGACGTACGCGTAATTGTGCGCGTAGTACGTGCTGCCGGTCTGGTGCCCGATCTGGTCGGCCGTGCCGCCGGTGTCGGTCTTGAGGATCTTGCGCATGTCGAAGACGCGCATGCCCTTGCCGGTGTCGGCGACGTAAAGGTAGTCGCCGTACCAGGAAACGCCGCCGGCGTGGACCGGGATGTCCTTGAAGTCCGGTGCCGCCGCCGTGCCGGTCGGCTCGACCAGCAGGACCTTGCGGTACTTGTTCGGGTAGGTGGCGTCCCAGTCGACCAGCGTGATCCGGCTGCGGGTCTGGCCGCCGTCGCAGCCGTCCTTCGTGTACCAGCTGACCACGACGAGCTGATGGCCGTCGTAGTTGCCGCTGTTGGCCGTGCCGACCGCGTCGCGGCTGGTCGTGATGCCCTGCGGGTAGTTCGCGCAGTCGGAGTTGTCCCCGCTGTCGAACCGGAAACCCGTCGACAGCCCGGCGACGGAGAACGACGACGGCAGCGCGGTGCGGTCGTGGTTCGCGTTGTCCATGACCGTGTGGACGGCCGCGGTCCCCAGCGTCGAGACCAGCGCGGAGTTGACCGCGTCGAACTGGTTGTAGTTCGCGGCCAGGGTGTACTGCGAGGCGGGCAAGGTCGTCGGCCCGGCCGCGGCGAGCGCCGTCGGCGGAGCGGCGACCAGGCCGGCGAGGATGCCCGCCGCGAGGGCGGCTTTGCCTAGTCGGTGGCGCAATGACATGAGACCCCCAGTAGTCCGATCAATGCCCGGTACACGCTAGAACCGGGCGGGGTGAATGGGCAACAACTTCTTGGTGAAAAGGGGAAGATCTTTTCCGTCGCGTCTCAGATTGAGACCTGCGACGCCGGGGTCACGTGCTGTGATCACAGGCATGGAGTCCGAACCCGAACCCGACGAGCACCGGGTGTGCTTCGAGCGCGCACTGGTGCCCGCCGGGTGGCAGATCGATTTCGACGACGCCGCCGGGGCTACCAGCTCGACGGGACGTACGCCCAGCCGAGGTAGTCGGAGCGCTGTGCGTACGTGCTCGTCTGGTACACCGACGGGCCGGTGCTGATCGCGACGCCGCCGCCGAGCGCGAGCATGATGTGCCCGTTGCTGGTCGTGCTGGTGAAGAACACCGCGGTGCCGGCCGGGGCGACCGAGCCCGTGTGGATGCGGCCGTTGGCCTTCTGCCACTGGTAGTGCGTGGTGGCCGAGGCGAACCGGCCGCTGGTGCCGAAGGAGCGCTCGACGAACAGCTCGCACTGGTTGTTCCAGTCCGTGTGACCCAGGCGCGCCTTGGCGAACGCGATCGCGCTGTCGGCGCGGGAGTCCGCCGGGTACGCCGAGCCGCCCGCCTTGAGGCCGTCGGTGTCGCAGTGCGGGACACCGCTGACGAACCCGTCGGTCCCGGTCTTGATCAGTGCGTCCGGCACCCACAGGTTGTCGCTGGTGAAGTCCCAGATCTCGTCCGACGCGGTGGCCTGGCAGACCACCGGCACCGACGCGCCGGTCAGATACTTGTCCGCCACGCTGCCGGTCGCGTCCGCCGCGTCGCCCTTCTTCGCGCGGCCGTTGATGTCCGCCTTCGCCGGGTACGCGTGCGGCGTGGTGCACTGCGGCGCGACCATCGACGTCGAGCCGGTCTTGACGTAGGCGTCCGGGATCCAGAGACCGTCGGTGGTCAGGTCCCAGATGCTGCTGCCGCCGTACTCCGGGCCGCTGTCCTGGCACGCCAGGGTCACCGACGTGCCCGCGGTGTACATGTTCGCGATGCGCTGCTTGCCGACCGCGACGTCCGGGTCCTTGACGGTGCGACCGTCCACTGTGGTCGTGACGGGATAGGCCGACGCGGCCTGGGCGGCGGGTGCGGCCAGCCCGGTCAGTGCGACGCCGAGGCCGATCGTGGCGACCGCCGCCTTGAGTGTGGTTCTCACGTTTCCTCCATCGGGGATGTGGGGCGAATCGTCGGCGGACGCCGTACAAGAGCCGTACAAGCCCGGCGGGGCGCCTAGTACTTTCCGCCTATCCCGGAGTCGCCGAAGATCGGATGCGCGCGCACGGGCGGGTCGGCGATCGTGGGTCCGACAGACCGACGTGAGGAGAAAGCCCATGCATCCGGCCGCCCTGATCGAAGGCCACGAACAGACCTGGTCGTGGCTCGTGCTCGGCCTGACCGGCGCCGTCCTGCTGGCCTTCGTCGTGCTGTTCTTCGCCGCCCTGATCAGCATCCTCGGCTCGCGGCTGACCGGCGGCATGAAGCTCGTCTGGGTGATCTTCGCCTTCTGCGCGCCGTTCCTGGGCAGCCTGCTGTGGTTCGTGGTCGGCCGTCGGGACGCCTACGAGCCGGCGCGCCGATGATCGTCGCGGAAGGGCTCGCGAAGACCTACCGCGGCGGCGCCGGCGTCGACGACCTGTCCTTCACCGTGCGGCCCGGGGTGGTGACGGGCTTTCTGGGGCCCAACGGCGCCGGCAAGTCCACGACCATCCGGCTGATGCTCGGCCTCACGCGCGGCCGCGGCCGGACCACGTTCGGCGGCCGGCCGTACGCGGAGGTCCCCGGTCCACTGCGGACGGTCGGGGTGCTGACCGACGCCGCGGCGGTGCACCCCGCGCGCCCGGCCGCGGCGCACCTACGGATGGTCGCCGCGGGCGGGGGCCTGCCGGCCCGCCGTGTCCGCGAGGTGCTCGCGATCGTCGGTCTCGAGTCCGTCGCGCAGCGGCCCGCCGGCCGGTTCAGCCTCGGCATGAAGCAACGGCTCGGCCTGGCCACGGCGCTGCTCGGCGACCCCGAGTACCTGATCCTCGACGAGCCGGCCACCGGGCTCGACCCCGAGGGCGTGCGGTGGATCCGCGACCTCCTGCGCCGGCTCGCGGGGGAGGGACGCACGATCCTCGCGTCCTCGCACCTGCTGGCCGAGATGTCGCTGCTCGCCGAGGACCTGATCGTCATCGGCGCCGGCCGGCTCGTCTCGGCCGGGCCGCTGAGCGAGTTCGTCGGCCGGCACGCGCGGGCCGACGTCGTGGTCCGCGTCGAGCACCCCAGCGTGCTGATGGTCGCACTGGCCCGCGACGGCCTGCGGGTGCGCCGGGAAGCCGCCGAACTGGTCGTCGACACCGCCGACACCGAACGGGTCGCGGCGATCGCCGGCCGGGCGGGCGTCGGCGTGCGGGAGCTGTTCGTGCGGCGGAACGGGCTGGAGGACGCGTTCCTCGCCGCGACCGCGGCCGCCGTCCGGCACCGCGGGGAGCTGCCGTGAAGAACGCACTGGCCTACGAGTGGACGCGGGCCCGTTCGCTGCGCTCGACGTGGCTGCTGCTGGCCGCCGCCGGAGTGCTCCAGTTCGCGTCCGGCCTGTACTGGGGCCTCAAACGCGACCTCGGCGACCTCGACGCGGTCACCTCGGCGTTCGGCCTCGTCGACCGGCTGGGGGCGCTGCTGGTCGCCGCGATCGGCGTCGCCGCGTTCGGGCTCGACCACCAGCACGGCACCCTCGCGACCACCCGGCTGGTGCTGCGCTCGCCGGCGCGGATCGTCGCGGCGCGGGCGCTGGTCACCGCCGGGCTCGGGCTGCTGGGCGGGGTGCTGATGGTGGTGCTGACCGCCGCCGGGGTGCTGACCGGCGGGGGCGCCCTGCCTGCCGGCGCGGGGGCGGCAGGCAGGGCGGCGGGCGGGGTGCTCGCGCTGACCGTCCTGTCCGGACTCGCCGGGGTGGCGCTCGGCGGGCTGCTGCGGCACCCCGGGCTCGCCGTCGGGGTGTTCGCGGTGTGGACGTTCGTCGCGGAGACGACGCTGGCCGCGGTCGCCGACGTGCCGGTCACGGCGCTGCCCTTCAGCGGCACGGCGCTGTTCGCGCTGCCGGGGACGGCGGTGTTCGCCGTCCTGGTCGTCCTCGCCCTGGGCGCGACGACGTTCACCCTGGCTCGCCGTGACGGCTGATCCGGCGCGCCCTAACCTGGGCACGGTGAAGCGCTGGCTGAGCTGGTGGGACGGCCGCGTCGTCCTGCTGGCGCTCGACGTCGCGGTGGCGGCGGGCACGATCGCGTTCAGCCTGCTCGGCGGCGACCCGCGCGACCAGCACCCGGCGCTCTACGTGCCCGCGGTGGTCGTCTCCGGGCTCGCGCTGCTCGCGCGGCGCCGGTGGCCGCTCCTCGTGCTGGGGGTCGCCGCGCTGTGCTTGCCGGCGGGCGTGACGCTGCTGCCGGTGACCATCGCGACGTACTCGGTCGCGGCCCGGCACGGCGTCGGCTGGCAGACCGGGGCCGCGGTCGTCGTCGCCGGCGCGACCGGCAACGCGTTCGGCCTGCTGCGGCAGCCGGGGGACCTCATGATGGTCGTGATCGGGCTGGGGTTCTTCGTGCTCGGCCCGGTGCTGGGCGGGCTGTGGATGCACCAGCGCGCGACGTTGCTGGCCGTGCTGCGGGATCGCGCCGATGAGGCCGAGCGGGCCCGGACGCTGCTGGCCGACCAGGCCGTCTTCGCCGAACGACGGCGCATCGCGCGCGAGATGCACGACGTCGTCGCCCACCGGGTCACGGCGGTCGCGCTGCAGGCGGGCGCGCTGTCGCTGCGGGCGCCGGACGAGAAGACCGAGCAGGCCGCCGAGACGATCCGGGCCACCAGCGCGACGGCGCTCGACGAGCTGCGCGGCATCCTGCAGGTGCTGCGTGACGACGCCCCGGACCCGGGCCCGGGCGTGCTCGCGTCGCTGGAGGACCTGGTCGCGGAGGTCGCGGCGACCGGCGCGCGGGTCGAGCTGACCCTGCCGGACCCGCTGCCCGCGGTACCCGACCAGGTCGGCCGGGCCGTCTACCGGGTGGTGCAGGAGTCGCTGACCAACGCGGGGAAGCACGCGCCGCACGCGGCCGTCGACGTCCGGCTCGCCGTCACCGGGGAGCGGCTGGCGGTCGAGGTGACGAACCGGCTGACCCCGCACGGCAGCGCCGTCCCGGGATCCGGCTACGGCCTGGTGGGCATGCGCGAACGCGTCGAGCTGGCCGGCGGTGACCTGCGCACCGGCCCGACGGGCGACGGGCGGTTCCGAGTGGCGGCGGCGTTTCGGGTGGGGGAGGGCGTGTGACGGTCAAGGTCGTGCTGCTGGAGGACGAGGAGCTCGTCCGCAGCGGCATCCGGATGATCCTCGAGTCGGCCGACGACGTCGAGGTGGTCGCGGAGGACACGAACGGCGCGCGAGTGGTCGAGCTGACCGACCGCTACCGGCCGGACGTGGTGCTGACCGACGTCCAGATGCCGAAGGTGGACGGCATCGAGGTGGTCCGGCGGCTGGCGTCGCACCCGGCGGCGCCGGCGGTGGTGGTGCTGACGACGTTCGACGTCGACGAGTACGTGTACGCGGCCCTGCGCCACGGCGCGGCGGGCTTCCTGCTGAAGGACACGCCGCCGCGCGAGCTGGTCAACGCGGTCCGGGTGGCGGCGCGCGGCGAGGCGATGCTGTCGCCGAAGATCACCAAGCGGCTGTTGACGGACTTCGCGTCCGGAGGAGGGAACGCGCGGGCCCGGACGCGGCTTTCGGAGCTGACGCCGCGCGAGCACGACGTGGCCGTCCACATCGGACGCGGGCTGAGCAACGCCGAGATCGCCCGGGCGCTGGTGGTGAGCGAGTCGACGGTGAAGGTCCACATCGGACACATCATGGCCAAGCTGGAGGCGGCGAACCGCACCCAGGTGGCGATCGTGGTCCACGACGCCGGGCTGAGCTAGCGCGCCGCCCGGCGGTCGAGGATCTTCAGCGACTGTTCGCACCAGCGGAGGTTCTCCCGCTCGAACGACAGCCCGCGCATCAGCGTCAGGTACGGCCCCACCCGCTCGGCGTCGGCGAGGTAGTCGTCCTCGAAGCGGCCGTCGAGCAGCTTCGCCCGGAGGCGCTCGTACCGGTCGATCTTCGCCTCGGCGCGTGTCATCCGCTCCGCGAGCGCCTGGCGGACCGCCGCCTCGTCGCCGGTGTCGACCGCCTGGACCTGGATCAGCAGCTCGTCGCGGATCACACCCGGGCGGGGCGGGCGCGCCGTGAAGTCGTGGAGGGCCCGGGTGCCCGCCTCCGTCAAGGAGAACAGCCGCTTGTCCGGCCGCTTCTCCTGGTGGACCAGGCGGGCGCGGACCAGTCCCTCGGACTCCATCCGGTCCAGTTCGCGGTAGAGCTGCTGGGGTGTCGCCGGCCAGAAGTTGGCCACCGACGCGTCGAACCCCTTCGCCAGGTCGTAGCCCGACGCCTCGCCCTCCAGCAGCGCCGCCATCAGCGCATCACGCAGAGCCATAGTGAACTAGTTGAGTGCTTCGCGCTGGATCTGGTCGAACTGGGCCGCCATCGCTTCCGACAGCGCCTGCGCGGCCGACAGCGGGCGGACCATCACGGTGAACTCGTCGATCAGGCCGTCGTCGTCGAAGTGCAGGAAGTCGCAGCCCTCGACGCGCGCGTCGCCGATCCGGGCCTCGAACACGAGTGCGTGATCGCGGCCTTCGCCACCGCTCAGCTCGCGCACGTAACGGAAGTCCTCGAACACTCGCAGCACGCCGCGCAGGATGGCGGACGTGATCGCCTTGCCCGGGTACGGCTTGAACGCCACCGGGCTGCGGAACACCACGTTCTCCGCCAGCGTCGCGGCCATGGCGTCGGGATCACGGGCCTCGACGGCCTTGCGGAAGCTGGTCATGCCTCACCTCACCTAGTCAACTTGTTGAGTAGGAGTGTACCGCTCGGCGACCCACAGCGTCACCACAGCTCCGCCACAGGCCCGGCCGCCACCTTGGTTCAAGGCCGGATCAGGCGACCGTCAACCAGCCTTTACTCCCGAACCCGACCGCGAAAGGACACGCATGGACCACGACCACGAAGGACAACGGGTCAGCAGGCGCCGGATGCTCGCCGGGGTGAGCTCGGTCGGCCTGGGTGCGCTCGTCACGGCGTGCGCGGGCAAGAGCCCGGTCACGACGTCCACCGGCGAGACCGTCGCCCTGCAGGCGGTGACCGACGCGGACCTCACCGCGCTGTTCGCCGGCGCGCGGACCTGCACCCTCACCGCGTCCACCACCCAGGGTCCCTACTACTTCGACGCCGACAAGATCCGCAGCGACGTCCGCGAGGACAAGCAGGGCGCGAAGCTGCGGCTCGCCCTGCAGGTGCAGGACAGCGAGACGTGCAAGCCGATCCCGCACGCGGTGGTCGAGATCTGGCACTGCGACGCGGGCGGCCTCTACTCCGGCGCGGAAGCGGCGTCCGGCGGCGGGGGCGGTACCCCGCCGACCGGGCCGCCCCCGACCGGGACCCCGCCCACCGGCGGCCCGCCGCCCGGCGGCGACCAGGACCTCGAGCCGACCGACGACAAGCGGTACCTGCGCGGCGCCCAGGTCACCAACCAGCGCGGGACCGTCGAGTTCACCACGATCTGGCCGGGCTGGTACCGCGGCCGGACGATCCACGTCCACGTGATGGTGCACGTGGGCAACGAAAAGACCCTCACCACGCAGCTGATGTTCGACGAAACCCTGAACACCGCGGTGATGGCGACCGAGCCCTACGCGCAGCGCACGGGCCGGGACACCTTCAACGACGGCGATTCGATCTACCGGCCGAGCATGCTGCTGAAGGTCACCAAGGCCCGTGACGGGTACGTCGGCTGCATCGTGCTCAACGCCGACCCGGACCACGACGGCAGCTAGCTCAGTTTCGCGTACGGGCACAGCGTTTTCGCCCGTTCGACCAGCTCCCGCACGCCGTCCGTGCCCGGCCACGTGACGGCGACATCGGTGCGCAGCAGGGAACCGGCGCCGGCCGGATCGCGGCCGACGGCCACCGTCACCGCGACGGTCAGCGTGGCCGGGTCGGCGCCGGTCTCCCTCGCGAGCACGCTCAGCGTCGCGTGGAAGGAAGCGGCGTACCCGGCCGCGAACAGCTGCTCCGGGTTGGTGCCGCCGCCTTCCCCGCCGAGTTCGGCGGGGAGCCGGAGGTCCAGCCGGAGCGTGCCGTCGGTGGATCGCGCACGGCCGGAAGCCCGGCCGTGCGCGAGCTGCCCGCCGTCCACCGTGACCGTGGTGGTGTGGAAGGCGGTGAACCCGTCAGGCGCGGGAATCGCGGGCCAGCCAGTCGGCGAGCTTGGTCTCGGCGAGCTTCGCGCCCGGCCCGGGCAGGAGCTCCTCCGGCCCCGGCACCGCGCCGAAGTACGGCGCCTTCGGGTCGGTGACGACCTCGCGCGGGTCCTCGCGCGCGGTCAGCACCGTGCGGACCCACTCGTCGAGCCCGAAGACCTCGGGGCCGGCGATCTCGGTGAGGCCGCCGATCGGCTGCCCGGCCGCGGTCCGCGCGACGGCCGCGGACACCTCGGCCGCGGCCATCGGCTGGACGCCGGCGCCCGGCAGCCGCACGACGCCGTCGGTGGTCGAGGTGTCGGCGATCCCGCCGGCGAACTCGAAGAACTGCGTCGCCCGCACGATCGAGAACGGCAGGCCCGACTCGGTGATCAGCTTCTCCTGCGCGACCTTGGCGCGGAAGTAGCCGACGTCCGGCTGGCGGTCGGTGCCCACCACCGACAGCGCGACGTAGTGCGATACGCCCGCTTCCTTCGCCGCCGCGACGAGGTTCCCGGTCGAGGTGCGGAAGAAGTGCATCACGTCGTCGTCGGCGAACGACGGCGAGTTCGAGACGTCGATCAGGACGTCCGCGCCCAGCAGCACCTCCTTCAGCCCTTCGCCGGTGAGGGTGTTCACGCCGGTGCTGGGGGCGGCGGCGACCGCCTCGTGGCCGTGCTCGGCCAGCCGCGCGACCACGTTCGTGCCGATCAGGCCGGTTCCGCCGATGACGACGACCTTCATGTCCGTTCCTTCCGCTCGGCGCCGTCCCGGCGGACCCGGGACGGCTGCACAACCCACTAGGACAAGACAGCGCGTGCGTTCGTGACAACGGGCCAGCCTCGCAGCTTGGCGGGGTTGAGGACCAGCCAGAGCTCGGTGATCACCCGGTCGCGGGCCTGCCAGAGGACGACCGCCGCGACGCGGTCGTCGACCCGCACGACCAGGCCGGTGGTCCCGTTGACCGAGTGCTCGGCCACGCGCGTGCCGGGGCGGGGCGCCAGCAGGGCGAGGACGGCCCGCGTCACCTCGGCGCGGCCTCGCACCGGACGGTCCGCGGTGCGCAGCTTCCCGCCGCCGTCGAACCAGGCGGTGACGTCTTCGGCCAGCAGGGCGCCCAGTGCCGGCATCGACTCCTCGGCGCAGGCGGCGCGGAACCGCCGTGCGCGGTCGTCGGCCGGCGCGGGACGCGGGGGAGCGGCGAGCCGGCGCAGGCAGTGGCGGCCGACCGCCCGGGTCAGCCAGTCCGCCGGCGACGCGACGGCCGCCCGTTCGGCGGCGCCGAGCGCGTACCAGGCCCGGTAGGCCTCGTCGGCGACGTCGCCGGACCCGGTGAGCCAGGTGGCGACGTCCTGCAGGTGACGGCGTTCGGCGAGCAGCTCGGCCAGCGCGGGATCGACCATGTCCGTTCGACAAGACGGCGCGCCGGAACGTGACGTGTCACAGCGGCGGGGGCTGTCTTGTCTTCACTGGCATGACCACCCACATCCCGGGGCCGCCCCCGAAACTGGACGTCGTCGCGACCGTGCCGGGCGCGCCGCAGATCCACGAAAACGCCGAAGCCATGACGATCCTCGTCACGCTGCCGCCGGGCAGCCCGGGCGCGCCGCCGCACCGGCACTCCGGACCGGCCTACGGCTATGTGCTCAAGGGCGAGATCGTCTTCGAGCTGGAAGGCGAGCCCGAGCGGGTCGTCAAGGCGGGCGAGGCGTTCTGGGAGCCGGGTGGCGACGTCATCCACTACCAGGACGGAAACCACCTGTCCGACGCGGAATCCGCGTTCGTCGTCACGATGTTCTGCGTGCCCGGGCGGCCGATGCTGGAGCCGGTGAGCGCGGAAGAGCTGGCGGAACGGCGCGACCGGCGGGCACCGCGACCGTGACCGGGTGTTCGGGCGGCGGCCGGTACGCTGCCGCCCGGACCGTCCGTCGAAAGGGATCCGCACGCATGGAGGACACCGGCATCGAGGACGCGACCGCCGTCTTCGCGCAGGTGCGGCCGAGGCTCTTCGGCATCGCGTACCGCATGCTGGGCAGCGCCGCCGACGCCGAGGACCTGCTCCAGGAGGTGTGGCTGCGCTGGCAGGCCAGCGACCGGGCCGCGGTGCGCACCCCGGCGGCCTACCTGGCCACGACGACCACCCGGCTGGCGATCAACGCGACCAAGACGGCGTACGCGCGGCACGAGACCTACGTCGGGCCGTGGCTGCCGGAGCCGGTGGACACCTCGGCCGACCCGCAGCTGGGGGCCGAGCGGGGTGCCGCGCTGGAGCTGGCGGTGCTGCTCCTGCTGGAGAAGCTGACGCCGACCGAGCGCGCGGCGTACGTGCTGCGCGAGGCGTTCGACTACCCGTACGTCCAGATCGCCGAGATCGTGCAGACGACGGAGGTGGCGGCCCGCCAGCTCGTCAGCCGCGCGCGCAAGCACCTCGCGGCGGAACGGCGCACGCCGGCCGCGCTGCCCGAGCAGCGGCGGTTGCTGACGGCGTTCGTGACCGCGGCTCAGGAAGGCGACTTGTCGACATTGGAGGAGCTGTTCGCGGCCGACGTGATCAGCTACTCCGACGGCGGCGGCGCGGCCCGCGCGTCGCGCATCCCGGTGTGCGGAGCCGTGACGGTGGCGAAGTACGTCCGCGCGTTCAAGGACCGCTTCTGGGAGGGCGTGACGGTGACCCCGTCGCTCGTGAACGGCGCGCACGCGATGCTGCTGTCCCGCGACGGCGAGGTGTTCACGGTCCTGACGGTGACCGCCTCGGCCGAGGGCATCGACCAGGTGCTGTGGATGATGAACCCCGGCAAGCTCAAGGCGGTCGCCGCCGTATAACGCCCTACACGCTCGCTCCCTTGGGCTGGTACTGGGCCCGCAGCGCCTTCTTATCCGGCTTGCCCAGCCCCGTCATCGGCAGGGACGCCGCCACGATCACCTGCTTCGGTACGTGCACCGGGCCCTTCTTCTCCCGCACCGACGCCTGGATCTCGGCGGTCAGCTTCTCGATCGCCGTGTCGTCGGCGGCGGCGTCGGGGCGGAGGACCACCACCGCCGTCACCGCTTCGCCCCACTTGTCGTCCGGGGTGCCGATCACGCCCACCTGGGCGATCGCCGGGTGCTCGGCCACCACGTCCTCGACCTCGCGGGGGAACACGTTGAACCCGCCCGTGACGATCATGTCCTTGACGCGGTCGACGATGAACCAGAAGCCGTCCTCGTCCTCGCGGGCGACGTCGCCGGTGTGGAGCCAGCCGTCGCGGAACGTCTCCGCCGTCACCTCCGGCAGGTTCCAGTAGCCGGCCGCCAGCAGCGGGCCCGCCACGCAGATCTCGCCGGGTTCGCCGGGGGCGACCGGGTTGCCGTCGGCGTCGAGCAACGCCGTGCGCAGGAACGCCGACGGCCGCCCGCACGAAGACAGCCGCGCGTCGTCGTGGTCGCCCTTCGCGAGGTAGCTGATCGCCATCGGGGCCTCGGACTGGCCGTAGTACTGCGCGAAGATCGGGCCGAACCGGTCGATCGCCTCGCGCAGCCGGACCGGGTTGATCGACGCGGCCCCGTAGTAGACCGTCTGCAGCGACGACAGGTCGCGCGTGCGCGAGTCGGGGTGGTCCATCAGGGCGTAGAGCATGGTCGGCACCAGCATGGTGGCCGTGATCCGCTCCTCCTCGATGATCCGCAGGACGCCGGCCGGGTCGAACTTCGGCACGACGACCAGCGAGCCGCCCTTCAGCAGCGTCGGTGCGAAGAACGCCGCGCCGGCGTGGGAAAGCGGTGTGCAGATGAGGAACTTCGGCGCCTCGGGCCACTCCCATTCGGCGAGCTGGATCTGCGTCATCGTCGCCATCGCCTGCGCGGTGCCCATGACGCCCTTGGGCTTGCCGGTCGTCCCGCCGGTGTAGGTGATCGAGACGACCTGGTCCGGCGGCAGGTCGGCGGGCTTCAGCGGGCCCGGCTCGAACTTCGCGGCGGTCGCGGTCAGGTCCGTGCCGACGTGCGCCAGCCGCTCCGGCACCGGCCCGATGGTGAGCACCTGGGTCAGCCCCGGCACCTTTTCGAGCAGGCCGAGCGCGCGCTCGACGAACATCGGCACCGGGTCGATGATCAGCGTCGTGATGCCGGCGTCGCCGAGGATGTAGGCGTGGTCGTCGAGCGAGCCCAGCGGGTGCAGCGCCGAGCGCCGCGACCCCTGCATCTGGCCGGCCGCGATGATCAGCAGGACCTCGGGGCGGTTCAGCGACAGCAGCGCCACCGCCGCGCCCGTGCCGGCCCCGAGCTCCTCGAAGGCCTGGGCGTACTGGCTGACCTGCTCGGCGGTCCCGCCCCCGGTCATCGTGGTCTCGCCCAGCACCATCACCGGCGCGTCCCGGTGGCGCTTCAGGGCGGAGACGACCAGATGCCCGAGGTGGTTCGGATACCGCATCGCCTGCTCGTCCATCCCGGTCCCTTCCACGGCCAAATACTAGAACACGTTACTGTTTTCGGCACTATACCCGCACGGGGCAAGGGGTGTCCGGCTCCTGCTCCGGTGGAACAGGTTTCACGGGACGGGAGCGGCCTGAGCGCGGGCGACGGCCCGAGCGCGGGCGACGGCCTCGTCGCGGTCGGCGGGCAAGAGGTAGCCGGCGCCCGAGGCCCGGTCCGCCGCACTGGTTGAACAGCGTTCGCATAGGTGGTCGGCCGGAAGGCGGACTGCGCGTCCGGCTCGCCTGCGCGGCCTGCGAAAACACCTCCCGGCTTTCTGCGTCGTCACCCCGACGTAGGCGTAGCCCTCCCGCGGAAAGTGCTCGTACGACTGGGAGAAGTCGACCACGACGGTGCCGGTGAACCGCGCCGGATCGTCCGGCGCCGCCGACCGGCCGGCGTTCGCGGGCACCGCCGGGGAGACCCTCCTGACGGAGGGACGCGGACCGTCCACATCGGACACGGATACGGTGGCCACCGCCCTTCGTCCTACCGGTCCGGTAACGCCCCGGCAACGACGCGCCGCGGCACCGGGACGAAACCGCGCCGGAGTGCTCACCTACCTGACAAGACGCGGGTCCGGGAGGCTCACCGCGGAAGAATAAGGGCTTTCCTTGCCGAAACCTTGCGCCCGGCCTCTCGTTGGACGACTATCGCGTGACGTTCTGCACGTGCAAGCGCACGAGCAAAGGGGGAGGTGCGGGTGACCGAGGTGGCGCCGGCGGTGGCGGGGACGACGGATGTCCCGAGCGACGCGGTCTTGATCGAGGCGGTGCGGGGCGGGGACAACGCCGCGTACGGCCGGCTCTACGACCGGCACCTGGTCGCGGCCCGCCGGGTGGCGGCCGCGATCGCGTCGGACGAGGCGGAGCGGGACGACCTCATCGCCGAAGGATTCACCCGGGTACTACGGATTCTGCGCGCGGGGGAGGGTCCGGACGCGGAATTCCGGCCGTACCTGCTGACGACGATCCGGAACACGATGATCAGCTGGCGCCGGCGCGACTCCGCACTCTCGCTCGTCGCCGAGGTGCCGGACGTCCTGCCGAGTGAGGGCAGCGACGAGCCGGTGGACAACCGGATGCACGGCACCGTCGCCGCGGGCGCGTTCGCGAGCTTGCCCGAGCGGTGGCGGGCGGTGCTGTGGCGGACCGAGATCGAGGGCGACTCGCCGGCCAAGATCGCCGAAGACTTCGGGATGACGCCCAACGGCGTCGCCGCGCTGGCCTACCGCGCCCGGGAAGGGCTGCGGCAGGCGTACCTCGACCAGCACGTCCCGGAAGCCCGGCGGCGCAACTGCCGGATCGTCTCGGGCCAGCTCGCCCGCTGGGTGCGCGACGGCGTCGGGGACCACAAGGCGCACCGGATCACGACCCACCTGGACCGCTGCCCGGACTGCCGGAAGCTGGCCACGGGTCTGCGGGAGCTCAACGAAGAGCTGCCCGCCGCCGTCGCCCCGCTGATCCTGGGCATCCCGGTCGTCACGCACTGGCTGACCACCACCGGGTCCCTCGCCTCGTCCGGAGCGGCCGCGAGCACCGGGGCCTCCGTGCTTTCGTGGGCCACGGCGGCGAAGGTGGCCGCGGCGAGCGCGGCACTGGTCACCACGGTGACGATCGGCGCGAGCACGTCCGACGTGGCCCCGTCGCCCCCGGCCACCGGCGCGGACGGCTCGACGTCGCAGCCGGTGGGAACCCGGCCTGCCGCGGGCGTGCCCGGCGGCGACCAGCGCTCCCCGTCGGACGCGCAGCTCACGTCGGCACCGCCCGCGGCGGAGTCGTCCGCGGCGGGCGCGGCGGCCGTGACCACCGGAGCCGACGGGTCGGTCACGACGGACAAGCAAGCGGCGAAAGAGTCCAAGCAGGCCTCGAAAGAGGCGAAGCAGGAGTCGAAGCAAGCCGCCAAGGAGTCGAAGCAGGCGGCGAAAGAGTCGAAGAAGGCCGAGAAGACGAAGCAGCCCACGGAATGACCCGGCCGGCGCCCGGGCTCAGTCGCGGTCCAGCCACTCCGCGAGCAGGGCGCGCTCGGCGCCGGTGAGCTTCGACAGCTCCTGGGAAACCGCCGGCGCCGCCGGTGCGTCGGTGAGGATCCGGGCCAGCACGGCTTCGTACATCACCTCGGCGCGACCGGGGTCCCGGTCCGCCGGCGGCCGGGCCAGCAGGGTGAGCAGGGCGCCGGTGCCGGCGGCGTGCAGGAGCTCGGCCGCGAGGGGTTCGGGGACGCGCAGCCGGCCGGTCTCCGCGATGCGGTGCACCCGGGCGCGCAGGACCGCGAGCCCCGCGTCGGCCGCCGGGGACGTCCGGCCCGGCGTCACGAGCAGGCCGAACAGCGCCGCGTTGGCCAGGCCGAAGGCGATGTGCGCGTCCCAGCCGGCGCGGAGGTCCGCGACCGGGTCGCCGTCCCGCGCGGCCGTCTTCCCGGTGACGTAGGTGGTGAAGACGTGCTCGGCGACGGCGTCGAGCAGCGCGTCCTTGTCCTCGAAAAACCGGTAGAGCGCCGGCGCCTGCACCCCGGCCGCCGCGGCGACCGCGCGGATGGTGAGCGCGGCCGCGCCCTCGGCGTCGAGGAGCCGCGCGGCGGTCTCGACGAGGTGCGTCCGCGTTTCGCTCCGGCTCTTCGGCATGGTTTCGATGGTAACGCATGCTTGCTACCGACGGTGCTAACGTGGTTAATATCGACGTTGATCCACCGAAGGGGTGCACCATGATCGTGATCACCGGGGGGACCGGCAAGCTCGGTTCCCAGGTCGTCGAGCAGCTGCTGAAGCGCGTTCCGGCCGAGCAGGTCGGCGTCAGCGTCCGCGAGCCCGGCCGGGTGAGCGGCCTCGCCGAACGCGGCGTCCGCGTGCGACGCGGCGACTTCGCCGACCCGGACTCGCTCGCCGACGCCTTCGAAGGCGCGACGCAGGTTCTCATCGTCTCGACGGACGCCACGGGCGAGGCGGCGTTGCGGCACCACGTCGCGGCGATCGACGCCGCGCGGGACGCCGGGGTCAAGCGCGTGCTGTACACGAGTCACCAGGGCGCGGCCGACGACTCGCTCTTCGCGCCGATGCCCGACCACGCCGCGACCGAGCGGCACCTGGCCGCGGCGGGCCTGGCGTTCACCGCGCTGCGCAACGGCTTCTACGCCAGCACTGTCCCCCTGCTGCTCGGTCGGGCGCGGGAAACCGGCGAGCTGGTCGCGCCCGCCGACGGGCCGGTGTCGTGGACCGCGCACGCCGACCTGGCCGAGGCCGCGGCGATGGTCCTCGCCGACGAGGGCCGGTTCGACGGGCCGACGCCGCCGCTGACCGCTCCCGTCGCGCTCGACCTGGCGGACGTCGCGAACCTCGTCGGTGAGCTCACCGGACGCACGATCCGCCGGGTGGTCGCCGAGGACGACGAGTGGGCGGCCGGCCTGGTCGCGCACGGTGTCCCCGCCGGGCAGGCCGCGATGCTGCTCGGCATGTTCCGCGCCGCGCGCCGGGGCGAGTTCGCCGCCACCGGTCCCGACCTCGAAGAACTGCTCGGACGGCCGGCCACGCCACTGCGGTCGATCCTCGGCTGAGCACTATGCACGGGGTGTATAAACTCCGGCTATACACCCCGTGTACAGTCTCCCGCATGTCGATCGGACACACCCTGCTCGGGCTGCTGGAAAACGGCCCCCGGCACGGCTACGACCTGAAACGCGCCTACGACGACCGGTTCGGGCACGACCGCCGCGTCCACTACGGCCAGGTCTATTCGACCCTGGCCCGGCTGCTCAAGCAGGGCCTCGTCGAGGCCGACGGCATCGAGGCCGGCGGTGGCCCCGAGCGCAAGCGCTACGCGATCACCGAGGCCGGGGTCGCCGACGTCGGCACCTGGCTGGCGACCCCGGAGAAGCCGGAGGCGTACCTGCAGAACACGCTCTACACGAAGATCGTGCTCGCCCTGCTCTCCGGCCGCCCGGCCATCGACGTCCTCGACGTCCAGCGCACGGCCCACCTCGACGCCATGCGCGAGCTGACCCGCCGCAAGACCGGGGGTGACCTCGTCGACCAGCTGGTCTGCGACCACGCGCTGTTCCACCTGGAGGCCGATCTCCGCTGGCTGGAGCTGACCACGGCCCGGCTCGACCAGCTGGCGAAGGAGATCGCGTGAGCACCACGGGGGAAGTCCTGCTCGAAGCGGCCGAGGTCCGGAAGGCGTACGGGCCCACGGACGCGCTGACGTCGGCGAGCCTGCGGGTGCGCGCGGGGGAGGTCGTGGCCCTGATGGGCCCGTCCGGGGCGGGCAAGTCGACGCTGCTGCACTGCCTGGCCGGGATCGTCCGGCCGGACGAGGGCACCGTCCGCTATCGCGGCGACGACCTCGCCCTGCGGACCGACCGCGCGCGCTCGGCGTTGCGCCGCACCGACTTCGGCTTCGTCTTCCAGTTCGGCCGGCTGGTCCCGGAGCTCACCTGCCAGGAGAACGTCGCCCTGCCGCTGCGGCTGAACGGCGAGCGCGGCCGGGTGGCGGCGAAGCGGGCCCGCGACATGCTGGCGGAGCTCGGCCTCGCCGACGTGGCCGGCAAGCGGCCGGGCGAGGTGTCGGGCGGGCAGGGCCAGCGGGTGGCGGTGGCCCGCGCGCTCGTGACCGGCCCGAGCGTCGTCTTCGCCGACGAACCGACCGGCGCCCTGGACTCGCTCAACGGCGAGCAGGTCATGCAGCTGCTGACGTCCGTGGCCCAGGAGCGGGACGCGGCGGTGGTCCTGGTGACGCACGAACCCCGCGTCGCGGCGTACTCCGACCGCGAGGTCGTCGTGCGGGACGGCCGGACGCGGGAGCTCGAGGTGACCCGGTGATCCGGCGCTGGGTGAACGACCTCGCGCTCGGGATGCGCCTGGCGCTGGGCGGCGGCGGGACGCGGACGGCGCTGGTGCGGCTCGCGTTGACGGCGGTCGGCGTCGGCCTCGGCGTGGCCGTCCTGCTCACCGCGACGGCGATGCCGACCATGCTCGCCGCCCGGGACGACCGGGCGAGCGCGCGCTTCCTCGACGCGGGGGCGGTCGCCGAGGGCGTCGACCCGGTCCACGTGGTCACCCGCAACGACGAGTTCCGCGGCCGCGGCCTGCAGGGCTACCTCGTGCAGGCCACCGGGCCCCGCCTGCCGGTCGCGCCGGGCGTGGACCGGCTGCCCGGGCCGGGGGAGGCGGTGCTGTCCCCGGCACTGGCGGAGCTGCTGCGGTCGCCGGAGGGCGAGCTGCTGCGCACCCGGCTTTCGCAGCGGGTGATCGGCACCATCGGCGACGCCGGGCTGACCGGCCCGAACGAGCTGTTCTTCTACGTCGGCTCGGACACCGTCGCGCGGCAGCCGGACACCGCACTGGTGAGCCGGTTCGGGGCCGGGGCCTCCCACCGCGGCCTGTCCCCGCTCGAGCTGCTGCTGGTCGTGATGGGCGCGACGACCTGCCTGGTGCCGGTGTTCGTCTTCGTCATCACCAGCACCCGGCTCGCGGCGGCGGCCCGGGACCGGCGGCTCGCCGCGCTGCGCCTGGTCGGCGCGGACCGCGGCCAGGTGCACCGGATCGCGGCCGGCGAGGCGCTGCTCGGCTCGTTCGCCGGCCTGGCCGCCGGCCTGGCCCTGTTCCAGCTCATCCGCGTGCTCGTCCCGGAGATCACCGTGTCCGCCTTCCGCGGCGGCCTCTTCGGCACCGACCTCGTCCCCGACTGGCGCCTCGGCGCCCCGGCCCTGCTGGCGCTGCCGGTGCTGGCGTGCGCGGCGGCCGTGTTCGCGCTGCGGTCGGTCGTCATCGAGCCGCTCGGCGTCGTGCGGCGGGGGACACCGGCCCGGCGGAAGCTGCTGTGGCGCCTGTTTCCCGCGGTCACGGGCGGGGTGTTGCTGCTCACCGGCCTGGGCGGCGACAGCGCCGACGACCTCGCCGTGATCACCGGGGTGGTCCTGATCCTCATGGCCGTGCCCCTGGTGCTGCCGTGGCTGGTCGAGCGGCTCGCGGGCCTGCTCGGTGGCGGTTCGCCCGCCTGGCTGCTGGCCGTGCGGCGGCTCCAGCTGGACAGCGCGACGGCGGCGCGCCTGGTCAGCGGTGTCGCCGTGGTGCTGACGGGATTCATTGCCCTGCAAGGGGTCTACGACCGCGTCGCGAGCGAACGCCCCGCATCGAAGGAGATCCGGGTGCTCGCGAGCTACTACGCCACGAGTGTCGCCGACGGCGAGGCGTTCACCGCGGCCTTCCACGCGCTGCCCGGGCAGGGCGGCGTGCCGGTGCGGACCCGCGCGATGATCGAGACGGCGACGGGGCAGCGCTCCACGATCGTCGTCGCGGACTGCGCGCGGCTGCGGGCCGGCGGGGTCGCGGACTGCCGCGACGGCGACGTCTACGCCGGGACGGCCCGGACTAGTTACGTGCCCGCGCCGGGCGACCGCCTGTGGTCCTCCGAGCTCCGCCGGACCCACCGGGCCGAAACTCCTCAGTGGACGGTGCCGGCGGTGCACCGCGTGCCGTTGTCCGGGGTCGACGCGGCGGAGCTGTTCGTCACCCCGGGCGCGCTGGCGACGGCGTCCGACGTCGGGCTGACGGTGTCCGCGACCCTGCCGAACGGCGACCCGGACCTGGTGGAGCGCGTCCGGAACGTGGTGGGGTGGAACGGAACCGTGTACTCGCTCGGCACCGGGGAGGACGGCACCTACGCGCTGATCACCCGGGTGCTGTCGGTCGGCGCGGTCCTGGTGCTGCTGTTCGTCGCGGGCAGCCTGCTGGTCGCGGCCTGGGAGCAGCTGCGGGAACGCCGGCGCAGCCTCGCCGCGCTGCTGGCGAACGGCGTCGGGCGCGGCGTGCTCGCGCGGTCGCTGGTGTGGCAGCTGGTGATCCCGGTGGCGGTGGCGGTCGTCGTCGCCGTGCCGGCCGGGCTCGCCCTCGATTGGCTGGTGCTCACCCTCGTGGTGCACCGCCCGATGGCGGCCGACGTGCCGGCCATCGCGACCCTGACGGGGACCGCGATCGCGGCGGTACTGTTCGTCACCGCTTTGACACTGCCCGCGTTGTGGCGGACGGCGAGCCTGGAGAATCTGCGCGAAGAATGACCCGGCAAGCGGGCGGGTCCGGTTGTTTCCGGGCCTGCCCGCGGGCGTGAAGTCTTTTCGGTGGGCCGATTCCGCCCGAAGAGGCGCCCTTTTCGCCGTTGTGGCGTTATCCTCTCTCCGCGATCGTGAATACGTCGATATCCGCCGCCCCACGATTTCGAGGCACGCCGATGCGCACCATGTACGACGCGGTCACCGCGCGGAACATCCTCAAGAAGGACAGCCGTCCCGTGCTGGTGGCCGGGTACATCGACCGGATCAAGCTCGCGCCGTGGACCGCCGCCGACTGGGCGCTGTTCCCGGACGCCCTGAAGGTGCGGATCGTCAAGAAGGCGTCGACCGACGACGGGCACGTGCTGGACGTCGAGCCCGGCGACGCCACGCCGGAGGAGGCGCCGGGGTGGGCCAAGCGGCGGCGGGCGTCGGGGTTCGCGTACCCCGTCATCTACTGCAACCGGTCGACCTGGCCGAAGGTGAAGGCGGCCTTCACGGCCCAGCGCGTCGATCCGCCGTTGTACTGGATCGCCACCGCCACCGGCAAAGCCGAGATCCCGGCGGGCGCGATCGCCGCGCAGTACCTGCTGGACGTCGCACCCGGCATCGACATCTCCGTCGTGGCCGACTTCTGGCCCGGCGTGGATTCGCCGGCGTCCCTGACCGTCGAACCGGAAGTGGAGATCATGGAACGTATCACCGTCACCCCGCCCAACATCGGCGTGAACGCGGTCCGGCTCAACCTGTCCGGCAGTGCCGGCGCCGCCGTGATCGTCCGCCCGCGGATCAACGGCGAAGGCATCGCGACGCCGATGTGGGTCGGCAACATCTTCGCGTGGGGCTCGGACAAGGTGGGCATCGGGCACAACCCCAAGTCCGACCCGGCGTACAACGACCGGATGACGTCCCACCGCCGCTTCGCCCTGCCGGGCGCGGTGTGGGCCGACCTCGAGTACAGCTCCGCGGAGCCGTTCGAGATCGACGTCGTCGGCTGAGCTCAGGCTGCCGCCGTGAGGTGGTTGCGGAGGAAGGCGATGCCGGCGTCGGTGACGTGCTGGAGCTTGCGCTCGCCGTAGAAGTGGCCGGCGCCGTCGAGGCGGATGAGGTCCGCGTCGGCGCCGGCTCGCCAGTAGGCCGCGACCAGCGCTTCGCTGTGGGCGATCGGGATCCCGGCGTCGTCGGTGCCGTGGGCCAGCAGGAGCGGGGCCGCGGCCGCCGACGCGTGGAGCAGCGGGCTCGCGGTCGGCCCGGGGAGCCAGTCGTGCGGGTCGTGCCCGCCGCTGTGCAACGGGGAATCCGCGGCCGGCGGCGGGATGCGCGTGAAGTCCGTCGGCGCGCTCCAGGCGATCGCGGCGCCGACGTGGCTCGGCGGGCCCGTGATCCCGAGGTCGCCTTCGAGGTCGGCGTCGTCCGCCGTGACGGCGAGCATCGCGGCCAGGTAGCCGCCCGCCGAGTGTCCCCAGGCCGCGACGCGGCCGGCGTCGAGCTCCAGCTCCCCGGCGTGGTGACGCACCCAGCGCACCGCCGCCTTCACGTCGTGGACCTGCGCGGGGAAAGCCGCTTCGCGTCCCTGCCGGTACTGGGCCCGTGCGACGGCGAACCCGGCCGCCACCAGCCGATCCGTCACCCGGTCGCCGAGCAGGCTGTGCTTGTGCGACCCGCCGGCCGGCGCGCCGCCGTAGAGGTAGACCACCACCGGATGGCCACCGCCGGGCGCGTGCCCGGCCGGGACGACGAGGTCCAGCAGCAGCGGGCGGTAGCCGGCGAGGGTCGCGACGAGTGCGTCCCGATAGGACACTCGCGCCCCGGTCCGGTCGGCCCGGGGGAGGGTGAGCGGGGCACGGGAAGTGAGCACGCGACCACTATCGGGGCATTCCGGTCATGGCGGCCAGCCGTACCAGGATGCGGGAGCGGTCCGGTGGCGCCACGCGTGACCGGCCGGCCGGGTACGCGAGCCGACCCTCGTCGTGCCGCACGTGACCGCCCGGGTGCTCTCCGTGTCGTGTTGACATGCCCCGCTCACCGGTGTCAGTATCTGGATTAATCCGATTGGAAACGTTTCCAACCCCGCCTTCCGCAGCTGGAAACGTTTCCAAGAACGCACAACGAGGTAGCCGATGACGTCAACACGGGCCACGCTGCTCCAGGTCGCCGAGCGCGCCGGGGTTTCCCTGGCCTCGACCTCGCGGGCGCTGCACGGCACCGGGGCCAGCCCGGCGATGGTCGAGCGGGTCCGCGCCGCCGCCGCCGAGCTCGGGTACAGCGCCGACGCCATCGGGCGGTCGCTGCGGCTGAAGCGGACCTTCCAGGTCGCCTTCGCCGTCGCCGACATCGGGAACCCTGTCTACGTCGAGATGATGCGGGCCATCCACGAAGTCCTCGCGCCGCACGGCTACCGGGTCGTCGTGATGAGCACGGGGGACACCGCGACGTCGACCACCGAGCTCGTGCGCAGCCTCAACAGCGGGTTCGTCGACGGCATGATCGTCAGCCCGCTGCGCACCGACGACCGGCTGATCCGCGAGATCCAGCAGGCCCCCGTCCCGGTCGTGGTGATCGGGCGGGCCCTGGACGACCGGGGCATCAGCTCGGTCTCCACCGACTCCGCGGGCGGGATCGGGGCCGCCGTCCGCCACCTGTACGCCCTCGGCCGCCGCCGGATCGGGTTCCTCAACGGCCCGCTCGACACGACGCCCGGTGCGGCGCGCCAGCGGGGGTTCGACGCCGTGGCCGGGGAAATCGCCGCGGAGCGCGTCGACCAGGAGGTCGCCGGCGACTTCACCGTCACCGCCGGGCTGGAAGCGGCCCGGACGCTGCTCGCCCGCGGCGGGCTCGACGCGCTCGTCGCCGCCAACGACCTGCTCGCCATCGGCGCCATCCGGGCCGTGCGGGAACTGGGGCTCTCCGTGCCGGAGGACGTCGCCGTCACCGGCATGGACGACACCGAGATCGGCCGGGTCTTCCAGCCGAGCCTGACCAGCGTCTCCCTCGGCTCGACCGAACGCGGGCGCGCGGCGGCCCGGATCATGCTCCAGCTCGCCGACGACCCGGACCACGCGGCGCAGCAGGTCGCCGTCGGGCCCGAACTGATGGTGCGCGAGTCGACCGGGGGTGCGCGATGACCGCGACGCTGACCCGCCCGGCACCCCCGGCCGGGAAGAAGAAGCCCGTGCTGGCCCGCACCCGGCGGCGCGAAGCGATCGCGCTGGTGCTGCCGTCGCTGATCCCGATCCTCGTGCTGAGCGTCGCGCCGCTGGTCGTCGGGATCTTCCTGGCCTTCACCGACGCGCGCCTGGTCCGCCACCCGGACTACGGCTTCGCCGGCGTCGACAACTTCACGAAGCTCGTCGGCAACGACCTGTTCTGGGACTCGCTGCGGATCGGCATGATCTGGACCGTCGGCGTCACGGTTCTCCAGCTGGCCGCCGCGATGGGACTCGCGCTGCTGCTGAACTCGGGCCTGCGGCTGCAGGGCCTGACGCGGGTGCTCGCGCTCGTGCCGTGGGCGATGCCGCCGGTCGTCGTGGCGATCATGTGGCAGATGATCTACTCGGCCAACGGCGGCCCGCTCAACGCCGTGCTCGGCAGCGTCGGCCTGCCCAGCGACATCAACTGGCTCGGCGACTTCTCGGTCGCGCTGCCCGCGGTGATCGTCGTCGGTGTCTGGGTCGGCATGCCGCAGACGACGGTCACGCTGCTGGCCGGCCTGCAGCAGATCCCCGCCGAACTGCAGGAAGCCGCCGCGATGGACGGCGCGGGCGCGTGGCGCCGGTTCACCGCGGTGACCTGGCCGAGCCTGCGCCCGATCGTCACGTCGATCACGTCGCTGAACTTCATCTGGAACTTCAACTCGTTCTCGCTGGTCTACGTGCTCACCGCGGGTGGCCCGGGCGGCAAGACGATGGTCCCGGTGCTGTTCATCTACCTGGAGGCCTTCAAGAACCGCGAGATCGGCTACGCCGCCGCGATGGGACTCGTGCTCGTCGTCGTGGTCGTGCTCATCCTCGCCGTCTACCTGCGGTCGCAGTTCCGCGACGACCGCGCCGTGAAGGGGCGCTGATGAAGACCCTGGTGCGCCCGGCGCAATACGTCGCCCTCGCGCTTTACATCCTGTTCCTCGGTTTCCCGTTGCTGTGGCTGATTTCCGCGTCGGTGAAGTCGTCGGGCGAGCTCAATTCGCTCACCGTGAGCCTGCTGCCGAGCGAATGGCATTGGGACAACTACACCGAAGCGCTGGAAAAGCAGGGCCTGGTCCGGTCGGCTTTCAACAGCCTGATCGTCGCGCTCTCCTCGACCGCGTTGTCGGTGGTCGTCGCCGTGCCCGCGTCCTACGTGCTCGCGCGGCTCAAGGGCAAGGTGCGCGCGGCCGGCGTCGGCTGGATCCTGGTCAGCCAGGTGTTCCCGGTCGTGCTCATCATCCTGCCGCTGTACCTCATCCTGCGGACGCTCGGCCTGGCCGACAACCTCGCCGGCCTGACCCTCGTGCACACGACGTACATGCTGCCGTTCGCGCTCTGGATGCTGCAGGGGTACGTCGCCGCGATCCCGGTGGAGCTGGAAGAGGCCGGGGCGGTGGACGGCGCGACCCGGCTGACCGTGCTGCGCACGATCGTCTTCCCGCTGCTCGCCCCGGGCGTCGCCGCGACGGCGATGTTCAGCTTCGTCTCGTCGTGGAACGAGTTCTTCTTCGCACTGGTCCTCCTGCAGTCGCCGGAGAACTACACGCTGCCCATCACGCTCAACATGTTCGTCGGCGGGGAGGGCAAGGTCGCCCTCGGCCCGCTCGCGGCGGGCGCCGTGCTCGCCGCCATCCCCAGCATCGTCTTCTTCAGCATCCTGCGGAGAAAGCTCACCGGCGGCCTGATGGCCGGGGCGGTGAAGGGATGACCCTCCTTACCCCACACAAGAGAGTTCGAAAGGTCGGTCGATGAAGACACGACGCATGATCGCCGCCACCGCGCTGACGGCCGTCGGCCTGCTGCTCACCGCCTGCGGAGGAGGTGGCAGCGGAGACAGCGGGGACGGGCCGGTCACCCTCACCTTCCAGTCCCTGTCCGACCAGCCCGCCGCCATCGCCGCGACGCAGAAGATCGTCGGCGACTGGAACAAGGCCCACCCGGACGTGCAGGTCAAGATCGTCCAGGCGGGCTGGGACGGCGTCTACGACAAGCTGATCACCCAGTTCAACGCGGGCACCGCGCCGGACATCGTGCACTACGAAGCCGCCGGCATCGCGCCCTTCGCCACCGACGGCTACCTCGCGGACCTGACCCAGTACCTGCCGGAGCAGAAGCGCGCGGACATCCCGAAGGGCGTCCTGGACTCGGTGACGGTCGACGGCAAGGTGATCGCCGCCCCGACCGAGCTGCAGTCCTATGTGGTCTTCGCGAACAAGACCCGGCTGCAGCAGGCGGGCGTCACGATCCCGACCGGCGCCACGATGACGTGGGACCAGCTGCGCGACATCGCCAAGGCGACCACGAAGGACGGCAAGTTCGGCCTAGGCTGGGGACTGTCGAGCCCGACGGCGGCGTTCGTCGCGCTGGCCCCCGGGTTCGGCGGCAAGTACTTCGACGGCACCGGGGACAAGGCGCAGCTGAGCGTCGGCCAGGGTGAGCAGGCGCTGCCGCAGCTCGTGGACGCCATGGCGCACCAGGACCACTCGATCCTGCCGGTCACGCTGACGCAGTCGGGCACCAAGGCGCTCGCGCCGTTCTACGCCGGCCAGATCGCGATGACCGTCCAGGGTTCCTACCAGGCGGCCAACATCGCGAAGGACGCGCCGAAGGGCTTCGACTGGGTCGTGCTGCCGCCGCTGGCCGGCTCGGCCGGGCCCGCGCAGGCCGCCAACCCGCAGACGCTGTCGGTGAACAAGGACTCCGGTCACGTCAAGGAGGCCGCGGAGTTCGTCGACTTCTTCACCGGCACCGAAAACCTCGCCGCCGTCAACGAGGCCGACGCTCTGATCCCGCCGACGACCTCGGCGCGGCAGGCGCTCACGACCAAGCTCGGCGCGAAGAACGGCTGGAAGGAAATCCTCGCCTCGGGGGAGTACCTGACCTCGGCCCCCTACCTGTTCGCCGGCAAGTACGCGCAGTGGAAGGACACCGTCGCGACCCCGGCCTACCAGCAGTTCCTCGGACAGAAGATCGACGCCGCCGGCCTCGCGAAGCAGCTCGAGGACGGCTGGAAGAGCGTCAGCAAATGACAGGAGCGGACTCTTGACCTGGCTGGAAGACCGGGCCGTCGCGGTGATCACCGGTGCGGCCGTCGGGGACGCCCTCGGCGGCGCCACCGAAGGGTGGACGCCCGAACAGATCGAGGAGCGCCACGGCGGCCGGGTGACCGGTGTCGTCGGGCCGTGGTACCCGGACTGGCGGACCGCGCGCCCGATCGCGCCGTACCACAAGGGCGACGGGCACATCACCGACGACACCCTCATGACGCGGGCGCTCGTCGAGGTGTACGCGAAGCGCCGCGCGCACCTCGACGCGTACGCGATGGCCGAGGACCTGGTGCCGCTCATGATCGGCGAGCCGCGCTGGGTGCCGGAGCTGGAGTCGACCGCGTTGCTGCTGCAGCGGGTCTTCCTGGCGGAGAAGTGGATCGTCGCGAGACTCCACTACGGACACGTCGACCCGCGCGAAGCGGGCGTGGGCAACGTGGTCAACTGCGGCGCGGCGATGTACGTCGCCCCGGTGGGCGTCGTCAACGCGGGTGACCCGCGGGCGGCGTACGCCGAGGCGATCGACCTCACCGGCGCGCACCAGTCGAGCTACGGCCGCGAGGCCGCGGGCGTGCTGGCCGCGATGGTGTCGGCCGCGGTCACCCCGGGCGCGGCGCTCGACGACGTCGTCGCGGCGGCTTTGGACGTGGCCCACGACGGGACCGCGGCGGCGCTGCGGGCCGTCGTCGAAGAGTTCGGTGGCCGGACCGTCCCCCCGGCCACCGACGACGAAGAGCGGGCGCTGGCCGCGCGCGTCCGGGAGACGGTCGCGCCGTTCGACTCGGTGGGGCCGCACTACCGGGAGATGTCGATGGACGCGCGGCGCCCGTCGCGGACGAAGTCCATCGAGGAGCTGCCCGCCGCGCTGGCGTTCGTGCTGGCGCACCGCGGCGACTTCCGGGGCGCGGTGCTGGCCTCGGTGAACTACGGCCGCGACGCGGACTCGATCGCCGTGATGGCGGCGGCGATCTGCGCCGGCCTCGGCGGGACGGCCGCCGTGCCCGCCGAGTGGGTCGACGAGATCGGCGACGCCAGCCGGATGGACCTCCGCGAGACGGGGCACCTGCTGGCGTCGGCGGCCGCGGACATCCTGAAGGCCGACCGGGACCGGGCTGCGGCGCGGGTCGCGTTCTTCGAGGAGACGGCGTGAGGCTGACCTGGGCCCAGCCCGAGGACCTGCTGCCGCACGAGCTGGTGCAGTCGGCCGCGGAGGGCAAGGACGTCACCGCGGTGCGGGAGCGGTGGGTCGCGGCGGGCGGTGACCCGGTGCCGGCCGTCAGCGGTGCCGGGCCGGCGATGCCCGCGTTGCGTTCTCTGGCGCGTGAGCTGCTGGACTCCTTGGCGGCACCGGACTTCTCGCCTTCGTGGGAGTCGCTGTCGTTGCCTGCCGCGCCTTCGCTGCCTCGCGGGTCCCGTGGGCGGGAGCTGGGGGCGTGGACCGGGCGGGCCGCCGGATGCCTGCTCGGGAAGCCCGTGGAGAAGATCCCGCGGGAGGGCATCGAGGAGATCCTGCGGGCGACCGGCCGCTGGCCGCTCACCGGCTGGTTCACCGCGGTGGGGCTGCCCGACGAGGTCGCGGCGCGGTGGCCGTGGAACCGTCGTTCGGCGCCGACGTCGCTGGAGGAGAACATCGACGGGATGCCCGAGGACGACGACCTCAACTACCCGATGCTCGCGTTGTCGCTGCTGGAGACGCACGGCCGGTCGTTCACGACGTCGGACGTCGCGCAGCTGTGGCTGGACAACCTGCCGGCCGGGCGGGTGTTCACGGCGGAGCGCGCGGCGTACCGGAACCTGCTGGACGCGCGGACGGACACGGCGACGTACCGGAACCCGTTCCGCGAGTGGATCGGCGCGCTGATCCGCGCGGACGTGTTCGGCTGGGTCTCCCCGGGCGACGTGGTCTCGGCGGCGCGGCTGGCGTGGGAGGACGCGCGCCTCAGTCATACGCGCAATGGCGTGTACGGCGCGATGTGGGCGGCGGCGCTCGCCTCGGCGGCGATGGTGTGCGACACGGTGGACGAGGTCCTGGACGCGGCGTTCTCCGTGGTCCCGGCCGGCTCCGACCTGGAGTCCGCGATCCGCTTCGGCCGGTCGGCGGCGTCGGAGGGCGATGTCCGGAGTGGACTCGACCGGCTGCACGCCGAGTACGGGCACTTGCACTGGGTGCACGTGCTGAACAACGCGGCGACGATCGCGTACGCGCTCGCGGCGGGCGGCGGGGAGTTCGGGCCGAGTGTGTCGATCGCGGTGACGGCCGGGTGGGACACGGATTCGGTGGCCGCGACGGTCGGGGGCGTGGTCGGCTCGGTGAGCGGGGTGGACGAGTACTGGAGCAAGCCCCTCGACGGCCGGATCGCGACGTCGCTGCCCGGTGGGGAACGGCGGATCGCGGACCTCGCGGCCCGGACGGTGGCACTGGCGGAGGTGCGGTCGTGACCGGGGGTGGAGCGGGCGGTGCGGCCGAGACCTCGGCCGGCGGAGGTGCGGTCGCCGGCCACCCGAACCCTGCCGCCGGGCGGGTCGTGGTCGTGGGTTCGGCCAACGTCGATCTCGCCGTCGATGTGCCGCGGGTACCGAAAGCCGGGGAAACCGTCCTCGGTGCGCGGTTGCGTCGGAGTCCCGGGGGCAAGGGTGCGAACCAAGCCGTCGCCGCGGCCTACGCCGGCGGCGCCGACACCACCTTCGTCGGCGCCCTCGGTGAAGACGAAGGCGCCGACCTGCTCCTCGTCTCCCTCGGCGGCGCCGGGGTCCGGACCGACCTCGTCGAACGCGCCGAAGCACCCACCGGCACCGCCTTCATCACCGTTGCCCCGGCCGGCGAGAACGCCATCGTCGTCGCGCCCGGTGCCAACGACCACGTCGTGATCGGCCCGGCCCAGGCCGGGCGGATCGCCGAGGCCGATGTCGTGCTGGCCCAGCTGGAAATCCCGCTCGACGTGGTGGCGGCCGCCGCCGCGGCTCGGGAGGAGAACGCGAGCATGATCCTCAACGCCGCCCCCTCGCGCGAGCTGCCTGATTCGCTCTTGGCCGTCCTCGACATCCTCGTCGTCAACGAACACGAAGCGGCCGACCTCGCCGGCGAGCCCGAGAAGCTGCTCGAGCGGGTGCCCGCCGTCGTCGTCACCCTCGGCGGCGAAGGGTGCGTGATCCTCCGGCGAGACCACGAACCCGTGCGGATCCCCGGCTTCCCCGTGGACGTCGTCGACACCACCGGCGCCGGCGACACGTTCTGCGGTGTCCTCGCCGCGGCGCTGGCCCAGGGCGAAGACCTCCCCACGGCCGCGAAACGCGCGTCGGTGGCCGGGGCGCTCGCCGTCACCCGGCCCGGTGCCCAAGCCGCCGTTCCCAGCCAAGACGAGGTCGCAGGAAAGACATCATGACCTACACGTTCGACCCGCTCGTCCCGCGCCCCATCGACCGGCCCGCCGACGTCACCGGCCCCGATCCCGACGCGGCCAAGATCTTCGCCGCGCCCGCGGACCCGGCCGACCGGCCCGCGTGGCGCGAGGCCCTCGAGAACTGGCGCGACGACGCCCGAGCCCGCCACGGCTACACCGGTAGGATGTACGAACGCCCCGGAGCGGCCTGGGCGCGGACCTGCCACACGGTCGCCCAGGTGTGGCTCTGGGACGAACTCCTCTACTCGTTCGACGAACACCGCTTCACCCCCGAACGCTTCCTGGCCGACGCACGCGACCGCTTCGGTGGCCTCGACGCCGTCGTGCTCTGGCACGCCTACCCGGTGATCGGTCTCGACGACCGCAACCAGTGGGACTTCTACCGCGACGTCCCCGGGCTCGCCGAGCTGATCGACACCCTGCACGACCAGGGGCTGCACGTCTTCGTCGACTACAACCCCTGGGACGTCGGCACCCGCCGCGGCGATGACGACCTGACCGAGCTGGCGGCCCTCGTCGCGGACCTGAAAGCCGACGGCGTCTTCCTCGACACGCTCAAGAAGGCCGAGCCGGACTTCGTCGACCGGCTCGAAGCCGCCCGGCCCGGGATCGTCCTCGAAGGCGAGTCCAAGCTGCCGGTCGAGCGGATCGAGGACCACGCGGCGTCGTGGGCCCAGTTCTTCGCCGACTCGCCGGTCCCGGGCGTCCTGCGCGCCCACTGGTACGAGCGGCGCCACATGCAGCACCACGTCCGGCGCTGGCACCGCGACCACAGCGAGGAGCTGCAGTCGGCGTGGCTCAACGGCGTCGGCGTCATGGTGTGGGAGGTCGTCTTCGGGGTGTGGGTCGGCTGGTCGCCCCGCGACGCCGCGACCGTCCGCCGGATGGTCACGCTCCAGCGCGCCGCCGAAGACCTGCTGCTGAACGGCGAATGGACGCCCCTCGCCGAACTCGCACCCGAGGCGGAGGCCGCGGGCGTCTACGCCTCGAAGTGGGAGCTCGACGGCAAGACGCTCTGGACCCTCGTCAACCGCGGCGACACCGACTACCACGGCCCGCTGCCCGGCACCGATCTCCTGGACGGCGTGCCGGCCCGGGGGATCGGGGCGACGGTGGCGGGGTGGCGGCCGGACCTCCCGCCGCTGCCGCACGACCCGGACGCCCGCTTCCCGCACCGGATCGCGAAGCGGGTAAGTCCACAAAGGACCACCGGCGAGCCCGACGAGGACGCTGTCGTGGTCCCGAAAGGACCGTACGTCCTCACCGTCCGGTACCGCGCCCGCGAGACCGGCATGTACCAGGGTGCGCCCTATGTGGACGAATGGAAGCCGCTCTCGCCGCGCCTGCACGACGCGCGCACGCTGCAACGCGAAGGCGAGCTGACCACGGCCGTGGCGATAGCGGCCACCGAAGTGACCAACGCCCAGTACGCGGAGTTCCTCGCCGCCACCGGGCAAGAGCCGAGGCAGCCGGGCGCGCCGGACGAGCCGGTCACCCACGTCGACCTCGACGACGCCCGCGCGTACTGCAAGTGGCGTGGCGGGCGCCTGCCGACCGAGGACGAATGGCAGCTGGCGGGGGAGCGTCTCAAGCGTGGCACCCCGGCCGTGTGGAACTGGACCGAGAGCGAACACTCCGACGGCCGGACGCGGTTCGTGATGCTCAAGGGCGGCAGCGACTACGCGGCCGAAGGCTCCGAGTGGTACGTCGAAGGCGGCGTGCAAGCACCGGACTACACCGTGAAGCTCCTCCTGCCCGGTCTCGGCCTCGCCCGGAGCGCGACGGTCGGCTTCCGCTGCGCCTGGGAGGTGACGGCGTGACCGTCTCCCGTGACCCTTCGGCCGGTGCGCTGGCCGGGCTGCGCGTCGTCGACGCGTCCACCCTCTTCGCCGGCCCGATGGCCGCGATGCACCTCGGGGACATGGGTGCCGAGGTGATCAAGGTCGAGCACCCGCGCAAGCCCGACCCCTCGCGCACCCACGGCGCCGCGAAGGACGGCGTCAACCTGTGGTGGAAGACCCTGGGGCGCAACAAGCGCACGGTCACCGCCGACCTCGGCAGCGAAGGCGGCCGTGAGGTGTTCCTCGCGCTGGCCACCACCGCGGACGTCGTCATCGAGAACTTCCGCCCCGGCACGCTCGAACGCTGGAACCTCGGGTACGACGAGCTGGCGAGCTGGAACCCGAAGCTCGTGCTGGCCCGCGTCACCGGCTTCGGGCAGCTCGGTCCCTACCGGAGCCGGCCGGGCTTCGGCACGCTCGCCGAAGCGATGAGCGGCTTCGCGGCGACGACCGGGGAACCGGACGGGCCGCCGACGCTCCCGCCGTTCGGGCTCGCCGACGGCGTCGCGTCGCTGGCCACGGCCTACGCGATCATGGTCGCCCTCGCCGCGCGCGCGAACTCCGGGCGCGGGCAGGTCGTCGACACCGCGATCATCGAGCCGATGCTGGCCATGCTCGGCCCGCAGATCACGCGCTGGGACCAGCTGCGCACGGTGCAGCCGCGCACCGGCAACCGGTCGACGAACAACGCGCCGCGCAACACCTACCGCACCGCCGACGGCCAGTGGGTCGCGGTGTCCACTTCGGCCCAGTCGATCGCCGAACGCGTGGTGCGGATGGTCGGGCGGCCGGACCTGGCCGACGAGCCGTGGTTCGCCACCGGCGCCGATCGTGCGCAGCACGCCGACGAACTGGACGAAGCCGTCGGCAAGTGGATCGGGCAGCGCACGCGCGACGAGGTCGTCGCCGCGTTCGAGGAGGCACAGGCCGCCGTCGCGCCGATCTACGACGCCGCCGACATCGTCGCGGACCCGCAGTTCCGGGCGCTCGGCACGATCCACGAGATCGAGGACGCCGAGCTCGGCCCGATGCTCATGCAGGGCCCGCTGTTCCGGCTGTCCGGCCACGACGGCGTCATCGGCTTCACCGGCCGTCCGCACGGCGCCGACACCGACGCGGTGCTGGAGGAGCTGGGGTTCTCGCCCGAGCGGGTGGCCGAGCTGCGCGAGCGGGGTGCGGTGTGAGCCCGCCGCTGACGTTCCTCTACACCCCGGCCGACCGGCCGGACCGGGTGCGCAAGGCCCTGGCGTCCGAGGCGGACGTCGTGCTCGTCGACCTCGAGGACGCGGTCGCCCCGGCGCGCAAGGACGAAGCCCGGGCGAACGCCCTGGAGGTGCTCGCGTCGGTGTCCCGGCCGGTGCAGGTGCGCGTCAACCACCCGAGCACGCCGTGGCACGCGGCCGACCTCGCCGCGCTCGCCCGGCTGCCGCTCGCGGTGGGGGCGCGGCTGCCGAAGGTCGAAGCGCCGGAGGAGGTCCTGGCCGCCGGGGCCGTGCTGCCGGGCCGGGCGCTGCACCCGCTGATCGAGTCGGCACTGGGGGTGGAGCGGGCGCTGGACATCGCGACGGCGTCCCCGCGGATCGCGTCGATCGGGCTCGGCGAGGCCGACCTGCGTTCGGACCTCGGCGTCGCCGACGACGCCGGGCTGACGTGGGCGCGCAGCCGCGTGATCGTCGCGGCGCGGGCGGCCCGGCTCGCGCCGCCCGCGATGTCGGCGTACGCGAACGTCCGCGACCTCGCCGGGCTCGCGGCGTCGTGCCGGGCGGGCCGCGCGCTCGGCTTCCGCGGCCGGACCGCGATCCACCCGGTCCAGCTCGAGACGATCCGGACGGCGTTCTTGCCGACGCAGGAGGAGGTCTCGCGGGCGCGGGAGGTCATCGCCCGGGTCGCCGACGCGACGGCCGCCGGCGTCGGCGCGATCGCGTTGCCGGACGGGACGTTCCTCGACGTGGCCATGGTCGAGCAGGCGCGGACGGTGCTGTCCCTGGCCGACTAGGAGCTGTCCTGTAAGTCATCGGAGCCAGAGCACGACGGCGGCGATGGTGAGTTCCGCCTGGTAGTAGGCGGCACGTTTGGCGTAGCGAGTGGCCAGACCACGGAACTGGCCTCGGGATCGAAAGCCGGTGGTCGCCCGCCGCGGGAGCCCTTGGCGACGCGGCGGGCGACGCCGATGCCGTCCAGCAACGGAACCAGCTGCGGGTTGTCTCCGGCTTGGCCCGGGGTGAGCAGGAACCGCATCGGCAGGCCACGGTCGTCGACGGCCAGGTGGATCTTGGTGCTCAGCCCGCCGCGAGACCGTCCGAGCCCTTCTCCGTCGACGGCGAGGACTTCGACCCCTTCGCTGCATCCCCCTTTTTCCGGGCACCGGGCGAGTGCTGGTGCGCTCGGACCACGCTGGAGTCGATCGAGATGATCCATTCGAGGTCGCCGACGGCGTCGTCTTTGACGATCACCCGGTCGAGGATCTTGTCCCAGGTGCCGCAGCTAGATCACTTACAGGACACGCCTTAGTACGGGCGTTGTACGAAATTTGGATCCGCCTCTGGCGCAATGCCGGACATGCGAACTCCGAAAGCGCTCCTCCTCGCGCTGGCCGTGGTGGCCGGCGCACTGGCTTTACCCGGGACGGCCAGCGCCGCCTACAGCGATCCGCTGACGACCACGACCAAGCAGAACCTGGTCTGGCACGCGACGCCCGCCGCCGCGCTGACGGCGCTCGACAACGCGCTGCCGAACGTCAGCCTCAACACCGTCGTCAACGATCCCAGCTACGCGATGACCGGCTGCACCGGTGCCGAAAAGGCCGCGCTGCCCAAGGCGCCGGCCGCCACGAAGTCGTTGTGCTGGGACTCCGAACGCGCGGGCAGCACCACCTGGGTCCCGCAGGGCATCACGACCTCCGGCGACGCCGACGACGACGGCATGTGGGGCGCGGACAAGATCATCCTGTCCGGCTGGCACGGCACCGACGCGCTCGGCCGCTACAACGACGCGCGGATCCAGGCGGTCAACTACAACGACCCCGCTTCGGCCGCCCACCGGATGATGTACCTGGCCGTGCCGAACAGCACCGGCAGCAGCTTCTCCGGCGCGCAGGCGCACATGGGCGGGATGGCCTGGCTCGGCGACAAGATCTACGTCACCGCCGTCGGGAACACCTCCACCGCGATCCGGGTGTTCAGCACCAAGCACATCCTGCAGATGACCGACACGACGTCCAACGCGATCGGCAAGACCTCCGGCGGGTACGCCGCCTGGACGTACAAGTACGCGATGATGCAGATCGGCTACTACTCCTACGCGGGCGGCACGTGCAGCATGGCGTCCGACACCGGCGTGCCGTGCTTCTCATCGCTCTCCCTGGACCGCAGCACGAGCCCGGCCAGCATCGTGACGACGGAGTACTTCTCCGACCAGAGCCTGCACGGCCGCCTCTACCGCTTCCCGATGGGCACGGATTACCTGCTGACCGGGACCGCGACCGAGGCGTTCCGCAGCTACGTCGGCAACATGCAGGGCGTCCTGTCCCACGACGGCAAGTGGTACGTCGCCCACAGCTCGGCGACGCTCAACGGCCAGCTCTGGGCCCAGACGACGTCGGCGAGTACGTCGGCGACCTGCGGCTCCACGTCCGCCTGCTGGGCGGTCCACCCGGAAGCGCTGACGTACGACTGGTCGACGGGCCTGGTCTGGTCGCAGTCGGAGTGGTCGACGGCCGACTGCCAGGCGCAGAGCCAGACGTGCGGGCGGTCGGTGTTCGCGGTGCCGCTGACCTCGCTGGGTTAGCGGGTGAGCAGGGCCGCTCCGAGCGCCGTGATCAGGTAGAGCACCTGGCGCCCGGAGCGTTCCCGCTCGACCAGCCCGTTCTCCCGCAGGACGGCCAGGTGCTGCGACACCGCGCTGGGCGTCACGCCGAGGGCGCGGGCCAGGTCGGTCGTGGTGGCGGGGGAGCGCAGTGCTTCCAGGAGCCCGGCCCGCGCGCGGCCGAGCAGCCGGACCGTGCCGTCCGACGGCGCGCGCGTGCCCGCCGTCCACAGCGCGCCGCGGCCGCGCGCCGGGTAGCGGACCGTCGTCTGCGTGGACGTGCGCCCTTTGATCAGGACGTGCGGGCAGCCGAGCACGACCGGGATGAGGACGAGGCCGCCGGGTCCCTGGTCGACCCGGCGGTCGCCGTCGAGCAGCAGCTTCCCGTTGTCCCAGCGCAAGTCCGGGTGCAGGCCGGCGAACAGCCGTTCCGCGCCACCCGTTGCGAGCATCCGCGCGCGGTGGGCGACGTCGGCGTCGAGGACGGCCCGGATCCGCGGCCAGTGCGGGGCGAGCAGCCGGTCGTGCGCCTCCCGCAGCTCCGCGGCGATCGCCGTCAGCCCGGCCGCCGGGCGCGCGGCCAGCTCGGCGGTGGTCCCGCGGAGGTCGGCGCCGAACACGCGCCCGAGGCTGCGCCGGACCTGGCGCGCGGTCGTCCGCCGCAGCGCGGCCAGATCGTCTTCGATGGACGGGCCGGAGTCGCGCGGCGCGGGGACCAGGAACTCCGGCCAGTTGGGCCGGTCGCTCACGATCAGCGGCCACGTCCACGGCAGGTCCAGCGGCGCGCGGGCGAGCTCGTCCGCCGCCCAGCGCAGCCACGGCAGCGCGGTCGCCTGCCGCTCGCGCCCGCCCAGCTGCTGCAGGCACGCGACCGTCTCCGACAGCGGGGAGATCGCGAAGCGGGTCGCCGCCAGCTGCGCGACGTCGAGCTCGATCGTCAGTGCCATGGTGCCGAGTATGTAGCCCGGAGCTAAATGCTGTCCGCGGATCGCGGCGGGCCAAAAGATCGGAGGATGATCGGACGGGACTTCCGGCGGCTCCTGTGGGCGACCGGCATCGACAACCTCGGCACCGGCGCGTTCACCGCGGCGGTACCGCTGTTGACCGTCACGGTCACCCAGGACCCGCGGCTCGTTTCGCTCGTCTCGGCCGCGGCCTACCTGCCGTGGCTGCTGCTGTCCCTGCCCGCCGGCGCGCTGGCCGACCGCCACGACCGGGCCGGCCTGATGTGGCGCGCGCAGGCGGCGCAGGCCGTGCTGGTCGCCGTGACCGCCGTCCTGGCCGCCTGCGGGGCGGCCGGCGTCCCGATCCTCGTCGTCACGGCGTTCGGGCTCGGCGCGGGCGACGTCGTCTTCGGCACCGCGGCCCAGGCGATCCTGCCGGACCTGGTCGCGAAACCGTTGCTGCCGCGGGCCAACGGGCGTCAGCAGGCGATCACGACCATCGCGGAGCAGTTCGCCGGGCCACCCGTGGGCAGCCTGCTGTTCGGGGTCGCGGCGGCGCTGCCGTTCGGGCTCGACGCCGTCTCGTTCGCGGTGTCCGCCGTCCTGGTGGCGAAGCTGCCCCGGCGTGCCGACGGTGCCCGCCCGCGCTCCGCCGTCCGCGAGGGACTGTCGTGGCTGCTGCGGCACCGGCTGCTGCGCACGCTCGCGATCCTGGTGGGTGTCAACGCCTTCTGCGGCCAGCTGGCCGCCGCGACGCTCGTCCTGCTCGCCACCCGCGTCGTGCACCTCGACGCGCGCGGCTACGGCCTGCTGCTCGCCGGGGCCGCGCTGGGCAGCGTGCTCGGCGGGCTGGTCAACGCGCGCGTGGTGGCCCGGATCGGGTCCCGGGCGGCGTTGCCGACCGCGCTGGTGGTCAACGTCGGCGCGTTCGCGGGCATCGGCCTGAGCCGCGACGCCGTGGTGCTCGGCGCGTTCCTCGCCGTGAACGGGTTCGCGACGACGCTGTGGAACATCGTCACCGTCGGCCTCCGGCAGGACCTTGTCCCGTCGGCGCTGCTGGGCCGGGTCACCAGCGCGAACCGGCTGCTCGGCTGGGGCCTGATCCCGGTCGGCACCCTGGCGGGCGGACTGGTGGCCCACGCGCTCGGGTTGCGGGCGCCGTACCTCGTCGCGGCCGCCGTGCGCGGGCTCGCCCTGATAGTAGCGCTGCCAGTACTCGTCGGTCCTTTGTGGACTCAGGACGGTCAGCGTCGCGTGTAGACGAACCCCAGCTGGTCCACCTCGTCACCCGAGCGGCCGTGGAAGCCCGCGATCTGCCAGCCGTCCGGTGCGGTCGCGGTGGTGCAGTCCGACGTCTTCGTGCCGCCGCTGAGTGTGCCGCCGCGGTTGGTCGTGATGCGGGCGGAGAAGATCCGCGTGTGGCCGTTGTAGCTGCCCTGGCACAGTTCCGCCGAGACCGCGTACTCGCCGTCGGCCAGCTGATACGTCCGCGAGGTGCCGCCGGTTCCGCCGTGGCCGAACGTCGTGCCGTCGGCCAGGGTCAGGCCGATCCGGTCGACGCGGCTGCCCGCGCTGAGGGTGAGCGTCGAAGCCCGCGCGGCCGGCGGGATCCGGTCGAGGTCGGTGAACGGCGTGCCGTGCGGGCCGCCGAACCGGTCGCTCAGCCGGAACGCCGGGTCGGTCGTCCAGCCGAACCGCACGGTCACCGGGTCGTGGTCGGACAGCATCGCCCCGGACGCGTCGAGGAACGCGGTGTGCTCGTTGTTGTAGTACGTCGCGTCGAGGGAGATCAGCTTGTTCCCCCGGTAGAGCACCTTGTCGACGATCTCGCACGCGTTGGTGACCGCGGACTCGTCGCACACCAGGGGATCGCTGCCCGCCGCGGGCGGGACGCCGCCGCGTTCGAGCCGGACCCACGCGTCGGTGAGCCCGTTGTCGGCGGCGAACGCCCGGATCGTGTCGGCGGCCCGGGTGTAGCGGGTGTTGGTGTCGCCCATGACCAGGACGGCGTTGCCCGCCGAGTGCGTGGCGATGTACGCCGTGAGCTGCTTGAGGTTCGCGGCGCGCGAGGCCTGGTCACCGTCGTTCGTGCCCGCGTTGGTGTGGATGTTGTACGCGTCGACGTAGACGCCCTCGGCGAGCCGGAGCCGGGTGAACGTGAAGCCCTTCGGCGTCAGGCAGTCGCCCGAGTCGAACTGGCACGAGTCCCAGCGGACGCGCTCGAGCTCGTCGACGGGCAGGGCGGACAGGCTGTTCAGGCCGCTCCCGATCCCGGCGCCGCCGCTCGTCGGCGTCCGGTACGGGTGAGTGTCGGCCGCGTACAGGGTGGCGTGGTAGTTGAAGTCCTCCTGGACGTGCACCAGGCCGTACGGGCCGAGGCGCTGCCCGATGGCGGTCGTGCTCGGCGCGCGCGGGGTGGGCGCGCTGGAGATGCCTTCGGGCAGACCGGCGATGTTGTAGGACAGGACGCTGAAGGTGCCGCCGGCGGCGTGGGCGGCGGGCGCGGTGACGGCGAGCCCGGACGCGGCGAGAACGGCCGTCGCGAAGGCGGTGAACACTCTGCGCAAGGCGGTGTTCCTTCCGTGGCGGGGGAGCGGGAACAGCCGGCAGGATCATGAAGACATTTCACGTTAGCCGGTTGTTCGCGCTCACACAACCGCCCGTCAGCCGCCGGGGTGGCCGCAGGCGTAGACGTTCGCCGAGGCCAGCCGGACGCAGGCGGGGCACGTGTTCACCGGCCGGTCGCGACGGCCGTGGTACGGGTGCCGGGCGCCGCACAGCGCGATCAGCACCTCGCCCGGCTGCGGGTCCGGGTGGCACCGGGGGCAGAAGGCGTGCGCGGCGCGTTCGACATCGGTGCTCATGCCGGGCCGGGTACCCGCGGCTCCCGCGCGCCAACCCGGCGGAACGCCCCGAAGACCGACCGGCCGCCGGTGAAGCACCAGATCGCGATCACCGGGTCGCAGAGCGCGCAGCCGAACGACGAGTCGTGCGCGAACGGCAGGATCGGCTGGCCCTTCAGGTGGTGGACGACGTCCCAGGCGGTGTGCAGGAGCCAGCCGATGCCGATGAACGTCCACGAGTCGAGGCCGCGGAACGCGACGTAGGTCATCGCCGCGCAGAACACCAGCTCCCACGGCCCGAGCGCGCCACCGGAGAGGTACGCGGCGCCGGCACCGCCGATCATGACGGCGTTGAACTTCCGCCGGTGGGGCTCGGGGATCAGGGAGCCGAGCACGACGTAGAGGAGGCCGATCAGGATCGGCGCGAGCACTGCGATCATGATCGACCACGCTAGGAACGGCGGGCCCGGGCAGCCAGTGGCTGTTCTGCCACGCTCCGCCGATTTCTCGCCAGCGCGGCGGCTCCGTAAGGTGGGGGGCCAGTGGATGATCAGGTGGGTTTCGGAATGAACGTGAAGGCGGCCCGCGCGAGTGCGACGCGGGAGAGCATCCTGGTGACGGCGGAGCGGCTGTTCGCCGAGCACGGGGTGCAGGTGGTGTCCAACCGGCACATCAGCGAGGCCGCCGGGCAGGGCAACAACGCGGCCGTCAACTACCACTTCGGCACCAAGGTCGACCTGGTCCGCGCGATCGTCCGCAAGCACACCGGGCCGATGGAGCGGCTGCGCGCGGAGCTCGTCGAGGGGGTCGGCGGGGACGCGGGCCTGCGTGACTGGGTGGCCTGCCTGGTCCGCCCGAGCACGACGTACCTGCGTGACCTGGGCGCCCCGACGTGGTTCGCCCGGTTCAGCGCCCAGGTGATGACCGACCCGGCGCTGCGGGAGATCATCGCGGAGGAGTCGCTGGCCTCCCCGGCGCTCGCGCGCGCGGTGGAAGGGCTGAACCGGTGCCTGGACGGCCTGCCGGCCGACGTCCGCGCGGAGCGCGGCGACATGGCGAGGCAGCTGATGATCCACATGACGGCGGAGCGCGAGCGGGCGCTGGCCGAGGGAACCCCGACCCCGCGCGCGACCTGGGACGACGCCGGGACGGGCCTGATCGACGCCGTCACCGGCCTGCTGCGGGCCCCGGTCACGCCGGCCTGACAGAGTTCGTCCGCGCGGATCAACCGCGCCGCTCCGATTCGTCGTCGCGGACGAACGGTCCCGCCCGAAATCCTCCTAACGTCGCCGGGAAGCGACGACGAGGAGGCGTACAGGTGCGGACACTCTTGCGGGGCGGCCGGGTCGTGGACCCCGGGAGCGGCTTCGACGGCATCGCCGACGTCCTCCTGGACGGCGGCCACGTCGAAGCCGTCGGTCCGGGCCTCCACGCGCCGGACGCCACCGAAGTCGACGTGGCGGGACTCGTCGTCGGGCCCGGGTTCGTCGACCTGCACAGCCACGTCCACTCCATCGCCGGGCAGCGGCTGCAGGCCATGGACGGCGTCACCACCGCCCTCGACCTCGAAGCCGGCCTGATGCCCGTCGACCGCGCCTACGCCGAGGCCGCACGAGCCGGGCGGCCGCTGCACTACGGCTTCTCCGCCTCCTGGGGCGCCGCCCGGGCGCAGGTCCTCGCGAACATCGCCCCCGACGCCAGCATCGACAGCGGCCTCGCCATCCTCGGGAACCCGCGGTGGCAACGCAGCTCCACGAAGACCGAGCTCGCCGCGTGGCTTTCCCTGCTCGAAGCCGAACTCGCGAAAGGCGCGCTGGGCATCGGCATCCTCATGGGCTACGCGCCCGCGACCGAGCCCGGCGAGTTCCTGGCCGTCGCGCACCTCGCCGCGAAGGCCGGCGTGCCCACCTACACCCACGTCCGCGAGCTGGTCGAGGTCGACCCCGCGATCCCGGTCGACGGTTCCGTCGAGATCGTCGCCGCCGCGGGCGAGACCGGTGCCGCGATGCACCACTGCCACGTCAACAGCACCTCCGGGCACCACATCGACCGCGTCCTCGCCACCCTCGACATCGCCCGCCGCGAAGGCTCGCGCGTCACCGCCGAGGCCTACCCGTACGGCGCGGGCAGCACGGCCGTCGGCGCCGCCTTCATCGACCCGGACCGCTTGCGGCTCAAGGGGTTGAAGCCCTCGAGCGTCGTCATCCTCGAGACGGGGGAGCGGGTCCGTGACGAAGCCCGCCTGCGCGAGCTGAGGCAAGCCGACCCGGGCGCGCCCTGCCTCCTCGAGTTCCTGGACGAGCAGGACCCCCGCGACCGCGGCCTGCTGCACCAGGCGCTCGCGTTCCCCGACGCCGTCGTCGCCAGCGACGCCATGCCCGTCTACTGGAAGGACGGCGGCACCGAGAGCACCGAGTGGCCGCTGCCCGCGGGCGGCACCACACACCCGCGGACCGCCGGCACCTTCGCCAAGACCCTGCGCCTGATGGTCCGGGAAGCCGGGGCGTGGAGCTGGCTCGAAGCGTTCCGCCGCTGCTCGTACCTGCCTTCGCGGCTCCTCGACGACGTCGCACCCGCGGCTCGCGGCAAGGGACACCTCGGGGCCGGCGCCGACGCCGACCTCGTCGTCCTCGACCCGGCGAAGATCACCGACGCCGCCACCTACACCGACCCCACCCGCCCGTCGGTCGGCGTCCGGCACCTGTACGTCGCCGGCGTTCCCGTTGTCAGCGAAGGAAACCTGGACACCGGCGCGCTGCCGGGCAAGCCGCTGCGAGGGGAGCCCCGGTGATCGACGACATCGAGACGCTCGTCCGCTGCGAGTCACCGTCGCAGGACCACGACGCCGTCGCCCGCAGTGCCGACGTCGTCGCCGGGATCGGGCGCCGCCTGCTCGGCGCCGAGCCCGAACGCCTCGTCACCGACGGCTGCACCCACCTGCGCTGGCGGTTCGGCGACGGCCCGCCGCGCGTCCTGCTGCTCGGCCACCACGACACCGTCTGGCCGCTGGGTTCCCTGCGCACGCACCCGTTCGAGGTCCGCGACGGCGTCCTGCGCGGACCCGGCTGCTTCGACATGAAGGCCGGCGTCGTGATGGCCCTGCACGCCGCCGCGGCGCTGCCCGACCGGGACGGTCTCTCGATCCTCATCACGGGCGACGAGGAGATCGGCTCACCGCGGTCCCGCGTCCTGATCGAGGAGGAAGCCAAGACCTGCGACGCGGTCTTCGTGCTCGAAGCCTCGGCCGACGGCGGCGCGCTGAAGACCCGCCGCAAAGGTGTTTCGCAGTACTGGATCGAGGTCGAGGGCCGCGCCGCGCACGCCGGGCTCGAACCCGAGAAGGGTGTCAACGCGGGGATCGAGGTCGCCCACCAGATCCTCGCGGTGGCCGCGCTCGCCGACGCCGGCCGCGGCACCACCGTCGTCCCGACCGCGCTGACGGCGGGCACGACGACCAACACCGTGCCCGCGGAAGCCCGGGTCGCCGTGGACGTCCGCGTGTGGGACGTCGCCGAGCAGGACCGCGTCGACCGAGCTGTCCGCACCCTGCGGCCGGTGCACGAGAACGCGCGGATCCGCATCGCCGGCGGCATCAACCGGCCGCCGCTGGACGCGCCCGCGTCGGCAGACCTGTTCGCACTGGCCCGGAAGCTCGCGACGGGACCGCTCACCGAGGCGGCGGTCGGCGGCGCGTCCGACGGCAACTTCACGGCGGGACTGGGCATCCCGACGCTCGACGGCCTCGGCGCGGTCGGCGGCGGGGCCCACGCCGACCACGAACACGTCCTCGTCGCCGAGCTGCCCCGGCGCACCGCGCTGCTCCGGGCGCTCACCGAAACCGTGCTGGCGCAACGGAGTTCGTCCGCCGCGACGAACGCGCGGGGCGAATCCGGTGCGGGACAACGGTGACGGGGAGACCGCGCCCGGAGAAGATCGGAGGCGTGACAGAAGTCGTGACGAACACAGCCCTGCCGCTGCGGGACGAGGCGGCCACCACGGCGTCCGCCGCCGCCACGGCCTCGGGGGTCCACGTCCGGACCCTGGCCGAGGTCGCCGACCTGACCGCCGTGACCCGGCTCTTCGAGTCGATCTGGCGCCCGGCTCCGGGCAACCAGCCCGTGACGTCCGAACTGTTGCGCGCCATGGTTTCGGCGGGCAACTACGTCGGGGGCGCGTTCGACGGGCCGGATCTCCTCGGTGCCTGCTTCGGGTTCTTCGGCGGCCCCGCGAAAGGGGGACTGCACAGCCACATCGCCGGGGTCGCGACGGCGGGGCTCGGCCGCGGCATCGGCTTCGCGCTCAAGCTGCACCAGCGCGCCTGGGCGCTGCGCCAGGACGTCCCGGTGATCTCGTGGACGTTCGACCCGCTGGTGCGGCGCAACGCCCACTTCAACCTGACCAAGCTGGCCGCCCGGCCGTCGCAGTACCTGCCCGACTTCTACGGCCCGATGGAGGACGGCATCAACGGCGGCGGCGACACCGACCGCATCATGGCCGTCTGGGACCTGACGAGCCCGGCCGTGCGGGCGGCGGCCGAAGGCAAGCCGGCCCCGCTCGACGCGGCCACGCTGCGGGCCCGGGGCGCCGCGGTCGCACTGGCGGCCGGCCCCGACGGCGGCCCGGTCACCGGGCCCGCCGACGCACCGGTCGTGCTCGTCGCCGTGCCGCCGGACATCGAGGCGCTGCGGCGCACCGACCCCGGCCGGGGCCAGGCATGGCGGGTCGCGTTGCGGGACGTGCTCGGCGGCCTGCTGGCCGGCGGCGCCTCGGTCATCGGATTCGATCGTGCCGGCTGGTACGTGGTCGCGAAGGAGCAGTCGTCGTGAAACTCACCGGGGTGGAACTCCTGCGTGTCCGGATGCCGCTGGTCGCGCCGTTCCGGACGTCGTTCGGCACGCAGAACGAACGCGAGCTGCTGCTCCTGCGCGCGGTGACGTCCGAAGGCGAGGGCTGGGGCGAGTGCGGGGCGATGGTCGACCCCCTCTACTCCTCGGAGTACGTCGACGGCGTCGAGCACGTGCTGCGGACGTTCCTCGTGCCCACGCTCCTCGCGGCCGGCGACCTGACCGCGAACAAGGTCGCCCCGCTGCTCGAGAAGTTCAAGGGCCACCGGATGGCCAAGGCCGCGCTGGAGATGGCGGTGCTCGACGCGGAGCTGCGCGCCCACGGCGTGTCCTTCGGCACGGCGCTGGGGTCCACCCGGGACTCGGTGCCGTGCGGGGTGTCGGTCGGCATCATGGACACCGTCCCGAAGCTCCTCGACGTCGTCGGCGGCTACCTCGACGACGGGTACGTCCGGATCAAGCTGAAGATCGAGCCCGGCTGGGACGTCGAGCCGGTGCGCGCGGTCCGCGAGCGCTTCGGCGACGACATCCTGCTGCAGGTCGACGCGAACACGGCGTACACGCTCTCGGACGTGCCGCAGCTGCAGCGGCTCGACCCCTTCGAGCTGCTGCTGATCGAGCAGCCCCTCGAAGAGGAGGACGTGCTCGGCCACGCCGAGCTGGCCAAGCACATCCGGACCCCGATCTGCCTGGACGAGTCGGTCGTGTCCGCGAGGTCGGCCGCGGACGCGATCAGGCTCGGCGCGTGCCGGATCGTCAACATCAAGCCGAGCCGTGTCGGCGGGTACCTGGAGGCGCGGCGGGTGCACGACGTCTGCGCCGCGCACGGCGTCCCGGTCTGGTGCGGCGGGATGATCGAGACCGGGCTGGGCCGGGCGGCCAACGTCGCGCTGGCGTCGCTGCCCGGCTTCACCCTGCCGGGCGACACCTCGGCGTCGGACCGGTTCTACACCGAGGACATCACCGAGCCGTTCGTGCTCGAAGGCGGGCGGCTGCCGGTGCCGTCCGGGCCCGGCCTCGGCGTCACCCCGATCCCGGCGCGGCTGGCCGAGGTCACCACCGCGAAGGAGTGGCTCACGACATGACCACAGTGGACACGGTGATCGCGCGGGCCCGGCAGTACGCGGTCCGGGCGGCGGTCACGACGTCGAAGGTCCGGATCCGGGTCGCGGTGGGGTACGCGGCGGCCCGGTCGGCCCTGCCGCGGCGCCTGCGACCGCGGTGATCCGCCCGGGGTGATTCGTCCGCGGGGATGAAACTTTCCCCGGGTCTCGTCGGTTTCGACGAATCGGCCGCCCCGATCCCCGTCCTAGCATCCCCGCATCGCCGGTTCCCCATCGTCGGACGAGAGGCACCCATGTCGAAACTCACCGAACTCGCCGCCTGGCTCGAGACCCGGCTCCCGGCCGTCCTGGCCGAGCACCGCGTGCCCGGCGCGGCCGTGGCCGTGTACGCCGGCGGCGAGATCATCGACCACGCGGCCGGCGTGCTCAACAAGGGCACCGGCGTCGAGGCCGACACCGACTCGTTGTTCCAGATCGGGTCGATCACCAAGATCTGGACGACGACCCTGGCGATGCAGCTCGTCGACGAGGGCGCGCTCGACCTCGACGCACCCGTGCGGAAGTACCTGCCGGAGTTCACGCTCGCCGACGAGGACGCGGCCGCGCGGATCACCGTCCGGCAGCTCATGTGCCACACCTCCGGCTTCGAGGGCGACATCTTCACCGACACCGGCCGCGGCGACGACTGCGTCGGGAAGCTGATCGCCACCCTGGGCGACGTGCCCCAGCTGTTCGCCCCCGGCGAGATGTTCTCCTACAACAACGCCGCGTTCTGCGTGCTCGGGCGCGTCGTGGAAGTGCTGCGCGGCAAGCCCTACAACGACTGCCTGGCCGAGCACCTGTTCGTCCCCTTGGGACTGACGCACGCCGCCGCGAGCCCGTACGAGGCGATCCGCTTCCGGGCGGCGCTGGGTCACCTCACGCCCGAGCCGGGTGCCGACCCCGTGCCCGCCGGCACCTGGGCGCTGACGCCGTCCAACGCCCCGGCCGGCTCGATGCTCGCGATGCGGCCACGCGACCTCGTGACGTTCGCGGCCATGCACCTGCGCGACGGCGAAGGCCTCGACGGCACCCGCGTGCTGAGCGCGGAAAGCGCCCGCGCCATGCGGGAACGCCAGGTGGAGCTGCCCGACCTCGGCCTGATGGGCCGGGCGTGGGGCCTCGGCTGGTCGCTCTTCGACTGGGACGGCGGCGCGGTCGCCGGCCACGACGGCGGCACGATCGGCCAGTCGTCGTTCCTGCGCCTCGCGCCCGGGCACGACGTCGCCATCGCCCTGCTGACGAACGGCGGCGACCCGGTCGCCGTCTACACCGAGGTCGTCGGCCACCTCCTGAAGGAGCTGACCGGCATCGAGCTCGCCGTGCCGCCGGTGCCGGCCGTGCCGGATTCGGCGGCGCCCCGCATCGACGCCACCCGGTACGTCGGCGAGTACGCGTCGTCGGTCGCGGACATCACGGTCAGCCAGGACGACGACGGCCGCGTCTGGGTCGAGCGCGTCCCGAAGGGGATCTTCGCGGAGCTGGCCAAGCCCGACCGGGTCGAGCTGGTCGCGATGACCGGCGACACGCTGATCCTGGCCGAGCCGACGCAGGGCATGTACCTGCCGCACGCCTTCGTCGGCGACGACGGCACCGGCCGCGCGCTGTACCTGCACACCGGCCGGGCCGATCGGCGGGTGAGCGTGTGAGCCCGGTCGAAACGGAGATCGCCGACGTCTTCGCCGCGGCCGGCGCGCGAGGCTTCGTGCACGCGCGGGAGATCGGCGGCGGGCCGGAGGTCGCCGTCGGCGCGGACGACCCGGTGGTGCTCGCGTCGGTGTTCAAGATCCCGGTCGCCGTCGCCTACGCCCGCGAGGTCGTCGCGGGCCGGCTGGACGAGACCGAGCGGACGCGGGTCGGGACGCGCTACCGCATCGGCGGCATCGGCACCGCGGGCTGCGCCGACGACGTCGAGATGAGCTGGCGCGACCTCGCGCTGTTCATGCTGACCATGAGCGACAACGCGGCGACCGACGTCCTCTACCACCGCGTCGGCCGGGACGCCGTCGACCGCGTCCTGACCGACCTGGACCTGCACCGCACCCGGCTGATCGGCTGCTGCGAGGACCTCTTCGCTTCGGTGCTGGCGGACCTCGGCGCGGACGAAGACGCCGACCTCGACGCCGTGTTCGCCGGTGCGACGCCGGAGCGGACGTGGAAGCTCGCGGTGCTCGACCCGGAGCGCACCTCGGCCTCCACGCCCCGGGAGATCACCACGCTGCTCGACGCGATCTGGACCGACCGTGCCGCGGAACCGGCCGCGTGCGAGAGGGTCCGGGACATCATGGCGAAGCAGATCTGGCCCCACCGGATCTCCTCCGGCTTCCCCTCTGACGTCGCCGTCGCGGCCAAGACCGGCACCCTGCCCGCGGTGCGCAACGAAGCGGGCGTCGTGTCCTACCCGGACGGTCGCCGGTTCGCCGTCGCCGTCTTCACCCGCGCGGACTCCCTCGCCGAGCGGCAACCCGCCGTCGACGCCGCGATCGGCGAGGCCGCCCGCCTCGCCGTGGCCCACCTGCGGAAGGAAACCCCATGACCAAGACACGGACCGCGGTGGTCCTGCTCGGGGTGCTCGCCCTGGCCGCGACCGCCTGCGGGGGATCGGGCGGCACCGCCGGCTCCGGCGACGGCACCCCGGTGGACGGCAAGACGTTCAGCCTCGGCGTCGGCTCCGACCCGGGCAGCCTCGACCCGCACATGACCGTGCTGTCGGTGGCCATCCAGGTCGACCGGTTCCTCTACGACTCGCTGCTGAACCTCGACGACGGCGGCAAGCTCGTCCCGGGGCTCGCCGCCAAGTGGGAGGCGACGACGACGAGCGCGTCCTTCACCCTGCGCCCGGGCCTCACCTGCGCGGACGGCAGCCCGCTGACCGCCGCCGACGTCGCGGCCAACCTCAACTTCGTCGGCGACCCCGCGAACAAGTCGCCGATCGCCGGCCTCTACGTCGCCCCCGGCACCAAGGCGACCGCGGACGCGGCCGGCACGATCAGCGTCACCAGCGGCAAGCCGGACGCGTTCCTGGCCCGCAACGTCGGCGGCGTGCCGATCGCCTGCGCCAAGGGGCTCGCGGACCGCAAGCTGCTCGCCAAGGGCGACGCGGGCACCGGGATGTTCGCCGTCACCGAGTCCGTGCCCAGCGACCACTACACGTTCACCCGCCGCAAGGACTACACGTGGGGCCCGGGCGATTGGAAGGCCGAGACCGGCTTGCCGGACAAAGTCACCATCCGCGTCATCCCCAACACGACGACCGCGACGAACCTGCTGCTCTCGGGTGAGCTGAACGCGGCCCAGATCAACGGGCCGGACCGGCAGCGGCTGGAGGCGCGCAAGCTCTTCCACACCGACTTCACCGCACCGATGGGCGAGGTGTTCTACAACCAGGCCGCCGGGCGGCCCGGACAGGACGAAGCCGTCCGCAAGGCGCTCACCCAGGCGCTCGACCTGCCCCAGCTCGGCAAGGTGCTCACCAGCGGCGCCGGCAAGCCGTCGAAGGGCATGATCACGAACGAGCCGGCGGTGTGCCCCGGCGACACCGTCACCGGGAACCTGCCGGCCCACGACCCGGCCGCGGCGGCGTCCTCTTTGGACGCCGCGGGCTGGCAGAAGGGCGCGGACGGTGTGCGTGCCAAGGACGGCAAGAAGCTCTCGCTCACCGTCCTCTACGGCACCCAGCTCGGCCCGACGATGGCACCGACCGCGGAGCTCGCGCAGCAGACGTGGAAGTCGCTCGGCGCCGACGTGACGCTCAAGGCGGTCGACAGCCCCGGCCTCAGCCAGGCGCTGTTCGGCACCGGCGAGTGGGAGGTGTCCCTCGGCCCGGTCGGGTTCTCGCTGCCGAGCCAGCTGGTCCCGTTCGTCTCCGGCCCGGCCGCGCCCGACGGCACCAACTTCGCCCACGTCGCCAACCCCGGGTACGACCAGGCGGCGCAGCAGGCGGCCACGAAGCCCGGCGAAGCCAGCTGCGCGGACTGGAACGCGGCGGAGACCGCGCTGATCAAGCGGGTGGACGCGGTGCCGTACTTCGACTCCGTCGTGCCGACCTACGCCAGCGGCGCGAAGTTCGCCCTCAGCCAGGGCAGCCTGACGCCGTCCTCGATCCGGATGCTGGCCAAGTGACGACCGCGGCGGCGCCCGCCGGCCTGCGGGGCAGCCCGTGGCCGGCGTTCGCCGCGCGGCGGCTGGCCCGGTTCGCCGTGTCCCTGTGGGCGCTGCTCACCGCGGCGTTCCTGATGATCCACCTCGTTCCCGGCGACCCGGTGCGGGCCGCGCTCGGCCTGACCGCGCCCGCCGAGCTGGTGGCGGCCAAGCGGGCGGAGCTCGGCCTGGACGACCCGCTGTGGGTGCAGTACGGGCACTACGTGCGCAACCTGCTGTCCGGCGACTTCGGGACGTCGATGGCGAGCGGGCAGCCGGTGGCGCAGGTGATCGGCGACCGGCTGCCCTCGACCCTGCAGCTGGCGGTGCTGGCCTTCGCCGTCGTGGTCGTCGTCGCGATCCCGGTCGGCGTCTGCTTCGCGGTGCTGACCCGCGGCGGCCGTCGCCGGGGCGCGGAGCTGGGCTTCACGTCGGTGAGCGTGTTCGTCGCCGCCATCCCGGAGTTCCTGGTCGCGGTCGGGCTGGTGGCGCTGCTCGCCGTCGGCCTCGGCTGGTTCCCGGTGGCCGGCAGCGACGACGTGAGCGCGTACGTCCTGCCGGTGGCGGCCCTGGCGGCCGGGCCGGCGGCGGTGCTCGCGCGGATGGTCCGGGTGGAGCTGCTTTCGGTGCTGGGCGCCGACTTCGTCCGCACCGCGCGGGCCAAGCGGCTGCCCGCGCGGCTGGTGTACGTCCGGCACGCGCTGCCGAACGCGCTGACCGCGACGCTCACCCTGGGCGGGCTGATGCTGACCGGGATGGTCGCGGGCACGGTGCTGGTGGAGAACGTCTTCGCCTGGCCCGGCCTCGGCTCGACGATCGTCGCTTCGATCCTGCAGAAGGACTACCCGCTGGTGCAGGGGATCGTGCTGGTCTACGGCGTCGGCGTGCTGCTGGTGAACCTGCTCGTCGACGTCGTGCTCGGGGTGCTCGACCCGCGCTCGGCCATCCGGGAGGCGTGAGATGGCGCGACGCGGTTCGGTCTGGGCGGCGGCCGTGCGCACGCCGGTCGGCGCGTGCTCGGCGGTCCTGCTCGCGGGGGTCGTGCTGCTGGCGGTGCTGGCCCCGCTGCTGTGGGGTGACTCCGCCGCCGCGATCGACACGGACGCGATCGGCCAGAGCCCGTCCGCGGCGCACTGGTTCGGCACCGACTCCCTCGGCCGCGACCTCTTCTTCCGCACGCTGGTCGCGACCCGGCTCTCGGTCGGCCTCGCGGTGCTGGCCACGGCGATCGGCGTCACCGCCGGGGTGATCCTCGGGACGCTGCCGTCGGTGCTGCCGCGCTGGGCGGGCCGGCTGCTCACCGCGGCGGTCAACGTCGCGGTCGCGTTCCCGGGGCTGCTGCTGGCGCTGTTCCTCGCGGTGATCTTCGGCGTGGGCACGCAAGGTGCGGTGCTGGCGATCGCGTTCGCGGTGGCGCCGGCGTTCGCCCGGCTGGTGCAGACGCTGTCCGCGTCGGTGGCCGGGCGGGACTACATCGCCGCGGCCCGGGTGTCCGGCGTCGGCCGGATCCGGCTGCTGGCCCGGCACGTGCTGCCCAACATCGGGGAGCCCCTCGTCGTCAACGCGACCATCGGGGCCGGCTCGGCGCTGCTGGCCTTCGCCGGGCTGTCCTTCCTCGGGATCGGCGTGCAGGCCCCGGAGTACGACTGGGGCCGGCTGCTGCGCGAAGGCCTCGACGGCATCTACGTGAACCCGGTGGCCGCGCTCGCGCCCTGCGCGGCGGTGGTCCTGGCCGGGCTGGCGTTCAACCTGGTCGGCGAGATGGTCGCCGGGGTGATCGGGGTCCGGACGCGGGCGACGCGACGCGGGGCGCTCCCGCCGTCGGCCACGTCCCCGGAATCGGCCGTGGCCGAGCCCGCCGCCGACGCGGTGCTCGTCGTCGAGAACCTCCGGGTCGCGTTCCCGGGCCCGGCCGGGTGGACCGTGCCGGTGCGCGGCGTGAGCTTCAGCGTCCGCCCGGGTGAGGCGATCGGCGTCGTCGGCGAGTCGGGCTCCGGCAAGAGCCTGACCGCGCTGGCCGTGTCCCGCCTGATCGAAGCGCCCGGCGTGGTGACCGCCGACCGGCTCGAGTTCGCCGGGACGCCGCTCGCGACCGCCTCGGACCGCGAGCTCGGCACGTCGCTCGCCATGGTGTTCCAGGACCCGATGACGTCGTTCAACCCGGCCCGCCGGGTCGGCGGGCAGCTCGCCGAGGTGTCCGAACAGCACCACGGCCTGTCGCGGCGGGCGGCGTTCGCCCGCGCGATCGACCGGCTGACCGCGGTGCGCGTCCCGGCCGCGGCCCGGCGCGCCCGGCAGTACCCGCACGAGTTCTCCGGCGGCATGCGGCAGCGGGCGATGATCGGCATGGGCCTGATGGGGCAGCCGAAGCTCGTCATCGCCGACGAGCCCACGACCGCGCTCGACGTCACCGTGCAACGGCAGGTGCTGCGCCTGCTCGCCCGCACGCGTGAAGCCGAGGGCGCGGCGATCCTGCTCATCAGCCACGACATCGCCGTCGTTTCCCAGACGTGCGAACGGATGCTGGTGATGTACGCCGGGCGCGTGGTGGAGGACCTGCCGACCGGGAGCCCGGCCCAGCACCCGTACACGCGGGCGCTGCTGGCCACGACCGTGGACCTCGAAACCGACCGCGGCGAGCCACTGGCCGTGATCCCCGGCCGGCCGCCGGAGCCGGACCAGGTGCCGGAGGGTTGTGCCTTCGCCGCCCGCTGCCCGCTGGCGACCGACCGCTGCCGGGACGAGGACCCGGTGCTGGAACCGACCGCGGACGCGCACCGGGTCGCGTGCTGGCACCCGCAGGTCAGTGTCCTTTCCGGACAGTCGCAGGAGGAGGGTGCAGCGTGAGCGCACTGGAGTTCGACGCGGTGAGCGTCCGGTACGGCAAGCTGACCGCCGTCGACGGCGTCAGCCTGACCGTCCCGTCCGGGAAGGTCGTCGGGCTGGTCGGCGAGTCCGGCTCGGGCAAGTCGACGCTCGCCCGGGCGGCGGTCGGCCTCGCGCCGGTCAGCGCGGGCCAGGTTCGCCTCGACGGCGTCGACGTCCGGCGGCTGCCCCGGCGCCGTCCGCTGCAGATGGTGTTCCAGGACCCGTACTCCTCGCTGGACCCGCGGATGGCGATCGGCGAGTCGATCACCGAGGCCATGCCGAAGGGCACGTCCCGCGGTGCCCGCCGGGCCGAAGTCGCGCGGCTGCTCGAGCTGGTCCAGCTCGACCCGGACCGCGCCGCGACGCTGCCCGGGCAGCTGTCCGGCGGGCAACGTCAGCGCGTCGCGCTCGCCCGGGCACTGGCCGGGCAGCCGAAGGTGCTGATCGCCGACGAGATCACCTCGGCGCTCGACGTCTCGGTGCAGGGCGCGGTGCTCAACCTGGTCCGCGACGTGCAGCGGCGGCTGGCGCTGTCGATGCTGTTCATCTCGCACAACCTCGCCGTCGTGCGGTACGTCAGCGACGTCGTCGCCGTGATGTACCTCGGCCGGATCGTCGAAGCCGGGCCCGCCGAGCAGGTCCTCACCGACCCGCAGCACCCGTACACGCGGGACCTGCTGGCCGCCGCGCCCTCGGCGCACCGCAACCTGCTCGCGGACACCGATGACCCGTTGGCCGACACCGAACCCGCCGACCCGCACCACCCGCCGCCCGGGTGCCGCTACCACCCGCGGTGCCCGATCGGCCCGCTCGTGCACACCGATCGCACGCTCTGCGTCAGCGCCGACCCGGCCGACGACGCCGCCCACCGGCCGCACCACGCGGCCTGCCACTTCGCCGCGTGAAGCCGTCATCCCACAAGGAGATCCGCATGACCCGCCGTATCGGCACCGACGACCTGTACGCCCTGGAGTTCCCCGAGCAACCGGCGCTCTCGCCCGACGGCGCCCGGATCGTCTACGTGCTGCGCACCGCCGATCGCGAGAAGGACGAGGACACCTCGTCGCTCTGGCAGGTCGCCACGAGCGGCGGCAAGGCGCGCCGGCTGACCCGCGGCCGCCGCGACGTGGCCCCGGCGTGGTCGCCGGACGGGACGCGAATCGCGTTCCTGCGCGCCCAGGACGGCCCGGCCCAGCTGTGGCTGCTGCCCACCGGCGGCGGTGAGCCCGAGCAGGTCACCACGCTCCCGCTCGGCGCGGGGACGCCGGTGTGGCGCCCGGACGGCGCCGAAATCGCCTTCAGCGCCCCGATCGACCTCAACGCCGAAGAAGGCGAGGACGACGGCGCCCAGGGGCGTCGCGCGAACGCGCCGGTGGTCGCCGACCGGCTGGACTTCAAGGCCGACGGCGCCGGGCTGCTGCGGACCCTGCGCAAGCACGTCCACGTCCTCGACGTCGCCACCGGCGAGGTCCGGCGCGTGACGGCGGGGGACTGGCACGCGGGCGACCCCGCCTGGTCGCCGGACGGCGGACGGCTGGCCTTCGCCGCGGCTCTCGACGCCGACCCCGACCTGACGTTCCGTTCGGGCGCCTACGTCCTCGACGCCGCCGATCGCACCGCCGAGCCCCGCCTGGCCGGCTCGGGTGACGGCATGTGCGGGACGGTCACGTGGACCGCGGACGGCGAGTCCCTGCTCGTCGTCGGCCGCCGCGACACCGCGTCCGGGCACCTCGGGCTGCTTCGGATCTCCTTGGACGGCGGGGAAACCGTCGACCTGGCCGCGCCGCTCGACCGCAACGTGATGCCGGGTGGCCCGGGCTACCCGGGCGCGCTCCCGCAGCTCGCCGGCGACGGTTCGACCGTCCTGTTCTGCGTCCGCGACCGCGGCTACACGCACCTGTACGCCGTCGACGTCACCGGCGGCGAGCCGCGGCGGGTCCTCGGCGAGAACGGGACGACGGTGGCCGCGTTGAGCGTCGCCGGGAGCACCGCGGCGGTTTTGCTCACCACGCCGACGTCCTACGGCGAGATCGCGACGGTCGACGTCACCGGGGGAGCGGAGACGGTGCACACCGCGCACGGCCCCGACGACGTCGAGCTGTTCACCCACGAGGAGCGGGAGTTCACCGTCTCCGACGGCACGGTCGTGCACGGCTGGCTGCTGCGCGACCCCGCCCGCACCGGCCCGCTGCCGCTGCTGCTGGACATCCACGGCGGCCCGCACAACGCGTGGAGCGGCACCGCCGACGCCGTGCACCTCTACCACCAGCGGCTCGCCGCCCGCGGCTGGGCGGTCCTGCTGCTCAACCCGCGCGGCAGCGACGGCTACGGCGAAGCGTTCTTCACCGCCGCGGTCGGCGCCTGGGGCGTGGCCGACGCCAAGGACTTCCTGGAGCCGCTGGACGACCTCGTCGCCGAGGGGGTGGCGGACGCGAAGCGGCTCGCGGTGTCCGGCTACAGCTACGGCGGCTTCATGACCTGCTACCTGACCAGCCGCGACGACCGGTTCGCCGCCGCGGTCGCGGGCGGGGTCGTCAGCGACGTCGTCAGCATGGCCGGCACGTCCGACGCCGGCCACTATCTCGGGGTCGCCGAGCTCGGGGCGATCCCGGCGGAGAACCGCGCGCACTACGCGGCGCTTTCCCCGCTGGCTCAGGTGGAAAAGGTGCGCACGCCGACGCTGGTCGTGCACGGCGCCGCCGACGACCGCTGCCCGGCCGGGCAGGCCGAGCAGTGGTTCACCGCCCTGCGCGAACAGGGCGTGCCCACCCGGATGGTGCAGTACCCGGGCGCGTCCCACCTGTTCATCCTCGAGGGCCGCCCGTCGCACCGCGCCGACTTCAACCGCCGCATCGCCGACTGGGTCGAGCAGTACGCGGGCGAGCCGGGCAAGCCGGTGCGGGTGCCGATCGACGCCGCGCACTGGCGCCGCCGCCTCGGCGAGCTCGCGCGCAAGCACCGCGTCCCCGGTGCGGCGCTGGGCATCCTGCGGCTCGACGGCGACGAGGTCGTCCAGGTGAGCCACGGCGTGCTCAACAAGGCGACCGGGGTCGAGGTCACCGACGACTCGGTGTTCCAGATCGGCTCGATCACCAAGGTGTGGACGGCGACCGTCGCGATGCAGCTCGTCGACGAAGGGCTGCTGAAGCTCGACGCGCCGATCGCCGACGTCCTGCCCGAGCTGCGGCTCGCCGACCCCGACGTCACGAAGAAGGTGACGCTGCGGCACCTGCTGACGCACACCAGCGGCATCGACGGCGACGTCTTCACCGACACCGGCCGCGGCGACGACTGCCTCGAGAAGTACGTGGCGGTGCTCGACCAGGCCGCGCAGTCCCATCCGCTCGGCGCGACCCTGTCCTACTGCAACTCGGGGTTCGTCCTCGTCGGCCGGGTGATCGAGAAGCTGACCGGCAAGACCTGGGACGCGGCCCTGCGCGAGCGCCTGTTCACGCCGCTGGGCCTGAAGCGCACGGGCACCCTGCCGGAAGAAGCGATGCTGCACCGCGCGGCGGTGGGCCACGTCGCCGCGGGCGACGCCGAGCCGCAGCCGGCGCCGGTGTGGGGGCTGCCGCGCTCGGCGGGCCCGGCCGGGCTCATCTCGGCCTCGACCGACGACGTCCTGGCGTTCGCCCGCCTGCACCTGACCGGCGGCCTCGGCCCGGACGGCTCGCGCCTGCTTTCGGCGGAGTCGGCCGAGGCGATGACCCAGGAGCAGTTCGAGATGCCCGACAAGGACACGCTCGGCGATTCGTGGGGCCTCGGCTGGATCCGCTTCGGCTGGGACGGCCGGCGCGTGTACGGCCACGACGGCAACACGATCGGGCAGTCGGCGTTCCTGCGGATCCTGCCGGAGCAGGGGCTGGCGGTCACGCTGCTCGCCAACGGCGGCAGCACCCACGACCTCTACGAGGAGCTCTACGGCGAGATCTTCGCCGAGGTGGCGGCCGTGGCGATGCCGCGCCCGCTCGAGCCGGCCGCGGTGCCGCCCGCGGTCGACGCCACCGAGTTCCTCGGTGTCTACGAGCGGGAGTCGGTCCGGATCGACGTCCTCACCCGCGACCAGAAGCTGTGGATGCGCCAGACCGTCACCGGCCCGCTCGCCGAGCTGGTCCCGGAGACGACGACCGAGGACGAGCTGGTGCCGATCGGGCCGGGCCACTTCGCCCACAGCCCCGCGGGGATGCGGGGCTGGGTGTCGGTGACGTTCTACACGCTGCCGACGGGGGAGCGGTACGTGCACTCCGGCGTGCGGGCGACGCCGAAGGTCAAGGACCTCACGGAGTGATGACGACGCGCTGAGTCTCGCCGGTGTTCCTCCAGGCTGTTCCGACGTCCTGGAGGGGCACCGCGCGCGCGTCGATCCGGAAGCGGCCGATCTCCTTCACGAGCGCGTGCAGCTCCGCGACGATGTCCCGGGTCGGCACCGAACCCTGCCCGCTGCCGACGAGCTGCAGCCGGGCCGCCCGGAGCGCGGCCGAGGGGAGCTCGGTGGTCCGCCCGGCCACCGAGCCGATCTCGACCCAGGTCAGCGGGCGGCCCCGGTCGGCGCGTTCGGTGACGATGGTGCGGAGCGCGTCGGCCGTCGGCGGGCCCCAGACGTAGTCGAGGACGACGTCGACGTCGGCGGCCTTGCCGAGCTCGTCGAAGGTGAGGGTCTCGTCCGCGTCCACGGTGGCGAGGCGCCCGGCGTCGCGGCCGGCGGCGACCACCCGGCCCGCGCCGAGGTGCTTCGCGACCTGGACGGCGAGCCGGCCGGCGTTCCCGGTGGCGCCCAGGACGAGCACGTCCTGCCCGGCGGCGAACTCGATCCGCCGGCGCAGCGCGACCCAGGCCGACATCGCGGGGTTCATCCCGGCGGCGACGAGCACCGGATCGGCGTCTTCGGGCAGGACGACGCTGCGTCTGGTGTCCACGACGGTCCGTTCGGCCATCGAGCCCATCGAGGTGTCGGGCAGGACGAAGTACCGCAGCGTGCCATCGGGGGCGCGACCGACGCCGTCGATGCCGGGGACGAGCGGAAGTGCACCCGATTCGGTGTAGTGCGAACCATCGGCCTGGGAGCGGACGCGGGGGTGCAGGCCCGCGGCGACGACGTCGACGAGGACCTCGTCCGGGCTGGTGGGCTGCGGTTCGGCGAACTCCAGGCAGGAGGGCGGAGTCCCGAACTCGGTGACGACAGCGGCGCGCATGACGGCTCCTTTTAGTTGGTAATGCCCACTACTTTAGGTGGCATCGCCAACTAGTTCAAGGTAGGGTCGGTGACATGGCCGAACCGGACGAGGTGCTGGACAACCTGGCCCAGGTGTCCTTCGTGGTGATGGCGCACCTGAGCCAGGTGGCGGCGGCGCACGAGCTTTCCCTGACGCAGCTGCGGGTTCTGGGCATCCTGCGCGACCGCACGCCGAAGATGGCGGAGCTGGCGACGCACCTGGGGCTGGACCGGTCGTCGGTGAGCGGGCTGGTCGACCGGGCGGTCCGCCGTGGTCTGGTCGCGCGCCAGGCGAGCGAGGACGACGGCCGTTCGGTGCGCGTCAGCCTGACCCCGGCGGGCCACTCGCTGGCCGCGGAACTGACCGCGGAGGTGGCGAGGGAGTTGGCCCCGCTGACGTCAGAACTGGGCGTCTCGGACCGCAACCGGCTGGGCGTCCTCCTGAGCCGGATGCTGGCATGAGCCCGGTCACGTCGAGGAACACCGGCGGGCGCGAGACGTTGTAACGGGTGTCGGTACGGAGGAGTCCCCGGGCCTCACCCATTGCCTCCACGGAACACCGGTCCGCCCGGAGCCGTGCAGCGCTCCCCGCCGCGAGGCGACCCCCGTACCGGCCTCGAACTCCCGCTTTCGCTCGCAGGTCTCCCCCCAGCCTTCGCTGAGCGGAAGCGGGACCTTATTCGTCCTGAATGGACAGTCGCGTCAGTGCTTCGGCGCGCTCGACGCTCCCGTCGTGGACTTCCGGATCGTCCACGTCGCCGCGAACGCCAGCACTCCGATCACCCCGGCCACGACGAACGCGGCCCGCAGCCCCGAAGCGTCCGGCCCCGCCGCCGCGCCGTCCGCGCTCCACAGCGTCGCCACGCTCACGAACAACGCCGTCCCCAGCGCCCCCGCCACCTGCTGCAGCGTCGACAGGATCGCGCTCCCGTGCGAGTAGAGGTGCTCCGGCAGCGATCCCAGCGACTCGGTGAACAGCGGCGTCATCATCAGCCCGAGCCCGGCCATCAGCAGCACGTGGATCCCGATCACCGCGATCAGCGGCGAGTCCGCCCCCAGTGTCGTGAACAGCCACAGCGACACCGCCATCGCCGCCGCGCCCGGGATCACCAGCGGGCGCGCGCCGACCTTGTCGAACAGCGCTCCCACCGGGCGGCCCAGCAGGCCCAGCACCAGGCCGCCGGGCAGCACCGCCAGCCCGCTCACGAACGTGCTCGTGTGCAGCACCGTCTGCAGGTACAGCGGCAGCAGGATCGCCGCCGCGCCGATCAGGCACACGAACAGCAGCGACGTCAGCACCAGTGCCACCACGAAACTCCGGTGCGTGAACGGCCGCAGGTCCAGTAGCGCCCGGTCGCGCCGCTGCAGCCGCAGCTGCCGCCACGTGAACACCACCAGCGCGACGACGCCCACGACGATCGGCACCCACGCCGGCACCAGCGGCTCCGCGCCACTCTGCTCGCCGGTCGCCGACAGCCCGTACAGCACGCCGCCGAACCCGATCGCCGACAGCAGCACCGACGGCACGTCCAGCGGCACCCGCCGCGTCTCGCTGTTCAGGCGCAGCTGCAGCGCGCCAGTCACCAGCGCCGCGATCGACAGCGGCAGCACGATCCAGAACATCCAGCGCCAGCCCAGCGACGACAGCACCGCGCCACCGATCGTCGGCCCGATCGCCGGCGCCACCGCGATGACGATCGTGATCGTGCCCATCGTCGCGCCGCGCCGCTCCGGCGGCACCAGCCGCATCACCGTCGTCATCAGCAGCGGCAGCATCACCGCCGTGCCGCACGCCTGCACCACGCGCCCCGCCATCAGCATCCCGAACCCGGGCGCGAGCGCGCACAGCAACGTGCCGAGGCTGAACGCCGCCAGCGAGAAGAGGAAGACCTGCCGCGGCGTGAACCGCTCCAGCAGGAACCCGGTGGTGGGGATGACGACGGCCATCGTCAGCAGGAACCCGCTGGTCAGCCACTGCACGGTCGTCGTCGGCACGTGCAGGTCGACGGTCAGGTCACGCAGCGCGACGCTCAGGATCGTCTCGTTCAGGATCATCACGAACGCGGACAGCACGAGAACGCCGATGAGGAGCCCCGGACGCACCGGGGCACGGTCCAGGTCGGCGGGCGGAGTGGACACGGTGTCGGTCATCGGGGCGGAAACTCTCCTGATCTCGGCGCCCGGCCCCGGCGAGGGCCGGGGTGCCGGACGTGCTGTCTTCTCGCAGTGTGCCCGTTTCGACGCCGTCGTGTCACGGCGGTTTCCGCCGTGCGGCCCGTCACACCGGACCCCCTGCTGACGCTCCGCAGCCGTCCGATATGCTTTCTCGAGTACGGAGTTCCGCAGCGCGCGATTAGCTCAGCGGGAGAGCGCTTCCCTGACACGGAAGAGGTCACTGGTTCAATCCCAGTATCGCGCACCACGAGCCCACCCCCCGGGAACTCGTGGAAGTCCGTACCGCGGGCGATTAGCTCAGGGGGAGAGCGCTTCGTTCACACCGAAGAGGTCACTGGTTCGATCCCAGTATCGCCCACGAGATTCGCTGGGTGAGCCCTGTTCGCGGACTGCGCGAACAGGGCTCTTCTCGTTGTGTCCTGTGGGGGTCGAACCCCCACGCCCCCGCCGGGGGCGCGCCCCCGGACCCCCGCGTGTGGTCGCTTTGCGTTGCGGGCCAGGCTTTTGGCTACTTCGGACTTTTACAGCAGCCTTCGCTGGAGTGCGTCCGCCATTACCGTCTCGATCAGCTTCTCCAGCTCCGACGGGTCCGGCAGGGTGTGGGGTTGGCGGCCGGCGAAGAGCAGGTGGCTCGCCCCGATCAACGACAGGGCCAGGGAATCCACGTTCGCGTCCGCCGCGATGCGGCCTTGCGCTCGCTCCGCCGACAGGTAGGCCGACAGCATTTCCCGCGCCTCCGTCAAGAAGGGGAGTCCGTCGCCCGGGGGACGCAGGCGGGCGCGCAGCTCGTCGCGGATGAATATCAAGCTCGTCAGCGCTATCGAGACCGGGTCGAACAGCTCGGTCAGCTCGTCCACCAGGTTCGCCGCCACCGTGCGGGTCCCCGCTGAGGCCTGGAGGATCGCCGCCTGGTCCGTCAGGCGGGCGATGCGGTCGCGTACCAGGTCCGCCAAGAACGCGTCGAAGTCCGTGAAGTGCCGGTGCAGGACGCCCTTCGCGACGTCGGCCTCGGCCGTCACCGCGCGGCTGGTCAGCGCGTTCGGGCCGTCGCGGAGCAAGACCCGCTCGGCCGCGTGGAACAGCTGCTGGCGCACGTCGCGCAGGTGGACCCCGGTCGGCATGACCCCATTCTCCGTTACGCCCGCCGCGAACGCCCAGGCGGTTGCCCGAGTGGGCACGTGCCCATTAAAGTGGGCGCATGCCCACTCAGCCTCATGAAGCCCGTGCCTTCGCCGAATCCTTCGGGATCGACGCCGGCCGCTACGACCGGGCCCGGCCCGAGTATCCCGCCGAACTCGTCGCCCGTGTCGTCGCCGCCAGTCCCGGTCCCGACTTCCTCGATGTCGGCTGCGGCACCGGGATCGCGGCGCGGCAGTTCCGCGCCGCCGGCCGCCGGGTGCTCGGGGTCGACCCCGATCCGCGGATGGCGGCCTTCGCGCGCGACAGCGGTCTCGACGTCGAAGTCGCGACGTTCGAAGACTGGGACGCCGCCGGACGGACCTTCGACGCGGTCGTCGCCGGGCAGTCCTGGCACTGGGTCGATCCGGTCGCCGGTGCCGGCAAGGCAGCCGACGTCCTGCGCCCCGGTGGGCTGCTCGCCCTCTTCGCGCACGTGTTCCAGCCGCCGGCCCCGGTGGCCGACGCCGTCGCCCGGGGCATCCGGCGCGTGCAGCCTGAGTGGCAGCTGCCGGCGGAGCCGAGAAGTCCGGCCGAGCTCTACGAAATCATGTTCACCAAGTTCGCCGACGGCATCCGCGAGTCGGGCCGCTTCGGCGCGCCCGAGCGGTGGCGGTTCGCCTGGGAGCGGGCCTACACCCGCGACGAATGGCTGGATCTCCTGCCGACGACCGGCGGGCTGACGCGGCTCGAGCCGGACGCGCTGGCGGACGTGCTCGGCGACGTGGGCGCGGCCATCGACGAGCTCGGCGGCGGCTTCACGTTGCCGTACACGACGCTCGCGGTGGTCGCCCGAAAGTCTTGACAAAAAAAGTTGTCGGTGAGACCTTGGGGACAAGCGAGACCGACCGAAGAATTTTCGGCCCGACCCAGGAGTCCTCATGTCTTTTCAGGCTTACCTCGACAACGCGGAGAAGCAGACCGGCATCACCCCGCGCGGTTTCCTCGACCTGGCCGCCGGGAAGAACCTCACGAAGCACGGCGAGATCGTCACGTGGCTGAAGACCGAGCACGGCCTCGGTCACGGCCACGCGACGGCGATCGCGCGGCTCGTCACCAAGGGTCCCGAGTTCGTCGCGGCGCACCACACCGACGGCGTGCTCCACCTCGACGGCGCGGCCGCCCGGGCCTGAACCCGGGCGGCCGGAGCCGGCTAGGGCGATCGAACCGAGGTGCGTGCCGCCGGAGACATCGGCGTGGCCGGCCGCCTGCCGATTCCTCGCGAAGCCCCGGTCGCCCCAGTGTTCTCCGGCGTGGCTGGCGGCCGAGGCGTGCGAACCGCCGTCGGTCAGCGGCCCACCGCCGCGGGTTCCGGGCTCGCGGGCGCCGGCGAGGCCGCTGCGTGCCGCGGCAGGAACGCCGCGACCGCCAGTGCGATGAGCGCCGCGGCTGCCCCCATGCCCAGCACGAGCCGGAAACCGTTCTGCGAAGGCAGTTCCACCGGTCCGAACCGGACGGTCAGCCGGGCGAGGATCAGCCCGGCCGTGGCGCTCGACACCGACGTCCCGATCGAGCGCATCAGCGTGTTGAGGCTGTTCGCGGCCGCGGTCTCCGACACCGGCACCGCGCCCATCACGAGGGACGGCATCGCGCCGTAAGCCAGCCCGATCCCGCCGCCGATGATGCTCGACACCAGCACGAGGTGCCAGGTCGCGCTCATCAGGACGATGCCGAGCGCGTACCCGGCCGCGACGACGACCGCGCCGAGCATCAGCGTCGTCTTCGGGCCGCGGGTCGCCGTGATGCGCGCGGACACCGGCGCCAGCGCCATCATGACCAGCCCCGACGGCGCCATCACCAGGCCCACCACCAGCATCGACTTCCCGAGGCCGTACCCGGTGGCGGCCGGCAGCTGCAGCAGCTGCGGCAGCACCAGCGACATCGCGAACATCGCGAAGCCGAAGACCGCCGACGCGATGTTCGTCAGCAGCACCTGGCGCCGCACGCTCGTCCGCAGGTCGACCAGCGGCCGCGGGGTGCGCAGCTCCCACCGGCCCCACAGGCCCAGGACGACGACCGCCGCGGCGAGCAGGCCGAGCGTGGCCGCGCTGCCCCAGCCCCAGTCGGCACCCTTCGAGATCGCCAGCAGCAGGCAGACCAGGGCGATCGAAAGCCCGGCCGCGCCGAGGACGTCGAACCGGCCGCCGGTGCGCACCGGAGACTCCGGCACGAGCGCGACGACCAGCGCGGTGACCACCAGGCCGAGGCCGGCCGAGGTCCAGAAGAGCACGTGCCAGTCGGCGTTTTCGGCCAGCAGCGCCGCCGCGGGCAGACCGAGCGCGCCGCCGACGCCGAGGGACGCGCTCATCAGCGCCGTCGCCGAGCCGAGCCGTTCGGCGGGGAGCTCGTCGCGCATGATGCTGATCCCGAGCGGGATCACGCCGGCGGCCAGGCCCTGCAGCGTCCGCCCGGCGACCATCGGCACGAGGGAGTCGGAGAGCGCGCCGATCGCCGAGCCGACGACGAGTGCGCCGAGGCTGACCAGCAGCATCCGCCGCTTGCCGTACATGTCGCCGAGGCGGCCCATGGTCGGCGTCGCCACCGCCGCGGCGAGCAGGGTGGCGGTGATGGCCCAGGTGGCGTCGGCCGCGGAGGCGTGCAGCAGTCCGGGCAGGGCGGGGATCAGCGGGATGATCAGCGTCTGCATCAGCGAGACGGTGATGCCCGCGAGGGCGAGGACCGCGACGACGAGGTTCGCGCGCGGCGAGGCCTCTCTGGCGGGGGTGGCTGGGTCGAGCACGGGGCGGTCCTCCGGAGGTCCGAATTAAATCAGTCGCTTGACTTAGCGTAGCAGTCTTCGGTTGACTGCCGACGAACCGACGGCCACCGTGGAGGAACGATGACGGCCACCGAGATTCCCGAGTTCCCGATGCCCCGGGCCGCGGGCTGCCCGTTCGACCCGCCGCCCGCCGCCCGCGCGCTGCAGGAGGAGACCCCGCTCGCCCGGGTCCGGCTGTGGGACGGCAGCACGCCGTGGCTGGTGACCCGCTACGCCGACCAGCGGGCGCTGCTGGCGGATCCCCGGGTCAGCGCCGACATCACCCGGCCCGGGTACCCGAGCCCCGCGCCGTTGCCGAAGAACGGCACCGGATTCGGCTTCATCCTCATGGACAACCCGGAGCACGCGCGGCTGCGCAAGATGGTGACGGCGCCGTTCACGATCCGCCGGGTCGCCGCCATGCGCCCGGCCGTGCAGCGGATCGTCGACGACCTGATCGACGAGCTGCTGGCCGGCCCGAAGCCGGTGGACCTCGTCGAGGCGTTCGCGCTGCCGGTGCCGTCACTGGTGATCTGCGAGCTGCTCGGCGTCCCGTACGCCGACCACGGCTTCTTCCAGGAGAACAGCAAGGTCATCGTCCGCCGCGACGCGCATCCCGAGGAGCGGACGGCCGGGCTCCAGGCGCTGATCGGCTACCTCGACCGGCTGGTGGGGGCGAAGCTCGACAATCCGGCCGGCGACCTGCTTTCCGGGCTCGCCGCCCGGGTCGCGGCGGGCGAGCTGACCCGGGTCGAAGCGGCGCAGATGGGCTTCCTGCTGCTCGTCGCCGGCCACGAGACGACGGCGAACATGATCGCGCTCGGCACGCTGGCCCTGCTGGAGCACCCGGACCAGCTGGCGTTGCTGCGCGAGGGCGACGATCCGGCGCTGGTCGCGTCGGCGGTCGAAGAGCTGTTGCGCTACTTGAACATCACCCACAACGGGCGCCGGCGCGTCGCGCTGGAGGACATCGAAATCGCCGGGGAGACGATCCGCGCGGGCGAGGGCCTGATCATGGCGAGCGACATCGCCAACCGCGATCCGGCGGTCTTCCCCGACGGCGACCGGCTCGACCTCACCCGTGACGCGCACCGGCAGGTCGCGTTCGGCTTCGGCGTCCACCAGTGCCTCGGGCAGCCGCTGGCCCGGCTCGAGCTGCAGGTCGTCTACAGCACGCTGTACCGGCGGATCCCGACGCTGGCGCTGGCCACCGACCTCGAGCGGGTCCCGTTCAAGCACGACGGGTCCGTGTACGGCGTGTACGAGCTGCCGGTCACCTGGTGAAGCGGGTCAGACGCTCCGCAGCACCGACACGACCACGCCCAGGATCGCCGCCCGGTCGCCGTCGATGACGTCGTAGGCCGGGTTGCGCGGCTCGAGGTAGACGTGGCCGTCGCGGCGACGGTAGACCTTGACCGTCGCCTCCTCGTCGATCATCGCCGCGACGATCTGGCCCGAGTGCGCCTCGGTCTGCTGCTTGACCACGACGATGTCGCCGTCGCAGATGGCGGCGTCGATCATGGAGTCACCGCGCACGCGCAGGCCGAAGACGGTGCCCCGCCCGGTGAGGTCGCGCGGGAGCTTGAGGACGTCGTCGACGTGCTCCACGGCCGAGATCGGCGTGCCGGCGGCGATGTCGCCGACGACCGGCACCGGGACCGAGTCGGCGTCCTCCCGCGCTTCGCCGCCCTGCAGGAACGCGCGCACGTCCATCGGGCGCGACACCGTGGTGCCGCGGCGCAGGAAACCCTTGTCCTCCAGGCTCGCCAGGTGCTTCGACACCGACGACGTCGACTGCAGGCCGACGGCCTCGCCGATCTCGCGGGTGCTGGGGGAGTAGCCGTGGCGAACCACCGAGTCGCGGATCGCGACCAGGATCTTCTGCTGCCGCTCCGGCAGGGCCGAGGCGTCGAGGTGCTCGAACGTGTCGTCGTAGGTGGTCACCGACGGAATCCTAGAGGCAGGCGCCTCGCGGGGCGCGTCCTGGTCGCCCCGGCGGGTCCCGCTGACCGGAACATCGGGTGACGGTTGGCGTCTTACCAACATGCGTTCCGAGTTTGCCATCTCTTGACCTGTGTCCTGACCCGACGTATGGTCTAGACCACAATTTTCCTTCGCTCGAACCCCCTTCCCGACGCGGTGGGCGTGCCCGCCGCGACTTCGCCGTACCCGGCGGCGGGAAGCGAGCCTGTCCCCGAAGGAGCTGGTATGAACCGCAAACTGGCCGCGGCCGCGGCGGGTGCTCTCCTGGCCCCGGTCCTGGTGGTGGTGAGCCCCGCCGGCATCGCGAGCGCGCACGGCTACGTCAACGCCCCGGCGAGCCGCCAGGCGCAGTGCGCGCAGGGAACGGTGTCCTGCGGCGACATCAAGTACGAACCGCAGAGCGTCGAGGGGCCGAAGGGCCTGAAGTCCTGCGACGGCGGCAACGCGAAGTACGCCGAGCTCGACGACAACGGCAAGGGCTGGCAGGCGTCCCCGGTCGGCACGACGGCGACGTTCACGTGGACCTTCACCGCCCGCCACCGCACGACGAACTACGAGTACTGGATCGGCGGCGACAAGGTCGCGGACATCGGCGGCAACAACGAGCAGCCGCCGGAAACCGTTTCACACCAGGTGAACCTGAGTGGCCACCCCGGACGCCAGACGGTGCTGGCGGTGTGGAACATCGCCGACACGGCGAACGCGTTCTACTCCTGCATCGACCTGCAGGTGGGCTGAGCTCCGTCCACCCGGGAGCGCGCGGCTCCCGGGTGGACGGTCTCGCCCCGCACTCAACGCCAGTGTCCCGGCATCCCACCCGGCCAGCGCTCCGCCGCGGGATCGAACCGCGGGATCGGGTCGCGGCCGGCCCACCAGCCGGCCGCGACGACCGCCAGCAGGCTTCCGGCCGCGAGGATCAGGCCGAGGTCGACGGCGGAGTCGCGGTCCTGCGGATAGCCCACCGTCCAGCCCAGTACGGGGCCGGCGAACGCCAGTCCGGCCAGCACGGCCGCGGCGACGACCACCGCCGTGCGCGCCGGGCGCAGTACCTGCTGGGTGAACGCGAGACCGGCACCGGTGCCGACGAGGGACACCGCGATCGCCAGCCAGAGCCCGGTCGACCCCGAGCTGTCCGACAGGAAGGCCGCCACGCCGATGACCGGCAAGGCCACCACGACGAGAAGGGCCAGCAGCGCCACCGCCGTGAGCCCGTTCCCGCGCCGGACGCGGGCCCGGCCCGCCGCCACCGACATCCCGATCAGCAGCGCGAACAGGGTGATCAGGGTGGCGTCGGTGATGTCGTCGCCGATCGCCCGGCCGAACCCGGTGAGCGGGACCGGCCGGATGTCCAGCCCGGACGCGGTGACCACGACCGGCACCCGCCGCCACGTGCCGTCGGCACCGCGGACCGCCAGCCCCTCCACGCCGTTGGCCACGATCACCTCGTGTCCACCCGGGACGGCGCGGACCAGGACCGCCACACTGGCCACCTTGGACAGGCGCTTCACCCCGCCGGGGAACGGGTGCTGGCGCACCACGAACGGCCACCGGGCGGCCGGCACTTCCCAAGCGGTGCGCCAGGTCCGGCCGGCGTCGGTCGTTTCGTCGACGCCGAGCAGGCGGCCACCGCGCGGCAGCGTCTCGACCGGGTCGAGCGCACCACCGCCGCGCACCTTGTAGCAGTGCGCGGCGGCGCCGGGTTCGCAGGCTTCGGTCCGGCGCTCCGGTAGCGGCCCGGACGGCGGGACCTCCGCCAGGATCTTCCAGTCGTCGACGCCCGACGGCGAGCCGTAAAGCCGCCCGCCCACCTCGATCACCACCTGCGCGCCGGTCTCGCCCTCGTCCGGGCCGCGCACGGAGTCGACCGACGGGACGCTGTCGTCGGGCGCCGACGTCGCGGTGATCGCCAGGACCACGAACGGCACCGTCACCAGCGCCCGCAGCCGGAACGCCAGGCCGTCCGGCAGCGGCGGTGCCGTCGCCACCCGGCGCCAGGCCCACCAGGCGAGGCCCAGCGCGGGCAGGGCGACCAGGTCGCTCGGATCGGCCAGGATGACCGACGGCCCGTTGACCACCGACCACGCGGACGACGCGATCCCGGCACCCGCGGAGGTCAGCTTGACCACCGCGAACCCGGCGCCGGTCAGCACTACCGCGGCCGCGGCGGCGACCCGGCCGGTCAGGACCAGGCCGAGCAGCAGCCCGAGGGCCGGCGGGGCTGCCACCAGGCCGGCCACGTCACTGAGCTTGCCGGTGACGAGTCCCGGCCACGCCTGTTTGAGGACGTGGTCGTTGAGCAGCAGCACCGCCGTGGCCCCGACGGTCAGCGGATGCGCAAGCCAGCGCAGGAACACCCCAGTTCGCATGCGGTACAGCCTGGGGTGCGGTGATCACGGCCGTGACACGGTCCAGCCCCGGATCGATACGGCGTCGGTCAGGCGCAGGAAGCTCCGTTCAGGGTCGCCGACCGGAAGGGTGGTGTGCCGCCGGTGTAGTTCGCGTTGTAGCCGATCGTGGCGGTGGCGCCGGTGCCGAGGGTGCCGTTCCACGCCGCGTTGCCGACCTCGACGACGTCACCGGTGTCGGTCCAGCTTCCGTTCCAGCCCTGGGTGACGGTCACGCCGGGGGCCGAGAAGGCGAGCGTCCAGTGGTCGACCGGCGCTCCGCGGTTCTCGATGACGACTTCGCCGGTGTACCCGGTCGACCAGGTGCTGACCACGCGGTGCGTGACCTTGCAGCCGCCGGAGGGCTGCGTGGTCGTGCTGGTGGTGGGCGTCGTCGGAGTGGTGGTCGGCACCGGGCCCGCCGCGACGGCGAGGTCGTAGGCCCGTTGCGGCACGAACTGGCCGGCGCCGGCGATGCAGCCGTCCGCCTCGCCCGGCGGTTTGACCCAGAGGAAGGCGGCGATCCGGTCGTCCCCGGTCTGGTCGGTGCTCGGGGTGCCGATCGCGCGGCCGGCGGGGTCGCACCACTCGCTGCCCTGCGGGCCGTTGCCGTTGCGGCTGGTGTCGACCACGGCCTTCAGCCGCGAGTCGCCGAGCTGGCCGAGGACCGCTTTGTCGTAGGCGACTTCGTCGCCGGTCGCGCGGTAGTTGGACACGTTGGTGGAGATGCCGTCGGCGCTGTTCGAGACGTCCGCCGCTCGTAGCCGCGAGGCGGCGTCGCCGGGGGAGAGCCACGCGGAGTGGCCGATGTCGAAGTACACCTTCGCCTGGGACGAGGCGGCCCTGAGCCGTTTGCCCGCGTACGCGATCGACGCGGTGGTCTGCCCCTGCTGGTCGCCGCTCTGGCAGTTGGTCATGAGCGCGAGGACGTCGGGCTCGAGCACGATGGCCGCGGGCCGGCCGGCCAGGCCGGCCGCGACCTGGTCGATCCACGCCCGGTAGGCGTCGTGGGACGGCGCGCCGCCGCTGCTCGCGCCGCCGCAGTCGCGGTTGGGGATGTCGTAGACGACCAGGATCGGGATCTTCCCCGCGGCCGCTGCGGCCCCGGTGTAGGCGTCCACTTCGCCGCGCACGGTGGAGGTGTTCGTGGTGGTGAACCACCTCGCCTGCGGTACCGCGGCGACGCGGTCGCGGATGACCGCGGCGCGCGAGTCGCCGGGGTTCGCCGCGACCCACTTGGCCGCGTTGGTGCCGGGATCGGTGTAGAACGCCGATTCCGCGGCCTGCGCGCCCGTCCACGTGGTCGCGGCGACGACCCCGCTCACGGCCAGCGCTCCGGCTGCCACTGTCCTGCTTCGCATGCACCTTCTCCTTCGAACATCGCCGAACCGAAAGTGCTGGGAGCGCTCCCAATGGTTCAGCACTGTAGCCGGGCGGACTGAATCGGGAAAGGGCCACGGGTCTCGCGAACGGTGCTGTTGTCCGGGCGGACAACGCGAGGCCGCGTTCCGGGTGACCGGGAACATCGCGCGAGCGCGCACCCTGCAGCACCGTGAGACGGCAGCTCCCCCAACGGAAACGAGGCAGTCATGACCGCTCCCACCGTCGTCCTGGTCCACGGCGCGTTCGCCGACGCTTCCGGCTGGCAGGCCGTGGCCGCCGGCCTGCGTGACCGCGGATATCCGGTCCTGGCCCCGGCCAACCCGCTGCGCGGGGTCGTCGCCGACGCCGGGTACCTGAGGGACTTCGTGTCGACGATCGAGGGCGACGTCGTGCTCGTCGGCCACTCCTACGGCGGCTGCGTGATCACCAACGCGAGCACGGGCGCCCCGAACGTGCGAGCGCTGGTCTACGTCGCCGCGTTCGCACCGGACGAGGGCGAGACGTTGCTCGAGTCCATCGCGCTCGGCGACGGGACGACCGAGCTCGGCCAGCGCCTGGTTCAGCGTCCCTACCCGGGCGCGCCCGACGGTGACTTCGACGGCTACCTGGACCTCGAGTTCTTCCACCGGTTGTTCTGCGCCGACCTGGACGCCGAGCTCGCCGCCTTCATGGCCGTCGCCCAGCGTGGGTTCGCGCTTTCGTGCCTCTCCACGCCGTCCGGGGTGCCCGGCTGGCGGGCCATCCCGAGCTGGTACCTCGTGGCGGCCGACGACGCCACGATCCCGCCGGAAGCGGAGCGGGCCATGGCGAAGCGCGCCGGGGCGCACACGGTCGAGGTCACCAGCTCGCACGTCGCGATGATCAGCAAGCCGTCGGAGACGATCGAGCTGATCGTCGCCGCGGCGGGTGGCTGACGCGGACTAAGGTGACCGGGTGACGCGACGCGGGGCCACGGGCGGGCCGGATCCGGAGCTCGTGGCCCTCGCCGGGCGGCTGCTGGGCACCATCGACGAGTTCGCCGACGAAATCGCATCCGCGATCGAGGCGCGCGTCGCGTTCTACGCCACCCACGACGTCGTGCCGGCCGACGACCTGAGGCTGTCCGTGCGCGGCAACCTCGAGTACGTCCTCCGGTCGTTGCGCGACGACCGGTTCGCCGACGTCGCCGCCGCCCGGACGACCGGCGCCCTGCGGGCCGAGCAGGGGGTGCCGCTGTCGGTCGTCATGGCGGCGTTCCGCGTCCTGTTCAGCCGGATCTGGCACAGCCTCGTGCTGCATTCCCGTGCGCGGGAACAGGTTTCCGACCAGGCACTCGTGGACGCGGCCTCCGACCTCTGGTCCGCCCACGACACCTTCGCCGAGGAGATGGCCGCCGCGCACCGCGAGGCGACCATGGCGCTGGTGCTGCGGAACGAGGGGGAGCGGTCGGCCCTGGTCGGTGCGCTCCTGGAGGGACGGCCGCTGCACGAGACGTCCGTCTGGGACGTCGCGGACGTGCTGCGCCTGCCCAAGCGCGGGCCCTTCGTCGTGATCGCGGCCGAATCGGTGCAGCTGGCCCAGGAAGCGTTGCCCGGTATCGAAAACCGCTTGCGGGTGCAGCGCATCGGCTCGGCCTGGCGGCTGCTGCCGGACGCCCAGATCGGGATCGTGCGCTTCGAGGACGACGCCGACTTGGGTCCGCTCACGTCGACCCTGACGGCGTCGGCGCGCAGCCGGATCGGCATCAGCCCGCCGTACGCCGCGCTGACGGAGACGGCGGCCGCGCTGCGTTTCGCGCGCATCGCCATGGCGAGCACAGTCGCCGGCGTCCCGCACGTCACGATGTTCGACGACTTTCCCCTCGCCGTCGCGGCGGTCAGCGCGCCCGACGCGATGCGGCGGGTCCGGCAGGCCGTCCTCGGGCCGATCCTCGACCTGCCCGCCGAGCAGTCCAAGATCCTGCTCGAAACCCTGGCGGCGTGGCGGGACAGCGGCGGGTCGGCGGCGGACGCGGCCGGCGTATTGTTCTGCCACCCCAACACGGTTCGCCACCGCCTGCGCCGGATCGAGTCGGCGACCGGTCGTTCCCTCGGCGACCCGAAGGCCACCGCGGAGATCCTGGTCGCGCTCGAGGCCGCGCTGCTCGACGTCACGCACTGACGGACGGCCGCCGGGCCCGTGCTCGCCCCTAAGGAGACGGCTAGGGGTGGAGTTCTTACCGTACCGATCGGTATGTTTCCGGCGGATTCGGACTACACCACCCGGGGGTATGGGCATGGGGATTTCCGATGGTGTCGCGGTGGTCGGGATGTCCTGCCGGTTTCCGGGGGCACCCGATCCGGACGCGTTCTGGCGGTTGCTGCGGACCGGCACCGACGCGGTGACCGCGGTACCCGCCGATCGGGTGGATCCGGGCCTGGGCCGCGGTGGGTTCCTGGACCGCATCGGGGACTTCGATCCGGCGTTCTTCGGCATCTCGCCCCGCGAGGCGGCGGCGATGGACCCGCAGCAGCGGCTGATGCTGGAGCTGGGCTGGGAGGCCCTGGAAGACGCGGGCCTGCCGCCGGGCGGGAACGTGGGCGTCTTCGTCGGCGCGATCCGTGAGGACTACACGGATCTGCGCCGAACGCCGGACATCAGCGCGCATTCGATGACCGGCGTGCAGCGCGGGATGATCGCCAACCGTGTCTCCTACGCCTTGAGGCTGCGCGGGCCCAGCTTCGTGATCGACGCGGCACAGTCCTCTTCGCTGGTCGCCGTGCACACGGCCTGCGCGAACCTGCTGGCGGGCGAGTGCACGGTGGCTCTCGCGGGCGGCGTCACCCTCAACCTGAGCGCGGACAGCGCCCTGACCGCCGTGCGGTTCGGGGGGCTTTCCCCGGACAGCCGGTGTCAGGTGTTCGACGCGCGCGCCAACGGTTACGTCCGCGGCGAGGGCGGCGGGCTGGTCGTCCTCAAGCGGCTGGCCGACGCGGTCGCCGACGGCGACCTGATCCACTGCGTGATCCGCGGCAGCGCCGTGACCAACGACGGCGGCGGCAAGACCCTGACCGCGCCGGAGCGCGCCGCGCAGGAGGAATGCCTGCGGCTGGCCTACGAACGGGCCGGCGTCGACCCGGCCGCCGTGCGGTACGTCGAGCTGCACGGCACCGGCACCAAGCTCGGCGATCCGATCGAGGCCGCCGCCCTCGGCGCGGTGCTCGGCGAAGGCCGCGACGTCGGCCGGCCGCTGCTGGTGGGCTCGGTCAAGACCAACATCGGCCACCTGGAAGGCGCCGCCGGCGTCGCCGGTCTGCTCAAGACCGTCCTCAGCCTCAAGCACGGCGAGCTGCCGGCGAGCCTGCACTTCAGGACCCCGAACCCGGAAATTCCGTTGGACGCGCTGAAGATCCGCGTCCAGGACCGCACCGGTGCCTGGCCGGGGGACGGGCTCGCCGGCGTCAGCTCGTTCGGCATGGGTGGCACCAACTGTCACGTCGTGCTGGCGAAGTGGACCGGCGACACGGCGTCACGTGGGTCGGCTATTGCGCCGTGGGTGCTTTCGGCCAAGACCGGCCCGGCGTTGCGGGAGCAGGCTTCGCGGCTGCGGGAGCACCTCGAGACGCACCCGGAACTGGATCTGGCGGCCGCGGCGCGGTCGTCGGCCACGACCCGGTCGGCCTTCGACCACCGCGCGGTGCTGATCGCGCCGGACCTCGACCGGGTGCTCCCCGGGCTGACCGCGCTGGCCGACGGCCTGCCGTTTCCCGGGCTGACCACGGGAGTCGCGCGGCGCACGGGCAAGGTCGCCTTCGTCTTCCCCGGGCAAGGCACGCAATGGCCCGGAATGGCCGCGGCGTTGCTGGAGTCGTCGCCGGTCTTCGCCGGCCGGATGGACGAATGCGCCGACGCGCTGGCGCCGCACGTGGACTTCTCGCTCCTCGACGCGGTGCGCGGGGAAGTGCACGACATCGAGGTCATCCAGCCGACGTTGTTCGCCATGATGGTCTCGCTGGCCGCGCTGTGGCGGTCCCTCGGGATCGAGCCGGACGCCGTGGTGGGCCATTCCCAGGGGGAGATCGCGGCCGCGTGCGTGGCGGGCGCGTTGTCGCTCGAGGACGCGGCGAAGACCGTGGCGCTGCGCAGCCAGGCCTTCCGCGACCTGCTCGGCGAGGGGGCGATGGCCTCGGTGACCCTCCCGGAGCGGGAGGTGACACCCCGGTTGCCCGAGGGCGTGTGGATCTCCGCGGTGAACGGGCCGGACTCGACCGTGGTCGGCGGCGACGTCGCGGCGGTGGCGGAGTTCGTCGCCGCGTGCGAACGCGACGGGGTCCGGGTCCGCCGGGTGAACGTCCGGCACGCGTCGCACTCACCGATGATGGCGCCCCTGCGCGAACCGCTGCTCACGGCTCTGCACGACATCCGGCCGGTGGCCACGGACGTCACGTTCGTCTCGACGGTGACCGGCGGCGTGCTGGCCGGCTCGGAGCTGGACGCGTCGTACTGGTACCGGAACCTCTCGCAGCGCGTCGAGTTCGAGCGGGCGACCCGCTCGCTGACCGCGCTGGGCTGCGACATCTTCGTCGAGTCCAGCCCGCACCCCGTGCTCACCGCCCCGGTCCAGCAGGTCGCCGAGGGCGCGCTGGTGGTCGGCTCGCTGCGCCGGAAGGCGGGCGGGCTGGAGGAGGTCCTGGGGTCGGCCGCCCAGCTCCACGTGCGCGGGCGGGCCCCGGACTGGGGACGGGCGTTCGACGGCGGCCGGGTCCGGCTGCCCACCTACCCGTTCCAGCGCTCGCGGTACTGGTTCGGCGAGACCGCGCCCGAACCCGAGGCGCGCGAGGCGCCGCGGGACGTGCTGGGGCTCGTGCGGGCGCACACCGCGGCGGTGCTGGGACACCCGGCGCCGGACGCCGTCGCGGCCGACGCGGCGTTCCGGGACCTGGGGATCGACTCCCACCTCGCGGTCGAGCTGCGCAACCGGCTCGCCGCGGACACCGGCGAGGACCTGTCCGCCACGATCCTGTTCGACCACCCCACCTGCGCCGACCTGGCGGCCCACCTGACCGGCGTCCGCGGCGACAACGCGCCCGCGATCCGGTCGGCGCCGGACGACGACCCGGTGGTCGTGGTGGGAATGGCGTGCCGCTTCCCGGGTGGCGTCGCTTCGCCGGAGGACCTGTGGGACGTCGTGCTGGAAGGCCGGGACGTGGTGTCCTCGTTCCCGGCGGACCGGGGCTGGGGCACGGGCTCCGGCGGGTTCCTCGACGACGTCGCCGGGTTCGACGCGGACTTCTTCGGGATTTCGCCGCGCGAGGCATTGGGCATGGATCCTCAGCAGCGGCTGGTTTTGGAGTGCTCTTGGGAGGCGCTGGAACGGGCCGGGGTCGACCCGTCGACGGTGCGCGGCAGCGATCTCGGCGTCTTCGTCGGCGTGATGGGCGGGGAAGGCGCCGGGGTCACCGGCCGGGCCGCGAGCGTCGTGTCCGGGCGGGTCGCGTACGTGCTCGGCTCCGAAGGCCCGGCGCTGTCGGTGGACACGGCTTGCTCGTCCTCGCTGGTGGCGCTGCACCTCGCGGCCCGGTCCGTGCGCGACGGCGAGTGTGTGATGGCGCTGGCCGGCGGGGTGACCGTGGTGTCGTCGCCGGAGGTGTTCGAGGAGTTCGAGCGCAACGGCGGCTTGGCGGCCGACGGCCGGTGCAAGTCGTTCGCGGACGCCGCCGACGGCACCGGGTGGGCCGAGGGCGTGGGTCTGGTGGTGGTGGAGCGGCTGTCCGACGCCCGCCGCCACGGGCATCGGGTGCTGGCGGTGCTGCGGGGGAGCGCGGTCAACCAGGACGGCGCGTCCAACGGGCTGACCGCGCCGAGTGGTCGGGCGCAGCGGCGGGTGATCCGGCAGGCGCTGGCCAACGCGGGTCTCCAGCCCGCCGATGTGGATGTCGTGGAGGCGCACGGGACCGGGACGCGGCTGGGTGATCCGATCGAGGCGCAGGCGGTGCTGGCGACGTATGGCCAGGACCGGGTCCAGCCGGTGCTGTTGGGGTCGGTGAAGTCGAACATCGGGCACACGCAGGCGGCCGCGGGGGTGGCCGGTGTGGTGAAGATGATCTTGGCGATGCGGCACGGCGTGGTGCCGGCGAGCCTGCACCTCGACCGGCCGTCGTCCTTTGTGGACTGGGAGTCGGGCGCGGTGTCGCTGGCGCGGGAGTCGCGTTCGTGGCCCGAGGTGGGACGGCCACGGCGGGCGGGCGTGTCGTCCTTCGGGATCAGCGGGACGAACGCGCACGTGATCATCGAGCAGGCGCCGGACGTCGAGGTCGTTGATCGGCCGGAGAGTGGTCTGGTGCCGTGGGTGGTGTCCGCTCGGTCGGATGTCGCTTTGCGGGACCAGCTCCGGCGGCTGCCCGAGTGCCCGGAGACGGCGATCGATGTCGGCTACTCGCTGGTGACCGGTCGTGCCGCCTTCGAGCATCGCGCAGTGGTCCTGGGGGATCGGATCGTCGAGGGTGTTGCGCGGCCTTCGGGGAAGACGGTGTTCGTTTTCCCGGGTCAGGGTTCACAGTGGGTCGGGATGGCGGCGGAGTTGTGGGAGTCGTCGCCGGTGTTCGCGGAGTGGATGGATCGGTGTGCCGCCGCGCTGTCACCCCTCAATTTGCTGGACGCGCTGAATAGCGACCGGGTTGAGGTGGTTCAGCCGGCTTTGTGGGCGGTGATGGTGTCGCTGGCGGGCTTGTGGCGGTCGTTCGGTGTCGAGCCCGATGCGGTGGTGGGCCACTCGCAGGGTGAGATCGCCGCGGCTTGTGTGGCGGGTGCACTGTCGCTTGAGGACGGTGCTCGAATCGTAGTGGCTCGGAGCCGCATCATCGCGGAGAGGCTGTCGGGCTGGGGTGCGATGGCGTCAGTGACGCTTCCCGAGGGCCACGTGCTGGACGACCGGCTGTCGATTGCCGTGGTGAACAGCCCGACGTCGGTGGTGGTGTCCGGGGATCCCGAGGCCATCGAAGAGCTTCTGCGGATCGTTCCCGGTAAGCGGATCGCCGTGGACTATGCGTCGCATTCGGTGCACGTGGAGTCGGTGCGGGACGAGCTTCTCGCGGCGCTGGACGGGATCACGCCGAGTCGGCCGACGATCCCGTTCTGCTCGACGGTATTCGACGAGGCGACCTTCGATGCGGAGTACTGGTACCAGAACCTCCGTCAGACCGTGCAGTTCGAGCGGGCCGTCGAGTCGCTCGGTGATGGTGTGTTCCTGGAGATGAGCCCTCACCCGGTGCTGACGATGCACCTGCCCGGGATCGCCGTCGGGTCACTGCGCCGCGACGATGGTGGGCTCGAGCGGTTCCTGACCTCGCTGGCCGAGGCGTACGTGCAGGGCGTCGACGTCGACTGGACGCCCCTCGTGGCTGGCGGACGGCTGGTGGACCTGCCGACCTACCCCTTCCAGCACCGCCAGTACTGGCTCGACGCCCGGCCGACGACCGGTTCGGCACACCCGATCCTGGCGGCCACGGTCGAGCTGGCCGACGGCGCCGGATCACTGTCCACCGGCCGGATCTCGCTGCGCGCGCAACCCTGGCTCGCCGACCACGTCGTGGCGGGCAAGGTCCTGTTCCCCGGCACCGGCTTCCTCGAACTGGCGGGTCACGCGAGCGCCGGGCTTGTTCGGGAGCTCACGGTCGAGACGCCGCTCGAACTGTCCACTCAGGACGTCGTGGACGTGCAGGTGCTGGTGGGTGCGGTCGACGACACGGGGTGCCGGTCGGTGAGCGTGCACGCACGGTCGGCCGGCTCCGAGTGGTGCAGGCACGCCAGCGGATCGCTGGCCGCGGCCGAGCCGCCGGCCGGGTTCGACCAGGCGGTGTGGCCGCCGGAAGACGCGGTCCCGCTGGACGTCCGGTACGACGTGCTGGCCGAGACCGGCTTCGAGTACGGGCCCGCGTTCCGAGGTCTGCGTTCGGCCTGGCGGCGCGGCGAGGAGCTGTTCGCCGAGGTCGACCTCCTCCCCGAGTCGGACGGGTTCGCCCTGCACCCGGCGTTGCTCGACGCGGCGCTCCACCCGCTGCTGCTCGACGGTAGTGACCTGCGGGTGCCGTTCGCGTGGGCCGGAGTGCGTTACGCACTAACGGATGCGACTACCTTGCGGGTCCGGCTGACGCCGACGGGTGAAGGCGCCTTCGCCGTGGCCGCGACTGATGTCGACGGCAAGCCCGTGGCCACGATCGAATCCTTGACACTCCGCCCGGTGGGCCAGGTCCGCCGCACTCTGTACGAAGTGGACTGGAAGCCCGTCCCTCCGGCCGGGAAACCGGCGACGGCCACCGTTTTCGTGTGCCCGCAACCGGACAACGCCATCGGCTCGGCGGTCCGCGAGGTGCTGGCGCAGGTCCTCGACGTGACCCGGGACTGGCTGGCGAACGAGCACGCGCCGGACGAGCGGCTGGTCCTCGTGACCCGGAACGCGACGGGCACCGACCCCAACTTGGCCCACGCCCCGGTGTGGGGGCTGGTCCGCTCGGCGCAGGCTGAGCACCCCGGCCGGTTCGTCCTCGTCGACCTGGACGAGGACAGCTCCCTGCCGGACGTCGTGGGCCTGGACGAACCCCAGCTGGCTGTCCGCGACGGTGCGGTCCTGGTCCCGCGGCTCCGCAAGCTGACCGCCGAGCCTGGTCCCGCGCTGCACGGAACGGTGCTGGTGACCGGCGCGACCGGGACGCTGGGTCGCCTGCTGGCCCGGCACCTCGTGACCACGCACGGCGTCAAGCGGTTGCTGCTGGTGAGCCGGACCGCGACAGCCGAGCTGGGCGCCGACCTCGAGGCGACGGTCGACGTGGCCGCCTGCGACCTCACCGATCGCGACCAGGTGCGCCGGTTGCTCGCGGACCATCCGGTCGACGTCGTCGTCCACGCGGCGGGCGTCCTCGACGACGGCCTGATCGAGGCGATGACGCCGGAGCGGCTGGACGCGGTGCTGGCACCGAAGGTCGACGCCGCCTGGCACCTGCACGACCTGACGAAGGACGTGGCGCAGTTCGTGCTGTTCTCGTCGATGGCCGGCGTCGTCGGCACGGCGGGACAGGGCAACTACGCGGCGGCGAACGCGTTCCTCGACGCACTGGCGGCCCACCGGCGGGCCCGTGGCCTGCCCGCGGTGTCGATGGCGTGGGGCCTGTGGGACGAGCAGAGCGGCATGACCAGCGGCGTCGGCGAGCTCGAACGCCGGAGGCTGGCGGGCGACGGGATGGCGCCGCTGCCCACCGCGCAGGCACTGGAGCTGTTCGACGCCGCACTGGGCGCCGATCGGGCCGTGGTGGTCGCGACCAGGATCGATCCGCGCGCCGTGCGGGCCGACTCCACCCTGCTGCGCGACCTGGCCCAGCCCGCGACGGTGGACCGGGGCCGGGCGCTCGCGGACCTCCCCGAGGCCGAGCGGTACCCGGCCGCGCTCGACCTGGTCCGCACCCACGCGGCCGCGGTCCTCGGGCACGCGTCGGCGGCGGCGTTGGCCCCCGGACGTCCGTTCCGTGAGCTGGGCTTCGACTCGCTGACCGCGGTCGAGCTGCGGAACCGCATCGCGGCGGCCTGCGGGGTCGCGCTGCCCAGCACGCTGGTCTTCGACTGCCCGACGCCCGAGGCGATCGCCGACCGGCTGCTGGAACGGGCGCCGGCCGAGAAGCCCGCGGCCCGCCGGGTGTCCGATGAGGACCCGGTGGTGCTGGTGGGGATGGCGTGCCGGTTCCCGGGTGGCGTGGCTTCGCCGGAGGATCTGTGGGACGTCGTGGCCGGCGGCCGGGACGCGGTGTCGTCGTTCCCGGTGGACCGCGGCTGGGGGACCGGCTTCGGCGGGTTCGTCGACGACGTGGCGGGGTTCGACGCGGAGTTCTTCGGGATCTCGCCGCGGGAAGCACTGGGCATGGATCCTCAGCAGCGGCTGGTCCTGGAGTGCTCGTGGGAGGCGCTGGAACGAGCGGGTGTCGATCCGTCGTCCGTGCGGGGCAGCGATCTCGGCGTCTTCATCGGCGTGATGCGGGGCGACTACCGGATAGACGGCGACTACGGCTTGACGGGTAGCGCCGGGAGCGTGGTGTCCGGCCGGGTGGCGTACGCGCTGGGGACCGAGGGCCCGGCGATCTCGGTCGACACGGCGTGCTCGTCGTCGCTGGTCGCACTGCACCTGGCGGCCGAGTCGGTCCGGCGGGGCGAGAGCACGATGGCGCTGGCCGGCGGGGTGACCGCGATGGCGTCGCCGGTGCTGTTCGAGGAGTTCGCCCGGCAGGGCGGCCTGGCCGCGGACGGGCGCTGCAAGTCGTTCGCCGGTGCCGCCGACGGCACCGGGTGGGCCGAGGGCGTGGGTCTGGTGGTGGTGGAGCGGCTGTCGGACGCCACCCGCCACGGTCACCGCGTGCTGGCGGTCCTGCGCGGCAGCGCGGTCAACCAGGACGGCGCGTCCAACGGGCTGACCGCACCGCACGGACCGAGCCAGCAGTGGGTGATCCGGCGGGCCCTGGCCGACGCCGGTCTCCGGCCGGCCGACGTGGACGTCGTCGAAGGCCACGGCACCGGGACCCGGCTGGGTGATCCGATCGAGGCGCAGGCGGTGCTGGCGACGTACGGCCAGGACCGGACCGAGCCGCTGTGGCTGGGGTCGGTGAAGTCCAACATCGGGCACACGCAGGCCGCGTCCGGAATGGCCGGCTTGATGAAGATGGTCCTGGCGATGCGGCACGGAGTTGTCCCGTCCACCTTGCACGTGGACGAGCCGTCGCCGGTGGTGGACTGGGAGTCGGGCGCGGTGACGCTGGCGCGGGAGCCGGTGGCGTGGCCCGAGACCGACCGGCCGCGACGCGCGGGCGTGTCGTCCTTCGGGATCAGCGGGACGAACGCGCACGTGATCATCGAGCAGGGTCCTTCTCCCGAGTTGAGCGATCGGCCGGAGGGTGGTCTGGTGCCGTGGGTGGTGTCCGCTCGGTCGGAAGTTGCTTTGCGGGAGCAGGTTTCGCGGGTGCGGATGCATTCCGGATCGGCCGTTGATGTCGGGTATTCGCTGATGCGCGGTCGTGCCGCTTTGGAGCATCGAGCGGTGCTGCTGGGCGATCGGGTGGTCGACGGTGCTGTTCGGCCCTTGGGGAAGACGGTGTTCGTCTTTCCGGGCCAGGGTTCGCAGTGGGTCGGTATGGCGGCGGAGTTGTGGGAGTCGTCGCCGGTGTTCGCCGAATGGATGGATCGGTGTGCTGCCGCCTTGGCGCCTCTGGATTTGCGGGAGGCGCTGAATAGCGACCGGGTTGAGGTGGTTCAGCCGGCTTTGTGGGCGGTGATGGTGTCGCTGGCCGGGTTGTGGCGGTCTTTCGGTGTGGAGCCGGACGCGGTGGTGGGTCATTCGCAGGGTGAGATCGCGGCGGCCTGTGTGGCGGGTGCACTGTCGCTTGAGGACGGTGCTCGGGTCGTGGTGGCCCGGAGTCGAGTGATCGCGGAGAGGCTGTCCGGCCGGGGTGCGATGGCGTCGGTGACGCTTCCCGAAGGCCACGTGCTGGATGACCGGTTGTCGGTGGCGGTGGTGAACAGCCCGACGTCCGTGGTGGTGTCCGGGGATCCCGAGGCCATCGACGAGCTGACTTTTCCGAGTAAGCGGATAGCGGTGGATTATGCGTCGCATTCGGTGCACGTGGAGTCGGTGCGGGATGAGCTGCTGGCGGCGTTGGGTGAGATCACGCCGAGTCGGCCGAGCATTCCGTTCTGCTCGACGGTGTTCGATGAGGCGACTTTCGATGCGGAGTATTGGTATCAGAACCTCCGTCAGACCGTGCAGTTCGAGAAAGCCGTTCAGTCCCTGGGAGATGCGGTGTTCCTCGAAATGAGCCCGCATCCGGTGCTGACCATGCACCTGCCGGGGATCGCCGTCGGGTCACTGCGTCGCGGCGACGGTGGGCTCGAGCGTTTCCTGACCTCTCTCGCCGAGGCGTACGTGCAGGGCGTCGAGGTCGACTGGATGCCTCTGATGGCCGGCGGACGGCTCGTGGACCTGCCCACCTACGCCTTCCAGCACAAGCGGTACTGGCACCGGACGGAAGCGTCCACAATGGACGACTGGCGGTACCGGATCGCCTGGCGGCAGCTGCCCGAGACACAGCGGGCCCTGACCGGACACTGGCTCGCCGTGGTACCCGACGGCGGCACCGCAGACCTGGGCCCGGATGTGGAAGTCGTCGCGTTGAGTCAGCTGTCCGAGCGTCTGGGCGAGGCCGTCGGCGTGCTGTCGTTGCTCACGGTGGACGACACCCTGACGCTGGTCCGGCTGCTGGAGGACGCGGGGAGCGACGCGCCGCTGTGGCTGGTGACGTCCGGCGCCGTCGCGGCGGCACCGGGAGACGTCGTGCGCCGGCCGGACCAGGCCCAGATCTGGGGCCTCGGACTGACGATCGGGCTCGAACACCCACGACGCTGGGGTGGCCTGGTCGACCTGCCCGAGAACGTGGACGACCGGGTGCTCGGCAGGCTGGCCGCCGCGCTCGACGGCGACGAGGACCAGGTCGCGGTCCGGGCCGACGGGACCTACGCGCGACGTCTCGTCCGCGCACCGCGCACCCGGCCGGGGCGCGTCTGGCGGCCGCGGGGGACCGTCCTGGTCACCGGGGGAACCGGCGGACTCGGCGCGCACGTCGCCCGATGGCTGCTCCGGAACGACGCCGAGCACGTGGTGCTGGCCGGACGCCGGGGTCCCGACACCCCCGGCGCGGCCGAACTCGCGGCCGAACTGGGTGACCAGGTCACCTTCGTCGCCTGCGACGTCGCTGACTGGGACGCGGTCCGGGAGCTGCTCGCGTCGCTGCCGGATCTCACGGCCGTGGTGCACGCCGCCGGCGCGGGCCAGCACAGCACCCCCGTGACCGAGATCGACGACGCCGCCGAGGTCATGCGGGCGAAGGTCGCGGGTGCGGCGAACCTCGACGCCCTGCTCGACCACGACACCCTGGACGCCTTCGTGCTGTTCTCGTCCGGCGCGGGGGTGTGGGGCGGCGGCGGGCAAGGCGCCTACGCGGCGGCGAACGCCTACCTGGACGCGCTCGCCGAGCAACGCCGGGCCGCGGGCGGCAACGCGACCTCGATCGCCTGGGGCACCTGGGCGGGCGACGGCATGGCACGCGGCGGCGTCGGCGAGCGGTTCCGGCGGCTCGGACTGCGCGAAATGGACCCCCAGCTGGCCGTGCGCGCGCTCCAGGAGCTGGATGAGCCGGGCCTGGTCGTCGCCGACATCGACTGGCCGGTGTTCGGACCCGCCTACTCCGTCGCGCGCGAGCGGCCGTTGCTGGCCGAGGTGTTCGACGAGCCCGGCCTGGTCGTCGCCGGCATCGACGAGCCCGAACGGCCGCGCCCGGTCGTCGGCGATGCCCTCCCGCTGGTCCGTGCGCAGGTGGCCGCGGTGCTGGGGATGGACTCCGGGGACGCCGTCGACGTCCGGCGGGCGTTCCGGGAGCTGGGCTTCGACTCGGTCACCGCCGTCGAACTGCGCAACCGGCTGAACCGCGCCACCGGCGCGAACCTGCCGCCGACCGTCGTGTTCGACCACCCGAACTGCGCCGCGCTCGCCGCCTCCCTGACCGGGCCCGCGCCGGAGCCGGTGGTGGCCGCCGCGCCCGTCGGCGAGCCGATCGCGATCGTCGCGATGAGCTGCCGGTTCCCCGGCGGGGTCACCTCGCCCGAGGACCTGTGGCGGCTGGTCGCCGACGAGGCCGACGCCATCTCCGGGTTCCCGGCCGACCGCGGCTGGACCGTCACCGGCAGCGGCGGGTTCCTCTACGACGCCGCCGAGTTCGACGCGGGCTTCTTCGGGATCTCCCCGCGCGAGGCGACCGCGATGGACCCGCAGCAGCGGCTGATGCTGGAGTGCTCGTGGGAGGCCTTCGAACGGGCGGGCATCGATCCGACGTCGCTGCGCGGCAGCCGGACCGGCGTGTTCGTCGGCGCGCTGGCCCAGGACTACGGCCCGCGGATGCACCAGGCGCCGGCCGACTTCGCGGGATACCTGGCCACCGGCAGCACCGGCAGCGTGCTCTCGGGCCGGATCGCCTACACCTTCGGGCTGGAGGGTCAGGCCGTCACCATCGACACCGGCTGCTCGTCGGCGCTGGTGGCGTTGCACAACGCGTGCCAGTCGCTGCGGCAGGGCGAGTGCTCGATGGCGCTGGTCGGCGGCGTCACGGTGATGTCCAGCCCCGGCGCGTTCGCGGAGTTCGAACGGCTCGGCGGGATCGCCGCCGACGGCCGCTGCAAGCCGTTCGCGGACGCCGCTGACGGCACCGGCTGGAGCGAAGGCGCGGGCATGCTGCTCGTCGAGCCGTTGTCCGAGGCCCGCCGCAACGGCCACCCGGTACTCGCGGTGATCCGCGGCAGCGCGGTCAACCAGGACGGCGCGTCGAACGGCCTGACCGCGCCGAGCGGGTCCGCGCAGCAGCGCGTGATCCGGCAGAGCCTGGCCAACGCGGGCCTGGCACCGTCCGATGTGGACGTCGTGGAGGCGCACGGCACCGGGACGCGGCTGGGTGATCCGATCGAGGCGCAGGCGGTGCTGGCGACCTACGGCCAGGACCGGACCGAGCCGCTGTGGCTCGGGTCGGTCAAGTCCAACATCGGGCACACGCAGGCGGCCGCGGGGGTGGCCGGCGTGCTGAAGATGGTGCTGGCGATGCGGCACGGCGTGGTGCCGGCGAGCCTGCACATCGACGAGCCGTCGTCCTTTGTGGACTGGACGGCCGGCTCGGTGTCGCTCGCCAAGGAGTCGGTGGGGTGGCCCGAGGCCGACCGGCCGCGACGGGCCGGCGTCTCGTCGTTCGGGGTCGGCGGCACCAACGCGCACGTGATCATCGAGCAGGTCCCGGTGGCGGAGGTCGCCGACCGTCCGGACGGCGGTCTGGTGCCGTGGGTCGTGTCCGCTCATTCCGCGGAAGCGCTGCGGGAGCAGGTCCGACGGCTGCCCGAGGGCCCGGAGGCGGCGATCGACGTCGGCTACTCGCTGGTGCGTTCTCGTGCCGTCTTCGACCATCGCGCGGTGGTCCTGGGGGATCGGACGGTCGACGGTGTCGCCGGACCGGTGGCCAAGACGGTGTTCGTTTTCCCAGGGCAGGGTTCGCAGTGGGTGGGGATGGCGGCGGAGTTGTGGGAGTCGTCGCCGGTGTTCGCGGAGTGGATGGATCGGTGTGCGGCCGTGCTGGCGCCTCTCGACCTGCGGGACGCTCTGAATAGCGATCGCGTCGAGGTGGTTCAGCCTGCTTTGTGGGCGGTGATGGTGTCGCTGGCCGGGTTGTGGCGGTCGTTCGGTGTCGAGCCGGATGCGGTGGTGGGGCATTCGCAGGGCGAGATAGCCGCGGCCTGCGTCGCGGGCGCACTGTCGCTTGAGGACGGCGCGAAGGTTGTGGTGGAGCGCAGCCAGCTCATCGCGGAGAAGCTGTCCGGCCGAGGTGCGATGGCATCGGTGACGCTTCCGGACGGCTATGTGCTGGACGACCGGCTGTCGGTGGCGGTGGTCAACGGCCCGGCGTCCGTGGTCGTTTCCGGGGATCTCGAGGCAATTGATGAACTTTTGCTGACTGTTCCGGGCAAACGGATCGCGGTGGATTACGCGTCGCATTCGGCCCATGTGGAGTCGGTGCGACATGAGCTGCTGGCGGCGCTCAGTGAGATCACCCCGAAACCGCCGACGATTCCTTTCTGTTCCACGGTGTTCGACGAGGCGACCTTCGACGCGGAGTACTGGTACCAGAACCTCCGTCAGACCGTGCAGTTCGAGAAGGCCGTCCAGTCCCTGGGCGATGCGGTCTTCCTGGAGATGAGCCCGCACCCCGTGCTGACCATGCACATCGAGGGCACCGCCATCGGCTCGCTGCGTCGCGGGGACGGCGGACTCGAGCGGTTCCTGACGTCGCTGGCCGAGGCGTACGTCCAGGGCGTCGAGGTCGACTGGATGCCCCTGCTCGAGGGCGGCGGGTCCGTAGACCTGCCCACTTACCCCTTCCAGCGGCAGCGTTACTGGCTCAACGCCGACGACACGGACGCGACCCTGCACGACCACCCGTTCATCACCACGGTGACCACACTGGCGGACTCGGCCACGACGGTGTTCACCGGCCGGCTCGACCCGGACCGGATGCCCTGGCTCGCCGAGCACGCCGTCGGGGACACGGTCCTGTTGCCCGGCACGGCCTTCCTCGACCTCGCGCTGTGGGCCGGCGACCAGGTCGGCTCCCCGAGGGTGGCCGAGCTGACGCTCGAGTCCCCGCTGGCGCTGCCGGGTTCCGTCACGGTCCAGCTCACGGTCGACGCCCCGGACCAGTCCGGTCACCGGCCGGTGCGGGTGCACTCCCAGACGGCGGACGCGTCCTGGACCAGACACGCGTCCGGCGTCCTCGCCGCCGACGTCTACACGTCCGGCGAACCGGTGCCGTGGCCGCCCGCGGACGCGGAACCCATCGACGTGCCCGCCCTCTACGACAAGCTGGCCGACCTCGGCTACCGCTACGGGCCCGCGTTCGGCGGCCTGCGGTCGGCGTTCCGGGCAGGGACGGACCTCTATGCCGAAGTGGCGCTTCCCGAGCGGCTTCGGCCGGAAGCGCGCCGGTTCCGGCTGCACCCCGCGCTGCTCGACGCGGCCCTGCACGTCATCGGGTCCGACCGGACCAAGCCCGCCCTGCCGTTCTCGTGGAGCGGGGTCTCGCTCACCGCTCCCGGGGCGTCCGCGCTCCGGGTCCGGATCTCGCTGCGCGACCACGACGTCGTCTCGATGCGGCTCTCCGACGACCACGGCACCGAGATCGCGACGGTGGACGCGCTGGCGTTCCGCTCGGCCACCCCGCACGACCGGCTGTTCCGGGTGGACTGGAGCCCGGCCCCCGAAGGCGCGCCCGAGGGGTCGTACACGGTCGTCACGGACCTGGCCGAACTGCGGGACGTCCCCGCGACCGTCTTCCTGAACGTCCGGTACACCGGCGAAACCGTGCGGGAAGCCACCGTCGGGATGCTGGCGGTGGTGCAGGAGTGGCTGGACGACGGCCGGTTCAGCGCGTCGCGGCTGGCGGTCGTGACCCAGGGCGCGGATCTCGCCCGCGCGGCGGTCCAGGGCCTGGTGCGGTCGGCCTGCTCGGAGAACCCGGACCGGTTCGCCCTCGTCGACCTGCCCGACGGCGACCTCCCGGTGCACGCGGTCCTGGCGGCGCTGGCCGCCGGCGAGACGGAGTGCGGCGTCCGCGACGGGAGCGTCCGCGTTCCGCGGCTGACCCGGGTGACCGGCGAGCCCGGGATTCCGGTCTGGGACACCACGGGCACGGTGCTGATCACCGGCGGCACCGGCGTGCTGGGCGGGCTGGTGGCCCGGCACCTCGTCGCCGAGCACGGCGTCCGCAGCCTGGTCCTGGTCAGCCGGCAGGGGCACGCCGCCGGCCTGGTGGCGGACCTCGAGGCCGCCGGTGCGCTGGTGACGGTGGCCGCCTGCGACGTGTCCGACCGGGACGCGCTCGCTCGCGTCCTCGACGCCATTCCGGCCGGGTTCCCCCTGCGCGGGGTGGTGCACGCCGCCGGCGTCGTGGCCGACGGGATCATCGATTCCCTGACCCCGCAACGGATGGACGCCGTCCTGGCGCCCAAGGCCGACGCGGCGTGGCACCTGCACGAGCTGACGAAGGACCTCTCGCAGTTCGTGCTGTTCTCCTCGGCGGCCGGCGTGTTCGGCACGCCGGGACAGGGCAACTACGCGGCGGCGAACGGGTTCCTGGACGCGCTCGCGCGCCACCGCCGGGCCGCCGGACTGCCCGCGGTGTCCCTCGCGTGGGGCATGTGGGAGCAGCGCAGCGGGCTGACCGGCGGGCTGGGCGACACCGACGTGGCACGCATGGCCCACTGGGGCGTGCGCCCGCTGCCGGCGGCAGAAGGGCTCGCCTTGTTCGACGCCGCCTGCGCCCGGGACGAGCCGGTGCTGGTCCCGGTCCGGCTGGACGTCACCGCGGTCGGGGAGGTGCCCGGCCTGCTGCGGGGACTGGTCGCCGCGAAGGCACCGGTCCAGGTCGACGCCGGGCTCGCCCAGCGCCTGGCGTCGCTGCCGGAAGCCGGTCAGCACCGCGCGCTGCTCGACCTGGTGCGGGGACACGCGGCGGCGGTGCTCGGCCATCCCGCGCCGGACCTGGTCGAGACGACCCGCGGGTTCATGGACGCGGGTTTCGACTCGCTGACCGCGTTGGAGCTGCGCAACCGGCTGGCGGCGGCGACCGGCGTGCGGCTGCCCACCACGGCGCTGTTCGACCATCCGACGCCGGTCGCGCTGGCCCGGTGCCTGCACGGCGAGCTGGTGGGCGGCCCGTGGTCGCCGCTCGACGAACTGGACCGCCTGGAGGCCCGGTTGCGGGAGTCGGCCGACGACGACACGCGCCTGGCGGTGGCGGGCCGCCTGCGGTCACTGCTGGCGGGCCTCGGCGGCGGCGCGGACACCGCGCGCCTCGACTCCGCCACCGACGACGAACTGTTCGAGCTGGTCGACGACGATCTGGGGATCCTCTAGATGGACAACGAACAGAAACTGCGCGACTACCTCAAGCGGACCATCGCCGACCTGCAGCAGACCCGGAGCCAGCTGCGCGAGGCCCGATCGGAGGCGGCCGAGCCGATCGCGATCGTCGGCATGGGCTGCCGGCTGCCCGGCGGGGTGATGAGCCCGGCCGACCTGTGGAGGCTGGTCTCCCAGGGCGTGGACGCCGTCTCGGAGTTCCCCGCCGACCGCGGCTGGGACCTCGACGCCCTCTACGACGCCGATCCCGGTCACACCGGCACGAGCTACACGCGTCACGGCGGTTTCCTGCACGACGCCGCGCTGTTCGACCCCGGCCTGTTCGGCGTGTCCCCGCGCGAGGCGCTGGCGATGGACCCGCAGCAGCGGCTGATGCTGGAGACCACCTGGGAGGCCCTGGAAAACGCCGGGATCGACCCGCTTTCGGTGCGGGGCAGCGACACCGGCGTCTTCACCGGCGTGATGTACCAGGACTACGCCAGCCGCCTGCACCGGATCCCGGACGGCTTCGAGGGACAGCTCAGCATCGGCAGCTCGCCCAGCGTCGTCTCCGGCCGGGTGTCCTACACGTTCGGCCTCGAAGGCCCGGCCGTCACCGTGGACACCGCGTGCTCGTCGTCCCTGGTCGCCCTGCACCTGGCGAGCCAGTCGCTGCGACGCCGGGAGTGCTCGCTCGCCCTGACCGGCGGCGTCGCGGTGATGGCCACGCCCGGCACGTTCATCGACTTCAGCCGGCAGGGCGGGCTGGCCCCGGACGGCCGGTGCAAGGCGTTCGCGGCCGCGGCCGACGGCGCCGGGTTCGCCGAAGGCGCCGGCGTGCTGGTGCTCGAACGGCTGGCCGACGCCCGGCGCCACGGCCACCTGGTGCTCGCGCTGGTACGGGGGAGTGCCGTCAACCAGGACGGCGCGAGCAGCCGGCTGACCGCGCCGAGCGGGCCGGCGCAGCAACGCGTGATCCGGCAGGCCCTGGCCGACGCGCGGCTCACGCCCGCCGACGTCCACGCCGTCGAGGCGCACGGGACCGGCACCACCCTCGGCGACCCCATCGAGGCGCACGCCCTGCTGGCGACCTACGGCCAGGATCGCGCCGAGCCGCTGTGGCTGGGCTCGGTCAAGTCCAACATCGGGCACACGCAGGCCGCCGCCGGGGTGGCGGGCGTGATCAAGATGGTCTTGGCCATGCGGCACGGCACGCTGCCGAAGACCCTGCACGTGGACTCGCCGTCGGCGCAGATCGACTGGTCGGCGGGTGCGGTGGAGCTGCTGACCGACCAGCGCCCGTGGCCGGATCCGGTGCGCCGCGCCGCGGTCTCGTCGTTCGGCGCCAGCGGGACCAACGCGCACGCGATCCTGGAGCAGGCACCCCCACTGGAAGAAGAAGCCGGTGAGCGGTTCGCCGGGCCGGTGCCGTGCCTGCTGTCCGCCCACAGCGCGCCGGCGTTGCGCGCCCAGGCCGAACGGCTCTCGGCGCACCTGGCCGGGACCGACGTCGACGTGCTGGACGTGGCGCACACCCTGGCCGGCCGGGCGATGCTCGGCGAGCGGGCCTTCGTCGTCGCCGACGACCGGGACACCTTGATCACCGCCCTCGGCCGGGTCAGCAGCGAAGCGGCGGCGGACGGACGTGTTGCGTTCCTGTTCTCCGGTCAGGGTTCCCAGCGGGCGGGCATGGGGCGTGAGCTGGCTGCGACCTTCCCGGCGTTCGCCCGCGCGTGGGACGAGATCGGCACCCACCTCGACCTCCGGACGGACGCCGAGGCGCTGGAGCGGACCGGGTTCGCCCAGCCCGCCCTGTTCGCGCTCGAAGTCGCCCTGTTCCGGTTGCTGGAGTCCTGGGGGCTGCGCCCGGACGCGGTGCTGGGGCATTCGATCGGCGAGGTCGCGGCGGCGCACGTGGCCGGTGTTCTGTCCCTTGTGGACGCTTGCGCGCTGGTGTCCGCGCGGGGACGTCTGATGCAGGAGCTCCCCGCAGGCGGGGCGATGGTGGCGGTCCGGGCCACCGAGGAGGCGATCCGGCCGTTGCTGCGTGAGGGCGTCGACCTCGCGGCGGTCAACGGCCCGTCGTCGGTGGTGCTCTCCGGTGACGAGGACGCTGTGCTGGCCGTGGCCGCGCGGTTCGAGGAGTCGAAGCGGCTGCGGGTGAGCCACGCGTTCCACTCGGCGCGGATGGAGCCGATGCTCGCGGACTTCCGCCGCGTCGTCTCACGCCTTTCCTTTCAGCAGCCTGAAATCCGGATCGTGGCCGGTGACGTCACGGACCCGGAGTACTGGGTGCGCCAGGTCCGGGAGCCGGTCCGGTTCGCCGACGGGATGCGGACGCTGCTCGACCTCGGCGTCCGGTCCTTCGTGGAGGTCGGGCCGGACGGCGTGCTGTCGGCGATGGGCCAGGACTGCGTGGGGGAGTCGGACGCGGCCCTGGTGCCCGCCTTGCGCCGGGACCGTCCGGAGCCGCACTCGGTCGTCACCGCGGTGGCCCGGCTGCACGGGCGGGGCGTCCCGGTCGACTGGACGAAATACTTCGCGGACACCGGGGCGCGCACAGTCGAGCTGCCCACCTATGCGTTCCAGCGCAAGCGGTTCTGGCTCGACGCGCCCCGCGAGGCCGACGACGTCACGTCGGTCGACCTGGCCGGGGTCGACGGCCTGCTGCTCACCAAGAAGCTGTCGCTGCGGTCGCACCCCTGGCTGGCCGACCACGCCGTGCTGGGCTCGGTGCTCCTGCCGGGCACGGCGCTGCTGGAGCTGGCGGTGCAGGCCGGTGACCGCGTGGGCTGCGGCCGGGTCGCCGAACTCACCTTGCACGCTCCGATCGTCCTGCCCGCGACCGGCGAGATCGACCTGCAGCTGCGGGTCGACGAGCAGCGGGCGCTGACCATCCATTCCCGCGACGGCGGCGAGTGGGTGCACAACGCGAGCGGCCTGCTGTCCGAGGGCGCTCCCGAGACCTTCCGGCTCACCGAGTGGCCGCCGGCCGAGGCCGTGGCCGTCGAGGTGGCCGATCACTACGAACGGCTCGCCGACGCGGGGCTCCGCTACGGGCCGGCGTTCCGCGGGTTGCGGGCGGCCTGGCGTCGCGGCGACGAGGTGTTCGCCGAAGTCGCGCTGCAGGACGCCCACCTCCCGGCGGTGCTCGACGCGGCCCTGCACGCGATCGGGCTGGGACCCCTCGGCGACTCGGGTCTGGCGCAGCTGCCGTTCGCCTGGCACGACGTCGAGTTGTACGCCACCGGTGCGACGACGGTGCGGGTCCGGATCACCCCGGCCGGTCCTGTCGCCGTCACCCTCGAGATCGCCGACGGCACCGGGCTGCCGGTGGCCTCGATCGGCTCGCTGACGCTGCGACCGGCCACCAAGGACGCGAATCACGACAGCATGTACCGCGTCGAGTGGGTCCCGGTGCCGGCCGGCTCGCCCGCTACGGACGTGGTGCTGACCAGGTTCGACACCGCAGCCGACCTCCCCGAGGGCGGTGGGCAGGCGGCCCGCCGCGCCCTTGAGCAGGTGCAGCGGTGGCTCGCCGAAGAGCGGCCGGGACGGCTGGCGGTCGTCGCTGGGGGCGCAGGGGCCGTCGGTGCCGAGGACGTGGTGCTGACCAGGTTCGACACCGCCGCGGACCTCCCCGAGGGCGGTGGGCAGGCGGCCCGCCGCGCCCTTGAGCAGGTGCAGGAGTGGCTCACCGAAGAGCGACCGGAACGGCTCGCCTTCGTCACCCGGGGTGCCGTGGCCGTCGGCGCCGAGGACGTCACGGACCTGGCGAACGCCCCCGTGTGGGGCCTGCTGAGGTCCGCGCAGAACGAGCACCCGGACCGGTTCCTGCTCGTGGACCTCGACGACGACCCGGAGTCGGCGCGGCTCCTGCCGAACCTGCTCGGGGCCGGTGAACCGCAGCTGGCGGTCCGCGCCGGCTGCGGCTACGCACCCCGGCTCACCCGGTTCGCCACGGGCAGCAAGCGCCTGGACGTGGCCACGCCGGGCACCCTCGACGGCCTCGCCTGGGTCCCGGCACCGGAGGCGGAACGACCCCTCGGACCCGGCGAGGTGCGGGTCGAGATGCGCGCCGCAGGCGTGAACTTCCGCGATGTGATGGTCGCCCTCGGTCTGTACCCCGGAAAGGCGGCGATCGGCTGCGAAGGGGCCGGTGTGGTCACGGAAGCCGGTCCGGGCGTGACCCGCTTCCGGCCGGGCGACCGGGTTTTCGGCCTGTTCGGGGGTGCGTTCGGCACGCTCACCGTGACCGATCAGCGGCTGCTGGCGCCGATCCCGGCCGGCTGGACCGCCGAGCAGGCCGCTGCCGTGCCGCTCGTGTTCCTCACCGCCTACTACGGGCTGCACGACCTCGCCGGAGTCCGGGCCGGCGAGCGGGTGCTCGTGCACGCGGCGGCCGGTGGGGTCGGGATGGCGGCCGTTCAGCTTGCTCGGCACTTCGGTGCCGAGGTGTTCGGCACCGCCGGCCCTGGCAAGCAGGCAGCGTCCACTTTGGACGACGACCACTTCGCGTCGTCGCGGGAACTGGGCTTCGAGGAGAAGTTCCCGCAGGTCGACGTCGTACTCAACTCGCTGGCCCGGGAGTTCGTGGACGCCTCGCTGCGGCTGCTGGCACCCGGCGGCCGGTTCCTTGAGATGGGCAAGACCGACGTCCGCGAACCCGCCGAGGTCGGCTATCGGGCGTTCGACCTGTTCGAAGCCGGTACCGACCGGCTCGGGGAGATGCTCGGCGAGATCGTCACCCTGTTCGAGCGGGGCGTGCTCGGCCACCTGCCCGTGACCACCTGGCCGCTCGGCCGGGCCGAACAGGCGTTCCGGCACCTCGCCCAGGCCAAGCACGTCGGCAAGGTCGTGCTGACCGTGCCGAAACCCCTCGACCCCGACGGCACGGTCCTCATCACCGGCGGCACCGGCGCACTGGGCGGCCTCCTCGCCCGGCACCTGGTGACCCGGCACGGCATCCGGCACCTGGTGCTGGCGAGCCGCCGCGGCGAAGCCCCCGAGCTGTGCGCGGAACTGACCGCCCTCGGCGCCGACGTCACCGCCGTCGCCTGCGATCTGGCCGACCGCGCGGCCGTCGCGCGGATGCTGGCCGCGATCCCGCACCGGTTGACGGCGGTGGTGCACGCGGCCGGCGTGGTCGCCGACGCCACCGTCTCCGCCTTGACGCCGGACCGGCTCGACGAGGTGCTGCGGCCCAAGCTGGACGCCGCCTGGCACCTGCACGAACTGACCGCGGACCTCTCGGCGTTCGTGCTGTTCTCCTCGGCGGCCGGGATCCTCGGCGGGCCGGGCCAGGCCAACTACGCGGCCGGAAACGCCTTCCTCGACGCCCTCGCCCAGCATCGCCGCGCGAACGGCCTGCCCGGCGTCTCCCTGGCCTGGGGCGCTTGGGAACACGGCATGGCCGGTCAGCTGGACGAACGAGCCCGCGCCCGCATCACCGGGTCGGGCATCGCGGCCCTGTCCGACGAGGAGGGGCTGGCGCTGTTCGACGCCGCGCTCGGCGCGGAGGAGGCGGTGCTGGTCCCGGTCCGGTTCGACCCGGCCGCGCTGCGCTCGGAGTCGCCGTTGCTGCGGCGCCTGGTGCGCGGCCGGACCCGCCGGGTGGCCGAAGCCGCCGTTATATCCACTGTGGACACTTCGGAACCCGCGCTGCTGGACCTGGTGTGCGAGCACGCCGCGATGGTGCTCGGGTTCGGCTCGGCGGCGGAGATCGACCGCGGCCTGGCCTTCCGGGAGCTGGGCTTCGACTCGCTCACCTCGGTCGAGCTGCGCAACCGGCTGGGCGCCGCCACCGGGCTGCGGCTGCCGTCCACGCTGGTGTTCGACCAGCCGACCCCGGTCGCGCTGGCCGCCCTGCTGCACCGGGAACTGGCCGGCGGCCCGGTGGAGACCGCGCTCGCCGTCCGGGCCGCGGCCGCCGACGAGCCGATCGCCATCGTCTCGATGAGCTGCCGGTTGCCCGGCGGGGCGGACTCTCCCGAGGACCTGTGGGAGCTGGTCGCCGCCGGCCGGGACGCCATCGGGGCGTTCCCCGCCGACCGCGGCTGGGACATCGGCGGGCTGGGCCCCGCCGGCGGCGGGTTCCGCTACGACGCCGCCGAGTTCGACGCGGGCTTCTTCGGGATCTCCCCGCGCGAGGCGCTCGCGATGGACCCGCAGCAGCGAATGCTGCTGGAAGGGTCGTGGACGCTCTTCGAGCGGGCCGGGCTGGACCCCGCGTCGCTGCGCGGTGCGCCGGTCGGCGTCTACGTCGGTGCGATCAACAACGCCTACGCCGAAAGCATGGGCAGCGCCCGCGACAGCGTCGAGGGCTACCTGGTGACCGGCACGATGAACAGCGTCGCCTCGGGCCGGCTGGCCTACACGTACGGGTTCGAGGGCCCGGCGATCACCGTCGACACCGCGTGCTCGTCGTCCCTGGTGGCGGTCCACCTGGCGGCCCAGGCACTCCGCCAGGGCGAGTGTTCGCTGGCCGTGGCCGGTGGCGTGACCATCTCGGCGAACCCGGACATCTTCGTCGAGTTCGGCAAGCAGCAGGCGCTGTCCGCGGACGGCCGCTGCAAGGCGTTCTCGGCGGCCGCCGACGGGTTCGGCGTGGCCGACGGCCTCGGCCTGGTGCTGCTCGAGCGGCTCTCCGACGCCCGGCGCCACGGCCACCGGGTGCTGGCCGTGGTGCGCGGCTCGGCCGTCAACCAGGACGGCGCCTCCAACGGGCTGACCGCGCCGAGCGGGCCGGCCCAGCAGCGGGTGATCGGCCAGGCGCTGGCGAACGCGGGCCTGCGACCGTCCGATGTGGACGTCGTCGAGGCGCACGGGACGGGCACCCGCCTCGGTGACCTGATCGAGGCGCAGGCCCTGTCGGCCGCCTACGGGCCGGTCCGGGTGGGCTCGGTCAAGTCCAACATCGGGCACGCCCAGGCGGCCGCGGGTGTGGCCGGGCTGATCAAGATGGTGCAGGCGCTGCGCGCGGGCGTGCTGCCGAAGACCCTGCACGTCGAGACGCCGCTGCCGGAGCTGGCGGAGCTGCGGCTGCTGAGCGAGGCGGAGGACTGGCCGGAGACCGGCCGGCCGCGCCGGGCCGGGGTGTCGTCCTTCGGGATCAGCGGCACCAACGCGCACCTCGTGGTGGAGCAGGCGCCGGCCGACTCGGCGGTACCGTCCACTTCGGACGCATTGGTGCCGTGGGTGGTGTCGGCCCGCAGCGCACCGGCGCTGACGGCCCGGCTGGACGACCTGCGGTCGCACGTGCTGGCACACCCCGAGCTGAGTCCCGCCGACGTCGGCTTCAGCCTGGCGACCGGCCGGTCGCTGATGCGGTACCGGGCGGTGGCGATCGGCGAGACCCGTGAAGAGCTGCTCGCGCACCTCGGCGCGGTGACCGGCGACGCGCCGACGTCACCCGGGGCGGTCTTTGTGTTCCCGGGACAGGGTTCGCAGTGGACCGGGATGGCGACCGAGCTGCTGGAGTCTTCGCCCGTGTTCGCCGAGCGGATGCGGGAGTGCGCGACGGCCATCGGGTCCCTTTCGGACATCGACGTCCTCGCGGCGCTGCGGGACGCATCGGCGCTGGAGCGCGTCGAAGTCGTGCAGCCCACCCTGTTCGCGGTCATGGTGTCGCTGGCCGCGCTGTGGCAGTCCTACGGCGTGCGGCCGGCCGCGGTGATCGGCCACTCCCAAGGCGAGGTCGCGGCCGCCTGCGTCGCCGGAGCGTTGTCGCTGGCCGACGCGGCCCGGGTCGTCGTGACGCGCAGCCGGTTGTTCGCGGAAACCATGGCGGGCAAGGGAGCCGTGCTCGCGGTGGCCCGGCCGGCCGAGCAGGTCGCGCTGGCCCGGTGGGACGGCCGCCTGTCGGTGGCCGGGAGGAACGGGCCCGCGTCCTCGACCGTGGCCGGTGACCTCGACGCGTTGGCCGAGTTCGCCGCGGAATGCGCGGCGGCCGGGGTGCGGACCCGGCTGGTGCCGGGCACGATCGCGTCCCATTCGGCCCAGGTGGACGGGATCCGCGACCGGCTGCTGGCCGGGTTGGCCGAGGTGACGCCCCGGGCCGGCGACGTGCCGTTCTACTCCACGGTCACGGCGTCCCTGCTCGACCCGATGGTCCTGGACGCCGGATACTGGTACCGCAACGTCCGCGAGCCGGTCGACTTCGAAGGCGCCGTCCGGGCGGCCATGGCCGACGGGCACGCCGTGTTCGTCGAGTCCAGCGCGCACCCGGTGCTCACGATGAGCGTCGCCGACATCGGCGCCGTCGCGATCGGGTCGCTCCGCCGCGGCGAGGGGCACCTGCGGCGGTTCCTGACCTCGCTGGCCGAGGCCCACACCCACGGCGTCGACGTCGGCTGGGAGTTCCCGGCCGGCGCGCACCTCGTCGACCTCCCGACGTACCCCTTCCAGCGCGACCGGTACTGGCCGGACGGCGCCCGGTCCGCCGACGTGCGGTCGGCCGGGCTGGACGCCGCGGACCACCCGCTGCTCGGCGCGACCGTGACGCTCGCGGAGTCCGACAGCGTGGTGTGCACCGGACGGCTGTCCCCGGGAACCCAGCCGTGGCTGGCCGACCACGGGGTGAACGGCACGGTGCTGTTCCCCGGCACGGGTTTCGTCGAGCTGGCCCGGCACGCGGGCGACCAGGTCGGCTGCGGCACGCTCGACCAGCTGACCCTGACCACCCCACTCGCCTTGTCCGCCGAGGAAAGCGCGCAGGTGCAGGTCACGGTGAGCGCGCCGGACCCGTCCGGTGCCCGGCCGGTGACCGTCCACTCGCGACGGTCGGACGACGGCTCCTGGACCCGGCACGCCACCGGCCTGGTGACGTCCGAGCCGTCGCGGTACTTCGAGCTGACCCCGTGGCCGCCCGCCGACGGGGTCGCGCTGGACCTGGCCGGGCTCTACGAGCGGCTGGCCGAGGCCGGCCTGGTGTACGGCCCCGCGTTCCAGGGCCTGAGCGCGGCCTGGCAGCGCGGCGACGAGCTGTTCGCCGAGGTGTCCCTGCCCGCGGAGATCGGCGACGCCGGCCGCTACGGCCTGCACCCGGCGGTCTTGGACGCCGCACTGCACGTCCTGGGCATCGCCGGCCGGGGCATGCTGCTGCCGTTCGAGTGGTCCGGCGTGTCGTGGCACGTCACCGGGGCGTCGACGCTCCGGGTGCGGCTGGCACCGGCGGGCACCGACGCCTACTCGATCGAACTGGCCGATGCCACGGGTTCGCCGGTGGCGTCGGTGGAGTCGCTGTCGTTCCGGCCGGCCACCGGTGTGCGACCGGACTCGCTCTACCGGCTCGACTGGGCACCGGTGCGGGCCGCCGGTCCGGCGGCCGAAGTCGTGTTCGCCGAGCACTTCACCGGCACCGCGGACGCGCTCGGCCTGATGCAGGACTGGCTGACCCGGGACACCGGCGCCCGGCTGGTGTTCGTGACCAGGTCGGCGGTGGCGGCTCGTCCGGGCGACGACGTGACCGACTTGGCGAGGGCCGGAGTCTGGGGGCTGGTCAGGTCCGCGCAGTCGGAGCACCCGGACCGGTTCGGCCTCCTGGATGTGGACGGGGAACTGCCGGAACGCGCCGTCGCCGCGGCCTTCGGGGCCGGCGAGACGCAGCTGGCGGTCCGGGGCGGCGACCTGCTGGCGCCCCGGCTGGAACGGCTCGTCGACGAGGTGCGCCCACCGGACGGCTCCTGGCGGCTGCACAGCGGTGGCGGCGCCCTGCGAGACCTGGCGTTGGCCCCCGCGCCCGAGGCCGACCGGCCGCTGACCACTGGCCAGGTGCGGGTCGCGGTCCGGGCCACCGGGGTGAACTTCCGGGACGTCATGGTCTCGCTGGGCCTCGTGCCCGAGGGCGACCGGGCGATCGGCGCGGAAGCCGCGGGCGTGGTCGTCGAGATCGGCCCGGACGTCGCGGGTCTCGCACCGGGCGACGCCGTCCTGGGCCTGTTCTCCGGAGCGTTCGGCCCGGTGGCGGTCACCGACCACCGGATGCTGACGCGGATGCCGCGGGGCTGGTCCTACACCGACGCCGCCGCGACCCCGGTCGCGTTCCTGACCGCCTGCTACGCCCTTACCGACCTGGCCGATGTCCAATCCGGACAGTCGGTGCTGGTGCACGCCGCCGCGGGCGGGGTGGGCATGGCCGCCGTGCAGATCGCCAAGCAGCTGGGGGCGGAGGTGTACGCGACGGCGAGCCCGGGCAAGTGGGACACCCTGCGGGCGCTGGGACTGCCGGACGACCACATCGCCTCGTCCCGGGACCTCGAGTTCGAGACCCGGTTCGCCCAGGTTGACGTCGTGCTCAACTCGCTGGCGAACGAGTTCGTCGACGCGTCACTCCGGCTGCTGCGCCCGGGTGGCCGGTTCCTCGAGATGGGCAAGACCGACATCCGCGAACCCGCCGGTGTCGCCTACCAGGCGTTCGACCTGGCCGAAGCGGGGCCGGAGCGGATCGGCCGGATGCTCACCGACGTGCTGGCGATGTTCGCGACGGGCCGGCTGCGTCCGTTGCCCACCAAGCTGTGGGACGTCCGCCAGGCGCGGGAGGCGTTCCGGTTCATGGCGCAGGCCCGGCACGTGGGCAAGGTCGTGCTGACCGTGCCGCCGCCGCTCGACCCGAAGGGCACGGTGCTGATCACCGGCGGCACCGGCACCCTCGGGCGCCGGATCGCCGAGCACCTGGTGGCCGAACACGGCGTGCGGCACCTGCTGCTGACCGCGCGCCGCGAGGACCACCCACCGGTCGACGTGGACGCCGAAGTCGTCGTCTGCGACGTCGGCGACCGAGCCGACGTCGAGCGGCTGCTCGCGCGGATCCCCGCCGAGCGTCCGCTGACCGCGATCGTGCACGCCGCCGGAGTGCTCGACGACGGCGTCATCGAGTCGCTGACGCCGAGCCGGCTGGACCGGGTCTCCCGGCCGAAAGCCGACGCGGCCTGGCACCTGCACGAGCTCACCCGCGACCTGGACCTGGCCGCGTTCGTGCTGTTCTCCTCCAGTGCGGGCGTCCTCGGCTCCGCCGGCCAAGGCAACTACGCGGCGGCGAACACCTCCCTGGACGCGCTCGCGGCCCACCGGCAGGCGCGCGGACTGCCCGCCGTCTCGCTGGCCTGGGGCCTCTGGGCGGACGAAAGCGGGATGACCGCCACCGCGGACACCGCGCGACTGTCCCGGTCCGGGCTCAAGGGCCTGTCCACCGCGGAAGGGCTGGCACTGTTCGACGCCGCGCTGGCGGCCGGGCTGCCGATGGTGGTTCCGGCGAAGCTGGAGCGGAGGGCGCGCGTCCCGCGTCCGGTCGTCCGGTCCGATGTGGACGGTCTCACCCGCCGGCTCGCCGCCCTGCCCGCGGCCGAGCGGGAGAAGACCCTGGTGGACCTGGTGCGCGGCCACGCGGCCGCCGTGCTCGGCCACGCCGGGTTCGAGGCCGTGGCGCCCGGGCAGGCCTTCCTGGAGGTCGGGTTCGACTCGCTGACCGCGATGGAGCTGCGCAACAGCCTCAACGCGGCGACCGGCCTGCGGCTGCCCGCCAGCGCGGTGTTCGACCACCACACCCCGGCCGGGCTCGCCCGGCACCTGCTGGCCGAGCTCGGCACCGAAGCGCCCGCGACGACGGACCTCCTGGGCGACCTGTTCCGCCGGGCCGTCGCGGACGGCCGCGTCCCGGAGGGCCTGGAGCTGATCAAGGCGGCCGGTGGCTTGCGGCCCACCTTCACCTCGGCGGCGCGGCCCCCGCGGCAGGTACCCCTGTCCACCGGGCCGAACCCGACCGGCCTGCTCTGCTTCCCGTCCCCGATGGTGATGGGCGGCGTCCAGCAGTACGCCCGCCTCGCCGCGCACTGGCGTGACGTGCGCGAGGTGCGGGCCGTGCCGGTGCCGGGCTTCGCCGACGGCGAGCCCCTCCCGGCCACAGTGGACGCTCTGGCCGGCGTGCTCGCCGAGTCCGCGCTGAGCCAAGGTGATCCCGGCGGACAGGTGCTGGTGGGCTACTCCTGGGGCGGCGTGCTCGCGCTGGCCACCGCGGCGGCGCTGGAGCAGCGGGGCCGCCGGCCCGCGGGGGTCGTCCTGCTCGACACGCACCTCGGCGAGGTCGACGAGCTCTTCGAGCGCGTGCTGCACGGCCTGCTGGAAAGGGAAACCCTGTTCGGCCCGTTCACCGGCACCCGGCTGTCGGCGATGGGCCAGTACCTCCGGCTGCTCGGCGGCCACCCCGCGCCGGAGACCACCGCACCCGTGCTCTTCGTGCGGCCCGAGGGCTCGGCCGGTCTGCGGCCGGGCTGGCCCACGGTGCTGGACGTGCCCGGTGACCACTTCACGATGGTGCGGGAGCACGCCGGCGACACCGCGTACGCGATCGAGGAATGGTTGGGAGAGTTCGATGAAGGTTCTGTTCACGACGCTGGCGGCGAACGCGCACCTGTACAACCTGGTGCCGATGGCGTGGGCGCTGCGCGCGGCCGGGCATGACGTCCGGATCGCCGCCCAGCCGGATCTGACCGACGCCATCGTCCACACGGGACTGCCGGCGGTCGCGGTGGGTCCGGAGCTGGACCTGGCCGGGCTGAGCCGGAAAGCCCAGGAACGGCCGGCCGGCAAGACCGTGTTCGGCTCGGAGTTCGACGTCACTGAGACGCGCCCGGACCGGCTCACCCTGGACTACGTCCGCGGCGTGTTCACGACGTGGTGCTCGTTCGGGCTGGAACGGCTCGCCCAGGACGCCGTGCTCGACGACGTCGTCGGTTTCGCCCGGGCCTGGCGGCCGGACCTGGTCGTCTGGGACGCGCTGACGTACCTGGGCCCGATCGCCGCGCGGGCCAGCGGCGCGGCGCACGTCCGGATGCTGTTCGGGCTCGACCACTGGGCTCGCATGCGCGGCCTGTTCACCGAGCTGGGCGGCGCCGGGGGAGCGGACCCGATGGCGGAGTGGCTGTCGGCCAAGCTCGACCGGTACGGCTGCACGTTCGACGAGGACCTAGTACTCGGGCAGCGCACGCTCGACCCGCTGCCGCCGTGGACCCGGTTCCCGACCGGCGTCGACTACCTCCCGGTGCGCCACGTGCCGTACAACGGCCCGTCGGTGGTGCCGTCGTGGCTGTCCGAGCCGCCCGCCCGGCCCCGGGTCTGCGTCACCCTCGGCATGTCCCGGCGCGACCTGTGGGGCGAGGACCGCTTCTCGGTCGACGACCTGTTCGCCGCGGTGGCCGGCCTGGACATCGAGGTGGTCGCGACGCTGACCGCCCAGCAGGCTTCGACGGCCTCGGGGGTCCCCGATAACGTGAAGCTGTTCGACTTCGTCCCGCTGGACGCGCTGCTGCCGACGTGCGCGGCGGTGCTCCACCACGGCGGTGCGGGCACGACCGGCAACGCCGTGGCGCACGGGGTGCCGCAACTGGTGATCCCGGGCAACATGTGGGACAAGGCCGGGCTGGCGGACCGGCTGGCCGAGCAGGGGGCCGGTCTGGTGATGGAGCACGAGCAGGTCACCGCCGAGCAGCTGCGGGCGCAGCTGCTGCGGCTGCTGGACGATCCGTCGTTCGCCGTGTCGGCGGAGAAGGTGCGGGCGCAGGTGGAGGAGACTCCCGCGCCCGCGCAGGTGGTGGCGGAGCTGGAGCGGCTAGCGAGCGTCCAGGACTGAAGGTTGCCGCTCGGCGGCGGCCACGCCCCAGAACAGGGGCGGGGCGTCGTCGAGCAGCAGCCCCGCCGCCCAGCGCGGCTCGACCAGCAGGACGTCGCCGTCGCACTCGACCGTCCACTCCGGACAGCAGGCCAGCACGACGAGCAGGTCGCTGTCGACCTCCGGCACGACGTCCGGCTCGGTCACCAGTGCCACCGTCACCGTGGCCGCCAGCGGGTGCCGCATCCGCAGGGACAGGCCCGACGGGTGCGGGGAAAGGTCGAAGTCCAACCCCGAGTCCACGTCCCGTGCCTTGGTCAGCCACCGCGTCAGGGTGTCGCTCCAGTGCGAGCCGGAGGCGAACCGGGCCGGCTCGGACTCGGCCGCCAGCGGCACGGACAGCAGCGCCAGCACGTAGTCGCGGATCATGCGAGCAGGCCCGCGTCGAGAAACGCCTTCGCCACCGACGGTTCCTCGAACACCCCGTTGTCCCGGAGCATGCGCAGCGTCGGTGTCGCGTTGCGCAGCACGGCGTCACGAGTCCGGGGCGACGCGGACAGGTCGGCGACGATCCGCACCGGGTCGTCGAACTCGCCGGGCATGCTCCGCAGCACGCCGAGCAGCGCGGGTTCGTCCGGCCAGAGGAACGCGAAGATCACCCGGGGCAGCAGCTCGCCGATCTTGCGGCGCAGCGGCAGCGGCATCCGCGGCCACAGCAGTTCGAACAGCTGGCGGAAGAATGCGTGGTGCCGTCCCTCGTCCGCGGCGTGGTCCCGCGCGAGCTCGCGCACGGCCGGCTGCACGGACGGGTCCTTCGGCAGTTTGGTCAGGGTGCCGGTGATCAGGGTTTCCGAGACGATCGCGAAGAACAGCTTGACCAGCGGCCGGTAGGCGGGCAGCTCGGCCGAGTACAGCGCGGCGAGCTCGGTGAGGAACCGCGGGCGGTGGTCGATCGGGACCACCCCGGTCTCGGCCATGACCGCCGACTTGAGTGTGTTGGACATCTCCGCGTGGCCGGCTTCGTCGGTGTAGATCCGCAGCACGTCGTCCTTCATGCCGGCGGGCAGCCAGGGCAGGAAGTCCGGCGACCGCAGCAGTGCGCAGATCTCGTTGACCGGGCCCATTTCCAGCCGGATGGTGAACTCCAGGTGCAGGTAGAGGCTGTGGACGAGGATCGCCGAGCGGACGCGGTCCGGCGCCGCGAGCACCGGCGGGCACGCCGACAGCGGGCAGAGATCCGCCGAGAAGTAGTGCCCGCCCGCGGTGAACGGCGAGTCGCGGTGGGGCTTCGAGCGCACCCAGGACCGCTGGTCCCACTCGGTGAACCTCGACCGGTAGTCGCTTGCTGTCAACGGTTCCACCTCCGGCACCACTCCACCACGGGGGGCCGGGAGGCCCAACCCCTATGTTCGTTGTCGCTGCCCGCGAGCCTGGATACGCTCCACCGCAACGGAAGGAGCAAACATGTGCGGGGTTGCCGGCTGGGTGTCGTTCGACCGTGACCTGACCAAGGAACGGCCCGCCGTCGAGGCCATGACGCACAGCATGCGGCAGCGCGGCCCCGACGAGTGGGGGATCTGGACCGGGACGCACGCCGCCTTCGGCCACCGCCGGCTCTCGATCATCGACCTGCCCGGCGGAACCCAGCCGATGTCGGTCGACACCCCGGACGGCGAGGTCGTGCTCACCTACAGCGGCGAGACGTACAACTTCGTCGAGCTGCGTGACGAACTGCGCCGGCGCGGCCACCGGTTCCGCACCGCGAGCGACACCGAGGTGGTGCTGCGCGGGTACCTGGAGTGGGGCGCGGCGGTCGCCGAGCGGATGGTCGGCATGTGCGCGATCGGGGTGTGGGACGGCCGGACCGAGCGCCTGCTCCTCATCCGCGACCGCCTGGGCACCAAGCCGTTGCACTACTTCCGGACCCCGGACGGCGTCCTGTTCGGCTCCGAGCCGAAGGCGATCCTGGCGCACCCGCTGGCGGAGGCGGTGGTCGACACCGACGGCATCCGCCGGCTGCTGCTGGGGTTCCCGAGCACCGACGAAGGCGTCTGGTCGGGCGTGAAGGTCGTCCGCCCGGGCACGGTGATCACGGTGGACCGGTCCGGCCTGCGCGAGCACACCTACTGGCGCCTGACCGCCGAGCCGCACACCGAGGACCGGGAATCCACGGTCCGGACGGTCCAGGCGATGATCGAGGACAACGTCGCGCACGAGCTGGTGGCCGACGTGCCCCGGGGCGTGCTGCTGTCCGGCGGCCTGGACTCCAGCGTGCTCACGGGTCTGGCCGACCGCAGCCTGCGTCCCCGCGGTGAGATCGTCCGCACGTTCTCGGTGGACTTCCCCGACCAGACCGAGAACTTCAAGCCCGACACCATCCGGGGGAGTGCCGACGGCCCCTACATCGCCGACGTCGTGAAGCACGTCGGGACCGAGCACCACCAGCTCGTCCTGGACCACCGCGCGCTGTCCGACCCGGACGTGCGCCGCGAGGTCGTGGCCGCCTGGGACGCGCCCTACGGCATGGGTGACATGAACAGCTCGATCTTCCTGCTGTTCAAGGCACTCAAGGAACACGTCACGGTGGCGCTGAGCGGCGAGGCCGGCGACGAGATCTTCATGGGCCACCTCTGGCACCACGCCGAATCGGTCTACACGGGCGGCAACTTCCCCTGGTTCGTCGCCTGGCCCCAGCTGGACACGTCGTCGTACATGACCCGGGAGTTCATCGACCTGGTCGACCTCCCGGGGTTCACCCAGGACAGCTACCACGACGCGCTCACCGAGGTCCCCCACCTGGACGGCGAGGACACCCGCCGGCGCAAGCAACGCGAGATCGCCTACCTGGGCCTGACCCGCTTCATGCGCACCCTCGAAGACCGCCTGGACCGGATGGCGATGCGCGCGGGCGTGGAGACCCGGGTCCCGTTCTGCGACCACCGCCTGGTGCAGTACCTGTACAACGTCCCCTGGTCGATGCACACCTTCGACGGCAACGAGAAGAGCCTGCTCCGCGCGGCGGCCCGGGACGTGCTCCCCGACTCGGTCGCGGCCCGCCGCAAGAGCGGGTACCCCTCGACCCAGGACCTCCGGTACGTGGCCGCGCTCCAGCAGCAGGTGCGGGACGTCCTCGCCGAGTCGAACACCGACGCGTTGTTCATGTGCGACCCGAAGAAGGTGGCCGAGGCGGCCGGCCGGCACCCCGCCGACGTGGACCCGGCGGCCCGCTACACGTTCGAGCGGATCCTCGACGTCGCCGTCTGGCTCGACCTCACCAAACCCGCCCTCAAACTCTCCTGACCCGGCGACGACGGCCGCGATGCCGGCGACCGGCCCGGTCGCTATCATCCGGTCAGCGTCGTCGGGGGATGGGGAGCACGGTGTCGTTCCAGTACTACCTGTACGTCAGTGACAGCAAGGTCGACATGCTGCTCGCGCAGATGGACCCGGCCTTCACGCGCAAGCGCACCACCGAGGTCAGCGTCAACCTGAAGCTCTTCGGGGGCAAGCAGGCCACGGAGGCGCCCGCGGGCGGGGAGCGCACGGCGAAGCTGCAGCGGGTGGTCCGGTACCTGGAAGAGCACGGCGACCTCGGCACGGTCGACGAACCCGGCCAGTTCTTCTGGGGACTGCTGCCGATGAGCTGGGGACCGTTCCCCGCGGAGCCGACGCTCGCGTACTTCGGCGGGAGCACCGGGCGGACCGTCGTCGGGCTCGGCGGGTCCGGGCACCACATCCTCGGCGGCGGCCCCGCGGCCGGGGTGCCGCGCTCGGTGCTGCCGTCGCTGCTCGCCGGGCTGCGCAGCGACCCGGAGATCGGTGCGCTGACCGAGGCGATCAAGCGCGAGGACGACGGGGCGCACAAGGGGGCGCTGGCCGCCGTGCAGCGGGCCAACGAGGCCATGCCGGGGCCGGACCAGAACCTCGAGTTCGTCGCCAAGCGGCTGCTGACCGGGCCCAGCCCCACGGCCGACGGCGTGAACGTCGTGCTCGGCACCCCGCTCTACGTGGCGCAGGTGGACTAGGTGTGGTCCCCGGGGGACGTCGTGCTCGGGGTGTACGAGGTCCGTGACGTCGTCACGACCGGCGGCATGGGCCTGGTGTACCGCGTGTGGCACCGCCAGTGGGGGATGGAGCTGGCGGTCAAGACCCCGCGCCAGGAGCTGGTCGCGTCCCCGGCCGACGCCGAGCGGTTCGAGGCCGAGGCGGAGGCCTGGGTCGGCCTCGGCGCGCACCCGCACGTCGTGAGCTGCGCCTACGTCCGCCGCGTCGACGGCACACCCCGGGTGTTCGCCGAATGGGCCGGCGGCGGCAGCCTCGCCGAGGCCGTCCGCGACCGCGCGCTCTACGACGGCGGGCACCGCCCGGCCGTGCGCCGGATCCTCGACCTGGCGATCCAGACCGCCTGGGGTCTCGGGCACGCGCACGAGCGCGGCGTGGTCCACCAGGACGTCAAGCCCGCCAACGTCATGCTCGACGGCGACGGCGCGGCGAAGGTCACCGACTTCGGCCTGGCCAACGTCACCGGCGGCGAGGGCCTGACCCTGGAGTACTGCTCGCCCGAGCAGGCCAGGGGCGAGACGCTCGGCCCGGCGACCGACGTCTGGTCGTGGGCGGTGAGCGTGGTCGAGATGTTCGCGGGCGGGCCGCCGGCGATGTTCGGGCACGCGGCGGCGGGCGTCTTCGCGCAGTTCCTCGAGGCCGGTCCCGCCGACCCCGTCCTCCCGCCGGTGCCGCCGGGGGTCGCCGACCTGCTGCGACGCTGCTTCGCCGAGAACCCCGCGGCCCGGCCCGCGGGGTTCGGTGAACTCGCCGACGAGCTGGCGGAGCTCTACCGGTCCGCGGTCTTCGAGCCGTACCCGCGGCAGCGGCCGGACGAAGCCCCGCTGCTCGCCGACGCGCTGTCCAACCGCGCGCTGTCCCTGCTGGACCTCGGGCACGCCGAGCAGGCGGACGAGCTGTGGGAGGAGGCGCTGCGCGCCGACCCGCACCACCCGCACGCGACCTACAACCGCGGGCTGCGCCGGTGGCGGGCCGGCGCGCGGACCGACCGGCAGCTGATCGCCGAGCTGGACGCGGTGCGGCTCAGCTACGACGGCGACCGGACGGCCGACCACCTGCTCGCCGCCGTCCACATCGAGCGCGGGGACAAGGAGTCGGCGCTCCGGCTGCTCGACGACCTGCCCGACGTCCCGGACACCGCCACCGCCCGCGCCCTGCCGGACCGGGCGGTCACCGAGCGGCCCAGCCCGGTCTACGTCGACCGGGCGCACCCGATCGCGCTGAGCGCCGACGGCCGGGTGGCCGCGGTGACCTTCCGGGGCAAGGAGGCCGAAGTCTGGTCCCTGCCGGACGAGCGGGTGCGGTACAGCCTGGCCGGCCACGAAGACCGCCTCCGGTCGGTGTCGCTGAGCACCGACGGCCGGGTGCTGGCCTCCGCCGACGCGAGCGGGCAGGTGCGGGTCTGGGACACGACCACGGGGGAGTGCACCCGGGTCGCCGACCTGCCGGCGGGCACGGTGGAGGCCGTCGCGGTCAGCCCCGACGGGACCATGGTGGCCACCGTCGGCGGCGACGGGTCCGTGCGGGTACTGGGCGACGCCGTGACGCTCGTCCGCGCCGGGTCGGCGGAGTCGGAATCCGGCCGGGGCTGGGCGATCGCGGTGACCGCGGACAACGAGCGCCTGGTCGTGTTCGACGGCTTCGACTGGACGCTGCGGGTGCTGACCCGCTCCGGCGAGGAGCTGTGGCGGGTCGGCGGCCTGCGGCACAACTGCGCGATCAGCCCCACCGCCCGGTACGCGCTTTCGGCCACCCACGACGACCAGGTCGTCCGGGTGGACCTGGCGACCGCCGAGGTCACGGTCATCGGCAGCGCCCTGTTGTGGAACAAGGGTTTCAGCTGGCTGGCGGTCAGCGACGACGGCCGGACCGCGGTGAACACGTTCGACCTCCTGGTCCAGCGGTGGCAGCTCGACGAAGGCCGCTGCACGTTCACCACGACCGTCTCCTCGCGCGACCCGATGGAGATCGCCGCGGACGCCGGCGGCAGCGCCGTCCTGGTCCTGCTCGGCAGCCGCACCCCGCGGACCGTCCACACCACCGCCGTCGTCCACCTGCCCGAGCCGGGGCCCGCCGCGCCGTGGAGCTACGCCCGCCCGCAGCCGACCGACCGGATGGCCGGGGACGCGCTGATCGCCGCGGAAAACCTCGGCCTGGCCGCGGAGTTCCTCGACACCGGCCGCCTCGCCGACGCCCGGCGGCAGCTGGACATCCTGCGCGCGATGCCCGCCTACCGCAGGCACCCGGAGCTCCGGACCCTGTGGCGGCGGGTGGGCGCGGTCAGCGAGCGGATCGCCCTAGCGGGGGTGTGGCCGTCCCGCCGCTTCGACGCCGTCCTGCACGGCCGGACGGCGCTCACCCGGGACGTGCACTACGCCTTCGCCGACTTCTTCGGCCGGGGCGTCCAGGTCGTCGACCTGCGCACCGGCGAGGTGGCGGCCGCGCCGGAGCGGCACGAGCTGGACTTCGAGCACGCGACGGCCTGCGCGGACGACCGTCACGTGCTCGCGCTGGATTCGGACGGCGCCGAAGTGCTGTGGGACCTCAGGACGGCCCGCCGCGCCGGCGTCGTCGTGCGGGACGAGGTCGGGAACCCCGTGCTGAAGGACGAGAACCCCACGTTCGAGTTCATCCGCCGCGATGGTCTCGCCGTCCTGCGCAACCGGCTGACCGGCCGCCCGCTGCACGGGTGGTCGGTGCGGGCGGACGAGCGGGTGGTGCTGTCGGGGTCGGTCGCCGTCGTGGTCGAGAACGACGGGCGTGCCCGGGTGGTGGACGTCGGGAACTTCACGACCGTGCGCGAGGCGCGCGTCTACGCCGGCGAGTCGGTCGTGGTCGCGAGCGCCGACGGCCGGGTCCTCGCCGCCACCCGGCTCGCCTTCGACAACACCGGCGAGGTCGTGCTGTCCGTCGCGGGCTCGGCCGAAGCCGTGGCGAAGGTGGCCGACGACCGGGTGGTGTCCCTGGCCCTCAGCGCGGACGGCGACCTCCTGCTCACGGCGTCGCCTCGGCTGCTGCGCCTGTGGCACCTCCCGAGCGGCGGCCTGGTGACCGAGATCGAATGCGGTGAGGACGTCATCGCGGTCGAGCTGTCGCCCGACGGGTGCGCCGCGGTGGCCATCCTGGGGTACTACCACCTCCAGTGCTGGGAGCTGGACTGGGACTATCGCCCCTAGCCCAGCTCCCCGCAGGATCAGCCGACGGCCACCCGGCTGGGAAGCGCGGCCAGGATGTCCTGGACGCGGTCCTTGGCGTCGCCGAAGAGCATCTGGCTGTTGTCGCGGAAGAACAACGGGTTCTGCACCCCCGCGTAGCCGGTCGCCATCGAGCGCTTGAACACCACGACGTCGCCCGCTTCCCAGACCCGCAGCACCGGCATGCCCGCGATCGGGCTGGCCGGGTCCTCGGACGCGGCCGGGTTCACCGTGTCGTTGGCGCCGATGACCAGGACGACGTCGGTTTCGGCGAAGTCGTCGTTGATCTCGTCCATCTCCAGGACGATGTCGTAGGGCACCTTGGCCTCGGCGAGCAGCACGTTCATGTGCCCCGGCAGCCGCCCGGCGACCGGGTGCACCCCGAAGCGGACCTCGACGCCGCGGTCCCGCAGGCGCCGGGTCAGCTCCGCCACCGGTCCCTGCGCCTGGGCGACCGCCATGCCGTACCCGGGTGTGATGATCACGGAACGGGCGTCGGCGAGGAGCTCGGCCACGCCGGCGGCGTCGACCTCGCGGTGCTCGCCTTCGACCTCCGCCGACCCGGTCGCCGCGGGCGCGCCGAAGCCGCCGGCGATGACGGAGACGAAGGACCGGTTCATCGCCTTGCACATCACGTAGGACAGGTACGCACCCGAGGAGCCGACGAGCGCGCCGGTGATGATCAGCAGGTCGTTGCCCAGCAGGAAGCCCGACGCGGCCGCCGCCCAACCGGAGTAGCTGTTGAGCATCGAGACGACGACCGGCATGTCCCCGCCGCCGATCGAGGCGACCAGGTGGATGCCGAGCAGCAGCGCCAGCAGCGTGACCACCGCCAGCAGCCAGACGCCCGGGCTGACCACGAAGACCACGGTCAGCGCGGCGAAGGCCACCAGCGCGCCGAGGTTGAGCGCGTTCTTGCCGGGCAGCTGCAGCGGCTGGGACGCGATCCGCGCCGACAGCTTGAGGTAGGCGACGATCGACCCCGTGAAGGTCACGGCGCCGATGAACACGCCGATCACGACCTCGGCGTGGTGGATCCCCAGCAGCGACCCCGTCAGCTCGGTGGCCGTCGAGCCGGCTTCGACTTCGAGGAAGCCGTTCCAGCCGACGAGCACCGCGGCCAGGCCGACGAAGCTGTGCATCAGGGCGATCAGCTCGGGCATGCCGGTCATCTCGACCACGCGTGCCCGCCACAAGCCGATGGCCGCGCCGATCACGAGCGCCACGAGCAGCAGCGTGATGCCGAGCCCGGAGGCGGCCCCGAGGGCGGTGGCGGCGGTCGCGACCAGCGCGATCACCATGCCGGCGATGCCGAACCGGAGGCCGCGGCGGGACGTTTCGTGCTTGGCCAGCCCGGCGAGGCTGGCCACGAACAGCAGGGCGGCGATGAGGTAGGCCGCCGTCTTCCAGGTTTCCGCGTGCACGGGCTCAGCTCCTCGAGAACATCGACAGCATCCGGCGGGTCACCGCGAAGCCACCGACGACGTTGATGGCGGCCAGCAGCACCGCGGCGGTGGCCAGGACGGTGGTCAGCGCGCCGCCGCCGGTGATCTGCAGGATCGCGCCGACGACGATGATCCCGGAGATCGCGTTGGTGACCGACATCAGCGGCGTGTGCAGCGCGTGGTGCACGTTGCCGATCACGTAGAAGCCGATGACGATCGCGAGGACGAACACTGTCAGGTGCCCGGCCAGCTCGGGTGGCGCGAACGCCGACGCCAGGAACAGCGCCACGCCGCCCAGTCCGGCGCCCGCCACCCGCGGCCACGGCGACCGGGGCTTCGCGGGCTCCGGCTCCGGCCGCGCGGCGGGTGCGGCCTGCGGGGCCGCGCTCACCGACACCGGGGGCGGCGGCCACAGGACCTCGCCGTCGCGGACCACGGTCAGCCCGCGCTGCACGGCGTCGTCGAAGTCGAGGGTGAGGCGGCCGTCCTTGGCGGGGGTGAGCAGCTTCAGCAGGTTCACCACGTTCGTGCCGTAGAGCTGCGAGGCTTGCGCGGGCAGCCGGGCGGGCAGGTCGGTGTAGCCGACGATCGTCACGCCGTTGCCGGTGGTGACGACCTCGCCGGCCACGGTGCCCGCGACGTTGCCGCCCTGAGCGGCCGCCATGTCCACGATCACGCTGCCCGGCTTCATCGACGCGACCTGCTCGGCCGTCATCAGCTTCGGCGCCGGGCGGCCCGGGATGAGCGCGGTCGTGATGACGATGTCGACGTCGGCGGCCTGCTCGGAGTAGATCTCCGCCGCCCGCCGGTCGTAGGCCTCCGACGTCGCCTTGGCGTAGCCGTCGGTGCTCGCCTCCTGCTCGACCTCCACCGCGAGGTACTCGCCGCCGAGCGAGCGGACCTGGTCGGCCACCTCCGGCCGCGGGTCGGTCGCGCGCACGACGGCGCCCAGGCTGTTCGCGGCCGCGATCGCCGCCAGCCCGGCCACCCCGGCGCCCGCGACGAGCACCTTCGCCGGCGGGACCTTGCCCGCGGCGGTGACCTGACCGGTGAAGAACCGCCCGAACACGTGCGCCGCCTCGATCACCGCGCGGTACCCGGCGATGTTCGCCATCGAGCTGAGCACGTCCAGCGACTGCGCCCGCGAGATGCGGGGGACCGCGTCCATCGCGAGCGCCGTGACCCCGCGTGCGGCCAGCGCCGCCAGCCGATCCGGCTCGAGCGCGGGTGCCAGCATCGACACCAGGACCGTGCCTTCGCGCAGCCGGTCGATCTCCGCGGGCTCGGGTGCGTTGATCGTGACCACGACATCGGCGTCCCACACCGGATGCGGCGACACCTCGGCCCCCGCGGCGGCGTAGGCCTCGTCGTCGAACCCGGAGCGCACACCGGTCCCGTTCTCGATCACGACGGTGTAGCCCAGCCCGATCGCCTTGCGCACGGCGTCGGGGGTGAGGGCCACTCGTGTTTCGGCCTTCTTCGACTCCGCGACCAGCCCGATGCGCAGACCGGGGCCGGGCGGAGCAGTGAGGTCGCTCATGCACCTCTCCTCGGAGATCACCAATGGATTGACGTGCCAGTAGCCATCTTCCGAAACGGACACCCCGAGCACGAGGTGACAGTTATCTCTTGCCCGGCGACTGAACCCGTCTTGAACGATGCACCCAGGCAAGCGCGGGCGCCCGGATCACGCCCACTGTGGCGGGTGAGCCTTAAGTTTGTCCAAGACCGGCTCGGCTGTGACGGGAATTCACCGGGGGTGAGGGCGCCGCGCCGGCTGACGGCCGAAGCCCTGCCCCTCCGAGGAGGGGCAGGGCTTCGGACCTGGCCGCGCCGCCGGCGTCAGGGGAGCTGGGCCACCTCCGCGTCCGTCAACGCCTTGCCGGCCACGCGGACGTCGTCGACCGCGCCGCTCCAGAAGTCGACGTTCTGGCCGTTGTACTTGGCCCGGCCGACCGTGAACGCGCCCGTGCCGGCCACCGCCGGTCCGGCCGCGGCCGTCGCCACCTTCACGCCGTCCACGTAGAGCCTGATCTCGTTGCCGGCCCGGACGCCCGTCAGCTCGTACCAGCGGCCGATCTCCGGCACGACCTCGTACCGGGCCCGGTTGCCGCCCGGCGTGCTGAACGCGAACGCGCCCTGGCCGTACTGCAGGTAGAACGGGCTCTCCTGCCCCCGGCCGTCCTGGCTCACCGCCGTCGCGTAGTTGCCGGGCAGCTGGTCGAGCCGCACCTTCGCCGACACCGTGTAGTCACCGGTCGTGTCGACGACCGGGCCGTAGGTGTCGGCCGAGCCGCCGGTGAACTGCAGCGCGCCGTCCTTGAACGTCGCCCCGGCCGGGGTGAGCGTCAGCGGGTTGTTGCCGCCGCTCGAGTCCTTCGCGGTCGTTCCGCCGCGCTCGTCGAGGTTCCACGAGCCCTTCCCCGCGTACGGGTACGGCTTGCCCGCGTTGGCACCGGCCTCGATCACGCGCCGGTTGATCTCGCGGACCGGACCCGGGTCGACCTTGATGCGCTTGCGGTCGTAGGTCCAGAGCCCGTTGAGCTCGCCTTCCAGGTCCGTGACCTGCGTGTAGACCGACGCCGACAGCTCGGCGCGCGCCTGCCCGAGGTAGAACGTGCGGGTGTTGTCGACGTACTTCGCCGTCAGCGCCGCCTTGTCCTGCACGCCGCTGTAGATCGCGATCGGCGCACCCGGCCACTGGTGACCCGGCGTGCGCAGCGTGAAGCCGCCGTGCTCGCCGTCCATCGCGACCCGCCTGCCGTCCGAGGCGGCCGGGTCGGTGTTGTTGTAGTCGTGGTGGTCGATGACGTCACCCGCGCCCGAGTCGCCCTTGGACGCACAGCAGTTCACCCCGCTGTGGGCGTTGACGATCCGGCTCGGGTCGGCGGCCTTGACCTGGTCGGTGATCCGGCCGGTCGCGGCCTTGTCCCACTCGCCCCAGCCCTCGTTGAACACGATCCAGGCGTAGACGGACGGGTAGTTCTGCAGCTGGTGCATCTCCTCCAGGCCCTGGCTGAGCCACGCCTGCTGCGCCCCGGCGTTGTTGCCGTCGTCGAGGGACACGAAGTCCTGCCACACCAGCAGTCCCAGCTGGTCCGCGTGGTAGTACCAGCGGGCCGGCTCGACCTTGATGTGCTTGCGGACCGCGTTGAAGCCGAGGTCCTTCTGCGCCTTCAGGTCGAAGACGAGGGCGTCGTCGCTCGGCGCGGTGTTCAGGCCGTCCGGGTAGAAGCCCTGGTCCAGCTGCATCAGGGAGAAGAACGGCTTGCCGTTGAGCGTCAGCTTGGGGACACCGTTGACGTTCGTGATGCCGGTGGAGCGCATGCCGAAGTAGCTCTTGACCTTGTCGCCGCCCAGCTTGATCTCCAGCTGGTACAGGTACGGGTCGTCCGGCGTCCACAGGTGCGGGGTGGGCACCGCCAGCTTCAGGTTCGCGTTCGCCGGTCCGGTGACCGTGCCGACCTGACGGCCGCGCGCGTCCTTGGCGACCGCCGTGACGGTGGCGTTGCCCGCCGACTTGACGTTGAGGGCCAGCGAGTTGGTGGTGAGGTCGGGCGTCGTCTTGATCTCGTCGATGCCCTGGGCCGCCACCGGCTCCAGCCACACCGTCTGCCAGATGCCCGACGACGGCGTGTAGAAGATGCCGCCGGGGTTGGGCGACTGCTTGCCCTTGGGCTGGTACGGGCCGGTCGTGTCGGTGACCGCGACGACGATCTCCTGCTCGTCACCGCGCTTGAGCGCGTCGGTGATGTCGGCGCTGAACGCCGTGTAGCCGCCGGTGTGCTCCGCGACGAGCTTGCCGTTCACCCAGACCTTCGCCTGGTAGTCGACCGCGCCGAAGTTGAGCTTGAGACGCTGCCCGCCGCCGATCTTCCAGTCGCGCGGGACGCTGACCGTGCGGCGGTAGAACATGTGGTCCTCGTGCCGTTCGAGCCCGGAGAGCTGCGACTCGATCGGGTAGGGCACGATCACCTTCTCGGGCAGCCGCTTGCCGAACGTCGGCTGCTGGCCGTCCTTGGCCGCCGAGAACTCCCACGGGCCGTTGAGGTTGACCCACTTGTCGCGCTCGAGCTGCGGCCGCGGGTACTCCGGCAGCGGGTGGCGCGTGTCGACGTTCTCGCCCCACGGTGTCCGGAGCCGTTCGGTCGACGCGTTCGCGACGAGGCGCCCGGCCTTGCCGACCTTCGTGCCGTCGACCGCGAGCGCGCCCGCGCCGTCGTAGTAGAGCGTGATCCGCTGGCCCTTCAGGACCTCCTCGGCCAGCCGGATCGTGGCCCGGGTGCGGGTCGTCGTGATGGCCGAGATCGGCATCGGCGTCGCGTCGACCTCGATGCGCAGGTGGTCCTTCAGGTCGCTCGTGCCCGAGACGCGGCCGCCGAAGTCGGCCGTGAGCGTGCGGCCGTCCTGGGACACGTCCGCCGTGCGCGGCACGACCGCGAAGTCGGCCGGGGGAGTGAACGCCGACAGCGGCACGATCTGCTTCGCGATGGTCGCGCTCGACCAGCGCAGGAACATGTTCGCGCCGCCGGTGTCCTGGAACATCTCCAGCTTGAAGTCGTACTGCTTGCCGGCGGTCAGCGTGACCGGCGCGCTGGTCTGCTCCTTGTCCCAGTCGCCGACCCAGTGGTCGATCACCGGTGCGCCGTCGAGGAACAGCCGGAACCCGTTGTCGCCGATGGCGTAGAACGTGTAGTCGCCGGTCTGCGGCACGGCGAGCTGTCCGCTCCACCGGGCGGTGGTGTTCTCCGTGCGCCCGGCGACCAGCCCGAAGACCGAGGTCAGGTCCGCGTGGTCGACCTCCCCGTCGAGCGCGGTACCGGCCAGGTTCGCGAAGTCGTGCGCGCCCGGCGCCGACGGTGTGAAGTACTCGGCTTTCAGGCCGTGCACGGGCTCGGCGGCGCCTGCGGGCGGCGTGCCGGACGCCACGCCCAGCGCCACCAGCACGGCGACGAAGACGGAAGCGGCTCTTCTCATCGGCGAGGACCCTTCATTTTTACAACGTTGTAAAACGCTCTGGGGAGGATCCAATCAGACAACTCGGACCGCTATCTACCGCCGAATGGCGGTATCTGAGCGGCCGAGTGCCGAGGCCGTGGGTGCCGTCTTCCGTCATGTTCGCCGCATGAGGGTGATCGTGATTGGCGCCGGTCTCGGCGGGCCCCTGACACTGTCCGATGTGGACGGAGGGCTGACGCCGACGGCCGTGTTTCTTTTTGTCGGCGGATGACAAAGAATTCCGGTGATTGATTTTCAATTTCGGATAATGCCCGAAAGGGCAGACATCGGGGTGGGAACCGGGACAGTTTTGTTCACCCCTACAGCGGTGCTGCTTCCGCGGGTCTGCTGAAATTCTTGCCGTGGGGAAAGCGGGAGGGTCCGCATGACGAAGATCGAAACCGCGTTGCAGCACGCCGTGGCCGTTTGGCGATCCGAGGTCCGTCGTTCGGCGGAGACCCGGCAGGCCGGCGGCTCCGCGGAACCGGCGGCCGCGAATCGGCGGGTCACCGTGCTCGTACGGTACTCCGGTGACCTCGAGGCGCTGCGGCAGGCCGGTCTGGACCCCGGTTACGACCACGGTGGCCTGATCAGCGGGAGCATCGCGCTGGCGGACGTGGAACAGTTCGGCGAATTGCCCGAAGTCGAGTCCGTGGCCCTGGTGCGCCCGCCGGCGCCGGCGCTGGACAACACGGTCAAAGAAATGCGCGTCCCGTGGAAGGTGCCGCCGGATTCGCCGTGGCCGGGCAAGGGCGCCGGGGTGATCGTCGCGGTGGCCGACACCGGGATCGACGTCTTCCACGAGTCCTTCCGCAATTCCGACGCGACCAAGACGACCCGGATCCTGGAGCTCTGGGACCAGGGCGCCACGGCGGGCGGGGTGGCGCCGCCCGCAGGGTTCGCGCAGATCGGCCGGGTCTTCCGGGCCCCGGACATCAACGCCGCGCTGGCCGCCGGTCCGCCGTTCGCCAGCGTCGACGACGTCGGGCACGGCAACCACGTCGCCGGCATCGCCGCCGGTGACGGCAGCCAGGACGACCGGTGCAGCAAGCCCGGCAACTACACCGGCGTGGCGCCGGAGGCCGACCTCGTCGTGGTGAAGACGATCGGCGTGACCGGCGGCAACCCGCTGGACGCCATCACCTGGTGCGCCCAGGCGGGAACGAGGCTCGCGGCCGGGAACCCGCCGGTCGTCCGGCCGGTCGTGGTCAACTGCAGTTTCGGGCACCTGACCGGACCGCACGACGGAACGGACCCCTTGGACGTCGTGGTGGATCAGGTCCTCCGGCCCGCGGGGGGACCACCCGCGGGGATCGCCATCGTGGCGGCGGCGGGCAACGCGGCCGACGAGGAACTCCACGAGAGCGGGACGGTCCAGGCCGGTGCCGCGCCCGCGAACACCGTCACCGTCCCGTTCCGCGTCCCGGAGGGGTCGAAGAAGGTGGACATCCTCGACCTCTGGTACTCCGGCACCGCGACGCTGACCGTGGAACTCATCGCCCCACCGAATCCGGCCCGGCCCGGGCCGAACACAACGGGCCCGATCCCGCCCGGCGCCCCGGGCGCGCCCGGCACACCCGGCCAGTACAAGATCGGGGCGATGACGGTGGCCGCGAGCTCGTCCACCGCGCCGGAGGCCACGCACGGCGGCAAGAAGAACATCAACCTCACGATCACACCGCAGGCGGGCACGCAGGTCCGCGACGGGCAGTGGCAGCTGAAGCTGACCAACACCTCAGCCGTGGCCGCTGACTGGAACGCTTGGTTCTTCCAGGAGCAGGGCGACACCCACCCGACCTTCCGCCTGGAGTCGGACAAGGAACCGACCGAGCGCCGGCGGGTGAACACCATCCTCTCACCGGGTACCTCGCGGAACGCGATCACGGTCGCCGCCTACGACGACCGGGGTGGCGAGCTGGCCGAGTTCTCTTCGCGGGGTCTGCCGGCTCAAGCCGTCGCCCCGGCCGGGGAGATCAAGCCGACCCTCGCCGCGCCCGGGGTCGGGGTCGCCGCGCCGCGCAGCCGCGACGACAAGGACAGCAACTCCTCGTGCTGTGACCAGCTCGTCGTCGACAAGTCCGGCACCAGCATGGCGTCGCCGCACGTGGCCGGCCTGGTGGCGCTCATGTTCCAGAAGAACCACAACCTGACGTTCGAGCAGGTCCGCGCGCACCTGCAGCAGGCGTGCCGGATCGACGGGATCCCGGCCGCCGAGGTGCCGCCGGTGATCGAGCCGGCGACCGGGATCCGCGGCAACCACCTGTGGGGCTCCGGCAAGGTGAACGCCGCGGCGGCGCTGGCGGCGGTCCCGGCCGCGGTCACGGTCGCCGCTTCCGGAGGCGGGACGGCGACGCCGTTGCTCGCGTACGCGCCGGAGGAGATCGGCCTGGTGCCGCACACCTTCCGCTCCCGGCTGGCCGACCTGCAGCGGCGGTTCGGCGCCCGGCCCGGGCTGCAGCTGTTCGCCGCGCTGGTGAGCGAGCACGTCGACGAGGCGCTGCGGCTGGTGAACACGAACCGCCGCGTGCTGATCGCCTGGCGGCGGCTCGGCGGCCCGCAGGTGGTCCGCCGCCTGCTGCACGGCCCGCCGCCCCAGGACACCCTGCTGCCCGCGGTGGTGGACGGCCGGGACGTCGGCGAGCTGATCGCCGGGTTCGTCGCGGTGCTCGACCGGTTCGCCGGCCCGCGGCTGCACGCGGACATCGCCCGGTTCGCGGGCTTCGTCCGGCTGTGGCCGGGTGCCACCCTCGACCGGCTCGACCAGGCCGCGCTCGCGTACGGAGACGGCCGGTGAGCGCCGGCACGGTCGAGCTCCTGGCCCGGGAGATCGCCAAGGCGCTGGCGCCCCTGGAGCAGAACCTCGCCCCGGACAAGCGGGACGCGTTCTTCGCCGACCTCGGCTTCCGGTTGCCCGGCGGGCTCGGCGCGGCCGGCGACGCGCTCGGCACCGTCGCCCGCCAGGTCGGCGCCGCGGGCCCGATCGTCGTCCGGCTGACGCAGGCCGTCACCGCCGGCGACGAAGGCGCGATCGTCCAAGAAGGACTCGCGCTGCTGCGCGCCCTCGCCGAGACGTTCACCGCCCTCGACGCACTGGTGCCCGCCCTGAACACCGCGGTGACCGGCGCGACCGGCCTGACCGCGGCCCAGCGCACCCGGCTGCTGGCCGACGCGGCCCAGATGCCGCAGCGGCTCGTCGAGCTGGGGGTCATCGGCTACCTCGAGAGCAAGGGCCGCGCGGCGATCGAGCTGCTGACGCTGCTCGGCATCGTCGACGACAGCCCGGTGAACGACGCCGAGGACCCGGACGCGGCACCCGGCCGGCGCCGCCGGCTGCGCATCGACCGCTTCCTCGCCATCCTGACCGACCCGGTCCGCTGGCTGGGCGACACGTTCGGCTTCGGCAAGCCGGACTTCGACGGATCGCTGCTGTGGCCCCGGGTCGCCGCCGTGCTCGCCGGGCGGGACCGGGACTTCGTGCTCCTGACGCCGCCGGGCGCGCCGCCGGTGCTGGAGGCGTACTTCCTCCGGCTGAGCGTCGACCCGGCGGTGAGCCCGCCCGCGGCCACCGCCCGGCTGCGGGTGCCGGCCCAGCGGGACGTCCTGGTCACCCTGCCGCTCGGCTCGCTGTGGAAGCTGACGCTCGCGGTGGCCGGCAAGTTCGACTTCGGGCTGGAGGCGAAGATCCGGCCGCCGTTCGACGTCGAGCTCTCGCCGCCGACCGGCGAGCTGGAGCTGGACGTGCGGGCCGGCGCGGTCGCCGAGCAGGGTGGCACGCCCATCGTGCTGATCGGCCAGACCGGCTCGTCCCGCCTGGAGGTCAGCCGGTTCGCCCTGGAGCTCGGCCTGCGTGCGAGCGCGGACACCGGCGGCGACGTCTCGGTCGAGCCGTCCGCCCGGGTGGAGCTGGCGGGCGGGCACGTGCTGATCGACCTCGGCGGCGGCGACGGCTTCATCAGCACCGTCGCGGGCGGCGCGAAGATCGAGTCGGCCTTCGAGATCACCGGGAGCTGGTCGCCCTCGACCGGGCTGCGGCTGGAAGGCAGCGGCGGGCTCGACCTCGAACTGCCGCTGCACGTCACGCTGGGGCCGATCGAGATCACCACGCTGCACCTCGGGGCCGGGTTCGGCCCGGACGGCACGCTGCCCATCGAGGTCTCCGGCGGCTTCACCGCCACTCTCGGCCCGATCAGCGCGGCCGTCGAACGGGTCGGCGTCGTCGCCGAACTGTCCTTTCCGGACGGTGGCGGCAACCTCGGCGTCGCCGACCTCGCGTTCCGGTTCAAGCCGCCGACCGGGGTCGGCCTGGCGATCGACGCCGGGATCGTCGCGGGCGGCGGGTTCCTGTCCTTCGACGACGCGCGGGGCGAGTACGCGGGCGCGCTGGAGCTGGAGTTCGCCGGCTTCATCGACGTCAAGGCGATCGGCCTGATCACCACCCGGATGCCCGACGGCAGCCCCGGCTTCTCCCTGCTGATCGTGCTCACCGCCGAGTTCGGCCAGGCCGGCATCCAGCTCGGCTTCGGGTTCAAGCTGCTCGGCGTCGGCGGGATCCTCGGGCTCAACCGCCGGATGGACCTCGACGCGCTGGTCGAAGGCGTCGTCACCGGGTCGATCCAGTCGGTGATGTTCCCGGAGGACGTGGTGGCCAACGCCCCGCGGATCCTCAGCGACCTCCGGAAGTTCTTCCCGCCCGAGGAGGGCACGTTCCTGGTCGGGCCGATGGCGAAGATCGGCTGGGGCACGCCCACCCTGGTCAGCGTCTCGCTTGGGCTGATCATCGAGGTCCCGCCGGGCAACATCGCGATCCTCGGGCTGCTCGAATGCGTCCTGCCCAGCGAGGACGTCGCGCTGCTGGCGCTGCGGGTCAGCTTCGTCGGCGCGCTCGAGGTCGACAAGTCACGGCTGTGGTTCTTCGCGCAGCTCTTCGACTCCCGCGTCCTCACCATGACCATCGAAGGCGGGATGGGGCTGCTCGTCGCCTGGGGCGACAACCCGGACTTCGTGCTGTCGGTCGGCGGCTTCCACCCGTCGTTCACACCGCCGCCGCTGCCGTTCCCGGTGCCGCCGCGGATCTCGGTCGACATCCTGAACTCCCCGGGCCGGCTGATCCGGGTGTCCGGCTACTTCGCCGTCACCAGCAACTCCGTCCAGTTCGGCGCGAAAGCCGAACTGCGCCTCGGGTTCAGCGACTTCGGCATCGAAGGCCACCTCGGCTTCGACGCGCTGTTCCGGTTCTCGCCGTTCTCGTTCATCGTGCAGGTCTCCGCCGGGGTTTCGCTGAAGGCGTTCGGCGTCGGGCTGTTCGGCATCGACCTGGACTTCACGCTGGAGGGGCCCGCGCCGTGGCGGGCGCACGGCCGCGGGTCGATCTCCTTGCTGTTCTTCGAGATTTCGGCCGACTTCGACATCACGTGGGGCGAGGAGCGCACCACGACGCTGCCGCCGGTCGCCGTGCTCGCGCTGCTCGAGGCCGAGGTGACCAAGACCGAGGGCTGGCAGACGCGGCTGCCCGCGGGCGGGTTCAACCCGATGGTCACCCTGCGGCAGCTGCCCCCGGGCGACGACCTGGTGCTGCACCCGCTCGGCACGCTGTTCATCCACCAGCGGGTCATCCCGCTCGGCGTCCGGCTCGACCGGGTCGGCGCGCAGCGGCCCAGCGACGGCAAGCGCTTCACGATCGCCCCGCCGCAGAACAGCGGGCTGGTGCGCCGCTCACTCACCGGCGACAAGTTCGCGATGGCCCAGTTCCAGGACATGAGCGACGCGGCGAAGCTGTCGCGTCCCGCGTTCGAAACCCAGGACGCCGGGCTCGAGCTGGTCGCGGCCGGCGGCGCGATCGCGTCACCGCGCGTCGTGCGCCGCAGTGCCCGCTACGAGCTGCACATCATCGACAGCGAAGCCCCGTCGGAGCCCGCCGCCGTGCGCATCACCGCCGTCCGGGCGACCGCCCGGCCCGCCGCACGCCTGTACACCCCGCCGCCCGCGGTGTTCGGGCAGCTCCTGGCCGGCAGCAGCACGGCCCGTTCGGCCCTGTCGCAGCAGGACGCCCGGCAGCGGCAGCCGTTCCCGCCCGAGGAGACCGTGCAGGTCCCCGGCAGCCGGTACGTCGTCGCCTACCGGCGCAACAACCAGCAGGCGTTCCCGCCGGCCACCGCGAGCGCGACGACGTCGAGCTTCCGCAGCGCGGCGACCGCGGAAGACGCCATGGCCGACTGGATCGAGGCGGACCCGTCGCTGGCCGGGCAGCTGCACGTCCTGCGCCAGGCCGAAGTGCTCGGCGGGGTGCTCGCCGAGCCCGGCGTCTGGTCCGCGGCCGGCTCGCCGTCCGCCGCCGTCGCGGACGCCGACGCGGTCCGTCTCGACAATGGGCGGGTGCTCGTTGCCGGCGGCACCGGCGCCGACGGGAGCCCGGTCGCGACGGTGGCGTCGTTCGACCCGATCGCCGGGACCTGGTCCGCCGCGCCGTCACTGGCGAAGGCGCGACGGCGGCACACGACCACGCGCCTCGGCGACGGCCGGGTCGTCGTCGCCGGCGGGCTCGGCACCGACGGCACGGCGCTGGCCGGCACCGAGGTGTTCGCCGCCGATGCCTGGACGACGCCCGCGGCCGGGCTGGCCACCGCCCGGCACGGGCATTCGGCCACGCTCGCGGGCAAGGCGATCCTGGTCGCGGGCGGCACGAGCGCTCGCGGTGCCGCGCTCGCCTCGGCCGAACTGCTCGACCCGGCCACCCTGACCTGGACCGCGACCGGGTCGATGCTGGAGGCCCGCACCGGGCATGCGGCCGTTTCAGTCGGCGCGGGCAAGATCCTCGTCGTCGGCGGCGCGGTGGGGGAGCGGGCGCTGACGTCGTGCGAGCTGTACGACGTCACGGCCAAGACGTGGACCCCGACCGGCAGCCTTGCCGTGGCACGCAAGGGACATCAGGCGACGCTGCTGCCCGACGGCCGGGTGCTCGTCACCGGCGGCGACGCGGTCCCGGGCGTCCCGTATCGCATCGAAAGCCTTGCGACGGCTGAGGTGTACGACCCGAAGACCGGAGTTTGGACGCGCGTCGACGACCTGCCGGGCGGCGGTCGCACCGGGCATCGGTGCGTCCGCACCCCGCGAGGCGCGGTCGTGATCGGCGGCGTCGGCCGGCCTCGCGCGACGGCTGGATACCGGGACGTCGTCGCGTTCGAACCCGCGACTGGGGCTTGGACCCCGACCGGCGCGTTGGTGACTGGCCGGTCTGGCTTCTCCGCCGTCGACCTGGCGGACGGCCGTGTGCTCGTCGTCGGTGGCCGGGCGCTGACCGGGCCTGCCGCGCCGAGTGCTGATGAGTTGGCCACCACCGCTGAGACCTACCTGCCGTGATCGAGGGGATGACGCCATGACCACCGCTCTCGCCGCGCCGGACGCCGTGCAACTCGCCACTACTGCCGAGACCGACCTGGCCGGCCGCGTGCTCGTCGTCGGTGGTCGGGCACTGGCTGGGCTTGCCGCGCCGGGCGTCGGCGAGCTGGCCACTGCCGCCGAGACCGACCTGGCCGGCCGTGTGCCCGTCGTCGGTGGTCGGGCACTGGCTGGGCTTGCCGCGCCGGGCGTCGGCGAGCTGGCCACTGCCGCCGAGACCGACCTGGCCGGCCGCGTGCCCGTCGTCGGTGTCCGGGCACTGACCGGGCCTGCCGCGCCGGACGCCGTGCAACTCGCCGCTACCGCCGAGACCTGTCTGCCGTGACCGAGGGGACGACACCATGACCACCGCTCTCGCGGCCGACACCTGGTCGCCCGCACCCGACTACGCCACCGCCGCCTGCTGGCGCGGCCAGCACGACTCCGCCGTCGTCCTCGCGGGTGGCACCAAGATCCTCCTCGCCGGCGGTGCCGACGCCGCCGGAGCGAGCCTGCGCCAAAGCGCCGTCTACGACCTGGGCCAAGAGAAGTGGTCGACCCCCGCGCTGCTCGGGACCGCCCGGCAGCTGCACGCGCTGGCCGCGCTGCCCGATGGCAAGGTGCTCGTCTGCGGCGGTACCAACGGCGGTGCCGCCCTGCGCAGTGCCGAGATCTTCGATCCCACCGCGAACACCTGGACCCCGGCCGCGCACGACATGGCGGCCGTGCGGTTCGGGCACAGTGCCACCACGCTGTCGAACGGGCTCGTCCTCGTCGCCGGCGGCTCGGGTCCGCGCGCCGGCGGGGGGAGCGTCGCCCTGCGCTCGGCCGAGCTTTTCCACCCCGCCGACGGCACGTGGACCGCCGTCGAGGTCGACATGACCGATGCCCGCACCGGGCACACCGCGATCTCCTTGCAGGACGGGAAGAAGGTGCTCGTCTGCGGTGGCAGCGTGCCGGTCGGCGGCACCGACCGCGCGGACCTGGCCTTCTGCGAGCTGTACGACACGGTCACCGCGACCTGGGCCCCCACCGGCAGCATGCGGCTCCCGCGCAGCGCGCACTCCGCCGCCGCCCTGTCGGGCACGTCCGTCCTGGTCGCGGGCGGGCGCGCGCCGGGTGCGCGCGACGACGGCTTCGACCCGTTCGCCCGGGCCACCGCCGAGGTGTACGACCTCACCGCGGGCACCTGGCAGGACGCGGCCGCGATGCCCGCCGGGCGGGCTTTCCACCGCGCCGTCCCGTTCGGGGCGGGGAAGGCGCTGGTGCTCGGCGGTGCCGACCACGTCGACAACGAAACCGGCTACCGGGGAACCCTGCAGTTCGCGGGCGGGGCGTGGACGGCGTTCGCCGGCCTCGATGAAGGCCGGTGGGCGCTCGCGGCGGCGTCGTCCGGCACCAAGGTGCTCGTCGCCGGCGGTGTCACCCGCACCGGGCTGGCCGCCGCGACGACGGCCGTCGAGCTCACCGCGAGCGCCGAACGGAGCGGCACGTGACCGACGGCGCCTACTCCTTCCTGCCCTGGCTGCGGACCGGGCTCACGACCAGGATCACCGGCGCGCCCGGGCCGGGCCGGGCGACCATCCCGGTCCAGCTGGAGCTGACCGGCGACGCGCTCACCCCCGGCGGTCCGGCGCCGCACAAGCTGATCGAGCAGCCCGTGCAGCTCTACGGGCCCGGCGACGTGATCGGGATCGACTCGCGCGAGATCTCGAGAATGGAGCCGCCGCCGTTCACCACCAACTTCGAGCCGAACTACCTGGCGCACATCGAGTTCTACGAAGAGGACTTCGCGTGGCGCTACAGCCCGGCCGCGCCCGACACCGCCACGAGACGGCTCGCGCCGTGGCTCGCGTTGGTCGTGCTCGCCGCCGGCGATGACACGGGCCCGGCCGAGTTCGAGGAGGGCGGCGCGGGGGACGGGCCGCTGCCGTTCGTCACCGTCACCGCGCCGGACGCGCTGCAGACGCCCGCGGAACTGGGCGCCTTCGCACACGTCCACGTCAACGGCGAACTCGACGTGCCGGTCGAGGTGGACGACCGCACCGGCATGGGCACGGCGCTGGCGAACCTCTCGCGCGTCCTGCGCGACGCCCCGGACAGCGCCTGCTCGCGCATCCTCTGCCCGCGTCACCTCAAGCCGACCACGACCTACCACGCGTTCCTCGTGCCCGCGTTCGAAACCGGGCGGCGGGCCGGGCTCGGCATCGACCCGGGGCAGATCACGTCGACCACGCCGAGCTGGGGCGTCGCGGGCATGCCGGCGTCCGGCCGGCTCCCGTACTACCACCGCTGGCAGTTCGCCACGAGCCCGGCGGGCGACTTCGAGTTCCTGGTCCGGCTGCTCAAACCGTTGGAAGCCAAGGAACCCGTGGGCCTGCGGGACATGGACGCGCACCGGACGCCGGGGTTCGGGCTGCCCGGCCTGACCACCTCGACCGAGCCGGACGGGGTGCTGCGCCTCGGCGGCGCGCTGCAGCTGCCCGACTCCGACAAGGTCATCGACCGGTTCGAGAACTGGGACAACTACTACGGCCCGCAGAGCCCGGCCGATCCGCCCGCGCCGCCGTACCCCAACGAATGGCAGCGCGCGCTCGCCGGGCTGATCAACCTCGCCGAGGCCTACCAGCACCAGACCGCGGCCACCGCGAACACCGCGCTCGCGCCCCGGATCCCGGATCTCGCCGGCCAGGTCGACCCGGTGATCACGCCACCGCTCTACGGCCGCTGGCACGCGCTCACCCCGAAGCTGCTGACCACCCCCGAGGGCGCTCCGCTGCCCGACGCCGAGGTGCACGGCTGGCTGCACCGGCTCAACCTCGACCCGCGGTTCCGGGTCGCCGCGCACTTCGGCACCAAGGTCGTGCAGGCGCGGCAGGAGGAGCTGATGGCCGCGGCCTGGGAGCAGCTCGGCGAGGCCCGGCGGGCCAACGCCTGGATCCGTACCGCGCAGCTGGCCCGCGAGGTCGGCGACATCCTGCACGGTAAGCACATCCGGCCGCAGGCCGGTCCGGTCGCGCTCACCGCGGACGCGGAGCCGCTGCCCTCGGGCCGGGCGCTGACGATCACCGCGCCCGCCCACGCCAAGGTGCTCGACCGGCCCGTCGCGGGCTTCGCGGCCGCGGCGGGCGAGGTGTTCGCCGTCGGGTTCAAGGTGTCGCAGAGCCGGGTCGCGACGGCGCCGGTGTCGCCCGCCATGCGCCGCATCACGCGGCCGGGCAGCCGGCTGATGAAGACCCTGGACACCTCGCTGGGCACGCTGCTGGCCCGCATCGACGAGCAGGAGGTGGCCGCCGCGCCGCCGCTGGTCCCGCCGCCGGGACCGATCGGGGTGGCGGCCGGGCCCGAAGACCGGCCCCGGCTGAACGTCGCCGGTACCACCACCGCCGTCGTGACCGGGCTCGACGCGAACACGACCGTGCTCGAGAACATCGTCGCGGCGGTGAACCTGCCGGCGCGGCTCGCGCCGAAGGACGGCGAACTGACCGAGGTGATGGCGTACCCGAAGTTCGACATCCCGGCCTACACCGAGCTGCTGAAGATGTCGACGGACACCTTCGTGCCCAACCTCGGGCTGCTCCCGCCGAACTCGATCACCCTGCTCGAGGCGAACACCAAGTTCATCGAGTCCTACCTCGTCGGCCTCAACCACGAGCTGGCCCGCGAGCTGCTCTGGCGCGAATACCCGACCGACCAGCGCGGCACGCCGTTCCGCCAGTTCTGGGACCCGCGCACCGCGCCGCCGAAGCCGCGCGAGACGGCGGACGCGCGCCGCGAGCGGCTCTACGACATCCCGCCGATCCACCGGTGGGCCAAGACCGCGAAGCTCGGCGAGAACCCGAACCTGACCCCGGGGGAGCCGCCGCGCACCGCCAACCTGGTGCTGGTGATCCGCGGCGAGCTCCTGCGGAAGTACCCGACCGCGGCGATCTACGCCCACAAAGCCGAGTGGCCCGACAAGAAGAACGAGCCGGGCGTGCAGGACAAGAGCGGCGAGCGCACCCTCGCGAAGCTGCCGGAAGGCGTCGACCCGCCGCGCGGTCTGGTGCGGCTGCCCATGTACGAAGCCAAAGCCGACCCGGACATCTACCTGCTCGGCTTCGACCTCGACGCCGACACCGCGCGCGGGCCGGACGGCGACCTCGGCTGGTTCTTCGTGCTGAAGGAGCGGCCGGGCGACCCGCGGTTCGGGCTCGACGACGCCCCGCCCGGCGGGCCGGTGCCGGTCGAGGTGTGGAACGACCTGTCGTGGGCCGGGGTCGACCCGGCCGGGCAGGGCTTCATCCGGCTCGGCGGCGGTCCCACCGTCACCCTCGCCCACTTCAACCACGACGAGGACGACCAGGAAAAGACCGACCAGCGCGCCGACGACGACCACGTCCCGGCGTGGCAACCGGACGTCAGCGCCGCCGACGTCGCCTACATCCTCTTCCAGGCCCCCGTGCTGGTGGCCGTGCACGCCGAGGAGATGCTGCCGGATGCCCCAGCTCAGCCTTGACTTCCCGGTACTGCTGGGCCCGGTCCGGGTCGAGACGCGCTTCACGCTGACCGAGCTGCTGGTCCACGTGTTCCCCGACGAATGGTCGGTGACCAAGCTCGAGCCGCGCCCGACCGCGGCCGAGATCGCCGCGCTGGACGCCTATTGGGCCGCCCTGTGGGCCTCCGGCGGGTCACCGGCGGGGGAGCAGGCCGCCTGGCACGAGCTCGTCGCCCGGATCCCGGCCGGGCGCGCGGCCTGGCTGCTGAAGCAGCGGCAGCCCGCCAACCCCGGCGATCGCCCGCTGGGCGTGCCCGCCGGCACCGTCGTGCTGGTGGTCGTGAGCCCGGCCGCCGTCGCCGCCGGCGACAAGCAGCCGACGATCACGTACTGGACGGCCGTGTGGCAGGCGCACGGCGACCGCGCGAAGCTGCGCGCCGCCGAGATCGCCCTGCTCGCGGCCACCAGCGCCACCCGGGCCGCCGCGATCAAGGCCCGGCGTCCGTCCGGTGTGGACGGTGCGGCCGCCGCCCCGGGCGACGCCGTCACGGTCGCCTTCCTCGTGCTGCCCGCCGCGGCGGCCGGGCAGGTCGCGCCGCAGTCCTGGACGGTCGCGGCCACCGCGACGCTGCTGCCCGACCGGTTCACCGTGTCCGGGTACCGCGGCGGCGCGCTCGTGTTCACCGCGACCGGCCTGCCGGTGCGCCAGGGGCTGGCGGTGAGCCCGAACCCCAACGAGACGGCCGCGAACCAGCTGAAGATCGACGAGACGACCGGCAAGCTGTCCGTACCGCCCGCCCTGCGCTGGCTGACCGACTTCACCGAGGCCGTCAACGCCGGGATGGGCCTGCGGATCCCGCTGCAGGACGCCTTCCGCGACGGCCTCGACCGGCTCGTCGTGCTCGGCCTGCGCGAGCAGGCGGCGCCCGAGCAGACCGCGACGGCGCTGGGCGGCCTGTTCGCCGACCAGCTGCACAGCCCGTCCGGGTTCGGTTTCCTGCCGCAGGGCACGCCGACCAACAACTCCGAAGAACGCCCGGCCGGCCAGGACCCGGCGGCCGAAGCCGACGCCGCCCTCGCCACCGCGGCCGGGTTCGCCGCCGCCGTCCCGGACTGGACCACCAAGACCGACGGCGCCTGGTTCGCCGAACTGCTCGGTCTCGACCCGGCCCTGCTGGCCGGGGCGCCCAACGCCGACGGCACGGACCGGCGCGACGCGCGGGCCGCGGGCACGGCGCTGTGGGCGGCGACGGCGGGCTACCCGCTGCCGTCGCTGCTGACCGGCGAGCAGACGCGGCAGTTCTTCCTCGCGCACGTCTCCGGCCGCGGACCGCTGCCGGCGGTGAAGATCGGCCGCCAGCCCTACGGGATCCTGCCGACCACCGTGTTCTCCCGGCTCGCGTTCCCGACCGACGCGACCCACCGGATCGCGCTCGACGCCGCCCTCAAGCAGGTCGCGCCGCGCTGGCACGACGCGCTCGCGCACGTCGCCGACCTCGACGAGCCCGGCGCCGACCCGCACCAGACCCTGCTGGACATCCTCGCGCTGCACCCGGCTTCGGCCGAGTACCACCGCACCGCCGACCCGGCGCTGACCCTGGGGACCCCGGTGGCCGACGACCGGCCGCTGTCGGAGACGGCCCTGATCCGGCCCTACACCGCCGACGGCCACGACTACCTGACCTGGCTCGCCACCAGCGACCTGGCCACGATCGGCGGCGAACAGGGCTTCACCGACGACGTGCCGCCCGCGGCGCTGCTCTACCAACTCGCCCGCCAGGCTGTGCTGCGGACCGGATCCGTGCCGCCGGAGCTGGCGCAGGCGCTGACGATCCTGGCCGGGCTGCCCACCGCGAAGCTGGAACGGGTGTTCGCCGAACACCTCGACTGCGCCACGCACCGCCTCGACGCGTGGCGGCTCGGGCTGGTCAACGAGCGGCTGGCCGAGCTCCGGTACGGACCGACCGGCGCCGGGACCCCGGTGCGGGGCGTGCACCTCGGCGCGTACGGCTGGCTCGAACACCTCGCCCGCGACACCGACCCGGTGGACCAGGTCGACGTGCCGGCCGACCTGACGAGCGTGTTCGGTGCCGGCCCGATCCCGCACGACCGGGCCAACGCCGGGTACGTCCACACGCCCTCGCCCGCGCACGCCCGCACCGCGGCCGTCTTGCGGGCCGGGTACCTCGCGAACGCCGGCCGCGGCGCCGCCGACGTGTTCGCGGTGAACCTCAGCTCCGAGCGCGTCCGGCTGGCGCTGGGCATCGCCGACGGGATCCGGCAGGGCCAGTCGCCCGGCGCGCTGCTCGGGTACCGCTTCGAACGCGGGCTGCACGACCGCGGCGCCGGGCTCGACGCGTTCATCGCCGGGCTGCGCCTGAAGTTCCCGTTGCGGGCCAACAAGATCGACGAGACCGCGCTCACGCCCGAAGACCCCGGCGCGCCCACGAGCATCGAGCAGGTCGAAGCCCGCAACGTCATCGACGGGCTGACCCTGCTGCGCCGCGTGAACGCGTTGCGCGACACAGCCCCACCGGGCACCCCGCACCCCGACGACTACCCGTTCGGCTACGACGACCTGCCGCCGGCGGACGCGACGCAGACCGGCCTGATCCGGTCCGAAGTGGACGCCCTGCGCAACGCCTTGGACGCGCTGGCCGACGTGACCGTGGCCGAGAGCGCCCACCAGGCGTTGCAGGGCAACACCGAACGCGCGTCGGCGGCGCTCGACGCGTACGCCAAAGAAGCGCTCCCGCCCGCGCCGTCGGTGGTGGAGACCCCGCGCAGCGGGACCACGCTCACCCACCGGCTGGCCCTGCAGCTCACCCCCGGCCTCGACCCCGACCACGGCGCACCGATCCTCGGCCACAGCAAGCCGCGGGCGCAGGCCGAACCGGCGGTCGACGACTGGCTCCCGGCGGTGCTGCCGAAACCCGAGAACGTGGTCGCCCTGGTGACCTGGCAGGACGAGGACGGCGACCCGCACAGCCGCGTCGTCAGCCAGGCCGACGCCGGGCTGTCCCCGATCGACCTGCTGTGGGCGCTGCGCCCGGCCGACGAGGCCGCGATGACCGACCTCGACGACCGGATCCTCGGCGTCGTCATCGACGGCAGCAAGCCGCGCCCGGACTTCGAGCTGCGCATCGAGTACACCACCCGGGTCGACAAGAAGGTCACCTTCTTCGAGGTGTCGCCGGTGGTCGCGGCCGTGCGGACGTTGCTGACGACCGCCCGGCCGCTGCGCCAGAGCGACCTGGTGCCGGCGGCCGGGTCCGCCGCGGTGAACCGGGCCGCGGACGACGCGGTGTCGCTGCCCCGGAAGCGCCCGGCCGCGGTGCTGGCCTCCCTGGTCGACCTGATCGACGACGTCGCCGACTACACCGGCGACCTCGGCGCGCTCTACCCCGACGGCGCACCGCCCAAGCGGGCCGCCGTCCTCACCGGCATCGACACTTTCCTGACCCGGTACGCGAAACTGGTGGTGACGGCGAGCGGGTTCGGGCTGGTGCGCAGCGGCTGGGGCGAGCTCGCGCAGTGGCGGCGCGGGGTCTTCGCCGGCGTCTTGACCGCCGTCGCGACGCTGGCCGCCCGGATGGCCGCCGCGCTCGCCGCGGCGAACGCGCTGCTCGACCAGTACGAGCACCTGCCGAACTCGACGCCGAACGAACAGCGGTTCCAGCTCCTGGAGAAGGCCGAGCGGCTGCTCACGACCAAGCCGAAGCGCCGGGACGACACCCCGGCGAAGATGCGCACCCGGGTGCGGAACCTGCGCACCACGTTCACCACCAGCGTGAACGGGCTGACCCAGCTGGCCGGCACCAGCCGGACGACCTTGAGCGACCTGCTCAAGGACGTCGCCGCGAAGCTGCCGCCGGCCGACTTCGACCCGCAGGGCCTCGACCTGACCCCGTTCCAGGACCGTGTCGTCGCCTTCGGCGCGGAACTGCTGGCGCGGGCCCGGAAGCTCACGGACGAGCTCGCCGCCCGGCGCGCCGCGGCGAACCAGGCCCTGCAGCTCTACGACCAGGCCGTCGCCGGGCCGGAGAAGGTCCGCGCCGGCACCGACGCACTCAAAGCACTGCTCGGCGAGGACGTCCTCTCGGTGCCCGAGTTCGCCCCGCCCGCCGCGGTGCTGCAGCAGTGGCGCAAGGCCCGCGCCGACAGCGACGACCTCGTCGCGCACCTCAAGCCGGCCCGCGACTTCCCGGTCGACGACTGGCTGCACGGGATGGCGCGGGTGCGCGAGAAGCCCCGCCTGTGGGAAAAGACGGTCCTGCTGGCCGACGCGCTCCTCGGGCCGGGCGGACTGCTCGGCACCGGCATCCTCGGCTGGCCCGAGCCCCAGCTTTCGCCGGTCCAGCTGCCCTTCGTGGACGGCGACCACTGGCTCGGCATGGAGTTCGCGAAGGACCCGGACCTGCCCGGCCAGCTCGACGAAGACCGGCTGCTGTTCACCGCGCACTACGCGACCGGGCTGGGCAGCGACCAGCAGTGCGGGCTGCTGCTGGACGAGTGGACCGAGGTGATCCCCGCCGAACGCGAGACGACCGGGATCGCCGTGCACCACAACGGGCCCGATTCGGAGCCACCGCAGGCGATGCTGCTGGTCGTGCCGCCGGTGCGGGTGGCGGGCGGGCAGTGGGCGACGACCGACCTGGTCGACGCGATCACCGAGACCTTCGAACTGGCGAAGACCCGCGCGGTCGAGCCGGCACAGCTCGACACGACCGCGCACCTCGGGAGGGCCGACCGATGACCGATCCCGCCGCCGACCGGCTGGAAGGCCGGCCCCGCACGACCGAGTTCGACCGCGCGCTGCGCGCCGAGGTCCGCGACCCGCTGTGGCTGCTGACCCGGCAGTGGCAGCTCGGGGAGTTCCACGGCACCGACGGCGGCTCGCCGGTGACCGTGACGTACTCGGTCGCGCAGTCGCGGCCCAGCCGCTTCCGGCCGTTCGGCGGCCCGGTCGAGGACCTGCCGCCGGACCGTCCCCTCGAGACGGTCGCGGAACGCCGTCCGCTGACGTTCACCTACGGCCCCGAGAAGATCGCCTTCGACCTGCGCCTGGCGATCGGGCACCGCTGGTTCAAGCTGCTCGCCCGGCTCGGGCTGCTCGGCCACGTGCTCAAGTACGAGGAGCAGTACGCGAAGAAGTACCCGATCAAGCTGCCCGCCGCCACCGACGTCACGCAGCGGGCCAACCCGGCGGTCTGGGCGACGATGCAGGCGGCCGCCGGTCGCCGCATGGACGGGTACGAGCTGTACCTGCACGTCAAGGCGGGCGGCGACGCCGACGACGGCATCAACACCATCCCGCTGCTGCACCACACGCCGCTCGTCAACGCGGGCAAGCGGCTCGTCGCCTGGTTCGACGCCCTGATCGACCAGCCCGCCGGCCGGACGCCGTCGGACCCCGACGGCGACGCCACCTGGGACCCGCGCCGGCTGGAGCACCGGTTCTCGGTCGCGGCCTCCGCGCCGGGCGGCACGGAGAAGACCCTGTCGGCGCGCGAATACCCGGGCGGCGAGCTCGACTGGCACGCGTTCTCGGTCGACCCCGGCCCGGCGCTCGGCGGCGCGAAACCGCCGGAGCCGCCGCTGGCGAGGACGGTGTTCCCGGCGCCGGTCCGGTACTCCGGCATGCCGCTGCCGCGCTGGTGGGCCGTGGAGGACGGCAAGACCAACTTCGCCGCCGTCCGCCCGGACAGCACCGACCTGGCCCGGCTGGTGTTCCTGGAGTTCGCGCTGGTGTTCAGCAACGACTGGTACCAGGTGCCGTGCGACCTCCCGGCCGGCGTCGTCGCGCGCATCCGCGGTCTCGTGGTCACCGACGTCTTCGGCCACCGCGAGTGGGTCACCCCGGCGGGCGCCGGCTTCGACGAGGACTGGCAGCGCTGGTCGATGTTCACCCTCGACACGATCGGCAGCGACGACGTCCCCGCCGACACCGACCTGTTCCTGCCGCCGAGCGTGCCCAAGGTGGCCGAAGGCCCGCCGCTGGAGGAGGTCCTGCTGATCCGCGACGAGAACGCGAACCTGGTGTGGGGCATCGAGCAGACCGTCCGGCTGCCGACCGGCGAGCCGCACCGGGGCAGCGAGGCCGCGGCGGAGATCGTCGCCTACCGCCGCCGTCAGACGGCACCGCCGGTGCCGGACGCGCCGCGCGCGGCCCTGTCGTACGCGGCGATGAACACCATCCCGGAGCAGTGGATCCCGTTCATCCCGGTGCACGTGCCGGGCGACAACCGGGAGATCCAGCTCCAGCGCGCGGCGATGCCCGGTGCCGTCGACGGTCAGCCGGTGCGTCCCCGCACCACGTTGCTGCGGGAGGGGTTCGACCGCGGGCAGCAGTACTTCGTCAACGAGGAAGAGGTCACCCAGGCCGGCACCCGCCTGTCGGTGGCCTACAACCGCACCCGCTGGCGTGACGGCCGCGTGGTGGTCTGGCTGAGCGCGCAGCGGGGCGCGGGGAGGGGCGAAGGCTCGAGCGGTCTCGTGTTCGATCTCCTCACCAGCACGCCGACGCCCACCGAGTGACGTCGGCCGCGGCGTAACCTCGCCGGTATGAGAATCGGCGAGCTGTCCCGGCGCACGGGCGCGAGTTCGCGCTCACTGCGCTACTACGAAGCGCAGGGCCTGCTGACCAGCTCACGCTCCGACGCCGGGCAGCGGCACTATTCCGACGCCGAGGTCGAGCGCGTGTCGCTCATCCGGCAGCTGTTCGACGCGGGCCTGTCCAGCCGGGTGATCGCGGCGGTGCTGCCGTGCGTCGAAACCCCGAGCGACCCGGACGTCGTCGAGTCGGCGTTCGCCACGATGACGCGCGAGCGCGACCGGATCGACGCCGACATCGCGCGGCTGCGGGAATCCCGGGACGCGCTCGACGTGGTGATCGAGGCCAACCGGCGCCACCAGGCGGAGCTGGTGACCCAGCCGGCCTGACGCTGTGACCCGCGCCTCAGCCGGTTGCCCCTGACACCGGTGTGAACGGTGACGATGGCCGCAGGGCCCGGAAACACCGGGCCGGTCACCCGGAAGGCAGCGGAAAATGGGACAGGCATGGGGCTTCGGCGCGCACGGCGGACCCGAGGTGCAGGAATTCTTCGACCGTCCCGATCCCGTCCCGGGTCCGGGTGAGGTGCTGATCCGGGTCGACGTCGCCGGGGTCAACCCCCTCGACCACCTCCTGCGCGCGGGCCTGGTCCCCGGGCTCGACGGCGGCCGCCCGTTTCCCCGCGTGCTGGGCATGGAGGCCGCGGGGACCGTTCTCGCGCTGGGGGAGGACGTCGACGGGCTCGCCGTGGGCGACGCGGTCTTCGGCTTCGCGCTCACCGGCGGCGGCACCTACGCCGAGACGACGGTGCTCTCGGCGCCGAACACCGCCCGCGTCCCGGATGGACTGCCGGCCACCGTGGCGGCGACGCTGCCGATCGCGGGAACGACCGCGGTGGACGCGCTCGACCAGCTCGGCCTCCCGGCCGGCGCCACGATCCTGGTGAACGGGGTCGGCGGCGGCGTCGGCCTGGCGGTCGCCCGGCTGGCCGCCGCGCGCGGGCTGCGGGTGGTCGGCACCGGCAGTGCCGCCAAGCGCGAGCAGGCCGAGGCCGCCGGGGTGCGGTTCGTCGACTACACCGCGGGAGACGTGGTCGCCGCGGCCCGGGAGCTGCTGCCCGGCGGCTTCGACGGGATCGTCGACCTGGTCGGCGGCACCTCCCTGCGGGCGATCGCCCCGCTGGCACGCGAGCCGCACACCGTCATCGCGGTGGGCGACCAGTCCGTGACCGACATCGGCGGCCGCTTCGTCGACCGGCGCCTGGACCGCGAGAACCTGGAGCGCGCGGCCCGGCTGGCGCTCGAGGGAGTCCTCGCCCCGGTGATCACGGCGGTCCACCCGCTGTCCGACGCTCCGGCCGCCTTGGCCACCGTCGAGAACGGCCACCCGTCGGGCAAGGTCGTCATCAAGGTGACCTGAGCAGGCGGTGGACCCCGCCAACGACACGCCGTACCTCGCCCTGGAGCACGCCGCGGTTGGCGTCAGCCGACGACGTCCGACGCGAGGCGGTGCGCGCGGTCCAGCTCGGTGCCGTCGCCGAAGAGCTGGAAGCGCGTGGCGCCGGCGCGCAGGTACGCGTCGATCCGGAAGGCGTCGTCCGCCGGCTCGGCGGTGTCCGCAATGGACAGTTCGGTTTCCAGCAGGTGCAGCCATTCGCGGGTGAGCCGGCGGACCGCGTCGGCCACCGGGCCCTCCCGGTGGCCGTACTCGACCGACGTCGTGGCGATGAAGCAGCCGCCGGGGAAGACGCCGTCGCGCAGGTAGGTGACCCAGTTCGCGAGCACGGCCCGGAGGCGGAGCTTGCCTGGCTCGACGTCCCACGCCGGAGCGATCACGTGGTGCAGGTACAGGCGGCGGGCCTCGGCGACGGCGGCGAGCTGGATGGCTTCCCGGCTGGCGAACACGGTCAGGATCCCGCTCTTGCTGTGCCCGGTCCGCTCGGCGAGGGAGCCGACGGTGATGGAGTCCAGCCCGTGCACGGTCGCGGCCATGGCGGCCTGCCGGGCGACGTCCTGACGGGTCCGGTCACCGCGGGCGCGGCGCCCGTCCGCTCGCGGGGAGGGTGCGTCGGCCATGACGTGATTGTAGACGACCGATCGGTCGTGTAGATTGCCGACAACACGACCGATCGGTCGCATAGTGGAGGACGCCCGTGGATGTCGACGACGCCGTCCTGGACGGCTTCGCCCGGCGAGTCGTTTCGCTCGCCGGGAAGGAGAAGGTCGTTCACGTGGCCGGCGACGGCCCGGCGGTGGTCGTGCTGCCGGAGATGCCGGGGATCAGCCCCGACGTGGTGCGGTTCGGGCGCTGGGTGCGCGACGCCGGGTTCACGGTGTACCTGCCGTCCCTCTTCGGCGTCGACGGCGCGTACCCCACGGTCGAACTGGCCGAGCCGATCCTCCGGCGGGCCTGTGTCAGCAAGGAGTTCCGCGCGTTCGCCGGCGGGGGCACCAGCCCGGTCGCGGAGTGGCTGCGAGCTCTGGCGCGCACGGCGCACGCGGAATGCGGAGGTCCGGGCGTCGGTGCGGTGGGCATGTGCTTCACCGGCAACTTCGCGCTGACGATGGCGCTGGAGCCGGCCGTGATCGCGCCGGTGCCGAACCACCCGTCGCTGCCGTTGGACGACCCGGCCGGCCTCGAGCTCTCACCCGAGGACGCGGCCGCGATCCAGGAGCGCTTCGCCCGCGACGACCTGACGGCGCTGGCCTACCGTTTCGACAACGACAAGTGGTGCACCGGACAGCGTTTCGCGGCTTATGCGCGGCTGCTCGGCGATCGATTCGACGGCCGTGTCCTGCCGGGCGAATGCGCGAACCCCGCGCCGCCGCCCTTCTTCCGGGAGGTGGTGGGGACGCCGCACAGTGTCGTGACGGCCCACTTCACGGATGAGGACGGCCACCCGACAGTGCGAGCCCGTGACGAGATCCTCGCGTTCCTCCGCGCTCGTCTCATCGCTGCGTGAGCTGTGACCGGATGATCTGCTCGACGATGCCGTCGAGCGTCGCCGGGATGTCCCGGCCGGCGCCGAGGTAACGGCGCACGGCAGCGTAAGGCAGGTCGACGACGATGAGGAGGACCTCCGCCGTCGCGCGTCCGGTCGCCGCCTTGAGGTCGGTCACCAGGCGGCGGATGTGCTGGTCCCAGCGTGCTTGGTCGGCCTCGCGCGAGCTGCGGCTCTCCGCGGGCCAGGCGGTGGGTTCGAAGGAGCCGAGGCCGGCCAGCAGCACCCGTGCGTCAGCGGGGTTCGCGCGGCACCACGACACCGTCCGGCGCCCGAGGGCGGCGGCCGCGGCCACCGGCTCGTCGTCGAAGAGCGGGTACAGCTCGGCGTGGAAGCCCTGCACCGCCCGGTTCCAGACGGCGGCCAGCAGCGCCGCGCGGTTGGGGAACCGGTGGTAGACGGAGCCGCTGGACACCGCCGCTTCCCGGATGACGCCGGCGATGGTGATGGCGTCGGCGCTCCCGGTCGCGAGCAGCCGCACTGCCGCGTCGAGGATCGCCGAGGTGTCGTGGACGGGTCGTGGCATGGGTTGACGATAGCGAACGCCCTCTCTAGAGTCTTCTCTCTAGAGAGAATCGTCTAGTCGGTGTCGGGAGACCCATGCGAAGCCTCGTCCTCACCGGCCCCCGGAGCCTGCAGTGGCAAGACCGGCCGGCGCCCCGCGTGTCCGCGTCCGGCGACGCACTGGTGCGGCCCATCGCGTCCGCGGCCTGCGACCTCGACCGGCGGCTCGTGGTGTCGCCTTCGCCGTTCGAGACGCCGTTCGCGCTCGGCCACGAGGCGGTCGGCGAAGTCGTCGACCTCGCGGGCGACGAGCCGGAGCTCCGGATCGGCCAGCGGGTGGTCATCCCGTGGCACATCAGCTGCGGAACGTGCGAAAACTGCCGGCGCGACCTCCCGGGCGCGTGCGCTTCGGTGCCGGCGCTGGCGTCCTTCGGCACGAGCGTCGGCGGTCTGTGGGGTGGGTTGTTCGACGAGCTGGTGCGCGTTCCGTGGGCACGGCACAACCTCACGCCGCTGCCGTCGTCGATCGAGCCGTTCCTGGCCGCCTCGGCCAGCGACAACCTGACCGACGCCTTCCAGGCGGTCCGGCCGACGTTGGATGCTCAGCCGGAGGCCGAGGTGCTCGTGGTCGGGGGAACGGCCAGCCTCGGGTTGCTGACGGTCTTGAGCGCCATCGCACTGAGGGCCGCGAAGGTCACGTACTTCGACGTGGACGAAGGGCGGCGTGCGAAGGCCGCGGCCGCGGGCGCCGCGGTGGTGGCGGCCGACGCGTACCCCGACCGCCTCGACGGCCGTTTCGACCTGGTGGTGGACGCGTCGGCCGCGGCGGAGGGGTTCCGGTGCGCGCTGCTGTCCACCCGCCCCGGCGGCACGTGTGTGATCCGGTCTGTCTACTTCGGAGAGCCGCGTCTGCCGTACTTCGCTTTGTACGGCACGGGTATCAATCTTGTCGTGGGTCCGCCTCACGCGAGCCCGCACGTGCCGGACGTGCTGAAGCTGGTCGGCGACGGAACCTTGGACCCAGCACCGATCCTGGCCGGCCCGTTCGACTACGCCGACGCCGTCGAGGTACTGCTGGAGCCGCCGGCGGGCAAGCCGGTCTTCACCCGCCGGTGAGAATCAGATCCCATTCAGCGATAAATATCGCCGGTGCGAGGGTTTTGTCCGTTCTGGTCGGTCAAGCTGACTTTGACGTGATTGGCTCCACCCGGGACATCGGCTTTGAGAGGGATGTCCTCCCCGGTGTTGGAGTTGCAATGAGTGCTCGTGTTTCTGACGTCCAACTGAGTCGTGCCCGCGAGTGCGTAAGCGTAGAACCGTCGGCACCCGACTGCGTGAAATGTCGCCTGGACGCTGGCCGAACGGTTTGCGAAGAGCACGCTTCCGGTGATGTAGCTGCTTCCGTCCGCGCCGTAGACCAGGAAGTCATGGGAAGTCCCGGCCGGTGCGGCGGTGGCCGCGGGTGCTTCCATCAGAACCAGCCCGGCGATTGCGGCAGCCGTTGCCATCGCCGCGCGAGCCTTCCTCTTGGCCGTCGCCGGCCATTGTGACGTGAATCCGGAATTCATCCGCATGGGCTTTCCCCTCATCGTTCGCTCACAGTCCCTGGCGAGCCGGAATCCGTCCTATCACACAATCCCGCGCCGCGGGAGAAATAGCGTTCACCGCACCGACTTCCCGGACTGGTCGTGCGGCCGATCGGGTGAATCGATCGAGTGCGCGTAAACCGGGTGAGTGACCCGGGCGTTGGCCGTCGGTGCGTCCGGAACGACCGGGCGCGGCTGGTGAGGGGAGTACCGGATGATGTTCCGGACACGAGTGGCGCGAAGCTGGTCGATGGCGGCGGGGATGGTGCTCGCCGCGGTGATCACCTCCGCCTCGCCGGCGGCGGCGAACGCGGCGGTGAACGCGACTCCGACGGAGAGTTCGGCCGCGCAGGCGCCGGCCGCCGGCACGTCATTCCACTACACGGCGGTACCGGCCAGTGGCAGGGTTTCCTGCTACGGCTACTACGGCACGTTCAAACAGGGGTCCTTCGTCATGGTCGTCGACTGGATCCACACCAGCGACGAGTGCTTCGGCATCTCCACCGACCGCACGGTCTGGCACGCGTGGCCCAACTCCGGAGGCTGGAAGAAGATGGGCGGCAACGGGCTCGCCGACGACATCGCCTACGCCGTGGACGAGACCCCCAACGGATCCAAGGGGGTCGTGATCTGGGTGGCGGCCAGCAACAAGTACTGGGTTCAGCGCTACGCCCCGCCGCTGGGCTGGACCTCGGAGTGGACCCTGGCGTAGCGGCCGCCCCAGCGCCACCGGACCCACCCGATCGGGTCCGGTGGCGCGCGAGGCGACCGGGTGCTAGCGCTCGCCGGCCAGGAATTCGGCCGTCCACCGGAGAGCCGTCGAGCAGGCCTCGGCCTCGCTGCCGCGGAAGTGCTCGACGACGTCGCCGCCGGACCACAGCATGAGCGCGACGGTGCCGGGCCGGATCGGGGTGAGCCCGAGGAGCCGGCGCCGGCCGTCGCGCTCGAGGACGCGCTCGGCGGTGAGCCACTGCCCGGTCGTGCCGGTGCGGGTGATCACCCAGTCCGGGTCCGCGGCCAGTTCGGCCACGGACCGTGGTTCTTCGGTGTGTTCGGCGTGCACGCACACCAGCCTGACACAGCCGGCGTGCTCAGGTGATCAACGCGTGAATGCCGGGTGAAAAGTTGAGTCTCCGTCAGGGGGAGACCGCAGGCTGGGGGCATGGACGACGAGAACCTCCTCACGATCGGGGCTTTGGCCGCGCGGACCGGTCTGTCCGTCAAGAAGATCCGGTTCTACTCCGACAAGGGGATCGTTCCGGCGACCTGTCACAGCCCGGCCGGCTACCGCCTGTACGACGTCGCTGCCCTGGGCCGTCTGGAACTGGTCCGCACGCTCCGCGAGCTGGACATCGACCTGGCCACGATCCGGCGCGTGCTGACCGACGAGACTTCGCTGACCGACGAGACTTCGCTGACCGAGGTCGCTGCCGCGCACGCAGCCGCCCTCGACGTGCACATCCGGGTCCTGCGCCTGCGGCGTGCGGTGCTGGCCGCGGTCGCGAACCGGGAATCGACCCCTCAGGAGATGGCCACCCCCGACCATGTCGAGGCGTGGATGGAACTCGTGGAGCTGGTCCAGGACAACGACTTCCGGGCCGCGGTGCGGCGGATGGCCGAGTACCAGGCCGCCCAACGCGCCGACGGGGACACGACCGGCCTGCACCACGACCTGACCGAGACCGTGCGCGAGGACGTCGGCCGGGCGCTCGCCGCGGGCATCGCACCGGACTCGGAGCAGGCCGGCGGCATCGTCGGCACGCTCACCGCGTGTTACGCCGAGACCTTCGGCAAGGCCGATGACGACCAGCTGAAGCGATGGATCCTCGAACGGCTCGAGGTCGCCGACGATCCTCGCGTGACGCGGTACTGGCAGCTGGTGGCCACCATCAACGGCCGGCCTCCGCTCCCGGACCTGGAACCGGTGTTCACCTGGTTCGGCCAGGCACTGCGCACCCATCTCGGCGGCCGGTGCTGAAGCCGGCGGCGCCCGTGCCATCGTGGTCGCTCGATGTTCAGGCTCGACACGGGGGTGTGATCACGGTGCACGAACTGTCCGAGAAGGTCCGGCGCTGGGTGAGCGACGCGGCGGGAGGCAGCGCCCACCTGGCCACCGGCCTGCGACAGGGGGCCAATCCGTGGCTTGTGAAGTTCGAACCGGGCAGCCGCGTCGAGGCGGCCGTGCTGCGGCTCGGCGACCCCGCCGATCCCGACCACTGCGAGCGGTTCGCCACCGAGGTGGCGGCCCTGCGCGTCGCCGGCGACCACCGGCTGCCCGCGGCCAGGCTGATCGCCACGGATCTCGACGGTTCCGCGGCGGGCGTCCTGGCGGTGCTGACGACGGTCCTGCCCGGGCACAGCCGGATCCCCTCGGTCGCCTCCACCGAGCGCCTGCGGGGCTTGGGGGCCACAGCCGCCGCGCTGCAGGCGGTCCCGTTGGCGCCGCGGACCGCTCTGCCGGTGCGGACCCGCTCGATCGCGGACGTCGACTTCGCGGCCCAACGCCGGGAAAAGGGCACGACCGCGCTGCTGACCGCGGCCGAAGAACGCCTGCAACGGTTGCCCGCGCCCGGCGGCCCGACCGTCTTCGTGCACGGCGACCTGTGGTTCGGGAACACCCTCTGGTCCGGCGACCGCTGCACCGGCCTGGTCGACTGGGACTGCGCCGGAGCCGGATCGCCGGGAATCGACCTCGGCGGAGCGCGCTTCGACGCGGCGTTGATGTTCGGGCTGCCCGCCGCCGAGCAGGTCCTGGAGGGGTGGCAGCGGGCTGCCGGCCGACGAGCCGAGCAGGTCGCCTACTGGGACGTCGTCGCGGCATCAGTCACCTTGGCCGACATGGCGTTCTGCGTGCCGGCGCTCCACGACCAGGGCAGAACAGACCTCGACGCCGGCCTCCTCGGACAACGCCGGGACGCATTCCTCACCGCGGCACTGAGCCGCCTCGACGCCGACGACCAGTAGCCGGCGGCCGGGTCGGCGGCCTGGGGGAATGACAGGCCGATCGGCTCGGTCCTCGGTCATCCGGACGCGGCGGGGAGACGCACGCAGAACGCGTTGCCGTCCGGGTCCGCCAGTACGACGGTGCCGTCATCGCGGGCGTCGAGCCGAGCGGCGCCGAGGGCGATCAGCGCGTCCACCGCCGCCTCCTGATCGCCGTCGTCCGGGAGCAGCTCGAAGCGCTGCCGGTTCGGCGCCGCGGGCGCGCCATCCCAGGTGTCCCAGGCGAGTTTCGTGCCGCCGCGCGGTGACTGGATCGCGATCTGCTCGCCCCGGTCCCACACCAGGGGCCAGCCCAGCGCCTCACTCCAGAACCGGCCGGCCCGCCGGGTGCCGGCACAGGTGAGCTCGCCCAGCGGGCCACACCCGGCGAGGTAGCCGTTGCCGGGCTCGATCACACAGAACTCGTAGCCCGCCGGGTCGGCCAGGACGACGTGCCCTTCCTCGGGTCGCTGCCCGACGTCGAGGTGGCGGGCACCGAGCCTGATCGCCGTGGCCACCGTGCGCCGCTGGTCGTCGAGGTCGGCGCTGGTCAGGTGCAGGTGCATCCGGTTCGCGCCGGGTTGGCCGTCGCGCCCCGGTACGAACCGCAGGCCGAGCTGGGTGTCCCCGCCGGGGAGCAGGGCCCCGTCGATGACGTCCCGGCCGAGCAGCTCGGCCCAGAAGCGTGCCGGTTCAGCCGGGTTGTCCGCCTCGAAGGTCACCGCCAGCAGTCGCATCACCGGAACGTAGACACCACCCCGTGCGGCGGCAAGCCAATATGCCGCCAGCACCCGGGCGAGGCCGCTGACCTCGATCACCGTCGTCCCGGCGCGATAAGCCGCTCCTCGCCGGAGCCTGCCGGTGGATCCGGTGGTAACCCACCGCTTCCCGGTAGCGGAGGCGATCGCGGCCTTCGACCGCGCGAAGGCCTCGAAGGTCTTGCTCGACTTCACGAACCGTCGACCGGAACGGCCGCGCCCGCTCGGCAGCGTCTCCGCGACGCCCGGATCGCTACGACTCGTCGACCACGACGATCGGCTTCCCGCCACCCTGCCGTCCGGCACCGAACGCCTTAGGCACGTCGGCCAGTGAATGGCGCGTCCCGACCAGAACGCGCAGGCTGCCGTCGCGCACGAGCGTGGCCAACTGGGCGAGCTGGGCCCGGTCCGCTTCCACGACGAAGAAGACCGACCGCCCGTACCGCGGCTCGAACTCCGGCGGAGCGGCGATCGTGACCAGCGTGCCGCCCGCGCGCACCAGGCCGGCGGAGCGCACGCCGATCTCCTCGCCGAACACGTCGAGCACCAGGTCGACTTCGCCGACGTCTTCCAGCTTGTCGTTGTCCAGGTCGACGAACGCGTCGGCGCCCAGGTCGAGGGCGACGTCACGGTTGTGGGCGCGGCCCGTGCCGATCACGGTCGCCCCCGCTCGCTTCGCCAGCTGCACCGCGATCGAGCCGACTCCGCCGGCCGCGCCGTGGATCAGCACCGTCTGTCCCGCCTGGAGGCGGCCGTGGTCGAACAACGCCTGCCACGCGGTCAGTCCGGAGACCGGCAACGCGGCGGCGACGGCGTGCTCGATGTCGGCCGGCAGCGGTGCGAGGTTGCGGGCTTCGACGGCGGTGAACTCGGCGAGCGACCCGTCACGGGTCCAGTCGGCGAGCCCGAACACGCGCTGTCCCACGGTGAGGCCGGTCGTGCCGTAGCCGAGCTCGGTGACGACGCCCGACAGCTCGTGACCGGGCACGCTGGGCGTCCGGTCCCGGCCCGACCGGTCGGTCCACGTGCCGGGCCACTCCAGCTCGCCGGAGGTGAAGCCGGCCGCGTGCACCCGCACGATGACGTCGTTCCCCGCGGCGTGCGGGGCCGGGAGGTCGGTCAGGGTCAACCCGTCGACCCCGGCGTCGGGGTCCTTGACGATGATGGCTTTCATGCTGAGTCCTCGTGGTGAGCGGGCAACGGGGCGGCCGCGTCCTGTGCCGGCCTTTCCGCGAGGCTAGCTCCGGCCGGGGCCGGCACCTGGGTCCACTTGGGACGCGCGGGCGGGGACCACTCGGGTCACGTGAGCGCGCGGATCAGCGCGTCGAGCACGCCGGACCACCCGCTCGGCGAGGGTGCGGCGAACCCGATCACCACGCCGTCGCGGTCCGAGGCGGCGCCGGGATGCCGGAAGAAGTCCAGGGGCTCGACGGTCAGCTGCTCGGCGGCGATCCGGCGCACGAGTTCGCCGCCCGTGCGCCCGGGTTGTTCGAGCACGACGTGCAGTCCGGCGGCCATCCCCGCCGCTCGCACCTCCGGCGCGTGCCGGGCGAGCGTCTCGACCAGGTGCCGGCGCCGGCGGCGGTACTGCGCGCGCATCGCCCGGATGTGCCGGTCGTAGGAGCCCGACTCCACGAACTCGGTCATCGCCAGCTGGTTCACGAACCCGACGGTTTCCTCCGTTTCCCCCTTCTGGGCGACGATCGCGCCGACGAGGCGGTCCGGCAGCACGAGCCAGCCGAGGCGCAGGCCCGGCGCGAGCGACTTGCTCGCGGTGCCCAGGTACAGCACGTGCTCGGGGTCGAGGCCCTGCAGGGCGCCGACGGGGGACCGGTCGTAGCGGAACTCGCCGTCGTAGTCGTCTTCGATGACCAGCGCGCCGCGCCGGCGGGCCCACTCGACGACGGCCGCGCGCCGGTCGTAACGCAGTGCGACCCCCAGCGGGAACTGGTGCGACGGGGTGAGGAGGACGGCCCCGATCGACGGCAACCCGTCCAGCACCGCCGGGTCGACGCCGTCGGCATCGACGGCGAGGGGAACGGTTTCGAGCCCGGCGCCGGCCAGCGTGCGGTGCTGGGACGGCAGGCCGAACTCCTCGACCGCCACCCGCGTCACCCCGGCCGCCGCGAGCGCGGCCGCGACGAGTCGCAGCCCCTCCGCGGCGCCCCCGCACACGACGACGTTGCCGGCGTGCGCGCGCAGCCCGCGGGCCCGCGTGAGGTACCGGGCGAGGGTGTCGCGGAGTTCGCCGCGGCCGTGGGGATCCGTGTAGCCGAACGCCTCGAACGGCGTGGTGCCGACCGACTTCTTCACCGCGCGGATCCACTCGTCGCGCGGGAACGACGACAGGTCCGGGTGCCCGGGCCGCAGGTCGTGCCCCGGCCGCGAGCGGGTGTCGGCCGGCCGAGGTCGTTCGTCGACGAAGTCGGCCACCCGTTCGGCAACTTCGGTGCCGGAACCCTGCAGCCCGGTGAGCCAGCCCTCGTCGATGAGCTCGGAGTAGACCCGGACGACGGTGTTGCGGGCCACCTGCAGGTCGGCGGCGAGGGCACGGCTCGACGGCAGCCGGGTCCCGGGCGCGAGCCGGCCGGCGCGGATCGCCTCGCGGACGGCGTCCGTGAGGCTGGCCCGCACGTTCCCCTCGAGCCGCCCCAGGTGCAGGTCGAGACCCGTCGTCCGGGGACGGCGCTCGGCCGTTCGGTCGCTCACGGGTCAACGATAATGGCCGCTCACGATGCCGCTAGGCCACGCTCGGGTCCAGCCACGGGCCTTCGGGCAGCTCCGGAAGCGCGAACTGCTCGTCGAAGGAGCACAGGGGGAGCCGTTCGCCGAGGAACCGCAGCACGACCGACCCCAGGACCGCCGCACAGAGCGAACCGGCGAGGACGCCGACCTTGGCCTGCTGCTGAAGCCCGGGATCGGTGAACGCGAGATCCGTGATGAACAACGCGATCGTGAAGCCGATCCCGGCCAGCATCGCGCCACCGATGAGGTGGCTGTAGCGGACGCGGCCGGGCAACGTCGCGATGCCGGTCCGGAGTGCGATCCCCGCGCCCAGGGAAATACCGAGGGTGTTGCCGGCGACCAGGCCGACCGCGACGCCGAGGGTGACGGGGGAGGAAGCCGCCGCCCGCAAGGCGTCGCCGTCGAGGCGCACGCCGGCGTTGGCCAAACCGAACGCGGGGATGATCGCGAAGGCGCTGACCGGGTGCAGGATCGCCTGCAGGCGCTCGTTCGCCGAAAGGGTGGCTTTCATCGCGGTGGTGGCGAGCCGCACCCGCGTCGGGTCCGCGCGCTCGATCACGGCCCGCCCGTAGAGGCGGAGGCGTTCGCGGGCGTGACCGTCGACCGCGCCGGCCGGCACGAGCAGCCCGATGAGCACGCCGGCCAGGGTCGGGTGCACGCCGGACGCGTCGACCGCCACCCACAACGCGGCGCCGGCGACCAGGTACGGCGTCAGCCGCCACACGCCCAGTGCGCGCAGGGCGAGCAGCGCCAGGACCAGCACCGCCGCCGCGGCGAGCGCCACGACGGACACGTGGTGCGTGTAGAACACGGCCATCACCGCGATCGCCCCGATGTCGTCGCCGATCGCCAGCGTGAGCAGGAAGAGCCGCAGCTGGTCGGGGCAGCGGGGACCGAACAGCGCCAGGACGCCGATCAGGAACGCGGTGTCGCTCGACATCGGGATGCCCCAGCCGGCGGCAGCCGGGCCGGAACCGGCGAAAGCGAAGTAGATGATCGCGGGCAGGGCCAGCCCGCCGAGCGCGCCGCAGGCCGGGACGACGATCGAGCGCAGGTCGTGGAGCTCGCCGACGGACACCTCCCGGCTGATCTCCAAGCCCACCACGGCGAAGAACACGACCATGGCCACGTCGTTCACCCAGGCGCGAAGGTCCAGCGTGAAGTGCGCGCCGCCGGCTTCCACGCCCGCCTGGATCCCCCAGAACGCGTCGTAGTTCGCGCCCGCGGCGTTCGCCCAGACGAGTGCGGCCGCCGTCGCGGCGAGGAGCAGGACCGCGCTGCCGGCTTCGGTCAGCAGGAACCGGCGCAACCCGGCGGTGACGTACGGCAGCGGGGTGTTCACGCGGCGGGCCATGGCCGGCAGCTGGGGGAGGAGTCCTTCGGTGAACCGGCTCGAGTCGGGCTTCACAGGCCGAGTATGCCCGACGGGCCACCGGGTAACGTCGGGCGCGCACTGTCCCGAATGGACCCGTCGCGCGGAGGGATCGCCTGTGACGACACCGAGTGAGGTCGATCCGGACCGCCACGTGTACGGCGATCCCGCGGCTTCGGTGACCGTGGTGGAGTACGCGGACTTCGAGTGCCCGTACTGCGCCGCGGCGGCACCCGAGCTGCGCAGGCTGGTCGACGGCTCGGACGGCACGATCCGGTTGGTGTTCCGTCACTTCCCGATCTTCACGATCCACCCGTACGCGCTCACCGCGGCGCTCGCCGCGGAGGCGTCGGGGGAGCGGTTCTGGGAGATGCACGACTTGCTGCTCACCCACCAGAGTGAGCTGACGGACGTCCACCTGCGGGCCTACGCGGCGCGGACCGGGGCGGGCGAGGTCACCGGCGAGGCCGTGCAGCGGTTCCGGCCCGCCGTCGTGGCCGACTACACCTCCGGCGCCGAGCTGGGGGTCCGGGGCACCCCGGCGTTGTTCGTCGACGGCCGCGTCTACCGGGGCCGGGTCAGCTTCCCGGCCCTCCGCTCGGCGGTGCGGCCGCAGTCGTGACGGGGTTGTTCGTCCGGCAATGATGGACCGAGCAGTCCAGTAGTCATCTTGATATGCCCTACAGTGGCGGAGTCTGCATCCAAAAACTGGACTAAATAGTTCTCTTTGAGGCATGATGAGCGCCGGAGAACGAAGCCGCGCCGAGCGAAGGGCCATCACGGTGACCGAGCAGCTGGGTTTCGCGGCGAGGGCGGCGGCCTTGAAGCTGTCCTCGGCCGTCGTGACCACCGGCGGCGGCGATCCCCCGCCGCCGTGGGAACTCTCGATCAGCGCACAGGTGCTGGGCGAAACCGAGATCATGCTCGCCACGACCCACCGGCCGGGCGGGAACACGGCGGACGGCCACCGCGAGCTCCACGTCAACGCGGTCCTGCTGAGCATGATCCCGGACGTGATCCACCTTGCCGGCCGAGGTGCGCCCCGGACCGGGCCCTGCACCCTGACGTTGACCTTCTCCGAGGGCGACGCCGCCCGGAGCGAGTGGACCACGACGTTCGAAGTGCCGGGTTCCCCGCTCGAAGATTCCCCTGGCACCTCACCGTGCCGTTCGGCCGAACCGCCGAGAGAAGACCTCAGGAGAAGTGAAATGACCGCCGAGATGGACGTCCGACGCAACGGCGACACCGGATCGTACGAAGCCGTGGTCGACGGGCAGGTCGTCGGCATGATCGTCTACCACGTGCCGCGCGGTGGGCAGCGGGTGACGTTGAGCCACACGATCGTCGAACCCGGGTACCGAGGCCGGGGCATCGCGACGCGGCTCGTGAAGCACGCGTTGGACGATCTCCGCGCCCGAGACCAGAAGCTCACCAACTACTGCACGTTCGTCGCGGACTACATCGCCGACCACCCCGAATACGGGGACCTGGTCGACGGCCGCTTCCCCGGACGGGAGACGGTGCCCGAGCGCGCGCCACGAGTGCGGAGTTGACCGGGGCATCGCACGCGGTCGAAATCGACGGACCGCGGATCCGGACCGCTCGCCTGCTTCTGACCCCGTGGAGCACCTCCGACGCCGAAGCGGCCCTGGGCATCTTCGGTGACGGGGAAGTGGCCCGGTGGCTGGCGCCGGCCATGGCGCGGGTGCCGGACCTGGCCGCCATGCGGCGGCTTCTCGACGGCTGGGTCTCGGCCGGTCCGGCCGCCGAGCCGCCGGTCGGCCGCTGGAAGGTCGCCGAACGCGCCGGCGGGCGGGTGGTGGGCGCGGTCTCGCTGCTGCCGCTGCCGCCCGACGACATCGACCTCGAGATCGGCGTCCAGATCGCCCGGGGCCGGTGGGGCCACGGGTACGCCGGTGAAGCCGGCGACGCGGTCGCCCACTACGCGTTCGACGCCGGCGTGGACGAGATCTTCGCCGTCTCCCGCCCCGCGAACCGGCGCGCCGCGGCGGCCGTGCGCCGGATGGGCCTGGAGTGGGTCGGGCAGACCGGCAAGTACTACGACACGCGGCTCGACGTGTTCCGCCTGCGCCGGTACGACCTGGACGTGCCGGCGCGCCCGGGCGTGCTCACCGACAGCTGATCCACACCGACATCGACAGACCACGCGCCGAAAGAGAAACGACCATGCCCGGAACCCTTCCCGACCGATGCGGTACCTACGCGATCGGCGGCCACGAAATCACCCGGCTCGGGCTCGGTACCGCCCGGATGAGCGAGTCCGGCGTCTGGAGCCATCCCGAAGACGCCGCGGAAGCGAAGCGGGTGCTCCGGGAGGCGGTCGACCTCGGGGTGAACCTCATCGACGTCGCCGAGTCGTCCGGGCCCTTCGACTACGAGGAGCTCATCGCCCAGTCGCTGAGCCCGTTCCCCGACGACCTGCTGCTGATGATCAAAGGCGGGCTGCTCCGGACGCCGCAGGGGGAGTGGGAGCCGTTGCCGCGGCCTTCGTTCCTCCGCAAGCAGATCGAGACGCGGCTGTACTACCTGAAGCTGGACCGCATCCCGCTGTTCCAGCTGCACGGGTTCAGCCCGCACGCGCCGATCGCCGACCAGCTCGGCCTGCTCACCGAGCTGCACCACGAGGGGAAGATCGGGTGCATCGGGCTGGCGGAGGTGACGCTGGCCGAACTGCGGGAAGCCCGGGAACACGCCGACATCGCGACGGTCCAGGCCGAGTACAACCTCGTCGACCGCACGGCCGACCCGCTCGTGGACTACGCGGAGTCGGCGCACATCGGGTTCATCCCGTGGCTCCCGCTGGCGACCGGGGCACTGGCCGGCGAGGACGGCCCGGTGGCCGAAACGGCCCGGCGGCGCGGTGTCCCGCCGGCGCAGATCGCGCTGGCCTGGCTGCTGAACCGCTCACCGGCACTGCTCCCCACCCCCGGCACGCTGAGCGTCCGGCACCTGGAGGAGAACGTGGCCGCGGCCGACATCCGGCTGACCGCGGCCGAAGTCGCCGACCTCGACCGGATGGCGCCTCGGCCGTAACCAGGGTGTTCAGCGTGGCAGCCCCTGTGCCGCCTCGCCGCCTGGTGACGGTGCCGAAGATCGATCGTGGAGAGGGGAGACGGCATGACGTCAGGTGTGCTCCACGCCTCGGAGGTCGGCGGACGGGTCGTGGTCGACGGGCGGAGCTTCGACCCCGAGTCCGCCGCCTGGGTCCGGGAACTCGGTCCCGGCGGCCCGGACTTCGAAGCCGCCTGTCGCCGGCTGTACGCGATGCTCTTCAAGATCGCGCGGCGGGAGACCCTGCGCCGGTCGCCGATCCTGCGGCTGACCGGTCCGGAACTCGAGGACCTGGCCCACCAGGCCGCGGCCGACGCGCTCATGCGGATCACCCGCAAGATCGGCGAGTTCCGCGGGGACGCGCAGTTCAAGACCTGGGCGTTCAAGTTCGTCATCCTCGAGGTGTCGACGAAGGTCGGCCGGCACTTCTGGCGCGACCGCCGGGTGTTCCCCGACGGCGGCGAGACCGACCGGGCCCCGGCCGCCGCCGGCGACGAACCGCCGCACCAGGTGGAGGCCGGCGAGCTGCGGGCCGCCCTCGGCGAAGCCATCGAGAACGCGCTGACCCAGCGCCAGCGGACCGTGTTCGTGGCGCTGGCCATCGACAACGTCCCGATGGACGCCCTCGCGGCCGAGCTGGACACCAACCGCAACGCCATTTACAAGGCGATGTTCGACGCCCGGCGCAACATCCGCGCCCACCTGGTGGCGCACGACTTCCTGTCCTGACCGGATCCGCGCTCCCGCTACGGGCGCACGCGGATGATCGTCTTTCCCTTCCGTCGCTCGGCCGGGTTGAAGGCGGCGACGGCGTCGTCGAGGGACGCGATGGTCCCGACGTGGGGCCGCACTCGCCCGTCGCGCACCCGCCGCACGATTTCCCCCAGCTGGGTCCGGTCGGCCTCGACCACGAAGTCGACCGTGCGGCCGTCGGCGGGCCGGACCTCGGGCGGGCCGGCGATCGTGACCAGCGTTCCGCCGGTCCGGACCAGACGCGCCGAGCGCGCCCCGAGGTCGCCGCCGAACACGTCGAACACCAGGTCCACGGCGCCGGCCTCCTCGAGCCGGTCGTTCTCCAGGTCGACGAACTCGTTCGCCCCGAAGTCGCGCGCGGTCCGCTCGCCGGCCGCGCGCCCGGTGCCGACGACGTAGGCGCCCGCCTCCCGCGCGAGCTGCGTCGCCATCGAGCCGACGGCGCCGGCCGCACCGTGCACGAGGACACGTTGTCCCGCCTCCAGGCGGCCGTGCACGAACAGGCCTTGCCACGCGGTGAGGCCGGACATGACGATGCCCGCGCCGGTGGTGAAGTCGACGTCGCCGGGCAGCGGCGCCAGGTTGCGCGCCTCGACGACCGCGTACTCCGCCAGGGTTCCGTCGCGCGTCGAGTCCGTCAGGCCGAACACCCGCTGCCCGACCGACAGCCCGGCGGCGCCGTAGCTCAACGCGGAAACCACGCCGGCCACCTCGTGCCCGGGGATCGACGGCGTCCGGTCCCGGCCGCGCCGGTCGATCCACGTCGAGGGCCACGACAGCTCGTCCCAGGTGAACCCCGACGCGTGGACCTCGACGACCACATCGCCGTAGTTCGCTCCGGCGAGGTCGGCGAGCTTCGCCACGTCCGGCGCGGGGCGCTCAGCGAGCGTCATCCCCGCCCGGCCCGCGGCCTCGTCCGTCACCACGATCGCCTTCATGTGCAACCACTTCCCTTCGTGCGCGGTGTCTGCTGCAGCTTCCGTCCGTCCATGGTGTGCGGCTCCTTCGGACTCAGATGGCCAGCCCGGCGCCACCGGACACCACGATCTCCTGGCCGGTCACGTAGGCAGCCTCGTCCGAAGCCAGGAACGCGACGGTGCCGGCGATGTCCTCGGGCCGGGCGAGGCGGCCGAACGGGTTCTTCTCCGCCATCGCCGTCATCGTCCCCGCGACGTCGTCGGTCTGCGTGCCGAGCGCGGTGCGCGTCATCGGGGTGTCGGTGAACCCCGGGCTCACCGCGTTGATCCGGATGCGGCGCGGGGCGAGCTCGAGAGCGAGGGTCGGGAGCATGGCCAGCATCGCCCCGTGCGACCCGGCCGCGACGCTGTTGCCGGTGAGGCTGCGGGTGGCGCCGATGCCGACGGTGACGATGACGGAAGCACCGTCGGTCAGCAGCGGCAACGCCTTGGCGAGCGTGAAGAACTGGCCCTTGGTGTTGACGGCGAAAACCTCGTCGTACGCGGCTTCGTCGCAGTCGTCCAGGGTCATCGGAAGGCTGACGCCCGCGTTCAGGAACAGCGTGGTCAAGCTTCCGAACCGGGCGCCGACTTCGGCCACGACCTTGTCGGTGTCCGCGAGCGTGCGCGCGTCGGCCCGCAGGACCAGAACGTCCTCGGGCAGCTCCTCCCGGGCCCGCGCGACGCTTTCCGGACGTTGCCCGGTGACTGCGACGCGGTATCCGCGGCTGTGCAGGGCTTCGGCTGCTGCCTTGCCGATCCCGCTGGTGCCGCCCGTGATCAGGGCCGTCCGTGCCGACATGGTCATCGCTCCCGTGTGGTTGGTCGTCTTGTCGGCCAGTGTGCCGCAAAGAGGACTGTATAGTCCAACGTGAAACAGCGGAGACCGGTCCGGTGGAGAGGGGTTACCCGATGCGAGACGCGGTACCGAGAACCGGCGTCGCCCGGCGTGGTGGACGGCTTTCCTCGGCCTTTCCGGCCGGAGTGGTGTCGCTCGTGGCTGCGTTCGCCGCCGTGGGGTCCACGATCCCGCTGTTCAACGTCTACCGGGCCGAGGAAGGCTTCACCAACGCGGACATCTCGATCACCGTCGTCGCCTACTCCGCCGCCACCCTCGGCACGTTGCTGGTGCTGGGCCGGGTTTCCGGCCACCTGGGGCGGCGGCCCACCTCGATCGCGAGCCTCGGCCTGCTCCTGCTCGGCTGTGTGGTCCTGCTGGACGTGCACGACGTCGGCGTCCTGATCGCGGGACGGCTCCTGATGGGCTTCGGTGCCGGCCTGGCCAGCAGTAGTCTCACTTCCTACATCGTCGACGCCGCACCGGCCCGGCCGGCCTGGCTGGCTTCGGTCGCGTCGAGCCAGACGGTCATGCTCGGGCTCGCCGTCGGCGCCATCGGTTCCGGTGCGCTCGTGCAGTTCGGTCCCTGGCCGCGCGAGCTGATCTACCTCGCGGTGATCGGCCTGCTCCTGCTGTCCGCCGTGCTCGTCTTCGTCAGCCCGGAAACCGTGGCCCCGGCGCCGGGCCTCCGGCGCTCGCTGCGTCCCCGGGTCCGCGTCCCGGCCGGGGTCAGGCACCGGGTCCCCGTCGCGGCGGCGGTGTTGCTGGCGACCTGGGCGACCGGGGCGTTCTACCAGGCGTTCGTGCCGGCGCTCGTCGCCGACCAGCTCCACACGCGCAGCCCGCTCGCCCTCGGGCTGGTGTTCGCCGCCTACATGGGATCGAGCGCGCTCGGCGCGCCGCTCAGCGGCCGGTTCGCGCCCGCGGTGGCGCAGCGGGCCGGCATGCTCGGGTTCCTGGCCGGCATGATCGGCATCATCGCGGCGATCGCGACCGGCGCGCTGGTGCTGTTCTTCGCGGCGACCGTCGTCGCGGGGGCGAGCCAGGGCATCGCGATCAGCGCCGCCACCCGCGGCCTGCTGGCGGGCAGCGGCGTGGCCGACCGGGCCCCGATCTTCACGGTCGTCTACCTCTTCTCCTACTGCGGCGCGACGATTCCCGCCCTCGTCGCCGGCCGGCTTTCCCCGACGTTCTCCCTCCCGCAGATCGCCGTCGGGTACGGCGTGCTCGCTTTCGTCGCCACCGTGTACACCGTGGTCGCCGCCCGCGACCGTCAGCGGAACGGCCGTGCGCGCGGGGCCCGGTGACCGCGCCGCGGCGCGATGCGGGGCGTGAGCTCGAGAACGCGGACCACCCGGTACCGGTGCGGCCGCCACGGCCGGTAGAACGCTTCGACCTCCTCGTCGGCCAGTGGCCGGCCGGCCAGCGCCAGGCCGGTCATCCGGCCGAGGCCGAAGTCGCCGAGCGGCAGCGCATCGGCGTCACCGAGCGCGCGGTGCCCGACCTGCGCCGCGGTCCACACCCCGACACCCGGCATCGCCGACATCAGCCGGTAGGCGCGGGCCGGGTCGGCGGCGGCACGGTCGAGCTTGCCCGCGTGCCGGGCGGCGAGCACGACGGTTCTCGAGCGCAGCAGGTCGACTCCGGCGCGTCGCCAGTCCCAGATCGGGATCTCCGCCCACCCGCCGGGGGAGGGCACGACCCGCATCGCCGCGGGAGCGGGACCCGGCGCCGGCGTGCCGTGGGCGAAGACCAACCGGGCCCAGGCGGCCTGCGCGTCCAGGCTGACGACCCGCTGCTCCAGGACCGCGGGCACGAGCGCCTCGAACACCCGGCCCGTGCGGGGTACGCGCAGGCCCGGCAGCCGACGCCAGGCCCGTTCGAGCACGGGGTGGGCGGGCCGGAACTCCTCGGGGTGGTCGTGGGCACCGAGTTCGGCGGGGATGTGCTCGACGAGCTCGCCGGCGCCCGGGCCCGGCCGAACGTCCATGCTCTTCTCCTCGGTCTTACTGTGGACTATATAGTCCAGAGTAAGCCGTAAGAGCCGGCTCCGGCCCGACGCTCAAGACTCACACACCATCGGAGGGTGATCCACGTGTCACGGTTGGCTGTCCACCGGCCGGTGCGCGAACCAGAGCCCGTCGATCGGCGAACTGATCGCCGGCGCCAAGAACTGACGTATCCACCCATCACCCGAAAGAAAAGGCAGCTCGCCATGGATCTCGACAAGCTCATGAACCAGCATCTCACGAGGGCGTTCGACGGCATCCGGGCGTTCCAGGCCTGATCCCGGCCCCGGGGGTAAGACGGCGCGCGCAGCGGACGCAGAAGGAGTGTCCCACCCGGGACGGCCACCGGCCTCGGTGGCTCGCTGCTCGATGTGAGGCGGAGAATCGTGGTGCTTGCCGCTGGTGTGCGGGAAATCGGTGGCCGGGTCGAGCTGCTCGACCTGCCGGAGCCCGGCGGCCCCGGGCCGGGCGAAGTGGTGATCGAGGTCGTTGCGGCCGGTGTCGGCAACTGGGACGACATCGTCCGTTCGGGTGGGTGGGACGTCGGGCCGACCCCGCCGATGGCACTCGGTGTGGAGGTGGCCGGGACGGTGGTCGCGGTCGGTTCGGCCGTGACGGACTTCCGGCCGGGTGACGAGGTGTTCGGCCATCCGCTCCCGCTGCTTCACCAGGGCTGCTGGGCCGAGCGGGTGGTGGTCGACGCCGAACTGGTCGCGGCGAAACCGCCGGGCGTGCGGTGGGAGACGGCGGCGGCGTTCCCCGTGCCGGCCCTGACCGCCGAGCAGGCGCTCTCCGAATCCCTTCGCGTCGCGGAGAACGAGACGCTGCTCGTCCACGGTGCGGGCGGCGCGACCGGTGGGCTGGCCGTGCGGCTCGCGGCCCTGCGGGGCGCCCGGGTGATCGCCACCGCCGGACCCGCGAGCGCCGCCCGGGTGGCCCGGGCCGGCGCGGCCGAGGTCGTCGACTACCACGACCAGAGCTGGCCGGACCGGGTCCGCGAGTGGGCCGGTGGCGACGGCGTCGACACCGCCCTGAACGCCGTGGCCGGCGGCAGCGCCGACACCCTCCGGGCGGTGCGCGAAGGCGGCCGCCTGGCGACGATCACCGGCGACCCGCCACCCGCCGCGCGGGGCATCGGCGTCGCTAACGTCTACGTGCGCCCGGACGCCGCCCAGCTCGCGAAGCTGAGCGCGCTGCTCGGCGAGAGCAAGCTGACCCTGCCGGTGGGCACCACCCTGCCGCTGGCCGAGGCAGCGGCCGCGCTCGAGCGCGTGGTCCGGGGCGCCGGCGGCGGTCCGGTCGTCCTGGTCACGGACCGGTGGTCGTCGAAGTCCGTCGTGCTCTGAGCGGTGACAGGTCGATTCGTCCGGCCGGCTCATTCGGCACCGCCGTGCTCGTCCTCGGGGTGTGGGCTCTCGCGATCCGGCCCCATGCCGACCGGGCGGTCAACACTGTGCTGCCGTCGGCGGGAATCCTCGTCCTGGCCGACCCCGTGGTCCCGATCCCTCGTCTGGCGGCGGCCTTTCCGGCTCGAGGCGTAAGACCGGCTCCGCGCGCGACACCAATGCAGCATGAGCTCACCGACCACGCCGACCCGGGGCACCGGCGCGCTCGAACGACGCCTCGGGGAGGCCGCCGAGCCTCGCCGGACGTCGATCCAGTCCCTCGGCCGGCTCCCCGGGTGAGGCGAGCCGGCATGCGCGAGAAGCTGGAGAAACCATGAAGACCACCGCCCCCGGCCCCATCGTCACGCGGCCCTACCCCGTGCGCCGTTCCGTGAAGGGTTCGGCGTTGCTGCGGCTGATGCGCACGACGGACCACAAGCAGATCGGCGTGATGTACCTCGTCACGGCCTTCGCCTTCTTCATGGTCGGCGGGGCGATGGCGATGCTGCTCCGCTCCGAGCTCGCGCGGCCCGGCCTGCAGTTCCTGTCGCAGGAGCAGTACAACCAGCTGTTCACCATGCACGGCACGATCATGCTGCTGATGTACGCGACCCCGATCCTGTTCGGCTTCGCGAACTTCATCCTGCCGCTGCAGATCGGCTCGCCCGACGTCGCTTTTCCGCGGCTGAACGCGTTCTCGTACTGGCTCTACCTCTTCGGCAGCCTGACCGTCGTCTCGGGTTTCCTCACCCCCGGCGGCGCGGCGGAGTTCGGCTGGACCGGCTACACGCCGCTGTCGGAAGCCACGCACACCCCCGGCCCCGGCACCGACCTGTGGATCATGGGCCTGATCGTCAGCGGCCTCGGTACCATTCTCGGCGCGGTCAACATGGTCACCACCGTGATCTCGCTGCGCGCGCCCGGCATGACGATGTACCGGATGCCGATCTTCACCTGGAACATCCTGGTGACGTCGATCCTGATCCTCGTCGCGTTCCCCATCCTCACCGCGGCGCTCTTCGGGCTGGAGGCCGATCGCCGGCTGGGCGCGCACGTGTTCGACCCCGCCAACGGCGGCGTGATCCTCTGGCAGCACCTGTTCTGGTTCTTCGGCCACCCCGAGGTCTACATCATCGCGCTACCGTTCTTCGGGATCGTGTCGGAGATCTTTCCCGTGTTCAGCCGCAAACCGCTCTTCGGCTACAAAGGACTGGTCTTCGCGACGCTGGCCATCGCCGCGCTCTCGTTCTCCGTCTGGGCACACCACCTCTACGCCACCGGCGCCGTGCTGCTGCCGTTCTTCTCCTTCATGACCTTCCTGATCGCGGTCCCGACCGGCGTGAAGTTCTTCAACTGGATCGGCACGATGTGGAAGGGCCAGCTGTCCTTCGAGACGCCGATGATCTTCTCGATGGGCTTCATCGTCACGTTCCTCTTCGGCGGCCTGACCGGCATCATGCTGGCCGCGCCGGCGATCGACTTCCACGTCTCCGACAGCTACTTCGTCGTCGCGCACTTCCACTACGTGCTCTACGGCACCATCGCCTTCGCGACCTTCGCCGGTATCTACTTCTGGTTCCCGAAGATCACCGGCCGGATGATGGACGAGAAGCTGGGCAAGTGGCACTTCTGGACCACGTTCATCGGCTTCCACGGCACGTTCCTCGTCCAGCACTGGCTGGGTGCCGAGGGCATGCCGCGCCGGTACGCGGACTACCTGACCAGTGACGGCTTCACCACGCTGAACACGATCTCGACGATCGGTGCGTACATCCTCGGTGCCTCGACGCTGCCGTTCATCTGGAACGTCTTCAAGAGCTACCGGTACGGCGAGATCGTCACGGTGGACGACCCGTGGGGCTACGGCAACTCGCTCGAATGGGCGACGTCGTGCCCGCCGCCGCGGCACAACTTCACCGAGCTGCCCCGGATCCGGTCCGAGCGGCCGGCGTTCGAGCTGCACTACCCGCACATGATCGAGCGCATGCACAGCGAGGGCGAGATCGGCTTCTTCGGGAAGCAGCGACCTTAGGCGGGGAGCGCGTCGAGGGCGAGACGACACAGCGCCCCACGCGGCCCACCGGCGAGGAGCTACGGCCCGATTGGACGAGATGGTCCACTTCGAGTATCGTCCCGGTCAGGCGAACCGCGCCCCACCATCCCGACGACGAAACCGGAGTGCAGTTGGCAGACGTTGTGCGCGCGGTCGTGGACGAGCTGACGTCGGACCCCTCCAACGCGTGGGCCCGGGACCTCGGCTACCGGCCCGTGTGGGCCGGGTCGCCGTCCGCGCGGGTCGTGATCATCGGTCAGGCGCCGGGGTGGCGAGCCCAGGAAAGCGGGATCCCGTGGGACGACGCCAGCGGCGTGCGGCTGCGCTCGTGGCTCGGGGTCCGCGACGAGGAGTTCTACGATCCCGGGCTGTTCGCCATCGTGCCGATGGACTTCTACTTCCCGGGCAAGGGCAAGACGGGTGACCTGCCCCCGCGCCGGGACTTCGCGCCGCGGTGGCATCCGCGGATCCTGGCCGGGATGCCCGACGTCACCCTCCGCGTGCTCATCGGCACGTACGCGCAGCGGTTCCACCTCGCCGGCCGGGCCAAGGCGAACCTCACCGAGACCGTGCGGGCCTACGGCGAATACCTCCCCGCCGAGTTCCCGCTGGTGCACCCGTCACCGCTGAACCACCGCTGGCACGCCCGGAACCCGTGGTTCGAGGCCGAGGTCGTCCCCGCGCTGGCCGGCCGGGTCGCGCTCGCGCTGGGTCGCGGGTGACGGCGCCGGCAACTGGTCCGGAAGGTCCGTCTTCCGCCGCGCGAAGGCCGCCGATCCGCGCCGGTGCGATAATGTGGTGCCGTGGTGGAACCGGAGAGCGCTGTGAGGCCGGTCCGGCGGACGGCGCGTGGTGAGGCGACCAGGGCGCGGATTCTGCGGGCCGCGGTCGACCTGATGACGGTGAAAGGGGTGGCCGCCACCACGCTCGACGACGTCCGCGCGGCGAGCAGCACCAGCAAGTCGCAGCTCTACCACCACTACCCCGACAAGGACGCCCTGGTCCAGGACGTCATCGAGGTCCAGGCCGAAGAAGTGCTGACTCTCCAGGGGGAGCAGCTACGGCGGCTTAATTCGATCCGCGGGCTGGAGCGCTGGCGGGACGCGATCGTCCAGCGCAGTGCCCTCCGCAACGGGGCTCACGGTTGCCGCCTGGGTTCGCTGGCGAGTGAGCTTTCGGACCAGAACGAGCGGGCGCGGTCGGCGTTGGCGGGCCACTTCGAGACCTGGCAGGGTCTGCTCACCGACGGCCTGCGGCGGATGCGGGACGCCGGGAAGCTGCGGCCCGACACCGACCCCGAGCGGCTCGCCATCGGCCTGATGGGTGCCCTGCAGGGCGGGTACCTGCTCGCGCAGACCGAACACGACGTCAAGCCGATGCGCATCGCGCTCGACATGGCCATCGACCACATCCGCAGCTTCCAGCCCTGAACCCCGCGTCGCGGCGGGAGCTTCATGCCGCGGGGGAGCGCTCCACGGTGAGGGTCGCGCGGCCGACCCGCAGGATTCCGTCGTCGAGCGGGGCGCAGCGCACGCCGCCGTGCCCGCGCAGCCCGCGGAACGCGCCGGGCGCCAGCACCACATCCATCCAGGCGCACGGGTGGGCGGGGCGATAGGCCTGGAACCGGACTTCGCCCGCCCCGGAGTCGAGGCCGAACACCGCCCCGGTCCCGCCCCGCGGCGCGGCCAGCTCGTCGACGGGAAACCCGCGCACGACGATGTTGCGTCGCGGCAGGTGCGGGTCCGGCACCGCGGCGAGGCCGAGGTCCCGCGCGAGAACGTCGAGCGACTCCGCGGCGAAGAGGGTGACGGCGGCCCGCCGGTGGGCGGGCTGGTTGAAGTACCGGTCACCGACGAGCCCGAGCCCGGCGCGCATGGTCACCTCGTCGCGCGCGGGGGGTCCCGGGTCGGGCCGCGGGCCGTCCGCGGGACGGCCTTCGAAGGCGTGCGCGGGGGAGACCAGCAGCGCGACGATCTCCACCGGGGCCGAGATCGTGGCGGGCGGTTCCGGCATGGCTCTCCTCACTCGCCCCGGCGCGCGAACCGGAGTTCGCGCGCCGGCGACCTCACTTGCCGTCGGTGTCGCTCGTGAACAGGGTGCGGTAGTCGCCGTAGCCCGCCGCCTCCAGGTCGTCGAGGTGGATGAACCGCAACGACGCGGAGTTGATGCAGTAGCGCATTCCGCCCTTGTCCAGCGGGCCGTCGTCGAAGACGTGGCCGAGGTGGCTGTCCGCGTGCAGCGAACGGACCTCCGCCCGGATCATCCCGTGGCCGAAGTCTTCCCGTTCGACGACGTTCGCCTTGACGATCGGCTTGGTGAAGCTCGGCCACCCGGACCGGCTGTCGTACTTGTCGACCGAAGCGAACAGCGGCTCGCCGGACACGACGTCGACGTAGATGCCGGGCTCGTGGTTGTCCCAGTACGCGTTCGCGAACGGACGTTCCGTGCCGTCCTGCTGGGTCACGCGGTACTGCTCCGGATCCAGTCGCGTCACGGCTTCCGGGCTCTTGTGGTAGTCGGCCTGCTGAGGCACAGCTCTCCCTTCCTTGGACGTGCAGGGGTACAGACGTGCGGCGCACCCGCGCTATTCCGTCGGACGGCCGGTCGGCGCGGGCGTTCTTCTTTCGTAAGGACTGGCGCCGACGTCTCGTTCAATATGGACTAAATAGTCCAAGCAAGCTAGGGTCACCGGGAACGAAGCGGCGGACCGAATGCGAGAACCCATGAGTGACGACTCCGACGACTACGACGGCGGTTTCGACCTGGACAACGGTCTGCTGGAACCCGAGGACAGCCTCGTGGACCGCGGCGTGGTGGACGTGCTGGACGAGGGCTACAGGCCGCCGGACCACCCCATCGCGGTCTTCGACTGGGGCACGACGGCGCGCGAAGCCGCCGGCCACGAAGAGCTCGGCAAACGGCTCGCGCGCGAGCTGCCGGACGTCTTCGACGTCGCGGGCCGGGGCGACGGGCTCGGTGACGCGTCCGACACCGACGGCGAACCGTACGACGACCAGGTCGGCGTGACGCGGGCCGGACGGCTGGTCGAGAACCCGGACGCGGACGAGGCGTACCCCTACGTGTTCGCCTCCGACGTCGGCCTGGACGGCGCCGCGGCGTCCGCCGAAGAAGCGGCCGTCCACATCGTCCCGGAATGACCGCCGGAACACCGGAAAGGCACAGGCAGATGGTGATCACCAGAGGCTTCGTCGGGCGCGGGCGCGCCGGCCACGACCCCCGGCTGCCACCCGGGCAGTACGACGCGGGCGACGACTGGCCGGTCCTGCACGCGGAAGCGACGCCGTCGATCGACACCGCGACGTGGACCTTCACCGTCGACGGCCTCGTCGACACGCCGACCACCTGGACGTGGGACGAGATCCGAGCGCTCCCGGGTGACCGGTACGAGGGCGCGATCCACTGCGTCACGACGTGGTCGAAGTTCGGCATGAGGTTCGACGGCGTCTCCGTCGACACCCTGCTCGAAGTCACCGGGGTGCGCGACGACGCGGCCTACGTCCTGGCGCGGTCGCACACCGGCTACACGACCAACCTGCCGATCGAGGACGTGGTCGACGGCCGCGCCTGGGTGGTGTGGGACGTCGACGGCGCACCGCTGGACGACATCCACGGCGGCCCGGCCCGGCTGCTGGTGCCGCACCTGTACTTCTGGAAGAGCGCGAAATGGGTGTCCGGGTTGAACTTCATGGCCGAGGACCAGCAGGGCTTCTGGGAACGCAACGGCTACCACGACCACGGCGACCCGTGGCTCGAGCAGCGTTACCAGGGCGACTGATGGCCACGGCTTCGTCCTGGCAGACCGGCGTCGTGACCGCGATCGGCGAGGAGACCCCGCACGCGAGGACGTTCCGGCTGCGGCTCACCGAACCCCGGACGCACCGGCCCGGCCAGTTCTACGTCGTCCGGCTGACCGCCCCGGACGGCTACCACGCCCAGCGCGACTACTCGGTGGCCGGCGCGCCCGGCGGCGAGGACATCGAGCTCACGGTCGAGAAGCTGCCGGACGGCGAAGTGTCGGCGTTCCTGCACGACGTGGTCGAAGTCGGGGACACGCTGCAGGTCCGCGGCCCGATCGGCCGGTTCTTCTCCTGGGACGGCGACGCGCCGATCCTGGGCGTCGCCGGGGGTTCCGGGGTGGTCCCGCTCATGTCCATGCTGCGGCTGGCGCGTGAATCGGGCCGAGCCGGCCTGATGCGGCTGATCGTGTCCGTCCGGTCGCCCGAAGAGCTGTACTACGCGGACGAAATAACCGGACCGGAGACCACGGTCGTCTACACGCGCCGAGGTCCCGCGGGCGGTGCCCGGCCCGTGGGCCGCCTCACGGCCGACGACCTCCGGCCGCTGGCCGCCGCGGATCGCGATGTCTACGTCTGCGGTTCGCAAGGGTTCTGCGACGCGGCGACCGGTCTGCTCGCCGACGTCGGAGTCGAAGCGGAGCGGATCCGCGTGAGCCGGTTCGGGCCGACCGGCTGACCCGGTCGTCGTGGCGGTGACCCATCGATGCGGAAAGGTAAGGGATGAAGGCGATCGTGGTGACGGACCAGGCCGCGGGAACGGCCGGGATGACGGTGGCGGAGCGGTCGCGACCGGAGGCGGCGGGCAACGACGTCCTCGTCGAGGTGCACGCGTCGGGGTTCACCCCGGGTGAGCTGACGTGGCCCTCGGCCTGGGCCGACCGGCTCGGCCGCGACCGGACGCCGTCGGTGCCCGGGCACGAGCTGGCCGGCGTGGTCAGCGCGCTCGGGTACGGCACGCGGGGGTTGTCGGTGGGACAGCGGGTGTTCGGCCTGACCGACTGGACCCGCGACGGCACGCTGGCGGAGTACGCGGCCGTCGAGGCGCGGAACCTCGCGCCGTTGCCAGGGGACGTCGACTTCACGGTCGGGGCGAGCCTGCCGATCTCGGGCCTGACCGCGTGGCAGGGGCTGTTCGTGCACGGCCGCGTCGAGGCGGGGCAGAGCGTCCTGGTGCACGGGGCGGCCGGCGGGGTCGGTTCGATGGTGGCGCAGCTCGCGCGCGAGGCGGGCGCGTACGTCATCGGCACCGGGCGCGCCGCCGACCGTGAGGCGGCGCTCGACTTCGGGGCGCGGGAGTTCGTCGACCTCGAGCACGACTCGCTGGAGGAGGTCGGCGGAGTGGACCTCGTCTTCGACGTCTTCGGCGGGGACATCCAGAAGCGCTCGGCGGACCTGGTCCGGGCCGGGGGAACGCTGGTGACGATCGCCGGTCCGCCGGAGGCGCGGCCCGCCGACGGCTGGGCGGTCGACTTCGTCGTCGAAGCCGACCGCGGTCAGCTGGGCGAGATCGTCCGGCGGGTTCGGGAGGGCAGGCTGAAGCCGAACATCGGCCGGGTTGCCGCCATCGACGACGCCGTCGCCGCCTTCAACCCGGCGGAGCGGGTCAAGGGCAAGACGATCATCCGCATTCGTCCGTAGCGGTCATCCAGGGCATACCCCGAGGTTCGTGCACAGCTCCACCCCGGTCCCCGGCACGCTCACCGGACGGCGAACGTGCCGGGAACCCGCCCCCGCGCTAGTTCGCGCAGACCGTCACCCAGCCATCGCTGGTCGGGAGCCGGTGGGCTACCCCGTTCACCGTGACCTCCCCGTAGACGCGCGTGCAGTGGGTGTTCGCGCCGGAGACGTAGATGCCGCCCGCGTAGGTCGAATACGTCCCCGAGTCGTACCAGCGGGTCTGCCAGTCCGCCCGCTGGAGGATGATCTCGGTGTGGTGGTCGCCCGCGAGGTTGTCGAAGGTCTTCGCGCACCAGGTGCCGCTGCCGGACCGGTCGAGCCAGAGCTGGACGTAGCCGGGCGTCCCGGACAGCTGCAGGGGCGGGAGCGCCGCGCCGTTGCACGTCGCGTACGGCCCGGCGTACCCGGGTGGGGCGTCGGCCGGGTCGGTCGCCGACGCGGTGGCCGCCCCGCCGAGCACCGCGGTCGCCACGATCCCGGAGACCGCGATCGCCGACGCGAGCCGTCGCTTCAGTCTGTTCATCGTCATGCTCCCCTTCCGTGCCGGCTGGGGCCGGCATCGCCGATGATCGTGTCCGGGCGTTCGTCAGGATTTCTGCAGGCGAGCTTGTAACGCCTGGTCGGCTACCCTGGGACGGGGACTTGCCGAGGGGGGACGGCCCGTGGGCACGGTGGTGCGGTTGCTGGGCCAGGTCGACGTGCTCGTGAACGGGCGTCCGATCGACCTCGGCACCCCGCGGCAGCGATGCGTCCTCGCGGTGCTGGCACTCGAAGCGGGTCAGGTGGTGCGCGCGGACCGGCTGATCGAGCGCGTCTGGGGCGCCGGCGCGACGTCGCGGACACGGACCACCCTGCACGGCTACATCTCGCGGTTGCGGGCAGCGCTGGCCGGCGCCGACGGAGTCGCCCTCGCCCGCCGCTCCGGCGGCTACGTCCTGGTGACCGAGCCCGAAGTGTCCACAGTGGACCTACTCCGGTGTCGCGAGCTGCGGGCGAGTGCCCGCGCCGACGAGGAGCGCGCGACGGCGCTGCTGACGGAAGCAGTGGGCCTGTGGCAGGGAGAAGCGCTGATCGGGCTCGCGGGCGACTGGGCCGAAGCCGAACGCGAGCAGCTGGAACGGGAACGGCTGGCCACGGCGCGGGATCTCGCCGATGCCCAGCTCCGGCTGGGGCTGGGGGAGGACGTCGTGGACGAGCTGGCGGCGCGCGCCGAGGCGCACCCGCTGGACGAACGCATCGCGGGCCAGTTCCTGCTGGCGCTGCACCAGGCCGGGCGGACCGCCGAGGCGCTGGACCACTACCGGCGGGTGCGTGCCCGCCTCGTCGAGGAGCTGGGCGCCGACCCCGGCGCCGCGCTGCAGGAGCTGCACCGCCGGCTCCTGACCGCCGGGGCCGGCAAGCCGGGCCCACCGCCGCGCTCGGCGGTGCCGCGTGAGCTCCGGGCCGCGCCCGCGTCGTTCGTGGGCCGCGCCGGCGATCTTCACCGGCTCGACGCCACGCTGGACGCCGCGACGGCCGGCGGAACGATGATGCTCGCCGTCGTCCGGGGCACCGGTGGGCTCGGCAAGACCTGGCTGGTCCTGCACTGGGCGCACCGCCGGGCCGACCGGTTCCCGGACGGCCAGCTCTTCGCCGACCTCGGCGGCTTCGGCGCCGGCGCGCCGATGACCCCGGCCGCGGCGCTCTTCGGCTTCCTCACCGCGCTCGGAGTCGAGCCGGCGTCGATTCCGCCGGACCCGCACGGCCGGTCGGCGTTGTTCCGCACCTTGACCGCGGGCAAGCGGCTGCTGGTGGTGCTCGACAACGCCGCCGGCACCGACCAGGTCGTGCCGCTGCTGCCCGGAGGTGCGTCCTGCGCCGTGGTCGTGACCAGCCGCAACGGGCTCGCGGGCCTCGTCGCGGCGCACGACGCCCGCAGCGTCGCGCTGGGTGTCCTCCCCGCGGCGGACGCCCGCGAGCTGCTGGCCGCCCGGCTCGGCGCCGCCCGGGTCGACGCCGAGCGCGAGGCGGTCGACGACCTGGTGGGCGTCTGCGGTGGCCTGCCGCTGGCGTTGAGCGTGCTCGCCGGCCGGGCCGGGACGCGGCTGTCCGTCCTGGCCGGGGAGCTGCGGGAGTCGGGCCTCGACGGCCTGGCCGACGACGACCCGGCCGCGAGCCTGTCCGCGGTGCTGTCCTCGTCGTACGACGCGCTGACCGAGGACCAGGCCACCGCGTTCGGCTTGCTGGCCCTCGCGCCGGGACCGGACGCCGCCCTGGCCACCGCGGCGAACCTGACCGGGCTGCCGCCGGCACGCGCCCGGGCCGTGCTGCGCGGCCTCGAGCAGATGTCGCTGCTCGAGCACGACCCGGACGGCCGCTACCGGATGCACGACCTGGTCCGCGCCTACGCGGCCGAAATCGCGCGGAAGCTGCCCGAGGACGTCCGGGACGCCGCGGTGCGCCGGGTTCTCGACTTCTGTGCCCACACCGCCTACCACGCCGGTCTGGTGCTGGACACGCATCGCGGCGTCGTCGACCTCCCGCCGCCCGAGCCCGGTCCGCACATCCTCGAGGTGCCCGATGCCGAGGCCGCCATGGTGTGGTTCGAAGCCGAGCGCGCCACCCTGCTCGCGGCCCAGGACGCCGCCGCGAGCCGGGACCGGCACGAGATCGTGTGGTGGCTGGCCCTGTCGGCCGACACGGCCCGCCAGCGGCGAGGCCACCGCCACGATCGTCTCGCGGGATGGCGGGCGGCGGTCCACGCGGCGACGTCGCTGCCGGGCCGGGCTCCGGCGCTCGTCGCCCGCCGGCACCTCGGGCGCGCGTGCGCCGCGTCGGGACTGCGCGAGGAGGCGGCCCGGCAGCTGCGGCAGGCCATCGGCCTCGCCGGAGACCACGACGACCGCTACGAACTGGGCCACGTCCACCAGGCACTCGCCCGGACGTTGGAGCGGCACGACGACGAGCTGGCGCTGACCCACGCCCACCGCGCGTTGCGCCTGTTCGAGGACCTCGGCCTGCCGGTGTGCACGGCCCACGGGCACAACGCGGTCGGCCGGCACGCCGCCCGGCTCGGTGACCACGACGCCGCGCGCGACCACTTCGACGCCGCCCTGACCCTGCATCGCGACCACGACAACGCGGCGGGGGAGGCCGACAGCCTCGACCGGCTCGCCCGCCTCGAACAGGACGCGGGCAACCACGACGAGGCCATCCACCTCCACCGCCGGGCGCTCACCCTCCGACGCGGTCTCGGCCACCTCCCGGCGTCCGCCGAAACGCTCGACCACCTCGGCGTTTCCCACGCAGCCCTCGGCCGGACCGGCGAAGCGCGCGAAGCGTGGCAGGAAGCCCTGGAGCTGTACCGGGGTCAGGGCCGGGTCGAAGAGGGCGAACGGGTCGAGCGTCAGCTCGGCCGGCTGGGCGCCGCCCGCGCCGGGCGTACTCGAGTTTCCGCTGTTCACCACAAGGGGGAGAAATGAAGAAGATCCTCACGCTCGCCGGCCTCGCGGTCGTCGCGGCGGTCCTGGCGGTCGCCCCGGCGGCCGCGGCACAGCCGGCCGGGCCGGTGTCCCGGCCCGACTGCATCGGGTGCTGGGAGTAGCCCGGCCGCGGCCGTCGAACACGTGAGACCCCGGCCGGGCCGCGTCACCAGCTGATCGGCAAGGTGATCGGCCCGCGCAGCGCCATGCCGGTCCTCCACTCGATCTCGTCGTCGGGCACCGCCGTCCGCAGTCCGGGGAACCGTGCCAGCACCGCCGTCAACGCCACCTGGATGTCCATGCGCGCCAGCTGGGCCCCGATGCAGTGGTGCGGCCCGTGGCCGAAGGCCAGGTGTCCCTTGGCGTTCCTGGTCACGTCCAGCCGGTCGGGATCGGGGAAGTGGCGCGGGTCGCGGTTGGCCGCGTGCTTGGCCAGCAGCACGGGTTCACCCGCGCGCACGGTGCCGCCGCTCAGCTCCACGTCCTCCAGCGCGTACCGGGGGAGGATGTCGGAGACCTCCTGCGCCGGGATCCAGCGCAGCAGTTCCTCGACGGCGCCGGGCATCAGCTCGGGCCGGGAGCGCAGCAGCTCCAGCTGGTCGGGGAACTGCAGCAGGGCGTAGACGGAGTTCGCGATCTGGCTCGCCGTGGAGTCGTACCCGGCGCCGAGCAGCATCACCGTCAGCTGCACGAGCTCGTCGGCGGTGAGCCGGTCGCCGTCCTCCTGCGCCACCACGAGTGCGCTGATCAGGTCGTCTTCCTGGCGTTCGCGACGCAGGTCGGCGAGTCCGGCCAGATAGCCGCCGAGCTCACCCAGCCGCGCCATCTTCTCGTCGTCGGTCAGCGCCGTGACGGACATGAACGCCGCGGCCAGCTCCTGGAAGTGGTCACGGTCTTCGTACGGAACGCCGAGCAGTTCGCAGACCATGAGGCCGGGCAACGGGACCGCCAGCGCCGTCAGCAGATCGACGGGCGGACCGGTCTTCTCCATCTCGTCCACCAGCTCGCCCGCCAGGCGTTCCGCGCCCGCGCGCAGCTGTTCGACGCGGCGCACGGTGAACGCGTGCGCCAGCAGCCGCCGCAGCCGGGTGTGGTCCGGCGGGTCGAGGTCGGTCAGGATCGCGCCCATCCGCTGCGGGCCCAGCCGCGGGGTGTCCCGCACGGCCGCCTGGGCGAGGCTGAACCTGGTGTCGCCGAGCGCGAGGCGGACGTCGTCGTACCGGGTGAGCAACCAGCCCTCCTCACCGTGGGGGAGCTTCACACGGGCCAGCGGTTCGTCGTCGCGCAACCGGCCGTATGCCGGGTCGATCTCCAGCCCGGCCACCGGACCGAACGGGTAGGAACGCACGTTCATGGCACCCTCCAGGACGGACCGTACCGCCTGGAGGGGCTCGACTCCATCCTCGCGGGCACGACGTCCCGCCGCACCGGAGTCGGTCCACTTAGGACAGTGGCTGGGCGACGCTTGGGTGTACCGGGGGCGGTCAGGGCGAAACGGAGTCCCGGTGCAGGGTGAGGTAGACGGCGCGGACGGCGAGGGTGCGTTCGATTTCGTCGATGAGGGGGGCGAAGAACTGCTTGCGGTGCTCGGTGTCGCTCATCGAGGTGACCGCGAAGTACATGCTGCCGAACCCGGCGAGCAGGGTGGCGTTGCGCAGCAGGGCGACCGGGACGCCGGGCAGCAGCGGGGAGATCGCCGGTTTCGCGCCGATCCACTGCTCGGCGGCGGCGGGGGTCACGATGATCACGCCGAGGAGGACGAAGAAGGCGAACAGGGCGAGCCCGATGACCGCGGCCTGGACCAGCTGGCGGGTGGCGAGCACCAGCAGCAGGTTGCGCTTCTGGCGTCCGCTGAGGCTGACCGCGCGGATGGGCCCGTCGAGGGTGACGGCGGACAGCGGCGTGCCGGCGCAGGCGGCGGTCAGCATGGGCGGGCTGAAGTCCTGTTCGACGCGGCCGATCTCCTCGCGCAGGCGGGCGGCCGCGGCGAGGACGGTGACGGCGCCGAAGAGGGCGACGACGAGGGCGAGGCGCCACCAGTCGAGCTGGTTCATCAGCTGCCAGAGCTCGCCGGTGAAGAAGAGGAACAGGGTGACGAAGAGTAGGACGGGCAGGGCGCGCCCGAGGACTTGGACGCTGTTGCGGAGATCGGTGACGGCTTGCCGGATGGCTTGGCGCAGGAGGGTGCCGAAGCCGTAGGTGGTGCCGAGGTAGGTGGCGGCGAAGGCGGCGGCGAAGAAGACGAGGAAGGCGAGAACGCCGAGCGCGCGGGCGCCGGGAAGGGTGATGGCGCCGTCGAAGGCGAGCTGCAGCAGCGGGACGGCGACCGGCATCGCGGCGTAGGTGGTGAGGACGGCGATGGTCGCGGCGCGCGAGAAGCGGGGGAGGCGCCGGACGAACAGCGAGATCGTGACCCAGGCGGCGATGGTCACGGCGATGACGACGCCGAGCAGGACCCACCGGCCGGAGCCGGCGGTTTTGAGCGGCACGAGCCAGGCGAGGCTGGCGAGCATGACGAAGGCGAGTGCGGGCAGCATCCGCGGCAGGATGTGTTCGGCGAAGCCGTAGCCGGCGATCATCGTCGGGGTCCCGCGTCGGAGGAACCAGCGTTCGGTCCGCTGGACCCGCGCCCGCGGTGATGATGTCGGCATGGACAGATGATCCCCGGTGGCGGCGGCGTTGGCCCGATCGGGTCAGGTCGTCGCCATCGACGGTGAGGACGAACACCGGCCGTGCGTTTCCCGGATCCGAAACGCAGCCGTCGGCTATCGTCTGACATCGAACGCCTTTCCCTGGACGGTTTCCTGATGCTGACTCGCTTTGCGGTAGTACTCAAGAGTCTCGACGAGTGATGGCTGACCACGTGGTGCGGCAGGCTCGACCCGCTGATCGCGACCGCGTCTGGTCCTTGGTGCGGGAGTTCGCCACGTCGTTCCGGCCGGAACGCGCTGCCTTCGACGCGTCGTTCGGCATCCTGCTCACCACGCCGGGAAGCCTCGTTCTGGTCGCGGACACGCCGGGGACGGACGTGGCGGGGTACCTGCTCGCCCACAACCACACCACGCTGTTCGCGAACGGGCCGGTGGCCTGGGTCGAAGAACTCATGGTCGACGAACGGGCCCGAGGCGCCGGCGTCGGTCGTGAACTCATGCAACGGGCGGAGGCATGGGCCGCCGAGGCCGGCGCCGCCTACCTCGCCCTCGCGACCCGGCGCGCCGGCGACTTCTACCGCGCCCTCGGCTACGACGACTCGGCGGTCTTCTTCAAGAAGCCTCTTTCCCGCCCTGAGTAACGGCTTCGTCAGCGGACCAGGCGGGCACCACAACTACCATCGTAGTCCGAAATACAGTATTTGCTGTTAGGGGTACTACTATTGTAGTATCGCGGCATGGTCAACCGCCGTCAGCAGCTTCTCGATGCCGCGATCGCCGTACTCGGCGGCTCCGGGATCCACGGGCTCACCCACCGGGCCGTGGACGCCGCCGCCGGGCTGGCGGCGGGTTCCACCTCCAACCACTTCCGCAGCCGGGACGTGCTGCTGGAGGCCGTCACCGAACGGATCATGGAGCGGGAGCGGGCCATCTGGGAGGAGATCGCCACGACCACCGCGCCCACCACTCCGGCCAAGCTGGCCGAGACGCTGGTCGAGGCGGCCCGCGAAGCGGCCGGCCGGCACCGGGACCTGACCGTGGCGCGGTACGCGATCCTCCTCGAGGCGGCGAACCACCCGCCACTGCGACAGAAGCTCACCGACGGCGGCGCCCGTGTCCTCGCCTGGTTCCTGAACTGGATGCGCATCGCCGGCTCCACCGACCCGGAACGCGAGGCCCCGCTCATCATGAACCACTTCACCGGCCTGGTGCTGCACCAGCTCGCCAACCCGGACCCCGAGTTCGGCCCGACGGCGGAGATCACCGAACTCGTCCCCCGCGTCATCCGACCGCCGGGAACGGAGGAACGGTCATGACCCGCAAAGCTTCTGCCGGACTGGGCCACGAGCGGGTCTGGCAGGTCATCGGCGACCAACGGCGAAGTCTCGCCGGCCTGCTCGACGAGCTGTCCGACGAGCAGTGGCAGCACCCGTCGCTGTGTGCCGGGTGGACGGTGAAAGACGTGGCCGCACACCTGACCCTGCAACAGCTCGGCCCGCGCGACGTGCTTGGCACGATGATGCACTGGCGCGGCACGATGGACCGCACGATCCAGCACGCCGCCCGCCGGCGCGCCACCTCCTGGACCACCGGCCGGCTCACGGCGGAGCTCCGCACCATGGCCGGCTCACGCCGGAAGACCCTGGGCGTCACCGAGCTGGAACCGCTCACCGACGTCATGGTGCACAGCCAGGACATCGCCCTGCCGCTGGGCTTCCGGCTGGACATGCCCCCGGACGCCGCAGCGGCCTCGGCGGGACGCACACTGGCCATGCGCTGGCCGCCGCCGTTGCCGACGGTGCGGATCGTGCGCGGGTTCGGGCTGGTCGCCACGGACGTGGACTGGTCGGCGGGCACCGGTCCGCGGGTGACCGGACCGATCAGCGCCTTGCTGCTGATCGCCACCGGCCGCACCGCGGCGCTGCCGCAGCTGTCCGGCGAGGGGGTCCCGCACCTCGCCGCCGCCCTTTCCTGAACCCCGGCGGTCGATCGCCAGGAGCCATCCGGGCGTCAGCGTGACCGCCGGCGAGCTTCTCGCGTTACGCGAAGTGGTGTTCGCACCAGCAAATAGCTCCGTGTCGTTTCGCCGTGTCCGGCCTTACCTTCGGACGGTGGCGAACGAACTGACCATTCCGCTCCTGCCCTGTCCCTCCATCGACGAGATCGCATCGTTCTACGAAATGCTCGGCTTCGAGATCACCTACCGGCAGACGCGGCCGAACCCGCACGTCGCGCTGCGACGGGAAGACCTCAACCTGCACTTCTTCGGCATGGACGACTACGACCCGGCGCAGTCGTACAGCACGTGCCTGGTCGTCGTGGCCGACACCGGCGAGCTGTTCGAGGCCTTCGCGGCGGGAATGCGGTCCGTGCACGGAAAACTGCTCGTCTCCGGCATCCCGCGCATGACCCGGCCGCGGCTGCGCAACGACCGGTACACCGGGTTCACCGTCGTCGATCCGGGCGGCAACTGGATCCGGATCCACCAGGCCGCCCAGGAACCCGAGGCGCGGACCAAGCTCGCCAAAGCCATGGAGAACGCCGCGAGGCAGGCGGACGCCCGCGGCGACGAACGCCAGGGGCTGAAGATCCTGGAAGGCGCGTTGAAGCGGGCGACCGGCGACGAACCGGAGTTGCAGGCGGTGCGGGAGTACCGCGACGAGCTCGTCGAACGGATCAAGTGGTCCGAGCCGCGTCCAGGCGCTTGAGCGCGGCCCCGACCGCTTCGAGCCCGATCGTGCGCGTGCTCAGCTCTTCGGCGTGCGCGGCCGGAGGAACTCCTCCAGGTTGGCCCGGGCGACCTGCTTGAGGAACTGCCCGCGGTAGGAGGCGTCACCGGAGTCGTGCATCGTGTCGGTCATCGCGACCGCGGCTGCCTGGCGGTCCCAGACGTGGGTCAGGCAGGTGTCCGAGTAGCTCTCCAGCAGACTCGGATCGTCCTTCTCGACCTGGTGGACGACCGCGCGGGCGAGGACCTCGGCGTCGTGCAGCGCGAGGCTCATCCCCTCCGCGCTCATCGGGGAAATCAGGTGCGCCGCGTCCCCGAGGAGGTGGAGCCTGCCGTAGCCCATGGGGCTGAACACCACACCGCGCAGCGGCACGACCTGCTTGACGGTGATCGGCCCCTTCCGCACGGGTGCGCCGAACCGTGCTCCCAGTTCGCTCCAGATGCGGTCGTCCGGCCAGTCGTCGACGGTGTCGGTGACCGCGCACTGCAGGTAGACGCGGCTCGCGTCCGGTCCGCGGGTGATCTGTGCGGCGAAACCCCGGGAGTGCACCGCCATCACGGCCGGCGGGTCGGCCGGCACGGCCGTCATGACGGTCAGCCAGGCGTACCCGAACTCGTGGGTGTGGCAGGTGAGGAAGCCGTCGGGGATGGCCGTCCTGCTGACGCCCTGGTAGCCGTCGCTGCCGGCGACGAAGTCGCAGCCGATCACCCTGGCCGTGCCCGCGGCGTCCCGGTAGCGGACCTGGGGGTTCCCGGTGTCGAGGTCGTCCAGCGAAATGTCCCCGGCTTCGAAACGGAGGTCACCGCCGTCGCGGAGGAATGTCCTGATGAGATTGCGGACGAGGATCTGCTGGGGGATGAAAGCCCCTTCGGCGTCCTCGTAGTCGTCCATTTTCCATTCGCGCTTCTCGCCGTCGATGAACAGCGGCATCGCGGCGTCGGAGGAATCGTGGCCGGGTCCTTCGACGACCTCTCCTGCCCCCCATTCGTGCAGCATGCGCACCCCGCGGGCGTCGAGAGAGCCGGCCCGTTGCCGGTGCTCGACGTATTCGCGACTGTGTTTTTCCAAGATGACGCAACCGATTCCGCTGCGCAGGAGGAAGGTGCCGAGCGCGAGCCCGGCGACCCCGCCGCCCACGACGACCACGGTGGTGTTCTCGTCTGCCTGTGTCATTGTTTTCCCCGTGAAGAATGATCGTCGACGCGTGAAACTGTCGATCTCCACTGTGGACGTGCGGACGATTGCGGTCTACCGATAACCGGACGTTCGATGACGGAAACCCGCCAACCTGGTCCTACCGGCCTCGCTCGCGCAGATCGGCTTGGTAGCGCCCGGGGGTCTGCCCGATGACGGCGGTGAACGCTTCGATGAAGGTCGACGGGTTCGACCACCCGCAGGTGATCGCCGTGTCGGTGACGGACACACCCTCGGTGAGCCGGATCAGGGCGTGGTGGATGCGCAGGATGGTGCGCCAGCGGTGAAAGCTCATGTCGAGGTCGGTGTGGAACAGGCGGCTGAGGGTGCGTTCGCTCGCCCCGACGGCCCGCCCCAGCTCGGCCAGGGTCGTGTTCCGGCCGGGATCGGCGTGCAGGAGATCGGTGACGGCGCGCAGCCGGTCGTCGCGAGGCTCGGGCAGGTGCAGCGACTGCTCGGGAATCTCGCCGAGTTCGTCGACCACCACCGCCCGCAGCCGGCGGTCGGCGTCGGCGGATTTCGCCCGGCGACCCGTCAGCGCCAGAATGCCCTCCCGCAGCAGCGGCGACACCGCGAACACGCACGGGTATGCCACGAGGTCGTCGCACTCGCCGGACGGGACGGCGACGATGCGGGCGTCGGTCCGGCCGTAGAAACGGTGCGAGTGCTCGAAACCCGGCGGCGTCCACGTGACCCGGTCGGCGGGAGCCACCCACGTCCCGTACTCGGTCGTGGTGGCGAAGGCTCCGGCCGCCGCGTACACCAGCTGCCCATCGGGGTGGGAGTGGCTTTCCAGGTGATAGCCGTGCGGGAGCCAGCCTCCGCCCTGCGGTGTCGTCCCGGACGGGACGGAGTGGTGGCGGGTTTCCTGCATCGGGTGTCAACCGGCCTCGAGCACCGCGAGGTCGCGCACCGCGTAACGGTGGTGCTCGGCTTCTTCCTTCAGCACGACCTTGAGGCAGCGGCGCACGACGTACTCCTGCTCGGGATACGGGTCGGCGGGCTTGCGGCCGCACACCCGGTCGAGCTCGGCCGTGGTGAGCCCGTCGACGACGCGTCGCATCGCGGCCATGCGGGCGAGCCGCGGCGCGAGCACCTCGTCGAGTGTCGGGGTGGCTTCGAGGGTGAGGCCGAGCTTCGCTGCCTCTTCGGGCGGGGTCCCGCCGGCGGGGAAGCCCAGCGGGTGGTAGGGCGCGTCCTCCTCGAGCACGGAGTTGCCGAGCCAGGCGTCGCAGGCGAACAGCAGATGCCGTTGTGTCTCGACGAAGGACCACTCGCCGTCGACCCGCTCGTGGAGTTTGGCTTCGGGCAACAGCCTCGCCCGGTCGAGCGTCGCGCTCCACTGGGTCTCGATGGCGTCCAGGGCGGCCCGGTAGTCCTCGGGGGACGCCGCATCCCGTGCCAGCGCCCGTGCGGGGTGCCGGCGGTCGAGCTCGGCCTCGACGTAGGCGGTCACGTCGACGTCGTTGACGACGAGGCGCTCGAAGGCGCCACCCAGGTAGACGTCGCTGCCGTAGCAGTCGACGATCTTCAGGCCGGTCACTTCGCAATCGCGGATCTCGAGGCCGGTGAGGTCGCACAGGTGGATACGGGCACCGCGGAACTGCTCGCTCTGGACGTATTCGGAAGCCATCGAGGCAGTCTCGCGGACTTGTCCCGCACGCGCTACGTCGATCATCGAGCGTGCCGCACATCGCGTGTGAGCCCGTCCAGAAGAGCGACGAGGCCGTGCTCGAACTGGACCGTGAGCGGGTCCGCTGCCGCGATGTCGCTGGGTCGGTCGGTCCCTGACTGTTGCTGATAGAGAGCCGCCAGGCGCGGGAACTGCCCGGTGGCGAGCTGCTGCTGCCCGTAGGTGAGGGCGTCGGCGACCAGCCGGGGATTGTGCTCGGCCTGGGCCATGCGGGTGCGCGTCTCGATGGTGTGCAGGGCGCTGCCGAACACGTAGTCGTCCACGATCCCCCAGAGCGACAGCTTCGCCGCGGGGTCCAGCTCGAGCCGGTCGAGCGCGGCCAGCGACTGCTCGATGTGGCGCATGGCGTTCGGGCCGAACTGGGCGTCGTCGAGCGACGCGATGGACCACGGGTGGGCGAGCAGGACGTCACGGGTGCGCCGGGCGATGACGGTGACGGCGTCGCGCCAGTCCGCGGGCAGTTCGTCGTCGGGGATGAGGAGGTCGGCGAGGATCGAGTCCTGCATCAGTGCGACCAGGTCGGCCTTGGTGCGGATGTAGTAGTAGAGGCTCATCGTGCCCGCCCCGAGCTCGGCGGCGACGCGCTTCATCGTGACGGCCCCGAAGCCTTCGGCGTCCGCGACCCGCACCGCGGCGGCGGTGATCTGCTCGCGGGTGAACCGCGGCCGGCGCTCGTGGGGCTGCGGTCGCAGCCAGATCAAGTCGCTGCCGTCCGTCTTCGCCATTTTTCCTGTCCTCGCCTTGTTCGTGCGTGATACGATTATGCTGTTCGTACGTGATACGAACAAGCGATCACCAGGAGGACTTCATGTCGGCATCGATCACCGAACGGCTCCACGGGCACCTGCACCAGCTGCCGGGGATGCCCCCGCACTCCGAAGCGGACCGCCGGAACCGGCACCACCACGGCGGGCACCACCGGTCGCTGTCCACCCCGAACGGGCAGCACGCCCGACCGCCGCGGGTCCTGGTGGCGTGGCAGAACTGGATCGGCGGACTGTTCGCGCGGCGGGGTGATCAGCGGTGAAAGCGGCGGTCCTGCACGAGTTCGGGGCCGTGCCGCGGTACGAGGACTTCCCCGATCCGGTCGCGGGCGAAGGCGAGGTCGTGGTGGAGGTGGACGCCGTCGCGGTGGAGAACGTCGACAAGGCCGTCGCGGCGGGTACCCACTTCGCCGCTCGCCATTTCCTCCCCGAGCTTCCCGCGGTGGTCGCGTTCGACGGGATCGGCACCCTGCCCGACGGCACCCTGGTCGGGTTCAGCCAGCCGCGCCCGCCCTTCGGCGCGCTGGCCGAGCGCACCGTTGTCCCGGTAGGGAACACGACCCCGGCGCCCGAGGGGATCGACCCGGCCGTCGCGGTCGTGATCTCCTCCGCCGTGACCGGCTTCGCGATCAGGACCGCGGCCGGTTTCACCCCTGGCGAGACCGTCCTGGTCCAGGGCGCGACCGGCGTCGCGGGACGGCTTGCGGTGCAGGTCGCCCGGCTGCTCGGCGCGGGACGCGTCGTGGCGACCGGCCGCGACGACGACGCGCTGGCCGAGGTCATCGGCCTGGGTGCGGACGCGGTGATCAACACCGCGGTGGCCGACGACGAGCTCACGGACGCCTTCGCAGCTGAAGCCGGCGACGGCTACGACGTGGTGCTCGACTTCCTGTGGGGGCGCCCGACGGAACTGTTGCTCAAGGCGCTGGTGCCGAGCCGGATCGGCCGGCCGAAAGCCACTCGCCTCGTCCAGGCCGGGGAGTTGGCCGGAGCCCGGATCGCGCTCTCCGCCGACAGTGTCCGTACCTCGGGGGTAGAGGTCTACGGCGTCGGCAAGGGCCTGGACGGACAGGCCGTGGCCGATGCGTACGGCCAGATCGTGCGGTGGACGCGCGAGGGGGAACTCGTCGTCGGGATCGAGCGCGTCCCGCTCGGCGACATCGAGACAGCCTGGCAACGAACCGACCTGCGCGGCAGGAGGCTCGTCGTCACCGGATGAGACCGGGGCGATCGCCCGGGCCTACCGTCACCGCGTTCCCGCTGAGCTGGATGCGGCCACCGTGTCGAGCAGCTCGGTGGCCGTCGCGCAGGCCTCGTCGGTGATGATGTGGTCGGTGCCCGGGTCGATGCGCAGGTCCACCTCCGCTCCCGCCCGCCGCAGCTGCGCGGCCGTCTCCTCGACGCGGTGCCGGGGGACCCACGGGTCGTCCTCGATGCTCCGCAGCACCACGGGAACTCCGCGCAGGGACCGGTCGTCCGGCGCCGGCGGCGTCGTGCCGAGGTAGCCGCCGGTGAACAGGACGAGTCCGGCCACCGGCCGCGGGGCGCTCAGCACCAGGTGCGACAGCAGGCAGGCGCCCTGGGAAAAGCCCCACAGCGCAATACGTTCACTGCCGAAACCGGCCTCGGCGAGCCGGTCGAGGCACGCTTCCAGCACCCGCACCGACCGGTCCAGCGCCGGCTGGTTGCGCTCGACCGGCTCCAGGAACGACAGCGGGTACCACGTGTTGCCCTCGGCTTCCGGCGCGAAGAACCGCGCTGACGTCGTGCCGAGCCGCTCAGCCGTCGCCTGCATGAAGGCCGGGTCCTGGCCGCGGCCGTGCACGGCGAGAACGGCCAGCGCCGCCCGATCCGCCGGAGCGCCCCACTCGGTGAGCGAGGGGGTCACGGCGCTTCCTGGAGATCGAGGAACACCCACCGCGCGCCGGGTGCCAGGCCGCTGAGCAGCTTTCCGCAGTTCTGCAGCACGACCGGGCTGGACGTGATGTGCTGGGTGCCGGCGTGCAGGTCGCGGAAGAACCGTTGCAGGACACCGTGGCGCAGGGCCGCCGTCGCCGCCCACTTGTAGACGGTCTGGCCCACGGCGTGCACCGACCACGTGGTGTTGTTGAGCATCAGCCGCGTCAGCGTCTCCTGGTCGGTGTCCAGCGGTTCGCCGCGGTCCAGGGTGGCTTCGTTGTCCGCCCAGACCTCCGTCGCCCACGCCTGCGCCGCGCGCAGTTTCGCCTCGGCCTGGGCGTACTCGGCGTAGAACTGCTGCGTGTCGACCGACGCGCCCCGGCTGCCGGTCTTCTTGGCCACCAGCACCTTCATCTCGTCGAGCATCCGGCGGCCGACGCCGAGCGCCCAGCCCGTGTGGCAGACGCCGGCCATGTTCGCCAGTCCCATGCGGTAGATCGCGCCGCCGTGCCGGACGTCGGTGGTCGCGATGCCGTAGACGTGGCTCTCCGGCACGAAAACGTCCTCGCACACGTAGTCGTGGCTGCTGGTCGCCCGCAGGCCCATGACGTCCCAGTTGTCGATCACGGTGGCCTGTTCCTTGGGCAGCGTGAAGACCAGTGCCTCGCCGGTTTCCTCGCAGAGCGCGGCGGTGTGGATGTGGGTCGCCATCGAGATCCCGGACGCGAAGTGCCAGTGCCCGCTGATGCGGTAGCCGCCGTCGGTGCGCACGGCGGTGCCGAGCTTGGTGCCCTGGCCCGCGATGAGCGTGTGGTCGCCGTGGCCGGCGTCCGGGTACAGGTCCGCGACGGCCTCCGGGCCGAGGTAGGCGGCCGTCGTGCCGGTGACCATCTGCACGGCCATGAAGGCCCAGCCCACCGAAGCGTCCGCGGAGGACAGTTTGGCGATCGTGTCGATCACCTGGCGTGGTGAGAACTCGTAGCCGCCGAGTTCGCGGGGGATGCCGACCTTGAACGCGCCGGTCCCGGTCAGGGCCTTCGCGGTCTCGTCGGGGACGCGGCCGAGTGTCTCGCCCTGGTCGGCGGTTTCCTCGATGAGCGGCGTGATCGCGTCGAGCCGCGCCACGACCGCGTCGAATTCGTCGCTGACGTGCAGGTGGTTCATGACGTCCCTCCTCGGGTGCTCAGCGTGGCCAGGATCCAGTCGATGACGGGCTTCACGGTCTCGTCCGAGTTCGCCTCGAAGATCAGCCCGTGCCCGTTGCCGGTGACGCCGAAGTCCGGCAGGTGCAGCTGCTGGGCGTGGGCGCCGGCGGTGGTCAGGAACTCCACGACCCGCGGGGCGAACCCGGCGAACGCCGACGCCCCGCCGGTCACCACCGCGACCGGCTTGCCCGCCAGCGCCGGGATGCGCCGCCCGCCGACCTCGGCCGGGTCGCCGGCCGGCGGGTCGTAGGTGATCTCGGCGCTGGTGAGTCCCCAGGTCAGCGTGCCGAGCCCGGGGAACCGCGCGAACGGGGGACCCATCGGCTCGATCGCCGCGATGGCCGCGACCTGGTCCGGCCGCGCGTCGGCGGTCAGCCAGCCGACCGGACCGCCGGCCGAATGGGTCACCAGCACGGCCTCGCCCACGAGGTCGAGCAGCCTGCCCAGGCGGTCCGCGTCGAGGCGCTGCGACTCGGCCAGGTCGGCGGGCAGCGGTCCCATCGGGCAGAGGAGCTGGTCGACGTGCTCGGGCCCGTACGTCCACTGCGTCTGCGCGTCGCGCGCCTCCTCGGGCAGGAAGAGTGCCTGCGCCGCCTCGTACGGGAACGGCGCGCCCATCGGGCCGACGACGTCGGGGTGGTACGGCGAGCGTCCGTGCCCACAGCGGTCGACGACGTAGACCGCGAAGCCCGCCTCGACGAACCGGGTCGCCCACCCCGGCCTGCCGTCGGGGGTGCCGGTCCAGTCGGTGCCCTGACCGCCGCCCCCGTGCACGAGCACGAGCGGGACGGGATGGGCGTCGCCCGGCGGCGCTTCCCACTGCACGAACAGCGGCGCCCGCTGCACCGTCCCGTGTTCCGTGCGCACCCGCTCGCCGGGTATCCAGAACTGTCCACGCCGGACGGTGATCTCGTGCCCGCCGGCGACGTGCGGTGCCGTCATGGCCGCCGCCCTCAGATGTCGATCGGTTCCAGCCGGCCCAGGATTTCGTCGCGGCGGTGCTCGAACTGTTCCGGCAGCTGGAAGCGCGTCCCGAGCTCGTGCGGGGACTCGTCGCAGGTCCAGCCGCCGTCGGCGTGGGTGACGGCGAGCTCGAACAGCGCGCCGCTCGGCGTCCGCACGTAGACGCTCTTGAAGTACTTGCGGTCCTTGAGCTCGGAGATGTCGGTGTAGCCGCGTCCTTCGATCGAGAACTTCAGCGCGTCCTGGTTCTCCAGGGTGTCGGCGTTCCACGCGAAGTGGTGGTAGGTGCCGGCGCCGTAGCCCCAGGTGCCCTGGTCGTCGGTGCGGTTGACGGTGATCTCGAGGTGGTTGCCGTGCTTGGCGTCGCCGATCCGCAGCCCGATGACGTCGCCCTCCTCGGCGAGGCCGTCCTGGGCGAAGAACGACTCGCCGGCGAACTCCACCATGCGGTCGGGCGTGGCCATGTGCACCCCGATGCCGTGGATGCCGTGGATCGCGTGCTCCGGCGGCACCCCGTGGCCCGGGTGGCCCTCACGCTCGTCGCCGCTGTTCCCGACGAACAGGTATTCGATGCCCGACGGGTGCCGGAACGCGAGCCGGCGCTTGCCGAACCGTTCGACGTCGGTGACCTCGACGTCGTGGTCGGTCAGCCGGCCGTGCCAGAAGTCCAGCGAGTGATCCGGGACCGACAGCAGGACCTCGCGGGCCTGGTTGGTGCCGCGCTTGCCGAAGAACCCGGCCTGCGCCCACGGGAAGGTCGTGACGACGCTCGACGGGTCGCCCGCGGCGTTGGAGTAGTACAGGTGGTAGATCGGCAGGGAGCCGTCGAACAGGACGGTGCGCTTGATGAAGCGCATCCCGAGGATCTTGACGTGGAAGTCGACGTCTTCCTGGGCGTCGGCCACGGAGAGCGTCACGTGGTGCGAACCTTGCACGTAGGTCATGGGTGGCTCCTCCACACTGAGATGTCCGCCGAGGCGAACTGTAGGAACGCGGCCGGCCGGCGTGTGGCGCGAGAGCGCACGGCGATGTCGAACCAGCGCACTGGTCCGCGGCGGGGCCCCTGGGTACCGTGGGCGGACCGACCGTGGAGATGACGATGACGTCATTCACATCGCTACCAGCGCAGTTCACCGGCGTGGCGCCGCGACCGATCACGCTCACGTCGTGGGCGGACGCCGTCCGGCGCAGCGTGCTGACTTTCGAGTTCGACTGCGACCGGCCGGAGCAGTTCACCGGCCGGGTCCGCGACCGGCACCTGCACGGCGTCAGCTTCGTCGACATGGCCTCCGGACGGCACGCGGCCTACCGCGACCACCGCACGATCCGCGCCGCCGACGCCGGGTTCTACGTGCTCACCCTGCAGCTCGCCGGCGAGATCCGCATCGCGCAGGACGGCCGCGTCGCGCTTTTGAAACCCGGCCTGTTCGCCTTGTACGACTCGGGCAAACCGGCCACGCTGACCGTCGGCGACGGCTACCGCTCCACCTGCATCCGGTTCCCCAAGACCGCGATCACGCCCCGCCAGGACGATCCGCTGGCCGAGATCACGGCGACGCCGTTCGCGTGCGCGCCGGGTCTTACCGACACGGTGTGGAGCACGGTGCTCAGCGTCAACCGCAACCTCGAGGCGCTCGGCCCGCACGGGCCCACGGCCATCCGGTCGCTGATGACCCTCGTCGGCACGATGCTGCGCGGCGAACTCGGCAACCACATCCCCGCGCGGCCTCGGCAGGAGGACCTGCTCGAACGCATCCTCGCCCACATCGACGCCCACCTCGCCGAAGCGGACCTCGACCCGAGCGGGATCGCGGCCGCGCACTTCGTCTCACCCCGGGCGCTGCACACCCTGTTCGAGCGAACCGGCACGACGGTGTCCCGCCACATCCGCGAGCGCAGGCTCGAACGCTGCCGCCTCGACCTGGCCGACCCGGCACTGGCACACGTACCGGCGTCCGCCATCGGCGCGCGGTGGGGGTTTCCCGGAGCGTCGCATTTTGGCCAGGTTTTCAAGCGGGAGACGGGCCCGGCGCCCGCCGAGTTCCGTCGGCAGATGCTGGCGGCTCAGCCGAGTTCGGACCGGTAGGCCACCGTCTCGGCGGGCCCGGGTCTGTCGCTCGTTCGCCGGCACCGTCCGGGTCGGTACGAAGCCCACGCCGGACGCCGTTGATCACCCTCATCGCGCTGCCGCTGCTCACCGCCTGCTCATCTGACCGCGACGGCTACCCGCCCAACGCGACGTGGAAGATCCGCTCGTCGCTGTTGTCCGGGATGCTGTCCTTGTCGCCGTTGTTGGTCGTGGTCAGCCACAGGCCGCCGTCCGGAGCGGGTTCGACCGTGCGCAACCGGCCGTAGGTGCCGTTGAAGTACGCCTGGACGTTCGTCAGGTCGCTGCCGCTGATCACCTCGCGGTACATCCGGGTGCCGCGTTCGCAGGCGACGTAGAGCACGTCGCGGACGATGGCGATGCCCGAGCAGGAGCCGTCCGCTGTCGAGTACGTCCGCTTCGGGGCGATGAAGCCCGCGGTGCCGCACGTCCCGGAGGTGCCTTCGCACGCCGGCCAGCCGTAGTTGCCGCCCTTGGTGATCAGGTTGGTCTCGTCCATCACCGCGTTGCCGAACTCCTGCTCCCACAACCGGCCCTGGGAGTCGAACGCCAGCCCCTGCGGGTTGCGGTGGCCGTAGCTCCACACCGCGTTGCCGAACGGGTTGTCCGACGGCACGGTGCCGTCCGGGTTGAGCCGCAGGACCTTGCCGTTGAGGCTGGCCTTGTTCTGCGCGTTGTCGCCGTTCTGCGCGTCGCCGGTGCTGGCGTACAGCTTGCCGTCGGGGCCGAAGCGCAGCCGGCCGCCGTTGTGGAACTTGTTGCGCAGCAACCCGCTGAGCAGGACCTGCTCGGTGCCGAGCCGGTCGTTCTCCAGCTTGATCCGCACGATCCGGTTGTCGGTCGGCGACGTGTGCATGACGTAGAGCCAGTGATCGCCGGAGAACCCGGCCGAGACGGCCAGGCCGAGCAGCCCGCCTTCACCGTCGGTGTTGTCCACGCCGGGGACCGTGCCCACCGACGTCTTCGCCCCGGTGGCCGGGTTCAGGTGGACGATGTCGTGCGCGTCGCGCCTGCTGTAGAGGATCGTGCCGTCCGGCAGGGTCACCAGGCCCCACGGGATGTCGGTGTCGGTGGCGATCTGCGTCACCGCGCACACGGAGTCGCCGCAGGCCGCGCCGGTGGTCACGGTCGTGGCCGCGCTCGGCGCCGACACGTTCGCCTGGGCGTCCCGCGCGACGACGTAGTACGAGTAAGCCGTGTTCGCCGCCAGCCCGCTGTCGACGAAGGTGGTCGCGGGCGGCGCGGTGGCCGTCCCGGTGACCGCGCCGACCTTGGCCCCGCCGCGGTAGACGTCGTAGGCGCGGACGCCGATGTTGTCGGTGGCCGCGGTCCAGTTCAGCGTCACCGTCGTGCCGGACGCGCTGCCGGCGAGGTTCGCCGGCGCGCTCGGCGCCTGGGTGTCCGGCTGGCACTGCGGCGGCGTGACCGGCACCGTGGCGCTGGCCTGTGAGACGTTGCCCGCGGCGTCCCGCGCGTTGACGTACAGGCCCCAGGTCACGCCCCCGACCACGGTGAGGCTGGTGGAAAGCGTGGTCACCGACTTCATCAGCTGGCCGTCGTGGTAGACGTCGTAGAACGCGACCCCCACGTTGTCGGTGGCGGCGTCCCACGAGAACGTCACGGCGTCGCAGACCAGGTCGCTCACCCGGGGGTTGCCCGGCACGCCCGGCGGCTGGGTGTCACCGAGGGCGGTCCGCCACTTCTGGTTGCCGCCGCCGTTACAGGTGTACAACCCGACCAGGGTGCTGTTCGCGGTGCCCGCGCCGGTGACGTCCAGGCAGAGGCCGGACTGGACACCGGTGATGGTGCCGTCGGCGTTGATCCGCCACTTCTGGTTGGCGCCGCCGTTACACGGGTAGATCTGCGCGTCGGCCGGGGAGGTGGTGCTCGCGCCGGCGACGTCGAGGCACATCGCGCCGTCGTACACCCGCAGCTCACCGGCCGCCGTGAACGTCCAGGCCTGGTTGGCCTGCCCGACGCAGTCGTAGATGTTGACGCGCGTCTTCGCCGCGGTGCCGGCGCCGACGACGTCCAGGCACCGCCCGGAAGCCACGCCGACCACGGTCGAGCCGGTGGCGGCGGTCGCGGGCGCGACCACTACTGCAGCGGCGGCGATCACCGCGGTCAGGACACCGAGGCGCAGCCGGCGGCGGACGTTCGAAGGGACCATGCTCCTACCTTTCGCAGGCCCGCGGCCGGCCGTCAAGACTTGTCCGGCTGCTTGTCCGCTCAGTGAGTGTCTCCCGTTGTACGGTGTGTCATATATCAGATTAGATCTGGGAGGCCTGGTGGAACTCACCCGTCGTCAGGCTCTGGCGATCAGCGCGGCCGGCGTGGCCGCGGCGGGACTGCCGGCGTCCGGAGTCGCCGCGGCGGCCGGCACCGGCCCGGTGACCGAAACGCTGCTCCTCACCGGCAGCGACGCCGACCACACCGTCGACTGGGACTTCCAGGTCACGGCCGGCCGGCGCGCGGGGGAGTGGGCCACGATCCCGACACCGTCCAACTGGGAATGCCACGGCTTCGGCAGCTACCACTACGGCGGCGATCTCGTCCCGGCGGAGAAGGGCGACTACCGGCACTCGTTCACCCCGCCGGCGTCCTGGGCCGGCCGCCGGATCTTCCTGGTGTTCGAGGCCGCCATGACCGACGCCGACGTGCGGGTCAACGGCGTCTCGGCCGGACCGGTGCACCAGGGCGGCTTCTACCGCTTCCGCCACGACGTCACGGCCCTGCTGCGCCTCGGTGAGCCGAACCTGCTCGAAGCGACCGTCAGCAAGGAATCGGCCGACAACTCCGTGAACGACGCCGAGCGCCGCGGCGACTTCTGGAACTTCGGCGGGATCTTCCGGCCGGTGTCGCTGGTGGCGTACCCGGCCGCCCGGATCGACCGCGTCGCGCTCGACGCCCGTGCCGACGGGACGTTCGCCGCCCAGGTCACGCTCGCCGGTGTGACCGCGGCGGCCCGGCTGACCGCGCAGCTGCGCCGCCTCGACGGAACTCCTGTCGGCAGCGCGTTCTCGGTCGCCGTGGCGAGTGGCGCGACCAGCGCGACCCTGACGACCACCGCGGTCCAGCCTCCTTTGTGGACGGCCGAGACGCCGAACCTCCACCAGGTCGAGCTGACGCTCGCGAGTTCCGCCGGTGTGCCGTGGCACAGCACCGTCGAGCGCTTCGGGTTCCGCACGGTCGAGGTCCGGACCGGCGACGGCGTCTACGTCAACGGGAAGCGGATCGTCCTCAAAGGAGCGAACCGGCACACCTTCTGGCCGACGCTCGGCCGGGCGTCGAGCCCGCGGCTGGCCCGGCTGGACATCGGGCTGATGAAGGACATGAACATGAACGCCGTCCGGATGTCGCACTACCCGCCGGACGCGTACTTCCTCGACCTCTGCGACGAGCTCGGGCTCTACGTCCTGGACGAGCTGACCGGCTGGCAGCGCCGCTACGACGAAGGCGTCGGCGCCCCGCTGGTCAAGGCCCTGGTGGAGCGCGACGTCAACCACCCGTCGATCCTGTTCTGGGACAACGGGAACGAGGGCGGCTGGAACACCGCGCTGGACGACGACTTCGCGCAGTACGACCCGCAGCGGCGGGCGGTGCTGCACCCGTGGACGACGTTCAGCGGCGTCGACACCAGTCACTACCAGACCTACAGCAGTACCGCGAGCAAGGCCGCCGGCACCACGATCTTCATGCCGACCGAGTTCCTGCACGGGCTCTACGACGGCGGCGCCGGAGCTGGGTTGAACGACTACTGGAAGCTCATGGGCGGCGCCCAGCGCTCGGCGGGTGGGTTCATCTGGGCGCTCGTCGACGAAAGCGTCGTGCGCGACGACCGCGACGGCGCCCTCGACACCAACGGCAGCCGCGCTCCCGACGGTATCCTCGGCCCATACCGCGAGAAGGAAGCGAGTTACTTCACGATCAAGGACATCTGGTCACCGGTCCAGCTGGCCAGTCCGTCCTACTACGACTCGATTTTCCCGGCGTCGTTCGACAAGACCGTGAAGCTGGTCAACCGGTACGACTTCACGAACCTCCGGACGTGCCGGTTCACCTGGCAGCTGCTGGCTTTCCCCGCACCCGGCGCGGGAACCGGCCACCAGGTCCTGTCCCAAGGCCAGGCCGGCGCGCCGGACGTCGCCCCGGGCGCCACCGGCGCGGTGACGCTCGGCCTGCCCGCCGACTGGACCGCCGCCGACGCGCTGCGGCTGAGCGTCACCGACCCGACGGGCCGGGAGATCACCGGCTGGACGTGGCGGGTCCGCAAGGCAGCAGACTTCGCGGCGCGCCTGGTCAAGCCGGCGACCACGGGCAGCGTCACCGCGACCGAGACGGCCACCGACGTGACGCTCGTCGCCGGAACCACCCGGGTCACCATCGGCAAGGCCGACGGACGGCTGACCGGCGTGCGCCGCGGCAGTACGCCGGTATCGCTGGCCAACGGCCCCGCGCCGGCCGGCGGGGCGGCGACGCTCACCGCGTTCAGCCACTTCCGCGACGGCACCGGCTGGGTCGTGCAGTGCGACTACAGCGGCGACCTGACGTCGGTGCGCTGGCGCCTGGACGCCAACGGCTGGCTGCGGCTGGAGTACCGCTACCACGCCACCGGCGACCACGACCACCTCGGCGTGAACTTCGACTACCCGGAGGGACGCGTCCGGGGCCTGACGTGGCTCGGCGACGGGCCGTACCGCGTCTACAAGAACCGGCTGCGCGGGGTGGCTCCCGACGTCTGGAGCAAGCCGTACAACGACACCGCGACCGGGGCGAGCGGGTTCGCGTACCCGGAGTTCAAGGGCTACCACGCGCGGACCTGCTGGGCGGTGCTGGACACGACCGAGGGCGCGGTCACGGTGGTCGCGGCGGAGGAGGGCCTGTTCCTGCGGCTGTTCACCCCGGCGGTGGGCCCGGACCCGCAGAACGCGGTGGTCAGCTACCCGGCGGGCACCCTCTCGCTGCTGGACGGGATCGCGCCGATCGGCAACAAGTTCCACGGAGTCGCGTCGCTGGGCCCGGAGAGCCGCCCGAACACCGGAACGGGCGACTACCACCGCACGGTGTTCCTCCGTTTCGACGGGTGAAATCCTTGCGGGAAACGCCCGGTGGTTCAGCCGCCGGCGACGAAGTCCACCACCGCCTCGCCGAACAGGCCGGGCTCTTCCAGATGACCGAAGTGACCGCTGTGCTCCAGCACCACGAGGCGGGACCCGGGGATCAGGGCGGCCAGCTCGCGCGCCCAGCGGGGACCGCAGATCACGTCGTACCGGCCGACGATCACCAGCGCCGGGACGGCCAGCGAGCCGAGCGTCGCGCGGTCGTCGATCGTGTCCGGGGCCAGCTGCGCGTCCAGTCCGGAGATGTGGGTGCCGCGCACCGTCTTCCGCAGCGGCGCGAACTCCTCCTCCCGGCCCCAGTAGTCGGCGAAGTACGCCGGCAGCAGGCCCCGCAGGGCGGCGTTCATCTCGTCGTCGTCCGAAATCGACGCGGTCGCCTGAAGGGCGGCCAGCACGTGGGGCAGGTCCGGCCGGTCGGCGTTGCGGTGCGCGAACTCCTCGACGCGGCGCTGGGCTTCGGCGCCGTGCTCCGGGCCGGTGACGGGCGCGCTGTCGTACAGCACGATCCCGGCGACGCGGTCCGGGTGGTGCAGCGCGAAGTACTGCACGACGAACCCGCCGTGGGAGTGCCCGAGGAGGACGGCCGTGTCCAGGCCGAGGTGGTCGAGCAGCGCGAGCAGGGCGCGGGCGTAGCGGTCGCGGGTGTAGCCGTGCGGGTGCGACGCCAGCCGCCCGGAGCCGCCGGTGCCGATCGGCTCGATGTAGACCATGGTCAGGTGCGGTTCGAGCGCCGGCGTCCGCAGGTACTCCCAGTCCACTCCGGGGCCGCCGGGGTGCACGACGCACACCGGCCCGCGGCCGTGCACGTGGTAGCGCTGCGGGATGCCGTCGAGCTCGACGGTGTGGGTGCCGATGTCCATGGAACTCCGATCGTGGGGTGCGGGGACACGGGCAAGATGGGGTCGTCGGCGGGAAGTTCGACCCGGCCGGCATGACGTGCGTCACATCGTCGATCATCAGTGGAGCCGCAGACCGGGAGGATGAATCCGTGACCGACCCCGAGATCGAGCTGGCGCGCGGCGCTCGGGCGGGCAGCGTCGGCGCTCTCGGGACACTGCTCGCCCGGCACGAGGCCGGCATGCGCGCCGTGGCGCTGAGCATCCTGGGGCACGGACCGGACGCCGAAGACGCCCTGCAGGACGCCGCGCTGCTCGCGTTGCGCCGGATCGGGACCCTGCGCGACCCGGCCGCGGCCGGTCCGTGGCTGCGGGCGATCGTCCGCAACGCCTGCCGCGCACGCCTGCGCGCCGCCCGCCGGCTCGTGCCGGTCGCGGACCCGCACCTGCCCGCCGATCCCGTGACGCCCGAACGCGTCCTCGACGACCACGTGTCGCGTGACTGGATCTGGCACGCGGTCGACCGGCTGTCGCCCGCGCTGCGGGAGGTGGTGATGTTGCGCCACTTCAGCGATGTCACGTCGTACGAGCAGATCGCGGCCGCCTGCGAGCTCCCGGTCGGCACGGTCCGCAGCCGGCTGAACCAGGCCAGGGCGAAGTTGTCCGAAGCGCTGCTGGCCACCGCGGACCAGGCCTACGACGACGCGGCCGCGCGCAACGCCGCGAGCGCCCGGGAGGCGAACGACACGCTGTCCGCCGCGGGGCGCGGCGAGTTCGCCGACGTCGTCGCCGACCGCTGGGCGCCCGGCATGAGCATGATCAGCGGCCAGGGCTACCGGGGCGGCGCGGACATGGCGGTGGCCGGAATGGAGATGGACCTGGCCCACGGCGTGCGGCAGCACCTCCGCCAGGCGGTGACCAGCCGCGACTTCACGGTGTGGGAGATGGAGATGATCAGCCCGGCCCACGACCCGCACCACTGCCCGCCGGCGGTGGTCTGGCTGATGTCCCACCCGCAGGGCCGGGTGAACCGCCTGCGGCTGTTCTTCCCGGAAAGCCGCCCGGTTCTCCCGAGGTGAGGTGCCGCTCGAGCGCATGATCAGGAGTAGCCTCGGCAGCCATGAGCTGGCTGCCCGACGATTTCGTCCACCCGGTCTACACGCCCGTGCCCGACACCGGGCTTCATTTGCGGCCGATCCGTGAGTCGGACACCGCTCTCGATTACCCGGCTGTGATGGGCTCTCAGGAGCGATTGTGGGGAATCTTCGGTCCGGCCTGGTCTTGGCCCAGGGAGACGATGACGTTCGAGGAGGACCGCCTCGACCTGCTGCGGCACGAGAAGGAGATAGCCGCGCATCAGTCGTTCAACTACGCGCTGCTGGACGAAGAGGAGACGGCGATCCTCGGCTGCGTGTACATCGACCCACCCGAGCGCACCGGTTCCGACGGCGAGGTGGCATGGTGGGTGGTGGACGACCTCGTCGGCAGCGAAGTGGAGCAGGCGCTCGACGCGCTGGTACCGAAGTGGATCGCCGCCGACTGGCCTTTCCACCAGCCCCGCTTCCTGGGCCGCGACATCGCGTGGCAGGACTGGCTCGCGCTGCCGCCCGTCTCGTGACACATGTGAAGCAGGCCGAGTGTCGTCGCGATACTAGTGCTGCAGCACGATTTTCCCGCGTGCGTGGCGGCTTTCGCTGAGTTCGTGCGCGGCGGCGACCTCACTGAGCGGGAACGTCGCCGCGACCGGAATCCGCAACCGCCCTTCGGCGGCCAGCGCGACCGCGGCCGAAAGCGCGTGTAACGCCAAAGGATCCGCGCCGGAGCCAGCCGGTGAACCGTGCGACATGTGTACCCCGTGCTCTGCCGCCGCGAAGTCGGCGATCGTCACCACGTGCGCCGGGTCGCCGGTCAGCTCGATGAGGTCCGGCAGCGCGCCGCCTGCGCAGTCGAATACCGCGTCCACTCCGGACGGTGCCAAGGCGCGGACCCGCTCGACCAGCCCCGGGCCGTACGTCGTCGCTTCCGCGCCCAGCGACCGCAGGAAGCCGTGGTTTCCCGGGCTCGCCGTGCCGATCACCCGCGCGCCGCGGGCGGTGGCGAACTGGACCGCGACCGTGCCCGTCCCGCCCGCCGCGCCCTGCACCAGCACCGTCTGCCCGGCGCGGACCGCGAGGCGGTCGAGCACCCGGGTGGCCGTCTCGGCCGCTCCCGCCGCGCCGCCCGCTTCCGCCCAGCTCCACTCCGCCGGCTTCGGCGCCCACGCCGCCAGCACCGCGAAGTCGGCGTTCGCCCCGCGCGTGGCCGCGGGAGCCATGCCGAACACCGGATCGCCGATCCGCACATCCGTGACGCCGGGGCCGATCTCGTCGACCACGCCCGCCGCGTCGAAGCCGGTGCGGAACGGGAACTTCACCGGCACGACGTCCCGCAGCTCCCCGGAACGGAGCCGGATCTCGCCCGGCGAGATCGCGGAAGTCCTTACGGCGACGCGGATTTCAACCGGGCCGGCGTGCGGCGCCGGCACGTCGGCGACCTCCACCGTGCTCGGCGGGCCGTACGAAGAAAACTGGACAGCTCTCATACGGGCGAATGTAACGGAGCACCCCGTCCGGTTGGCTAAAGTGAGAGCGGTGACGGCCGAAGTGAGAGCACCGCTGCGCTCCGACGCGCGCGACAACCGCGGGCGCATCCTCGTGGTCGCCCGCGCGGCCTTCGCCGCCGAAGGCCTGGACGTGCCGATCCGCGAGATCGCCCGGCGCGCCGGAGTCGGTGTCGCGACCGTTTACCGGCATTTCCGGACCAAGGAAGCCCTGCTGGCCGAGGCCTTCGCCGAACAGCTGGCCTCGTGCCGGGCCATCGTCGAGGAAGGCCTCGCGGCCGACGATCCGTGGCGCGGGTTCTGCCTGGTCGTCGAGCGGCTCATGGAGGTGCACGCCCTCGACCGCGGCTTCGCCCGCGCGTTCACCTCGCAGGTGCCCGGCATCGCCCACTTCGCCGCGGACCGTGACCGGACGCTGCGGCTGCTGCTCCGGTTGGTGCGGCTCGCGAAGGAAGCAGGCGAGCTGCGGGACGACTTCGTGCTGGAGGACATCAGCCTCGCGCTGATGGCGAACGAAGGCATCCGCGCCGAGACGCCCGACCTGCGGGTGGCGGCCTCCCGCCGGTTCGCGGCCCTGATGCTCCAGTCGTTCCGGGCGGACCCCGTCCGGACGCCGTTGCCGCCCGCCGTCCGGTTGCCGCTGTCCCGGGCCGAGCTCGGCCGGGCCCGGAGCAGCGGCACTCGAGCAGCGCCCTGAGGCCGCCGATTCAATAGTTGGCCCGGCCCCCGGAGGCGTCGAACACCGCACCGGTCGTGAAACTGCACGCCTCGCTCACCATGAAACAGAGGACGTCGGCGATCTCCCGCGCGGCCGCGATGCGTCCCATCGGCACCATGCGCTTCATCATCTCGATCGCCTCGGCCGGCACGTCGTTCACCATGGCCGTCTCGGTGGGGCCGGGCGTGATGGTGTTGACCGTCACGCCGAACGGGGCGAGCTCCTTGCCGAGGGTCTTCGTCAAACTGATGACACCGGCTTTCGAAGCTCCGTAGGCGGCGCCTCCGGGAACGCCCTCTTTGCCGGCTATCGACGAAACCGTCGCGATGCGCCCGTAGCCGCGCTCGCGCATGGACGGCACGACTGCCGTGCAGCACAGGAACGTCCCGTCCAGGTTCACGGCATTGATGCGGCGCCAGTCCTCATAGGACAGCTCACCGACCGGCCGCATGGGCCCGATGATGCCGGCGGACGTGACCAGGACGTCGACCGGGCCCAGTTCCTCGACGGTCGCCGCGTGCGCTTCGCCGACACCGGACGCATCGGTCACGTCGACCGCGTGCACGTAAGCGGCGCCGCTGTGGTCCCGGGCGTCCTTCAGCTTGCCGGCGTCGAGATCCCAGAGGGCGACCCGGCCTCCCTCGGCCGCGATCTGCCGCGCGACGGCGAGGCCGATCCCCGAAGCGCCGCCCGTGACGACGGCTACGCGGTTTGCGAATCTATCGGTCATGGTCATCTCTCGCCGTCAGGCGACGACGTGGGTGTGCTGGACGGCGGCGGGCCCGGCGGGGTACGGGCTGATCGCCTTGCGCCATTGGGCGTACTGTTCGGTTTCGCGGTAGCGCTCGTGGGCCGCGAGATCGGTCCATTCCACGAGCAGCACGAAATTCGTCGGGGTTTCGACCCCCTGGGTGAGGCGGGCCGAAAGCACTCCCTCGGCGGCCTCGAACCCCTCGCTGGCGGCGATGTGCGCTTCCGTAAATTCTTTCTCGGTGCCCGGCTTCACGGTGATCTGGGCGATTTCGATGATCATGTCAGTACTCTCCATTGTGGTGGGTGCGGCGGCGTTCCAGCAGGTAGCCGCCGAGGACGAACCCGAGGCTGGGCAGGGTGGTCATGAGCTGCGGCCAGGTGTTCTTGCCGGGCGGGTCGACGCTGGAGATGCCCGGGTAGAACGCGACGGACAGCTGGGTGAGGCCGTACATGCTCGCGATGACGGCGGCCGCGTCGAGCGACGCGCGCGTCTGGTTCGGTTTCCACAGGTAGTGGAGGACCGCCGCTCCCAGTGCGACGCCCATGCTCATGGTCTGCGCGTTGTGGAACTTCGCGTGCGGTGGCCACGTCGGGTTGTGAATGTGCGTTTCGTTCCAGTCGGCCACATAAACGCCGACCGCGGTTCCCGCCGCGGAAATCGAGATGAGCACCTTTCCCCACGGGAACTTCGTGCGGTTGCGATCTGACATTTCGGCCCCTTTGAATGTGATGTCGCGCCGTGACATCACGCTACTGATGTCACGGCGCGACGTCAACCCGTGGGTCGGGTGGTCAGGGGTGCCGGGTGGCCGGAGTCCGGCGCCGCGGAGACCGGGTCGCGGGCACGATGGTGGTGAGCAGGGACAGCACGGTTTCCGTGATGGTCGTCAGGTCGGTGTCGTCCTGGCCTTCCAGCCACTTCCGGTAGGCCGTGCGGAAGATCTGGCTGCCCGTGCTGGCGGCGAGCTCCGCGATGTCGGGGTCGATTCCACGCTCGCAGAGGGCCTGGCGGAACCCTTCGGCCATCTGGTGCTGCTTGATCAGGTCGCGTTCCAGCAGCCGGGGGTTCTCGGTGATCATCCGGCTGCGCCGGTGCAGGGTTTCCCGCGATCCGAGGGATTCCCAGTCGTACCCGGTCAAGGTCCGGACCACCGCCTGGAGCGGCTGCGTGAGGTCCGGGGTCTGCAGGAGCTCCCCGACGAGCACCTCCTTGAGGAGGTCCGCGTCGGCGAAGATGATCTCTTCCTTGTCCGGGAAGTACCGGAAGAAGGTCCGGGTGGTGACGCGGGCGCGTTCGGCGATCTGGACCGCGCTGGTGGCCTCGAAACCCTGCTCTTCGAACAGCTCCATGGCGGCCTGTTTCATCCGCGTCTCGCTGCCTTCTTCCCATCGGGGCATGGCGGGAGTGTACCTCCCGTGATGACTCGTCGTGACAACGCGGCCGGAGCCTCAGTGCAAGTGTTGAGACAGGAACAGCGCCGCGCGGTCGAGGGCGTGGCCTGCTTCCTCGAGGACGCCGGCGAAGCTCTGGAAGACGTGGGGGACCTCGGCGGTGACGTCGAGGACGACGTCGACTCCCGCGTCGATCGCGCGGGCCGCCAGGCGAGCCGAGTCGTCGAGCAGGACCTCGTGGGTGCCCGCTTGCAGCAGCGTCGCCGGGAATCCGGTGAGGTCCGCCGACAGGGCGGGGCTCAGGTGCGGATGCCGCAGGTCCTGGCCGGCGCAGTACAGGCCGACCACCGGTCCGAGCATCTCCCGTGTGAAGATCGGATCGATGCCCGCCTTGGTGTCCATGCTCTCGCCGCTGAGGGTCACGTCGAAGGCGCCGGAGAAGGCGACGACCGCAGCGGGCGCGGGCAGGCCGGATTCCCGGGCCCGCAGCGCGGTCGTGACGGCCAGTGAGCCGCCGGCCGAGTCTCCGGCCAGCGCGATGCGTGCGGGGTCTTCGCCGTTGTCCAGCAGGGCGCGGTAGGCGTTCGCGCCGTCGTCGACCGCCGCCGGGTACGGGTGCTCCGGAGCCAGGCGGTAGTCCACGGACAGCGCTCGCACCCTCGTGCGGCTGACGAGGGCCCCGGTCAGCGAAAGCGCTGTCTCCGGCGAGCCGAGGCTCCAGGCGCCGCCGTGGAAGTACAGGATCGTTCCCGGGCGGGTGCCTCCGGTCGGCTCGATGAGGAGGGCGCGGCGGTCGCCGAGCGTCGTCTCCGAGGTGCGGATCCCGTCCGGGACCACCATCCGGGCTTGCGTCGCGGCGTAGCCGGCGCGCATTTCTTCCAGGTTCCGCGGCGCGGGCCGCGGCTGTCGCAGGATCGCGTCGACCTGCGCACGTTGTGCCTTGCTCATGGGGTGACCTGCCTTCTCGACGGTGGCCGGATCGCGGTGTCGGATGTCACGCCGCGACATCGAACGTAGCATGATGTCGCGCCGCGACATCGCGTGCTAATGTGATGTCACGGCGCGACAACGCGAGGAGAGGGACCGCCATGAGCGACAGCAGTGACCGGAGAGCTTCCGGCGAGTTCGATCCCGCGCGGCTCCGGCAGAAGTACCGCCAGGAGCGGGACAAACGGCTGCGGCCCGACGGCAACGAGCAGTACCTGGACGTCAGCGGGGACTACGCGAAGTTCGCGGCCGACCCGTACCTGGAGTCGAGTCCCGGAGGCCGGCCTCGCGAAGCCCGGTCCGTCGAGGTCGACGCCCTCGTCCTCGGCGGCGGCTGGGCCGGGCTGTCGATGGCGGCGCGACTGGACGAGGCCGGGGTGCGCGATTTCCTGATCGTGGACCAGGCCGGTGACTTCGGCGGCGTCTGGTACTGGAACCGGTATCCCGGCGTGCGCTGCGACATGGAGTCCTACGTCTACATGCCGTTGCTCGAAGAGATCGGGACGGTACCGAGCGAGAAGTACGCCGGTGGCCCGGAGATGCTCGAGCACGCCCGGGCGATCGGACGGCACTACGACCTCTACTCGCGGGCGCTGCTCGGCACGACGGTCACCCAGGTCGTCTGGAGCGAGCAGTCGTCCCGGTGGATGGTCGCCACCGATCGGGGGGATGTGCTGCGCGCGCGGTTCGTGATGGTCGGCACCGGCCCGCTGAGCCGGCCCAAGCTCCCGGGCATCAAGGGGATCGAGCACTTCCGGGGAAAGGCGTTCCACTCCAGCAGGTGGGACTACCGGGTCACCGGCGGCGGCTGGGACGGCCGGCTGGACAAGCTCGCGGACCAGCGGGTCGCGGTGATCGGCACCGGCGCGAGCACCATCCAGATCCTGCCGCACCTCGCCGAGAGCGCACAGCGAGTGTATGTCTTCCAGCGCACTCCCGCGATCGTCAACACGCGGGGCAACCGGCCGACCGACCCGGAGTGGTACCGCGCGCAGGAGCCCGGCTGGCAGCGCGAGCGCATGGACAACTTCGTCGAGCTCATGGCGGGCCTGCCGGTGGAGGACCTCGTCGACGACGAGGCCACCCGGATGGCCCGGCGGGTCGCGGCGGCGGTCCACAGTGGACCGGGCGCGGCGCCGGACTTCGCCGCGATGCAGGCCGTCGACTTCGCCAAGATGGAGGAGATCCGGGCGCGGGTGACCGAGACCGTCCGTGATCCGGCCACGGCGAAGTCGCTGCAGCCCTGGTACGACTACTTCTGCAAGCGCCCGCTGTTCAGCGACGACTACTACCCGGCGTTCAACCACGACAACGTCACCCTGGTCGACACCGACGGCCGCGGGGTGGACCACATCACCGAACGCGGGGTCGTGGTCGACGGGGTCGAGCACGAGGTCGATCTGATCATCTATTCCACCGGGTTCGACTCCGGCGCCTACACCTACGAAGCCGGCGGGTACCAGCTCATCGGGCGGGGCGGGGTGACCCTGGCCCAGCACTGGCAGGACGGGATGCGCAGCCTGCACGGCATGATGACCAGCTCCTTCCCGAACTTCTTCCTCCTCGGCGGTATCGAGCAGGCCGCCATCTCGATCAACTTCCCGCACGTCACCTCCCGCCAGGCCGAGCACGTCGCGGCGCTGACCGCACGGTTCCTGCGGGCCGGCGTCACCGTCGCCGAGGTGACCGCCGACGCCGAGCGGCGCTGGGCCGACGAACTGGCCCGGGTGCACGTCGACCGCACCCGGTACGACGCGGAATGCACCCCGAGCTACTACAACAACGAGGGCAAGCTCGACGACCCGAAACCGACCGTGATGGGCGGCCAGTACGGCCCCGGGCCCCTCGGCTACCTCGCCGTCGTGCGGGAGTGGGCCGCGACCGGCGTGGACCGCGACGTCGCCATCACCAAGGCCTCGCTGTGAAGCGACTCCAGTATCACCGGTACGGCGGCCCGGACGTCCTGAAGCTGGAGGATTTCGAGCCGGCCCGCCCGGGCCCGGGCGAGGTGCTCGTGCGGGTGAAGGCCGCGGCCGCCAACGCGATGGACTGGAAGATGCGCAGCGGCGAGCTGCGCCTGATGACCGGCCGTGCCTTCCCACGAGGGTTCGGCAACGACTTCGCGGGCGTGGTGGAGGCGATCGGTGCGGACGTCACCAGGTTACGGGTCGGCGAAGCGGTCGTCGGCGGGACGAGCCTCAAGGGGGCGGGGGCGTTCGGCGAGATGGTCATCGCCGAGGAAAAGGCGGTGGTGCCCAAGCCCGCGGAGCTGTCCTACGAGCGGGCCGCGGCGATCCCGGTCGTCGGCATCACCGCGTTCCAGGCCATCCTCGGCAAGGGGAACCTCCGAGCCGGGCAGGCCGTCTTCGTCAACGGCTGCCTCGGCGGCGTCGGCCGGGCCGCCGCCCAGATCGCGGTGCTGTCCGGCGCCTCGGTGGGCGGGAGCTGCCGGGCCACCGCCGTGGCGGAAGCGCACGAGCTCGGCATCGACCCGATCGTCGAGCCCGGCTTCGACCCGGCGCGGCTGCGAGGACGGTTCGACCTCGTCCTCGACACGCCCGGCACGCTCTCGGCCTCGTCAGCGCGGACGCTGCTGAGGCCCGGCGGCCGCATCATCGACATCGTCCCCACGCCGGCGAAGTTCGCCAGGAGTGTCCTACCGGGACCGTACCGGGTGATGATGGGCCGGCCCAGCACGGAGGACCTCGACGAGGTGGTCCGCATGGCCGCGCGGGGACAGCTGCTGATCCCGGTCGCCCGGACCGTGCCGCTCGCCGACGCGATCCCGGCGCTCACCGAGCTCGAACGCCACGGCACCCCCAAGGGCGGCAAGCTGATCATCACCACGGGCTGAATCCCGACGGCGGCGACCACCACGTCGTCCGGCGTGGTGATCAGCCGGCGTGCTCGGCGATGAGGTCGTCGATCCAGGCGTGGAGGATCGGTTCGGCGCCCGGGTTGCCCATGTGGCCGAGATTGGCGCGCAGGACGAGGTCCTTGTCGCGGCCGGGTGCGGCGACGAGGAGGGTGTCCTCGACCGGGAAGATGGAGTCCTCCATGCCGTTGATGGCCAGCAGCCGGCAGGTGGGGACCCGACGAGGCCGGCGGAGACGAGGCTGAAGCGGTGCGCCTCCGCGGCGTAGCGTTCGCGGGCGGTGTCGGGGTCCGGGCTGGTTCTGGGCGCGGATCCAGGCCGGGTCGAACATGTGGTGGCTCCCGCCGCCTTGGGCGACGGCACCGAGGAGGCGGCCGGCGTGGGTGTGGGCGGCGCGGAAGGAGTGGTAGCCGCCGGTGCTAACGCCCCACGCGATGACGGCCGAGGAGTCGAAGCCGTGCCGGCCGGGGTCGGTGGCGATCCAGTCGAGGACGCTCTCGACCAGCCGGTCGGTCGAGGCCGGGTCGCCCGGGGCGGCGGGGCAGTCGCCGGTTCCGGGGATCTCGATGCTGACGGTGGCCTGGCCGCGCTCGACGTGCTGCCGGGTGCGTGGCGTGTGGTCGGTGCGGTAGGCGTCGAGGCCGCAGAGGAACAGCACGACCGGCCAGCCGCCCGCGGGTCGCTCGCCGCGAGGGAGCCGGACGTAGGCCGGGATGTCGCCCGCGTCGTCGCCGGCGCCGGGGTCGGCGTGGGGGAAGGGGATGGTGACCGGGACGTTGGGCGGATCGAGCAGGCGTCCCCCCCTTCTTGTAGGCGGCCTTGCCCCGTTCCCAGGCGTCCTGGCCGCGCGGTGACCGGTTGATCGGGAACCGGGCGATCCGGTAGACCGCCGCCGCGCGCAGATAGGACTCCCGAGCCGTGTGGCCCGTGCTCGGCAGCCTCCTCGCCCGCTCCCTCGACGAACGGCGTTTCACCCGGTCCTGGTCGCGGGTTTTCTCACCCGGGCACCCCCCGGACCCCGAGGTGGCCGGGCTGCACTACCGCGCGGCGCGCCGGCCATCCCGACCCCGACCTGACCGCGCGGCTGCTCCGGTACATCCCCGAGCGGGCGGCCCATCGCGACCGCCTCGAGCCGATTGCGGATTGCGGAGCCGGATCCCGGACGCCGACGTGGTCGGATACCCGGACCTCGGCCACCGTCCGCACATCGAGGCTCCCGGGCGAGTGGCCGCGGACATCCTCGCTCGCGCGTAGCCGCCGGGGAACGGAGCGCACGTCCGGCCGGGTCACACCGCGGCGAGCCGGCGGAACCGGCTGCCGTGGAAGACCAAGGGAGGGTTCTCGGCCGTGCGCAGGCCGTGGATGCGCAGCAACGCGATCAGGTGGTCCCCGGCCGGGACCTCCTCGTGCACCGAGCACTCCAGCCAGGCGCTCGAGCCGCTGATGAACACGCTGCCGTGCGGGCCGGGCTCCCACTCGACGTCACGGAAGCGGTCGCCGCGGCGGGCGGACAGGCGGAGGCAGGCGTCGTCCTGGCCCTCGGCCAGGACGCTCAGGCCGAGACGTCGGCCGCGCAGCCGTGGCCAGGTCGACGACGTGTGCTGGATGCAGATCGAGACCAGCGGGGGAGCCAGCGAGACGGAAGTGAAGGAGCTGGCGGCCAGCCCGTGGGGGACGCCGTCGATGAGGCCGCACACGGCGGTGACCCCGGACGGGAAGCAGCCGAAGGCTTCGCGCAGCCGGCTTTCGGAGGACACGGGGTGCAGCTCGATCATCGGTTCCCGCTTTCGATCGGTGGCCGCCAGGCCCGTACTTCCGGCACCGGGCCGGTGAATCGTTCGATCTCGACCAGGGCGTGCTGGCCGGCGCAGCCCTGCGACAGGCGGGACGAGGGGATGTCCGCGGTCAGGACGTTCGGGTTGCCGTGCGCGCACAGCGGGCCCGACGGGTGGTCGTCGACCGGGTCGAACCAGGCGCCCGTCGGCAGCTGGGCCACGCCCGGGCGGAGTGCGTCGTCGAGGACGGCGCCCGCGAGGCAGGCGCCGCGGGCGTTGAACACCCGGACGACGTCGCCGGTCGCGATGCCGCGGGCCGCCGCGTCGGCCGGGTTGAGGCGGACCGGTTCGCGGCCCGCCACCTTGCCTGCCCGGCTGACGTCGCCGGCGTCGAGCTGGCTGTGCAGCCGGGTGCGTGGCTGGTTGGCGATCAGCCACAGCGGCCCGGTTTCGGTGGGGGGCAGCCAGACCGGGTGACCGGGGCAGTCCGGATAGCCGAACCCCGCGACGGTCGCCGACGTGATCTCGATGCGGCCGCTCGGGGTGCGCAGGGGATGGGCGTCCGGGTCGGCGCGGAAGTTCGCGAACAGCGTGTGGTGCTCGCGGCCGGGTGGGAGCCGCAGCTCGCCGTCCGCCCAGAACTGCTCGAACGTCGGCGCGGTGCGCCATTCGCCGTAGAGGTGCTCCAGCCACTGCCTCGGGGTCCGGCCTTCGGCGAAGGCGTCGAGAACGCCGAGCCGGGAGGCCAAAGCCGCGAAGATCTCGTAGTCGTCACGCGCTTCTCCCGCGGGAGCCGCGATCCGGTGCATCGCGATGACGTGCGTGTCGCGGCGGCCGGAGCCGAGGTCCTCGCGTTCCAGGGCGGTGGTCGCCGGGAGCACGATGTCGGCGTGGCGGGCGGTGGCCGTCCAGTGGGGTTCGTGGACGATGATCGTGTCCGGCCGGGTGAACGCGCGGCGCAGGCGGTTGAGGTCCTGGTGGTGGTGGAACGGGTTGCCGCCGGCCCAGTACACGAGCCGGATGTCGGGGTAGCTGCGGAGCTCGCCGTTGTAGTCGTAAGGGTCGCCGGGGTGCAGCAGCAGGTCGGCGATCCGCGCGACCGGGATGAACTCGCCGACGGGGTTGCGGCCTTGGGGCAGGTACGGGATCCGCAGCTCGGGTCCGGTGTCGCCGACGTCGCCCATCGAGCCGTAGCCGTGGCCGAACCCGCCACCGGGCAGGCCGATCTGCCCCAGCATCGCGGCCAGCGCGATGCCCGCCCACACCGGCTGCTCGCCGTGTTCGGTGCGCTGCAGCGACCACGTCACCGTGACCAGTGTCCGGTGCGCGGCCATCTCCCTGGCCAGCGCGACGATGTCGGCCGCCGGGATGCCGGTGATCCCGGAGGCCCACGTGGCGTCCTTCGGACCTTCGAGCAGGTACCGCTCGAACTCGTCGTAGCCGACGCAGTAGCGGTGGAGGAACGCCCGGTCGTGCCGGTTCTCGACGACGAGCGTGTGGGCGAGCGCCAGCATCAGCGCGGTGTCGGTCGCGGGCCGGATCGGGTACCACCGGGAATCCACGGTGGACGGGACGTCGTCGCGCAGCGGGCTGACGAGTGCGACGCGGCCGCCGAACCGCGCGAGGTGCCCGGGCGTGCCGTGGGCCGTGACCCCGCCGGGCGTGACGAAGACGTTCTTCTCCGGCACCCCGCCGAACGCGACGATCAGCTCGGTGTGCTCGGCGATCGTCGGCCAGGTCGACGCCTGCCGCAGTACCGCGTGCGCGTCGCCCACGACGTGCGGCAGCAGCACCGAGGACGTCCCGTTGCTGTAGCTGTTGCGCGACGAGGTGAAGCCGCCGATGGTGTTCAGGAACCGGTGCAGCTGGCTTTGCGCGTGGTGGAACCGCCCGGCGCTGGCCCAGCCGTAGGAGCCGCCGAAGATGGCCTGGTTGCCGTGCTCGGTCCGGACGCGGTCCAGTTCGGCGGTCAGCCGGTCGAGGACCTCGTCCCACGGCACTTCGACGAACTCGTCGCGGCCGCGCCGCTCGTCCGGGCCGTGGCCGTCTTCGAGCCAGCCGCGGCGGACCGCCGGCCGGGCCACCCGGCTCGGGTGGTCCAGCGCGGCGGCCAGGTTGCCCAGCAGCGGAGACGGCGCGGGGTCCGCCGGGTGCGGCTCGACCCGCAGCCGGCCGTCGGCGTCGACCTCGGCGGAGAAGGCTCCCCAGTGCGATGTGCTCGGCTTCATGCCCCGACGGTAACCGCGTCGGCCTGCTCCCGGACGAGCTTCACCAGCGTGCCGTAGTCGCGGGCGTCGGCCAGCGGTGAGAACCCGCGGATGAGCAGCGTGCCGACACCGAGGCGGACGTAGTCGAGCAGCGAGTCCGCGACCTGCTCGTAGCTGCCGACCAGCGCGGTCGAGTTCCCGGCGGCGCCGGTCGTCTTCGCCACCGCCGTCCACAGCCGTTCGTCGACCACGTCGCCGGTCGCGGCCGCCTCCAGCAGCCGTCGCGACCCGACCGCTTCGCTGGAGTCGCGGCGGCCCTTGAACTCGCCGACGCGGTCCTGAGTCAGCCGCAGGATGTCGCGGGCCCGCTCCCACGCCTCGGCTTCGGTCGCCGCGGGGATGGGCCGGAGGCTGACGCTGAACGCGATGTCCCGGTCGGCGGCCGCGCGGACCTGCTCGATGCGCTCGGCGATCCCGGCCAGGGGCTCACCCCAGAAGGCGTAGACGTCGGCGTGCTTCGCCCCGACCCGGATCGCGTCGGCGGACGCGCCGCCGAAGTACACCGGGATCCCTCGCGAGGGCCGGACGTCCGAGCGCGCGCCCCGGACCCGGTAGAACTCGCCTTCGTGGTCGAACGGCTCGGCCGAGTCCCACGTCCGGCGCACCACCGAGAGGAAGTCGTCGGTGCGGCGGTAGCGGGTGGGCTTGTCGGTGAAGTCGCCGTCACGGGCCTGGTCGGCGTCGTCGCCGCCGGTGATCACGTGCAGCGCGATCCGGCCGGGGTGGAACGCGTCGAGCGTGGCGAACTTGCGGGCCAGCTGCGTGGGCGCGACGAACCCGGGCCGGTGGGCGAGCAGCACGCCGAGCCGCTCGGTGGCGGCGAGGACCTGGTCGGCGAGCACGAACCCGTCCGGGCTGCTCGCCGACGGGGCGATCAGCACGCGGTCGAACCCGGCTTCTTCGTGCGTGCGGGCGACCTCGCGCAGGTAGCCGGGCTGGATGATCGGGCCTTCCGGCGCGACGATCTCGCTGGCCTGGCGGCCGGCGGCGTAGCCGATGAACTCGAGCGTCACGGGGTCTCCTGTCCCAGGGCGCGGGCGGCGGCGAAGATGTCGCTCATCCGCCAGCTTTCGTTGGCGTGGGTGCGGCGCGCCCGGCCCCAGCCGGAGTCGCGCCGGTACTGCGCGGGCCAGTCGCCCGCCCGCACGGCGGTTTCGTCGACGGTGACGGCGGTACGGCAGTCGGGGTCGACGAACAGCGCGTCGACCGGGCAGTACAGCTCGCAGAGGAAGCAGGTCTGGCAGTCGGACTGCCGGGCGATGACCGGTGGGGCGTCCGGGACGGCGTCGAAGACGTCGCTGGGACACACCTGGACGCACTTGTCGCAGGCGATGCACCGGTCGGCGAGGACGAGTTCGATCATGCGACCTCCTGCCCGTCGGTCCGCCAGTGCATCCCCAGGGTCTCCCGCCGTCGCAGAGCCGCGGCCTTGACCCAGCGGCCCATGGCGACCAGTGACGCCGTTTCGCGCGCGGTCACGGCGTCCCTGCCGGTGCCGGTCAAGCCCGCTTCGACGTCCGTCCACAAGGAGTCCAATGTAGACAAAGAACCTCGGAGGCCGGCGGCGTCGCGGAACATGTTCTTGTCGTAGGCGTTCAGCTCCTCGCGGACGACGTCCACCACGGCGGTGGTGTCGACCGCCGCGCGACGTCCGCTCGGCCGGATCCCCGCCCGGCCGGCCGGGCGCAGGGGAGCCGCGACGGAGCCGCGCGCGTGCCGGACCGCGGCCCGCCCGGCCCACGTGCCCGAGGAGACCGCCCACGCCGAGTTCGGCGAGCCGCCGCCGGAGATGGCGCCGACGACCGGCACCCGGCTCGCGACGTCCCCGGCGGCGAACAGGCCCTGGACGTCGGTGGCGCAGTCCGTACCTCGGACGACCAGCCCGCCGACGCCGCGGATCGTGCCCTCGCCGAGCAGCGTGACCTCGAACCGGTCCCGGTAGGGGTCGAGGCCGCGGCGGGTGAACGGCAGCAGGAAGTTCGGCTGCACCAAGGGCATCTTCCGGCGCACCCACTCCGGTGCCCGGGCGAGCGTGGTGAACACCGGCCCGCGCAGCAGCGCCGCGCCGAGGACGCGGTTGCGCTCCGGGCCGGACGGCAGGTCGAGCACGTGGCCGCCGGCGTCGGTGTAGGTGCCGAACAGGTACGACATCGACCGGGCCATCGTGGAGAACGCCGGGGCGAGTGTGTAGTAGTTCGAGAACTCCATGCCGGACAGTCGAGCCCCCGCCTCGACGGCCATCAGATGGCCGTCGCCGGTGTTGCCGCGGGAGCCGAGCAGGTGCGAGCGGAACGCCGTGCCCCCGGTGGCCAGCACGACCGCACCCGCGCGGACCTGCCAGTTCCCGCCCGCCTGCCGCCGGACGCCGGCCGCGCCGCCGACCGAGCCGTCCGGGCGCAGCAGCAGTTCGAGGGCCGGGTGGTGGTCGAGGATCCGGACGCCGGCGCGGTGGACGAGGCCGCGCATCGCGCGCAGGTACTCCGGTCCGCGCACGTTGTTCGTCCGGTCGGGTTGCCCGTCCCGGAGCGGAAACGGGTAGTACCGGTCCAACGTGGGCAGTCGCTCCCACGTCGTGCGCAGCACCCGCAGCGCCTGCTCGGGATCGGCGAGCCCGCCCGCGTGCGCGTGCCGCTCGGTCACCGCCTGCTCGTGCCGCGAAGGCGGGACGAACCAGTGGGTGACCCCGGCCGTGGCGGTGACGCCGCTGGTGCCGCAGTAGCCCTTGTCCACCAGCACGACGTCGCCGCCGGCCTGGGCCGCGGCCAAGGCGGTCCAGGTCGCGGCGAGGCCGCCGCCGATGACGAGCACGTCGGCGTTCACCGGGTCTCGGCCAGTTCGGCGACGCCGAGCTCGGCCAGCAGCCGGTACCGCAGCTCCTCGAACTCCGGGTTGCGGCGGCTGCGCTCGCCCTCGAAGCCGACGCGGTGTTCGGCGGCGAGCCGCCCGGCCCGCATCGCGACCACGCGGTCGGCGAGGAGGATGGCCTCGTCGACGTCGTGGGTGACCAGCAGGACGGCCGGGCGGTGCACGGCGACGAGCTGCCGCACGAGGGCGTGCATCTTGATCCGGGTCAGCGCGTCGAGGGCGGCGAACGGTTCGTCGAGCAGCAGCAGCCGGGGCTCGCGGACCAGCGCCCGGGCGAGCGCGACGCGCTGGGCCTCGCCGCCGGACAATGTGACCGGCCAGGCGTCGAGGTGCCCGGCCAGCCCGACTTCGGTCAACGCCCGGGCGGCGGCCTCGCGGGGGAGGCCGACGGCGACGTTCTGCCAGACCCGCCGCCACGGCAGCAGCCGGTGTTCCTGGAACACCACCATCCGCTCGGCCGGGGCGTCGAGGTCCCCGCTGTCCGGCGCCTCGAGCCCGGCGAGCAGCCGCAGCAACGTCGTCTTGCCGCAGCCGCTTTCGCCGATGAGCGCGACGAACTCACCGGGCGCGATGTCGAGGTCGAGTCCACTCAGGACGGTCCGCGGCCCGAAGCTCTTGGTCAGCGCGCGCACGCGCACGGCGGTGCTCACAGCTTCACGGCGTGGTCGGCGATGGTGATCGGCCCGCTGAGGATCTTGCGCTGGGTCAGCCAGTCGGCGCCGCGCTGCAGCTGCGCGATCCCGTCGTCGTTGATCAGCGCCAGCTTCGTCTGGACGTTCTTCGCGGCCATTTTGTCCAGCACCGCCTGCGGGTAGTGGGAGACGGCGTTGCCGATGTCGAGGGACTCCTTGTAGTGCTGGTTCTGCCACTCGTAGTCGGCCTGGAACGCGGCGATGACCTTGCGGATGGTGTCGGCGTTCTGTTCGGCGTAGTCGCGGCGGACGAGGTAGCTGGTGAAGTCGATCTGGAAGTCCAGCTCGTCGCCGTCGACGAAGATGGGCTTGGCGCCGTACTGGACCTCGGCGATCTCGCGGAAGCCCTGCCAGATGGCCCAGGCGTCGATCTTCCCGGCGCCGAAGGCCGCGGACGCCTCGGGCGGGTTGAGGTAGGTGATCTTCACGGAGTCGCGCGGCACGTGGTACTTCTCCAGCGCCGCGACCAGCAGGAACTCCCCGAGCCCGGCCTTGTTGACCGCGACCGTCCTGCCCGCCAGGTCGGTGACCTTCTCGATGCCGGTGTGCGCGCCGGCGACGATCGCGGTGGTCCGCGGGGCCGACGCCGCCCAGGCGACGTAGACGAGGTCTGCGCCCGAGAGGATCGCCTGGTCGGCCGGGGTGGTGCTGCCGCCGAAGCTGAAGTCGGCGGTGCCGCCGACGACGGCCTGCAGCGTCGGCGCGTGGTTGGGGAACGGGCCTACCCACTCGACGGTGATGCCCTGGTCCTTGAGCGTTTTTTCGAGCACACCCCGCGACTTGGGGACGGAGATGGTGCTGTAGGTCAGCCGCACCTTGCCCTCGGTGGCACCGCCGGCCGAGCCGGTGGCGCACGCGGCGAGCGGGGCGGCGAGGGCGGTGAGCCCGGCTGCGGTCAGGAACGTGCGGCGGGAGAGTGTCATGGGGGTTCCTCAGGCGGTCAGGCGGGCGTAGGTGGGGTGCCAGCGCAGCAGGCGGCGCTCGAGCAGGCGGGTGACGAGGTCGCAGAGGATCCCGATCACGGCGTAGATGAGCACGACGAGCACGATCACGTCGGTCTGCAGGAACTCGCGGGCGTTGGTGGCCATGAACCCGAGGCCCGCGTCGGCGCCGAGGGTTTCGGCGATGACGAGCGCGAGCCAGGCCGCCGTCAGCGACAGCCGGAGCCCGCCGAGGATCGACGGCAGCGCACCCGGCAGCACGACCCAGCGGACGCGCGCGACGCGGCCGAGGCCGACGATGTCGGTCATTTCCAGGAGCTTCGGGTCGATCTGGCGGATGCCGAGCACGGTGGTCAGGTACAGCGGGACGGCGGTGCCGAGCGCGATGAGGAAGATCTTCCCGGCCTCGCCGATCCCGAACCAGACGATCACCAGCGGCAGGATCGCGAGGAACGGCACCGCGCGGACCATCTGGATGCTGCGGTCCAGCAGCGCTTCGGCCACTTTGGACAGTCCGACGAGCAGCCCGAGCCCGAGGCCGAGGCTCGCGCCGATGGCGAACCCGGTCGCCGACCGCCGGAGGCTGGCCAGCAGGTTCGACGGCAGCTCGCCGTCGGCGACCAGGTCGCTCGCCTTGGCCAGCACGCTGCTCGGCGCCGGCAGCACCTGCCGGGGCAGGATCCCGGTCCGGGCCAGGAGTTCCCAGAGCGCGAGCACGGCGATCGGGGTCAGCCAGGAGACGGCCCGGTACGGGAAGCGGACGACCACGGGCCGGGCGGCAGCGCGGGTCATCGCGGATCGAGCCCGGAGTCGACGTACTCGCTCAGCTTCTTGCCACCGGGGAACAGACCCTGCTGGACCCACGTGTCGTAGGTCTTCTGCAGCTGGGCGGCGAGCGCGGCGTCGACCGGGATGCGCTGGTAGGTCGTCTCGTCCGGGCGGACCTGGGCGGCGACTTCCAGAGGCTGGTGCGCGAACCCGGCGTACCACTTGTCGAAGGCGTCGGGGTTGTCCTTCGACCACGTGTAGCTCTTGTCGACGCGGCTCGCGAAGTCCTGGATGGCGCTGCGTTTGCGTGGGTCGCCCAAGGCCTTGTCGGTGGCGGACAACACGTTGAGGCCGGAGTTGATGCCCGCGCCGTCGGACAGCACCCGCGCGCCGAGCTCACCGCGGGCACGGGCGGCGTAGACGCTCCAGGTGGCCCAGGCGTCGATGTTGCCGGTCGAGAACGCGCCGTTCGCCTCGGAAGGCGCGAGGAAGTTGAGCGTGACGTCCTTGTCCGTGAGGCCGGCCTGCTTCAGCGCGCCGATCACCAGGTAGTGCGCGACGCTGCCGCGGGTGGTGGGGGAGATCCGCTTGCCCTTGAGGTCGGCGACCGTGCGGGCGGGGCTGTCCTTCGGCACCAGGAGGTAGGTGCCCTTGCCGCCGTTGCTCCAGGCCGCGGCGACCTTGATCTTGGAGCCGCCGGCGATCGCGGTGACCGTGGGGGAGTCGTTGGCGCCGCCGATGTCGATGGCGTCCGCGCGCAGGGCTTCGTGCAGGTTGACCGCCGCGGCGAACTGGGACCACTCGATCTTGTACGGCAGGTTGTCGAGCAGCCCGGCCGCCTTGAGCCGGGACTGCGTGGCACCGGTCTGGTCGCCCACGCGCAGCACGACCTCGCCGGAAGCGTCCGAAGTGGACGACCCGCACGCCGTGAGCGTGGTGAGGCCGAGCAGGGCGGCCACGAGCAGGGCGAGCCGGGGTTTCGAGGGCATGCGGGAACTCCCCAATGCGTGTCGGGTCGCGGAGAATCGGTGGCGGTGCCGGGCTGAATGGTCACCGGCTTGTGTCTATTTTCCCCCGCGGCCGGGGAGAGTCAACGCCCGCGGCCGGGTTCCCACGAGCCGGGAAGAGATCCACTGTGGACCGTCGCGGCGCGCGCGGCGTCGAAGTACTCGCGCAGCGGACGCCAGCCGGGAACGACGAACCGGCCGCCGGGCCCGGTGAACGTCAGCGTCGGCAGGGCGTAGCGGACGTGGTGTTCGAGGTGCTTCGCGCGGCCGCTGTGCGGTCCGGGCGCGGTGATGTCGAGGACTTCCGGGCACGGGTCGCGCGTCTCACGCCAGTCGTCGCGCACGGCCTGGCGGACTTCGTCGCTCGTCATGGTTGCTTTCAGAAGCTCGACGTCGAGGCCCGGCACGCCTTCGACGGCGTCGAGCACGCGCTCGGTGTCATCGGCCGGGGTGCCGTGCAGGAACGTCGTTTCCCGCAGCCGGGTCAAGACGAGCTCGGCGACGGCTTTCCCTTGCGCCTCAGCGGCTTTCGCGGCGAGGGAAGCGGGCCAGCTCGTGCGGGCCACCCAGGACAGGTGGGCGGGCTTCGGGGCGCCGGTGTGCTCGGTGACGCCGTCGATGAACTTCGCGTACCAGGCGGCTTCCGCGGCCGGGTCCGGCGCGGGGTCCTCGTCGTCGTCGAAGAGGATGCCGAAGACCCGGCGCCACCGGGCCTCCGGCAGCTCCGCCCGCAGCCGGCGGAACTTCGGCTCCGATCCCCACGCCCAGGGGCAGGCGGGATCGGTGTATTCGACGACGTCGAGCGGCACGCCTCAGTCCTCGGGCACGTCGACCGGGGACCACAGGCTGGGCAGGTTGACCACGATGCCCTCCTGGCTGCTGCGCGCGATGATCACGACGGCTTCCTCGTCCGTCGGGTTCTCCTCGCGGTGCGGCACGTACGGCGGCACGAAGATGTAGTCGCCCGGCCCCGCTTCGATGCGCACCTCCTCCTCGCCGTCGGCGAAGACGAACACCGGGTGGCCGGACTTGACGTAGATCGCGGTCTCGGCCTCGCCGTGGTGGTGGTCGCCGGAGTTGGTGACCGGGGCGACGTGCGTCTCGCCCATCCACACCTTCGACGACCCGACGGTCTTGCCGGAGATCGCCTCCAGGCGCTTCATCCCGGTGGTCTGGTTGGTGTCGCCGGTCAGGTCGGCGCCGCGGATGTGACGCAGCGGCTGGTGCCAGAGGTCGGTCATGGGAAGTCCCTTCAGGTCGCGACGCGGGCCGGGGCCGCGTCGGTCAGTAAGTCGGCGATCGTCGTCGCGCGCAGGAGCGCGTCGAGCCCGGCTTCGACGTCCGACCAGAACGGCGTCAGGCCGGCGGCGGTGCCGTGGTAGCTCAGCGCGGGCCGGGGTTCGCCGCGGACGGAGAGGAACTCGCCGTCGGCCGCCACGACGGCGTCCCGCACGGTGATCTCGCCGGCGGGCCTGGCCAGCCAGTAGCCGCCCTCGCAGCCGCGCTGGCTGCGGACGAGCCCGGCCTGGCGCAGGTCGCGGATGACCGCCTTGATGAACCGGGCCGGGATGTCCTGCGTCGACGCGACGGCTTCGCAGGTGATCGGCCGCGTGGTGTCCGCGGCGAGCTCGAGCAGCACCCTGATCGCGTAGTCCGCCCTGGCCGAGATGCGCATGCCCGCCATCATCCCCGGACCAGCGCCGGCGCGCGCTTCCCGGCGCGCAGCCATTCCAGGAACTGGACGATCTCGGCGGCGACGCTGCGGTGGTCGACGTCGTTGAGCACGTCGTGCCGCCCGCCGCCGACCAGCACGAACCGGCCGGCCGGGAGCGATTCGGCGAACGCGCGGGCGGCTTTCGGCGACGCCACGCGGTCGGCTTCGCCGTGCAGCACCAGGACGGGCACGCCCGGCTCGGCGGCCCGGTCCGGCACCGGTTCCCGCAGCTCACCGGGTGTGAACCGGTCGTCGCCGTCGAGCAGGGCGTGGTGGACCGGGCACGCGGTCCGCGCGTCCAGCTCGTCGGCCCAGTCGCCCGGCTCGCCGAGCGGCAGCCCGCTGGCGACCACCGCGGCGACCGGGCGTTCGGTGGCCAGTTCGAGGGCGCGGAGCGCGCCGGTGTCGTGGCCGAGCACCACCACCGGTTCGGGCCCGATGTCCGGTTCGGTCGTGGTCACCCGGTACCCGTCGAAGGCGAGCCGGGTGGCGAGGCGGTGGTACAGGGCCGGGTGCTCGCCGCGACCGGGCAGCAGCACGACCGTGCCGCGGACGGGCACCCCGCCGGCTGGAGCCGCGAGCGTCATACGGCGGCCGCCGTGGCGGGCTGCCGCTCGCGGCGGGCCAGCTCGGAGCGCACCAGCGGCAGCAGGTGCCTGCCGTAGTCGATGGCGTCGTCGAGCGGGTCGTAGCCGCGGATCAGCAGGGTGGTGACGCCGATGTCGACGTAGTCCAGCAACGCCTGGGCGACCGTCTCGGGCGTGCCGACCAGCGCGGTGGAGTTGCCGGCGGCGCCGGTCGCGGTGGCCAGGGGAGTCCACAGTGCACGGTCGTGGCGGTCGGCTTTCGCGGCCGCGGCCAGCAGGCGGACGCTGCCGACGTTGCTCGGCGGACCGCCGTCACGCCACTCGCGCGCCGCCTTCGCCGCGCCCGTGGCGGTGATCTTGTCGAGGATTCGCTCGGCGCGTTCCCAGGCCAGCTCCTCGGTCGGGGCGAGGATGGGCCGGAAGGACACGCTGATCCCGGGTGGGGTGAGCCGTCCGGCCGCCTTCGCCGCCGCCCGGACGGACGCGATCTGCTCCGCCGTTTCCTTCAGCGGTTCGCCCCAGAGCGCGAAGACGTCAGCGTGCTTGCCGCCGACGCGGTACGCCGCTTCCGACGAACCGCCGAAGTAGAGCGGAATCCGCGGGTTCTGCACCGGCCGCACCTGCGGGGTGTAGTCGTCGAGCCGGTAGTGCTTGCCGTGGTGGGAAAACGCGGACCCGGACGTCCAGGCGCGCTTGAGGATCTCCAGGTACTCGTCGGTGCGCTCGTACCGCTCGTCCTTGGGCAGGTAGTCGCCGTCGCGGGCCTGCTCGACGTCGCTGCCGCCGGTGATGGTGTGCACCGCGACGCGGCCGCCGCTGAAGTGGTCGAGGGTGGCGAACGCGCGCGCCGCCAGCGTCGGCGCGACGAACCCGGGGCGGTGCGCGACCAGCACGCCGAGGCGCTCGGTGTGGGCGGCGGTGTAGGCGGCGACCTGCTGGCCTTCCGGCCAGCCCGCGCCGTAACCGATGAGCACGCGGTCGAACCCGCCGTCCTCGTGCGCCCGGGCGAACCGGCGGACGTAGGCCGGGTCGACGACCGGGCCTCTGGCCGGCCGGGTCTCACTCGCGTCCTGGGTGCCGATCATGCCGACGAACTCGACGGGCATCTGCTTTCCTTTCGCCGCAAGACAAACGCGGACCCAGGGAACGGCATCCGCGGACGCCGTGTCAATTGGGCATCTTCAGGTGTCCATTTGCTGGACGCCTCTGGTCCCCGGTGGTCCGGGCGGCTTATCGTCGGCCCGACCCTCCGGGAGGATTTCGTGACCACGACCGTCGCCACCGTGCCGCAGCCGGACCTCGCCGCGCTGCCGTCGATCGTCGCCGCGCTGGCTTCGCGGGCGGGCGAGCACGATCGCGAGGCGACCTTCCCGCACGAGGGCGTCGAGCTCGTGCACGCGGCCGGGCTGCTGACGACGACCGTGCACCCGCGCTACGGCGGTCCCGGCGCCGGCGTGCTCGATACCGCACGGCTGCTTTCCGAGCTGGGCCGCGGTGATCCGTCGGTCGCGCTGGTGACGGCGATGACGCTGTTCGTCCACGCCGGGCAGGGGGTCGACCCGGCCTGGCCCGACGAGGTCTACCGCGAGGTGCTGGCGGAATCGGCCGAGCGGCCGGTGCTGATCAACGCGCTGCGCGTCGAACCGGAGCTGGGCTCGCCGACGCGTGGCGGCCTGCCGGCGACGATCGCCCGCCGGAGCGCGGACGGCTGGCGCCTGTCCGGCCGCAAGATCTACTCGACCGGATCCGAAGGCCTGCGGTGGTTGGTCGTCTGGGCCCGGACCGACGAACCCGAACCGCGCGTGGGCGGCTTCCTGGTCCGCGCCGACGCGCCGGGCATCACGATCGAGCCGACCTGGGACCACCTCGGCCTGCGGGCCAGTGCGAGCCACGACGTCGTGTTCGACGACGTCCCGGTCGCCGAGGGTGCCACCACCGGACTGTCCACACCGGACAAGCAACGGCCGCCGGTGCTCACGTTCCCGTTGGCGCTGCCCGCGCTGTACCTCGGCGTGGCTCGCAACGCTCTGGACTGGCTGACGGGGTTCTTGCGCGAGCGTGTCCCGAGCGGGCTGGGCAAGCCCTTGTCGACGCTCCCGCGGTTCCAGACCGGCGTGGGGGAGATCGCCGCGCGCATCACCGGTGCGCAGGAGATCTTGTTCGGGCTGGCCCGCCGGGTCGACGAGGGCGAGCCGGCCGCGCCGGCGCACGCGGGCGTCGCGAAGGTCCTCGCCACCAGGCTGCTCATCGAGGCCGTCGAACAAGCCGTCGCGCTGGCCGGGAACCCGGGGCTGACGCACGGGAACCCGCTGCAGCGCCACTACCGGGACGTGCTGTGCAGCCGCGTCCACACCCCGCAGGACGACGCCGTGCTCACCGGGCTGGGACGCTCGCTCCTGGCTTGAGTCGGCTCGCGGGCCCGCCCACCAGCACCGACCCGCAGCGTGGTCCCGGTCGCGTGCGGCGGGGCTGTGCAGGTCAGGCCGAGACTTGTGCTGCGGCCTCGGCGACGAGTTCGCGGAGGTAGCGGTGCTCGGGGTCGTCGTCGTGGATCGGGTGCCACCACATCGCTTCCAGCAACGGGCTCACCTCGAACGGGCACGGCAGCGCCTGGACGCCGAGGGCTGCCGGGATCCGGTCGGCCAGGCGCCGCTGCAGCAGGGCGACGCGGCGTGAGCCGGCGACCAGGCCGGGAACGGCCAGAAAGGACTCGGTGACGATCTGCACGTGCGGTTCGATGCCCAGCATGCGCATCTGCCGTGCGGCCGGAGTCGACGCGGTCGGTCCGTGGTAGGTGACCACCCAGGGCATCGTCTGGAGCTGCTCGGTCGTCAGGGTGTCGCCGACATCCGGGTTGTCGGCGGCGACGAGGCACACCCACTCGTCGGTGTAGAGGTCCTGGTGCCGCAGGCCCTGGACGAATCCGTGCGGCAGCAACAACAAGTCGACTCCCGCCAGTACCTGTTCGGCCGCGTCGACCAGGTGCGGGGTGTTCGCGAGCAGCCGCAGCTGTGCCCCGGGAGCCTGCTCGTCGAGCAACGCCACCAGAGCCGGACCGAGCACCGCCGCGCCGTAGTCGCTGACCACGAAGGAGAATTCGCGGGTGGTGGCCGCGGGATCGAAGTCGGCCGCGGCGGTGAAGACCCGGTCCACACCCGCCAGAGCGACCCGGACGCGCTCCTTCAACTGGACGGCCAGCGGCGTCAGGCGGGAGGCGTTGCCCACCCGCGTGAGCAGCTCGTCGTGGAAGTGCCGACGCAGCCTGCCGAGCTGCGCGGAGACCGCCGGCTGGCTCAAGCCCACCTGCTCGGCGGCGCGGGTGACGCTGCGCCGCTGCAGCAGCGCATCCAGCGTGACCAGGAGGTTCAGGTCCAGCGTGCCGAGGTTCATCGCGGCAGGATATCCACCACGCTGATGTGGCGCATCAGCTGATTCGTCTTCCCGGATGGCCGGCCGGACTTCACCCTGGACGTCGTGGAACGAAACGATCCCGAAGGCGCGATCGCGGCAGCGGCGAAGCGCTGTTCGAACCAAGGCCGGTGGGGCCCGGACGACGTGCTCGGCACGCTGAACCACCTCGACGCCGCCAAACGCGTGGAAGGCGCCGCACTGGTCCGGCGCGGAGCGAGCTTCTCCCTGGCCCAGAGCTTCGACGCCAACGGCCCGCAGAAGGGCTGGCGCCGCCGGACCAACCCGGTGCACACGATGCTCGACACCGGCGTCGACGCCGAACGCGGCACGCAGGGCTTCCCGCACGGGATCGGCGGCGCCGACGACGTCGTGTTCATGCCGCTGCAGGCCTCGACCCAGTGGGACGGCCTCGGCCACATCTTCGACCACGGACTCGCCTACAACGGCCGCCGCGCGGGCGACGTCGTCACCAGCGAAGGCGACCAGGTCACCGGCATCGAAACGACCGCCGGGCTGATCGCCGGCCGCGGAGTGCTCCTCGACGTCGGCCGCGTGGTCGGCGACGGCGAACTGCCCGACGGGTTCGCGATCACCGTCGAACACCTCGAAGCCACGATCGCCGCCCACGGCGACACGGCCCGGGTCGGCCGCGGCGACCTCGTCCTCGTCCGGACCGGCCGGCTCACCCGGGCCCGGCGAGAAGGCTGGGGCGACTACGCGGCGGGCGATTCCCCCGGCCTGTCGTTCACGACCGCGGAGTGGCTGCACGGGACCGACATCGCCGGGATCGCCACCGACACCTGGGGGGTGGAGGTGCGGCCGAACGAGTTCGACAACGCGTTCCAGCCGCTGCACCAGGTCGCCATCCCGCACATCGGCCTGTTCCTCGGCGAGATGTGGGACCTCGACGCGCTCGCCGAGGACTGCGCGGCCGACGGCGTCTTCGAGTTCTGGCTCACCGCCGCACCCCTGCCCGTGACCGGCGCGGTCGGCGCCCCGGTCGCCCCGATCGCCGTCAAATGACAGTCCACATCGGACGAAGGAGTTCGACTTGCCAGCCGTGAACACCGTCCTCGTGGTCGGCGGGGGACTGGCCGGATCGGCCACGGCCATCCACCTCGCCGCCGACGGGGCCGCCGTCGACCTGATCGACGTCATGACCGACGTCGCCGCCCTCGGCTCCGGCATCACCCTGCAGGGCAACGCGCTGCGCGAGCTGCGCCGCCTCGGCGTCTGGGACCAGGTGCGGCGAGAGGGCTACGGCTTCGACAGCGTGGGGCTGCGAGCTCCGGACGGCCGGCTGCTCGTGGAGATGCCGGACTTCCGCACCGGCGGCCCGGACCTGCCCGCCACCGTGGGCATGACCCGCCCCGCGCTCGCCCGGACCCTGCTGAGCCGGGCCGCCGACGCCGGCGCCAAGGTGCGCTTCGGACTTGCCGTCACCGGGCTGCGCAGCGACGACCTCGGCGTCGACGTCACCTTCTCCGACGGCTCGACCGGCCGGTACGACCTGGTCGTCGGCGCGGACGGCATCCGCTCGACGGTCCGGCGGCTGCTCGGCATCGAGATCGACACGCGGCCCACCGGGATGGGCATCTGGCGCGCGTTCTGCCCGCGCCCGGCGTCGATCACGCGGACCGACCTCTGCTACGGCGGCCCGTGCTACATCGCCGGGTACTGCCCGACCGGGGAAGACTCGCTCTACGCCTACCTCGTCGAGGACGCGCAGAACCGCGGCGTGCTCAGTCCCGACGAGCGACTGAAGAAGATGCGACGGCTCGCGTCGGCCTACCACGGGCCGTGGGAGGAGATCCGCGCTTCGCTCGACGACCCGGAGCGCATCCACTACACCTGGTTCGAGACCCATGTTCTCCCGCCGCCCTGGCACCGCGGCCGGGTCGTGCTGATCGGCGACGCGGCGCACTCCTGCCCGCCCACGCTCGCCCAAGGCGGTGCCCAAGCCCTGGAAGACGCGGCGGTCCTGGCCGAGCTGCTCACCGAGCACGACGTCGTCGACGAGCGGCTGTGGACGGCGTTCACCGACCGCCGCTACGTCCGCGCCAAGGCCGTCGTCGACGCGTCCAACCAGCTGGGCCAGTGGCTCCTCGACCGCGAGCAGGGCGACGTCCCCGGGCTCATGCGCCGGATCGCCGAACTCGTCGCCCAGCCCGCCTGACCACCTCGGAGGATTCCGTGACCGACCGCCTGATCACCCACCTGCGGCACGTCGACCTCGCCGTGCCCGACTTCGCCCGGCAGCGGGACTTCTTCACCGGCGCCTGGGGCTTGAGCACCGAGCACACCGACACCGGCATCGCGTTCCTCGCCGCGGAGGGCTCGCCCGAGCAGTACGTCGTCCGGCTGCGCCGGGCCGAGGACAAGCGGATCGACCTGATCGCGTTCGGCGCCGCCACCCCGGCCGACGTCGACACCCTCGCCGCCCGGCTGGCCGCTTCCGGCGTCACCCTCGTCCACGAGCCCCGGACGCTCCTGACGCCCGGTGGCGGTTACGGTTTCCGGTTCTTCGACAACGAGGGCCGCACGATCGAGGTCAGCGCCGACGTCACGATCCGCGCGCACCGCAAGATCGAAGCCGGTGAATCCGTCCCGGTGCGACTGTCGCATGTGGTCATCAACTCCGCCGACCCCGAAGGAACCCGCGCCTTCTACGAACGCCATCTCGGGTTCCGGCTCTCGGACACGCTCATGCACCCGCGGATGGGCGAGATGATGTGGTTCCTGCGGATCAACGCCTGGCACCACAGCGTCGCCATCGCCCGCGGCCCGCACCCGTCGCTGCACCACGCGTCCTTCGAGCTGCGCGGGCTGGACGAGTACATGCGCGGCACCGGCCGCCTGCTGCGCGCCGGGGTGGAGAAGATCTGGGGGCCGGGCCGGCACCTGGCCGGGAACAACACCTTCTCCTACTTCCTCGACCCGCACGGCAACACCCTCGAGTACACGACCGAGCTGGACGAGGTCGACGAGGATGCCTGGCACCCGCACCTCTACGACTTCAGCAAGCCGGAGGTCTCCGACCAGTGGGGGACGGCGAACGCGATGAACGAGTTCGTCGCGCAAAAATCTTTCAACGACCCGGACAAGGGTCTCTTCGTCGCCCCGCCGGTGTAGCCATGCGGTTCGCCACCTATGAAAGGGACAGCGAAATCCGCGCCGGAGTCGTCGGCGACGACGGGCTGCACCCGTTGCCGGACAAGACGACCGTGCTCGACCTCGTGCGCACCGGGCTGCCCGCCGCGCTCGAAGCGGGCGCCGCAGCCCTGCGCGGACCGGCGATCCCGCCGGCCGAGGTGCGGTTGCTCCCCCCGCTGGACCCGCCTGCGGTGCGGGACTTCGTCGCCTTCGAGGAGCACGTGGAAGGGGTCGTCGCGAGCGTGTCCGGCGGGGCCGGTGTACCCGCCGAGTGGTACGAGGCACCGACGTTCTACTTCACCAACCCCTACGCGCTGCTGGGCGCCCACGACGACGTTCCGATCCCGCCCGGCTGCGAGCAGTTCGACTTCGAGCTGGAGGTCGCCGCCGTCGTCGGCCGCGACGGTGCGTCCCTGGATCCTTCGCGGGCCCGGGAGGCGATCTTCGGGTACACGATCCTCAACGACTGGTCGGCCCGCGACCTGCAGCGGCGCGAGATGAAGGTCCAGCTCGGGCCGGCGAAGGGCAAGGACTCCGCCACGACTCTCGGGCCGTGGCTGGTCACCGCCGACGAGCTGGAAGCCCACCACGACGAGGACGGCTTCCTCGCGCTGGAGATGAGCGTCGCGGTCAACGGCGAGCGGATCGGGCACGACCTGCTGTCGAACATGGGCTGGCCGTTCGCCGAGCTGGTCGCCTACGCCTCGCGAGGGACCCGGGTGCGAGCCGGTGACGTGCTCGGGTCGGGAACCTGCGGCAACGGCGGCTGCCTGGCCGAGCTGTGGGGCCGTGGCCGGGACATCCCGCCGCTGGCGCCCGGTGACGTCGTCGAGATGACGGTCGAAGGGCTCGGGACGATCCGCAACACCGTGGTCGCCGGTACCGCCCTGCCGCCGGTGCTTCCCGCCCGTCCGCGTCCCCGCCGGCGTTCCCGGTGACCGGGCGCCTCGCCGGGAAGGTCGTGGTCGTCACCGGCGCCGGACGCGGGCAGGGTGCCGCCGAGGCGCGCCGGCTGATCGCGGAGGGCGCCGACGTCGTCGCCGTGGACGTCGCGCCCGAACCCGAAGACGAGGTGGCCGGATCTCGTTACCGGCGGCTCGACGTGACCGACACCCGCGGCTGGCACGTCGTCGCCGAGGAGATCCGGCACGACCACGGCCGGGTCGACGGGCTCGTCGCGAACGCCGGCATCACCTGGCGAGCTCGGCTGGCGGAGCTGGATCCGGCCGACCTGGCCCGGGTCCACGACGTCAACGTCGGCGGCACGGTGCGCGCGATGCAGGCCGTGCTGCCGCTCATGCGTGCCGGTGGGTCGATCGTCGTGGTCGGCTCTGCCGCCGCCCTGACCGGTCACTACGCGGTCGCCTACACCGCCAGCAAGTGGGCGTTGCGGGGCCTGGTCAAGGCGGCAAGCCTCGAACTGGGTTCCCGCGGGATCCGGGTGAACGCCATTCACCCGGGTTACATCGAGACCCCGATGACCGCCTCGGCCCCGGCCGCCTTCCGGGACGCGAACCTCCGGGAGACCCCGCTCGGCCGGGCCGGCACGCCCGCGGACATCGCTCCCCTCGTCGCCTTCCTGCTCAGCGACGAAGCCTCCTTCATCTCCGGCGCGGAGATCCCCGTCGACGGCGGGATGACCGCGCACGGCGGCGTCAAGTCGATCAGCGACGCCCTGCGGCCGCCGGCCACCGCCACCACCTGAGAGGACGAACGTGTTCGAGTACTTTCCCGAGAACTACCCGTGGAGCCTGGGGGTCGTGGCGACCCTCAACAGCGGCGGGCTCATCGACGAGGTCGACCGTGCCTGCCGCCCCATCCGGGAGGCGGCCACCCGCGGCGAGGACGCGGGGACGCCGGACTTCCTGCGGGCCTGGACGGCGTTGACCGACCAGCTCGTCGCGCAGGCCGAGGAAGCCGAGAAGGCCGGCCACCGCCGGACCGCCGGGCAGCTCTACGCCCGCGCCACCAACTACCTCGCCCAGGCCGAACGCCTGCAGAGCGCTTCCGCCGACGGCCGGCTCGACAGCTACCGGCGCGTCCTGGAGCTGCAGCAGAAGGCGTTCGACCTCAAGGACCCGGCCATCACCCGCGTCGAGGTCCCCTACGAAGACACCACGTTGCCTGCGTACTTCAGCTCCGCCGGCGCCCACGCCCCGGTCATGATCATGTGGAACGGGCTGGACTCGACCAAAGAGCACATGTACGCCTCCGGGCACTGGGAAGAGCTGGCCGCGCGCGGCATCTCGTGCCTGATGGTCGACTGCCCGGGATCCGGTGAAGCGCTGCGGGTGCGGGGCCTCACCGCCCGCGTCGACACCGAGGCGTGGGCGAGCGCCTGCGTCGACTACCTCGAGACCCGCGACGACGTCGACACCGCCCGGATCGGGCTGGTGGGCTGGTCGCTCGGCGGCTACTACGCCCCGCGCGCCGCCGCGTTCGAGAAGCGGCTCGCCTTGGTCGTCGCTTGGGGCGCCAACCACGACTGGGGCGCCGTGCAGCGACGGCGTCTGGAGCGCGAGGGCGAGCGCCCGGTGCCGCACTACTGGGAGCACGTCCTGTGGGTCTGGGGTCACGAGAACCTCGACGAGTTCATCGCCTTCGCCGACCAGGTCAACCTCGACGGCGTGGTCGAGCGGATCACCGTGCCGTTCCTCATCTGCCACGGCGAACGCGACCGGCAGATCCCGCTGGAGTACGCCCACCGCTCCTACGGGCAAGCGGTGCACAGCCCCCGGCGGGACCTGCGGATCTTCACGGCCGAGGAAGGCGCCAGCGAGCACATCGGGCTGGACCACCTCGGCCACGTCAGCACTTACATCGCCGACTGGGTCAGCGACGTGTTCGGCCACGGCAGCGACCAGGAGTAGCGGCCGGAGGTGACCTCGACCGGGAGCTGGACGGTCGAGCCGCTCGTCGTCGATCCGCCGGCCGATCGCGGCCGGCCCGAACGGTGTCTCGTGCCCGGCGGCGGCGTGGGTGAGGCCGTCCTCGCCCAGCTGGATCACCGGCGGCCGGACAAGGTCCGGCTGACCCCGCGCGCAGCGGCCAGCAGGGCCGGGATGCCCGACCGGGCGTGCTCGTCGTTGGGCACGATGATCGACATCGCCGCGACGACCTCGGTGAGGGCATCGCGGACCGGGACCGCGATGCCGGTCGCGTCCTCGTGGACGTGCCCGGGCAGCAGTGCGTAGCCCTGCTTCCGGACGGCCGCCCACGCGAGTTCCAGCCGGCCGGGGGTGGTGATCGTCGCCGCGGTGCTGGCCTCCATCGGGCGCTTCAGCACTCGCTCGCGGGCCTCGGCCGGTGCGTAGGCCAGCAGCACGTGCCCGCTCGAGGAGAGGTGCACCGGCAGGCGGCCGGCGATCTGCGAGTAGTTGATCACTGCGTCGCGAGCCGAGAGCCGTTCGACGAACAGGACGTCGTCGCCGTCGAGGACGGCGAGCTGCGCGTGGTGGCCGACGACCGCGTGCAGGTCCTCCAGGTACGGCATCGCCGCGTCCCGCAGCGACGTCGTGGGGGAGGCCCGGGCCGCGAGCTCCCACAGCCGGACGCCGACGCGGACCTCGCGGCCCGGCCCGCGGGCCAGCAGCCCGTGCGTGGTCAGCTCCGCGATCAGCCTCGACGCGGTGGCGATGTGCAAGCCGGTCCGCCGCGCGATCTCGGAAACGGTCAACGACGTCTCGGCGGCGGTGAAGGCGGCGATGATCCGCGCCGCGCGGGCGATGGACGACTCGCCGGTGGGTGCCCGTGGCATGAATCCGAGTATCACCGCCCCGGACTCTCTCGTCCATTGAGAGTTCGTTTCGCGGCCGAGGCGGGTTCGGCGATGGTCTTCCGAGGAGGATCGACGATGACCACTTCCTTGCGCGTCCGCCGCAAGACCCTCGCGGCGGACGGCGTGGTGACGCTCGACTTGGCCGGTGACGGCCGGGTGAAGGACTGGACACCCGGCTCGCACATCGACCTCGTCCTGCCGAACGGACTGACCCGGCAGTACTCGCTGTGCGGCGACCGCTGGGACCCCGGGCACTACCGGATCGGGATCCTGCGCGAGCCCGGCGGCCGCGGTGGCTCAGCGTACGTGCACGATGAGCTGGACGTCGGCGACGAGGTCGGCGTGGGCGGCCCGCGGAACAACTTCCCGCTGGTGCCGTCGCCGGAGTACCTGTTCGTCGCCGGCGGCATCGGGATCACGCCGCTGCTGCCGATGGTGCACCAGGCCGAGCTGCTCGGCGCGCGCTGGCGGCTGCTCTACGGCGGACGGCGCCGCGCGTCGATGGCCTTCCTCGGCGAACTCGACGCCTACGGCGACCGCGTCCTGGTCCGCCCGCAGGACGAGTACGGCCTGCTCGACCTGGCGGACTTCCTCGGTGAACCGCGGCCGGACGTGAAGATCTACGCGTGCGGCCCGGCGCCGCTGCTGGACGCGATCGAGCGGGTCTGCGCCCCGTGGCCGCCGCACACCCTGCGCACCGAACGGTTCGTCGCCGACGCCGGGAAACCTTCCCGGACCACGCCGTTCGAGGTCGAGCTGGCTCGCAGCGGCGGTCGCGTGATCGTGCCGCCCGGCACGAGTGTGCTCGACGCCGTCGCTTCGGCCGGCGTCGAGGTTCTTTCCTCATGCCGTCAGGGCACCTGCGGCACCTGCGAAACCACCGTGCTCGCGGGCTGTCCCGAACACCGCGACGCGATCCTCGAAGACCACGAACGGACGGCGGCCGACTGCATGTTCGTCTGCGTGTCCCGCTCGCTGTCCGACCGCCTCGTCCTCGACCTGTGATCCCTCGGAGGTCCGGCATGACCACCCTCGAAACCCGCTGCCCGGTCCACGACGGCGACCCGTTCGGCCACGCCGTCCTGGAAGATCCGCTCCCGTTGCACGCCGAACTCCGCGACGCGGGCCCGGTCGTGTACCTGTCCCGCTACGACGTTTTCGCGGTCGCCCGCTACGAGCAGGTGCACGGTGCCCTCATGGACTGGCAGCGGTTCCAGTCCGCGGCCGGAGTGGGCCTCACGAACTTCCGCACGGAAAAGCCGTGGCGGCCACCGAGTCTGCTGCTGGAGGCCGACCCGCCGCGGCACGACGCACCCCGTCGCGTCCTGAGCAAGATCCTCGGCCCCCGGCCGCTGCGGCGCCTGCACGAGCGCTGGACGGCCGATGCCGGAGCGCTCGTCGACGAGGTCCTGACCCGAGGTGCGCGGTTCGACGCCGCCCGAGACCTGTCCCACGCGTTTCCGCTGCGCGTGTTCCCGGACGCGGTGGGACTTCCGCGGGCCGGACGCGAGAACTTGCTGCCCTACGGCGATCACGCGTTCAACGCCTTCGGCCCGGACAACGACCTCGTCGCCCGCGGCGCGCCCCGGGTGGCGGAGCTGTCGGAGTGGGTCGGCCGCCAATGCCGGCGCGAAGTGCTTGCGCCGGAGGGATTCGGAGCCGACATTTGGGCCGCAGCCGACCGCGGCGACATCACCCCGCAGCAGGCCCCCCTGATCGTGCGGTCCCTGCTGACGGCCGGCGTCGACACCACCGTGCACGCCCTTTCCGCCGTGCTGTACGCCTTCGCCACGCATCCGGACCAGTGGCAGCGCCTGCGGGACAACCCCGGTCTCGCGCGGGTGGCGTTCGACGAAGCGGTGCGCTGGGAGTCGCCGGTGCAGACGTTCTTCCGCACGACGACCACGGACGTGCGTATCGGCGACGTGGTCATCCCGGAAGGCCGCAAGGTGCTGATGTTCCTGGCGGCGGCCAATCGGGATCCTCGCCGGTGGCGCGACCCGGACGCGTTCGACCTGTCGCGTGACCCATCCGGCCACGTCGGCTTCGGCATGGGCCTCCACCAGTGCGTCGGCCAGCACATCGCCCGGCTCGAGGCGGAGGCGTTGCTCACCGCCCTCGCCTCCCGAGTGCACACGATCGAGCTGGACGGCACGCCGGAGCGCCACCACAACAACACGTTGCGGGCATGGAATTCCCTGCCGGTGCGAATTCGGACCGTCAGGTGAAACGCAGGCCATAGCGTCAGTGCCGGTGGACTTCGACACCTGGCGACGCCGGCCCGGGAGTTGCGGCGCCGCGAAGCTCGCTACGGCCTGGAGACGACGTGCATCGACGGTGGACAGCTGCGTGCCGCACTCGGTGAGGACCTCGGCCCAACGGGCCGGCTGGTGATCGAGCAGAACCGCATCGACGCTCTCGCCCGCGCGCCACGGCGACCTTCACCGACTTGACGGACGGCCTGGCGGGCCGCACCGTGACCACCCGTTACGTCATCCAGCTCCACGGGGCGACCAAACCTGCCTGTGTCGCCGAAACCCCGACGACCTCGTCGCCAGCCTGCGAGCCCGGATTCCGGCCGGGCACCTGGAGTTCGTCCAGCGTCTGCTGGACAAGTACGGCGTCCCGAAGGCGGCCGCCGGCGGTGCGTTCGCCGACGACGTGGCCGCGAACATCAACCCGACCGGCGCCCAGGCACTGCTCGACGTCGCTTTCGACCACCCGATCGCGCTGGTCGCCAACGCCTTGGGCACACCGCCGCCACATCTGGTCGAGCGCGCGCACGCGGCCGACATCGTGGTGGCGTCCCTGGTCGGGCAGCCCAAGCACGCCGTGCGGCAGCTCGAAGCCGGCGTCGACGTGCTGATCGCGCAGGGGACCGAAGCGGGCGGGCACACCGGCACGATCGCGACCACCGTCCTAACGCCCGAGATCGTCGACCTCGCCGCCGGCCGCCCGGTTCTGGCCGCCGGCGGTATCGGCAGCGGCCGTCAATTGGCCGCCGCACTGGCCTTGGGCGCGTCCGGGGTGTGGTGCGGTTCGGTGTGGCTCTCGAGCGAAGAGGACATCACGCCGGTCGAGGTGAAGCAGAAGTTCCTCGCCGCCACGAGCGCCGACACCCTGCGGTCGAAGACGCGCACCGGGCAAACCACACGACAGCTGCGGACGAATGGGAAGCCGACGGCGTACGTGAGCTGGAGCCGTTCTTCATCGGCCAGATCGTCGGTTCGTTCACCGGTCTGCGGCCCGCCGGTGACATCGCCCGGCAACTCGTGGCCGATTGCGAGGCCCTGCGGGAGATCGCCGCACTCGTCGAGCAGCCCAGCCGCAGCTGATCCGGGCTGCATGGCCCGAAACCAGCGTGCTGCTGGTGCCCGGAAAAGGACTTGAACCCGACCCGGTCCGTCTAGGCTGAGGGCATGACCGACTCGAGGCGGGGTTCCGGCGAAACGCCGGAGGAGCTGGCAAACGCGTTGCAGGACAAGGCCAGGAGCGCGGCCACGACGGCGTTGCGCACGGGCCTGGCGGACATCGAAGACCGGCACGGCCAGCACGTCGCCGACGAGGTCGCCGCGCTGGTCGACGTGGACGGTGTGTTCGCCGGTCTGAACGACCCGGTCCCGGCTCGCCGGGGACGGTCGCAAAAGGACGACGACGAGCCGTACGAGTTCACGCCGGTGGGCTCGCTGTAGGGGTTACTTCCGCCAGTCGTAGCTCAGCGTGGGCGGCTGGTCGGACCCCTTCGTGACGGTGAGGTGGTCGTTCGGGTGCGCGGCGGCGTACCGGACCATCTCGTCGTACATCCGGTCGCGCATCCCGACGTCCCGCACCTCGATCGTGGCGCGCTGGGCCAGCGGGAGCTGGTCGGCTTTCACGTCCGGGTCGTTGCGGATCGCCAGGTTCCAGAAGTGCTTCTTGTCGGTGCCGTCGGCGCCCTGGCCGTCGTTGGTGAAGTAGACCTGGCCGGTGTCCTTGTTGTAGATCGTCTGGGTCACCTTGATCTGGTCGTCACCCTGGGCGGCGTTGAAGTGGCCGTTGTTGTTCGGCGAATCGCTGGTGTAGAAGCCGACTTCCCCGCCGAACGCGTGGTTCGCGTACTTGCCCTTCCACAGCTCCAGCCGGTACGTCTTCCCGGTCTCGGGGTCGGTGAACTCCATGTTGTCGCCGTCGTCGCCGGTTTCGTCGAGGTCCATCCCGCCGAGCTTCCCGAGCTTGTCGTAGAAGTCCTTCCAGCCCAGGTAGCTCTGCACCGAATGCTCGCCGGTGGTGTAGAAGCCGCCTTCCTCGTTGTACCGGAAACCGAGGTAGTCGTAGATCTTCTGCGCGACCTCGGGGTTCTGCATGATCTTGTTCCAGTCCTGGTCCTTCAGCGCTTTCCACAGTTCCGGGTGCTTCTTCAGCAGCGCGAGGAGGCCGGGTATCTCGCGGCCCAGGATCGCGAAGATCTCGGCGAGGTTCCGCTTCTCGGAGCCCGCGAGCTCCCAGACCTGACCCGTCTTGAACCTCAGCTTCTGGCCCTCGATGAGCAGGATCGCGTCGTAGGTGGTGGTCACCCGCTCCAGGTCGGCCAGCAGGACGAGGGCCTGGGCCTTGACGGCCTTGTCCTGCGCCCAGGCGACGGCGAGGTCGACCTGGCGGATCCCGAAGCCGTGCCACCCGTGGTCGAGCTTCTTCTGGAGGCCCTGGGCGTCGGCGCGCTTGCTCCGGGCGTCCTGCTGGGCCTTCGCCAGCGCGTCGCGGATCGTCTCGAACGACTTGGCCGAGTCCTCGAGGTCCTGGGCCTGGTCATCGCGGTTCTTCTTGAACGCTTCCAGCGATGCGAGCGCCGCTTCGCCGGCGCCACCGTGCCATCCCTCGCTCAGCTGGACACGCACGCTCTCCAGCAGGGCCTTGGTGTCCTTGAGCATTTCCTTGGTGTCCCGGCACGCCCGGGCGCGGTCGTCCAGCTCGGTGGTGCTGCCCTTCTCCACCTGGTCGGCGAGCGCGTAGATCTTGTCGAAGACGCTCACCGGTCGATCCTCTCGAAGGTGCTGTCCAGCGCCTTCAGGAAGGCGTCACGAGCCCCGGAATCGGTGCTGTGGTAGCTCTTCGCGGCCGTCTGGATGCTCTCGACCAGGTTTTCGACCTGCTGCTGCGCGGCGTCCAGGTCGTCCTTGCGCGTCGCCAGCCAGACGTCGTAGTCCCCGGCGAAGCCGGCGGCGCGCGCTGTGCTCCCGACGTTCGGCGATCCGCCGATGGACAGCGTCGGCGACGCGCCCGCACCGAGCTTGGCCGCCGCGGCGTTGATGTCCGCGACGTCGACCTCGAAACCCACCGGAACTCCCTCTCCGCCGTCCGAGTGACAGGCCCCGTCGGCAATGTAACAGTTTGCCGCAGGTCGGAAGCCGAGGTGCCGTTTTCCGTTCCCCGGTCAGTGGCCAGAACCGGACACGTGCACGGATGGTCAGCAGCGACAGCACCTGCAGAGAAGCGACGACGTGCGAATGGTTTCCACGAATTGCGACGGATGGGCATTCGGTCGGCTGTCGGGCTTGCTCACTTGCACGCCTGGCGTGGCCGTCCGGTTGCCTCGCCGTCCTGTGCCGTTTCTCGCAGAATCGGCGCTGCTCAAGGCTTCTAAGCTCGGCTGATGGACCCCTTCGGCGGTTTCGTCAAGCGGCAGTGGGTGTGGTTCGCGCTCCCGACGGCGGTGGTGGCCGTCTTCGCCTTTTCTCCGGATGTGGTGGCGGCTTTCGGGCTGGTTCCCGCCGTTGCCGTCCTGGTCGCGGTGGGGTCCGGCGGCGCGGTCTGGCGCCGGCGGGTGTCGGTCCGGAATCGCGCTGCCGCGAGCGAGGACGGTTTCGGGGGCTGGCTGCCGCCGCCGACCGACCACGACCACGACCGCCGGATCGACTTCGCGGCCGAAACCGGCCGGCTGCGCCGGGTGGCCCGTCGCGCGGCGGCGTTCGTCCTCGTCTGGATGGCACTGGCCGGGGCCGGGGTCGCGGATCTGGTCCTGCTCGACAAGGCCGCCGACGAACTCCTCGCCACCGGCGCGCGGACCACCGGCGAGGTGGTTTCCGTGCGGACGTTCACCCGCGGCGGGATGACGTTCGAGGTGCGCTTCGAGTCGCGGACCGCGAAGATCGTCCGCGACTCGAAGAACTCCTACACCGTCGGCGAGCGGGTCACCGTGATCTACGACCGGGATGATCCGGATCGCGTGCGCACCCCGGTGGAAGAGAACAAGAGCCGGTTCCTCGTGAACCTCGGCTACGTCCTGCTCGTGGCCGGCTCGCTCGGGACGTTGTTCGCCGTCTTGGCCGCGGTGGGCTGGCGGGGCCGCGCCCGCGCGGTCGCGGCCACCGGCTGGCGCAACGCGACGGTCGACATCGTGCGCGTCTCCGCGCGCAACGGCCGCTCACTGAGGCGGCCCCCGCCGGAGATCCACGTCCGCTTCCGCGAGGGCACCGGCATCGTGCTGAAGGCGATGTCTTCGACGCACGGGGCCAATGGGCTGGCAGACTTCACCGACCGGCTGGCGTGGGTGGGCGGCTGGGGACGGCACATGGTCGTCCTCTTCCCGAACGGCCCGAGCCGCCCCGGTCCGTACGCGGTCCCGGCTTTCGCGCTGAACCTGCGCACCGAGGGCGGCGGCCGCCGGTGACCGGCGGCCGCTCGTCTTCCTGTTCTTCCGCGCCGGCACCGTCGTCGCTGGCAGCAGTGAGGCCGACCTCGCAGTAGTTCGCGCGTTTCGGCCTCGTAGCCGGGCTTGCCCATGGTGGCGAACGGGTTGCTGCCAGGCTCAGGAAGGACGCCGTTCGCCGTGTCGACGTCGACGTCGACGTAGAACCCTCGTTGCTTGAAGATTTTCTCCCGGGTCAGGAGGCAGAAGGTGGCTGGAGCGGCTGCTGCCGTTTGCAGGGGCACGTCCGGCTGTGGCGCGCGCTGCTGAACCTGTTCGCGGGCGACCTCGACCAGGCGATCTCCCTTTACCGCGAGGCGATCGAGATCCACGGTGCCATCGGCGACACCGGGCTCGTCCTCACCGCGTCGTTCCAGCTCGCCATGGCCCAGGCCTACGCCGGGCAGTCCGAGGACGCGCTCGAGACCTGCGCGGCCGTCATCGAGCGGGCGTCGGCGGTGGGCGAGCGGTGGAACCGCGCGTACGCGCACTGGGCGTCCGCGATCAGCCACCTGCACCTCGGCCAGGTGGCCGAGGCGCGGGCGGCGATCATCGTGGCGATGCGCATCGAGCAGGACTTCGGGGACGGCGTCTGCACGGCGCTGTGCACCGAGATCAGTTCCCGGGTGGCGGCTTCCGCAGGGCACCTGGTCGACGCCGCGGCGCTGGAAAGGGTGGCCGCGTCGGTCTGGAGCCGCCTGGGTACCTCGCTGCGGGCCTTCGGCCCGCACGCGGCGATCCGCCAGGATTACGCCCAGGTCACCTTGGCCGACGCGGTGAAGATCGGGCTCGACCTCGTCGTCCGCCAGAGCGGGAGAGCGGTGCGGCCCCGGGCCGCGGGCCCCTCGGCACCCGGTTCGTCGTTGACGTCTCGAGAGGCGGAGATCGCGGCGTTGATCGCCCGGGGTCACACCACCAAGGCCTGAGTGACAGCGGCGCACGCCCGTCCGCCGGCGTGACGCCGGTTTCGCCGCTAGAAAAACCCTTCGCGGCCGGCGCCGGGCACGACGCGGTGCCCGAGGTCGGCGCTGATCCGCGCCGCCGTGCGGACTACCAGCGGCACGACTTCCCGGCGCAGCTTCTCCACGTCCGACCGGCCGCTGGAGGTGGACGACGCCAGCGCCGCCACCACCGTGCCGCTCGCGTCGCGCACCGGCGCGGACACCGAAAGCAGGCCCTCTTCCAGTTCCTCGGCGACCAGGGACCAGCCCTGGTCCTGGACGGTCCGTAGCGCCTTCCGGAAGTCGCCTTCATCGATGATCGTCCGCGCGGTGAACCGCGGCAGCCCGGCCTTGACGACCTCGTCCACCAGCGCCGGTGGCGCCCAGGCCAGCAGCACCCGGCCCATCGACGTCGCGTGCGCGGACACCCGCGTGCCGATCGAGACGTTGATGCTCATGATCCGCCGCACCGGAACGCGGGCGACGTAGACGACTTCGGCGCCGTCCAGCGCGGCCAGTGACGCCGATTCGCCGGTTTCCTCGGCCAGGCTCAGCAGCCGCGGCTGGGCGGTCTCGATCATCCCGTGCGACGCCGAGTAGTGCTGCCCGATGCTGAGCACGCGCGGGGTCAGCGACCAGCGCGGGCCGTCGCCGCGGACGTACCCGAGGCGTTGCAGCGTCAGGAGAATCCGCCGCACGGCGGGACGGGACAGGCCGGTCGCGGAGGCCAGCTCGGCGAGCGTCGGGTTCGGACGCTCGGCGTCGAACGCCATCAGCACGGCGAAGCCCCGCTCGATGCTCTGGATGAAGTCGCGGTCGGTCTCCATCGCCCCATCCTTCCGCACCCGCGCCGGGGACCCCGTCTTGACAACGCGGACCCGCCGGGGGACTCTCCCTACAGTGTCCGCATAGCGTTCATAGTGTACGCACAGCGTACAGGAGGTAAGGGCAATGACGCTCGACCCGCGCGAAATCCGGAATGCCTTCGGCCGCTTCGCCACCGGCGTCACGGTCGTGACCTGCCGCAACGACCAGGGCGAGCCGCACGGCGCGGCGGTCAACGCCTTCACCGCCGTCTCCCTGGAGCCGGCCCTGTGCCAGGTGACGCTGACGCGCAAGTCGAAGGCCTGCCGCTACCTCGACGGCGCGCCGTTCGCCGTCAACGTCCTCGCCGCGGACCAGCTCGACACGGCGTGGCACTTCGCCGGCCGCCCGCAGGACCGGGCGCCGGGGTGGGCCGAAGGCGTGGTGGCGCCGGTGCTCACCGGCACCGCGGCCACCATCTCGTGCCGCCCGTGGCGGATCTACGACGGCGGTGACCACCTCATCGTCATCGGCGAGGTCGAGCACCTCGAAACCGGCGACGCCGACCCGTTGCTGTTCTTCGCCGGCGGGTTCCGCGAACTCGGCCCGCGCGGCCACGCCCACTGGTCGGCCTCGGTCGACTGCCCCGACCTCGGCTGGTTCGGCTCGGCGGCCGAATTCGCTCCCCTCACCGCAGCTTCCTGACTCCGCCCGCGAAAAGACCGTTCACCGACGAAGGGTTCACCGATGACCATCCAAGAGCACGACGCGCCCGCGAAGGTGCGCACGACCCGGCCGATGACCGGCGACGAGTACATCGAGTCCATCCGTGACGGCCGCGAGGTGTTCATCTACGGCGACAAGGTCGACGACGTCACGACGCACCCGGCGTTCCGCAACTCGGTCCGGATGACCGCCCGCCTCTACGACGCCCTGCACGACCCGGACCAGCAGTCCGTGCTCACCGCGCCGACCGACACCGGCAGCAGCGGCTTCACCCACCCGTTCTTCCGGACGCCGAGGTCCAAAGAGGACCTCTTCGCCGACCGCGACGCGATCGTCGCGTGGGCGCGGATGACCTACGGCTGGATGGGCCGCAGCCCGGACTACAAGGCCGCCTTCCTCGGCACGCTCGGCGCGAACTCCGACTTCTACGAGCCGTTCGCCGACAACGCCCGGCGCTGGTACGCGGAGTCGCAGGAGAAGGTGCTCTACTGGAACCACGCGATCATCAACCCGCCGGTGGACCGCGACCGCAACCCCGACGACGTCAAGGACCTGTTCATCCACGTCGAGGAGGAGCGCGACGACGGCCTGATCGTCTCCGGCGCCAAGGTCGTCGCGACCGGCTCGGCCATCACGAACTACAACTTCATCGCCCACTACGGCCTGCCGATCAAGAAGCGCGAGTTCGCGCTGGTCTGCACGGTGCCGATGGGCGCGCCCGGGATGAAGCTGATCTGCCGCAACTCCTACTCGAACGTCGCCGATGCGACCGCGAGCCCGTTCGACTACCCGCTCTCGAGCCGGTTCGACGAGAACGACACGATCTTCATCCTCGACAAGGTGAAGATCCCGTGGGAGAACGTCTTCATCTACGGTGACGCGGAGAAGGCGAGCACGTTCTTCCCCGGCTCCGGTTTCCTGCACCGCTTCACCTTCCACGGCGTCGCGCGACTGGCCGTCAAGCTCGACTTCATCGCCGGCCTGCTGATGAAGGGCGTGGAAGTCACCGGCACCAAGGACTTCCGCGGCATCCAGACCCGCGTCGGCGAGGTCATCGGCTGGCGCAACCTGTTCTGGGCGCTCTCGGACGCGATGGCCGCCAACCCGGACGAGTGGAAGAACGGCGCCGTGCTGCCGCACCTGGACTACGGCCTCGCCTACCGCTGGTTCATGACGCTCGGCTACCCGCGCATCCGCGAGATCATCATGCAGGACCTGGGATCCGCGCTGATCTACCTGCCGTCCTCGGCGAAGGACTTCAAGTCGCCGGAGATCCGGCCCTACCTCGACCAGTACGTCCGCGGCTCCAACGGGTACGACTCCGTCGAGCGCGTGAAGCTGATGAAGCTGATCTGGGACTCGATCGGCAGCGAGTTCGGCGGCCGCCACGAGCTCTACGAGCGCAACTACTCCGGCAACCACGAGGGCGTGCGCGCCGAGCTGCTGTTCGCCGCCCAGCAGTCCGGCTCGGCCGAGGCGATGAAGGGCTTCGCCGAGCAGTGCATGGCCGAGTACGACCTCGACGACTGGACCGTCCCCGACCTCTACAACCCCGGCGCCACCTCCCTTTCCCCGCTGACGAAGGACCCGCCATGACCACCACCGAACACCCCACGCCCACCGCGGCGGGCTCGGGCAGCTCCGCCAGCGCGGCCTTCCGCGCGGCCGGCCGCACCACGCGGGACGTGCCGCCCGAGCGTGTCGACGAGGTCGCCCGCGCCGTGCTGCACGGTGTCCACCAAGCGATCCGCGAGCACGACGTCACCTACCCGGAGTTCCAGGCCGCGAAGCAGTGGCTGATGGACGTCGGCGAGGGCGGCGAATGGCCGCTGTTCCTGGACGTCTTCGTCGAGCACGTCGTCGAGGAGGTCGCCGCGCGGACCCAGGACGGGACCAAGGGCAGCATCCAGGGCCCGTACTACCTGCCGGGCCAGGAGAAGCTGCCGTGGCAGGCGGCACTGCCGATGCGCACCGACGAGAAGGGCACCCCGCTGGTCTTCGCCGGGCGGGTCCGCGACGTCGAGGGCAATCCGGTCGCCGCGGCGGAGCTGGACATCTGGCACGCCGACGACGACGGCTACTACTCGGGCTTCGCGCCCGACATCCCGGACGGCAACCTGCGCGGTGTCGTCGTCAGCGACGGGCAGGGCCGGTTCGAGATCACGACCGTCCAGCCGGCGCCGTACCAGATCCCGACCGACGGCCCGACCGGCAAGCTCGTCGCCGCCGCGGGCTGGCACGCCTGGCGGCCCGCGCACCTGCACCTCATGGTGCGTGCGCCCGGCCACCGCACGATCACCACGCAGCTGTACTTCCAGGGCGGTGAGTGGCTCGACAGTGACGTCGCCGAAGCCACCAAGCCGGAGCTCGTGCTCGACCCGCGGCCGCAGGAGGACGCCCGGCTGCGCGCGACCTACGACTTCGTGCTCGAACGCGCCTGACGCACCGGCCGGCCGGGCCTCGCACGGCCCGGCCGGCCCCTTCCCCGGAACGAGGAGACATGACCGACCTGGCGATCGAGCGCGTCGAAACCGTGCTGCTCGACGTGCCCTTGCGCCGACCGCACCGCTTCGCCCGCACCGGCATGGCCGCGCAGCCGGTGCTGCTGGTGTTCGTGCACACCCGCGGCGGCGTCATCGGCGTCGGCGAGGGGGTGGTCCCGGGCGGCCCGTGGTGGGGTGGCGAGTCGGTGGAGACCATGCAGCTGGTGGTCGAGCGTTACTTCACGCCGGTCCTGCTGGGCCGGAGCGTCGACGACATCGCGGGGATCTTGCGCGATCTCTCGGACGTCGTCGCGGCCAACCTCTACGCCAAGGCCGCCGTCGAGGTGGCCCTGCACGACGCGTGGGCCCGTGCGCTCGGCGTGCCGGTCCACACGCTGCTGGGCGGTCTCGCCCGGCGGTCGGTGCCGGTGACCTGGGCGCTGGGCACCGAACCGGCGCCGGTGGTCGCCGACGAAGCCCTCACGAAGCTTGACACCGGGCACCGCAGCTTCAAGCTCAAGATGGGCGCCCTCGACCCCGCGGAGGATGTGTCGCGGGTGTGCGCGGTGGCGGAAAAGCTCGTCGGCGTGGCGAGCGTGCGGGTGGACCTCAACGCGCGCTGGGACCTGCTGACGTCGTTGCGGTACCTGCCGCGGCTGGTCGACGCCGGCGTCGACCTCATCGAACAACCGGTGCCGGGCGCCGAGGTCGAAGCGCTGGCCGAGATCAACCGCGCGCTGCCGATCCCGGTGATGGCCGACGAAAGCCTCCGCACCCCGGGCGACGCGCTCCGGCTGGCCCAGGCCCGCGCGGCCGATGTCTTCTCGCTCAAGACGACGAAGTCCGGCGGCCTGCGGGCGACGCGGGCGATCGCGGAGGTCGCCGCCGCGGCCGGGATCCCGTGTCACGCCGGGACGTCCATCGAAAGCCCCGTCGGGACGGCGGCGACGCTGCACCTCGCGTGCACCGCGCCGGCGGTGACGTGGGGGAGCGAGCTGTTCGGGCCGCTGCTGATGAGCGAAGAGCTGCTGGCAACGCCGTTGCGTTACGCCGGCGGCGAGCTGCACCTGCCGGACGGCCCAGGGTTGGGCGTCGACCTCGACCTGGCGGCGGTGCGCCGGCTGGAAAGGCGCTGAGATGCTGTTCCACGTGCGGATGGACGTCTCGATCCCGGCCGGGCTCGACGTCACCGACCGGATCGCCGCGGAAAAGGCCCGCGCGCTGGAGCTCCAGCGCGCGGGCGTGTGGGTGCACCTTTGGCGGATCGTGGGGCGCTACAGCAACTTCAGCGTCTTCGACGTGGCCTCCAACGACGAGTTGCACGGCATCCTCTCGACGTTGCCGCTGTACCCGTTCATGAAGATCGAGGTCACGCCGCTGGCCACGCACCCTTCGGATCTGGCCGCAGCGGATGGTCAGGAGCGGTAGTCGCGGCTGAGCAGGCCCAGGACATCGGCGTAGCGGCCTCCGCCTCGGCATTGCGCTGCCACGGACCCCTGCTGGTTCGGCTGGGCCGCGTACGCGTCGGCGTTGCCGTGGGCGCGCCGCTGAATGGTCAACCGGCTGCCGGCCGCGCCGGACGGAGGATCCGGACGGCCACGGCGAGCAGGAGCGCGGCGGCGCCGACGACGAGCAGGGCCGTGGAGAGGCCGCCGGCGGCCGCGGCCAGGGCGAGCACGACGAGCGGGCTGGCGAACTGGCCGACGAACAGGGCCGATGTCCAGATACCCGTACCCCGGCCGCGCTGGGCGAACGTCAGGCTCCCGAGCGCCCAGGTGAGCAGTGCGGGCAGCATCAGCCCGTTGCCGAGGCCGGTCACGACGGCGCCGATGACCACTACCGGGACCGAGGTGGCCAGGGCGAGGACGAGGATGCCGAGTCCGCAAAGGACGAACGCCGCGGGGATGGTGACGGCGGGACCCGGCTTCGCGAGGCGGGGGAACAGAAACGCCGCGACGGCCGTGGCCAGTGACCCGACCGCGCTGACGAGCCCGACGGTCGCGGTGGCGGTGACGCCGATGCCGTCGAGCACATAGGACAGTTCGACGATGAGGACGTAGAACACGAGCCCGCCGGCCAGGGTGACTCCGACCGGCGCCAGGAAGCCGCGCCACGGCAGGGGCGGGAGCTTCTCGCGGCTGCGGGTCTGCGGCGGCTGCCAGATGACTCGCGCGGCGACGAAAGCGAGCGGCAGGCTGATGGCGTAGAGCCAGAACGGCGTGCGCCAGCCCCACGAGCCGAGCAGGCCGCCGACGGCGAAGAAAATCGTTGCGGCGACCGTGGTGTAGACGGTCTGGAGGCCGAAGTAACGTTCGCGCCGGGGCCCGTGGAAGTAGTCGGCGAGCAAGGTCGTGCAGCACGTCATGATGGCGGCTTCGGTGAGGCCGACCAGCACCCGGCTCGCGACGATCAGTGGCAGGGACGACAGCCACAGCGGCGCGGTCCCGACGAACGCGTACACGACGAGCGCGCCGACGAGCAGCCGTTTGCGGCCGAGGCGGTCGACGACCCGGCCGGCGATCGACGCGGTGAGCCCGATGACCAGCGCCGGAACGGTCAGCACGATCGGGGTGAGCGTCGTGACGCCCGGAGTGAGAGCGAACGCGTCCTGGATGCGGGGCAGGACCGGGGCGAGCAGCACCGCGCCGAGCACCGAGAGGCAGCTGGCGAGCAGCAGCACGACAGCCTGGGCGGGGCCGGCCTGCCGTCCGGTGGCGGGGTCCACGGCGAGCGGGGGAGCGGAGACGGACTGGTCGGACACGGGCAGCTCCGGGAGGCACCGAGCCGGTCTTCGGCGACCGGCGTGTGCGTCGAAGTGTCAGGCCCGGTCCGGCCGAACGGAAATCACTTCTGCCGAAGCGGCGCATCGACGCCGTCGATGCCGATCACCGCCGTCACCGCCCGCGCTACGACGTTCCGCAGGTAGCGGTGCTCGGGGTCGTCGTCGTACATCGGGTGCCACCACATGGCTTCCACCAGCGGAGCGGCCTCGAACGGGCACGGCAGGGCGCGCACGCCGAGCGCGTCGGGGATCCCGGCTGCCAGCCGCCGCTGGAGCAGCGCGACGCGGCTCGTGCCCGCGACAAGTCCCGGTACGGTCAGGAACGTCTCGGTCACCACCTGGACGTGCGGCTCGATCCCGAGCATGCGCATCTGCCGCGCGGCGGGCGTGGACGCGGTGGGCCCGTGGTAGGTGACGACCCACGGCATCGTCTCCAGCTGGCCGGCGGTCAGCGACTCCCCGACGTCGGCGTTGTCCGCGGCGACCAGGCACACCCACTCGTCGCGGTAGAGGTCCTCGTGCGGCAGGTCGTCGACGAACCCGTGCGGGATCACCAGCAGGTCGGTGTGGACGAGCTCGTGGACGGCCGCGTCGACCATTTTCGGGGTGTTCGCGGTGAACCGCAGCCGGGTGCCGGGTGCTTCCTCGGCGAGCCGGGCCGCGATCCCGGGCCCGAGGACGGCGACCGCGTAGTCGCTCATCAGCATCGAGAACTCCCGGGTGGACGACGCGGGGTCGAAGTCCGGTTCCGCGGCGAAGACCCGCTCGGCGCCGGACAGGGCGACCCGCACGCGTTCCTTGAGCTGCACGGCGAGCGGCGTGAGCCGGTACTGGTTCCCGGCCCTGGTCAGCAGGTCGTCGTGGAAGTGCCGGCGCAACCGGCCCAGCTGCGCGGACACGGCAGGCTGGCTGAGCCCCATCCGCTCGGCCGCGCGCGTCACGCTGCGCTCCTGCAGCAGCGCGTCCAGCGCCACCAGCAGATTCAGGTCCAGGCGTGCGAGGTTCACAGCGGACTACGGTATCAATGCAGCTGATACCGCGCATCAACGACTTCGGCTTCCACGATACCCGAGGGTGCGATCGCCAGCCGGCGATGCTGCCCATGCCGGCGGCGACGGGGGTGAGGGTGGCGGATCGATTCCGGGCGCATCTGACTCGGAATGGCTCGATGATCTCCGTTAGCAGGTATGGCTGTCCCCGGCAATAGGGCTCCGTCCCAAGCGGGGAGACCGGTCAGCCGGATAAGGTTGATCCTCTCGGGCCGGAATCCTGACGACGTCAGAACATCGGATTCTAGCGAGGAATTCTCACCATGGCGAAATCCCAGCAACAATCACGTCGTGCCCTCAGGCGGGGCGTCGCCGTCATAACGGGAATGGCGGTGTGCGGTCTCGTCGCAGCGGGCGCGACTGTCCCGTCTTTTGCCGGCGGCCGGCCCGATCCCGGGACGCGGCCGGGCGATGGTGTGCAGAAAGCCCTGAACGGATTGGTGCGCACCGACGGCTTCCCCGCCGCCCTCGCGTCGGTCACCGGACGCGACGGCCGCGTCCACGACTACGTCGCCGGTGTCGGCGATCTGGCGACGAAATCGGCGGTTCCGGTCAACGGCCAGATCCGCGCTGCCAGCAATACCAAGACGTTCGTCGCGACGGTCGTCCTGCAACTCGTCGCCGAGGGGAAGGTGCGTCTCGACGAGCCGGTCGGAACCTACTTGCCGGGTATCGTCCGCGGCGAGAAGATCGACGGCAACGCCATCACCGTGCGCCAGCTGCTCCAGCACACCAGTGGTCTGTCCGACTACTTCGACGAGATCTTCACCGACTACCTCGATTTCCAGCACCGGTACGTCGAGCCGAGGGAGCTGGTCGACCTGGGCCTGGGCAAGCCCGCGTTGTTCGCACCCGGCACGGCCTGGTCCTACAGCAACACCAACTACGTCGTGCTGGGATTGGTGGTGCAGAAGGTCACCGGACGCCCGATCGGTGCGGAGATCACCCATCGGATCATCGATCGGATCGGGCTGCGCGACACCTACTGGCCCGCGCTCGGCGAACAGGACCTCCGCAAGGCGCACCCGCACGGGTACTTCGCCGCGGCCCCCGGTGCTCCGCTCATCGACGTCACCGAAATGGATCCTTCGGTGGGCTGGGCCGCCGGCCAGGTGGTCTCGACTCCTCGCGACCTCAACGAGTTCTTCGTCGCTCTGCTCGGCGGTGACCTGCTCGGACCGGCGCAGCTGGCGGAAATGACGAAGACGGTCCCGGTCCCCGGTCCCAGCGTCCGCGACGACGAGCGCTACGGCCTCGGGCTGTTCACGTTCACGCTGAGCTGTGGCGTGGAGGTCTTGGGGCACGGCGGTGACGCGCCCGGCTACGAGACCCGCAACGCGGTGACGAAGGACGGCCGGGCGGCCACGGTCGCGGTGACATCGCTGCCGGCCGGGGGCGACCCGGCCAAGCACGTGGTGGAGGCCGTCGACGCCGCGCTCTGCGGGTGACCGGCGAGCGTACGACGTCCTGCGAGTGACTGAGGCCCGGACACGTCACCGTTTCCGGGCCTCAGTCGGTGAAGGGCTGCTCGAGGTAGGCGAGGACGGCGAGAACGCGGCGGTGGTGGTCCTCGGAAAGCCCCAGTCCGAGCTTGGTGAAGATGGTGCTGATGTGCTTGCTCACCGTCTTCTCGGTGATGTGCGATCGCGCCGCGATCGCGGCGTTGGAGCTGCCCTCGGCCATCAGAGCCAGGACCTCGTGTTCGCGTGGACTCAGCGTACGCAGTGTCGCGTCGGTGGCGCGGTGAGCGATGAGGGCGTTGACCACCTCGGGGTCCATCACCGTGCTGCCGGCGGCGACCTGGCGGACGTTGGTGACGAACTGGCCGACATCCATGACCCGGTCCTTGAGCAGGTAGCCCACCGCGCCCGCGCGGTCGGACATGAGCTCTCGGGCGTAGAGCTGCTCGACGTACTGCGACAGCACCACGATCGGCAGTCCCGGGATTTGCTTGCGGACGGCGATGGCGGCACGCAGCCCTTCGTCGGTGAAGGTCGGGGGGAGCCGGACGTCCACGATGGCGACGTCGGGGCGAAGGGTCGTCAGTGCCCGAGTCAGCGACGGACCGTTGTCGACGGCCGCGATGACGTCGAAACCGGTGGTTCGGAGGATTCGGATGAGACCTTCGCGCAGTAGGGCGAGGTCTTCGGCTACGACGACGCGCACGGCAACGACATCCTTATCTCAGTGGGGCCGCCCGGCGGGCTGTCGATGGTCAGGGTGCCGTCGAAGGCGGCCAGCCGGCGCGCGACGCCACGCAGGCCGGTCCCGTTCTCGGGCGAGGCGCCGCCGCGTCCGTCGTCGGTTACCCGCATCGTGAGGTCTCCGGTGCCGCCGAGGGTCACGGTGATCCGGATGTGCTGGGCGCCGGCGTGCTTGATGGCGTTGGTGAGGGCTTCGGAGACGGCGAAGTAGGCGGCGGACTCGGCCGGTGCGGGCAGCCGTCCGGGGAGGTGTGCCACCACTGTGGTCGGGATCGGGGAGATCAGCGCGAGGGCTTGCAGAGCGCCGTCGAGGCCGCGGTCGGCCAGCACCGGCGGGTGGATGCCGCGAACCAGGTCGCGCAGTTCGGCCAAGGCGGCGGACGTCGATGCGCGCGCGTCGGCCAGGAGCTGCCGGGCGGCCTGCGGGTCCTCGGCCAGAAGTTGTTCGGCCAGGCCGAGGTGCATGCCCAGGGACGCCAGCCTGGCTTGGGCGCCGTCGTGCAGGTCCCGTTCGATCCGGCGTAGTTCGCCGGCTTGGGTGTCGACCGTTTCGGCGCGGGAAGTCGCGAGTTGTTCGACCCGGGCGCGCAGCCGCGCTTGCTCGGTCGGGCCGAGGAACAGCCGGATCACGCGGGCGTTGAGATTCGCCAGCCGCGTCGCGGTGAGGTACCAGAGCAGCCACAACACCGGACCGAGTGGCACCAGGGCGAGTGATTGCGTGACGCTGTGCAGACGGAAGGCCTCCCCGAGTGGGGTGCGGAACACCTGAGGCGGGGTCAGCAGGTACACGAGCGGGTACAGCAGGTAGAAGAACCCGCCGGCCAAGAAGAACACGGACAGCCCGGCGGTGAGCCAGCTGGTGACCGCGTTGACGGTCAGCCAGGCCCAGTCCCGCCAGGTGGCCGGGTCGCGCAGGATCGTCCACAGCCGGGCCGGCCACCCGCCCTCCGGTGCCGGCAGGTAAGGCCGGGGGATCGACGCACCGAGCTGCCGGCCGGCCCACTGCCGATGCAGCTCCGCCAGCCAGCGGACCAGCGCTGTCGACAACAGCAGCAGTGGAACCCCGACACCGAGGGCGACCAGCGGCACCGAGGTGATCCAGAGCGTGGCCAGGGCTGTCCCCACGAGTGAGCCCGCCAGCAGCATCGCGGACCACCCTGTCGTGTGCAGCCGCGAAGCCGGCGCGGAGCGCGCCGGCGGCGGCGCTCCGCCGGGTAGTGGAGATCCGCGGAAATCGGTCATGACACTCCAGCTTCGTCCATCGGCGCTCCGAACGGGCGATTCGTGAGCAACGGGCCGGACCACGATGATGACCGGTCGGCCGGTGCCGGCGCGGTAGGGCTAGGTCCACCTCGGCTGGGAGCCGGCACCAGTGTTCTTCGCACCTCACCTGACGAAGCTGGGTTCGCCGGTCGGACGACCGGCGACCGACCAGTCAGGAGGCCCCACGATGACCGCGAATCCGCTGTTCACGCGCTATCGCAGCAAGGCGAGTATGGCGCTGCTGGCGGCCGTGTCCCTGTGCGGCGTACTCGCCGCCTGCGACCAGGCCACCGACTCCCGGCCGGCCGCCCCCACCGGGACGACCGGTGCCGGGGCGGCCCCGGCAGGCAAGCTGACGGAACTGGCCCAGCAGGTCGTGGATGCCGGAGCCCCGGGGGTGATCGTCCGGGCCGACAACGGCAGCGGCCACCCCGTCGAGATCGCTCGGCAGGCACCCTGGTCGACGGCCGACCACACGCTGGCTCCGGCCGACCAGTTCCGGATGGGCTCCAACACCAAGACGATGATCGCCACCGTGGTCCTCCAGCTGGTCGCCGACAACCGGCTGCAGCTGAGCGACCCGGTCGAGAAGTGGCTGCCCGGGCTCGTCCCGAACGGCGGCGCCATCACCGTGCAGATGCTGCTCAACCACACCAGCGGCCTGTTCAACTACCTCCACGACCCGGACGTGCTCAAGGCGTTCACCGGCCAGGACACCCGGGCTTGGACGCCCCGGGAGGTGCTCGCGGCCGGTGTCAAGCACGACCCGCAGTTCGCACCCGGCACCGAGTACAGCTACAGCAACACCAACTACATCGCACTCGGCCTCATCGCCGAGAAAGCCACCGGGCACACCGTCGCCGGCCTGGTTCAGGAAAAGATCGCCGTCCCGCTGAAGCTGACCAACACCTACCTGGTCGAAGGCAATGGCAGCGGAACCGGACGCAGCCGTGCACTCGCGCACGGCTACGAACCCGACGCCGCGCACGTCGCCGCCGTGCTTCCCCAGGGCACCCCCGCCGGAACCGCGTTCGCGGGCGAAGCCCGACCCGGAGACTACGTCGATGCCACGGCGGTCAACACCAGCACCGAGTGGGCGGCGGGCGCCATGGTCTCCACCGCGCAGGACTGGGCCACCTTCGACAAGGCCCTGCTCTCCGGCAAGCTCCTGCCACCGGCCCTGCTCAAGGAAATGAAGACCACCCGGCCCGAAGAGGCGGATTTCCCGAACCGCCGCTACGGGCTCGGGCTGGAGCAGGTGAGCACTCCCTGCGGCACCGTCTGGGGCCACAACGGTCAGATCGCCGGCTACTCCGCCGAGGCCTACACCGACGAGACCGGCACCCGGACCGCCTCGGTCCTGACCTCCACGGTCTTCGGCCTGAAGCCGCCGAAGCCCAGCGCGGCCAACCAGAACCTGGTGAACGCGGCGGTGTGCGCGATGTTCGACAAGCCGATCCCGGCCTCGGTCCCGGCCGGCTGACCTCGGACCCGCAAACCAGCCGCGTCACCCGAATCCTTCGAGAAAGAGAGTTGTTCAGCCATGTCCACAGTGGCCAGATGGTGCTTCCGGCACCGGCTCGCCGCCATCGGAGTCTGGGCCGTGCTCCTGGTGGCGCTCGCCGGGGCGGCCGCGGCGTTCGGTACCCGCTATTCCGACGCTTTCAGCCTGCCCGGTACCGAATCCGCGAAGGCGCAGGCCCTGCTGCAGGACTCCGCGCCGCGGCAAGCCGGCGACACCGATCAGATCGTCGTGCACGTTCGCGACGGTTCGATCCGCGACGAAACCGTCCGGGCGAAGGTCGTCCCGATGCTGGACGAGGTCGCCGGGCTGCCGTCGGTCGTCTCGGTGACCGGCATGTACGGCCCTGACGGTGATGCGCAGATCAGCGAGGACGGCAAAACCGCCTACGCGACGGTGACGTTCGACGCCGCCGCCGACCGGATACCGGTCGAGGACATCACGCGGGTCGTCGACACCGCACAGGCCGCCCGTGACGCCGGCCTGCAAGTGGAGCTCGGTGGCGAGGCGATCGGCGACGCGGCCGAAGGGAGCACGCAGAGCACCGAACTGGTCGGGGTGGTGGCGGCCGGGATCATCTTGTTCGCCGCGTTCGGCTCGTTGCTGGGCATGCTCCTGCCGCTGCTGGTCGCGATCGCCGCGCTGGGCGCCGGGCTCATCACGGTGGGACTGACCTCGCACCTGATGACCATCGGGAGCATCGGCCCGACCGTGGCGGCCCTGATCGGGCTGGGGGTGGGGATCGACTACGCCTTGTTCATCGTCACCCGCCACCGCGCCGGGATGCGAGCCGGGCTGCCGCCCGAAGAGGCGGCTGTGCGCGCGCTCGACACTTCGGGGCGGGCGGTGGTGTTCGCCGGCCTCACCGTGGTGACGGCCTTGCTCGGACTCCTCGTCCTGGGGATCGGCCCGCTCACCGGCATGGGCGTCAGCGGTGCCGTCGCCGTGTCGTTCACCGTGGCCGCGTCCGTCACGCTGCTCCCGGCCCTGCTGGGACTGTTCGGGGTCAGGCTGCTGACCCGGCGCCGGCGACGGGAGATGGCCACCCAGGAGAGCGATCATCGGCAGGAACTTCCCCTCTGCATGACACAAGAGGGGAGCCATGAGAGTACACATCGGCCGTCGCTAGTCGTTCGCTGGTGCTCTCGCTACGACCGGGCCAGCCCCGCACCGTTTTCCTACGCAGCGTTGGCTACGACGGTCGGCTCCGCATAGGTGAAACTTGCGCGTCGTGGAGGCGCTTGCGGACTTCGGCGGCCTCCCTGGGATAGCCGGCGTCGTCGTAGACGGTGGCGGCTTCCTGCCAGCAGGCAATGGCGTTGCCGCTGTGCCCGAGGTGGAGCAGGCAGGTGGCGAGTAGGTCCAGCGGCTGTGCGACGGTTTGAAAGTGGTGGAGAGGTGAGCTGCGGCCGACGGCGATCGCGTCTCGGCAGAGCTGGATGGCCTTCTCGTGGTCGCCCAGCCCTTGCCAAGCGTGTGCCAGGTGCACCAGTGCGGTGGCTTCGCCGGTACGGTCCCGGACCTGCCGCCGCAGGCGCAGGCCGCGTTCGCCGTGATCGAGAGCGAGCTGGTAGTGGCCGAGGCCAGTGTGAGCGGTGCTGAGGTTGCCTTCCACCACCGCCTCCCAGCGGCCGGTGTCGATGCCTTGGCTTAGCGGTAGCGCCGCGAGAAGGTATCGCAACGCTTCGTCGTATTGGCCCTGGTGCAGGCACTGCAGCCCACGGGTGTTGAGAATCCGAACTTGAAGCCCGATGTTATCGAGGTGTTCGGCTAGGGCTGTCGCGCTATCCAGATCCTCTCGAGCTTGTTCCCATGCTTGGAGTGAGGATGCAGGCTCCTCCCTGGCGAGTAGGAGCATCGCCTCCTGGGTGCTGTTGCTGGTCCGCCGTGCGGCGGTGATCCCCAGGCCGCATGCGTCGATTCGTTCTTGCGGGCTACCCGCAGAGCTTAGGAACGCACAGGCATCGGCGAGGGGGACGGTGTGGTGGTCGAGCTGGTGGGCGGCGGCGTGCCGGAGTGCGGCCAGGATATTGGTGCGTTCGGTGGTAAGCCAGGACCAGGCCTCGTCAAGGCCTCGGATGGCGCGGGGGTGGCTGGGTTCGGGCACGATTGCCGGAAGTCGCATGGCCAGGGGATAAAGGTGATGGTCGGCGGTTCGGGTGGTATAGGTGTACCAGGTGAGCACGGATTCAAGTGCCTGGTGACGGTCACCGGGGGTGTCGTGGCGATGTGCCTGGTCGACGGCGTAGGCGCGGAGCAGGTCGTGGAAGCGGTGTCGCCCGCCCGCAGCTGGTTCGATCAGGTGCGCGCCTGCGAGCGCGGCCAGCAGAGGGCGGGTCTCGGCAGGGGATCGTTGGGCGAGCGCGGCGGCGGCGGGTAGGGACAGGTCGGGTCCGGGGTGCAGTCCGAGGCGGCGGAACAGCCGTGCTTGTTCGGCCGGGAGTCGTTGGTAGGACCAGTCGAACACGGCGCGGACCGCGGCGCGTTCGTCGCCGGCTTCGCTCAGCACGTCCAGGCGGGTCCGGTCGTCGGCCAGGTCGGCGACGACGTCGGCCACGCTCAGGTGGGGGTTGGCGGCCGCGCGGCTCGCGGCGATCCGCAACGCGAGCGGCAGCCGAGCGCACAGCCGGACCAGTTCGTCCACCGCGCTGGGCTCGGCTTCAGTGCGATCTGCGCCGAGGATGCCGGTCACCAGGGCAAGTGCTTCCGGCACGTCCAGCAGGTCGAGGGTGAGCCGCTGTGCGGCGTCGGTGATGACGAGGCCGGTCAGGCTGTCGCGGCTGGTCACCACCACCATGCACCCGGGAGTGCCGGGCAGGAGGGGGCGGATCTGTTCTGGGCTGTGGGCGTTGTCCAGCACCATCAGCACCCGTTTGCCCGCGAGGAGCGACCGCAGCAGCGCCGACTGCTCCTCGACCTCGCTGGAGATCCGGCGAGCCGCGACTCCTAGTGCACGGAGGAACCCACCCAGGGCCTCACTCGGGGTCGTGGGCGTGCCGGGGCCGTAGCCGCGCAGGTTCACATGCAGCGTGCCGTCCTGGAAACGGTGCTGGATGCGGTGTGCCCAGTGCACGGCGAGAGTGGTTTTGCCGATCCCGCCGGCGCCATCGACGGCGGTGATCACCACTGACCGGGCGACCAGCCCGTTGCACCCGGGATGCTCATCCACGTTGTCATCGGTGTCGGGCGGGATCAGTGCGTCGAGGGCGGCCAGATGCTCGGCGCGGCCGGTGAAGTCCCGCACTGCCGCCGGTAGCTGCCGCGGTATCAACCCGCCCGAGGCGGGGCTTTGATGCGTGGTGCTGCGACGGCGATCGCCTTGAACCGGGTCGGATCGGTAGGGGTGGTCGGGAAGCGTGATCCAGCCGGTGGTGTCGGCTTCCTTTATCGTCACCGGGGCCGGACGCCAGGTGGCGGGTGCAGTAGCAGGGATGTGGCGGATGACGTCGTCGAACAGCCAGTCCGACGCGATGACCGCCAGCAACCCAGGCGACTCGGCGAGGGCAGCTTTCAACGGCGGGGCATCGCACAGCCGAAACGCCCGAATGAGCGCGGTGGAAGTGATGCCGTGGGTGTCGTAGCGGACTTCTCCGGCGTGGAGCGCCAGCCGCAGCCGGATCCGCTGCGGGGCGGGGTGGGTGTCGTTGTGCACCCGTAGTTGCGTCACCAGCATCGGCAACGTTGTTTCCACGAACGTTGCCTTGTCCGCGTCGGCCGGCGCGAGCGCGACCAGCGCGTCGCCGCGCATTTCGCGGTAGCAGTCCTCCCATCTGAGGCCGGCTGCGGCGAACGCCGCCCGCATGATCGCGTCCAGCCCATCGCGCGCTGCCTGAAGATGGGGAGCGGTCCGCGCCGGGTTCCCGAACCCTTCGATGTCCGCCACCACGATCAGGTGGTGTCGTGAACCCGGCCTCAGCTCCACGATCGTCCGCCTTCCCTCCTGTGCCGTGAGAACGCGTGATCTGACCAGGGTCTCAAGAACAGGCCGCCTGAGGTAAGTGCCACAGAGGGTTGCGTGAAGCGAAGCCTCATCTTGGGTCCTGCGGCTACAGGACCTCGGCGACAAGGCCGCGTCTGTAGGCGAACGGCGTCGGTTCTCGCCGGCCCAGCCACGCAGTCGTCCGAGCTCGGATCGTGGTGCGCCGTGTCCCCACCTCGGTTTGCTGTGCCGGCCACTGATGAGTCCGCCCGCCGAGGTATGCCATCTGTATAACGACGTATATGAAACACCGGAAATCATTGAACATGTGTTCTATGTTGCTAAGTTGCTGTCACGGCTTGACCGGCAAGTGCAAAGAGGAAGGGTGGGGTAATGGTGCCCGAGCGAGTCGGCGTTCGTGCTTGGCGGGTGGGTGACAGCGATCTCGCCGGGGAGGTCGGATGCCACGACTTGGCCCGGTTTGAACTCCATGTCCTGGACGAGGTGATCGTCGGTGCGCCGGATGGGACGCCGGATCCCGATGCCGGTTGATCTGCCGGAATCGGCATCCTGATCGAGTTTCAACATGACCGTGACGATGGCGGTGCCTGCCGTCGTCGTCCGAGGTGAGGCGGCTTGCCGGCCTCTGTTGCCTGGCTCCGGCGTCCCGAACCGAAAAAGTTAGCGCCTCAGTCACCAAAAGGGCTCGATGGGAGCGATATAGGTGGTGTAGGTGTCCGCCTGGCCTGAAGGAGACGCGAGATGGCCGATGACAACGAGCAGGCCCAAGCTGACGAGTGGGCGGTCGTCCGACGTCCGGGAATCGTGCGCTTGGCCGACACGGCGATTCGGGCCGGCTGCGCATCCGCTCGTGCTCGGCACCGAAGCGAAACGATGATCGGACTTGCGGCGACCGCGGGGGCCTGGGGCGTCGACGCGGAGGTCGAGTCCGAGGAGTCCGATGGGACGCGCTGGTCGATCCGCTTGGCCGTCAAGGACCGGGCTCGGTGACCGATGCTGCCACCTCGTCAAAACCAGGAGGCGAAGGGTGGGATTGGGAGGACCCGCTCGAATACTTCTTGAAACACCATGACGAGGTACTCAATAAACTGTATTCGTTCTTGTCGAGGCGCATCTCGAACGTGCATGATGTCAGGCCTGTCTTCTGGCAGGTATTGGAGTCGTTCGCTACCTATCTCGACCGATCGGATTGCTTGCCTGAAGACCGATCTCTTATTATTTTTGGCATTGCCAACAAGAAGGTTCTTGACTACTGGAGGCAAGAGGGGCGTCGTAGGAACGAGGTGCTCACTGCGCCGTCGGAGCTCTGCTTGCTCGACGAGTACCTGGCTGATCCGTTCGTGGCCGCAGAGATGCGGATTGATCTCATGCGCGCCTTGCGGAGTCTTGACCTTCGGGAGCGCGCGGCTCTGGTGTTGTGCTACGTTGACCAGCTCAGCCAAGATGCCGCTGCGCATGTCCTCGGTGTGACCCGCAACCAGTTGCGCTGGGCGCTGCTCTCGGCGAAAAAGCAGCTTTGTGCTGATGGTGCGCTGGACGGATACTTAGAGGAACCTTCGCGGGAAATTTTACAAGAGCCGCGAAAATCTGATCCTTCAGAGGGGGTCGAATGACCAGCGAGGAGAATTTCCGTCGGCTCTTTGAAGCGCGTCCGGTCCCGCAGCGTCCCGCAGACCTGCGCCCGACCGCAGAAGACCTTCGGGCGCGAATTGCTGCGCGGACGCCACAGGAAATCCGTGCTCTCGTCGGTGAAGTCGAAGGAGTTCGCCGCGGCACCGAAGCCTTGGAATCACTGGCTGGGCGGATGGCACCCGCTGATATCCCCAGGCACCGCGCTATCGTGGCGGTCGACATCGAGGGATCGACCAAACACACAAACTCGGTGCGCGCCCTGCTCCGGAACGTCCTCTTCCAGCTGCTCGACGAAGCCTTCGCCGCCGGTGGGATCGGCCGGAAGCACCGCGAACCCTTCGTCGACCGCGGTGACGGCGCGCTGTGTTTCGTGCGGCCCTTCGACCAGGTGCCCAAGACGCTGCTGCTCGCTACCGTCGTCCCGGCGCTTAGCGATCTGCTGGACAAGCACGCCCGCAACGCCCCCGATCTCGCCTTCCGCCTGCGCGTCGCCGTGCACGCCGGGGAGGTGCACCGGGACAGCCGGGGACCGTACGGCGAAGACGTCGACATCGCCTGCCGCCTTGTTGACGCCCCCGAGCTGAAGCGGCTCCTGAGGGAAACCGCCGGGCCGCTCGCGCTCGCCGTGTCCCAGGAGATCCACCACGCGGTTGTGCGGCACGGTTATCCCGGGATCGATCGTAAAGCTTTCAACCAGACCCTCCATTTCAAACTCGGCGAAGAGCGGCGCCACGGCTGGCTCTACTCGCCCGAAGTGGTCGGTCGCGCAGAAGGAAACACTGCTTAACCTGTCTGATAACGGCAGCCGCGCGGCAGGGTCGTGCGGCCTTGTGAGGTGGTCCTCGCTCGGTCGCTGACTCTGGCTGCTCGGTATTGGCCGGTGTGGTGGCCGTGGGCGCGATGCCGACGGCCACGCCGGGAGTGGCGTTCGCGGCGGACGATCGTTACCGCGCCGTGGGAGGGAAGGGGCGCGCTACGGGTAAACATCCCTTTGGGGCTCCGGCCGCGAAGTGGTGCTCGAGCCGATCGACGCAATCGCCGCTGGCGGGGACGGGATCCACTGCTCGACCCACGACGTTTTCGGATCGTCCCAGTGCGACTGCCGGGAGCGGCTGGACGCCTCCCCGGCCGAGATCGCCGGGGGAAGGGTCGTCGTGTACCTGCGCTCGCCCAGCACCGAACCGGCGCTGGACGCGGGCGCGGTCGCGGCGATCAGCCGCGACTTGGGCGGTCGCTGGCTGGGAGCGAGTGGCGCAGGTCAGACAGGCCGGCGAAGCGTGGGCCCGACCTTGCGCTGAACGGTCACGGCTCCTTCTCAGCTGCACCGGCGCCGTGGTGTTGCTGCTTCCGGACTCGAGCCAACCCGGAAGGTCACCATGGCGATGTGGGCTGTGGCCGCGATCATGTAGAGGTCGCCTGGGAAGTCCCCGGGGACGCGACGATATTGACCGGAGCCGGGCAGCAGCCGAGGCCAAGCGTAGGTGTGCGCGGCACCGCTATAGGTGTTCCAGAGCCAGACGACGTGCTCGCGCAGAAGTTCGGCGTGCCCGTACCGGTACTCCGGCGTCGAAGCCAGCGCGGTCCCGATCAGTTCGGCGGCGACGTCCACGACGGCCCGCCGCCTGCGGTCCCGCGCGGCTGGCAGAGGCTTGAGAGCTGTCTCCTGGGTGACCAGCAGGCGGGCGTTCTGGAGCCGGGTTCCTCGACAGTCGATGCCGGCGGAGGTTTGTGGGGTCGCGGCGTAGTGGTGCGTCCGGAGGGCCGCCGGGAGCCGCAACCGCGCGTCATCATGGAGGCCGGTCAGGCGAGGCAGATGCCGCCGACCTCACGGTGCGTGCCATCGCGATGCTGCCGTGGTACCTCGACGAGCACGGGTTCGAGATCACGCGGGAGGTGCGGCGGCTTGAGGCCGTGCTGTCGGGGATGAAGCTGGGTACCGTGCTGGCCTTGCTGTCGAGCCGGCGTGGCGGCTCCGTCGGCTCCTTGGAGTGGATTCGGCCGGCAGGGTCGAGTGTTCGCCAGTCGGGCCGGGCTGCCCGCTATGACGGTGTCTTAAGGGCGCCCGACGGCGAGGCCGCGGCGCGCGCGTCGGTACGTGTGATTCTGCCCGCCGGTCGGGAACGGCTCGTGCGGGTGTTCGCGGAGTTCCAGGTCAACCTCGAGACTTGGTAGGACGTGTTGGCCCCGGCAACGACTACTGCGGATTTCCGGATCACGGCCGCTGAGGTTGTCGAGTTGTGGCGGGTCACCTGGGAGGCTGCGACGGTGGCGGTGCCGGGTGCGTTGGTGGATGATCCGGTCGCGGTTTCATTGATGGCTCCGCCGATGGTCGAGCTGCAAGTCAAGGTGGGCGCCCCCCGGGGAGTACCGCCGCGTCGAGCTGCTCAAGCTTGTGACGTTGCCGAAGATGGTCGACCTGTCGGCTTTCGGCACGTCCACGGATACGCTCATCCAGGAGGGCGCGCTCACAGTTGTTGCCCCTATCGGCATCGACTCCAAGAGCCGACGCAAACTGGTCGTCGAGGCACTTACCCGTCGGGCTCGGGAGTGGGGGTACGCCGACGCCGACGAGTCCGATCTCGGCCAGGTGCGGTAGCCGAGCAGCGATGCACGGGCGGTGGGTTGCCGGATTCGGTTCCTAGAGCGCGCGTCCTTTGGGGCGCGCTGAGGCAGCATCGCCTAATTGAGCTGCAGGTCAGTGACGAACTTGAGGGTGGGGTTATAGATCAAATCGGTCCTCCGACTGGGACTGAAGCCCACCAGGGCAGGGGAGTACCGGTTGCCGTACTTGTATCGAGTCGGTGCAAGCCTCAACAGGCTTTGCGAACACGCTGCTGACGAGGTCGATCCAGCGAGACTGCCGACTCGCTGATTTCGCGCGCCGCTCAGCAGCCGATCTCCATGGCGGTCGGGGCGTGACCGGGGACGCCGACCCCGTCGATGTAGGTGATGGTGGCTCGCCCGGACGCGTATTCGGCGGGGGTGGCCTCGTCGAGGCTGAAGGCGATGGCGCCACCTGGGCCGTCGACGACGACGCCGTTGGTGCCTTGCCCGAAGTCGAGGTCGAGGTGTTCGTGGATCTGGTGGCCGCGGAATGCGGTGCGCAGCTGGGCTAGCGTGGACCCTGCGTGGATGCTGCCGATCTCGGTGGAGAGCTTCGTTCCGGAAGCGCCGGCTCTGATGGCCAGCACACGCCCGTTCGGGTCGACGCTGTAAGTCAGCGGCTGGCCGGGTTTCTGGTAGCTGACGCACGCGGGGTTGGTGGTCTCGTAGAGGTTGCCGTGGTCGGTGTAGCCACGGGCCCGCAGGTCCGCTGCCGTGGTGGCCAGGCTCAGGTCGCCGATCCCGTCGAAGCGGACCGTGCCGCCGCTGCGACGCTGGACAGTCGCCTGGGGTTTCTGCTGCTTGATCCCGCCGACCTGCTCGGCGAGGGTGCCGGCCAGCGGGTAGAGGATGCTTTCCACGGTCTCGGGGAGGACCTTGACGGTGCCGAGGAGCTCGACCAGGGCGCCGTGCAGGTTGAGCTGCTTGAGCAGGTCGCTGAGGCAGGCATGGACGACGTCCGCGGTCGCCCGGACGCCGGTCGCGGTGAACAGCTCGGTCGGTGGGGTGGTGTGGGCTTGTTTGACGACGCAGTCGATCAGGCTGAACGCCTGGCCGACCCATGCCGAGGGTTTTCCGGCCTCGCCTTTGGTGAGGGTTCCCTTGATCGCCGCCTCGGCCGCCGACTTGATCGCCGGTTTGAGGGTGGCTTGTTCGGGGGCGATGACCATGAGGAACGCCAGTGCCATGTCGAAGCCGACCGCGTCGCTGTCGATGTCCATCGTCGTGGTCGCCGTCTTCTTGAGCTCGGGGGTGGCGGTCACCGTTCCGAGGGCAGCACCACCGAGCACGGCGCGGTTCTGCAGTGCCCAGTAGGCGTTGCGGACGAGGTTGACGAGGTCTTCGCCGTTGTTCCAGACGTCGCCGAGCCGCAGGGTGAGGCCGGCGGGCAGTTTGTCCAGGCGCAGCGGGAAGGCGTAGCCGTTGCGCAGTCTCACTGTCGTGTCGCGGTCGGTTCCGGTCTGGGCGCAGGCGGTCAGCCGGTTGAGCAGGCCTTTTGTGGTGACGGTGACGTCTGTGGCGGCCGGTTTGCAGGCGAGGTCGGGTGCGATGCCGAAGAGGTCCTTCACGAGTGTTCGTGTGAGCTCTGTCAGTAGCTGGGTGACCCACTTCGCGAAGGTGACGCTGCTGTCAATGACCGTGCGGATGGCCTTGCCGGCCACGTTGACCAGGGCCTTCGTCGGGTTGAGGACGACCGCGCTGAAGAGTGAGAAGTGCGGGGCGACGCCGCTGACGGTGTGTCGGATCGGGTCGGCCTTCGCACTGAGGATCGGAACCCAGCTGTCGAGTTGGCGGTCGAAGACGGCGAGGCCGACCTGGTCGGCGGTGAGCCCGGCCGGGATCAGGGCCGGGTCGTAGGTGAGGGTCACGGTGGAGCGGCCCGGGGCGAGGGATCCGTTTGTGACCTGGAGGTCCACCGGGGTGCCTGCGGCGGTGGCTCCGCGCAGGGTGGAGTTCAGTCCCGGTGTCTCGGCCGGAGCCGGGATGAAGTCGACAGTCGTTCCCGGGGTCATTGCCCCTGCCGGGACGTCGATCGAGGACGTTCCGTCCGTCGAAGTGAACGCCGGTGCTTGCGTGGCCGGGTCGGCCGCTGCCGTGGCTGAGCTGTCACCGGTGAGCGCGCGGATCCCGAACCACGCGCCCACGGCGATCACGACGAGGGCGGTCACCGTGAGGAGCACGGTTCGCTTCGCCGGACGCCACATGGGAAACCTTCCGTGCCGACCTGGTGTGTGTTGTGTGCCGAGTCGGCGGGGGACACCGTCGCGTTACGTCACCCGGATCCCCGCGGCGTCGTAACGCCCGAGGACGCCCGGGAGACAGTCGGGGAGATCGGACGGACACCCCCAGTGCGTTCAGGACAAGGGAAGGTGGAGGAGGACCTGTGGTGGCACCACCGGAAACCGCGCGTCGTCGTCGCCTCGTGGTGGTGTTGGTGCTGGTCGCAGCGCTGGTGGCCGGGGGAGTGACGGCCTGGCTGCTCAGCGGCGGGTCACTGCCGGGTGGTTCTACCGCGACCGCGGGCGAGGCGTTCCGTGACCTCGGCAGCGGGGTGAGTGTCGCCGACGGCGCACCGGAAACGCTGACAGCGGTCCCCGACAACCACGTCGCGAAGCCGCCCTTCGTGGAAACCGAATCGCTGGGCGGGGTCGTGCACATCACCCCGGACGGGGAGCTTTCCCAGCCGGTCACGCTGCGGTTCGCGCTGAACCGGCCGGTCGACGCGGCCGACGTGGTCATCGCAGTCAACCGGACGGGCGCGGCCGACGGCTGGGAGCTCGTCACGCCGTCCAAAGTGGAAGGTGGGTTCGCCTTCGTCACGACGAACCACCTGTCGTGGTGGGATCCTCTGTTTCGGAGCTTCGGCAACCTGGTGGATGCGGCCAAGGCCGAGCTGAAGAAGAGCTTCAACTCGTTGACCGGTGACGCGTTCGCCGATGCCGAGAAACCGCAGTGCCCGGGCGAGCAGGACGCCCGCAACCAGGGCTATTCGATCGGTTCGAAGGGCAGCGACCCGCTGTACTGGTGCCTCGGGATCGAGGGCGGTAAACCGACGGTGCGGATCGTCGACAAGCGTCGGTATCCCATCGTGGTGAACCACGCGGGGATCACCGTGGCGCAGCGGCCGAAGGACCGGTTCGGCGTCGAGTGGCTGGCCCAGCAGTCGTTCAGCGACAAACGCACGGTCCTGATGCCCTTCGACCAGGCGGCGCTGAGCTACCAGCTCGCGAAAGGTCAGAGCGTCGGCTTCACGACGGAGTACGACGGGTTCGCCGAGTCGTTGTACCAGCTCGAATTCGGCGTGACGGCGCTGATCAACATCCTGACCCGGTTCGGGGCGGGCGCGGGCACCATCAGCAACGGTGCGATCAAGATCGACCGGATCGCCGAAGTCGCCGGGAAGTTCCTTCACGTGAAGGAGTGCGCCGGCGCGCTGAACCGGAGCTCACCGGACGTCGGTGCCATCCTCGCCGGCTGCTTCGACCCGGCCACCCTCGGGGACGTGTTCGGCTGGAAAGGTGTGCTCCTCGGTGCGGTTCTGGTGGTCGGACCGGCGGCAGAGTTCTTCCGCAGCCAATTCGAAACGCTGAGCGATCTGCTGCAGGGCCGTGACCGCGAGACGGTGACCGTAACCTATCAGCCCAAGCCGGCGATCCCCTTCGCCGGGCACTGGGCGGTGCACGGGCTCACCATGGACATCAAGAAGGACGGCACAGGCAGCATCCAGTGGAATGCTGGCCCGTGCGATTCCGCGACTTCCAGCGTGAGCCGGATGTGCAGCGGCAACGCGACGGTCAAGTTCACCTCGACCGGCGTCGAGCAGTCGACCGGCACCTACACGAAGGTCTGGTACACCGACAGCGGCGGCAACACGGTCACGAATTACGCTTATGCCGGCTCGGACTTCCAGGTCGGCCAGCGCTTCACGTTGAAGCGTAACGACGAGCACACCCTCGTCGCCTCCGGCGGCTCGGCTGACGATCCGGACGGGCCGGGAAACCCGTATCTCTGCGACGCCTACGCCATTCAGCACAACGTAGGTGGCGAGAAGTACGACATCTGCGGGGCGTAGGTGTTCACCGGGAAAGCTCTAGTCCCGCTCGGTGAACAGGTCGTAAGTCTCGAAGCCGTACCGGGCCACCGCTGCTGCCCACGCCTGATAGGTCGTCATCTCTCCGTGTACCTCGGTCCCCGCACGGCGAAGGGTCTCGACCCATCCGTACAGGCGGTAGCTCTTCTGGTCACCTTCGAGCTCCTCGGCGATGTCGCGGTCCGACGACGACGTGGAAAGCCGGACGAGCAGGGAGCGCGCGCGGTGGGGGTCGCCGACCAGCGTCGCGAGTAGCAGGGCGGCAGCCTGGTATTCGGCGTCGCCCAAGAATTTCTCGAGCCGCTCCTCCGGGACGGACAGCCGCACCAGCCGGTAGAGGTTCGCGAGCTTCTTCACCGCACGCGGCGTCGGGAGCAGCACCGCGACCTCGGCGAGGAAGTCCTGCTCGAAGCGCCCGATGGACAGTCCTTCGCCGGCGAGATCGCTGGCGAGCGGGGCGGCGTTCGGCAGAGGCAGTTCGGGTGTCGCGTCCACCGTGTCGTGGCGGACGAACGCCGGCGCCCGGTCCGGGGCTTCCCGGACATCCGACGTCGACGCCGGAGAGATCTCTTTCTCTGGCAGGGTTTTTGGCTCGGCTTCGTCCGTGACCGGCAGCATCGAGCGCAGGTAGCCGGCCGCACGGAGGCCCATCGGCCGCAGGGCGAACGGGATGTGGAAGATCTTGTCCAGGTAGTCGAGCGGCGTGACCCGATCGGCGAGGAGCCCGCCGTGGTGCTCGTTCAACGCGTTGAACAGCCACCTCGGGTCGACCGCCACGACGACCATGAACAGGTCCATGGTGAGCAGGAGATTGACCGCCTGGAGCACGTCGACGACCCGGCCGGGCCGGCAGCGGTCGAGGTCGTCCACGTAGAGCACGACACGCTGCAACGGCGGCCTGCCCGCCTCGCCGCCCTCGCGCCACTTGCCACGGGTCTTCGCGAGATCATCGCTCAACCGGCGCAGGTCGTGGTGAATGCGCCCGGTCAGGCCGCGGAAGTCGGCGTAGCGCTCAGCTGTGCTGATCTCGGCGAGCAACCGATGGAGGCGATGTGCCGGATCGACGCGGGCCAGGGCGTCGTCCGCCTTCTCGATGGCGGTGTCGAGCTCCTGCTTGCGGCGCAGTAGCTGCTTGCGCACGTTCTCTGTGGACTCGGCAAGCCTGCGCCACGCCGTGACGACGGGCGTAAGCACTCCGGCTGCCCCGGCGACCGCCGCACCGATCCAGGTCAGCTGTGACTGTCCGAACCGGACGCCGAGGAGCACGCCGCCGACGCCGGCGACGGCGATGAGCGCCACCAGCCAGCCGCGCGGGCTACGCAGCTCTTGCCACGTGCTTCGCAGCGCGGCTCGGGCGACCCGCGCGCTGCGCAGAGGCGCCCGAAGCGCGGCGAACCAGCCACGGTCGGCGCCGATCCGGTCGATCGTGCCGAGGTCGGCGGCGAGCCGTTCGCGATCCGCTTTCCGCGTCGACAGCTTCGCCTTGAGCTGGGCGACCTCGTTCGCCGTCGCCTCGAGCTCTGCGGCCTTGTCCGGAGTCGGCGCCGGTTCGTCCTTGGCCAGCTCGCGGAACATGTGCTCGACGAGCCCGACCCACAGGTGGTCGTCGCTGTAGTGCCAGGCGTTGAACGTCACCTGCTTCACGTTCGAGACGTACGCGCTGCCAGGCCGGGCGCGGGCCTTGCTCGCTGTGTCCTCCAGCCAGGCCCGCAGCTGACACATGAACGTGGACTTGCCCGTGCCCCAGTCGCCCAGGAGCGCGACCGACAGCGGCGGCTGGACCGCCACCGCGGCGAGCATGGCGCCGACGCGGCGGACGTCCTCCGCGATGTCGAGCCGGTCGACGCTGCTCTCGAGATCGCTCTGGACGTCGGGGAGCGTCTCGACGACGACGACGGCCGGCTCGGTTTCTGCGGGCAGCTGGGTGCCGGAGGAGAGGTCCCACTTGCGGACCGTGCCGTCCGCCGAGCCCGACAGCAGCACGGTGCCGGCGTCGTCGAGGAACGCCAGCGAAGTGATCGTGCCGTCGTGGCCACGAAGCGGTTCACCTGCGGACGCTCCGGTTTCGGCATCCCACTGCCACACGAGGCGGTCGGTGCCGCCGCTGTAGATTCGCCGCCCGTCCGGGCTGAACCGCACGACGGTCACCGAGCCCTTGTGACGTTCCTCCGACGTCAAGTCGTGCTCGCCGGTGTCGGCGTCCCATACGCGCACCCTGCCGTCGTCGCCGCCGCTGACGAGCCGCCGCCCGGCGCCGTCCACCGAGACCGTCAGCGCTGCTCGCGGGTGGGCCGAGATCGGCTCGCCCAGGCGGCTTCCGGTGTCCGCGTCCCAGCGGATGAGGCGGCCGTCGTCGCTGCACGCCGCGACGATTTGTTTCCGTCGGGCGTCACGACGACCGAGTTGATCACGCCGCGGTGGCGCTTGAGCGGAGGACCGATCTGGTCGCCGCTGTCGCGGTCCCAGCGGCGGACTGTGCCGTCGGCGCCCGCGCTGACGATCCGGCGGCCGTCCGGCGTGAACGCAACCGCGCGCACACCGCCCTCGTGCCCGGTGATCGACTGACCGGCGGGGTCACCCGCGACGGCGCTCCACCGGACGATCTGGCCGTCTTCGCCGACCCGGACGAGCAGTTCGCCATCCGGCGAGACCGCGAGTGCGTTGACCCAGCCGTCGGGGGAACGCAGCCGTCCGAGTGCCCGGCCGGTCCGGCCGTCCCAGCGGCGCACAGACCCGTCGATGCTCGCGCTGAAGACCGTGCCGGTCCCGTGGTGCACGGCGAGGGCGTTGACCGCGACGGCCGGTCCCTCGAAGAACTCGCCGGTGCTGATGCCGCCGGGGAGCGACAGGACGCCGATCGTGCCGTCGTTGCTGCAGCTGACGACCCGCTCGCCACCTGCGCTGACCTGGACGGAGCGAACCCAGTCGGTGTGCCCGGACAGCGCGCCGATCGCCGTTCCGTCGGCGAAATCCCAGGTGCGGACAGAGCCGTCACTGCCTCCGCTGACGATCCGCTTGCCGTCTGGCGTCACGGCCACGGTGAACACGGTGCCGTCGTGGCCGAGCAAGGGGTCGCCGATCGCCCGTCCGGTGCGGAGGTCCCAGCGGCGGAGGGTGCCGTCGCTGCCGCCGCTGACGAGCCCGGTCCCGTCCGGGGTCAGGGCCAGCGCCTGCACCCACCCGTCGTGGCCGGCCAGGTCGGGCCGGTCGCCGGTGCGGCGGATGACGCTGTCCGTGCCACTGAGGACGAGCTCGGCGCCGTCCGGCGACATCGCCACGGCCCGTACCGACTGCTGGGTCCGGATGATCGTGATGGCGTTGCCGGTGCGGAGATCCCATTCGCAGAGCGTCCCGTCGTCGCCGCCGCTGATGACTCGGGTGCCGTCTGAGCTGACCGCGAGGGTCCAGATCAGGCCGACGTGGCTGGATGCCTCGCGGATCAGCTTGCCGGTGTCGACGTCCCACAGGCGGACGACGCCGTCGCCCCCGCCGCTGACGATCTGCCGGCCGTCCGGTGTGACGGCCACTGCGAGCACCCAGCGCGAGTCCGCCGCGATGGGTGTCCCCAGCTCCCGCCGTTCGAGCAGGTCCCAGCGCCGGAGGGAACCGTCGCCGCCGCCGGTGACGATCCAGCCGTTCGCCGGGGCCATCGCCATCGCGAAGAACGGCCAGAAGTGCCGCGCGAACGGCTTGCTGTCCACCACGTGCAGGTAGTCGCGGCCGTCACCCGGAACGTGACAGTGTGCGGTGGAAAAGTGGCGTTTCGACGGCGGTCGCCGTCGGCGCACCGGCGGTCGCGCGAGCGACACGGCTCCGGCTGGCGGCTCGATGAAGTTCTACCTGGCCGCGGAGCCGACGCTCACCTGCCCGTAACAGGGGCTCCTCGGCACCGGGCCGGTCGCCCGGTGCCGAGGCCTCAACCGCCGGCGAACAGCTTGCCGATACGCGTGATCCCCTCGATCAGATCCTCGTCACCCAAGGCGTAGGACAGCCGAAGGTAGCCCGGCGTGCCGAAAGCCTCGCCAGGTACGACGGCCACTTCCGCTTCGTCGAGCAGTACGGATGCCAGCTCGGCCGTCGTCTCCGGACGTCTGTCGCCGATCCGCCTGCCCAGTACGTCGTTCGCCGACGCGTAGACGTAGAACGCGCCCTCCGGAGTGAGGCAGCGGATGCCGTCGATCTCGTCGAGCAGGCGGACCATCGTGCGGCGGCGGCGATCGAAAGCCGCTCGCATGCGTTCGATCTCGCCGGTGCCGCCCGACAAGGCCGCGATCGCGGCGACCTGCGCGACGTTCCCCACGTTCGACGAGACGTGGGACTGCAACCTCGTCATGGCCGCGGTGACGTCGGGCGGGGCCAGCGCCCAGCCGACCCGCCAGCCGGTCATCGCGTAGGCCTTGGCCACTCCGTTGACGACGACGCATCGGTCGCGGGCTTCGGGCACCACGACGGGCAGCGAGTGGAACGTCGCCGTTCCGTAGACCAGGTGCTCGTAGATCTCGTCGGTGAGGATCCACAGGTCGTTCGCCGCCGCCCAGTGGCCGATCGCCTCGATCTGCGCGCGGGTGTACACCGTGCCCGTCGGGTTGGCCGGGGAACAGAAGACCAGCATGGTGGTCTTCGCCGTCCGGGCCGCCTCCAGCCGGTCGACGGTGACGCGCAGGCCGTCGCGTTCGTCGCCGGGGACCGCGATCGGTGTCCCGCCCGCGAGGGCGATCGCGGCCGGGTACGTCGGCCAGTACGGCGCCGGCACCAGCACTTCGTCGCCCGGATTCACCAGAGCGGCGAACGCCTGGTAGATCGCCTGTTTCCCGCCGTTGGTGACCAGCACCTGGCCGGCGTCGACGTCGAGACCGGTGTCGCGGCGCGTCTTGGCCGCGATCGCCGCTTTCAGCTCCGGCAGCCCGCCGGTGGGGGAGTACCGGTGGTAGCGGGGCTCACGGCACGCCGCTGCGGCGGCCTCGACGATGTACGCCGGAGTCGGGAAATCCGGCTCACCGGAGGCGAATCCGATGACCGGCCGCCCGGCCCGGACCAGCTCTTTGGCCCTGGCGTCGACGGCCAGCGTGGCGGATTCCTCGATTCCCGTTACACGGGCGGAAATTCGCATCAGCCGGCCACGTAGTTGCTCAGCTCGATGAGGTTCCCGTCCGGGTCGCGGACGTAGACGCTCGTGATCGGCCCGAGCGCGCCGGCGCGCTCGACCGGCCCGTCCTCGACCTCGAGACCGGCCGCGCGCAGGTGCTCGGCCACTCCTTCGACGGGGTCCTTCACGATGAAGCACAGGTGTTCCGTGCCGGGCCCGGGGTTCGCGGCGGTCGGCTGGATCTCCTTGCCCGCCTCGTGCAGGTTGATCTTGCTGTGGCCGAAGCGCAGCGCCTTGCGGTTGGCGACGAGGCTGCTGAAGGTCACCACTTCCATGCCGAGGACGCGGCCGTAGAAGTCGACCGTCGCGTCGAGGTCGGCGACGGTGAGCACGGTGTGGTCGAGACGTTCGTAGTGCACGGGTTCCTCCCGGATAGCGGTCAACGCGGTGCGGTCACCGCGGGGATGTCGTAGTTGGCCGGCGACGGCGGCCGGATGCCGAGCCGCGCGGCGATGTCCCGGAGCTCGGTCAGGACGGACTCGAGGACGGGCACGCCGTAGGTCCGGCGCCGGTCGGCGAGCCGGCGTCGTCGGTCGCCGGGCAGCCGCGGTGGGTTCCCGGCGTCGACCGGGCTGCCTTCCCGGATTTCGCGGCCCAGCTCCGCGAGGTGCGCGTCGACCACCGCCGGATCGCCGACGGCGTCGAGACGGAGGCAGAGCACGAAATGGCCGACGCCTGCTTCGCCGTCTTCGTAGGTGTGCCGGCTCCACCGCGCCCCGGCGAGCGGGCCGCAGAGAAGCTCGACGAGCAGGGCGAACCCGGAACCCTTGTGCCCGCCGTGGTCCTGGCTGCCGCCGCCGAGGGGCAGCAGCGCATGCCCGCTCCGGCCAATGAGGCCGTCGACGGTCCCGCGGACGTCGGTGGCCGGGCGGCCGGCGGATCCAGCGCCCAGCCGGGCCGCATCGCCCCGCCCGTGCGGCCGAGCTGCTCGAGCTTCCCGCGTGACACGACGCTGGTGGCGCCGTCGAAGCAGATCGGTCCCTGGCTCGTCGGCACGGCGTAGCACAGCGGGTTGGTGCCGAACATGGGTTCGCGGACACCTATCGGCGCGACCTGCGGCACGGCGTTGGTGGTCACGACCGCGAGCACGCCCGTGCGAGCGGCTCGCTCGGCGAACCAGCCCGCGATGCCCATGTGGTTGGACCGCCGCACCAGCGCGACGGAGACACCGGTGGCGCGGGCGCGGTCAGCGGCGAGATCGACGGCCGTGCACAGCGCCGGCTGCCCGAGGCCGTTGTGAGCGTCCACAACGCACACCCCGCCGTTGTCCTGGACGACCTCCGGGACGGCACCGGCGTCGATCATGCCGTCCCGGAGGCCTTCGACGTAGCGCCGCAACCGGGCGACGCCGTGGCTTTCGACCCCGCCGAGGTCGGCGGAGACCAGGACGTCCGCGGTGACCTCGGCGTCCGTGCGCCGGGCTCCCGCCGCGCGCAGGGCGGTGGCGGTGAAACCGGTCAGTTCACCGGCGCCGACGAGACGCCGGGCCGTTTCGTGGCGGGTCATGACGCACTCCTCGGTGAGCGGCGCGGGATGAGCAGGGGCACGGTCACGACGACCGAGACGGCCGCGAGGCCTGCCCAGTACAGCCGGTCCAGCCCGCGGGCGCCGAGCACCAGGAAGAGCGTGCCGCCGCACAGCGACCCCAGTGCCTCGCCCGCCGTCCAGCAGACCTGCCGGAAGTTGAGCCGCTCGAGCGAAGTCGGGAACGGAAGTGCCGCGAACGCGGTGTTGAGCATGGGGGTGAAGACCATCTCCGCCAGCGCGAAGAGCGCGACGGCGAGCAGACAGGCCGAGAGCACCGGGAGACTCGAACCCAGCGAGACCATGGAGACGCCGAAGACCACGGTGGCCCCGCCGAGCAGCGGCATCGGCCGTGCGCCACGTCGCAGGAGCGCGGCGACCACCGCGGTGACCGACGACTGGAGGACGACGATCGCGACGGCCGGGCCCGACAGCAGGGCCGCCCGCATCAGCGGTGTCGTGATCCGGTCGGCGACCAGCAGCGCGAACGCCGAGTAGAACTGCGCGTAGAGGAAGGTCGCGAGCGTCGCGATGACGACTGTGCGCCAGGCCACCGGCTGCCGCAGGACCGACTTCAGCCCGGCCCGGTTGAGCGGCCAGGCCGTCGGCGTCGGGGTCGGTCGGAGCCCGGCGGGCAGCCACCGGATCAGGACGGCCGAGGCGAGCAGGTAGCAGGCGGCCACGGCGACCATCAGGGGACGCGCGTCGCCGGCGACGTAGAGCAGGCTCGCGATGAACGGACCGGCCGCGCCGCCGACGTTGAGCGCGATGTTCATCCACGAGTACGCCCGGTTCCGCTCGACGTCCCCGGTGGTGCGTTCGGCGATGAGGACGCGCGCCAGCACGTGGTGCACGCTCACGCCGAACCCGGCGATCAGCAGCGCGACCATGAGCAGGGCGAAAGTGTGCAGCAGCGCCAGCAGCGCGAAGCCCGCGGTGGCCAGCAGCCAGCTCGCCCACAGGATCGTGCGGTAGCGGAACCGGGGGAGCCAGTGGTTGACCGCGAGCGAGGCGAGGCCGACGGTCGCGAAGTAGAGGAAGAGCCCCGCGCCCACCGCTCCCGGCCCGGCGCCCGGGTCCTGAGTTGCGATCAGGACGCCGAGCGCCGGGACCACGCTGTACTGGCCGAGGCTGCCCAGCAGGTTGTCCCAGGCCAGCACCTTGACCACCGGTTCGCCGCGGCTCTTCTCCGCGGCCACCGGAGGGACTTCGGACAGTCCGGTCATCGAGCCGGCTCGGTCTCGATCGTGACCGACCGGCGCACCCCGGCTTCGACGGCGTCGATGTCGGCGTCGAGCGGTGCGTCGAAGATGGCCGTGATGGCCCGGTTCGACGACTCGGTGATCGGCAGGAGCCGGTCGCCACGCTTCTTGAGCACGAACAGCTCGTGCAGCGTGGGCGGCGCGTGCTCCTCGACCGGTCGCAGCGGCGGCCAGATGCCGGTGGTGTCGGCGAGCCAGCGTGGGCGTACCTCGCCGGTCCCTTCCGCGTGGACGTCGAGCAGCGTTCCCGGGACGTGCTCGAAGTAGACCTGACGGCCTCGCCGCCGGAACGCCGGCTGGTAGCCGGTCGGACGGCCCATGGCCGCGTCGATCAGCACCGGCTCGACGGCCTGGCCGGTCGCGAGGTGGTACAGGGGCAGGCAGGCGTCGCCCGGCGCGCGGGCCGCGATCTCCATCAGCACCACGCGGCCCTCGTCGGTGATCCGGTATTCGGCGTGGGCGAAGCCGGTTTCGAAGGCGAGCCGGTCCACGACGCCGTGCTGGGCATCGGTGATGAGACCGGCCTCCCGCTCGTCGAGGTTGGCCGGTGGAGTCGTGTGGACCAGTTCGACGAAGAACTCGGTCGACTCCTCGTTGGTCCCCTTCTGGGTCAGCAGCGTCACGATCGGTTTGCCGTCGAGCACGATGGAGTCCACGTTGTACTCCCGGCCGGGCACGCGCTCCTCGACGAGGATCCGGCTACCCGGATCGAGGTTCTCGACGATCCCGGTGAGCGCGGCCGCGTCGTCGACCAGGCGGACGCCGATGCTGGACTCGCGGTCGAGCGGCTTGACCGCGGCGGGGAACGGCCCGTCGTAGGTCGCGCCCGCCGGTCCGCTGACGAGCACCGACTTCGGGCTCCACTCGGCGAGGTAGCGGCGTTGCAGGAGCTTGTTGCGGCAGACCCGCGCCGCCCGCTGGCCCGGACCGGGCAGGCCGAACAGGTCGCTGATGACCTGGCCGGCCTCGACGTAGACCTCGGCGGCGACCAGCACGCCGGTGATGTCGTAGGCCGCCGCCCAGCGCGTCGCCCGGTCGACGATGCCGCTCAGGTCGCCGCCGTCGTGCAGTGCGACGTCGGCGAGGCCGGCGAAGGGATGGCCGGCGGTGCCGAGCAGCTCGAGACCGCGCTGGACCATGGCCGATCCCCGTGGCTGGGAGACGGCCAGGACGGCGACGCCTCGAGCGCGCAGCTCCGTCAGGTACGGGCCGATCTTGGACAGGTCGCTCAGGACGATGAAACCCGGAGTCTTCCCGGTGGTACCCATGAATTTCCGCTCCGTCGTCGTGGGGTGGGTCAGTCGTGCCGGTCGGTGTCGGAGGCCGCGCGGAAGATGGCCAGCCCTTCGGCCAGCTCCGCCTCGGTCGTGGTGAGCGGGGGCATGATCTTGGCCATCGCTCCGCCCAAGGTGGACGGGACGCACATCAGCAGGCCGTGGTCGACGCACTCGGTCACCACGCGCCGGGCCGTCGGCGGGTCGAAGGCACCGTCCGGCGTGGTGAACGCGATGCCGGCCACCATGCCGATGGCGCCGACGACCCGGCGCCGGTCCGGTCGTCGCGCCGCCCAGCCGGACAGCCCCGCGGCGAGCTGCCGGCCGCGCTCGGCGGCGTGGGCGACGAGGCGCCCGTCGGCGAAGAGCGCGAGGTTGGCCTCGGTGGCGGCGAGCGCGACGGGGTTGCCGCTGTGGGTGCTCGTGAGCTCGCCCGGCCGGAGACCTTCGGTGAAGCGCGGGTCCCCGACGAGGACCGCCGACACCGGCAGCGAACCGGAAAGACCCTTGGCGCACAGCAGGAGATCGGGGCGGACCCCGGCCTGCTCGCAGGCGAAGAGCGTGCCGGTCCGGCCGAAGCCCGACTGGATCTCGTCGAACACCAGCAGCGCCCCCACCCGGGTGCACCAGTCGCGCAGCTTCACCGCGGCCGCCGGGTCCAGCACGCGCAACGTCGAGCCCTGGTACAGCTCGCCCAGCACGCAGGCGACGTCTTCGGGGCGCGCGCCGACCGCGTGCAACTCCGCCTCGAGCGACGCCGGCGTCCACGGCTCGCCGAGGGCGGGGAAGGGAACCCGGACGAACACGTCGTCGCACTCCGGTGCCCAGTCGCGCTGGGCGGGGAGCCCGCCGGCGAGCTGGGCGCCCAGGGTCCGGCCGTGGAAGGCGCCGTCGAAGGTGACGATGGCGGCGCGCCGCCCCCGCGCCCGGGCGTAGCGGCGGGCGATCTTCAACGACCCTTCGACCGCCTCCGCTCCCGTGGTGTACAGGACGCACTGCGGGAACCCGGTGAGCTCGCTCAGCGCGCGGACCACGCGGGCGCGCACCTCGGTGGGGAACATGTAGGCGTGCAACAGGCCTTGGCGAGCCTGTTCGGCGATCGCGTCGGCCACTTCGGCTCGCCCGTGTCCCGCGTTGGCGGTGAGGATCCCGCTCGTCCAGTCGAGCCACGACCGGCCGTGCCGGTCGAAGACGCGGCTGCCGTGGGCGTGGTGCCACACCACGGGGTGCTGCGTGTGCATCGTCGCGGGTTCGTGGCGGCGCAGGGTATCGAGCACCCACGCGTCGTCGATGTCCGTGGCGGTGCCGGCGCCCGGCATGGCGTGCCCGGTCACGAGGCCCGCACCGTCCACGAAGTCCCGCTGGTGTCCGAGGCGGTCACGGTGACGGCCACGAGGACGTCGTCCCCGGTGTTGACCAGCCCGTAGTAGAGCCCGGCGGGGGCCACGCCGACGGACCCGGGGCCGATGTCGTGCCGGGTGGGCTCGGGCAGTGGACGCTTGGGCGGTGCGTCGAGGGGGTAGTGGGCGGACGGGACGTAGCAGCCCGCGGGGGCCGGCTCGGTCTCGTCGAAGACCTGGAACTCGCCCCGGCCCTGCAGCACCACGACCATCCCGTCGGCCCGGGGGTGCATCCGCGCGGAAATGTCCTGGCCGGGCGCCAGCCGCCAGGCCGCCGCCTGCATGCGTTCGCTGGCGAAGAGCCCGAGCTTGCGAGCCACGCTGTCGGTACACGGCGTGGTGGGCACGGTGAACGTGCGCAACGTCATCTGAACACCTCTTCCGGTCGTGGTCACGCTTCGAGGAACTGCACCTGCATGAGCTGCGTGAAGTACTTGCCGCTGGACCGGATCGCCACCCCGGAGGTCTCCAGCCGCACCCGGCGCGTCGCGACCGGCTCGAGCTCTCTGTCGAACCAGGCGCCCGCGTCGACGTCGACGTCGTCGGCGACCAGCACCGTCTTCTCGCCGCCCTCGTCGGGGAGCGCGATCACGCGGATCGCCCGCGGGAACCCGGTGCGGATCACGGGTACGGGCCGCCGCTGGAGCCGGATGCGCGTGGGCACGCGGAGTCCGCCGAGGTCGAAGTCGAGGTGCTCGGGACGCGATTCGTTGCGGCTGGGCGAGCTCCACCCGGTGTGCGGGCTGCCGTCGAGGAGGAACTGCTCGTTCCAGAAGTCGTAGCGGTGGCAGCCGGAAGAATCCGTTACGCGGCAGGTTTCGATGAGGGGCATGTCGGCTTTCCCTCCTAGACGGTGCTGACCGTGGCGAGGACGGCGTCGACGTCGGCGAGGTCGCGGACGACGAAGTCGGCGTGGGCGCGGGCCGCCTCGGTGTGCGGCAGCCGGCGATCGACGAGCACGGTGGTCAAGCCGCTTTCGCGGGCTCCGCGCAGTTCGTCGTGCTGGCCGTCGCCGACGAACGCGCAGTGCGAAGCGGCGATGCCGAGCCTGTCGATCGCGCGCCGGTACATCTCCGGGTGTGGCTTCAGGCGTCCGACGCGGTGGGAGAACACGGTGACGTCGAACCATTCGCGCAGGCCGAGCCGGTCGAACAGCCACTCGGCGTGGTCGGAGGCGTTCGTCACCAGCGCCAGTGACGTGCCTCCCGTGCGGAGCCGGTCGAGCAGCGGTACCGCCTGCGGGTCGACCTGCGTGCTCGCCACGAAGGCGGCGAAGTGGCGTTCGACGGCGGCGCCGGCCGCGTCCGGTGACACCCGGACCTCGGTGGTCTTGGCGGACAGCACGATGCGCGCCACGATGCCCGGAACGATCGACGCCATGGTTTCGTCGTGGAGCTCGTCGTAGGCGGGCTTCCACCGAGCGAGGTCCAGGCCGAGGTCGGCGGCCACTCGCCCGAAGAACGGGTTGCCCGGTTTCTTGTGGACCAGGGTCGAGAACAGGTCGAAGCAGATCCCGTCGATTTCAGCCATGAACGCTCTCCTCTGTCCGATCAGGACGAACGCGCGCCGCGACCATCGGCTGGTAGTGGCCGCTCTCGTCCGGGAAGTACCAGCGGATGTCGCCGAAGCCGGTCGCGGCCAGCGCGGCGTCGAACTCGGCGCGCCGCAGCACGCGGTAGTCGGTGGTCCGGACGGTCGTGTCCCAGCCCGGCCGGCCGCGGTTCTTGAGGGTGAGGATGTGGATGGTGGTCAAGGTCCGCCGGTCCTCGGCCCAGTCCCAGGCCTGGGTGATGACGCTGCGGTCGTCGCCCTTGCCGAACAGCTCCGGCATCAGCCCTGGTGCCTCGTCCCGGAGGACCTCGTCGTAGTCGCGGATGGTGGCGACGAAAACGCCCGACGGGCGCAGGCACCGGCGGACGGCCGTCAGCGCCTGCCGCAGGTCTTCGTCGGTGAGCAGGTGCGTGAGGGAGTTCGCGCCCGAGATCGCGGCGTCGAACGTCCCGCCCACGTGCTCGTCGACGTGGCGGACGTCGCCGGTCACGAACCGCGCGTCGAGCTCGCGGGCCGCGGCCTCCCGGCCGGCCCGTTCGACGGCGCGGCCGCTGAGGTCGGATCCCGTGACCCGGTAGCCCCGGCCGGCGAGAGGCAGTGCTTGCGTCCCGATGCCGCAGGTGCAGTCGAGAACCTCGGCGGGAGGCTCGATCCCCGCTCCGGCGAGCGCCGTCGCGATGGGTTCGGTGTAGCGCACGGCGAAGCTCCACCAGTCCTCGTACATCCGGTGGTAGGTGTCGGCGAGGTCGTCGTAGAACTCCGGGTCGTAAAAGGGCATGACCGGTCCGGCTCTCCTTTCCGGGGACGGGAAACGGTTCAGGCGAACTGGAGCGGCCGGTCCACCGGCCGGCCGAGCGGGCGGCGCCGCTGCTCGCGCAGGACGCTCTGGCTGATCCAGTTCAGGCCCAGCCGCTCGGCGACCGCCTGGGTGCCGGTTTCGACCCGGGCACCGTTGACCGCCAGCTCGTGAAGCAGTATTTCGGCCAGCTCGGTGTTCCCCGCCAGGCGCACTTCGCCGTCGCCGTCCACCGCGTAGGGGCTGTCTTCCATGCCGAACCGCAGGATGTCCACGTCGCTGTCGGGTTGACACGCGTAGGTGGCCAGCCTGCGCAGCGCGCAAGCCCGTTGGCCGGTGCGAGGGCCGACATCGAGCGGTGCGAAGTGATCGGCGGCCTGCTGGGGCAGGACCGCCGCGCCCACTGTGACCGTCACGTGGCGTTTCTGGACGCCGGGTTCGGCGAGGTCGTGTTCGAGGCTCTTCGCGGCGGCCACGACTCGTTTGAACTCCACGTAGCTGTCCGGGAACGGCAGCCGCGGGGAGAACCCGAAGAGGATGGTCACGTTGAGCTGGCCGCTGCTTCCCAGGCGCAGCAGAGGGTGTTCCACGGCGTACCGCGACATGGCGTGGCTGCGCGGGAACTGCACCCACTCCACCTCGTGGAACAGGCCCAGCCGGCACCGCGCCTCGATCGCGCTCCGGTAGACCTCGAACTGGATGGCCGGCGAAGTCCGGCCGTAGTCGGCGCCCTTGCTCGTCGAATAGGTGTCGAGATCGGACGACGTCAGCTGATCCGACGGCCGGTAAGCGAGGACCGCCTCGGCGAACCGCGCACTGTCGACCGCGTCGGCCGGCCTATCACCGAACTGACGCTCCAGTTCGCACATCAGCTGGAGTTCGACCGCGGATTGAATGGTGACGAAGTGCGCTCCGCCGAGGTGCAGCGGAAGCCCGCACTGGCTGACGCGTTCCCATTCCCCGAAGCGGGCGATGCTTTCCCGCACCTCGGCACCGTTGCGGCTCGCGCCGAAACTGATCAGGAGGTCGGGGCAGCGGCGCTGGAGCTCGCGGCTGATCTCCCGGTAGACCTCGTTGCTGGTGGTCTGCTCGTGCGTCCTCCGATTCCTCGCGTGGTAGTGGTAGTACCGGCATCCCATGCCGTGCAACGCTTCCGCTTCGGCGAGCAACGCCGAGGGCGACGTCTTGATCGTGCCGCCGCTGCAGATTTCGTCCAGGAGAGCGTCCCCGGTGAGCCGGTGGTTGGCCGGCGTGAACTTGGCGCCGGTCGACGCGCAGCCCAGAACCAGGGACTTCCCATCCGTGGTGGATTCCACTATTCGCCCCCAAGCGTCCGGCGAATACCCGGACGCCGCTAGTAATGGTCAAATGGCGATGAGGAAACCCTACGACGGATCCGAACGGGCGTGCGACTGCACGTGCGGCAGTTTGTCAGGTCAACCGCGTCCGGGACCGGACATCCCGGTGCCCGCACCGGTGGCGGGCCGGGACATCAGGTCGCGTATGCGCTGGATCCGCAGGGCCAGTTGCAGGTCGACCGCTCGCTCCGGCTTCTGCCAGTCGTCGCCGAGCAGCTCCGCCACGCGCTCGAGGCGCCGGGCCACCGTGTTCGGGTGGACGTAGAGCCGGTCGGCGGCATAGGTGGGGCTGCCTCCGGCGTCGAAGTACGCGGTGATCGTCTCGAGCAGGTGGGTGTGGCGCTCGGCGTCGTAGCGCACCACCGGCCCGATCGTCCGCCGGACGAAATCGCCGACGTCCGGCGTGTCGGAGAGCAGGAGACCGACGAAACCGAGCTGGCCGGTCGAGGCGGCGTTGCCCGCGCCGCCGAGCGCGGTGATCGCATCGAGGCACCGGCTCGCTTGCCGGTACTCGGACAGGATCGAGCCGGGGTCCGACGCGGGCCCGGCCGCGCCGACGGTCACCGGCGTGTCGAGCAGGGCGGTCAGCTCGTCGCGGACCACGCGTGCGGTCGCGCTCGCGTCGGTGCCGGGGACCACCAGCACCGCCGCGCCGTCGCGCATGCTCCGCAGGCCACCCGCGCGATGGGTGAACGACGACGCCCAGATCAGCATCTGGCCGTGCGACTTCTCCTCCGGCCGGGCGATCACCACGAGGTAGGGCTCGCGCAGGTTCATCCCGAGCCGACGTGCGCGACGGTCGAGCTGACCCGGTGGGATGGGCGAGCCGCCCAGTACCTCGTCGAGCAGTTCGTCCCGATCCGGGCCGCTGACGGCGCCGGTCCGCCGCTGGACCAGGAACGCCACCGCGGCCGCCTGGGCGAACATGCGCAGGCGTTCCCGGTCGATCTCCTCGGTGCCACCCGGCCGGGCGACGATGGTGCCGACGCCTTCGTTCCCCGCGACGACCGGAATCGCCACCCGGGCGTCGGCCAGCCACACGGGCGACCGGTCGGTGTGCGCGGCCACCGCCCCGGCCGCGACGGCTTTCTCGACTTCGGGCAGCCGCTCACCCGACGCCGACAGGACGGCACCGTCGGGCCCGCAGATCACGACATCCCCGTGAATCCTCCGCGCCACCTGCTTGGCGACGCCGTCCAGGTCCGGCTCGGCGAGCACTTCGTCGAGCAGTTCGGCGTGCTCCTCGTTCAGCTGACGGGCTCGGCGGAGCCCGTTTTCCAGCGCGGTGAGCCGATCATTCAATTCCACCGCCGTCGCGGTGATGTTTTCGAGATTTCGGACATTCTCTCCGGCAATTCCGGTGAGATCACCCAGCGAGTTCAGGACACTCCGTTCCGGGGGCGTGTGCTGAATCCGGCGATCCCCGGTCGCGTCCCGATCACCCTTGTTTCGGTCGGCAGACATCAGTGTGCCGTTCCCCCAAATCCCGTGCCCGGCCGAGCCTGCGCGACGGCTCCGGCGCTCGAGCCCACCCCGCTCGCGCTCCCCGGCGTTCCATGCTACATCGGGAATAATGGCCCATTCGGGTGGCAGATATCGTCGGTTCGGTGGTACCGGGCTATTTCCGGTCGGCCGAACGAAATCAACGGGCGGGGCAGGGAAGCGCGACGTCCGCGCCGAGCGAACGGATCGCATGGGCGATCGAAACGAGCGTGGCGTGGCGGTGCCAGCCCGCGAAGGACCGGCCGGCGTAGTCGCGGATGCCGACCGGCGCGGCGATGGCCGAGACGTCGCGGTCGACGCGCTCGACGAGACGCGACAGGTACAGGAGGTCGGCGGTCGGGGCGGCGATCCGGTCGGTCAGCCACACCTGCACCAGCCGGCCGGTGGGCTCCGAGATCCCGAACAGCAGCAAGTCGTCCCCGTGTACCGGCGGTCGCACCCGCACCCTCGTGGTGACGAGCCGGCTCCGGGCCGGAACGCCGCGGCCCAGGTGCGCGGCGGAAGCGAGGATGTCGCGCGCGGGGATCGGCTCGGGGCTGTGTGCGGTCATCGCGGCGTCCGTGACGACGAACGGCAGGTCCTCACCGACCCGGGCCAGCAAGGGCCGGCCGAGGGCGCGCAGCCGCCGGATCGTGGCGCCGGCGTCCGCTTGCCGGGCGTCGAGGACGACGGGCAGGTCCGGCAAGGACCACTGCTTCGCGACGGCGGTGAAAGCGCTGACCGTGCAGCCGGAGAGCGTTTCCACGCAGGTGCTCTCCGGGATGCTCGCCCGGGCTCGGCGGCCGCTGTCCTCCACCCAGGCTTTCGGCAGGTGGAGCCGCCAGTTGACCGGCGCGGTGAAGCCGTCCGAAGCCGCCCAGACACCGGCCGCGTGCTGACCCGCCAGCACCTGCCCGGCCGTCGGCTCGAACCGGCGGCCCACCCCGACGGAGTGCCGGCCGCTCTTCGGGATCGTGACCGGCCGCAGTACCCAGGCTCGCGGGGTGGCGCGCCGCAGCACGTGCTCGGCGAGGGCGTGGCGGACCGGCTCCCAGTTCCAGGTGGAGTCACTGATGAAGTGGTGGATGTTCTGCTCGGTGGCGTCGCCGCCGAGCTCGGCCGCGATGTTCCGCATCGTCTTGCGACCGGGTGTGCGCAGCAGCCCGTGGACGTATCGAGTGCCTTTCGCGCGCTGATCGGTTCTCGGCAACGACCGCAGCAGCTCCACGCACAGCTCGTCGACGGCGGCCTCGTCCCACGCCGGTCTGTCGTTCGTTCTCCGTTCGATGTGCTGACTGGCCCGCATCTCCACCCTCGTCTCCCGGCTCCCCATTCCCGTCACCCCACCGTCGTGGAGTGGAGGATGAGGAGCCAGGTGGGGCCGGGACCGAAGTGGGGAACCGGCAGGTGGAGACGCCACCATGAGTGAAATTCGCGTTCGGCCGATCACGCGGTGTGGGCCACCACCGAGTGTGGCCCGGCCACCGGTCAGGCATGCCGAAACTTCGGCGGCCGCTTCTCGGGTGAACGCCGCCATGTCCGCGGCTACCCGGAGGTCCGGGCGACCCTGGCCAACCTGGTGGCGGCCACCGGGCAGCTGAGGGCGCGGGCGTGACCAGCGTTTCGCCGCGGCGGGCGGGCGCGGCGGCAGCCCGCCGCGGTACCCGCGCCGCGCGCCGGCCACCCGCGCACGGTCCGGCAGCGCTTGGCTGCGGGAACGCCGGCGCTCGCTCGAGTTCATGCCGCCCCGGCCCACCGACTACGCGGGCCGGATCCGGCAGAACTTGAGGTGCAGGTCGATGTGGCGGCTCGACGGCGAGATGACCTCGATGGCGAGCACCGGAACGCCGACGAGAGCGCGCTCGGTGAACGTGTCGCGCCGGCCGACGAGCACGTCGGGGATGAGCACCGTATGGTCGTCGAGGACGACGTCCAGCGGGGCGGGCAGGACCTCGCAGTCCGCAGGGCAGACCGGGGTGAGCGCGGCGAGCAGACGCGGGACGACGCTCTGGTGCAGCGGGCGCAGGGACGGGCTCACTGTACGGCCGTGAATTCGCCTTGCGCTTCGGCGCCGAGTCGACGGCAGCGATCTGGCCGTTGTTCGTGAATGGTTTGTTGACGACGTTGTAGAGCCCGTCGTTCGACTTCGGGTGGCAGATGCTTACCCAGCGGGCCCTGCCGTGGCGCGGAGTTCGTCATCGGGCGCCTCCCCGTTGGTCGGTCTCGGCCAGTCGTGGCTCGGGTTCGCGCATCTTCGGGATTGTCCCGTGCAGTCGGCGGCTGGCGGCGAGCAGCGGGGAGACCGATAGGATCGGCGGGTCGTTGGCTCGGCGTGGCCGGAGGAGGATCTCGACGTCGGTCTCGGCCGGACGGCCCCGCTGGACGTGAACCGGGCCCCAGGAGCCGACCCGGCACTGGTCGGGCCGGACCTCGGTCAGCGCGGCTTCGACGGCGGCGTCGGCGGGCAGGCTCATCACGAGCGCCATGTAGCTGCCGTCCACGCCGATCCGGAGATACGCCTCGGCCGTGCCGCGCACGAGGGTGCAGGCCGCCGGCCACCCCTGGGGGATGCCCGACTCGAACAGCCCGACGAGAGCCAGGTGCCCGGCGGGCAGGCCGCTCAGCCGGATCCGCAGCGGCGGCCCCCGCCGCGGTTCGACCGGGACGGAACCGGCGAGCACTTCCTCGAGCGGCAGGGCCGCGAGATCGCGAGCGAGCCGCCGGAAATATCGGGGCGAGGTGCCGACGAGCCGGGTGAACTGGGTGGTGAAGGTGCCGAGGCTGGAGTACCCGACGTCCATGCAGATCGTGGTCACATTGGCCTTCGTCTCCAGCAGCAGCCGCTTGGCCTCGGCGATCCGCAGGGCCGCGAGGAACCGCGCCGGGGTGGCGGAAGTGATCTGGCGGAACACCCGGTGGAAGTGGAACGGGCTGAGGCACGCGACGCGCGCGAGCTCGTCGAGTGAATGCGTACTGCCGAGGTCGGCCTTGATCCGCCGCAGCGCCTGCCCGACCGCCCACAGGTGGGCGTCCTCGGACTTGCTGGTGGCTTTCCGAGTCTTCACCAGCGCTCCCAACGTCGTCGCAGGCCGTCTCCGGCCGCGGCAGGAGGACCAGGACCGTGTGGTGCCGGACGCGCCGGGTCAGGCCACATCAACGCCCATCCGCCCGTGGCGCCCTGCGCTTCGCGGAGGAGACCGGAGATCTTTGCGATATCGAACACGCCCCGGTGCTCGACGATCCGGTTCCCGTCGAAACGGGAGGTGTTGGATCCGCCGACGGCGAATCTCTTGCCGGTCGCGGGAATGCCCATGAACTCGCCGGTGTGCGAACTGTGCGGCTCGATCGCCTGGGTCGGGAGATCGCTTTGCAGAATGGAACCCAACACCTCGACCTTAGTCGTCGTCCGCGCGTTCGCCGCCTGGCCGAACCGGTGCGCGACGCCGTCGCGGCCCGGCGGGTCCCACGGCGGGGCGAAGTGGTCGACGAACTCGGGGACCAGGACGTCCTGGATCATCGCGAAATCCTTCGATAACAGCGCGGCGCCGAGGTGGCGGCGCCCTCGCCCTCGCCTTCGGCTTTCATCCGGGCCGACTCGTCCACGTCGCTTCCCGTGGTCACGCCGTGGTGTTGGGCAGGGTCCGGTAGACCTGCCCAATCTGCTCGAGCAGGGGGTCGTGTCAACGCACCCAAGTGCTCGACGGCTCTGCCGTCGGCCAGCCGCAGCAGGCCTGCCCATCCGCGCGCAACCGCACCGCGCAGCCGGCGGCCGGCCCGATGTTCAGGTACGGGCCGGAATAGGTCGCCGAAACGGTGAGCCGCGTGCCGACGAGATCGCGCTCTGCGACGATTCCTCGATTTCGATATGGATGTCGAGAAAAGCGGTGATGAACCGCTGCATCTCGGCGGCCGGCAGGGTGCCGTCCCGGTCGTGGCGGACTGCTTCCGGGGGCCAGCGAGGCATCATCGCTGGCACGTCCCGGACTTTCCAGGCATCGACCACCCCTGCACGACGGCCCTGTTGGTGGCCGGCCGGTTCGCGTCGGATGTCACGAGAACCCCCGAATCCACGTCGATGGCGGTCGTCGAATCACAGCCATCTGACCACAGCGGCACGGGTTCGGGTTCTCCGAGATTGTCGAAACAGCAGACCTTGACGGGCCACGAAGAGCCGCCGACACTGGGGTCGGCTCCCGTCCGTTCTGTGGTCACTGGGAAGGGCAGTCCACGTATGCCGATCATCGAGTCCGTCCGGCCGCGCCCGCGCGCGGCGCCGATCCCGGCCGAGGGACAGGATGGGTTGTTCACGCAGACTTGGTTCCCGGTTTGCCTCAGCGCCGACCTGCCGCGCTCGGGCGGGATCGTGGGTGCCGAGTTTCTCGACGGCCGGGTGGTCGCGGTGCGTTCGGCCGAGGCGAGGTCGCGGTGCTCAGTGCGTACTGCGTCCACCTCGGCGCCGATCTGGCAGGGGGGAGCCTCGACGGCGCGGGGATCCGGTGCGCCTTCCACGACTGGCGGTACGGAATGGACGGACAATGCCGGTCGGCTGGCCCGGGCCGGGAAGCCGGCCTGTTCCGCTTCGCGACCGTGGAAAGTACGGAATCGTCTGGGCGTTCAACGGGACCGACCCGTTGTTCCCGATCCCGGTGGCTTCGCCGCCGGAGCCAGGTTTGCCCTCGGTGGACCACGTGGCCGCCTTCGACCAGCGCCTCGCTGTCGACCCGTGGGTGGTCGCCGCGCAGACCCTCGACTTCCAGCACTTCTCGGTGCCGCACGAGGGAAAGTTCGTCGGGAACCCCAACGATTCCTTGTCCTGGAACGACTTCTCGGTCGGGTATCGCTAACCACGCGCTGATGCCGGGCGGCGAGGAGTGCAAGGTCTGGGCCTCCATCCACGGGAGCAACATCTTCTGGCAGCATGGCACGCTCGACGGCCGGTGGCTCCGGTGGATCACCGGGCTGGCGGCGCCGCGGGCGGGGACAACGGCGTCGTTCTTCGGCTGGAGTACCCAGCGGGTGCCCGGTGAGCCGCCGGAGGCAGCGGATGCGTTCCTGACCAAGGTGCAGCTGTTCATGCTCAATCTGCTGGCCGAGGACGCCCCTGTCCTGACAACCATCCACTACACGTCGGGACTGCTGACGCCGGAGGACCGGCCCTCGCGGAGTTCTTCGGCTATCTGCGCCGGTACCCGCGCGCGAACCCCGCCCGCCAGTATCTCCGGTGAAGCGAATGACCGCGCCTTGGCGAAACCTCCGGCGTCGGGTGCTGACCCCGGATTCACGCAGTGGCTTCCACGTCAAGGACGACGCCGCCCGCCGGCTGCTGGAGGCCGTCGGCCGGTCGTTCCTGCACGGTTTCGCCGTCGCGGCCGAGGCATGGGGACCCGAGGACGTCCCCGATGCGCTCGACCAGGTCGCGGTGCGGATGCGAGGGTTCTGCTACGAGGGCGCGGCGATGGCGTTCGCGATCCGCGACGGGCTCTCGGCACGAGGCCGCAACATACCGCGATTCGTTGCGGAGTTAGGAGAACGGCACGGCTATATGGTTCACGTCGGGATCGGTTGGGCGCTCGCGAGGCTGCCGCGGTGCCCGCATGCCCGCATGCTCGCTGCGACGAGAGGTCTGGTGCTGCGTTGGCTCGTCCTCGACGGATACGGGTTCCACCAAGCCTACTTTCACACCGTGCGGTACGTTCACCAGCGGCTGCGCGACGTTCCGGCCCCCCACGTGAGCAGTGCGGCCAAGACGTATTCCGCCCGGGCGATCGACCAGGGCATCGGGCGCACGCTGTGGTTCGTCGGGGGGACCGACCCGGCCCTGGTGGTCGTCCGCGCGGCCGAGACGGGCTTCGTGGTGGACCATTTCCGCGCGACCGTCCGATTCGGACAAAGCGCGGCCGTCGAACCCGTGCCCACCCCGGAAGGATCGCTGCTTCCCCGTCGACCCGGCCACCGACTACGGTTCGGTGCTGTTCCAGGGCACCCGCTTCCGGCGGTTGTCCGGATACCGTCCTCGCCGCGATGAGCTGCGTCGCGGAGATCGCGCCGGGACCGGTGGAGGGGGTGGTTCTGCGGGTTCCTGCCCGCCGGGCTGGTGGTCGGCGATCCCGGCCGCCGGGACGCTCTGATGCACGCCGTCCAGTGCTGTGTCCCGGACAAGACCCTGCTGCCGGTGCGCGTCGGCTGGCAGGAGATCGTCCCGGGCGCAGAGGACGGCTCGGTCACGGTGACCGCGACCGAGCGTGGCCACGACATGGACACTCACGACATGGACACTATGTGTACGACCTCGTCGTGCGCGACGCCCGGGATGGGCCGGTCGAGCGGTGGCGTTGGCTCGAGTTCCGGGCGTGGCCAGGTGCGACGTCCGCGAGCCGTGGCCTGTGCTGCTGCTCGGCCCATACTGGGCGCGGCGGTGAGCCACCTGGGTGCGGAGTGCACCCGGCTGCGCCGTGGTGTCTGACGAGCAGGGACTCTCACGTCGTGAGCGTTCCGCGGCGGCGATCACGGCCGCAGCCGGCGCGGGAACAGTCGTCCGGTACCGGCCGGGCGGCAGGCCGGAAGCCGGCCGAGACCTGCAGGTTTCGGCGTTGCACGGAGGCGGCGTGACATTCGCCGTCGCGGCCGCGGTGCCAGTCGGATGCGATGTGCGGCCACTGCCGCCCGATAGCGGACAACGGTGGCCGACGTTGCTCGACGCCGACGCGCTCGCCCTCGCCCGGCTGGCCGGCCGGGAAAGCGGCGAAGTATTCGGGCGAACTGCGGGCCGGGTGTGGAGTGCGGTCGAGCGCCTGCGCAAGCTGGGCCACGCGGTCGTGTGTGAACCACTGGTCTTCGGCGGGGCCGGTCCGGACGGCTGCGTGCGATTCCGCTCCGGTTCCGTCAGGATCGCCACCTGCGTCGGCACGCTGCGCCACGCCGACGATCCGGTCGTGTTTTCGGTGGCCCCGGGAGACCGGCCGTGACCGGGCCGCCGTTCTACGAATACCGGCACGTCCTCGGATGCGAGGAGACCAATTTGGTCGGCAATGTCTATTACGTGAACTACCTGCGCTGGTAAGGACGATGCCGCGAGCTGTTCCTCCGTGATGAGGTGCCGAAGCTGATCACCGACATCCGGGCCGGCCTCCGGCTGCTGACGGTTCGCTGCGAATGCGATTACCTTGCCGAAACCACCGCGTTCAACGAGATCTCCGTGCGGGTGCGGCTCGACGACCTCACCCAGACCCGGATCGAGTTCGCCCTCGACTACGTCAAGGAGCACGACGAACTCGTGGCACGCGGCGACCCGCGCGTCGCGTGCCTGTGCAGACTGGACGATGACGTCCGGCCCTGCCGCGTGCCCGAGCCGCTCCGAGCCGCTGCGCGGTACCGCCGAACCGGTCGGATTCCCCCTCGATTCTCCTGCTCGGCTGATCGTCCGCGAAAGACGCGATAATAGTCGATCGTGTTAAAGGTGATCCTGCTTCCGGTGGGAATTCGACTTGACTGCACGTGATTTCAAGGCTCCTTCACGTGTCATCCCGTATGCTAGACTTCGAGAGGGTAGGGCTTCGGGGTGGGCGGACACGTCATGTCGTCGCGTTGACGATCTATCGCACAGTTTGGCCATTTCGTCGTGCCGAAATGCAATTGATCTTGGTCAGGTCATTTCGACCCGCGATTCCCCGGCGCCGGGCGGCAACGTACGCGACAAGTGGTGCGAAGGGGGGAACTTCCGTGCGCGTGACCGTGGACCGAGCGATCACCGTGATGTGGGAGCGATTCGGGGACCCGCTGACGCTGGACGACCTCGCCGACGCCGCCTTCGTCAGCAGATTCTATTTCTCGCGGGTGTTCAAGGACGCCACAGGAACCTCGCCGGGCCGGTTCCTGTCGGCCATCCGGCTGGCCAAGGCGAAGAACTACCTCCTGCGGACCTCGCTGAGCGCGGGCCACATCTCGACGATGGTCGGCTACAACAGCGTGGGTACCTTCACCAGCCGGTTCGGCCGCAGCGTCGGGATATCGCCGGCGCGGTACCGCTACCACTCGGAGTCGGGAGCGCCGGGTGCCTTCGTACCGTCGCCTCGCTGTCCCGAGCGCCGCGGCGAGCTGCGGGGGCGGCTCGAACCGGGCGCCCTCATGCGGCCGTACCGGGTGTACGTCGGGTTGTTCGGCACTTCGGTCGCGCAGGGACTGCCGGTCTCGTGCGCGGTCATGGAAGGTCCGGGCGACTACCGGCTGCTAGGCGTGCCCGACGGGACGTGGTACATCCGGGCCGCAGTGGTCGCGACCACCGACGTCGATCCGCGGCCGTGGGTCCGGCGGCCGCTCGGCGTGGGCGAGTGCGGGCCGGTGCTGGTCCGCGGCGGGGCGTGTGACGGCGAATGCGCCCTGCGGATCCGTCCCATGGCGCTGACCGACCTGCCGATCCTGCTGTTCCTGCCGGAGCTGGACTGTCGCGAAGTGCCGTGCCCCGTGCGCCTGCCGGTCGTGTCCGGGTGAGCGGACACGATGGGCGGCCCGGTCAGGCGCTCCATGAGTGCGGCCCTGAGGAGGGCCGGCCGGACGGCCCCGGGGGACGGGCGCCGGCGAGGAGATGCTCCAGCCTGCCGAACGCGGCCACCCAGAACTGGGTGAGCAGGGTGCGGTCGTGCGGCGCCGCCTCCCGCGAGCCGAACATCTCCCAGCCGGTGTGGAACACCTGGAGCAGGCTTCCGCCCAGTTGTGCGGGCTCGATCCAGAGGTGACCGGACAGCGGTCCTGGCCAGCCGAGGCGCTCCAGGGTGAAGCTCACGCTCGGCAGGTACGACGGGAACCGCTGCCCGGCCTCGACGTGCTCGGTCACGGTGAGCGCGGCGGTCCCGCTCGCGTCACCGAGCACGAACGGCATCCGGTCGCCGTTCGCGAACGAGCCGGCCGTGCGGCCCAGCCAGAACTGCAGGGCGGGCACCGCGGTCAGCGCCGCCCACGCCTCGAACGGTGACACGGGCAGCTCAGCTTGGACGTAGGGCCCCATACGCCGCCACGTCCACCGCACGTCGCGATCCGTGGCAATGTGGTCGGCCAGCTGGTCGAGGATGCCCGGCCAGCCCATGCCATTCCAGGAGCGCCAGTCGGCGGGGCCGTTCGCCCCGATCTCGGTCACCGTGAGCGAAGTGCTGTCGCCGAGCTCAGCGAGCTGCCAATTCACCCGCGTCGCCGGGCCGACGCCGACCCAGCGCCACCGGTAGCCGAGCCGCGCGGAGCGGTCGTCGCCATCCGGGGGCGCCACGACGTCGGTCTGGCACCGGAAGAACTCGCCGTCACGAAAGTCCAGGATGCTCGCTTCGCCCGGGCACGCCCAGCCCCGGCCGGTGACGGCCAGCCAGCGGCTGACCCGTTCGGGGGTGGTGAGTGCCTCCCAAACCGCGTCGATGCCCGTGGGGATCAGCACGGTGGTGATCAGCCGCTCCCACCGGTCCTGGGCGACCGGCCGCGCCGACGGGCGCAGCGGGGGGAACGGTGACGGTTCGTCCAGCGGCACGAGGAGCTCGTCGGGCAGGACGGTTTTGTCCACTGTAGTCACTGCGGCCTCCGTTCGGTTCGGGCGCGAAAGGCGGTTTGGCCCGCGATGGGGAGGCCACGGGCCGGACCGGTGAAAGGCCGGGAGTCAGCGCACCTGCTCCTCGGCGAGGTACCCCCCCATGTTGAACCGCAGGCTCGTCAGATAGCCGACCGGTTCGCCGTCGGGGTCCTGCACGTCGTACAGCGGGAGCATCCGGTAGATCTGGCCCTTGCCGGGTGCCCCGGCAGGAGGGATCGACCGCACGTCGTCGATGGTCAGGATGACGGGCTCCCGGTTGAACAACGTTTTGCCCAGCCTCGGCATGTCGAACAGGCAGCCGACGGCCATCCGGCACGCCTTGGCGGCCGGCCCCTCGCCCGCGTACGGATCGAACGGGGTGCGGATCTGGCCCGCAGACAGGCAGTCGGGGTTGAGCGTGGTGGTGATCCGGCCGAGTTCCTCGGACTCGGCGACCATCTTCATCTCGATGAGGTTGGTGTAGACCTCGGCGCCGGCCCACTCGCAGTCGGTGGCTTCGGACCGGACGACGCGCACGTACCCGTCGAACTCGACGTTGAACTCGCCGACGGCGGGGATGTTGAACGTGTCCCACGAGTGCAGGCCCAAGTTGTCGATGCCGGGCTCCGGCGGCGTCCACTTGACGACCGGGGTGCCCTCGTAGAGGTTCGGCACGCCGTCGACGGAGACAGGACGGCCGTAGATCATGGTCTTGACGTGATCGGCAGGGGTCATCACTCGTTCCTTTCGGGAAGTCCTGGCGGTGGCGCTAGATGCCCACGGTCCGGTAGTCGCAACACGTGCGTCCGGGCTCGTCCGGGATGCCGTCCTGGTCACTGTCGAGCTCGCCGTCGACGGTGCTGTAGACGTCGCGGGAGTTGAGGTCGATGCGGCCGTCGCCGTCCCAGTCGTTGAGCTTGCCCTTGAAGGTGCCGAGGATGAAGACGTTGGTCAGGTCGCGGACCTCCGGGTCGTGCAGCGTCGAGAGCACACCGTTGCCCGGGCGCAGGATCTCGCCGAGCGACTTGCCTGCCACGGAATCGACGTCGGTGTAGCCCCAGCCCTGGAACCGGCCGCGGACGTACCGGATCGCGGGCTCGCCGTGGACCAGCATCGACGGGTCGAGGTGCCAGTTGCCGTAGCGGGCGAACCCGATCCTGGTCTCGTGCGTGCCCTTCGACGGGTCGTCCGCGCGGCCCGACTTGAAGAACGTCCGGGGGACCTGTGACTCGAAGTAGAAGTTGCCGCGGTCGCTGCGGGTCCGCTCGGTGAACCCGCGGAACAGGTAGTTGTCCATGTGCGGCGAGCCGTCGGCGTGCAGCCCGGTGATGGTCTTGGCCATCAGCAGCTGCTTCTCGCGGGTGGCCACGTTCGGGCAGGCGTGCGCCTGGCCGTAGATCCGGGCCAGCCCGAGCGGTCCCAGCGACATCTTGCCCCAGTGCCGGTTGGTGGCGTCCAGTCGGACGTAGAGGTCGCAGTGGATGAGCAGGTGGATGGTCTCGTCGAAGGTGCGTCCTTCGGTGAAGACTGCGCCGCGGCCGTCGAACGCGGGGTCGCCCGTGGCGAGCTCGCTCGTGAACAGCGTCGACCACTCGGCGATCTCGGGGTCGGCGTCGCGCCCGAACCGCCGCAGTGCCGCGATCGCGTGTGGGCCGCCGAGCTTTTCGATGGCCCACAGGGTGCCCCAGCGGACCTCGCGGTCCTGTTCGGTCCGGACAACCTCGGAGAGCACTTCGAAGGCGTCGGGCAGATCGCGGTCCGCGTACTCGTAGACGGCCTGTTCGCGCAGCACGCGGTCCGGGTGGCGCAGCGCGTCGTGCCGCAGCTCGTCGTCGGTGCGGCTGTCGACACGGACGGCGGCCCGGTTGAGGGCGTAACCGAAGTCGCTCGCCCACGCGGCCGGGTCACCTGCAACGAACCGAGGGTCCACGCTCAGCGTCGTGCGGTAGGCGAAGTTCAATGCGTCCCGCTGTTCGCTCCGTAGCGACTCGAGGCGTGGGACGTCGACCGGAAGAGCGGCCTGAGGATCCAGTTGACTCAGCGACTGCGCTGATTTGTTGCACAGATCAATGGCCATCGGCTGTGCCTCCGTGCTGGCTGTGTTGGGTCTGCTTGCTGTCACGCTACGAGCGGTCCACCCGCGAAACTTCTCGCGACTTGCCATTGCGCCACCTGGTCTGTCGGCACTGGTGAGGGTCAAGTCGATCAGGTAGGGTCGAGGCGCGGACAATCTCATTCGCCGGGCCTGCTGCGCTGTCGGGGGAGGGTTGATGGGGACGAATCTCCGGTCGGGAACGGATTTGACATTTGTTCCGGTGGCTCGCCGGCCGAAACGAAGCATTCCCGCGGGCGAGCCGATTTCCGATTCTGTTGTTCGAATGGTCGATGACGGAATCGTTGTCGAACTCGGCGCGCGCTGGCGAGCCGGAGACGCCACCTTGGTGTTGGAGGCGATCCACGCGGCGGCCGACGGCGAGGTCCCGCTGACCCTCGTCCACCGAGGCGCGGGCGGCCGGAGCCTGCTGCTGGCCGCATCGGCCGAATGGCCGCGGCTGAAGTGCCGCGAGGTCGTGCGGGACGCGCACGCCGCGTTCCGGCCGCCGCCGCCGCGCTGGGCGCACCACCGCCTGCTCTCGGCCGGGCGGCCGATGTGTCCCACCGGGATCGCGATCTCCGGCGGCCTCGGCGGGCTCGGACTGGCGCTGGCCGCCCGGCTCGGCGCGGCGGGACACCGGCTTTGGCTGCTCGACCGGCGCCCGGTGAGCGGGCTCGCGGTCGCCGACCAGCACCGGCTGGCGGCGGTCGCGCGAGCGACTCGCGTCGTCGTGCACCAGGTCGACGTCACGAAGACCGTGCCGGACGGCCCTTTCCCGGTGACCGCGCTCATCCACGCGGCGGGCGAGCTGGAGCTGCAGCCGTTGCGGGACATCGGCGCCGGACGGCTGGAACGGTTGGCGCAGGCCAAGGCCGCCGCGTTGCGCGCGCTGGTCCGCGCGCTCGCGCCGAGCGGGCTCCGCTCGGTGCTGGTGTTCGGCTCGGTCGAATCGCGGCGCCCGCACCCGCTGTTCGGCGGGTACGCCCTCGCCAACGAGCTGGTCCGGCTCGAGGCGGCGAGGCTGCGCCGCAAGCACGGCAGGGTGCGCCTGGTCACCGCGGAGTGGTCGTTGTGGTCGGACGTCGGGATGGCGGGCCCGAGCGCGGGAGCGGCGGCCGCCGCGGGGTTCGCCACGGTACCGGCGGACTGGGGCGCCCGAGCCGCCGAACTGCTGCTGGACGCGGGGAACCCCGTGCCCGGCGAACTGGTACTGGGTGGTCCGCAGCCGACCCCGGACCGGCCGCTGGCGGCGATCGCCGGGGTCGCGGGCAGTTCGGTGGCCAAGGACGGGCGATCCGTGGACCGGCTGGTGGCGCTGTGCCGTCCGGTTCGCGGTGGTCGCCACCGCGCGTCGGGCGGGCGGGGCGCGGTCGTCCGCGCGGTTGTCGACGGCCGTGCGGTCGCGACCTGGACCTCGCCCGTTCATGACTGGGCGGACCGGCGGCCGGGATGATCCCGCACCCGATCGAGCTCGTGGCTGAGCTGCCCGTCGGCGCGAGCGTGGCCTGGCGGACGCTCGTCGAGGCCCGCCACGCGCGGTCGTGGTGGGGCCGGCTCGGTCGGGATATCACCCACGTCGCCCAGCAGGTTGTGGTCCGGACCGGCTCGGCGTCGCACTACCGGCTCTGGATCGAGACGCTGGAACCCGGCAGGCTCCTCGAGTTCACCTCCGCCTACCTCGGCGTCGAGCCGCTCACCTTCGTCCGCGTCGAAGTATCCGAACACCGACCGGACCGGACGCGGCTCAGGCTGTCGGAGCAGCCCGCCACCGAAGATCCGGCCACCGTCCACCAGGCACGGGAACTGTGGCGGCACCGGCTCGACCGGCTGACCGCCACGACTACGCAGGCCGGCCCGGACGACGGCGACGCGATCGTCCTGGCTCGCGGTCTTGGCGAGACCGGGCGGCGGCCCCTGCACGGCGCAGTGCTCTGTGACTGGCTGCCGCTGTCCGGGACCGGGTGGCCGCCGCGTTGGTTCCACGTCGTCGACTCCCACGGCGCGCGGCGGTTCCCGATCACCGGCTGGCAGGTCCATTACGATGACCGGCTCGTCATCGGGATCGACATCGTCTCCGGCACCCGGCCCACTCGCGCCGACATCGAGCTCGGGGTCAGGCGGAAGTCGCTGGAGCTCACCGTGCAGCACAGTGGCTGGCTGGCGATCGACATCGACGCCGAGGCGCGCGAAATGGTGCGTGACCGCTTCGCCGCGACCTGGCGGCACGCGCTGTGCCGGGCCGCGATGGTGTGACCGGGTCAGCGCAGCCCGGTGGCCGCCGGCATCTGCAGGCCCGGCCACCACCGGCGCAGTGTGCCCTCGGCGATCATCATCGACATCAGGGGGAACGCGAAGTCGGCGGAGGGGTGCACCCCGAAATTCCTCTGCGTGTCAAACACCTTGGGGCCGAAATCTGTCATGTCGAAGCGGTCCGCGGTCACCGACCGGACGAGGTCGGCGATCTCGGCGGCGAAGGCGGTTCGGTCGGCCGGCGAGTGCCGCGGCGGAGGTCCTCCGGGGAAAGCCGAGTCGTACATGATCTCCCCGCACCGCGTCCCGTTGCGCAGGGCTAGGTTCACGAAGAAGTCCCGCAGCGCGCGACCCACCGCTTCGGGGATCTCGACGCTGTACCCGGCGTCGAGTACAACCACCGAACCGTCCTGCCGGACGTAGATGTTGCCGGGGTGGAGGTCGCAGTGCACGAAGCCGTCGCGGAAGATCATCGCACCGACCGCGCTCAGGGCGCGTGCCGCGGCCTCATCGCGAATGTCGTCGGCGAGCTCCGGCGGAGAGTCGCCGGTCAGCCCTTCGACCAGGTCGGTGACCAGTGCCGTGCCGCAGGTGTAGTCGTCGCGGACGCGCGGCACGACGATGCCCGGGTGGCGGGCCAGGTTCGCCGCCAACCGGCGGGTGCAGGCCGCCTCGCGGACGAAGTCGATCTGCCCGTACAGAGCTCGGCCGACATAGTCGACGAGGTCGGCCAGTGGCGCCCCGCCCGCGGCCGGGAGGCGCTCGGCCAGCCGCGTCACCGAGGACATCAGGGCGAGGTCGTCCGACATCGACTCGGCAACGCCCTCGCGCTGCAGCTTGACCGCGACGGCGTCGCCGTCAGGCTCGATCGCTTCGTATACGCAGGCGATGCTCCCGCTGCCGAGGCGGCGGCCGGTGAACCGGAGCCGGCGCAGGTTCGGCTGCTGCCGCCCGGCCAGCGCGAGCTGACGGCGGAACTCCGCCTCCGCCATCGGCGTGACGTCGTCGTGCAGGGCGCCGAGCTGTTCAGTCACATCCGGCGGGAAGAGGTCAGCGCGGCTGGCCAGCATCTGGCCGAACTTCACGTACGCCGGGCCGAGCCGTTCCAGCACCCGGACGATTCCCCGGGCCAGGCACACCTGCGCGGCCGTCCGGCCACGCCGGATCCGTACGCCTGCCCACAGTGGACCGAGCCGAGCGGCGGCGACACCCGTGCGCGCGGTGAGGTGGAACGCGCGGGCGCCGATCCGGCCGCGGCCGGATCGGGGCAGCCTCCCGGTCTCGGGTAGTGGGACGGGGGCCGGCCGGGTGCCGGCGTTCGGGCGCCGGAACGCCGACGCGGCCACGAGCGGGTGGACGACCGGCAGGGCGGGAACCGGCCGGAGCCCGGCCTCTTCGGCGAGGGGAAGGAGCGCTTGGGGCGGGAGGCCGAGGGTGCCGAGCGGCCGGCCTCCGCGGGCGGCCGTGGTCGGCACGCAGTAGAGCAGGCTGGTCGTCAGCAACATCGTCGCTAGGGGACCGGAAACGGGCGGGGACTCCACGACCAGCAGGCAGCCCGACGGCCGCAACGCCGACGCCGCGGCGCGCATCAGCGCCGCGGGATCGGTGGCGTCGTGCAGCACGCTCAGGGCGAGCACGAGATCGTAGTGGCCGGTCATCCCGATGGCAGCGTTCACCGGCCGGAGGACGACCCGGCCGGCGAGGCCGCGTTCCGACAGTCGGGCGTTCCCCGTCCTCGTCAGCCGTCCGTCCAAGTCGAACCCCTCGGCCGTGATGTGCGGGAAGGCCGTCGCCAGTGTTTCGAGAGCCTCGCCCGACGCACAGCCGATCTCCGCGACCCGGCCGCCCGCGCGGAGGGTGTCGGTGAGCCCAGGTACCGCAGGCAGCCAGATTTCGGGCAGCACGAACGTGGCCCACTGGGTACTCATCCGCTGCATCGCGTCGGCCAGCTCATGGGGGTACCGTTCGGCTTCCAGTACGCCACCCAGGTGGAAGGCCTCCGCGGCCGCCGGCACGCAGCGGGTGAGCGCGCCGGACAGGGCGAGGCCGGGCTGGAGATCGGCCGGTGTTCCGAAGCACGCCACGGCTTCCGCGGCCCAGGTGTACCCGGCGTCCGTGTGCTCGGCGAACCCTGCCTCGACCATGCCTCGCAGCCACTCTTCGGTCATCCGCGCGTCGCCATCCGCACGACGGGCCAGTTCGCCGACGTCCGCGGGACCCGCGCCCAGCGCGGCGGTCAGCCCTGTGCGTGAGCCGAACTCGAGCAGCGCCGCGGTCATCGCCTCGGCCAGCATTGCCATCGAGCGGGGAACGGACGTTCCGGCGGTCGGCCATCCGGCGGTTCCGTCCATTGGATACTCCTCACCCCGGGGATCGTTTTCGTGTCGCGAGAACCGGAATCGGGCGGTCTTGTGGCGAATTGTGCTCGATTTGCGGCGCCGGAAGTTGTCCGAAATTGCCCGATCCGGCGGGGCCCTCCGAGTCGGCCGGAACGGTCTCCCGGGGCCCCGCCGAGTCGGCCGGAACGGTCTCCCGGGGATCTGCGCGGTGTTAGGATGGCCGGCATGCCGGGGCCGGGAGGCGTGCTGTGAACACGGTGGACAGTATGCGGGAATCGTCCGGAGTGGTCGAGGTGTGCCGTCAGTTCGCCTGCCGCGCCGCGGAACTGTGGCGATGTGTGACCGTTCCAGGGATCGTTTCCGCGTGGTTCGAACCGTGCCGCCGGGAGCGCGACGGCCGCTACGAGATCCGTTTTTCCAACGACGGGAATGTGTATTCGAAGTATGTGACCGTCATCGACGGCCACCGGACGTCCGACAGCGGCCGGTTCCGCTTCCGGCTCGAGGACGAGGGCTATCCCGACAGCGTTGTCGAAGTCGAAGTGGTCCCGCGCGGTGCGGGCGGCTCGGCCGTGCGGCTCAGGCATTTCGACCCGCCGCCCTCGCTGGCAGGGGGATACCGGGACGGCTGGGCCGACTACTTGGACGCGCTCGTCCGGTACCTGGCCGGGAGAGCCACGGGAAGGGCCGGCGGCCGATGAGCGCGCCGGCCGTGGCGCGCTCGGTCGTGCGGACCGTGCAGATCGCGGCGGTGCTCTGCGGAGGGTGCGCCCGGCTGGCGGGCGTACTGGTCCGGGCCCGGGGCAGCACCAAGCGGTCGGCCGGTGCGGCCGGCAAGATCATCTGCGCCTGCCTCTGGCGGCTGGGCCCAGCCTTCGTCAAGGTCGGGCAGATGATGTCGAGCCGCCGCGACGTGCTCCCGGACAGGCTCTGCGACGTGCTCGAGGCCGGCTTGGCGCGGGGGCGAGTCGGGAACGACGCGTCCGCGGAAATCGAGATCGGCTCGGTGGCGGTGGTTCGGCGACAGCGTTTCGGGAACGTCGACGTGGCGTTGAAGACCATCCAGCCGGATGCCGCGGAACGGCTGCGTGCCGACCTCGACCTGATCGGCTTGCTCGTCCGGTGGTGTGCTGCGCCGATGCGGCGGTCCGGCGGGCCGTTGCGCGCGGTCGTGCAAGAAATCTGCGAATCCGTGCGGCGCCAGACGGACCTCGTCGCCGAGGCGGCGACCCTCAGCCGCTTCGAGGAGCTGGAAGACGTCCTGCCCGTGGTCTTTCCGCACGTGCTCACCGGCTACAGCGACGCCGACCGGCTCGTGATGACCTGGGTGCCGGGGCAGGCAGGCGGCCGTCGGTTCGACAACGAGCGCCGGGTAGCGAGACGGCTGGTCATGACGGTGTACGAGATGCTTTTCGTGACCGGCACGGTGCACTGCGACCTGCATCCGGGCAACTGGTGGTCGTTGCCCGACGGACGGCTCGCGATCGTGGACGCCGGCTTCAGCTACGAACTCGACGACGACATGCGCAGCCACTTCGCCGAGTTCTTCCTCGGCATGGCCAGCGGCAACGCCGAAGTCTGCGCCACCCACGCGCTCGCCGCCGCGGCGAAACCGGTCGCACCGGCCGACGAGGCCGGTTTCCGGAGTGACATGGAGGAATTGATCGCCACGACGACGGGAATGACCGCTGGTGATTTCTCGCTGGCCGGTTTCGCGGCCCGGTTCTTCGCCATCCAGCGGCGGCACCGCGCGTTCTCACGCGCGGATTTCATTTTTCCGTTCATGGCGCTGCTCGCCATTGAGGGACAGGTGAAACGGCTGGATCCGCGCATCAACTTCCAGGCCATGGCGGGCCCTGTCGTCCTGCGCTCGATCGTCAACCGGGCCCGAACCGGCAGCTCCCGGGGAGCTCGCCCGCGTCCCTGAACGCGGCCTCGCGGAGCTGCTGATGTGGTTCACCCGTCGGGAATCCGTGGACGGCGCCTAGGCTGCCGGACCTCGCGACGAGCTCGCGGCGGCCGACGACCTTTCGGCGGCCGAAATCGTGGACATCACCGCCCGGCTGGCCCGGCTCGACCGGGCGTTGGACCGATGCCACGTTGGGGGTCATCGAACGGCATCCCGGCGTCCGCATCGGGAATCTGGCGTCCGAGATCGGGCGGGACCCAGTGCAGTTCAAGCGCGACGTGCGGAAGCTGAAGAACCTCGGGCTCACCAGCAGTTTGGGGACTGGGTATCGGATTTCTCCGCGGGGTCCGGCCCACTTGGCTTCGGTTTGATCCTCAGCCCGGTGGTGACCAGCCGAAGAGTGCGGCGTCGCCGTCGGTGGTCCGGGTGACGATGCGGAGCATGGCGTCCCGCACAGCCGTGCCGACCGGTGACCGGACGTGGGCCACCCGCCCGAGCAGCCGCGACTGCCGGACAACCTTGGCGGTCCGTACGAACCGTTCGGCGGCGTACCTGGCCAAGGCCGAGTCCCACGTCTCCGCTGCGGCCAGGCGGACGCCCAGCACCGCCGCATCCTCCAAAGCCATGCCCGCGCCCTGCCCCAACGTGTACACCATGGGGTGAATCGCGTCGCCTGCGAGCGTCACGCGTCCACAATGCCACGTGCGCGAAGGCGGCCGGTCGAACACATCCGTGACGACGCAGTCGGCGGCCTCGGCCGTGGCCATGACCTGCCGCACGGCCGGATCCCAGGTGCCGAGGCGGTCGCGGACGAGCCGCAGTGCCTCGGCGGCCGGGAGCCGGGGCCATTCGCCGCGCCGGGCGGCCATCGAGGCCACCCAGTAGACCCGCCCGTCCCCGAGGCCGGCGGCGAACACCACGGTTCCCCTGCCGTAGGCGATGAAACCGTCCGGGTGGGCCTGCGGTGCCGCGCCGATCCCGCGCACCGCGGTGATGCCCCGGTACCGGGGTTCCCCGGCGCCGAGCAGGCCCCGCCGGACGGCCGACCGCAGCCCGTCGGCGCCGACCAGGACCTCACCTCGGAGCTGGCGCCCGTCAGACGCGACGAGCTCGACCGAAGCATCGTCGGCGGTGTAGCGCTGCGCCGTGAAGCCATGCACGATCTCGGTGTCCGCGGCCTTGGCCGCGTCGAGTAGCACCGCGTGGAGGTCGGCCCGCAGGATCGTCACCGCGGGCTGGCCCCAGCGCTCCTCGAAGCCGTCGAAGGAAACCCGGCCCAGCGCCCGTCCATGGGCGTTGAGGAACGGTGTCCGGTGGCCGGAGGTGCCGCGCACGCCCGAGGGGCGGCCGGCCGCGCGTACCGTGGCGGCGAGCCCGGGTTCGATGGCGTGCAAGGCTTTCATCGCGTTCGGGGCCAGGATCAGCCCGGCGCAACTGCGGCTGGGTGCCGGGGCGCGCTCGGCCACGACGACTTCTGTCCCGCGGTGCCGGAGTGCGGTGGCGAGAGCGAGCCCGGCGATGCCGCCACCGGCGATCAGGACGTGGCCGACCATGGGTCCAGCCTGCGCCTTCGCCCAGCTGGGGTTTACTCCGACGTTGCCCGGTGTGGCGGTCGTACCCGGCCCCGCGGACAGTGGACTTCCTACCTGCGAGGACCGCCATGGAAGAGGCTACGAGCAGAACTGAGCGCCAGAGCGCACCCTGCGAGGGGTCAGGTGGTCACCGGCTGGGCTCCGCCCAGCCGGTGACCACCTTTCGGGCCCGGGCTCAGGTGTTGTCCTTCGACGTGGTGCGCGCGAGGTGGCCGGCCAGCTGGGTGTGCGCGATCTTCTTCCAGCCGCCGCGGTGCATGAGCGCCAGCACTGCGCCGCCCAGCCCGGTGAAACCCTGGTGGGCGAGGCGAAGGCGGGTGCGCCCGTCGTCGGTCGCGGCCAGGGTCCAGGTGACCGTCGTGGTGGTGCGCATCCGGCTGCCGCGCCAGGTGTAGGCAAGCGTGCGCGGTTCGTCGACGACAGTCACCTCGCAGTGCACGACGCCGTCCCAACCGGGCATCGGTTTGGCGCGCAGCGTGAACGGCCGCCCCACAACCGGGGCGAATCCGTCGACCGGCATCAGCCAGTCGGCCAGCGCGTCGGCGTCGGTCAGCGCCAGCCACACCCGGGCCGGCGGGTAGGGCAGTTCGACGTCCACGGTGATGTCTCGCGAGGTGGTCATCTTCCATCCGTTTCGTTGCCTGCGTGGCGGTCGAGGTACTCGCGTAGGCTGTCAATCCGCTCAGTCCAGAACTCGCCGAAGAGCGCCGCCCAGTCGTACAGCTCCCGCAGCCGCTCGGGGCGCAGCCGGTACAGTCGTTGCCGTCCCGAGCGCTGCTCGGTGACTAGACCGGCGGCCCGCAGCACCGCCAGGTGGCGGGACAACATCGGCAGTCCCACCCCGAGTTCGCCGGCGAGTTCGCCGACCGGCAGATCCGGTTGCCGGACGAGCACTTCCAGCGCCGCGCGGCGGGTGGGGTCGGCCACCGCGCGGAAGACGTCTTCGGTGGCGACGGGCCTCGGCATGCGTCATATTTATGGTAAACGTGAACTGTTGTCAACCCGGACCGCGCGCCGGGGTCAGAAGGGCCCGTTCGCGACCTGCTGCAGCAGGGACAGCTGGTCCCAGAGCAGCCATTCCTCCTGGATCTGGGTGCCGCGGGCCCGCATGACACTGATGCCGCTCACGCTGACCGGGACGCCCGTGGCAGCGATCCCGAACAGGGTGCCCTTGTGCGTGCCGCGGCCGGTCCACCGGGTCACGACGCGGTCTCCCTGTGCCAGCTGGAGATCGACCGTCGTGGCGAAGTCCGGCATCCCGCTGCGGAAGGTCGCGACCAGCCCGGCGATCCCGTTCCTGGTGCCCGGCAGCAGGCCGGTCGGGTCGTGCAGCACGTAACCGGGCGCGAGCAGCAGCTGCAGCAAGCCGACGTTGCCGCTGTTGTACACGCTCGCGAACAGGCCGGCCACCAGCGACTTGAGGTCCAGCAGATCGAGCGCCCCGCCCATGAGGGGCCCGTTGGTGCGGAAGGGCGCCGGAGTGAACCCGGGTGGTGCCGCCGCGTCGAGCCCCGGCAGCACCGTGAGCCTCGGCAGCGAGACACCGAGCTGACGCAGCATCGAGACGCTGTCCCGCGCCTCCCACTCCTCGACGATCAGCCCGTCGCGCACACGGACGATCGAGATGCCTGCGATGTCCACTGTGGCGCCGGTCGCGGGCCTGCCGAGCCAGGTGCCGCTGTTGACGCTCGTCTGGTGCCAGCGTGCCGCGACGAGGTCGCCCTCGGCCACCGAGTCCTCGAACGTAGTGTCGAACCGGGAGAACGCAGTGAACACCGTGTTGGCGAGGAAGCTCTGCGTGCCGGCGAGCCCGGTCTGCTGCCCGGTGTCCTCGCCCGGGGCCCGGTCGTGGTGCAGGAAGTTCCGGCTGAGGAACTTCTCCGCCGCCGGCAGGTCCTTGCCGTCCAGCACGGTCTTGACGAAGGACTGGAGCACTGTCGCGTTCTCCGCAGTGGTCATGACAACCGTCCCCTTCGTTCAGTGACTGCCTGCGGCGAGCAGCGGCCGGATGTCCCACTGCTGCCAGGACTCGACGATGACGCCGGCCCGGACGGTCAGCATCGTGATGCCGGAGAGCGTGAGGTACCGGCCCGACGGCGGGATGCCCAGCAGGCCGCCGCGGTGCGTCCCACGGGACGTCCAGCGCACCACTGCCCGGCCGTGATCGACGACGAGCAGGTCGACGGAGACGTTGACGTCGGGGAACGCGGTGCGCCACCGGGCGACGAACTGGCGCACGCCGTCGCGGCCCGGCCGCTGACCGGCCAGTGGCGTGTGGTTTGTGTAGTCCGGGCCGAAGAGGGTGTCGACGATCGTCAGGTCCCCGGCGCTCCAAAGGTCGTAGACGAACCGGCCGGCCGTGGCCGTGACGTCGTCGCCGCCGTCGGCGTCGAGCTCGCCGGGCGCGCTCGCCGCACCCGTCTGCCGCAGTAGCTCGTTCACGTCGGGCGCCTCCCACCCTTCGGCCAGCTTGCCCTCGCGCACTCTGCTGATCGTGATTCCCGGAATATCCACTTCCTTACCCTGGTGGACGAAGGTCAGTGCCCACCGGGTCCCAACCAGATCGTCCTGGGCGACCTGGTCGTCGATCCGGGCCGACCAGCCGGAGAACCGGGTGGACCCGACCTTTGCGAGTCCTGCGACACCGGTCAGGCCGACCTCTTGGCCCCACACCGCGTCGTGCAGGACGTAGGAATCCGCGAAGTAACGGGCCGCGAGCTGTCCGGGCGTGTCGCCGGAGACATCGTCGGCGTAGCCGAGCACGAGTGCCACGTTGTCGGCCTGCTGGGCGGCGGCGCCGCTGGCGACTGTGGCGTCAAGCACGCTTGCGCCGTCGCCCGCGAGCTCCACGACACCGCCGGCCTGCAGCAGCATGCCGTCCCCGGCGGCCAGCTCGGCCGGCTGCCCGGCGGTGAGAGGATCGGGCTTACCGAGCGGGTCCGCCGCACGGGTGACGGTTCCCGTCCCAGACCGCAGCTTCGCGGTCAGCGTGCCGGACTCGACGTGCAGGATGCGGGGGCCGTCGGAGTCCTCGGGCGTCCGGTGCCGCCTGGCGGCGAGGGTGAACCTGCGCACCGACGCCGTGACTGGGGCGGCAGGCAGCGCGGTGACCGGGCCGAGGGTCAGCGGCTCGAAGGTGATGCCGGGCGGGAACTGCTGGGCCGGCTCGCCGGCGAACAGCGCCAGCCCGAGGGTGCGGGCCGGGCCATCACCTGCCGTGCGGGCGCTGTGCACGACGTCCCCGGGCACTACCAGCTGGTCATCCGCCGTCACCGTGAACGTCTGTCCAGCGGGGATGTCCTGCGCGGTCCGGCTCCCCGCCGGAGTTTTGGTGACCACGCCCTCGGCGGTGAACTCGAGAGTTCCCCGCACCACCCGGAAGGCGACGGGGCCGGCGCCCTTCGCCGGTGGGAACGACGCCCCGACGCCGTAGTCGAAGTATGCCAAGGCGAAGAAGGCCGGCGTACTTACCAGCGTTCGGAAGGTCTGCTGGATCACCGGATCGGTCCGGTTGGCCGCCGTGCTGTGGTCGGCTGACTGCGTCATCTCGCCCCTTCCGCGTTCTGGATCCCGGCTCGTTGCTCGCCGAGGTGCCGTAACGTGCTGATCGACGGCGTGAAGAAGTAACCGCCGCCGGTCAACGCGGTCCATGGTCGTTCCGGCTCCAGTGGAATGGTGCGGACACCATCGCCGGCTGGGACCCGCAGCCCGAACACGTGCCGGCCGGTGAACACCGGGGCGACGATCAGGTCCTCTCCCTCGTCCGGTGCGCGGAACTTCGGGTTCGCCAGCCACTGCTCCATGACGAACTCGAACTGCTGCTCGATCGAAGTCTGGTAGCTCAGGAAGAGCAGTCCCCGGTCCCGAGCGTCTACGGAGGACGTGTAAGGGATGCCCCTGCGCAGCATCCGGTGCCGTTGCACTTCCGCTGGAGCGATGTCATCCCTGGGGTAGCACTTCCGGATGTGCGACGCGTACGGGCAGGCCAGTCCGCCGGGGTCGGCCGGTGCAGACGCGAAGCCGCCCCCGCCGCACAGGCCCGGCGCGGCGTCGCCGAGCGGCTGCCGCGGTGACCGGTAGGCGAAGTCGTTGTCGGCGCACCGGTCGAGTGCCATCGCGGGGTCGTCCGCCCACGGTGCCCGGACCGTGGGTGCGCCACTGCGCCACCGGCCGACCAGCAGGGCGGCGAGCCGTTCCTCGGTCAGCCCGGCGAGTGACCGCTCGGTGGCGGCCAGCCGTTCCGCGGTGGCGCCGGTGAACCGGCGGAACTCGACCGGGTCCTGCCGGAACCGGCCGTACACCAGGAAGGACCCGTTGCGCGCCCAGCTGGGTGCACCGGACCGCTCCACCGGTGTGCCGGTCCCGCTTGCGGGCTGCGCCGGGTAGCCGAACACGAACTCGCCCGGCCACACCAGTGCCTGTCCGGGCTTGCCCTCGTCCGGGCGCACGGGGTTCTGCCGGGGTGTCAGCGGTTCCCACGGGACATCGGATCTGCGGCCGCGCAGACCAGGCTGGGAGATCCCGTCCTGGAACCCGAACGGCTCCCGGCCGGCCAGTCTCGCTCCGTACTCCTCGGTGACGGGCCGGAGCCCGGGAACGAGCAGTGCGGCCGCCTCGGCCACCTGGGCGCGCAGTTTGTCCTCGTCGTCGGAGGCGACGAGAAGCAGCACGTCCGCGGCGGCACCGTCGTCCCAGGACGTCAGGTCGACGCCGGCCTCCGCCATCCGATGCCGCATGCCCGCGCGGAAGCCCGCGTCGGCGAACTGCTCGGCGCTGGTGGTAAGCGCGCGCAGCGCGGGGTACGACAACGCGACGTTGCACCAAGTCGACGACACCGGCTTGGCGCCTCGCCGCGAACGCGCCGCCGAGAACAACCGGTTGAAGGACAGCACCTCGGCTGCCGTCGCGACCTGGTCGGCGAACGCGGCGAGCGCTCGGCACGCGGCCGCGCCGTCGGTGATCGTGAACTGCACCACGGCCAGCCGGGCCTTGTTGAACCCGGGGAACACGTTGCCTTGGAGTTCGTCCAGGTCGACCAGCGGTTCGCCGGCGGTGGGCGCCGGCGAACCGCCGACCTCCGTGGTGTCCCACGCCTGCCACGCGTCGACGATCCGGGCGTTCGTCACCCGATAGCTGCCGAACACCGGCAGGGCCAGCAGCTGGCCCGTCGGCCCGTGCCCGGCGGTCGGACCGGTCTGGTTGCCGCGCAGCGTGAGCCTGAGTACCACGGAATCGGTCTCGTGCACCGAGTCCTCGATTTCCAGCCGCCCGTCCGGGAACCTGGCCAGCAGAGCCAGCACCCGGGCGCAGTCGAGCAGCGCGTCATGCGCGGCGGGATCCACCAGCCCGGCGAGCGGACCGGCGTCCCGGCTCCGGTAGACGGTGTCAATCAGGCTGCGGACCACGTCGGCCGGGGTGCGGACGGACGTGTGTACGGTCATCGGCCCGCAGTCCCCGCCGTGCCCCAGGGTCCCGGTCCCGGGTTCGGTACCGGGTTCGGGTACTGGACGAGGCCGAGCTGGAACAGCAGGCTCGCGTCGTCGAAGAAGCCCCAGTGGCCGGTGATCTTGCCGTCGGCCACCGAGTGGATGCTGATTCCACTGACCTCGACCGGCTTTCCGGTGGCCGGTAGACCTCGGAACGTCCCGCGGTGAGTGCCCCGGAACGTGTACCGCGTCGCGACCCTGTCGCCTTCGCCGGTCTGCAGGTCCACGCTCACGGAACAGTCCGGGAAGCCGTTCCGGAACGCATGCACGAGCTGTTTCACCCCGGCCACTCCGGGGCGCTGACCGGCGACGGTGCTGTTGTTGGCGAACTCCGGGGCGAAGATCGTGTCCGCGACGGCCAGGTCGCCGCTGTCCCACATCTCGTAGAAGAACCGGCGGGCGAGCTCCTTCGGGTCTGTGGTCGCCGGTGCTGTGTCGTCTTCGAGCGCGCCGAACGGCGACGGAACGCCCATCTGGTTCAGCAAGCTCAATGCGTCCCGGGCCTCCCATTCCTCGAGGATCCGGTTGTCACGCACGCGCGTGATAGTGATTCCGCCGATGTGGATCTGCTTGCCGCTCGCCGGGAAACCGAGATAGGGGCCGGTGTTCACAAAGCTCTGCGACCAGCGGCCGACGACGATGTCGGCTTCGGCGAGCTGCTCCTCGATCGTGGTGTGGAATTCAGAAAACGCCGCGAAGATGCTGGATATGAAGGCGATCGCGCCCTCGACACCGTGCTGCTCGCCGGGTGCGGGGTCGTGGTTGTAGAAATTGCCCGCCATGTAGTACCGGGCGTTCTCGGCCGCCATGGCGTCGATGACGTTGCGGACGTAGGTCCGCATGAACTCCTTGTTGGCCGCGGGCGAGCCCGTCGGCGGGGGGCCCGGACGCCAGTCGTCCGGCGTGCTCTTCTGCCCGAACGGTCCTTCGGCCGCCCAGTGTTCGGCGATCTTGCCGTTGTCGTCGACCCGGACGACCGAGGTGACGTTGAACTCCATCTCTCCGGCAGCGTCCACACCGGCGGCATCCGGTGCCAGCATGGACGAAAAGTGTGCGGGGGTCGGGGCTTTGCCGGTCTGCCGAATGGTCACGAGATCGCCCTGTACCTCGATGGATTCGACGTGCGACGAATAACCGGGAAGGCTGTTGAGCAGCTGCTGCACCAGCTGCTTGTACCCGTAGCAGCCCTCGCCGTGCCCGGCAGCCAAGCCGGAATGGTCGACGACGTCCGGCGCGACGATGTCGTCCAGCGCTTCCACGTTCCCGGAATTGATCGCGTCAACCCACTGGTGCGCGATCTGTTTCAACTGCGTACTCGACAGCGTCATCTTCGGCCTCCTCCCCAGCCCTGACCGGTTTAGTCGATCTCAACTCTTGACCGGTGAGCGACGCGGTTCTTCTTCGAGGCTGCTATTGTCACGGCCAGGTTGACTGTGTCCTGCTCAGGATCCAAGCTGGGGCGCGAACCGATTTCCCGAGGAGGGTTGATGGACCGCCGTGAGTTCGACGCCGTTCTGGAAGCCGACCAGCGCGGGCACGTCCGGATCAAGCTGCCGTTCGACCCGTCGGCGGCGTGGGGCAAGAAGCAACGGCACTTCGTCCGCGGTTCGCTGAATGGGACGGATTTCGAAGGTTCGCTCGGCAGCAGAGGCGGCGCGTGGTTCTTTCCGGTCAACAAGGCATTGCGGGCTTCGAGCGGTATCGGTCCCGGCGATGACGTGCAGGTCGTCCTGGAGCCGGTCGACAGCCCGGCTCCGACGGTGTCCGCGGACCTGGCGGACGCTCTCCGGGCCGATGCCGCGGCGAAGTCCTTCTTCGACGGCCTGTCAGGGTTTTATCAGCGGGAGTACGTGGCGTGGATCGAGGGCGCCAAGAAGGAGGAGATCCGGAAAAGCCGCGTCGCCGAAGTGATCGAATCGCTCAAGCGGGGCCGTAAGCAGCGCTGACCGGCGCCCGGGACTGCTTGTAACGGGACCCAGCACGGCTGCTGGCCGATCACCGTGCTGGTGTCGGTGACGGTCAGCCCGACCACGACCCGCAGCACGACGACCTCCCGTTCACTGTCGGAGAGCATGGCCAGCAGACGCCACACCTGCGAGACATCGCCGGTGCGTTCATTTGGGCAGCGCCGCTCGCCGGACAGCCGGTTCCACAGCGGCGTCCGAGTCCGCGAGCGCGGGGCATCGCGGCCTGCGCCGAGCCGACCTGCCGCGCGGTGATGCCATACACGAGCCGAAGCAGATCCTGGTACCGCCCGGACGGCCAGGCAGATCTCCTGCGCCAGGTCGTCCCCGGCCACGAACGTCCCGGCGTGCTGCCCGATCCGCGCGCGGCAGTACCGCTTCAATCGGCATTGACATCCTGCGCAGCCCTGTTCGAGGACCGCGCGCGAACGCGATCGCTGAGCGCTGGGTGGGCAGCGTGCGTCGCGAGTGTCTGGATCGGTGCTTGTCGTCGACCGGCGTCATCTGGAGAAGGTGCTGGCCGAGTATGCCGATCACTTCAACCAGCGTCGACCTCATCGCTCTTTGGGCCAACGACCGCTCGATCAGGTGCTGGTTTCCTGTCCGAATGACTGACGTCGGGCGGGTTCGTGAGCGTGATCGGCTCGGTGGATTGATCCACGAATATCAGCAGGTCGCGTGATGAGACACAGTTTCGGCACCTACACGCCCGCAGCGGGTCTGCGCACGGCTCGGTGGTCTCGGCTTCACGGGCACACCGTACATTTCATCGTGCTGGCTGTGGACTATCGTGTTCTGGGGCGTCGCGGCCGCTGGTTCCGCTGGGAGTGACCTGTGCCGGACAAGGAGTCACCGAATTCGATGGACTACATCGCCGAACTGCGCGCTCTGGCCGGTACTCGGCCGCTGATCCTGCCCGGCACCTCCGTGCTGATCGCGGACGAGTGGGAAAGGCTCCTGCTGCTCACCCGCTCGGAGACCGGTGACTGGGGCCTGCCGGGCGGATTCATGGATCCCGGAGAGTCCTTCGAGGACACCGGCCGCCGCGAGGTGCGAGAGGAAACCGGGCTCGTGGTCGACGAGCTCGAACTCTTCGGTGTCTACGCCGGTCCGGAGTACTACTACCGCTACCCGAACGGCGACGAGGTGCACAACGCGACCGCCGTGTTCGTCACGCGGGTGGCCGCCGCGACAGTGCGCGTGGACGGGTTGGAGATCTCCGGGCACGAGTTCTTCGATCTCGACCGGATCCCGGATGACATCTTCGGACCGGAGCGGCCGATCGTGGACGACTACGTCGAGCGGTACAGCGGCAGGTAGCCCGACCCACCTCGGACCCTTCCGACAGCTCGGCAGTCATCCCGGGAGACGGTGAATCGGCGAACTTGGCGAAGAGACTCGATCACGGCCGGCACGCCGGGGATCTTCTTGACGGCGTTCAGCAGACCGAAGACGTCAGTGCTGTCGTGGGATGGCGGCAGGACGATCGCCGATTTCGGGCTGCGCGGGTCCAGTTCGTCCTCGGCTGCCCGTGACGATGCTGTCCATGATCACGAGGTAGAGCTTGCGGTAAGGGGTGATGGCGGCGGCAACCCCGGTGGATCGTTGGCTGGTTTGGAAGGTACTTTCGTGGCTCGGTGCCGTTTTGTCCGGATAACGGTCAAACGCCCCAGGCTTCCACCAGGGGGTTTGCTTGAGTACCGCTGCTCAGGTGACTACTGATGTTACTATCTACATGAGTGTGATCGGATCTTGGTGCGGAAGGCGCGAGGTGGCATGGCCGGCAAGCGGGACTACGGGCAGTTTTGCGGACTGGCGGCGGGCCTGAACGTCGTGGGGGAGCGGTGGACGCTCCTCATCATCCGCGAGCTGCTCATCGGCCCGGTCCGCTTCAGCGAGATGATCGACAACCTGCCCGGCATCGGACCCAACCTGCTGGCCGACCGGCTGCGCGGCCTCACCGAACAGGGCGTGATCGAGCAGCTGCCGGTACCGGGTGACGGACGCGGCAAGCTGTACCTGCTGACCGAGCGCGGCCAGGAGCTGCGCGTCCCGCTGCTGTCCCTGGCGAAGTGGGGGATGCAGTTCCTGGGGGAGGGCGACCGGGACGGCTCGGTGCGCGCGGAGTGGGGATTCGTCGCGGTCCAGGCGATGGTGATCCCGGAGCGCATCCCCGATGTGGACGAGTCCTACGAGTTCCGCGTCGGCGAGCGGGCGTTCACAGTCGAGGTGAGCGGCGGCGAGGTCGGCTACCGCTTGGGTGCCGGGACCAATCCCACGCTCGTGATCACCAGTGATCCGGAGACTTTCGTGCGCATCGGCGCCCGGATGATCAGCCCGTTCGACGCGCTCGCCGCCGGCGAGATCAAAATCGAGGGTGCCACCGAAGCCGTGCAGCGGTGCACCCGGATGCTCGGGCTGGGCTGACTCCGTTTTCCGAAGTATTCCGCGAGTGTCAACAAGAATTTCGCGGTCACTTGTGGTGCCGCAGAATAGGGCCTTGGGCGAGCCGGAGGCAATCCGCTAAAAGGGTTCATATTTAGATAGTGACCTGCTCGGAGGCACCTCGACCTGCGGACTCTTGACGTACGGGACGGGGCGATGGTAGAAAGGGACAATCCAGGCGTCTGAAGTGTCGAAATCTGACTTCTATTTAATGTAGTGACTGGCGTGCGCGGGGGAATGGTCATGGGGCTGGGTGACTCGAAGGAAATACCACGGTCCGCCCGGCCCGCGATCGGTGTGCTTCCGCTGGGTCTGGCCGACTTCTCGAAACGGGGTTTCCGGCTGGATCGACCCGATGCGCGGCAGTTCCTGGAACGGCACGCACGCAGTTTTCTGCACGGATTCAACATTGTCGCGGGGCACGCCGATCCGCACTCGGCCCTGGCGACAGTCGCTGACGAAGAAAAGGGCTTCGCCTACGAAGGCGCGGCCATGCGGGCCGGGCTCCTCGACCTCGTCACGGCCGGCCGCCGCCGGGCCCTCGCCACGCTGCTCGCCGGACCCGGGCAGCGGTACGTCCACCTCATCCACGTCGGGCACGGGTGGGGCCTGGTCCCCACCCGCGTCCCCACGCCGGTTCTCGTGCCCCGGACCCCTTTGCTGCGCTGGCTGGCGCTCGACGGCGCCGGGTTCGCCGAAACCTTCTTCGGCGGGCACCGCGCGTTGCGGTCGCGGTGCCGGCGTGTCCCGACGCCGCGCTGGGAGGCGAGGGTGGCGGGCTGTGGGCGCGCGCTGTGGTTCCTGGAGGCCGCGGACGTGCCCGCCATCGGGCAGGTGATCGAGTCCGTCGCACCGGCGGCACGGGCTCATCTTTGGGCCGGGGTGGGGTTGGCGGCGTGCTACGCCGGTCGCTCCGAAGGTGTGTCCGGCGTGGGGGAGCTGGTCCCGGCGGCCGGCTCCGCCGGGCCGCAGCTGCTGCAAGGGGCGCTTTTCGCGATCGCGGCGCGGGCCCGCGCCGGGATCGTGCCCGCGCACACCGAACTCGCCTGCCGCGATCTCTTCGCGGTCGGCTGCGAAGAGGCTTCGAACTGGACCGACCGGGCCGCCGCAGGCCTGGACGAGTCGATGGAGCCGGCCGCCTTCCTGGAGTGGAAGGCCCGCCTTCGGGTGAAGGCCGCACAGTACCTCTGAACGGCACAGTACTTCTGACCACACGGTACCTCTGAGCCACACGGTATCTCCGCTCGTCGGCATCTGAACAAACCGTGCTGGGCTGCGAAAGCCCTCACGGGAAATCGTTGTCCTGTGAAACCGCGATCGTGGGGAGCATCATGTCCTTTTCATGGCGCGCCGTCGTGTTGCCGGTGGTCGCCTTGCTGCTGGTGACCGGCACCGGTTTGCTGACCGTCCGGCCCGCGCCGGGCGCGGAGGGGGCGCGCGAGCTCGCCGCCCGGTTCGCGTTCGAGAAGATCCCGCTGAACACGCGGCCACCGGCCGCGCGGGCCCAGCGCGACGTGGCACCCGGTCTCGTTCCCATCCGGGCGTGGATCTCCGCGGTCGGGGCCGCGGTCGCGCTCGCGGATCTGCGGCGGGCCGGTCACCCCGGCGACGCCTGCCTCGTCGATCCGCGCGACGACTCGGTGACGGTGCTGCCCGTGCCGGGCAGTGCCGCCCCGTACCCGCGGTTCCAGCTGCGGCCCGACGGCCTGCCGTACGACGCGACCATGGCGCCGATGGGCTGCGTGCCCGCCGACCTGAACGAAGACGGTGCGCTCGACTTCCTCGTGTACTACTGGGGTCGTTCTCCCGTCCTCTTCCTGAACCAGCGGGTGTCGGCCGCGGCCCCCGCGGCCGCGGACTTCCGCGCGACGGAGCTGGTTTCCCCCGTGCAGGTGTGGAACTCCAGCGCGGCGAACATCGGCGACGTCGACGGGGACGGCCACCTGGATGTGCTGGTGGGCAACTACTTCCCGGACGGCGCCCGGGTCCTCGACGTCACGGCGGCCGACGACGGCCGCATGCAGATGCAGGACTCGCTGGGCAAGGCCCGCAACGCCGGGACCAACCGGCTGCTGCTCACCCGGCCGACCGGCCGCCCCGGCGAGGCCCCGCTGCTGACCGACGCGAGCACCGCCTTCCCCGCCGACTCCGCGAGCTCGTGGACGCTCGCCTTCGGGCTGCAGGAGCTGTCCGGCACGGGTGTGCCGGACCTGTACGTGGCCAACGACTTCGGCCCGGACCAGCTGCTCGTCAACACCTCGAGCCCCGGGCGCGTCCGGTTCACCGAGGTCCGGGGCACCCGTGACCTGCTCACCCCGCGGTCGGAGGTGCTCGGGTACGACTCCTTCAAGGGCATGGGCATCGCCTTCACCTATCCGGACGGCACCGGGTTGCCGATGATGGTCGTCAGCAACATCACGACGCCGTATGCCTTGCAGGAGAGCAACTTCGCGTTCGTGCCGACCGGGAGCGCCGCCGACCTGCGAGCCGGGCGGCTGCCCTACGACGAGCGGAGCGAGGACCTCGGGCTGGCCCGCAGCGGCTGGGCTTGGGATGTCAAGGCGGGGGACTTCGACAACTCGGGCACCGACCAGCTCATGCAGGCCACCGGGTTCCTCAAGGGCGACACCGACCGGTGGGCGCTGCTGCAGGAGCTCGCCCTCGGCAATGACCAGCTGCTGCACCACCCCGAGGCCTGGCCGCACTTCCGGCTGGGCGACGACCTGTCGGGTCACCAGCCGAACCCGTTCTACGTCCGCGACGGCGGTGGCCGCTACGCCGACCTGAGCGGCGAGCTCGGGATCGCCGATCCGTGGAACACCCGTGGGCTGGCCTTCGGTGACGTGGACGGCGACGGGCGGCTCGATGCGCTGGTAGCCAACCAGTGGGAGGACTCGGTGCTGCTTCGCAATGTCTCGCCGCGCGCCGGCCAGGGTGCGGACCTGGAGCTCGTGCAGCCCGGTGCGGCCGGCGGGATGCGGGCGGCGATCGGGGCGACCGTCGAGGTGGGCGGGCCGCGGCCGCAGAAAGCCCAGCTGTTCCCCGTCAACGGCCACGCGGGGGTGTCGGCGGCGACCGTCCACCTGGGACTCCCCGACGGCACGCCCCGGCCCGTCACGATCACCTGGCGCGACGGGACGCGCGTCCTCCGCGCCCAGACCCAGCTGACGCCCGGGCACCACGTGGTGACCCTCGGGCCGGACGGAACGGTGGCGACCCGATGACCAGCACTGCGAAGCCCCCGGCGATCGACCTCCTCCGGGAGCGGCAACCGCGCTCCGCGCCCGAAGCTCCGCCCGCAGCGGTGGCGAAACCACCGGCCGACAAGCGGGTGCTGGCGCTGATGCGGTTCGCGATGTCGCTGACCGCCTTCAACATCGCCGGCCACCTGATCCTCGGGTTCGAGCAGTCCCCGGTGACCCCGCTGCTCGCGCTGGTGACCAGCTACGCCGTGGCGCTGCTGTTCGAGACCATCGACAGCCGGGCGCACCGGCGCCGCCCCCAGTACGCCGGCGGGACGCGCAACCTGCTGGTCTTCCTGCTGCCGCCGCACATCACCGCGCTCGCCTGCGCGATGCTGCTCTACGGCAACGCCTCGGTCTGGCCCTACCTGTTCGCCGTCGTGGTTTCGCACGCGACGAAGTACCTCGTGCGCCTGCGGCTCGGGGGCCGGCTCAAGCACGTTCTGAACCCCTCGAACGCCGGAATCGTGGTCACCCTGCTGCTGTTCCCGTGGGTCGGCATCGCTCCGCCCTACCACTTCACCAACAACATCACCGGTGCCTTCGACTGGCTCATCCCGCTGTTCATCCTGGCGGCGGGGACGATGCTGAACGTGGGACTCACCGGCAAGATGCCGTTGATCCTGGGCTGGGTGGGCGGTTTCCTGGCGCAGGCCGTGCTGCGCTGGCTGCTGCTGGACCACGCGCTGGCCGGCGCGCTGCTCCCGATGACCGGGCTGGCGTTCGTGATCTACACCAACTACATGATCACCGACCCGTCGACGACCCCGGTGAAGCCGCGCAACCAGGTCGTCTACGGCGCGACCACCGCACTGGTGTACGGCCTGCTCGTGGTGTTCGGCGTGGTGTTCGGCTTCTTCTTCGCGCTGGTGATCACGTGCGTGCTGCGCGCGGTCGTGCTGGTCGTCGCCGAACAACGGAAGCGCCGGGAAGCGGTGCCCGCGGAGAAGGAGCTCGCGACCGCCGGGGCATCCAGATGACCGGCGGTCGGATCGCGATCGTCGGGCTGGCCTGCCGCTATCCGGACGCCGTGTCCCCGGAACAGCTGTGGCACAACGTGCTCGGGCGGCGACGGGCCTTCCGGCGCCTCCCGGACGTCCGGCTGTCGGACGCCTACCGCGGCGAGCGCGCCGACGTGGAGCTGAGCTACCTGACCCACGCCGGGGTCCTGCGGGACTGGGAGTTCGACCGGGGCCGGTTCGGGATCCCGGGGCCGCTCTTCCGGGCCGCCGACCTGACCCACTGGCTCGCGCTGGAGACCGCGGCCGAAGCCTTGGCCGACTCCGGCCATCCGGACGCCGCCGGGCTGGACCGCGATGCCGTCGGCGTAATCCTCGGCAACTCCCTCGGCGGCGAGTTCACCCGCGCGGCCACCTTGCGGTTCCGCTGGCCGTTCATCGCCGCCGCGGCCGCGACGGCGCTGCGCGACACCGGCGCGGACGCCGGGCTCGCCGGCGAAGTACTGGCCCGGCTGGAAGAACTGGTGAAGCAGCCGTTCCCGGTGCCGGGCGACGAGACCCTCACCGGAGCGCTCGCGAACACCGTCGCCGGCCGGGTGTGCAACCACTTCGACCTGCACGGGACCGGGTACACCGTGGACGGCGCCTGTTCGTCGAGCCTGCTGGCCGTGATGAGCGGCTGTCGCGCGCTCGTCGACGGCGAGTGCGACTACGTGCTGGCCGGCGGTGTCGACATGTCGCTCGATCCCCTGGAGCTGGTCGGGTTCTCCCGGCTGGGCGCGCTCGCCGGGGAGGAGATGCGGGTCTACGACGCCGACCCGACCGGCTTCCTGCCGGGGGAGGGGTGCGGCATCGTGGCGCTGATGCGGGCCGAGGACGCCGACCGCGCCGGCGTCCGCAGCTACGCGCACATCGTCGGCTGGGCGTCCGCTTCGGACGGGGCCGGCTCGTTGAGCCGCCCGGAGCGGCGGGGCCAGGAGCTCGCCATGCGGCGCGCGTACCGGAAAGCCGGCTTCGCGCCGGGCGCGGTGCAGCTGGTCGAAGGCCACGGGACCGGGACCGAGGTCGGCGACCGCACGGAGCTCGGCGCCCTGACCGCCGTCCGCGACGGGGCACCGCCGGCCGCGCTCGGCTCCATCAAGGCCAACATCGGGCACACGAAGGCGGCGGCCGGGGTGGCCGGGCTTATCAAGGCGGCGCTGGCCACCGCGCACCGCGTCCTGCCGCCGACCACCGGGTGCGTCCGGCCGCACGAGCTGCTGCGTGGCCCGGCTCCCGCGCTGCGCGTGCTGGCCGGACCCGAGGCCTGGACGTCGGACGTGCCGAGGGCCGCGGTGTCCTCCATGGGGTTCGGGGGGATCAACACCCACGTCGTGCTGGAAGGCGAGCCGGTCGCCGTGCCGCCCGTGCTGCCCGCCCAGGTGCGGCGGCTGGCGGCCCGCCCGGGTCCGGCCGAGATCGTGGTGTTCGGCGCGGTCAGCCCGGCCGCGCTCGCCGGCCGCCTGCACGCGCTCGCCGGCACCGCCGGCCGGCTGAGCGCCGCGGAACTCGGCGACATCGCGGCCACGACGTGGCGCGAGGGCACCGGCGGCGAACCGTTCCGGGTCGCCCTGGTGGCGACCCGGCCGGAGGACCTCGCCGCGGCGGCGGCGGCCGCGGCCACCGCGACGGAGAACTGGGACGGCAAGTTGCTGCTTGACGAACGGGCGGGCTTCACCCTGGCTTCCGGCCGTCCGGCGCGGGTCGGGCTGTTGTTCCCCGGGCAGGCGGCACCGGTCCGGCACGCGCTGCCCGCGTGGACCTCCCGGCTGGCCACCGCCCTGCCCGGGAACCGCCCCGATCCCGTCGGCGACGAGACGGACACCGCGGTGGCGCAGCCCGCCATCGTCCGGCAGTCGCTGGCCGGGCTCGCCTGGCTCGACGCGCTGGGCACTGTGGCGGTGGCGGCGTGCGGGCACAGCCTCGGCGAGCTCACCGCCCTGCACTGGGCCGGTGCCTGGTCCGCGGCCGAGGTGCTCGACCTGGCGCGGACCCGCGGCAGGCTGATAGCCGAACACGGACTGCCGGGCACCGCCATGGCGAGCATCGGCTGCACCGCGGAGGACCTCGGGCCGCTGCCGTCCGGTGCGGTGATCGCCGGCTACAACGCGCCGGCCCGCGTGGTGGTCGCCGGTGCGGCGAGCGCGATCGGGACGGTCGTCGCCGACGCGGGCGCGGCCGGGATCGAGGCCACCCGGCTGCCCGTCTCCCACGGTTTCCACAGCCCGGCGATGGGCCCGGTCGAAGGCCCGTGGCGGGCCGCCCTCGCCGAGGTGCCCACGGCCGAACCGGTGCGCTGGGTGGTCTCCACCGTCACCGGCAAGGAACTGGCGTCCACTGTGGACGGATTGGTCGATCTGCTCGTCGACCAGCTCACCCTGCCGGTCCTCTTCGCGTCCGCGAGCACGGCGCTGGCCGCGGAGTGCGACCTGCTCGTCGAGGTGGGGCCGGGCAGCACCCTGGCCGGTCTGGTGCGCGCCAACGAAATCGACACCCCCGTGGCGAGCCTGGACTGTGGTGGTGACCCGCGGCGGCACGCCTTCGCGACCGCGGCGCTCGCCGCCGCCGGTGCGGCGGACCTCGACCCGTGGTTCGCTGGCGGGGTGTTCCGCAGGCTCCTGCCGGACGCGGTCCCCGCGTTCGTGGCCGGGCCGTGCGAAAACCGCGCCGGCTGGGCTTCGGCACCGGGCCGCCCGAACGCCACGGCGCCGGTCCGGGTCGCGGTGCCCCCGGCCGAGAGGGCGGGTTCCGGCGCGCCGCTCGAGGTGCTGACCACGCACCTGGTGAACACCCTGGAGCTGCCGGAAAGCTCGATCACTCCGGAGAGCTCCCTGCTCGCCGACCTGCACCTGAACTCGCTGCAGGTCGTCCAGCTCGTCAGCACCGTCGCCACGACGCTCGGCCGGAAGCCGCCCGAGACCCCGATGTCGCTCGTCGAAGCCACGGTCGGGGACGCCGCGGCCGCGCTGTCGGGACTGCCCGTCGTCACCGGCGCGCCCGAGGACGACCGGGTGCCCGGCGTCGCCGGCTGGGTGCGCCCCTTCGAGGCGGTGTGGGTCCCGTTCGAACCGGCGGCGGACGGCCCGGAGCCCGACGCCGTCGTCACCCTCCCGGACGACACCGGTGCGGCCGAGATCGCCGCGCTGTGCCGCCGGTTTGCCGCCGATCCGCCGGACCGCCTGCTGCTGGTCCACAACGGACACCCGGCGGCCGCCGGCCTCGGCCGGAGCCTGGTCGCCGAACTGCCGGCCACGGCGGTCGTCGTGGCCGACGTGGCCGGGCCGCTGCCGGCCGGACCCGCCACGTTGTCCGACGGCGGACGCTACCTCGAACTGCAGCACGGACCCGGCGGCACGTGGGCCCGTTCGGAGCTGCGCGCCCGGCGTCCGCACGGCCGTGGTGAGCCCGTGCTGCCCCTGGGTGCCGGGGACGTCTGCCTGGTAACGGGCGGGATCCACGGGATCTCGGCCTTCCTCGCGGCGGAGCTGGCCGAGCTGACCGGCGCCACCCTCGTGCTCACCGGGCGCACCCCCGCGGACGACCCCGCGGTGGCCGCGGCCCTGGCCCGGCTGCGGGAACGGGTCCCGGCGCACTACGTCGGCTGCGACGTCACGGACGCGGACGCGGTCGCCGGCCTGCTCGCGGCCGCGCGCGGCCACGGCGAGCTGCGCGGCCTGCTCCACGGCGCCGCGGTCAACGAGCCCCACCGCCTCGCCGACGTCACCGCCGCGACCCTGGCGGGAACCCTGCGCCCCAAGGTGACCGGCCTGCGCACCCTCCTCGAGCAGGCCTGCGACGGCCTGAGCCTGGTGCTGGGCTTCGGGTCGATCATCGGCCGCGCCGGCCTGGCCGGCCAGGCCGAGTACTGCGTCGCGAACGACTGGCTCCGGGTCGACCTCGAGCGCTGGGCCGAGCGGCACCCCGGCGTCCGCTGCCACGTCCTGGAGTGGTCGGTGTGGTCCGAGCTGGGGATGGGGGTGCGGATGGACGTGCTGGACACGCTGCGCCGCACCGGCGTCACCGCGATCACGCCCGAGCTGGGCGCGCGGGCGCTGATCGAGCTGCTCGCCGACGAAGACGCTCCGGTGAGCGTGCTGCTGACCTCCCGGTTCCCCGGCTCGCCCACGCTGCCCGCCGGCTCGGAGCCGGCGACGTCGCTCCGGTTCGCCGAACGGTCGCTGGTGCACGTGCCCGGAGTCGAGGTCGTCCAGGAAGCGGATCTCTCGCTCGGCGCCGATCCGTACCTCGCCGAGCACGTGATCGACGGCACGCCGGTGCTGCCCGCGGTCCTCGGGCTGGAGGCGCTCGCGCAGACCGCGGCTCCGCTGCGCGGCACTTCGCTGCCGGTGGCACTGGCCGACGTCGAGCTGCGCGCCCCGGTCACCGCCGGCCGCACGACCGGGGCGACCATCCGCACGGCTGCCCTCTCCGGGCCGGCCGGCGTGGCGGTCGTGCTGCGCGAGCGCGGCGACCGGTTCGCCACCGACCGCGTCACGGCCGTGGTGGAGCCGGCGGCGCCGCGACCGGAGGCGCCCGCGGCCTACCGCGGGCCGTCCGCGAAACCGGATCACGCCTGGTACGACTCCGGGTTGTTCTTCCACGACGGGCGGTTCCGCCGGCTCGCCGGGTACGACCTGCTCACCGCGTTCCGGGTGCGGGCCGGTCTCGCGCCGACCTCGGGGGACTCCTGGTTTTCCGAGTACCACGGCCAGGCGAAGGTGCTGGGCGACCCCGGCGCCCACGACGCCACCCTGCACGTGCTGCTGGCGTGCGTGCCGCACCGGAAGGCACTCCCGGTCGGCGCCGGGCGCTTCACCGCCTGGGCCCGGCCGGAAGGTCCGCTGGTCGTCGACGCGCGCGAAATCTCCCACGGCGACGGCGAATACGTGTTCGACGCGGAGCTGTCCGACGAAGCCGGGACGCTCGTCGCCCGCTGGGAACGGCTGCGCCTGCGGGACGTGGGAGCCCGGCACTGGCCGGACGGCCTGCCGCCGAGGCTGGTCGGCCCGTGGCTGTCCCGGATCGCGATCGAATGCAGGATCGACGGCCCCGCCGAACTGAGCAGCGCGCTCGTGGAGCAGGACCTGGTGGTCACCGCGGAGGAGACCGGGGTGACGCGGGTTTCGGTGACCCCCGTGCCGGAATCGGACGCCTGCCTGTCCCCGCGGGTCGAGCGCACCGGTGCGCTCACCGTCGTCACCGCCGGCACCCGGGTGCGCGGCGTCGGTCCCGTCACCATCACCTTCGCGACGAGGAGCCGCGGATGACCCGCACCTACCACTACCGGCACGTGGTGACCCTCGACGAGACCAACGTCGTCGGGAACGTCTACTTCGCGCACTATCTGCACTGGCAGGGCCACTGCCGCGAGCGGTTCCTGGCCGAGCACGCGCCGAGCGTCCTCAAGGCCGTCCAGGCGGGCGAGCTCGCGATGGCGACCGTGTCGTGCGCGATGGACTACTACGCGGAGTGCTTCGCCCTCGACGAGATCGAGGTCGTGATGACCCTGCGGACGACGTCCGGCAACCGGATCGCGATGGACTTCGAGTTCCTGCGGGCGGGAGTGCTGGCCGCGCGGGGCAGTCAGTCGGTGGCTTGCCTCGCGCGGACGACGGCCGGGACCGAGCCGGTGAGAATTCCGGCGGAGCTGTCGGGTGCGCTCCGGTCGTACAGCTGAGGGCCGCGCCCGCGGCCGGGATTCCGGCCGTGGGCGGGGTTCCGTGCGTCGCCTCGGACCGGGTGTCAGCCGCGGGTGCGGCCGGCGTAGTCGTTGCCCGCGTACCAGTCGCCGCGGCCGGCCGGGAGCAGGTCCAGCAGGTTCCACACCGGCGACAGCAGGTCGATGCCGCCTTCGGTGTCGTCGAGGAAGTTGGCGGGCAGGCTGTAGAAGTGCCGTACCCGGTCCTCCTCGGCGGTGAACACGCTGACCATCGGCCGCTGCCCGCCGTCGCGGTGCTCGCCGTTCATGTCCTCGGTGAACGTCGTCCCGTGCGAGGAAAGCACCCGGAGCCCGTCCCAGCCGCGGCCCAGTGCCCAGGCGCGGACCTTCGGCAGCGGCGCCTTCGCCACCACCGCGAACGCGGCGTGCCGGGTGACGTGGTGCGCGACGCCGTGGAAGCCGTCCACCCACATCGAGCACATCGGGCAGGCCTCCGCCGCCGACGGCTCGAACATCAGGTGGTAGACGACGAGCGTGCGGTGTTCGCCGAAGAGGTCGCGCAGGCGGGTTTCCCACACCGGGGACCGCAAGCCGAAGTCGGGCGGGCCTTCGGCGAGCCGGTAGTCCGGCAGCACCAGGCCCGGCGGCAGGCGCCGGCGGGCCGCGGCCACCTCTTCGATCCGGTCGCGCAGGAGCCGTTCGGCCTTGGCGAGCTCGACGCGGGCCGCGACGTAATCGGCGTCCGCGCCGACCGGCCACATCGGCTCCATATCGCTGTCTTCGGTCGTGTCCATCGCCCGTCCGGATCCCTTCGTCAGCGGAGGTCGGCGTCGGCCACCACGAACAGTAGACCGTGCGGCCGCGCCGGGCCGGTTTCGCCGTGCGGCCAGGACTGCCGGTCGAAGGCGACGCACGACCGGTGGGTGACCTCGTCCCGGAAGGCCGGGTCCGGGCGCAGCCGCCCGTCGGGACCGACCGAGGTCATGCAGATCCGGTGGTCGCCGTCCACACCGGTCAGCGCGGCGAAGTAGTTCGACGTCGCGAGCCTGCTGATCTGCGCGGATTCGTGGTACCGGCCGTCGGCGCCGAGCCGGAAGTTGTCCATCGCGGCCCAGTGCGGCCCGCCGGTCGTGACGTCCCGGATGGGGACCGCGTTGGTGAGCCGGGGGCAGTCCCGCTCGGCGCCGCCCGCGGCGACCTCGGCGAGCGTGTCCACCCGGCACTTCGGCGCCGGGCCCGATCGCAGCAGCGCCTGGATGTCCAGGGCGAACAGCATGCCGGTCTCTCGTTCCCCCGGCGACTTCACGCCGCCGGTCAGCACGACGTGGAACAGGAACCGGTCGTCGGGGGAGACGGCCAGCCAACCGCCGCCGTCGCCGTCGGAGGTCGGGGTGTCCCGCGGGAAGAGCGAGCGGAACGCCGCCTCGTCGTCGAAGACCTCCTGCCACTGCGGGTCCTTCGCGGTGATGTCCGGGGTGTAGAAGACCGCTCCGCCGCCGGAGGTCGAGGCGAAGGCGCCGCGGTGCCCGGGCAGGTTGGTGACCGCCGGTTCCATCACCGCCCGGGGTTCGGCCGTGCTGGGGTCCGCGTCGTGGCGCGGGCCGACCGGCAGGTGCGACACCGCGACCAGGCGCGGCCGGTTGCGGTCGGCGATGTCGAAGAAGCGCACGGTGTCCCGAGCCAGGTTGGGGTCCAGCGGCGGGGTCGTCGGGGACAGCCCGATCAGGTTGCGGATCTCCGCGAAGTCGGTCGTGACGAGCCGGTCGAGGTCTTCGCGAGCCTGGATCCCGTGCGGATTGGCGCAGCTGGGCTGCGGCAGCGCCGGAACGTTCGGGCAGCGCACCGGGTCCTCGCCGTCGGCGGTGGCGGCCGGCATCTCGCTGAGCACGCGCCCGTCCGGTCCGATGTGGACGATCTCGCCGGGCGAGCCGGCGAACCCGTTGCCGGTGCGGACTTGGCCGTCGGAGTAGCGGCAGTCACCGGTGACGTCCGGGCCGCCCATGTTGGTCCCGTACGCCGTGCCGTCCTTCAGCACGGCGAAGGCGTCGGGCGCGGAACCGCACGGTGTGTCGGTGGGCCGGACGACTCCGCTGAGGCTGAGCTGGGGCAGCCGGGTCGCGTCGAACACGTACGTCGTGTCGGAGACCAGGCCGCCGGCGTAGATCTTCTGTCCCTTGTGCCACACGTACTGCATGTGGTGCGGCTCGTTGCCGGTCTGGTTGTCGATCGTGACGGTGTTGACGACCCGTCCGTAGCCGGGCGTGCCGGCGGTGGCGTCGACGACCGCGAGGAAGTCCGGCGCGTTCTCGGTCGCCGCACCCGCCCAGACGAGCAGGTACTCGTGCCGCAAGCGGTGGTACGGCGCGGAGAACGTCTCCGCGGTGAGGTGGTTGGTGATGCCGTAGGCGGTCCCGTCCGCGTCCACGAACCGGGAGCCGACGCTCACGGCCGGTGCGGCGGCCGCGGTGCCCGCGGAGCCGGCGAGCACCCCGCTCGCGACGGCGACGAGTGCGGTCCAGACCGCCGTCGCCCGGATGACCGTTGATCGCGATCGCACCTGCATCGCTTCTCCTCGCGCGTGCGGGACAAGTTACTTAGGTAATATATATCGACTGTGGAGGCTTGGGAACCCCGCTCACGATGCGGACAGAGCCCCGCTGACGGCGGTGATCGCACCGCCGGGCAGCCAGCCGCCCCGGGTGTCGTGCCCGTGGGCGGGCGCGGTGAAGTCCACATTGATCCGCGAGGCCGCGTAGATGCGGAGGGGGCCGGGAGGTCCGGTCGCCGACCACGCCGCGAACCCGGACGACGACGGCGTTTCTCCTGCGAAGCGCGCGTCGAGTGCGGAGCGGTAGGCGAAGGCTTCCGGGCCGGCCGGGGAGAAGTCGAGCGGCAGCAGCTGTCCGGCGGGGATTTCGAGCAGGGGTGGCGTGAGGAGCCACGGCGCGAGGTAGCTGCCGCGGCCGGGAAGTCGTCCCGCGGCCACGTCGCGCAGGACGGCTTCGGTGCGGGTCCAGCCGGCGACGATCACGAGCGGCCCGAGTGGCCGGGTCGGTGGGGAGACGGTGAGACCGAGTCGAGTGGCGGTGGATCGGACCAGGGCTTCGGCCGCGGCTGAGCGTGGTGAGTCGTCGGTGATCAGGGTGAGGGTGTGGTCGCCGCGGCCGGCCAGGAACCCGAGGGTGGCTCGTAATGCCGTGGCGTCGGGGGTGCGCAGGTGATCGGCTGGGCAGGTTGGGGCGCCGGGGTTGCCGGGGTCGCCGGTTCCGCTGGGCTCGCCGGGTCCGCTGGGTGCGCTGGGCTCACCGGTTCCGCCGGGGTTGCCGGGTTCGCTGGGCTCGCCGGGGTCGCCGGCGAGCAGGGTGCCCAGCCACGCGCTGGCACACTCGGCCGCGTCGGGGCCCCGCAGGTCCGGCACCGATGCCGGCTCGCCGGTGGGGACGGGCACCGATGTCCACTGCCCGTTGCGTTCCGCCCACAGCGTTCCGTGTCCGGCCGGCAGCCGCACCTCCGCCCAGCCGCCGGTCGTCCCGGGCCGGGGTGACGGGGTGACGAGGGTGTCCGGTGTGGTGCCGACGCGCGTGCCGTCGGCGGTCACGTGGACGAGACCGCGGCCGTCCCGCCCCGGGATGATGAGCACTCCGGCGTCCGCGATGGCGACCGGCAGGCCCGGCCGTTGCGGGAACGCCGCTCCGGGCACGGCCGCGGTGGCCGCCGCACCGATCGACGCGATCGCGAGACTCGCGCCGATCGTCCGGGCCAAGACCCGGTAGCGGCGGGTGCGGGGGAGGCAGACGGTGAGCCAGCCGAGCGCGGTGAGCCCGGTGAGCAGGCCTGAACGCAGGAGTTCCTTCTGCTGCAATGGATCCCGCGTCGTGAAGTAGGCGCCGGCCATCAAGGCCACGGCGGCACCGGTGGCCGCCGAGAGCGGCCAGCCAGCGAACCGGGCGATGACGGCGAGCATCCCGGGCCGCGCGCCCAGGACGAAGACGGGTACGGCCAAGGTGACCGTCGCGGCCACGGTGGCCGGTGCGGGTCCGGGGCCGGGGAGCAGGACCAGTCCGGCGGCCGCCGCGGCCACGGCGCCGGCCACCGCCAGCCGCTCGCGCCGGCTCGCCGGGGGCATGAACGGTTGCAGCAGCGCGTAACCCGCACCGGCGAGGGTGCCGGCGACCAGCAGACAGCCGAGTAGCGCCCCCCAGATGCCGGGCGCCGCCGTGCCGGCGTGGTCGTGTCCGGGGCCGAGGACGCTGGGTGCCGCTGCGCCGGTGTGGTCGTGCGCGGGGCCGAAGACGCCGGGTGCCGTCGCGCCGTCGTGGTCGTGCACGGGGGCGAAGACGTTAGGTGCTGCCGTGCCATTGTGGCCGGGGCCGGGGCCGGGGCCGGGGCCGGGGACGCTGGGTGCCGCTGCGCCGGTGTGGTCGTGTGCGGCGGCGTAGATGCTGGGTGCCGTCGCGCTGTTGTGGTCGTGCACGGGGCCGAGGACTCCGGGTGCCGCCATGTCGTCGTAGTCGTGCGCGGGCCCGAAGACGCTGGGTACCGCCGCGCCGCCGTGCCCAGGGTCAGTGGCCGGTCTCACCCGTGTTCCCGGACGAGACCCGCCGGTGTCGGGAGCGTAGGAGTCGCCAGCCACCACGGGTTGCGCCTGGCCCAGGCGATCGTCTCCGCCAGGCCCTCCCGCAACGGCGTCCGGCAACGCCAGCCCAGCAGTCCGCCGGCCTTGCGAGTGTCCGGTACCCGTCGGAGACTTTCCGGGCGCCGGTCGCCGAATCCCGTGTCCGTCTCGACCGGCTCGGGTGGTTCGGCTAGGCCGGCCAGTTCGCACACGGTCCGGATCAGCTCGCCGATCACCGTCTCGCGGCTGCTGCCGATGTTGAAGCACTGGCCGTTCGCCGCGCGGGTCGTGCCGGCCAGCACTGTCCCCTCGACCGCGTCGTCGACGAACGTGAAGCTCCGGCTCTGCGCGCCGCCGTCGTAGACGAGCGGGGCGAGCCCGCGCAGCGCGCGGTGCACCGTCTGGCTCACCACGTGCGCCGGTCGCTGGCGAGGTCCGTACACGTTGAAGTACCGGACGATCACCACCGGCAGGGCGCGGCGCCGGGCGAACGCGAACGCCATGTGCTCGGCGAGCGCCTTGCTGGAGGAATACGACCAGCGGTCGAGCGCGGTGCTGCCGAGCACCCGGTCGGCGTCCTCGCCCCAGGGCGCCTCGGGGTTCTTCCCGTACACCTCGCTGCTACTGGCGAGCACGACCTTGGCGCCCGCGGCGTCGGCGGCGCGCAGGACGTTCTTCGTGCCCGAGACGTTCACCTCGATCACCTCGAGCGGGTCGGCCAGGTAGCGGTCCACGCCCACTCGCGCGCTCAGGTGGTAGACGACGTCGACCCCGCGGGTGATCGGCCCGGCCAGCGCGGCCGCGTCGAGAACGTCCCCGCGGACGTGGCGGACCGGTCGGTCGGGGCGGAAGTCGGGCGGGGGTCCGGCGGGGTCGAAGACCGTGACGTCGCCGCCGTCGCGGACGAGCCGTTCGACCAGGTGGCTCCCGATGAAACCGTGGCCGCCCGTGACGACGATCCTGGCCATCGGCTAACTCTTCGCGTCGGGCACGGGTGACCTCCTCGGCTGCCCTCACCCTAGCATTGTAGGTATTTATTTATGAAGCTTTCGCGGTAACATCCCGACGGGGGACCGGCACCCGTGGGCCCATTCCGGCAGCTGGAGGACTTCGATGCGCGTCCTGTTCACCATCATCCCGGCGAGGGGACACCTCTACCCGATCGTCCCGCTGGCCCGGGCTCTGGAGGTCGCGGGGCACCAGGTCCGCGTCGCCAGCCACCGTGGTGTGGCGGGGTTCTGGGACATGCGCGAAATGATCACCTCCCAGGCACTGACCGCGGTCCCGCTCGGCGAGGACCTCGACGTCGCGGCGACCGAAGGACGAGTGCCCGACGACCGGCTGAACGCGGCGATCGACGAGCTGGCCGCGGCCGGGGCGGACCCGGAGCTGCTGACCACCGCGCGCGACTTCGTGCAGTCCGCCCTGTGGGCCTACTATCCCGTCACCCCAACGGGTTCGGGGCGGCTGACGGTCGACGACCTCGTCGAAGTGAGCCGGTCCTGGCGGCCGGACCTCGTGCTCTGGGACCCGCTGTTCCTCGCCGCGCCGGTCGCCGCCCGCGACTGCGGTGCCGCGCACGCCCGGTTCTTGTCGACCCGCGACTACGTGGGCTGGCTGCGCGCCGCGCTGCGGGCCGGGGACCCGGGGGCGGACGATCCGATCGCCGCGCTCATGACCCCGACGCTGCGGCGGTACGGGCAGGACTTCGGGGAGGACCTGCTCGTCGGGCAGTGGACGATCGACCCGATGGTGCCCGAGCTGCGGCTGCCCGCGGCCACCCGGACCGTCGCCGTCCGCCAGACTCCTTACGGCGGGGCCGCCGCGGTGCCGGACTGGCTGGCCGAACCCCGGAGGCGACGCCGCGTCTGCGTTTCGATGGGCGTCACGCCGCGCGAAGACTTGATCGAGCGGGCGGTGCCGCTGGCCGAGCTCTTCGAGGCCGTGGCCGAGGTCGACGCCGAAGTCGTCACGACGATGAGCGCCGAGCAGCTCGGCACGGTGGGTGCCGTGCCCGGCAACGTGCGCCCGATCGGCTACCTGCCGCTGGACCTGCTGCTGCCCGTCTGCGACGCGATCGTTCACCACGGCGGCGCGCACACGGTGGCGGCCGCGGTGGCCCACGAGGTGCCGCAGCTGGTCGACCCGCAGGAGGGACTGGACTACGCGGCGATGGGCCGGTACGTGGCCGCCGCGGGCGCGGGCCTGGTGGTGGAGCCGGGCAGTGGCGCGGACGTCGTCCGCAAACAGCTGTGCCGGGTGCTCGACGAACCGGGTTTCCGTTCCGGGGCGGCAGAACTGCACGCCCGGACCCTGCTGCTGCCGGCCCCCGCGGACATCGTTCCGCTGCTCGTGGAGCTGATCGCGGGGCACCGCCGGTGACGGTGCCCCGCGCGGTCACCGTTTGCCGCGGGACAGGTACTTCACCATTGCGGCGGGCGCGAACAGCACGATCAGCGCGCCGCAGGCGATGGCCGCCCAGGTCAGCTGACCGCTGGTGACGGTGTCGTTCATCAGGCCGCGGGTGGCCGTGCCCGCCGCGCTGATCGGGTTGACGTTGACGATCGCGCGCAGCCAGCCCGGCATGGTGTCCGGTGAGACGAACAGGTTGCTGGCGAACATCAGCGGGAACTGGATCGCCGTGCTGAGCTGCTGCAGGGACGACGGGGTCTTCACCGTCATCCCCAGCAGGACCCATGCCCAGGCCAGGCTGAACGCGAACACCTGCAGCACCAGCAGGGCGAGCAGGACCCCGAGGAACCCGCCCGCCGGCCGGAAGCCGATGAGCAGCCCGAAGGCGACCACGACGACCGAGCTCAGCAGGTAGCGCACCGCGTCCCCGAAGAGCGCGCCCACCAGTGCCGACGGCTGCCAGATGGGCAGGGTGCGGAACCGGTCGAAGATGCCCTTGCCGACCTCGGTGTTGAGCGCGATCCCGACCTGCGGGGTCATCATCACGACCGTCATCACGACGACCCCGGGCAGCACGTACTGGAGGTAGTCGCCGGTCGAGCCGGCGATCGCGCCCCCGAAGAGGTAGGTGAACAGCAGCGTGAACATGATCGGGAACAGGGCCAGGATGACCAGGTCCTGCGGGGCGTGACCGATCCGGAGCAGGGCGCGTTTGCCGAACGTGATCGACGCCGACAGGGCGCCGGGCCGATCCGGCCGCTGCGCGGAGAACAAGGCCCGGCCGAGGGTTTCGTCGTTGGTGGCGATGTCGGAGTGGGTCTCGGAGACGGTCATGCCACGTCCTCCTTGGTGCCGGTGTCGCCGGCGGTCGTGTGGCCGGTCAGGGCGAGGAACACCTCGTCGAGGCTGGGTGGGCCGAACGTGAGTTCCGTGACCGCGATGTCCCGCCGGGACAGCTCCGCCAGTGCGTCGGTGACGCGGCCGGGCGCGGAGGTGCGGCCGCTGAGGGTGCTGGTGCCGTTGTCGGCCGCGTCGACCGCGGTGCCGTCGACGTGGTCGCCGAGGACCTGCTGCGCTTCGCTCACGCGGCCCGCGTCGGCCACGGTGAGCCGGATGGTGGCCGTCCCGGTGGCGGCCTTGAGCTCCGCCGGCGTGCCCTCGGCGATCACCTTGCCGGCGTCGATCACGGCGACCCGGTCGCTGAGCCGGTCGGCCTCGTCGAGGTACTGGGTGGTGAGCAGGACCGTGGTGCCGCCGTTCACCAGCGTCCGGATGATCCGCCAGACCTGGTGCCTGCTCTGCGGGTCGAGCCCGGTCGTCGGTTCGTCGAGGAACAGCAGGTCCGGGGTGAGCACCAGGCTGGCGGCGACGTCGATCCGGCGCTGCATGCCGCCGGAGTAGGTACCGACGAGGCGCCCCGCGGCCTCCGTCAGGTCGAAGGCCGCCAGCAGCTCTTCGGCGCGGGTCTTGGCGGCCTGGCCGCGGAAACCGAGCAGCCGGGCCACCACGACGAGGTTCTCCAGCCCGGTCAGCTGGTCGTCCACCGCCGCGAACTGGCCGGTCAGGCTGACCCGGTCGCGCACCGCGGCGGACTCGTGCACGACGTCGTGGCCGAACACCTTCGCCGTGCCGGCGTCGGGGTGGAGCAGGGTGGCGAGGATCCGGGTGGTGGTGGTCTTCCCCGCTCCGTTGGGCCCCAGCACGCCGTACACCGTGCCGGGGGGCACGGCGAGGTCGATGCCGTCGACCGCCGTGACCTTCCCGAAGTGCTTGACCAGACCGGACGCCTCGATGGCGAGGGAGTGCTCGGTCACTGCTGTCCTCCTGCGGTGAGGGACGGGACCCGTGCTGCTTCCCGGCGATCGGTGTCGGTTTCCCGACTTGTACATACCCAACTGGTAATATAACCCATCGGGTATCAAGTCGGTCAATACCGGGAGGTGCGGGTGAGTAGGGCCTTCGGAGTCCTGGCGGACCCCACGCGGCGGCGGATCCTCGCCCTCCTCCTCGACCGGCCCCGGTCCGTCGGCGAGCTCGTCGGGCTCCTGCCGCTCAGCCAGCCGACGATCTCGAAACACTTGCGAGTGTTGCGGGAAGCCGGCTTCGTGACGGTGCGGCAGGACGCCCAGCGCCGGTTCTACGAACTGTGCCCGGAGCCGCTGCGCCGGATCGACGAATGGCTCAGTGACTACCGGAAGTTCTGGTCGGACCGGCTAGACGTCATGGAACGGCACCTCGGCGGGGCCGAGCCGGTCGAGCAGCAGCTCGAACAGCAGGCAGTCGACGTACTGCCCGCCGATCTCGACTAGCTCCGGCAGGTGCGCGACCTGCCGGAAGCCGAACTGCTTGGCGAGTGCGATGCTGGCCTCGTTGGTCGCCCAGACCCGGTTGACCAGCGCGTGCAACCCGCGTTCTCGCGCTTCGCCGATCATGTGCCGCCGAAGCGCCGTGCCGACACCGCGGTGCCGCTGCTCCCGGCGCACGTAGGTCGAGAAGGTGGCCGTGCGGTGGAAGCACGGTTTCGCGTCGTACGGTGCCAGCAGTACCCAGCCGGCCACCACGCCCTCGAGGTCCGCCACCCAGACGCCGTGCCGGTGCCGGTGCCGCTCCAGCCAGTCCGCCCGGTCCGCCGGGGCGACGTCGCTGAGGTCGCAGGTCGCCGTCCCCTCGCGCACGGCCTGGTTGTAGATCTCGGTGATCGCGGGGACGTCACCGGTTCCCGCGCCCCGGATCCGGCCGGTGAACCCGGCGGTCACCGGAAGGCCGTGACGACGTCCGTGCCGACCCGCCGCCCGGGCAGCCGGCGCACGGTCGCGTCCACGAACCCGGCCTGGGCGAGCGCCCGCAGCTGGTCGACGGTCGAGTAGGCCGGCCCGGCGGTGGTCTCCAGCTCCATCGCCAGGCGCAGCAGCGCCGACCCCGGCTCGTCGCCGGGTTCGTGCAGCGGCGCGACCAGCACGACGAGCCCGCCGGGGGTGAGGGCGCGGTGGATCTTGCGCAGCAGCGCGGCCGCGGCGTCGGGGGCCCAGCTGTGCAGGACGCTGGCCACGAGCGCGCCGTCGTGCCCGCCCGGCAGCTCGTCGACCAGGAAGTCGCCGGTGGCCACCGTGATCCGGTCGGTCAGCCCGGCCTCGGCGATCCGGGCGCCGGCGAGGTCGCCCACCCAGGGCATCTCGTAGACGGTCGCGTGCAGGTGCGGGTGGTCGGTGCAGAGGGCGATCGTGTACGGGGCGCTGCCGCCGGCGACGTCGAGCAGCCGCCGCACCCCGCCGAAGTCCACGACCCGGCCGAGCGCGTGCCCGGCTTCCTCCGAGACCGGGCGGACGGCGGGCCAGAACGTGCGCACGAGCGCGGCGGCGGGGTCGTCCCACGCGGACGCGGCGCCCGCCGCCGGAGTGTGGGACCAGGACTCGTCGCTCCGCAGCAGTTCCGTCAGCCGGTGCCACGGCAGGTGGTTCGGCCGGCTCAGCAGCGAACCGAAGTTCCCGAAGTAGCAGGACGGGCCGGGCAGCAGGAACCCGGCGGCCGCCGGGCTGTCGCGGTAGCGCCCGTCGTCGTCGCGGACGAGCAGGCCGAGGTCCGCGCAGGCGTCGAGGAACAACCGCCCGCGCAACGGCGCCAGCCCGGTCTTCTCCAGCACCTCGGACGCCGTCCGCGGCACGGAAAGCGTGGTGAACAGGTCGAGCTCGATCGCCGCCGCGAGGACGTTCGCCGCGAAGAACCCCGAAGCGATCGAAACCAGCGGTGTCACGTCCGGCGCCGGAGCCCGGTCCTCGGTGGTCACGGTGCAGGTTCCCCTTCCCCCGGGTGCCCGGGTCAGCCGCAGTTCCCCGGTGGCGCCGTGGAAACCGCCCCGGCCGCCGCGTTGGCCAGGACGACCTCGGCGGGCATGCCCATGTAGTGGACGATCACTTCGTGGTTGGTCGAGTTGACCGCGTTCTCCGCGTCCACGCGGTAGTAGAGGTCGACGGTGACCGGGGACGGGCGCAGGTCCGGTTCGTGGCCGGCCCGGAGGTCGTCGAAGATCGCCGGGACGTCGAAGACCCACGAGACGCCGGGGCGCACGTAGTACGACTCGTCGCGCACGGTCGTGGTCTCCAGCGTCTGCCGGTCCGCCGGGTCCGCTTCGTCGCCCTTGACGCAGATGGGCTGGGTGAGCAGGTCGTAGCGGAACATCTCGTCCAGCACCGGGGTGACCGCGGCGGGCAGCCCCGGCCGGACGGCTTCGGCCCACCACCGCCGGAGCAGTCCTTTGGCCGCCGGGTTCGTGTAGAAGAAGCGGACGCCGTCGCCGAACTGGTCCGCGCCGAACACCGCGCCGGCGGTGATCGCCTGCAGTGGTTCCGCGCCGGGGTCGTCGACCGCCTCGAACCAGGCGTCCAGGCTGCGCAGCACCGTCGACTGCGGCATCCCGCCGAGCACGCGCAGGCCCGCCCAGATGTGCCGGAACACGGCCATCTCGGCGACCACCCTGGCCCAGAACAGGAACCGGTGCATCCGCCGGTTCTCCGCGATGGTGACGGTGTTGTTCGACAGCACGTACTGGAAGTCGTCGGTGTCGCCCCGGACCGAGACGATGCCGAAGTCCGCCTTCCGGTCGGTGTAGGCGGTGTTCGGCAGCATCAACATGGGGTAGACCGCGATCCGGGACACCTTGGCCGCCAGCCGGTCGTAACCGTCCATGAAGGACTGCGGGGTTTCGCCGGGCGCGCCCCAGATGAGTTCCGCGTAGCAGTCGATGCCCTGCTCGCTCAACCAGGCGAAGAGGTCCTCCCACTCGTTGACCTTCATGTTGCGCCGGTTCATCAGGTCCAGCGCGTCCTCGTCGAGGGTCTGCAACGAGAGGGTGAAGGAGCTCTGCATGCCGGCGTTCTTCATCTTGGTGACGATTTCGTAGAACACCTTCGACTTGTTCTTCGCCCAGGACGTCTCGAGCGCGCGCGGGAACCCGTAGCGGTCGCGCAGGTCGATCATGTCGTCGACGAACTCGACGTCGCTGCGGAGCATGCCGAAGTTGGCGTCGCAGAGGACGATCGTGTGCACCCGGTGCTTGGCGAACAACTCGAGCTCCGCGCGCAGCCGCTCGCGCGAGAACGCGCGCACCCGCTGGCCGGTCGCGCCGCCCCAGAAGCAGAACGCGCACTTGTACGGGCAGCCCCGGTTGGTCTCCATCAGGGCGACGTCGTAGCGGAAGCGGCCGTCGCCGTCGGTGAGCTCCATGGCCCCGCTGAGGAACGGTGAGGAGATCTCGTCGAGGTCCTGGACCCGCTCCCGGGCGTCGTTCGTCACCGCGGCGCCCGTGGTGTCCCGATAGGACAGTCCGGTGATCGCCCCGAGGTCGCGCGGGCCGGTGCCGTCGAGGTAGGCGCGCAGGAGGTCGCGGAAGATGAACTCGCCTTCGCCGTCGACCACGACGTCGACCTCCGGCCACAGCCGGAAGACCCGCTCGGCCTGGTGGGCGACGTGGGTGCCGCCGAAGACCACCCAGCCGCCGGGCTTCAGCTGCTTGAAGGTCTCCGCGAGGAGGCCGAAAGTGCGGTGGTTCCACCCCAGCACGGAGAACGCGAGCACGTCCGGCAGGTCCCCGCCGAACAGCTCGTGGGCCATCGTCGACGCCGTGGCGCCGCCCTTGAAGTTCAGGATCCGGATGTCGGCCCGGGGCCGGATGGTGTCGTCGGCGAGCGCGGTCGCCTTGAGGTACCCCGACGCGAGCGGCATCGACTCCAGCGGGGTCTCCCAGATTCCCTGCTGGACGAGGAAGACGCTGGCCTTCGCGGTGTTCGTCATGACGGGCTCCTAGCGGGCTTGGTCGGCGGTGAGCACCCGGGAGTCGGCGAGCACGTGGTGGTAGCGCTCGACGCACTCGCGGACGTGCGGGCGCATCGACGACGGGAAGTCGGCGACAGCGGGGACGTCCTCGTCCGGGGGTTCGAACCCGGTGCTCGCGAGCACCCGCCGGTACCAGCTCCGCTGGCGGTCGCCGAGCTGACCGAGGGGGAGCTCGGCGACGCTCGGCCAGCCGAGCATCGCGGGGGTGAACTCCAGGCCGAGCCGGTCGCACAGCGCGGGCAGCAGCTCGGCCGGCCGGGCCCGCAGCCGGGTGAACTCGACGATGACGCACGGGACGCCCGTCCGCTCGGCGAGGGCGAGCTGGCTCGTCAGGTCGGCCCACCCGGACTCCTCGGCGGGGAACTCGGCGGGTTCGCCCGAGCCGGCCCGCCGGCGCATCCGCGACCGGATCGCCAGCCGCGGGTCCCGGACGGTGACCACGACCGGGAGCGTCGCCGCGGTGAGCAGCTCGGCGGCCAGCGGCCCGGTCTGGAACGTCATCTCCTTGACCACGACCCCGGTCCCGGCACCGCCGAGCCCGGTCGCGCCGTCGACGGCCCGGCCGACGGACTCCCGGTCCTCGCCGCCGTGGTAGATCCGGTCGTAGGGCTCGTGGACGTACCAGCCGAACGCCGGGTGCCGCCAGAACGCCCGGGCCGTCGCGGTCGAGCCGCAGCGGGGCGGGGACAGGATGACCAGCACGGGTTCGTGGCCGCGCCCGCCCAGCCGATCGGCGAGCCGGCCGGCCCGGGGGACGAGCGGGAGCGCCATCACGGCAGGCCCTTGGTGAAGGAGTACCAGCGCCAGACCCCGAGGCCGAACTGCCGCCGGACGGCGAACCCGCGGCGGCGCGCGTGCTCCAGCAGCACGGCGGGTTCGGCGGGGTAGCTCGGCGGGCGGCGCAGGGCGAACCGGAGGTTCACGATCGCCTCGTCCGCGGTCCCGGTCACCGAGCGCACGTAACCGACGCAGAACGTCCCCCCGGGCCGCAGCACCCGGGCGACAGTGTCCCACAGCGGCCCGGCGTCACGCAGGAAGTGGTAGGCGCCCATCATCACGGCGCCGTCGAAGAAACCGTCGCGCAGGAACTCCTGCGGTCGCTCGAGATCGCCGCGCACGACCTGGACGCGGTCGTCGCCCGCGGTGCGCTCCATCGCGCTTCGCACGTAGTCGTCGGTCAGCTCGACGCCGAACAGCGTCGCGTCCGTGCCGGGGAGCCGTTCGGCCAGCTCGGCGAGGCCGTGCCCCGGCCCGCAGGCCAGGTCCAGCAGCCGGGTGCCGGCGGCCAGCAGCTCGCGCACGCCCTGGAGCCGGCAGTACCGGTAGAACGGGATGACGAACATCTCGTCCAGCTTCGGCTGGTGGCCCGCGGTGAAGTCGACCGCGATCGGGTTCCCGGTGACCGTGAGCGCGGCGAGGATGCCCGCGTAGCTCTGGCCGTGTTCCAGCTCCTCCACCGACCGCTTGCCGGTGGCGAGCCGGATCAGCCCGGTGTCGAGCTCCCGCGGCGCCGGCGGGTTCGCGGCCGCGGCGTACCGCGGCGGCGTGCCGGGGACGCGGCGGACGGCTCCGTGCTCGGCCAGCGCGTCGAGCAGGCAGCCGGCGGCGGCCAGCTTCTCCGGTACGACACCCATGCGCTCGCCGAACTCGGCGAGCGTCGCGGGCGTGCGCACCAGGTCGAGCACGCCGTGCGCGAGGCAGTCGCGGTAGACGATTTCGTAGCAGGCGCGGCGGTATTCGAGGTAGGCCGCCTCCATCCGGGCGGGTGGGACGTCGGTGAGTTCACCGGGGTCGGTCAGCTGATGGGCCGTCATGCGGCACCCTCCGGTTTCGACGGGGCGGCGAGGATCTCGATCAGGCGGGCCGCAGTGTGCACACCGCGCCGGAACAGCGACAGCTTCATGGATTCGTTGGGGCCGTGGTGGTTCTCGTCCGCCGGGGCGAAGGGCAGCATGATCGATGGGAGCCCCAGGACGGTGGTGAAGACGTGGTCGGGGGTCGTCCCGGCGAGGCTCGGCACCCGGGCGGGGGCACGGCCGAAGCCTTCGGTGACGGCTTGTTCGACGAGGTCGGCGTACGGGTGGTCGATCGGGGTGCGCGAGGGCGGCTGCCCGAACAGCAGGTCGACGCCGATGCCGGGAAAGCCTTCCGCGGCAAAGGCTTTGAGTGCGGCGTACGCCTCTTCCGGGTCCTGGGCCCAGACCAGGCGGAGGTCGCCGGTCGCGGTGGCGGTGGCCGGGATGAGCCCGCCGGGCCCGCCGGCGGTGATGCTCGAAACGGTGAGGCTCGGTTTCCGCAGCAGGCGGTCGTGGTACGGCTCGCCGAACCGCAGCGGCAAGGGGTCGACGCCGGTGTTCGCGCGGACCTCGCTGAGGTCCAGCTCCAGCTCCAGTTCGTCGAGGGCCGCGCGTTCCCGGGCGCTCGCCGCCGGGATGCGGTCTTCGAAGCCCGGGATGCGCAGATCGCCGTTGGGTGCCACCAAAGCGGCGAAGAACCGGCTCAGCTCCAGCACCGGATTCGGCACCACCCCGCCGAAGTTGCCAGAATGCAGGGGGCGGTCCGCGCCGGTGCTGGTGAACCGCAGGGCGAGCCCGCCCCGGGCGCCGAAGAGCAGCGCGGGCCGGTCGCCGGGGAGCATCGGCCCGTCAGAGTACACGCAGAGGTCGGCCGCCAGCTCGTCGCGGTGCGCGCGGGCGAACTCCGGCAGGTGCCCGCTGCCGTTCTCCTCCTCGCCCTCCAGCAGGACCTTCACCTGGATCGGCAGGCCGCCGCCCTCTTCGTGCCACCAGCGCAGAGCGTTCAGGTGCGCGAGGAACTGGCCCTTGTTGTCCCCGGTGCCGCGGCCGTACATCCGGTCGCCGGTCACGACCGGCTCGAACGGATCGGTCCGCCAGTCCGCCTGGCCCGCGACCGGGAAGACGTCGTAGTGGCCGTAGGTGAGCAGGGTGAACGGCGCGTCCCGCGGGCCCCCTCGGGCCAGCACGACCGGGTGCCCGGCGGTCTCGTGCACCCGGGTCTCCAGGCCGGCCTGCTCGCACTTCGCCGCGGCCCGGGCGGCCATCCGCCCGAGCGCGGGACCGCCTTCCGCCGCGATGGCCGGGATCCGGACGAACTCGGCCAGCTCGGCGACCATCCCGGCCAGTTCGCGGTCGAGGTAGGCGGCGATCCGGGGCCCGGCCGTCGTCATGATCAGCGGTCTCCCGGCCAGATGCCGGGGCAGGTCGCCACCGCGGGACGCCGGAGGGTGACCAGGAAGTCGTCGATCGCCGCCCGGGCGCACGGGCTTTCGCGGTAGGCGAGCGTCCCGGGCCCGAGGTAAACGAGGTGGCTGGACCCGGGGATCTGCGCGGCGACCGAGTCCGCCCACTGGGCCGGCTGCCCCGGCGCCTGGAACGCGTTGACGACCAGGACCGGCAGCGGTTTCGTGATGGCCAGGCGGTGCTGCGGGTTCCCGGTGCCGAACGGCCAGCCGAGGCAGCCGAGCACGTTGAGCCACTGGTTGAGGTTGACGCGGGTGTTCGGCGCGATGGCGCTCTGCGCCGCGACGATCCGGGTGAGCTCGGCGTAGTCGGCGACCGGCAGCTTCCAGTCCTGGCAGAAGCTGCCGTAGGAGAAGCCGCGCCGGAACCCCGCGGGCGCGACCGAGCCCTGCAGGCTCATGTCGTGGACGTCGCGGTAGTACTCGGCGAGGTCGTGGAAGTAGACGTCCGGGTAGTCGGCCGAACCGCCGATGCGGGCCGAGAGGTCGGCCGGGGTGATCGTGCCGAGCAACCCCTGCTCGGCTTTGGCGCGCAGGTCGCCGTAGAGCGCGCGGACGTCGGTGCCGTGCAGCGCGCAGTCGGGGGCCCGGCCGCACCAGTCCGCGAAGCCCTCGAAGCTCGCTTCCACCGACCAGGCCTTCGTGGTCAGGTAGTCCATGGCGGTGGTGACGCTGTGGTCGAGGTTTCCGTCGAGCACCAGCGCGCGGACCCGGTCGGGGAACTGCTCGGCGTACATCTGGCCGACGATCTCGTTCTCCCAGGTGTGCATCAGGCTGATCTGCCGCTCGCCGAGCGCGTCCCTGATGGCGTCGACGTCCCGGGCTTCGTCCGCGCTGTTGTCGTGGAGGAAGGCGGGCCCGACGACCTTCGCGCAGGCCAGGTACCAGTCCCGCATCCCCGCGACCACCCGGTCGAACTGGGCCTGGTCGCTGGGGAACAGCGGCGTGTCGGGGTAGGCGACCCGGCAGATCCGGGCCGGCCGCGCCGAGTAGGTGATGATGTCGAAGCGGTCCAGCAGGGCGGCCGAAGTGTTCGTCAGCGCTTGGGTGCCGGCCAGGACCAGCACGCCGATCCGGTCGGCGGGCGAGGCCGCGCGGTGCCGGGTCAGGTCGAGGGTGACCGCCGGGCCGCCGGGTACCTGCCAGTCGACCGGGACGGACAGCTCGGCGCAGTCCTTGGTCGCGGCGGGGGTGCAGGGCTCCCAGGCGAGCCTCGAGGGGGGCTGTGCGGCGGCCGCGGTCAGGCCCGCCCCGCACACGACGGCGGCGCACGAGACGGCGATCAGGCTGCGGATACGCATGTCGTCTCCTCCTGGCTCACGGCCAGATCGCCGGGCAGGTGGTCCGGGCGGGTGCGGTTCGCATGACGAGGAAGTCCTCGACGGCTTGCCGCGCGCACGGACTGCTCAGGTAGGCGCTGCTGCCCGGACCTTCGTAGGACAGGGTCTTGGCGCCGCGGAGCTGGCGGGCGAGCGACGGCCCCCAGTCCACGGGCTGGAGCGGGTTGAAGGCGCTGGTGACCACCAGGACCGGGACCGGCCGGGTGACCGACAGCCGGTGCGGCGGGTTGGTGACCGGCCCCGGCCAGCCGACGCAGCCGAGCACGGTGCCCCACAGCAGTCCGCTCATGCGCAGCAGCGGAGCAGTGCGGGTCAGCGTCTCCCGGAGCCGGAGCAGGTCCGCATAGGACGAGATGCCGAAGTTCCAGTCCTCGCAGGCTGCCGGGGACGGGCCGGTGAACGGCGCGGCCGGCCGGGCGGCCGCCGGCGCGACCGGTCCCGCCACGGGCGCTACCGGTTTTGCCGCGGCGGCGCGCACTTCGGGCACCGCGGGGCGGCTCTGCTGGTCGCGGTTGTAGATGTCGCGCAGGTGCCAGCCGAAGTCCAGCCAGCCGTAGCGGGGGAAGAGGAGGAAGTACTCCGTCGCGCTGCTGAGGCTCGGCAGGTCGATCGGGTAGCCGCGGAGGTCGAAGAAGGCGTCCTGCTCGGTCTTGGCGCGGAGGTCGTCGTAGAAGGCCCGGAGGTCGTGGCCGTACATCGGGCAGATCGGGGTGCGGGCGCACCAGTCCGCGAAAGCCCCGTAGGCGCGTTCGGCCGCGCCGGCGAACGCGCTCAGGTAGCCGGCGGCACTGTCGACGCTGTGGTCGGCGTTGCCGTCGAGCACCATCGCCCGCACCCGGGCCGGGAACCGTTCGGCGTAGAGCTCGCCGACGATGTCGCCGCCGGTGGTGCTGAGGAAGCTGATCTGCGGTTCCCGCAACGCCGCCCGGATGGTGTCGACGTCGTCGGCCTCGCTGGCGCTGTCGAGACGCCGCCACAGCGGGCCGTAGGCGTCGGCGCAGCGGGTGAACGCGGTCCGGTTCGCCGTGCGCAGCTGGGCGAAGTCCGCTTCGCTTTGCGGGAAGTAGGTGACGTCCGTGGGTTTCGCGCAGCCGGGGGCGGACCGCGGCGCCGCGTCGAGGCTGCGTTCGGTGTAGCCGACGACGTCGAACCGGGCCCGCAGCGCCGGCGACACCAGCTGGACCGGCTGGGCGGGCGGCGAGATCAGCACGCCGAGCCGGGTGCCGAGGCCGGTGGCGCGGGCCCGGGTGAGCTGCAGCGTGGTGCTGCCGGCCTTCGGGCGGGCGTGGTCGACCGGTACCCGCAGCGTGGCACAGTCCACTGTGGAGTCCGCGGCGCAGGCCGTCCAGCGAAGGTCGGGCTGGTCGAGGGGACTGGCGTCGGCCGGGACGGTGGACGCGGTGAGCATGAGCGAGAAAGCGGTGATGAAGGAGATCGAGCCCTGCTTCACCGGGACCTCCGATCGTCAGATAGCTATATTTACATTAAGTATGTTGCTCGTCAACGTGCGGTGTGGACACACCTCACGACAGGTGTCGGACGAGCCGGGCCGCGGTCTCGGCCGGGGAGGGCAGGGCGGCGATCTCGGCACGGACCTCCGCCGCCGCGGTGCGCAGCCCGTCGTCGGTGAGCAGCGCGGTGATCATGGCGGCGTCGACCTCGTCGGCCGTGGTCACCCGCCCGATGCCGCGCTCGCGCACGGCGAGCCCCGTGACGTGCTGGAACTGGTCGCGCGGGTTCGGCGCGAGCAGCTGGGCGGTGCCCGCGTCGACGGCCGTGAGCGTGCTGCCGCCCCCGCCGTGGTGGATCACCGCGGCGCACGTGCCGAGCAGGGGCCGCAGCGGTGCCCAGCCGATCGAGCGGACGTTCGCCGGCAGGGGCAGCAGCGGCCCGACGTCGATGTCGCCCAGCGCCAGCACGAACTCGGCGTCGACCTCGGCGGCCTCGGCGACCAGGCGTTTCAGCGTGCCGACCCCGAAGGTCTGCAGCTCGATCGAGCCCATGGTGACGGCGATCCGCGGCCGTTCGGCCGCGCGCAGCAGGTCGGGGGATAGCAGGCCGCCGCCGTCGAAGGGCACCCAGCGCATGAACCAGCCCTCCGGCGGGCCGGCCAGCATGCTCGGCGGGAAGAACTCGATGGTCAGCGCCGGGTCCGGCAGGCGGAGCTCGTACCGGTCGGCGAGGTCGGTGAGGTGGGCGGCGACCGCGGTGTGCAGGCCGTGGGTCCGGAATCCGCCGAGGTTGCGCTGCACGGCCGGGATCCCGCGGTGCGCGGCGGCGAACAGGCCGCTGGTCGCACCCTGGTCGTAGACCACCAGGTCCGGTCGCCACTGCTCCGCCAAGCGCAGGGTGCCCTCGATCAGGGGCCGGTTGACCCCGGCCAGCGCGACCGCCCACGGCACGAGGTCGACCGCGGGCCTGCTGGCGACGGTCTGCGCGAAGTCCGGGTGCTCGCGCGCGGTCCGTTCGAAAATCGCCACCGAGTCGTAGTCCGGGGCGACGTCGACGACGTCCAGTCCGGTGGCCGCGGCGCGGTCGACGTGCTCGGCGATGGCGACCAGCACCTCGTGCCCCGCGGTCCGCAGCGACCAGGCCAGCTGGACCAGCGGGAAGAAGTGACCGAGCCCGGGAACCGAGCAGAACAGCACGCGCATGGGCGTCCTTTCCGAGGGAGGGCCGGCGTCACCAACCGGACCGGATGGTGTCGGCCACGTGGGCCCGGTCGTCTTCGGACAGCCACCAGCCGACGGGCAGGTGGATGACGCGGTCCTGCACCGAGTCCAGTCCGGGTAGCCGGCCGGCCGGGCCCGGCACGCAGCTGTGGGCGTCGTTGCGCCGGACCATGACCGTGGTCATCACGCCGGCGTCGGCGAGCTTGCGCATGAAGTCCTCGCGCCGGTCGACCTTGAGCGGGTACATCCAGAAGGCGGGCTCGCGGTCGTCGGCCCGCTCGGTCTGCTCGAGCCCGGGCACGTCCGCCAGTTCCTTGTCGAAGAACCGGGCGTTGTCCCGGTGCTTGAGCAGCATCTTCTCGGCCAGCGCGAGGTTCGCCAGCCCGATGCCGGCGGCGATCTCGGTCATCTGGAACCGGTAGCCCCACTCGGCGATGTCGTAGCTCCCGCCGACCCGGTCGGCCGTGCGGTCGATGCCGAACCACCGCAGGCGCCGCGCGCGCAGGTAGGCCGTGGCGTCGGGGAGGGCGACGAGGCCGCCGCCCGCCCCGCAGGTGAGGTGCTTGATCGCCTGGAAGCTGAAGACGGCGGTGTTCCCGTGGTTACCGAGCGGGGTGCCGCGGTAGGTGGCGCCCCAGGCGTGCGCGCAGTCCTCGATGACGACCGGCCGGGTCCCGTGTTCGGCTTCGGCGCGGTCCAGCACCGCCGCGAGCCGGTCCAGGTCCACCGGGTAGCCCGTCCAGTGCACGACGACGACGGCCCGGGTCGCCGGGGTGATCTTCCGGCCCAGGTCGTCGAGATCGACGTTCAGGGTCGCCGGGTCGACGTCCACCCAGCGGATCCGGAGGCCGGCGGCGCGGATCGCCCAGTTGGTGGCTTCGAACGTCAGCGGGGTGCTGAGCACCTCGCCCGGGGTGGCCGCGGCCAGCCGGACCGCCAGCGTCAGCCCCGAAGTCGCGCTGTTCACCGCCACCAGGTGGGGGTTCCCGATCCGGGTGCGCAACGCGGCTTCGAACCGCTCGACCCGCCGGCCGTGCTCGAGCTCGCCGCTGGCGAGCACGGCGGCCACCTCGTCGAGTGCGGCCGGCGCCATCGTGACCTTGAACAGTGGGATCATCGCCGGCTCCCCGCGGCCGTGAGCGAAGCAGATGAGAATATCTTTTTACAGCAAAGTTGAGGGACGCTCAACGGGTGAGCAGTATCTTACCTGCAAGAGACGCTGTGATCTCGTCCACCTTGTCTGGTCACTTAAGTTAGATGTACTCTTTACGGAGTTCTGGGGTGCCGATGGGTCGCTGATCGAGGGGGACCGATGCTCCTGTCGAGTGCGACGTCGACCAGGATGTTCACGACACCCGGCGCGGACGTCTCCGCCGGGTTCACGAGGTCGGCAGCGGCCCGCGACGGCGTGCGGACGCCGACGGACCGGTTCCACGAGTGGTTCGCCGAGCGGGCCGGGCACACCCGCCACCGCGTCGAACGCGTCCCGTTCGACCGGCTCACCGGCTGGCGGTTCGACGAGCGCACCGGTGATCTCGTGCACCACAGCGGGAAGTTCTTTTCGGTCGCCGGCCTGCGGGTCCGGACGGACCACCGCGAGGTTCCCGAGTGGACACAGCCCATCATCGTCCAGCCGGAGATCGGCATCCTCGGCATCCTGGTGAAGGAGTTCGACGGCGTCCCGCACTGCCTGATGCAGGCGAAGATGGAGCCCGGCAACGTCAACCTCGTCCAGCTCTCCCCGACCGTGCAGGCGACCCGCAGCAACTACACCCGTGTGCACCAGGGCGGCGCCACGCCGTACCTGGAACACTTCACCGGCCGGCGGCGCGGCCGGGTGCTCGTCGACGTCCTGCAATCCGAACAAGGCGCCTGGTTCCTGCACAAGCGCAACCGCAACATGGTCGTCGAAGCCGACGGCGAAGTCCCGGAGCTGCCCGACTTCCGCTGGCTGACCCTCGGGCAGATCCACGACCTGCTCCACGTGGACAACCTGGTCAACATGGACTCCCGCACGGTGCTGTCCGGAATTCCTTACGCGACAACGGACATCGGCGACACCGGCAGCGCACTGCACGACGCCGCCACGGTGCTCAGCTGGTTCACCGAAGCGAAGGCGGAACACGTGCTGCGCCAGCATCGCCTTCCCCTCGGGGCGGTACGGGGCTGGACGAAGACCCCGGACCGGATCCACCGCCCCGACGACCGGTACTTCAGCGTGATCGGCGTGGACGTCGAGGCCGGCAACCGCGAGGTGGCGCGCTGGAGCCAGCCGCTGATCGCCCCGGCCGGGCGCGGCCTGCTCGCCTTCGTCACCAAGGAGATCGCCGGGGTCCGGCACCTGCTGGTGCAGGCCAGGACGGAGGCGGGCACCCTGGACGTGGTCGAGATGGCCCCGACCGTGCACTGCACCCCGGCCAACTACCGGGACGCCGCGCCCGGGCGCAGACCGCCTTACCTGGACTACGTTCTCGGCGTTCCCCGCCGGGCGATCCGGCACGACGTCGTGCACTCCGAGGAGGGCGGCCGCTTCTACCACGCCGAAAACCGGTACCTCGTGGTCGACGCCGGCGACGAGGTCGACCTCGCCGTGCCACCCAGCTACCTGTGGATCAGCACGGCGCAGGCGAGAGACCTGGTGCGGCACGGGAACCACTTCAACGTCGAAGCCCGCAGCCTGATCGCGGGCCTGCTGCCGTTCGGGTGACGGTGGTGCGCGCTTCCCGCCGTCCGCTCGGGTTCGGCATCCTCGGCTGCGGTGACGTCGCCCGGCGGCGGATGCTGCCCGCGCTGGCCGCCACGCCGGAGGCGAATGTCGCCGCGGTCGCCAGCCGCTCCGCCGAGAAGGCCGCGGCGGTCGCGGTCCGGTTCGCCGCGGCCGCGGTGGCGGGCTACCGGCCGCTGCTCGACCGCGACGACGTCGAAGCCGTTTACATCGCGCTGCCGGCTGCGTTGCACGCGGAGTGGATCCGGCGGGCCCTGCTCGCCGGGAAGCACGTGCTGGCCGAGAAACCGCTCACCACCGGCTACCGGGAGACCGCCGAGCTCGTCACCCTGGCCCGCTCGCGCGGCCTGGTGCTGCGGGAGAACTTCACGTTCGTCCACCACTCCCGACACCAGTACGTGCGCACTCTGGTTGCCGACGGCCGGATCGGCGACCTGCGGGCGTTCCACGCGACGTTCGCCGTCCCGGCCCGGCCGCCCGGGGACATCCGGTGGTCCGCCGGGCTCGGCGGTGGGGCGCTGCTGGACGTCGGCGGCTATCCGCTGCGCGCGGCGTGCTTCTTCCTCGGCACCGAGCTGGAGGTGATCGGTGCCGTGCTGCGGCCGGACGCCCGGCACGGGGTGGACGCGGGCGGCGCGGTGCTGGCGCGGGCGCCGGGCGGCGTGACCGCGCAGCTCACCTTCGGCATCGACGACCAGTACGCCTCCGAGTACCGGCTGACCGGCAGCGCGGGCCGGATCAGCGTGGACCACGCGTTCACGACACCCGCGACGCTCGCGCCCGGCGTGGTGCTCGACCGCGAAGGCCGGAGCGAACGGCGGGCCCGGCCCGCGGAAGACCAGTGGGTGGCGGGGATCCGGGCGTTCGCCCAGGCGTGCCGAAGCGGCGTCACCGACAGCGACGAAGAGCTCCTGCGCCAGGCGGCCTTGCTCGACGACGCCCGCGAGGCAGCTTCAGTGACGGGGAGGCCGGCATGACCGACAGAAAAGCCCGGATCCTCGACGAAGTCCGGGCGTACCACGTCGAAGCCGGGACGACCGAGTTCGTCCCCGGGGTGACGCCGATCCTGTCCTCCGGGGCCGTGCTCGACGCCGACGACCGCGTGGCGCTCGTCGAAGCCGCGCTGGACCTCAGGATCGCCGCCGGGGCGACCTCCCGCAAGTTCGAGCGCGAGTTCGCCGGCGTGTTCGGGTTGCGCAAGGCGCACCTGACCAACTCCGGGTCGTCGGCCAACCTGCTGGCCCTCACCGCGCTGACCTCGCCCCAGCTCGGCGAGCGCCGCCTGGTAGCCGGGGACGAGGTGGTGACGGTCGCCGCGGCGTTCCCCACCACGGTCAACCCCATCGTGCAGAACGGCCTGGTCCCGGTGTTCGTGGACATCGAGCTCGGCACCTACAACACCACCCCGGACCGGGTCGCCGCGGCGATCGGCCCGCGCACCAGGGCGATCATGATCGCGCACGCGCTCGGCAACCCGTTCGAAGCGGCCGAGATCAGCGCATTGGCCGACGAGCACGGCCTGTTCCTCGTCGAGGACAACTGCGACGCCGTCGGTTCCACCTACCGCGGCCGCCTGACCGGCACCTTCGGGGACCTGTCCACCGTGAGCTTCTACCCGGCCCACCACATCACCACCGGCGAAGGCGGCTGCGTGCTCACCGGCGACCTCGGCCTGGCGCGGATCGTCGAGCAGCTGCGCGACTGGGGCCGGGACTGCTGGTGCGAGCCGGGTGAGGACAACACCTGTGCCCGGCGCTTCGGCTTTCAGCTCGGCACCCTGCCCCGGGGCTACGACCACAAGTACACGTTCTCCCACATCGGCTACAACCTGAAGTCCACCGACCTGCAGGCGGCGCTGGGGCTGAGCCAGCTGCCGCGGCTCCCCGCGTTCGGTGCCGCCCGCCGGCGCAACTGGGCGCGCCTGCGGGCGGGGCTCGCCGGCCTGCCGGGCCTCCTGCTCCCGGAACCCACGCCCGGCAGCGAACCCAGCTGGTTCGGGTTCGTCCTCACCGTGCTGGCGGACGCGCCGTTCACGGCCGCGGAGCTCACCGGGTTCCTGGAGAGCCGCGGTATCCGGACGCGCCGGTTCTTCAGCGGCAACCTGACCCGGCACCCCGCCTACCGCGACGTCCCGCACCGGCTGGCCGACACCCTGGTCAACTCCGACATCGTCACCGAGCGGACCTTCTGGATCGGCGTCTACCCGCAGCTCACCACGGTGATGATCGACTACGTGATCGACTCGATCAGGGAGTGCGTGTGCGATTCCGACCGCTGAGGGTGCCGGGAAGCTTCCTGCTCGTCGGCGACCGCGTCACCGACACCAGGGGAAGCTTCGCCGAGACCTACCGCCAGGACGAGGTGACCGCCCACACCGGCATCGACTTCGAGCTGGCACAGGTGAACGTTTCCGTTTCGCGCAAGGATGTCCTGCGCGGCATCCACGCGACCCGGCCGCCGGGCCAGGTGAAGATCGTGACCTGCCACCGCGGTGCGATGCTGGACGTGGTGGTCGACATCCGCCGGGGCTCGCCGACCTACGGCAGGCACGCCAAGGTGGTGCTCGAACCCGGGAACGCCCGGTCCGTCCTCATCGGACCCGGCCTCGGTCACGGTTTCCTGGCGCTGGCCGACGACACCTGCGTCGGCTACCTCTGCTCGACGCAGTACGAGCCGGGGACCCAGCTCGACATCGACCCGTTCGACCCGGACCTCGCCGTCGACTGGGGCGCGCGCGAAGGACTGGTGCTGTCCGAAAAGGACCGCAACGCGCCCCGGCTGGCTCAGCTGGCCGAGACCGGGCTGCTGCCGCACTACCGGGAACTGCCGTCCGTGCCGTGACCGGCCCACCCAGCCGTCATCCCAGCCGAGAGGACACCATGAGCGGTTGCCGGATCTGTGGCGGGATCGTCACGCCGTTCTTCGACTTCGGGCGCCAGCCGATGTCCGACGCGTTCCTCACCCCGGCGGAGCTGCCGGACGAGTTCTTCTTCCGGCTCGAGGTGGGGGCCTGCGAGTCCTGCACGATGGTCCAGCAGCTCGAGGAGCTGCCCCGCCGGCGGATGTTCCACGAGCGCTACCCGTACCGCTCGTCGGGTTCGGCGGTCATGCGCCGGCACTTCGAGCGGACCGCGCGCGAGCTGGTCGCCAGCCTGCCGGGACCGGACCCGCTGGTCGTCGAGATCGGCTGCAACGACGGTGTGCTGCTGCGCACCGTCCGGGACGCGGGAGTGCGCCACGTCGGGGTCGAACCTTCGGCCGGGGTCGCACAGGTCGCCCGGGAAGCGGGGTTGCGGGTGCGCGCCGAGTTCTTCGAAGAGTCCTCGGCGGCGGCGATCCGGGCCGCCGACGGCCCGGCGGACGTCGTCTACGCGGCCAACACGATCAGCCACATCCCTTACCTGGACTCGGTGTTCCGGGGCGTCGACACGCTGCTGGGGCCGGACGGCACGTTCGTCTTCGAAGACCGGCACCTCGGGGAGATCCTCCGATCCAACGCCTTCGACCAGATCTACGACGAGCACTTCTACCTGTTCAGTGCTACTTCGGTCCAGGCGGTCGCCGAGCGGTTCGGCTTCGTGCTGGCCGACGTGCAGGAGCTCGGCGTGCACGGCGGTGCGGTGCGCTACACGCTGGCCCGCGCCGGCCGGCGTGCCCCGGCACCGGCGGTCGCCGAGCTGGTGGCGCGCGAACGAGCCGGCGGCCTCGCGGACCCGGCGACCTTCGCGACGTTCGCCGGCGCGGTGAAGCAGATCCGCGACGACCTGGTCGGGCTGCTCGGGGACCTGCGCGCCCAGGGACGCACCGTCGTCGGCTACGGGGCGACGGCCAAGAGCGCGACGGTGACCAACTACTGCGGCATCGGCCCGGATCTGGTCGGGTACGTGTGCGATTCGACGGTCGCGAAGCAGGGGCTGCTCACCCCCGGCGCGCACCTGCCCGTGCGTCCCCCGGCCGCGTTCGCCGACCCCTACCCGGACTACGGCCTGCTGTTCGCGTGGAACCACGCGGCCGAGATCATGGCCAAGGAGAAGGGTTTCCGCGCCGGGGGCGGCCGGTGGATCCTCTACGTCCCGGGCGTCCGGGTGGTGTGAGCGGCCCGCCGCTGGGCGCGCATCCGGTGCAGGGCCTCGTCGATCGTCGCGAAGCCGACCCCGAGGACCCGGCGGGCCCGGGCGTTGGACACCGAGAGGTTGCGGGCGTATGGCCGGGTGCCCGCGGTGAGGTGGTCGGCGAGTTTTCCTTCGGGCAGCGGCACTCCGGTCAGCCCGAAGGCCTGGGCGACGCGCACACCGAGTGCGTGGGGTGAGAGCGCGGTCGAGCCGGCCGCGTGCAGGATCCCCGTCGGCCGCCGGGCGGCGATCCGCCGGAACGCCGGTGCGAGGTCGTCGACGAAGGTGGGCGTGATCAGCGTGTCGGTGAACAGCGGGCCCAGGCGTCCCTCGCCCAGGCCGCGCAGCAGCCGGCGGACCAGGTCCTCTTTCGCGGGGAACGTGGTGCGGAACGGGAACGACGGGCGCAGGACCAGGTGCTCGCCGCCTGCCGAGCGCACCTCCTCCTCCGCCCAGGCCTTCGTGCGGCCGTACCAGTCCCGCGGGTGCACGGGGTCCGCTTCGGTGTAGCTGCCGTCCTTGGTGCCGTCGAATACGTAGTCCGTGGAGACGTGCACCAGGTAACGGCCGTGCCGCCGGCACGCGGCCGCGATGTTCCTGGTGCCGAGGACGTTCACGCGGTAGCACGTGCCGTCGAGGTCGCCGCGCTGGCGCCAGGCGGCGTCCGTGTCGGTGAAGGCGGCGAAGTGCACGATCGTGCCCGCCGCGCAGTCGCCGGTCGCCCGGTCGACGGCGGCGGCGTCGGTGATGTCGCAGCCCAGCGGCCACCAGCCGAGCTCCGGGGTCAGCTCCCGGACGCGCGAACCGACCAGGCCGGTCAGCCCGGTCCCGGCGAGGCCCGGCTCAACCCGCGGAGACACGCTCGAGGTAGGCCGTGATCTCGTCCGCGGCCCGCGCCCCGCCGCCGGCTTCGCGGATCTCGGCCCGCATCGCGCGGACGCGGGTCCGGACCTCGTCGTCGCCGTCGAGCTTGCGGACCAGGGCGGCGACCGACTCCGCCGTCACCTCACCGGGTTCGAGGGCGTAGCCCAATCCCAGCTCCGGCACGCGCCGCGCGGTGGGCTCGGCTTCGGCGGAGTGCGGGGCCACGATCAGCGGGCAGCCGTGGTAGAGCGCCTCCATCAGGGTGCCGGTCGCCCCGTGCGTGACGCACACCCGGGCGTGTTCGAGCACGGCGAGGTGGGAAATCCAGCGGTGCACCTCGACGTTCGGCGGCAACGGGCCCAGCGACGCCGGATCGAGCTCCTGGCCGACCGACATGACCACGTGCCACGGCGTCCCGGCGAATGCCGCGGCGCACTCGCGGAAGAACTCCGGCCGCCGGTTGTGGGTCGTACCCAGGGAGACGAGGGCGACCGGCGCGCCGCCCGCCGGCGGTTCCCAGCGTTCGGCCAGGCGGTCGCTGGTGAAGGACGGGCCGACGAACGCGAACCGGTCGTCGAACGTGTCGGCCGCGATCTGGAACCCCCGCGGCACGAACACCACGTTGAAGTCCTCGATCGCGTCCCAGAACCGCCGGATCGGCTGCCGGATCCCGTACAGCGCCAGCACTTCGGTCATCTTCGCCCGGAACTCGTCCAGCTCCGCGGGGTGGCGGTACCCAGCGGACGCCCAGATGGCGTCGAAGATCGAGTAGTGCTCGTTGGCGGCGAGGATCGGGTACAGCCGGACCGCGGGCCGCCGCCACCGGGCGGCCAGCAGCCGCCCGGCGATGAACGGGAAGACGTCGTAGACGACCAGATCGGGCGGGTCGTCGCCGAGCTGTTCCTCCGCGGCGTCGAGCAGCGCCAGGTTCTCGGCGAGGTAGAGCAGGTGCATCCGCGTCTCGGCGTCGGCGCTCTCGGCGATCGCCGGCACGTCCGTGCCGGCGATCTCCGAGCCGTAGCGCAAGGCCCGCGCACCCGCCTTCTCGACCGCGCCGGTGAACTCTTCGGTGGTCACGTAGCTGACCTGGTGGCCGCGGGCGGTCAGTTCGGCGACGACGGCCAGCGAGGGGTAGACGTGGCCGTGTCCCGCGACGTTGACGAAGGCGATGTGCTGCGGTCTTGGCATGACGGCTAACCGCCCACGGCGGCCACGTAGTCGTCCCGCAGTTCCATCGCGCGTTCCCACGAGGACCAGGTGATCTCGGTGCCGTCGAGCCGGGCTTCAACCACTTCGAGCGCGGCCTGCCAGCCCGCGCCGAGGTCGGGGGCCTGCTCCCGGCCGTCGAAGGTGTAGGTGAAGAGCAGCCGGCAGCCGCCGTGGCCGTCGTCGCTCAGCTCCCAGCGGAGGACCTCGCCGCTCCAGGTGTACTCGAGCAGGTGCGGCGGCTCGACGACGGTCATCTGGCCCTTGGTGACGGTGTCGGCGCCGTCTTCGAGGCCGAGGCGCTGCTTCGCCTCGTCGGTCATGTCGAACTTGATCTCCGCACCGGGAGTCAGGTCGAACGTGACGGCGGCGGGAAACCAGGCCAGCAGTTCTTCCCGCTCGGTGAGCGTGCGCCAGACCCGCGCGGGCGGGTGGGCGAGGGTGCGCTCGAAGCGCAGCGCCAGGCGGTCGTCCTCAGTGGAGTTCACGGTGCCAAACACGAGCTGGGTCCCTTCGAGTGGACGGCACCCGGCGTGGCCGGGCGGCTGGGTGGGGCGCGCCCCGAGTATAACAGTAGGGGAATATAGCCGATACGGCATCTAGCGTGACTCTGCGCGTCCGGCCGCCGGGACACCCAGGAGGTCCGCCCAGAACGCATACCGGTGCTCTGCCCCGAAATCCACCCGCCGGATGGCGCCGGGACCGGGTGCCAGTGACTGAACGTATCGGTTCCGCGCGTCGAACCGCGGCCACCACGGCGACCGTCCCCCGTTCGGGTCACCGGTGTGCGCGAAGCGGGTCCAGTACTCGATCATCTGGTCCGACAGCCGCCGCTGGGCACCGTCGAGCGGCTCGTTGTAGGCGATCGCGAAGAGGTACGGCAGCTCCATCGTGTGCCCGGCGCGGATCACCGCGGGCCGGTCGAGCCCGACGAAGAACGGCGCCGCGCCGTCGGCGAACTCGTAGGCGTGCACCGGCACGCGGCCGGCCAGCAGCAGATCCGTTTCCAGCGTCGGCTTCGCCCAGGAGGAGTCGGTCTGCAGCGCGGCCAGCGTCGCGGCGGCGCAGGAGTCCGCGGCGCACGGGTACTCCGCCCGGACCCGTCCGGCCAGCGGGCCGAACGCGGCGTCGGTCTGCTGCAGGTAGTCGTCGTGGGTGGTCGGGTGCTGGAACAGCCGCTCCGCCCAGCCGATCATGAACGACTGCTCGTCGTGGTTCATCCCGGTGAGCACCGGCACGCGGGTGAAGTCGCCGTCGGCGAGGGCTCGCGCGGGCTCGCGGGGCAGGAAGGTGCCGCCGAACACCGGAGCCCAGCCAACGCCCTGGTCGTTGGCCGCCAGGAGCGTGGGCACCGGGACCCGCCGCAGGCACCCGGCGGTGTCCGGACCGCCGCAGCCCAGTTCGGCCGCGATGGCCTCGCCCTGCCGCTCGGCGTCGGGACGGGCCCGGGACACAGTCGCCACCGGCAGCGCCGACGAGACCCCGCACGGCCAGCTCTGGATGACCACCCGCCGGAACAGCCCGGCGGCCGACGGCGAGGTGAGCTGCGCGCAGACGCTGTCGCCGCCGGACGACTCCCCGACGAGCGTGACGTTGCCCGGGTCGCCGCCGAACGCGGCCGCGTTGCGCTGCACCCAGCGCAACGCGGCTCGCTGGTCCTGGAGGCCGAAGTTGCCCGACAGCTCGCCCGCGGGATCGCCGTCGAGGGCCGGGTGGTCGAGGAACCCGAACGGGCCGAGCCGGTAGTTGACCGTCACGACGACGACGTCGCCCTTCGTCGCGAGCGGCGCGCCGCCGTAGTTGGCGCCTGCGCCGAACACGAGCCCGCCTCCGTGCAGCCAGACCAGTACCGGGCGCCGGCCACCCCGATCGGTGCGGGGCGTGGTGACGTTGAGGTACAGGCAGTCCTCGGTGGTGCTCGGCACGCTCATCGGGTTGCCGGGGGAGTCCTGCGGGCAGGCGTTGCCGGGCCGCGTCGCGTCACGCGGAGCGGTCCACGGGGCGGGTGGGCGCGGGGCCGTCCAGCGCAGCGGGCCGACCGGGGGTGCGGCGTACGGGATCCCGGTGAACTCGCGGTGGTCCGCGGTGACGGTGCCGCGTACCGGCCCCGCTTCGGTCCGCACGACGGCGGCCGTGGACGCCGCCACCGACGTCACCGGGACGAGGAGCGAGGCCAGCAGGGGCAGCCCGGCGGCGAGTGCGCGGAGGCGTGGTCGGGCCATGGCCTCGAGGTCCTTCCCGGTCGGGGGTGGCGGTCAGGCGGTGCGCACACCGGCGAACACGCCGGTGGTGAACGGGGGACCGGGGACGAAGCCGCTCGTGCACCCGGCCGCGGTGAACGCCGCGACGTACTCCTCACGGGTGAACGGCGTGTGCAGGTGGGTCTCGGTGAAGTGCTCGATGCCGTCCGGATCCGCGACCAGGCAATGGATTTCCATCCGCGTCGTGCCGCCCTGCCGGACGGTCCGCGACACGCGGGTGATGGCCCGGTCGCCGTCCCGGACGACGTCGCAGCCGACGTAGCGGTCGATGTAGCGCTCGGGGAACCACCACGGTTCCACGACGAGGACCCCGCCGGGGTGCAGGTGCGCCGCCATCCGCCCGATGGTCACCGTGAGCTCGGCGGCCGTGTGCATGTACCCGATCGAACCGAACAGGCAGATCACCGCGTCGAAGCGCCGGTCGAGGGTGAAGTCCCGCATGTCGAGCGCGTGCACGAGCACCTCGGGCAGCTTCTCCTTGGTGATCGCGAGCATGCTGGGGGACAGCTCGAGCCCTTCGACGTCGGCGAAGTGCTCCTGCAGGGTCCGCAGGTGCTCGCCGGTGCCGCTGGCGACGTCGAGCAGGGACGTCGCGCCGGGGCGGCGGGTCCGGACGAGCTCGGCGACGGCGAGGGCTTCGGCGTGGTAGTCCTTGCCCCGCGCGCGGTAGATCAGGTCGTAGACGGCGGCGAGCTTGTCGAACACGGTCACTCCTGCCTGCGCCGGGCGGCCACCAGCATGTAGCTCGGTTCGGAAACGGCGAGGCAGTCGCGGAAGACGGTCTGGAACTTCGTCACCATCTCGTCGCCGTAGAGCTCGGTCAGTTCGGTGCGCTGGCGGTCGACCCGCTCGATCATCCGGACGTGGTGCTCGGCCGTGGGCACGGTGATGTCCCGGTACTCCTGCGGGTCGAACCCGGACTCCCGCAGCAGGCAGAAGTACTCCGCGAGCGGCAGCAGGTCCCCGTTGAGGGTGAACCGGCGGTACTCCTCGACGACCTCGAGCCTGCGCCCGGTCAGCGGCACCCGCTCGTAGAAGTCGGTCAGGGCGAGCCGGCCGCCCGGCCGCAGCACCCGAGCCAGTTCCCGGAACACGACGCCGCGGTCGGGCATGTGCACCAGCGACTCGATCGCGAGCACCGCGTCGAACGAGCCGTCCGGGTAGGGCAGGTCCGCGGCGTCGACCAGCTCGAACGACACCTTGGCGGCGAGCCCGGCCGCTTCGGCGCGGGCGCCCGCCGCCTCGATCAGCGCTTCGCTGGTGGCGATGCCGACGACCTGCGCGCCGGTCCGCTCCGCCAGGCGGAGCGCGGGACCGCCGAGGCCGCAGCCGACGTCGAGCACCCGCGTGGCCTCCCCGAGCCGGTCGAGCACGAGGTCGGTCAGCCGGTCGGTGGCCTCGGCGACCGAGGCCGGGTCGTCGGGTGAGGTCCAGTATCCGAAGTGGACGTTCACGCCGGCGAGCCGGGTGATGAGCGGGATCGCGGCGTTGTAGAAGGCCGCGACGTCCTCTTTGGCCGGTGTGTACGGGACGGTCATGCGTTACCTCCGGGCAGTCCCGGTGCGCTCGTCGATTAACTTTCAATTACTATAGTGATATTGCCGGAAAGGTCAACGCGTCACCCGATGCGTTCGCCGAGTCGCGACTCGAGCGCGTCGGCCGCCGCGGCCGCGCCACCCGCTCGGCGGACGTGCCGGCCCATTTCTTCGGCGCGCCGGCGCATGGGCTTGTCGGCGAGCGTCGCGGAAACGGCGTCGCGCAACCGTTCTCCGTCGTTCTCGCCGAACGGTAGCAGCGTACCCAGGCCCAGTTCCGCGACGCGGCGGGCGACGGGCATCGCGTCCGGCGACTGCGGTGCGACGACCAGGGGCAGGCCGTGGCCGAGCGCCTGCAGCACCGTGCCGACTCCGCCGTGGGTGACGCAGGCCGCGCTGTGCGCCAGCACGGCCTGGTGCGACACCCAGTTGTGCGCCTCGACGGACGGCGGCAGCGGCCCCAGCGTCGCAGCGTCCACCCACGGCCCCAGTGAAAGCACGGTGTGCCAGGGCATCGCGCCGAACGCGGTGGCGCAGTTGCGGAAGAAGTCCGGCCGGTCGCCGAAGGTCGCCCCGAGCGACACCAGGACGACCGGCGGCCCCGGCCGCGGCGGCGACCAGTCGCCGAGCAGGCCGCCGTCGTCTTCGCCGGGGCCCGCGAAGACGAACCGGTCGTCGAAGCTCGGTCCTTCGATCTGGAACTCCCGGGGCACGAACACGACGTTGAAGTCGTCGACGGCGTCCCAGAACTCGCCGAGGTCCTGGGTGACGCCGAAGTCGTGGAGCAGGCCGCGCAGCGCGGTGGCGAACCGGCCGAAGGTCAGAGGTTCGGCGAAGCCGGCCTCGGCGACGACCGCGCGGGAGTAGGAGAACCGCTCGTTGGAGGCGAAGCCGGCGTGCAGCCGCGCGGCGGGGCGGTGCCAGCGGGCGGCCAGCAGCCGTCCCGCGATGAACGGAAAGGAATCGAAGATCACCAGGTCGGGCGGAGCGTCCGCGAACCGTGCCTCCGCCGCGTGCCGAATCGCTTCGTTCTCCTTGAGGTAGAGCAGGTGCCCGGTGGCGCCGTCGTCCGCCGCCTCCAGTACCTCGGCCGGGTTCACCGACGCCATCGGGGAGGTGTAGACCACCGGCTCGGCGCCGGCGGCGGCGATCGTCGCCGCGAACTCGGCCGACGTCACGTAGTGCACTCGGTGCCCCCGCCGGGCCAGCTCCGCGATCGCCGGCAGCGACGCGTGGATGTGGCCGGCGGCCGCGACGTTGAGGACGAGAATCTCGTGCGCCATCGGGACTCCGTCCGGCCGAGGTGATCCGAGAGCCAAAATGCTAACATAACATATAGTTATCCGGAGGGTGGTGCTCGTGTCCGGCGCTCCGCGGAAGCCGTTCCGGTTCGGTGTCGTCCTGTTCTCCGCGACCTCGCGCGCGGACTGGGTCCGCAAGTGCCGCGCCGCCGAGTCGCTCGGGTACGACGTGATCGGCGTCCCGGACCACCTCGGGCTCGCCGCCCCGCTGCCGGCGCTCGTGCTCGCCGCCGAGGTCACCCGGCGGCCCCGGGTCGGCACCTACGTGCTGAACACCGGCTTCCACCACCCGGCCGGACTGGCTCGCGGTGTCCTGGCCGTGCAGCGGCTGACCGGCGACCGGCTCGAGCTCGGGCTCGGCACGGGGTACGTCGAGGCGGAGTTCACGGCCGCCGGCCTGCGGTTCGGTTCGCCGGCCGAGCGGATCGCCCGGCTCGCCGGGACGGTCGCCGAGGTCTCGGCCCTGCCGTCCCCGCCGCGGCTCCTGCTCGGCGGGGACGGTCACCGGGTGCTGCGGCTGGCCGCGAAGACCGCCGACGTGGTGAGCTTCCTGGGGACCCGGCCGGGGCCGGCGGGCCGCCGGGTCCTGGTGGACGCGGCCGAGCTGGCCGCGCGGGCGGCACTCGTCCGGCGGACCGCGGGAGGCCGGGACCCCGAGCTCAATCTCCTGGTCAAGCGCGTGGTGCTGACCGGGGACCGCCGGGCGGCCGCCGGGAGCCTCCGGCACTACGGTCCCGACCTGACCCCGGAGCAGCTGCTCTCGGTGCCCACCCTCTGCGTCGGCACCACCGCGGAGATCGCCGAGCAGCTCCGGCGGGCCCGGGCCGAGTCGGGGTTTTCCTACGTCACCGTGCCGGAGCCGTCGATGCGCTGCTTCGGCCGGGTGATCGAGCGGCTCGGCTGATGCCCCGGGACTTCGGTGCCTACCTGGTGGTGGCGGTGCTCGTCGTCGTGGTCCCGGGGCCGGACTTCGTCCTGATCGTGCGCACCGCGACCGCGCGCGGCCGGCGGGCCGGCCTGCACGCCGGGCTCGGGGTGATCAGCGGCCTGCTGGTCCAGGGGGTGGCGGCGGCCGCGGGGCTGGCCGGCCTGGTGGCTGGCTCGGCCGTGGTGTTCGACGGGGTGCGGATCGCCGGTGCGGCCTACCTCGGCTGGCTCGGCGTCCAGGCGCTCCGGTCGGCGGTGTCCGAGGCGGGCGCTCCCGCGGCGGGGCCGGGTGACGCCGCCCGCGCGTACCGCCAGGGCCTGCTCACGAACGTGAGCAACCCGAAGGTGCTCGTGTTCTACCTGTCCCTGCTGGCCCAGTTCGTCGACCACGCGCGACCGGCGCTGCCGCAGGTGCTCGTGCTGGCGGCGGCCCACGCGGTCATCGGGCTGCTCTGGACGCTGGTCGTGCTCGGCGCGGTCAGCCGGGCGCGGCGGGTGCTCGACCGCCCGAGGGTGGGCCGCTGGGTGTCGGGGCTGGCCGGGCTGGCGTTCCTCGGACTGGCTGTCCGGTTGGTGCTGTCCGGTGGGCGGGCTTGAGCCGTTCAGCCGAGGAAGTCGGGAACGCGGAGGCCCCGGCCCTCGGCCTCAGCCACCTCCTCGACCAACGCGGTGACGGCGAGGTCGAGGACGCCGAGCCCGAACGGGGAGAAGACGGTCACCGCGGCCGGGTCCCGCCTCGGGTCCCGCGTGCCGTCGAGGTGCTCACCGAGGGTGCCGTCGAGGAACCCGCGGCCGCCGCTGAGCTGCTCGGCCAGGTGCACCGACGTCTCTTCCCGGCAGACGTGGCTCACGTCGTCGACCACGTTGCGGCAGGTGAGCAGCGACTGTGGCGTCAGGTCGCGCAGTGACACGTGGAGCACGAGCGTGCCGGGGGCGCAGGCGGCGAGCCCGACGTGCGGGCGGGCGGCGGTGGTCGCGAAGGAGACGAGCCGGTGCGCGGCCAGCGCGGTTTCAGGGTCCCCGGCTTCGGCCAGGGTCAACTGCGGCCACTGCGCGGTACAGCGCGTGGCGAACTCCGCGCGGCGGCGCGCGTCGAGGTCGAACAGGGTCACGGTGGCCAGGCCGGGGAGCACGAGCCGGAGGAACCGCAGGACCTCGAAGTTGATCACCCCGCAGCCGATCAGCGTCACCCCGTCGTCGGGGTGCGGCCCGGCCAGCGTCCCGGCCGCCAGCGCCGCGCTCGCTCCGGTTCTGCGTGCCGAGATGAGGGACGCCTCGACGAGGTACTCGGGTCGCCCGGTCCGCGGCGAGTTCGTCACGATCACCGCGCTGGCGCGGTCGAGCCCGGCCGCCAGGTTGCCCGGGAACGACGCGATCCACTTCATCCCGGCGACCGGCTGTTCGCCGCCGAGGTAGCCCGGCAGGCCGATGATCCGGTCGCGGGGTGAGTCGGGGAACCGCAGGAACACCGAATGCGGCAGCGCGGTCTGCCCGGCGCGGTGGGTCAGGTAGGCGGCGCGGACCGCCGCCAGCACGGCCGCGTCGCGGCCGGTGAGGATCGCGTCGACGTCACGGCGCCTCAGGATCAGCATCGCGGGTCGCGTCCAGGTGCCGCTCCAGCGCGTCGAGGCGTTCCGACCAGAGCAGCCGGTAGGGCGCGAGCCACCGGTCGAGCGCCACCAGCGGCTCCGGCCGCAGCTCGTAGATGCGGCGCTGGGCGTCCCGCCGCGCCCGGACGAACCCCGCGTCGCGCAGGACCTTGAGGTGCTTCGACGTACCGGGCTGGGACAACCCGAGCTGTTCCACCAGCTCGCTCACCGGGCGCGGGCGTTCGAGCAGCAGCTGCAGGATGTCGCGGCGAGCGGGCTCGGCCAAGACGGCGAAGGCATTGGCCATGAACCGAGGATAACCGCTGGGAGAGACCGCCGCGACGGCGTGGCGTGCTCATCACGGCCCCGCGAGCGGGGAGAACGCCACGCCGTGCTCGGCGTAGCCGGCGAGCGCCGAGGCGACGTCGATGCCGCGGGCGCGCACCCAGGCGTCGTCGTAAAGCGTGTCGGCGTACTTCGCGCCGTCGTCCGGGCAGACGCAGACCGCGAGCCCGACGTCGTGGCCCTCGGCCAGCCGCGCGAGGCAAGCCGCGACGGCCGCGCCACTCGACCCGCCGACCCACAGGCCCGTCTGGCCCGCGAGCAGCCGGCAGACGGCGACGGCGTCCGCGTCGGCGACCGCGGCCACCTCGTCGAGGTCGCCGGGGCGGACGAACTCCGAAGGACGGCTCGCGCCGTGGCCGTCGAGGTGCCGGGGATGTGCCGGTCCGCCCAGTGCCACGGACCCCACCGCGTCGACGCCGACGATCCGCGGCGGCCGGTCCGGGCGCGCGGCGCGCAGGAAGGCGGCGATGCCGGCGGCGGTACCGCCGGTGGACGCCGCGACGAAGACGTGGTCGTGCGCCGGGCCGGCTTCGGCCAGAATCTCGGGCCCGGTGCCCGTGAAGTGCGCGGCGGGGTTGGCCGGGTTGGCGTACTGGTCGGTCCAGCGGGCCCCCGGCACGCTGTCGACGAGCGCGGCGACGAGCGCGATCCGGTCGGCCAGGAAGCTGCCCGTGCGGTCGGCGTGCACGGCGGTCTCGACCCGGGCGTGAAAGCGCTTCATCAGCGCCAGGTTGCAGGTGGAGGCCCGCGGGTCGACCACGGCGATGAAATGGTGGCCGCGCAGGTGGCAGAGGGCGGCGAGCGCGGCACCGAGGTTGCCGGAGGTGGACTCCACCACGGTCAGGCGCTCGCCGGGACAGGTCGTCTCGAGCGAGCGGAGCAGGCTGTAGGCCGTGCGGTCCTTGATGGAGCCGAGCGGGTTGTACCCCTCGAGCTTGAGCAGGAGCGTCCGCTCGGTCCCGCGGAACCGGAGCCGGACCGGGACCATCGGCGTGCGGCCGATCCGGCCGATGAACTCCGCCCAGTCGCGCGGGAGCGACCGGACCGGCGGCCGGGCGGGTCCCGCGGTGGCGGTCGCGCTTCCGGGAATGCCCATGCGGCCTCCGGGTGCCGGGAGAAGGTGATCAGACTGCAAGTGACGTGCGCGTCTGGGCAGGTGGAAGCCTTGTTGCGCCAAGATAGATACTCTAACATATATCGAAACGCGGGTTCCTGAGTCACCGTGACCGAGGAAGTGCCCATGTTCGAGAGGTTCACCGGTGACGCCCGGCGCGTGGTTTTCCTGGCGCAGGAGGAGGCCAGGGCCCTCGGCCACGGCCGGTGCGGGCCCGAACACCTCCTGCTGGGGCTGATCCGCGTCGGCGACGAGCTCGCGATCCTGGTGCTGGGCATCGAGCCGACCCGCGCCCGCGAGCAGATCGCGTTGCTCGGTGCGCGCAGCGCGCATCCGCCCCGGCATGTCCCGTACGCCGAGCACACGCAGGTGATCCTGACGCGGTCACTGCACGAAGCGTTGCGGCGCGGGCATTCCCAGGCGGGCACCGAGCACCTCCTGCTGGGGTTGCTCGAGGGCTCCGAGGTCGTCGCGAAACTACTGACCCGGCTCGGTGCCGATCCCGGAGGGCTGCGCGAACGGCTGCGGCTGGTGCTGGCCGGGAACGTCGCGCGGGAGCCCGGAACCGGTTCGGGCGGCGACCAGGCCGCCGGCGCAGCAGTCGAGGGAGTGCACATGTTTGAGAGGTTCACCGACCGCGCGAGGCGGGTGGTCGTTCTGGCTCAAGAAGAAGCCAGGA